>OY843750.1:0-37500 GCA_963693115.1 Spirochaetia bacterium
CCCATGACTCAACGAGTATACCCTTTGATGTGCAGTATTCTACTTGTTTTTCTTGTGTAAGGAGTGGATGAAGTTCAATTTGGTTGACTATAGGAAGAGGAAGCCCCTTGTTGACTATCGCGTCTATATGATGTGAATGGAAATTACTTACCCCAATATTCACTACAAAACCTTCTTTTTTGAGCTGAAGAAATGCTTCCCACGTAGGAATAAAGGAGTCTATACCACCCGGCCAGTGTATGAGTAACAAATCTACTGGACGTTTAAGGTAATCGGCACTCCGTTTACCTGCCTCCAATGCCGACTCATATCCCTGTTCATCGTTCCACACCTTTGACGTGATATCTACCGCTGACGAAAACCCCGAATCATGTACCGCTTTTCCTACGTCGCGCTCGTTTTCATAAAATTTTGCGGTGTCAATGCTACGATATCCCGAGTCTATCGCATCAAGAACTGCACGATAGGTCTGTCTGCCCGGTGGGATTAGATACGTACCAAATCCTATTGCATTCATTGTAATTGTAAAATTACCATTGTCTACACTGAATTCAAGCATGCTTTTATTGTAACACACCGTATAAACATACGCACCATACTACGTGTGCATATATCGCTTAGCTTGTAAATAATACACTCATGATTCTGTTTAGCTTTTTTGATTACTTTCTTGGTACTCTCTGGTCTAGTCTTTTGGCTTAATCTTTTGAGTTATCTTTTTTATGATTTTTTTGGTGGGCTTGGGATGACTGTTTTACAGAAAGTTGAGCAGACGAATGCGATTTCTCAGAATACGATGCAGACGAATCGGTAGTATGTCCATGCATGGCAACCGCAAAAGACTGTGCAAGTACGCGTATGTCATCATTATTAATATTTATATCGCGTTGTGGAAAAGGAATCCTAATGCCATGTCTCACAAATTGGCGCCATACCTCTTTGTTGAGTTCAGAACGAGCAGCATATTTTTGTCTAACATCATCAATCCATATCCATACAGCTACCTCAATACCCGACTCTCCAAAATGTGCCATTCTAAATACGGGAGAAGTTGTCTGTATACGGTACGCATTGGCTGTTCCTGCTTGCAAAAGTAGCGTTTCTACTAACTCAATATCTTGATCATAGGCTACTTCGACACTGCTATTTATAAGTACATGCGGATCATTTTTTGTATGATTATGCATGACCTCGGTGACTATCATTTTATTGGGAACCACAAGGTTTTCATTAGTAACCGTCCTGACTTCAGTATTAAGAAAGTTAATTTTAACAATATCACCTTCTATATTGTTTATGGCGATCCTATCTCCCTCAGAAACAGTCTGCGAAAACCCTATTGTGATACCTGAGAAAAAATTAGAAGTAATGTCTTGCAAACCAAAGCCAAGACCAAAGCCCAACACACCAAACAAAATGCTGAGTGACGTAAGATCGATACCAATAAGTGGCAGACCAAATACAAAAAAACAAACCAAGAAACCGTACTGCAAGAGTCGTGATATGGCGCTTGCTTTTTGCCTCTTGACCGTACTGTTCTTATGAATAAAATCATAGCTGGCTTTACGCACCCTAGACGATATGCGTGCAGAGATATACACAAGCATAAGCACCATAAAAATAGTAAACAAAGAAACAGAAGTGCTCTCCGAACTATAAAATGGATCAAAAAATACACCGCGCACAAAAGAGAGTACCCGTCTTGTTACGACAAATTGATTTGCAAGTATAACCGAGAAGATGAGTACAATAAGCACCGATGCCAAAGCATACATTCTTTTTAATCTACGAGTTTGATGCTCATTAAGGTTGAGCACAGCACTAATATTCTTCTGAAGAAAAAAGAGTAAAACGAAGACGGTAAGAACAGCAACAAAAGGAAGGACAATTGCAAGAAAAAATTCTACTATGTCATATTCTCTCTCAAATAGCTGTAGCGTAAAGATACTCGTGTCAGTCATAGATTTATTATATGCCAGTCATCTATAACAAGACCCTAACCACGCTCCATTGTCTTGCTTTTTTTGATAATCATATCCACGAGGTTTCCTAGGGTATTTGAGCGCGTTGGGGTGAGCGTTTGCGAAAGGTGCGCTGCACGAACAAATTCTTCCATAATTGTTTGGAGCTTTTCTTGTATTTCTTGCAAGGTTAAAAATTCCACACACTGAGCCAGTATGGCCATATATCCCCTAATAACAAGTGCTTCTGAGTATCCTCGCACGATATAGCTGGCCAGGAGAGGCGCTTCTTTAGGTGAGGATGTTCTTTGCGCTTCATCTCTTTGTTCTTTTTTTGACTCAATTGATGAATCATATGATGGTTCAGTTGTTTTGCGCTCTAACAAAACATATGCGGTCGATATACACCCTTTTACGTAGTTTTCCTCTGTTTTTTCATTATCGTGTAGCGGCAAGAGTTTGTCACCCCATTGAATCATCGTAGAAAGCATGATGCGCGGATCAAGCGCAAGTATATCTTGAAATTCTGTTGCAAGAGAGTCAAGAAAACTGCGTGCCTTATCTATTGCCATGTTGTTCCTTCTCACCAATATAATGCCACGTAGTACGAACGCTTGTTTTTTTTGCTGTTATATTGGTAGATTTTTTGGTAATTTGCTCTTCTGGTTTCTTTTCTGGTTTCTTTTCTGGTTTCTTATCGTGCACTTGGATTCCTTGTTCGACAAGCATATCTCGAATAGCATCGGCTTTTGCATAATCCTTATTTATTCGTGCATACTCACGTTCTTGGAGGACAAAGTCAACCAATGACTGCAAATCTGACACGGCGTGGCTACGGTGTAGATCAAAACCAAGAATTGCCTTACATGCAAACAAAAATGCAACGCAATGCTCGACTTCTTTTGAGTCAAGGTCTTTTGCAGAAGTGTTTATCGACAAAATACGATGTGCCGAGTCAAAAAGAGAGGCGTATAACTGTGGCGTATCTAGATCATCCTCAATATATTGGGTAAACTCACGTGCTTCTTTATAATAGGCTTTGAGCACATGGGGAGATTCTTCACTTTTATAGGCAACAAGAGGAGCATATTCACCACGTTTCTCAAGATACTCGTTGACCTTAGCCATAGCGCTAAGAATTTTTATAAGCCCGCTTTGTGCTGCATGTATAGCATCGGGAGTAATGTCGAGAACATTTCGGTAGTGTGCATGTAAAAGCAAATAACGCAAAAGGAGAGGTGAATGGGAACGAGGTGATAGAGCATGCGTGCCATCAAAAAATTGATGTATTGATATCGCATTACCAAGGCTCTTTGCCATTTTTTGACCATCGATAGTTACCATATTGTTATACACCCAAAACTTTGCGGGAATAGTCTCGTGTATTGCGTAGGACTGCGCTATTTCAGCTTCATGATGAGGAAATTGAAGGTCAAGTCCTCCCCCATGTATGTCAAAAGGTATTCCGAGATAGCGTTCTGACATGGCGCAACATTCGGTATGCCACCCTGGAAAACCACGAGTGTCCCACGGAGTATACCATTGCATAATATGCGCGGATGAAGCCTGCTTCCATAACGCAAAGTCGACAGAATGTCTTTTTTCACCTTGCGCATTAAGCACCCGAGAGCCGTCGAGTAGATCATCAATTTTCTTTTGAGATAAGACACCGTATACCTTATATTTTTTTAAGAATGCTTGCACATCAAAATACACAGAACCATTGACTTTGTATGCGTAGCCTTTTTTTAGAAGGGCTTCGATATACGAAAGTTGCTCAGGAATATGCCCCGTAGCAAGAGGTTCAATACTGGGACGCAATATATTCAGTCTTTGTAAACTCGTGTGATACGCCACGGTATAGTGCTGAGCTATCTCCATTGGTTGTTTTTGTTCTAGTGCTGCTTGCTTAAGGAGCTTATCCTCTCCCGCGTCTTGATCATCTGACTCCATGTGTCCGACATCGGTAATGTTTCTTACGTATCGGACAGACAAGCCCTTTACGAGTAGTGTCCTATACAGAACGTCAAATACAAGCGCTGAACGCGCATGCCCTAGGTGTGGGTAACCATATACAGTTGGCCCACACACGTACATACCTACCTTGCCATCATGAACAGGCACAAATTTTTCTTTGGAACGCGAGTAATAATTGTACAATTTCATGTGGTACACTATATATAACTATACTACACGGATTTTCTTAGTGCTCTTGTTCTCACTTTCAAACCATGCCCCCCTTTTTCTTGTCCTTTTTTTCGTCACACTTGCATGCTCTGCGCTCCTGATAGGCATGTCAAAAATGGGATTGCCGGGCATCAACATCATTTCTATTCCCCTTCTCCTCTTTTTTTTTGACATACCAGTAGCACTGGCGGTTAGTATACCCTTGTTACTATCGGGAGATATCGTCGCTTGTATCACGCTCAGAAAAAGTGTCGATATACCAGTGTTCTTTCGTTTTATCCCTTGGGCACTCTGTGGTGTTCTGCTTGCAGGAATATTTCTTCCCTATGTAACACATCCCGTATTTGAACTGATTCTCCTTGGTTTACTCCTCTGCTTTTTTTGTATAAGGCTTATAACACAGTGGCAATCAATCTGGAAACACACTCCAAATAACAAAAACACAGAAGAACAAGCTACAGAGAAACAGGCTCATGACCTCCAAAGCAAACAAGTAGCACGCTCATCGTCTTTCGGACATCGCTCTAATTTTTTTGGTAATTTTTTTGGTAATTTTTTTGGTGGCTATTCCTTTGGTTCACGACTGGTATCCAGTATGTACGGAATAAGCTCGGGTCTTGCATCAGTGGTTGCAAATGCATCAGGTCCACTCACGTCACTGTACTTATTAAGTCTCGGCATCAAGAAAAACCAATTTATAGGAACAGGAGCATTTATATTTCTCATTTTCAATATAACAAAGACATTATTTTTCATATTTCTGTGGCGAACCATCACCCCTACAATCCTTCTTGTCGGAGTGCCATTTATTCCCTTTGTGTTCTGCGGTCTCTATCTTGCAAAAAAAATAGTACGCACAATCTCGGAAGAATCCTTTAGAAGAACCATATTTATCCTCATATGTATATCTATAGCGATGCTTTTGGTGAGAATATTTGGATTTTATCGATGAACTGTCCGCAGTGCAGAAGCAAGGAAATACGAGTACTACTTACGCGTGACGAAACAAATGCGATTCGCAGGCGAAGGGAATGCTCACGCTGTAAATTTAGGTTCAGCACCTTAGAAAAAATCGAAACTCACCCACTATTTGTACAAAAAAAGTCAAATCTCCGAGAGCCTTTCTCCGTAGAAAAACTAAAACGAGGACTGCAAACGGCATTTAGAAAACGCCCTATTCCCACCAATGAAATAGAAAATGTAATCATACTCATAGAACAAGAAATCGAAAAGGCTGCAGGAGTATCACGAGAGATAAGTAGCAAAAAAATTGGTGAACTGGTGCTAAAGCAACTCCTGTATGTCGATAGAATTGCATATCTCCGCTTTCTCTCGGTGTATCAAGAGTTTATGGATATAGACGATTTTGTAACATCTGTCAAAACCCTAAAAACACCAGCTTCTTCTTCACCCAAAAAAACTGCTAAAAAACATTCAAACAAAACTCTAGCAAAAACAAAAGAAAAAAGAAAGAAAACAGCCAACAATAAACAATAAAAGAGTGGCTTACAATATAAGTCTACAACAACCGCTAGCTAAACTGTTGATGTATCTTTAAAGAATAATTAATAAAACTTTTGCTTGTTTTACTTCGCGGATGTGGCAGGTCTATTTGTATTTCGTCGGCAACGACTGCGGGGCTACCTTGTAGAATAAATATTCTATCGGCGAGCATAATGGCTTCGGATATATCATGCGTTACAAAAAAAATTGACGTACCCGTCGAATTTTGTATTTCTAGTAGGTTGTTTTGTAATTGTGCACGCGTCAGTACATCCAAAGAAGAAAAGGGTTCATCCATGAGGAGTATCTTGGGATGCACAACCAAGGCACGCGCAATACTTACCCGTTGCATCTGTCCGCCAGAAAGCTGGTAAGGCCAGCGATGTTCAAGACCAGTTAATTTGACCATCGATAGGACTTCTTCTGCGCGTTTTAATTTATCTTTTTTCTTAAGTGGCATTTCTTCTAGCCCAAATAATACATTCTTGAGTACTCTGCGCCAAGGTAGAAGGCGTGGCTCTTGAAACACATAGCCATATAGACGTTGATTTTTTTGAGCCTGTGTATTAAATATTACCGAACCATGACTTGGAATGATGAGCTGCGAGATAATCCGTAATAATGTTGTCTTGCCAACACCAGAAGAACCCAATAATACGATGATCTCTCCCTTTGCGATGCTAATACTAATATCGCGCAATATCTCATACTGAATTCCTTGATTAAAGACTGAATATCGTATATCCTTTATTGATACGATTGGATTTACCTCTACCTGTTCCATTGCAGTAAACGTCCTTGTATAAAGGTAAAAAGGGTATCACTCACCCCATACAATAGCGCAATACTAAACATGTACACAAATACTACGCGTGTTTCGAGGAGGCCTGCAGCCTCAACCATTCTTTGCCCCATACCAGGAATACCAAACAACTCTGCTGCCACCACCGTCATCCATCCCTGTCCGAGTCCAGTTTTGATTCCTGTTAGTATGGACGGTAAGGCAGCGGGGAGTATTACCTTTGTAAATTTGTAAAAGAAGGTATTGTGCCCAAACACCACGGCAACATCTATCAGCTCGCTCCCAACGCCACGTATGGCACTATGTGTCGCAAAAAAGTTGACCCAAAACACCCCAATAGAAATAATAAACGAGGCAGAAATAGGAGTAATACCAAGAAAAATAATTGCAATGGGTATCCACGCTATAGGAGGAATAGGCCTAAGTAAGCGTACTAAATACTCTGTCATATGCCCTATACGGGCATGAAGCGCAACGATGACGCCACAGGCTATTCCTAAAAGAGATCCCGCACTAACTCCCACAATATAGTTAGTAAAGCTACTGAACACAATTCTGTGCCAAATACCCGAACGTATCTCTGTATAAAATACTATCATTATTTGACTCGGCGAAGGAATGAGGGTGCGTGCGTTACCAAAAATTGTTACGAGTAACTCCCAAAGCAAGAGAAAGGCGAGTAAACCTGTAACTTTAAGCGGAATAGACCCTACTTCTTTTGTGATTCTAAAATACTTATGCTTACTCTCAGGCATACTCGCTTTTGGATGCTACGATGATGGCTATAGTAATTACGGCTGTAGCTCGAGGTATATACTGGGATCTATGAGTGCATCTATGTCTACTTCTTTCTTGAGCGTACCTTGCTCTTTTTGAAAGTCTCTCATGCGCTTTGTTGACTCAATGATAATTCGAGGGTCAGAAACATAGTTTGATACTGGCGAATGTAAGGCCTTTTCGATTACCTCAGGTTTAATAAATCCTTGCCCTATAAATCGATTGATGAGGATGGCTGCTTCTGCTTTTTCGGTATTGAGAAATTCGGTTGCCTTTATATGTGCGGCAACTATATCCTTGACCATTTGAGGATGAGAATCAATGAGTTCTTGCCGTACAACGAGCACTGCGCCTGGCTGATCCGGAAACATGGCACTTGAACGGGTAATAATCTCACTTCCTTCTATTCTGTCAAGCGCTATTGTCAGTATGGGCTCGAGTATTGACGCACCATCAACTGCGCCAGTAAGCAATCCCTGTTGGACTCGATTTGCACCCATGGTAATTATTTCTATGCTCTCTTGCGAAATACCGAGCTGTTTTTCAAGCCAATAGGTAAGCACTGTGTGAGGAACTGAACCTGCAGGAAAGGTCGCGATTTTGACCTTTCTACCATACTCATTCTCAAACGCTGAAAAAAAGGTTTCGGGGGTGTTTTGCTTGTATAGGCGCGCAAGGTCTTGTGAACCAATAAGCCCAATTTGCTCTATTACTGCAGAGGCAACTACTTTTATGTCTTGCCCATTGGCTTTTGCAACCATCGCAGGTCCTATACCAAAAAATACTACGTCGAGTTTTCCCGATCCCATTGCTTGTACTATGGACGGACCATCACTAAAGCGTACATCACTATACGATATGCCTGCACCAGTGAGCATGTTTTTCTCTGCCATTATAAAATACTGGGCAACGGGGAGTATGGGCATATACCCTATCTCTATTTCTTTGCTATACGTTCTAGCAGGGGTAATTGATTGAGGGCTGTCTTTTTCGCCCGACGCAAATACGTGCCATTCAAAAAGTACTAGTACAAAAAATATAAAGAGTATCAACTTGTGTCTCTTTGTTACGTATTTGTTTTTTGATAAATTATATGATTTCATGCTGTGCTCCTTAGCGTTTACCTCTATTATACCATGTGGCGTAGCATGCAGTGTATCCTTACTATTGAGTAGTGAGTATTGTTGCCCTTATTAGTGTCTAACTATAGTTTTTATAGCCGAATGTCAAGTATACTACACTGTAGTAAAAAAGAGGTGTGCGTAATGCATGAACACGAGCATATAGATTATGTCGAACTTCCTGCTAGGGATCTTGATTCGGTTAAACGTTTCTTTAAAACAGTCTTTGACTTTGAATTTACCGATTTCGGTGACGAATACACTGCGTTTAGCAAGCGTGGCGTAGAAGGTGGATTCTATAAATCACATTTGCACAGCAGTACTGATAATGGTGCTAGCCTGGTCGTCTTTTATAGCAATGATCTCATCGCAACAAAAGAGAAAATAATCGTAGCTGGTGGCACAATTATAAAAGATATTTTTTCTTTTCCAGGTGGAAAGCGGTTTCATTTTACTGATCCATGTTTGAATGAATACGCTGTTTGGTCTGATAATGCTGATCACGCTGATAGCACCAGCAACTAGTAAGGTGATCGTCTACCATTCCTACAGCTTGCATAAAGGCGTATAGTATTGTTGAACCAACAAAGTTCATTCCTTTTGCTTTAAGATCGGCTGATATTGCATCGCTTAGGTCGGTACGGGTAGCAACATCGTTTAAGGTCTGTGGATGGTTTTGTATTGGGACATTATTGACATAATCCCAAAAATAAGAACGCAAGCTACCGTGATATTGTATGATGTCAAGGGCGACACGAGCATTGGTACGGACAGATTTTATTTTTAGTCGATTTCTCACGATACGCGAGTCTGACTGCAAACGATCAAGTTCCTCGTCACTCATGGTAGCAATGCGGGCAATGTCAAAGTGATAAAAGGCTTTCCGATAGCCCTCTCTTTTTTTTAATACGATATCCCAACTCAAGCCCGCCTGTGCTCCCTCTAATATCAGGTATTCAAACAGGCAAGCTTCATCGTATACAGGAACACCCCATTCTGTATCGTGATACAGAGTTAATAGATCATCACTATCACCTTTTCCAAAACACCGAATTATTTGGCTCACCTATATAAGTATAAAGCCATGCGCATATTGTTAAGAAGCAAGAAGCACTGTAAAATCCTCCTGCTGTAGCACAATGGTTTTAGGCATAGCTGGCTTGGTTATGCAAATCCGTTATGCAGAGTCCGCTATGCAGACCACTTTATATGATGAGGTCTTTATATATCATGGTTTAAACGACTCTTCTAACATGACAAGTACTCTATCTAAGATATCAAGATTATTACCTGCATGCATTAATTCTTTTAGAAACACTTCGGACTTAAGTTTTTTTATACCTTGCAAGTGAGCTTGTATTACTCCAAAAAACGCTTCGATATGATTGTCCACAATAGTAGTAAGCGATCTTTCTCGTTTGCTAAATATTTTCATGAATTCATCAAGTTGTTTTTCGTATGATGCAAAATCGCTCGCCTCTTTTTGCCATTTTTGGCGCCATTGCTCGTAGCTAAGATCATAGTCTTTGTATACCGAGAGCGCAAGAGAATAACAATACTGTTGTAAAAACGACACTCGTTCTCTACTACGCTTTAGTTCTTCGTAAATATCCACAACACCGTCTACTTATCTGTATAAGTATAGTATACAATACTGTCAATATTTTTTTATATGTTAAAATATATAATTTGTTGTAAAAAATTACTCATTATTAATATTTGCATAGTTCTTTACAATAGTTACTTGCAATAGTTTAATCCATACAAAAATAGTATAGGCTATAATTAATGGCGTATATGATAGAAACAAATGACATGAGACTTGATAACACGCTAACTTATCGTATCACAGTACATGGTTCTGTACAAGGCGTCGGATATCGCTATTATTGCCAACAACGTGCCAATGCCCTCCATATTACTGGATGGGTAAAGAACACTTACCATGGTACCGTAGAGATATCGTGCAAGGGCGAAGAAGAGAGTCTTCGAAAATTTGTCGAATGGTGCAAAAGAGGTCCTGCTACCGCAAGGGTGTCTCGAGTTGATATCACGCCCATGGATTCCCCCAGCCATATAGCATCAAGTAATACTAGCTTTGATATAGTCTATTAGCCCTAGTTGGTCACGGTGAGTAATCTAATATCCTTCGCTATAAAGAGTTCGCTCGTGTTTGCTTATAAATTACCACGCATACTATAGCTACGCAACACTAGCCCTCTTGACCAGTGCTATACCAGTATTTTCTCTGTAACGTTTCTCGAACGAGTTACTTCTGGATTGTATTTTTATCTCTGTGTGGGCATCCCTCAAAACAACACGGTCGGTGTTTACCAGTGCTTATAAAGTCGTGCATTTTATTCATTCTTTTTTGCTTGGTCTCTGCTTTCTTTGCCTGAATAATATAGCAGATCCATTCGTTTCTAGAGAGTTCGGTTAGGTTATTCCACGCATTAATTAGCTCATTTTTTGAGATAAAGCTATTTAAATAATCAGGAATGCTGTGATAGGGACTGTCTAAGATGGGCTTCATGCAAAATACCGTGCGGTTCCTTAGCTACTAGTGTATAAGAAATTGGCATCGTATACGCCTATTACACAGAAGACTAGTATTAAAATATAACACCCAGTTTTATAGCAGTACGAGGTACTACAACAATAAACTTGGTATATCCATAGGCTTTATATAACTCAAAAATGGTTTGTATGTAAGTAAACGTTTTGCCTGTACCCGTCTCCATTAAGACATCAAGACGTTTGTCTTGAGTGATAGAAAACTGCGTATACCCACATCTCTTTGCTAGTGCTCTGAGATTGCCCTGTAGAGATGAAAAATCATTGTGTTCAACATCAACATCCTTGAGTACCTCTACAATGTTACGGACACAATTTAACTGATATTCTTGTTTCTCAAAGAGCATAACTATATATAAGGTTACTATAAGTAAAAAATATCAAAGAAACTACGGTGAAGATCCACAGAACTAAGAATAAAAAGTAATAAAAAAAGCAACCATAAAAAAATAGTATGCAGAGAAATCATCCCTGCATACTATATTCATGCTTGCAAAAAGCATGCTATGCGATCAACTATTACTATATAGCTTTGGTTTGCAGTGTATCACTACAATAGTTTAACTATAGTATGTTGAACGCAGTCTATCAGCTATAGTTTGTTATCGTCAAAATATTTGCGGGTAACTTTGAACACCATCGGTGCAAGCAAGACCAGTCCAATGAGGTTAGGCACTGCCATGAGACCGTTGAGTGTATCTGACAGATTCCACACAAATCCAATTTTAACATTTGCAAACGCAACTATGGCGAGTACAAAAACGACCCGATATATTACGAGGCTTTTTTCGTTGAATATATATTGCCAACAACGTTCACCGTAGTATGACCATCCTAGTATCGTGGTAAAAGCAAATACAACAAGCGCTACTGTCACAATATACTGACCACCGGGAACAGACGACTTAAATGCTTGAGAAGTTAGAACCGCTCCATTTTCGCCTGATTCCCACGCACCTGACGTAAGAATCACCAGGGCTGTCATAGAACATACAATGATCGTATCGATAAAGGTGCCAAGCATGGCAATGATACCTTGCTGAACAGGATTGTTTGTCTTAGCAGCCGCATGAGCAATTGCAGCAGAACCCAAACCGGACTCATTAGAAAACACCCCGCGTGCGACACCAAACCGTATTGCTGCAGCTACGACCGCACCCGAAAATCCCCCAACTGCAGCAGCAGGAGTAAAGGCATAGCGAAAAATAAGCCCAATCGCCTTAGGAACTTGCCCTATGTTAATCAGGATAATGATGAGCGCAGTAACAACGTAGAGCACAAGCATGATGGGTACCAATTTACCAGCGACGGTTGCTATTCTTTTAATACCGCCAAATATGACAAAACCAATCAGCAAAGCAATAACAATTCCTGTCACAAAAGTGGGAACTCTAAAGTTTTCGACCATCGCATCAGCCATTGAGTGTATTTGCACTGCATTTCCTATACCAAATGCAGCAACCGCACCAAAAAGTGCAAAGATCCATCCTAGAGATTTTCCAAGACCAGGAGCAGAATCTCCCACACCCTTTCTCAAGTAGTACATAGGTCCTCCTACATACCTGCCTGTCGCGTCTTGTTCTCTATAGGTCACCGCACATACTGCTTCTGCATACTTTGTAGCCATACCAAAGAGAGCGATAAGCCACATGTAAAACACTGCTCCAGGCCCACCCAATGCAATAGCAGTGGCAACACCTACAATATTACCCGTTCCTACCGTTGCAGAAAGTGCAGTCATAAGTGCATTGAAAGGTTTGACCTCTCCTTCTAGCGACTCACTTTGATCATCTTTGTTAAAGAGTAGCTTAAAACCATAGCCTATTTTTCGCCATGGCATAAATACCAAGCCTAACGTGAGCAAAAGTCCCGTAAAACCCAAGGCGGAGAGCATAGGTGGTCCCCATGCAAATCCGTTGACCGTATTAATAAAATTATTTAGTGCTTCCACACTAACCTCCTCATTTGTGTGATGGTGACTTAGCCTTCAGCCCTTATATAAAAAACCTCATCGCATTACCAACAAAATCGTCCTATACAATAACTGAGATAGGCTAATGATATCTTATTATACTACACCTGTATTGTTTTTAACCACTTTTTTATCGAAAGGTTATATTTATCGTTTTACAGGTAATAAAAAATTACAAAAATGTAATTACGAGAGGAGAAATAGCCCTATATCAGCAATCCAGAATAAAAACACCAAACAAAGAAGAATCCAAGGTAAAATCCCCAAGGTAAAAAACCAAAAAAAAAAACCAAAAAAAAAATAGTGGCGAAGGGACTTGAACCCCTGACACAGCGGATATGAGCCGCTTGCTCTAACCACCTGAGCTACGCCACCATAATTACATCATATACGAGCCCTGAGTTTTTGTAAAGATGAGTATTGCATATAGCGGTGAATTAAACCCTGAAGTGTGACAAATGGCATAAAGAAAAAACGTAATCCTTCTTTTATGTAAGAAAACATTCTCCGAACACTATTAAAAATAACCAAATAAAACAGGAGGATTCCTGTATATCACTCTATGCAGATACTCTTGGTTTGTGTTGATGGACAAGTGCTCATCAATTCAAAAAAAGTCGCCGACGCCATTCGCACCAGAGGGCTCAAATAGAGAGTCATTTGCACGCTGTTCAAAAAAACTTGTTGCATCACCTTCTACCGCACTTACGAGCCATTCTCCATTAATAAAATCTACATATACTTGTAGGCGTGCATCTGAAAAAAATTCACTATTCCATACAAATATGCGTAGTGGAACCACTTTAGACTTTGAACCTATATCCCTTATTTCTCCTACGCGAACGTCATCAAAAAATTCTTCGTGCTGGGTCTGATACTGGAACAGAGGTCGAAGCTGCCGCATAATGAGTTCTTTTTCGGAAGAAAAAATATGCGTTTCTAAGCTCTGCACATCATTGTTTTGTAAGGCGTGAATAATGAGCGATACAAGATGCAATATTTCTTCCTTGTACACGATTCGCTTTCCGTGTTCAAGCCTACCGATGCGGGTATCGTGTGACGCATAGACGTTTAATAAACCATCTTGTACGTAAGCCCTAGATTGTATTGGAGAGAATGTTTCTAGCTGTTTCTTTGTAACGCTAAATATACTTTCTATGAGAAACATATTATTACTATTTTTTTCTGTTGCAGTGGTTTTGGTACTTGTAGTTGTACTTGTAGTTGTATTGGGAGCAGTCTTGCGAGACACAGAAACAGAAGAGAGTGCCTTGCCTGTTAGGGTATAGCTCGACTCGACAATTGTTGGTGTTGGTGTTGGTGTTGGTGGTGGTGGCGCAGGTGACGATGCTGGCTCTTGCGTCTGTGGAGGAGGTGGTGGTGGTGGTAATTCTGAAATTTCTTTTGTCTTCGTGTTTGTTTCTGGGTCTGTTTCTGAATCTGTTTCTGGGTCTGTTTCTGAATGTTTGGCTGGCTGTATGTGGTTATGGTTTAAATCTAATTCCGAATGTACCTCACTGCTTCTTGTTGTTTCGGATCTTGCTGCTTCGGCTTCATCTTTATTTTTTTCCCTCGTACACGAAACAACAAATAACAACAGTGGTAAAAATAAATACACAAGAAAAACACAATACCGTTTGGCATGAAATACTCGTTTTGAATTCACCATAAAATTACACATATAGTATTATAGTAAATAGATACATGAATTTAATATTTATCGGACCACCAGGATCAGGAAAGGGTACGGCAGCTTCAAAGGTTGCACACGAATTTTCTATTCCTCATATTTCAACTGGAGACATCATACGAAAAAACATCAGTAATAAGACACCCCTCGGCATAAAAGCAAAGAAAATTGTTGACTCAGGTGGGCTAATACCAGATAAACTCACCATCGATCTGATGCAACAACGTCTTTTAGAAGCAGACGCTCAAAACGGGTGGATTATTGATGGATTCCCACGCACTATAGAACAAACAACCTGGACTCTGCATAACGTAGACGTTGATCTATTTGTCTTGTTTGAAGTAAGCGAAGAGACAATCATACATCGCCTAAGCGGAAGGCTCATACATCCCGGATCGGGACGAGTGTACCACGTAGAATACAATCCTCCTTCCTCTCCCATGAAAGACGATATTACACAAGAACCGCTTATCCAAAGACCAGACGATAAGCCTGATGTGATTAGGCAACGCTTCGAAAACTACTACACAGAAACTGCTCCGCTCCTTACCATATTAGAATCACAAACAAAGTTGGCAGATAAGCTATTCACCTTGGACTCAAGTCCAGCACCCGAAATTGTAGTACGTACAATATGTGAACGCGTTAAAAAAATATAGTACACAGAATAAGACCTAGTCTTGTGTAAGAGCCTTGCCTTACAGCTACCTGTAGTTTTTTAATTCTCACATTTATGTTAATGAATGTAGCCCCGTGTCACAAATCTAGTGACTCTATGCAAGTCACACAAATATAATATTAATCTTCACTGGTTATCTTGTTTGGCTATCTTGTTTGGTTGCTTTGGCTGTCTTGTTTTGCTGTCTTGTCTGTCTGATTTGTCTGGTTGCTTTGTCAGATTGCTTCGTCAGAGCCTGCGCTACTGAGTTCATCTGTACTATTCTTAGTCTCGTCACTACCTACTTTGTCATTGTTTTTCTCGTTTTTATCTTTACTCTCGTCGTCCTGTGCAGGTTCTGCTTCGCTTGCTCGTGATTTTACTTCTTTTCTTAGTGCAATAAGTTCTTCTTGCACCGATCTTCCTTGAGAAATCTCTATCAATTCGTCAAATTCGCCTTTCAACTTTTCTGAGGCATATGCTACATCAGATACACTGGAATCGAGGATACCATATCTAATGCTCTGTCTGAGTGATGCGATGAGCTCAGAAATTCGCGGATTACCAGTCAGGGGACTATCCATGCGAAGATGAATAATCGTAGCTGAAAAAAGCGAATAATAGTACGCAAATTCTAGCTCTGCATCATCTGAGAGTAGCGTAACATCGGTGATTTCATCTTTTTCCTCTGTGATAACTGGTGCTATATCCCCGTCTGCTACTTCTCCTGTTTCTTCATTTGGTATACTGCGCGTTGCTAACTCACTAGCTTCTTCTTGGTTGGTGCTTGATTCTATGTCTTGAGCGTCTCCTAGGTCAGTCTTTGACTCAGTGTCTGACACGATAGTATCTGAAAAACTTGTTTTGGACTCCATGTGTGGTATTGTGTAGTCTTGTTCCACCGCTTCTATAAACGCGTCTAAGAAACTGAGCCGTAAGTCGTCAGCATGCTCTTGATGTCTTTCAAGCGCTCTGTCGATGTATAGGTATTGCTTATTGCTGAGCATGCCTAACACCCTTGCTTTGCTCAAAAGAATAGATTTTGATATGTATTCTTCGAGACTAATAGTATCACATATCGGCAGGCGAGTAGGCTTCTTTGTTCTTTCTGCAGTGTTTTGAGTATTCTGCGTACTCTGTACTCTGCGTATACTCTGCGTACTCTGCGCCTTCGATGTTTCTTGTGCTTTGGACAATACCTTACTGTCATTGTCTTTGTCTAATTGCAAAGTATGTGTATCTGGAGCTTTTTCTTCTACCATATCTACTATATCTGAGCTACTACTCTGTTTACTCTCTGATTGGCTTGTTGGAGTGCTTTCTCGTTCGCTTGTTGACTCTACATTTACTCCGGTATTTAGCGTGGTGTCCGCTTTGGTATTTTGCTTGACGTCTAGCGTGATATCCGCAATTATTTTTGTGCTATTTTCAACCTCTTCGGGGAGACACAGAGCAAGTACGAGCAAAATTGCTGTCGAATTATATGCATCGTCTGGCAGTGCACGTACTGCTTCTAATGCAGCCGAATAGTCTCCTAGATAATACCTACTGAGAGCATAATTATTTATTACGCGTGGATATGAGTACCCTTTATCAATGAGCTTTTTATACTCACGACTAGCAACCCTATATTGACCAACCTTAAGCGCATGATATCCTCGTAGTTCTCTATACGTTAGTTGTTTTTTTATGGATAATGGCATTGACTCAAGTAGCTCCCCTGCTCGATCAGTATCACCTGCATCTAGGGCGAGTTCTAGGTACTTTAGATATATATCTTTTGACCTATCAATTTGGTAGAGCTTTTCATAGTATGAAAGAGCTTGCTGGTATTCTCCTGCTTTTTCAAATTCGGTAGCGCGTAAACCATATTCGTGCTGTAGTTGCGTTTTATAACCTACACAAGAATACAAAAAAAAGCATCCTCCTATCACGTATAAAAAAATTAAGGATAATGTATGTTGCTTGGTACAATGACTTGTCATGACTGAGAGAATGTACTGAGCCGCGCAGGGTTTGAACCTGCGACCTGCGCCTTAAAAGGGCGTTGCTCTACCAGCTGAGCTAGCGGCCCGTTATCTCCGAGGGGTATCGAACCCCTGTTGCCAGGATGAAAACCTGGAGTCCTAACCACTAGACGACGGAGACACTCTTATTTAATCATGACAAAAAAACAAATTTGTGTCAAGCAAAGCATAGTCCACAACCAACGTTCAATGATTTAAAAATCAAAAGTAGTTGTAACCATGAAAGCTTGTAGCTCCAATAAATAAAGGCATAACATGGGACATAACAACACAAGAAATAACACAGAAGATAGTAGCGAAAATACAATACACTAAAACTTTTCTGGAGTTTTCTTCTTTTTTCTTTCTCTTGTTCTGCTCTTGATTTTTATCAACAATTTGCTATGTACATTTAACAATATAACGCATCGGTAGCATTCTTTTTTTGCCTTGTGTTTGCGCTTTACCTAATTTGTATTGGATATATTTTTCTCTAGTTTACTATACTGAGCCAATTACATCGTTTCCATTCTCGAAGAAGAAGTTTACTCATCAAGACTTACTTCCACTCCTCCAGCATTGACTGTAACCGTCATCTGACTACCGGCATCAAGTGTTTTCATAAGATTGGCAACAGGCAACACAAAACTCTGTCCGACTAGACTTCCAGCATCATTACCCTCTGTAATACTTACTCTGTAGGTAGTTTTATACAATACATCTGATTGGTTTGTTGTCTCAAAGCGGATATCAATCACAGTATCGTACGCAGAAACACCACCTACACCTGCAATTTTATAATATTGATTGTTAGTATTGGATGATGCAATCTGAGGTGCATGTTCAGTAAACTGGATAGTATCTCCCTCTTTTTTATAAGTGAAGAGTTGCGCGTCACTTGTGGCTGTTTTCGGAGTACCATATACCGTTGCACTTTTAAAGGTATCAAAATCAGCCTTGGCAAACATTTCTTTAAAACTTGGTATAAATCTAAAACTTAACTCATAGCCTTTTGATGTCTCATCATAGGAGTGTACCCTAAATTGGAATCCTACGTTTGGTAGGGCATAGTCAAATCTACCACTATATTCTGTACCCGACTCACCAGTACCACTCACCTCTACAGAATAAAGCGTACTTCCTAAGCGATATTCTTGCGCTACATAGCCATTGTATTTATCGCGTTCATCGGTAAATTGAATATTTAGAAAACCCTTATAGGTTCCTGTTGCTTCTACCCTGACATCCTGTGTGTCCGCACCCGCGTATATCACCCTCCCGTCTCGTGTTACCCTGTAGCTCCACCCATTTTTATTAACTTTTTCCCCACCATTCGTCAGAGGTTGTAGTATGGCCGTCTCTCCCCAATACAAGCCAGTATCAGTGGGAAGGGCAAGATCAAAAAAATTAAATCCTAACGTACCAGTTTTTTTTTCTCCATCAGAACCACCAGCATCACTAGCATCACTAACACAAGAAAGCATAGCTCCTAAAGAGAAAAAAAATAGTAGACCTATAACGGTGTACAGATTATAATTATGTCTTTTGTTATTTATATTCATATGTGCTCCTTTTTCTTAGCTCGACTTGGCTTACGTTTTACTAACTTTATTGTGCACAGCTACTTGATGTAAAAAAAAGCACAATATATAAAGGTAGCCAATAATTATATATTTGAAAATAATCATTTAAATTATATCAATGCGGCGCATACTTGTCAAGTGCTCTCTACATAAATTTTATAGTACAAAACATCATATTCACAAATTAAAACAACAACATATTGGACAAGAAAAAAATTAAGAAGAAGCTAGAAATATGTGAATAATAAAAGAAGTAACAAGACGAACATTCGTACTAAACTGGTTACTTGTTATTGATTATTTTTTTGTTTTTCTATTGTCTTCTACTTGGCTATTCTGCCTGTCGTTCTGCTTGGCTATTTTGGGCTTATAATGATCTCGTCACAATATTTACAACTCTTATGGAAAAAGTATATTAAACTCTTGCTCGTAGCGCACCTTATGCGACATCTGTGTCTCGTTTACCCTATACGTGAGGTTTCTAACTTAGTAGCCCAAATACTGTTACGAGCGTAGATATAAGTACGGTGCTTATTGTGATAAAGGTAAACACCATAGTAAAGCGCTTGTTCATGTCCTCTCGTAAATCAGCAAAGCGTGTGTTCGTATCCTCAAAGCGTGTGTTCGTATCCTCAAAGCGTTTGTTCATCTCTTCAAAACGCTTGTTGGAGTCTTCTCTCATTTCCTCAAAGCGCCGATTTGAATCCTCTCTCGCCTCCTCAAAGCGTTGGTTTGTCTCTGCTCTCATAATCTCCAGTCGCTTGTTCATCTCATCAAATCGTCTGTTGCTTTCATCAAAACGAGTATGCATGTCTTCTCTGAGATGCTTTGTTTCTTCTTCGACGCGCACTATTCTCTGTATTAGATCAAGAGCCGTATGATCAATCTTTATAAAATACCCCTGTGTCTGTTGTTCTGGGGAAGAATGCTTTTGAGAAAGATGGCTTTGAGGAGACTGCTTTTCGGGGAATTGTTCTTGGGAGGACTGGTCTTTTTTTTGGTCTTTTCTTTGGTCTTGTTTTTGTTCTTGTGGCATGGTGCTAGTATACCACATATGCTTTTTGTTTGCTTGATGAGCGTTGATTGCGTTCATATATACCACTACTGGCTGTGAATATTTGCTTAATATTTAGGGAATATATTTTTAATACGTTAGATGATTAGATGTCACTAACCCGCTTTCACATAGTCGGCAACGAGATAAGGTTACGAGGTAAGTCGACAAGGTAAGGCAAAAATCAAGGTATCATATGTATCTACAAGCAACAAAGACTACACGCTATCGCTTAATAACACAGTCGGTTCAGCCTAGTACTATAAACAAGGCTCAGATGAAGATGCCCACATTGGCACTCACTCCCTTTTTTTGGCACTCACTCCTCTTGCGTCGATTGTATAGTCTATAGTAGCTAACGTAGCCAGTGATGGTAGAAGTTTATCAATAGGAAGCACAAAACTCTGCCCTACCAGCGCTCCTGTGCGAGCATCGTCTTTTATCGTTATATAGTAGATGTGTGACTTTTCTGGGTTGCTTTCAGAATTTACTGTGTAACTAATTCTAAAACTAGTAGCATACAAAGAACTGCCATCTATCTTTACAATCCTCCGATACACATCATCGGTATCAGGTGATGTAGCAGAAGGTGCACCAGTGGTAAATACATCAAATTGTCCTATTTGAGCCGAATGGAGACTTCTGTCGCGCGCCAAAATCAGTAGCCAAAGATCTATAGAATTTAACACCGCCTCAGTAAACATACCCTCAAAACTTGTTATAAACCTAAACCCTAGCTCATAACCCTTAGACTCCTCATCATAAGAGATAACTACAAACTCTAGCCCCACATTTGATAGCTCATAGGTAAAGGTATTGCTGTATTCTGTCCCCTCTGTCGATGTTCCACTCACCTCTACCTTATACTCCGTACTCCCCGCTAGATACTCCCCATCTACATAGTTATTGTACTTATCATCCTCTATGGTAAACTTTATTCGTAGATAGCCTGCATAGTCTCCACTGGTATCAAGACTTACATAGGTAGTATCGGTACCCACGTATATAGGAGTACCATCTCGCGTTACGCTCTTATAGTTCCAGCCATCTGAGTCTACCACCTCTCCGTTTGTCAACGAAGGTTGTAGTATACCCGTCTCTCCCCAGTAAAGTCCTGTATCAGTAGGAAAGGCGCTGTCTATAAAGCTAAATGTGAGGGGATTTGGTGGCTCTGTATTGTCAGCTGAATCATTGGGATTCTCGCGACAAGATAGAATCCCACCCCACAAGAGATACTGCTATAACTGCACAGACAGTATAGTTGACAACTATCTCAAACACAAGAGATACTGCTATAACTGCACAGACAGTATAGAGATAGCGTGGTGTGGTGTAATCTTTTTTATTGATGTTTATGTTCATATGCATTTCCTCTTTCTTGGCTTTTTTTAACTTTTGGTTTTTTTATCAATGTTTTAGTATACCAATACACACGTGCTTTGTCAAGTGTTTTTTAGCATAAAAGCATACATCCCCCCCTGAAGTATGGCACCGTAAAATACATAACATAAAAATTAAGAGACTTGTAAATGCCATAGCTTTGAGCCCTAATACACCCTAACACAGTAGCTATAAAAATACGAGGTCAAGTGTTCTTGTTTTCCTTAATTTGTATTGTTTGCCTTTTTGTTTGCCTTTTGTTTACCTCTTTGTTTGCCTTAATTAGCCTTGTTTACGCAATTGACCAAGACTCGTTTACTTACCTTGCGTCTTTGCTTTGTTTGCTTCAATTTTGTACCATGTGCTACTGTACTAATCCTGTAAATCACCTAGGGACAAAAGTGTTTTAACCTTGTCACGGAAAGCTCCAAACCAATTAATGCCACTACGCATTTGAGTATCGCTTTGCTGACTTCCATCTTGTCTCTTTTTTTGCATTTCTTTAGGAGAACGCAGTACAGAGTGCGTTTCACCATGAGGATGCTTTTCTTTGCTCAGGAATGTCTGATAGTACTGTGCTCCTATGCTTGTAAGCCCTATCACCTGACTAAACCGTGGTGATCGATACTGATCTGCATCACCACCCCAGTTCCAAGGCTGTGCGAGTCGCACCCGTGTCTTACAGATTTCCTCAAGCACCTGTGTGAGCCCCATAAGCTTAGCGCCTTCACCCGTGATAACAAGCGGATAATACACGGCCGAATCTACGTGAACCAGACGCTTTAAGAGCAATGAAAATATCTCTATAGTACGTGCGTAGGCAATCTCATATATTCTTTGAGAAGAAACCGTACTATGGTACTCGGGAGCGAGATCCGAAAGATCAAGTTCTGGAGAAAGATCTTCGAGACAACTACGATGCACACAACAAAATTGATGTTTAATACTCCTTGCTATAGAAAAAGGAACTTGCAACTCAAGTGCAAGATCAGAACTTATTTCGTGACTACCGAGTGGAACAATAGCGGTCGCACGCGGAAGACCGTCTTGATAGAGGCTCGCACACGTTTTTTGATCGCCAAAGTCTACTACCAAGACTCCTTTTTCACGTTCACTTTGTGTCAAAAGTGACTCCGCGGATGCAAGCGGGCCAGCGCATGGCAAGTCACAGCGTATACCCGAAAGATGAGCACAATCACGTATTTTGATGAGTTCGTTTTTAAGCACGCTTATAAGCAGTACTTCTGACTCAAGCTTAGTACCTAGCTCCCCTATGGGATTTTTGCAAGGACTTCTATCGTCAACCCTAAAATACTGCTGCATAAAATGCAAGTACAGTTGATCTTCGTCAAGCGATAAGTTGCCTGCCATCTTATTTGCAAAATCAATATGAGTCTGCGTAATTTTTTCTTTATAGGTACTAAAGGGATACGTCGCTTTATTGACAAAAGAACGCATGCCCTTTGCATTGAGAGAAAAAACATAAAACAGGCGTGTATTAGAAGGAATATCGCTCAAGAGCGTAGAAAGTGCCGTACGGAGCAACTGTGAGAGTGACTCTACATTGACTACTGATCCGCGTTCAACCGATTTTTGTGATGAAAACTCCACCACCTTTACTATTTCCACCGCACTCGCAAGTTCGGGATCAAATGTAGCGAGGGCTAGTTTGCTACTTGCGCTTCCAAGATCTACCCCTAGTATATACGGTATATCATAGTCGTTCTTGCTTACCACTGTTTTCTTTGCCAATTATAAATCCACTCCTAATATCAAAAAATGCTATCGTATTACTCACATTATACTTGGAAATTGTACGTGAAAATTGGACTAGTTTAGCAATAGTAGATTCATCAATGCGGGTCAACAAGAACGGCACCTCAAAATCTTGCACATACAGCTTTACCTCCACCCCATCCTCGTTAGAGGCAACATGTAATGAGCCTATATTTTCAAAAAAAGCACGCTCTTGTAGTACTCCCAGCTGTGACAAGTACCAGTGGTGGTGTTCTGGCAATATATACCCCAGTGCCTTGAATTCGAGATCAATACCCCTAAGCTCTACGATGGGTAGTTTGGTGTTTGTTATAAGAGAAGCGCTTTTGTGGATATACCTGCCCTGACTATCAAAATAATGTATGTTATTCTTTTGCACATCTTGAACATAGACAAGTGGTGTGGCATACCTGAGTTCTATCTCAAGTGTTGATGTTAGGCGCTTATGCACTATCGCTTGCTCAATATGTGGATGGGCAATGAGTTTTTGCTCAATATCGTGTGCATGAACCTTTGTATATTGCATTGGAAACTGCAAGCCAGTAAGCGCTAGTATCTCCTCATAAGAAATATCTGCTCCTCCATTCAACTCAAGGCGAGTATATTTATATTCCGTTAAAAAAAAAGAAACCCCAACAACGAGCAAAAACAAGGCAATAATTCCCCAAGCTACAAGCCATACCATCAATTTTTTTATCTTAAAGCGTTTAGTTAATGCCATCAAAATCTCCTACTTCAAAGGCCTTTGCCATAATAGTTTGACGTTCCTTTGCTGCTTTCAGCAAAAAAGCAAATGAAAGCATAGAAGCAATGAGGGAGTTTCCTCCCGTTGACAAAAACGGAAACACAAGCCCCGCCGTTGGCCACAAGCCCGTATTAACCATGATATGTATTGACACAGGAACCAAAAAATTGAGCGCAGAACCTATCACTACATAACAATAAAAACGATTGATTTTATAAAAAAACTTGGTCAAAACAAGGCAAAAGCGCGCCAATACCACAAATACACTCAGGAGCAACACTGCCCCCACAAGACCATATTCGTGCACAATATACGCAAATACAAAATCATGATTAAAATAAGGAAGCGATGTTATAGAGACCATTCCATTTCCAATACCCTTTCCCAAGAATCCACCTTCTGCTATTTTTTCAAAAGCTTGTGAGAGTTGGTATTGAGTACTATAGTTTTCTTGGGAAAAAAAGTTAGCAATACGTTCTAATCGATTTTGATCAAGCAAGATAGCAACAAAAAATATTACTAGTAACAATGCAAACCACAGTACCAATTTTCGCTTAGGAATCGATGAAGCAGACGCTAATGCTGATAAGATAATTACCGTAATTAGGAGCGTCGAAAAATCGCGCTGAAGGTAAAGAAAAAAGACAAATAAGAAGAGCGAGAGAAACAGCCTCATTAACAATTTTCCCATTAGCAAATGCTGTGGTAGCTTGTACTCTGCCCTTGCATGTATTTCATCGTATTGTGCCATGATATGAGCAATATAGAGCAAGAGGCTCACTCGAGCAAATTCTCCAATCTGCAGTGATACCCCGAATATGTATATCCATCTCCGAGCCCCATTTATAGAAACACCAAACAAGGATCCATAACACATGATAAGCATGGTACATACAAATACAAGAAAGGCTACAGATCGCAAGGTTTTTTCGCGCATACGCAGGATACACATGAGCATGACATAGCCTATCCCCCCTGCGATAAGCTGCTTGTATAAAAGCAAAAAATTAAACGAATCACTTCCTTGTAAAAAACTCATGGCATGCGACAATGAAAACGTCAGTGCAAAACCAATACAGAGTAATACTACAAAGAGTGCTTTAAAGCGGACGTAAAGTGTGCTCGTAGTCATCTAATCTTTAATGTTGAAAGCGCTAGAATTAAAAAGAAAATGCCAATAATCCAAAAACGTATTACTATGGTAGTTTCTTTAAGACCTTTTTCCTCATAATGATGATGCAGAGGCGCCATAAGAAACACCCTCTTTTTTTTGAGTTTATAGTGCCCCACTTGGATTATCACTGAAACAGTCTCAAGCACAAATACACCTCCCAAGATTATCAAGAGAAGCTCGTGTTTTGTAATAATTGCGAGCGTACTTATCAAAGCACCGAGACTCATACTACCCGAATCTCCCATCATTATCTTTGCGGGATGACAGTTGTACCACAAAAAGCCTGCACAGGCCCCAACAATCGCCGCTGCAAGAACTGCCAATTCTCCTGCTTGAGGAATAAACGGTATAGAGAGGTATTCTGAGAAATCAATTCTTCCCGATATATACGCAAGTACTGCAAACCCTACGGCTACAAATATAATCAATCCCGTTGCGAGACCATCCAAGCCATCGGTAATATTGACTGCATTTGAACTCGACATTATCATCAAGACAACGAGTGGAATATACCAAAACCCGAGGTCAACATACGAATTCTTAAAAAAAGGAAAATAGAGATATGTTGTGTTTTCTTGCCCAAATCGTACCAGCATGATGGCAATGATGGTTCCAATAATAAACTGACCGAAAAGCTTTGCCTTTGCATGCAGACCTTTCTTGTTTTTCAGGTGAATTTTTATGTAGTCATCTATGAATCCCAATATGGTAAAACTTATCAGTACGATAACACAAAGCCATGTATTGAGGCTGTCAATTTTCATCCACAATACCATCGACATCAATAGCGCGATGCTAATAACTATCCCCCCATGACTGGGAGTACCCGCTTTAACTGTGTGTCCTCTTGGTCCATCGCTACGAATAATTTCTCCATACTGTTTGCGTCGCTGTACGTTTATCAGCAAGGGAAGTAACAACCACGCAATTAAGAAGGCCGTAATTGTTGCGTACGCAGTACGAAAGGTAATATATTGCAGTAAATTGAGAAAGGAAAATGTATCGCGTAGGTCAAAAAGAAGATATTCTAACATGTAAGTAAAATTTTTACCATAGTTTCCCTATAGTTCCCCTATAGTTGCATGGGGGTACAATTTTTATATAGTGAGTAGTACCACATTAACTGCTGTCATATTAACTACTGCCACATTAAATGCTAGCAGTGGTAATTAATCTATCGAGAGCGTAATGTCTACTCCCTATTAGTAAAACGGCAACTTTTTTTAGATTTTTATACTTTAGTTGAAACTTATGCTGTATCTTTTGTTCAAGCTCACTATATTTTTCTGAAAAAACCCATGTTGTGGGCATGTCACGTATGCCTGAACACTGCGTGTATTCCCTACCCACAAAAAAAACTTGAAAAAAATTCAGTTCTTTTATTAGGTGCATCACCTGTTTATGATACGCACTACTATCCGATCCAAGCTCTCGCATTCCGCCGAGTATCACAATTTTTTTTAATTGTGAAAAGCCAGCAAACCATGTTAACGTTGCGCATACTGACTCTGGACTTGCATTGTAACTATAGTCTATAATGGTGGGTGTTCCTCTCATTATCTTTCCCCTCCCCGGCAATACCTCAAAGCTACGCAATGCCAGCTCTATACCTTTATTGTTGATACCATGCGCACGAGCAAGACTCAATGCCGTCAAAAAAACATAGACACCGCTTGTTCCATTAAGGGGGATACAAAATTTTCCATCATTAAGGTATATCGTAGTAGTATCAAGACTGGTAGAATGAGCACGCAAATAACCCGTAACAAAGGGACCATGTCGAGCAAGGCGAGCATTCTTGTGTATGCGATTACCACTCTTAGCGTTTGTATGTATGAATAGTTCTTGTACGAGATATTCCGCACGCTGATCAAGCGTCTCTGGCAACCAGAATGTCTGTAAATTATTACGTGATGCCCCGAGGCTGAGTTTTTCTCTAATGAGCGTATCACGTGAATCAAAGTTACCTACATGAGCGGTACCAATGTTTGTAAGCACTGCTTCGTCTGGATCAAGCATTGTAACTAACTGTGTCATCTCTCCCTTTTTATCTATACCACACTCAAATATTCCATAGTCTGCAGTCCAGTCAGATTCTATCATTGACTTAGCCAAGCCCTGCACAGAATTGTAGTTTTTCTCACTTCCAGTCACGGTATACTGCGTCGAAAACATTTTTTTTAACAATTGTGTAGTGCTTGTTTTACCATTGCTTCCACTGACTGCTATGCAATGTGTGTCTTGTCCATATCGATGGCGAACTGCATGTGCAATACAGGTAAGCGCATGTTCTACAGACTCAACCGCAATGAGCACATAGGGATTATTATGATAGGGAAATGTTATTGTATCTAAATCTGGTAGCAACCGAGAAGAAGACGTGTCATCAGTAGTAGCATTCGTTGTGTAGACAGTGTGCATGCCAACCTTGGTATGTAATGCAAAAAAATCATAATGTACCAGTACCACTGATGCTTTGTTAGCAAGTGCCTCAGTAATGTGATGCTCTCCCCGTGTACGCGAGCCTCTAAGACACGCAAATAAGGAATGCGCTTGTACGGTATTTGAGTCATAGCATAGGGTGTGCCATGTATATGTTTTGAGTTCTTCAGAAAAGTGCGTAGCCCGTACTGTACCCTTTGGCGAAACTATTCTGCATTCAAGGCATTCAACACCTGCTTTTTGTACTGTATGTTGTGTAGGAGGAGTGTTTACGCGAGACCACTCAAAGCCCCCTAGATATCCCTGTAGAGTTTCAATAAGCCAGGCGGCAGTGTACATCGTTATTTGCTTTCGGTGCTTTTATTAAGAACATGGGTACTGAGAGGCACTACAATTGTATTTTGAGGAGTGAGTTCAACGAGTCCTAGTTTTTCTTTTTGGCTATTAAGAAAACTTGCACTTTTGTAGTACTCTAAGCGGGCAATTACATCTTTGCTTACGTCTAGTGTGAGTTCTTGTAGCTCTAATAACTCTTGCTTTTTAATTTCGAGTTGAAGATTTTTTCCAGTAATAACTACCTTTGCACCCAGTATAAGCATACAAAGAAAAAAGAGAAAAAGTGTATGCTTCATATATATTTTTCAAAAATTCTCATCTTTGCGGTTCTTGCTGAGGGATTGTCCAGTAGTTCTTCTTGTGTGGCTTGCATTGCCTTTTTATTAACGGCATAGACGGGTAATAGTTTATCTTTGACCTCTAATGTCATATTTTTATAATCTGCGGATGTAATGCCTTTTGTCGGGTGCATGCATTGGCGCGAAAACTGTTTGATGATTCTGTCTTCTTCGGGATTAAACGATATGCATACGATGCGACCTCCTGGTCGTAGGGCATATACAGCGTAACGAAATGCCTTTTTAATTCGTTCTAGTTCATTATTTACTTCTATTCTTAGCGCCTGAAACACGCGTGCAATACGCGCCATGTCGCTTGGTTTTTTTCCTAGCTGTAATATCTGGCAAAACTGCCTTGGTGAGTACATCGGAGAATTCTTGTGTGCTGTTCTGTGTGCTGTTCTGTGTGCTGTTCTGTGCGAGACAATTCGCTTTGCAAACACACGTGCATATCGCTGTTCGCCATTGTCAAAAAAAAGTTGACGTAGCTGCGTCTCGCTATAGTCATTGAGTATATCTGAAGCAGAAAGGCCTGTGCTACTGCTCAGTCTCATATCGAGAGGATTATCTTCATCGTACGAAAACCCCCGCTCTGCTTCCTTATAATGAAACATGGAGATTCCAAAATCAAAGAGTATTCCGTCGTATAGGGTGTTCTGATTATCCTCAACAGTACTGCGATCATCCGTAGCCGTAATAGAATGGCGTGATTCAGGCATAAGAGATCGAGTATATTCTTTTAGATATTCATCAAACCAGGCCTCATGTAAGATTACTCTTTCCTTATACGAAGCCAGATTCGTCTTTGCCCGTGCGAGACTTTGACCATCGGCATCAATGGCATGTAATCTCAAGAGGCTGAACTCACTCAAAAGAATTTCGGCATGCCCACCAAGTCCTACCGTTGCATCTAACAATACCCGTTTTCCATTTTTAATACAGGGGTCAAAGGCTTTTTTTACCTCTTGACACATTACGGGCTTGTGCATTGCCTTAGAACCTAATGAGTCCTCCCAGTTCGTCCGAAACTCTTTTAAGCGCCTTATCTCTCACTTTTTGCGTGTGCTCCTGATAGCAAGCAGGATTCCAGAGTTCAAAAAATTTTACCATGCCTACAATGATGCACTTATCGCGTAACTGCGCGATATCGATGAGTATGCTCGGTATTGCAAACCTCCTATGTGCATCTTCTAACTCTACCGAATAGGCATGACCAATAAAATAGCGCACAATTTCAAGATCTGTTTCAACAAAGGGAGATCCCGAACCACTTATTCGCGACATGAGTTGTTTCCAATACAACTGCGGAATAAGCCAAAGTGCCCCATGAAGCCCCTGCGTTATTACGAGCTCCTTCTGGTCATCTAACTGTTGCATCAATTTTGCAGGAAAAGAACAACGACCTTTGGTGTCTATGGTTAGGTTGTATAGTCCCTGAAAACTGCATTCATTTGCATTCACACTAATAACAGTATATAGTATATTGGGAAAAAAGTCAATAAAAATAAATATTATTCCATTTTATTCCAATATTTCCCACTTTAGTACAAATTGCTTGTGTGCTTAACATTAAGATAGCAAACACTACCCCCCCTACAAAGGACTATGGTAGATACGTGTGCACTATCTTTGCAACAGTCTTTGCTGGTATATGTCTGACCAATGAATTTTTTGATATGTCGTATTGGTGGATGCTTACTACCAAATTCTTAGTAGCAGACCACTGCTCTCAGATTATCAACAGAAAACAACAGTAAAGTAGGCAAATAGCTTAGTCTATAAAAAACATCTTAGTCTATAAAAGAAGATGCAGTAAGACCAAAACGAATTGTCTTATGGTGTATGGGCGAAGCATGTAGGGTGAGGCTGGCAATATAATACCCATTGTTGAGATCAATGTCAGGTATCTCTACTGTACAAACCGATATATCTGAATAACAGAGTACACCCCCCTCTCGTGCATACACTGTTCTAGTAAGCAATACTATATCGGATCGAGTGACATGAAAGCTAGCAGAATTGAAGTAATGTACCATATAACTCTGATATTCAGGCAGTGACGTAGCGTCTAATGCTTCCTCATTCCCGCTCTTGCTGGAATCATGAATACTTGTTTGGCGTTCTGCGTCGGATACAGTCAAGACAAATCTCAGTACGTGAGTTTGGTTGGGTATATGGGTATTAAACTCAACATATGGTGTATTGCTATGACGCTGATAGTAGATTTTACTGAGTTGCACACGAGGAGGAGGTAGATATTCGGCCATGTACAATCGGGGATTTATCCATTTTGATGTGTGTGAGTCATATACGCCTATAGTCATGTCCGTATTTTGCTTTGTCATCCCTATGTCTGTTCCAGAAAAAACTGAATCGCCAAGACCCAAACTACTTACAATACCGGTAATATAAAGCAAGAATCCATTGTGGGTAGAGATAACAATATGCGGGTAGTTCCACAAAGACTCACTATGGACATACGTTGCCACTACCGTCCCTGACAAAGGGCTGTACACTGTACTTGGCGCGGATGGCGTAGCTTTTACTGCCCAATAGCTTTTTTCTTTGCCTATCACCGTAATCTTGCTATCATTGCTACTATCAAATACTGAATACTCTTGTGCATATGCAAGAAGTGTTACTTTGCCTAAAAGCAGTATGATACAACAGACACAAAGAAGAGATGACAGGCGCATGATGACACACCTTGAGTATTTTTTATCCTCTAGCCAACATAATGTCATGAAAAATAGATGCTTCATTTATAAACTATCATCTTGATATGTAAATCTGCTAGAAAAGATAAGGTTTGGCCTCGCCTCACTCGTATCAAATACATATAGAGATTTCTGAGCTGAGTCCATCACAAGTTGATACATGCTGTATTGTTGAGAAAAGGTAGCACTAAGAAAGCGCCTCTGTATGCCTTCATGGCTACCCTCCTGTTCGTCCTTTTGCATACCCTGTTTAGTGTTGTACTGTAAATATGCCCCGTCACGTTTCTCAACGAGTAATACATGGTACTCATCAGTGCCGACAACCTGAAAATCATACACTTGCTCGTCAATACGCTCTAGTACAGGCTCTTTCTGAACGTCTCTAAGTAGCCATAGGTCTTGCTTATGTAAAAAATAAATACCAAATCTTGCTACGGTGCGTAGCGAAACATGGTGCTCTAATCGTAGATCAACTATGTGTGCCTTGGGGAAAATACCCTGTTCAAGTTCATCCAATGTTCCCCAAAACAACAGGCTTTTCTCAGCATCAATAGTAGCACCCGTACTTACAGCAGTATCACCTACTGTTTTGGTAGCAGTAGTAGCAGTAGCGCTGGCAGTAGCAAGACCAGTGTAGTGCTCATTCTCGACTACTAGACCTACAAAGATTAATTTTGAAAAGCCTATGTCCTCATTAGTAAGACGCACCTTGGTTAACTCGTACAAGATATGCGGTTTATCTTCTATTTTTTGCTCATCAATACTATTCTCTATTGTATTGCCCGTAATATCCCGTGGTAGATCTTTTGGTATATTTGCTAATAGCACGTTTTGCATAGACGAAACATCGGGTGCTACTATCAAGCCGTGAGAGAAAACAAAGTATCTTGGAACTTGAACAGCTATACCATAAGGAGCCAGCATATCACCTTGGTACTCTATTTTTTTTATTGGTTCTTGTTTTTGCCCCCCTCCTGCCATCGTATCTCTTTTGACTATTGATTGACCGCGATCCGCTATAAAAAGAGGGGGACCATAGGTAAGTATTTCGGGTGATATACTGTCGTACAGCAATAAGGATTCATACGAAGGTACGGCTATATGCAGTTTATGTGTTTCTTGTATATCCTCAAAACGAGGATGCTCCAAAACACGTGAAGTTTGTAGTTCATATGCTCCAAGAAAGGAGGATAAAATAAGTATGCTCACTACACACACACAAAGAAGAATTTTTTTCATATCGCGTTTTTTATGTTGAGTGCTTGCGCTATTCCCTAAGATAACGAGACATCAGTTGTATACGATTTTGTATATCCTTTGCCTTTGTGTGGTCATTTAGAATACCATATACACGGGCAAGAAACTCAAGTGCTACTATAGATTGATTAGTCCATACCGATGACTCTTTTTGAAGATTGCGTGCAATGGCGCTTACTTTACAAAAGTCATCTATTAACATTTCTAACAAATATATAAGAAAGTAAGGTAATTCTGGTGAAACGGCTTGCTTGTCAAAAGAATTTGCTCCTCTTGAGATCGCCTTAAAATCAGTAAAATTCCTTAATACAAAAATCATTCTTTTAAACATCTCACCAATTTGAAATGTAAATCGTTTTTCTGTTTCAACTGTAAAAAAATAGGAGGCAAGGATATAGTACTCTTTCTGAGCAAGTACACTTAAGGCCCGTGTAGTAATTGCATACCAGTATCTATTATTTTCGATTAGTTGCGCGTTTGTAATATCAAAACTATTATTTTTTGAAAACCCAAGCTGATAATTTAAAAAGGCATCTAAGGTCTGGATGAATAGTTCTGAAGAATCAATGGTTATTTGGTTGTTTTTTTGTTTTTGAATACGAAGAAAGGCAAGACGAGCTGAAAGAATTTTAAGCATCATACCCATAATCTCGTAGTTTTCTTCTACGCTCAAGAGACTAGGATTTGTTAGCTTTTGTGTATTACTATGGCGTCTGTACTCGCTTGTGAGGGAAACCAAGAGCGGACATGTGCGCTCGATAGAACTTAATTTTGCAATTATCTCCACAATGTATATGTTATCTATATTATATAATATTATTTACATTTTTCCACCAGCATACTTCTTTATAATTTGTTAATTATTTATACAGTCCACTACAGTCTGTATCATTATTAACAATTGTTGCATTTGATGGCTCATTGTATCGCATATTCGTTTAGCAGATGTCGTGACTGTGTTTGTGCAAGGTTATTTTCTTCATGACCAACCAGCATCCTTGCGAGCTCTTTTACGCGTGACTCAACATCAAGTTTGGATGCAACCACCACAGATCGATCATTTTTTTGAATTTTATCTACCTTGAACTGTGTCTCGGCCACTGCCGCAATCGTTGCATTGTGTGAAATACAAATAACTTGATTCTTTTTTCCTAGTTGATGAAGATAGCTTGCCACACTACGAGAAATAGTGCCACCGATTCCGGCATCTATCTCATCTAAAATGAGTGTGCGCGGGTTAATTGCATCAGATGAGATAGATTTTAATGCGAGCATAACTCTTGATAGCTCTCCCCCCGAAGCAATCGCTGATAAGGGATGTATATCCTCTCCTTGGTTAGTACGTATCTCAAATTGTAGCGGTACAGGCGGTGAGGTATGGGGAGGAAACACTCTAACATAAAATTCGGCGTGTTGTAAACCAACCGCGTGTAATATTTCGTTTACTTTTGTACTATAGACCTCGGCATTTTTGCAACGAATGTCATATATCTCTTTTGCCATCTGCTTGAGTGTAGTCTTTTTTTCAGAAAGTTGCGCGACTACGTGCGATTGAGATGTATTGATGTGCGTAAACTCACTCTTTTTTTTACGGGCATTCTGATAATATCTAAGTATTTCATCTATGCTTTTTCCATATTTTGACTTGAGTGACTCAAGCAGTGATATACGCGCCTCTACTGCAGGGAGATCTATTTTTGTATAGCTAGAAATTGTGTTCACTAAACCCTTAATTGCTTCCAAAGAGTCTACGTACTCTTGAGAAATTTTCTCATGGTTTGCAGTCGTTTTGGTAAAACTTGGCAATAGGTTTGTGAGTTTTTTTAGTGATTCGATGACTTCAAAATGATGATAGAAAAGTGAGTCTTCTCCTTCTATATGACTGAGAATATGTGCATGCTCTGTAGCAATCTGCTGCTCGTGCACTGCACGCGTCATAGTCTCATGTAAACGTTCTTCTTCTCCTGGTTCCAAAGATGCGCTTTCTATCTCTTTGATCGCATAGTCGAGGTACTCTAATTCTCGCATCCGATGTTCTGCCATGCGTTCGTGTTCCAAGAAAGATTCTTTTTCATGCTTGTACTTTTTTTGTTCGGAGAAAAACAATTCTACTTTTTCTTGTAATCCTGCGTAGATATCGAGTAATTTTCGTTGTTCATGTGGTCTAAAAAGTAGTTGAAATTCGTGTTGTGAATATACCTCGCAAAGCATTGTCATACACTCTTGCAACTCTTTATTTGACACCTGAAATCCCATTATGTACGATTTTGCTCTTCCAGTTGCATTGAGCAGTTTACGCATGATGACCATGTCATTTTCTATGCTTATGCCCCTGTCATGTATAAAATGGGCAAGTTCACTCTCCCTCGATACCTTAAATACTGCTTCGACAGAGGCCTGCGTAGCCCCACTACGCATCATTGTTTTAGGCGTACCCCTACCGCTTAGAAGTAGGAGAGATGAGATTATAAGCGATTTTCCTGCACCTGTCTCGCCTGTGAGTATACTCACTTGTTCACCAAAATGCAGGGTGAGTTTTTCAACAAGACCGATATTTACTATACTAAGTGACTCAAGCACGTACATCTCCTGCCCAGCCCAGTTTGGTTCTCAGCACTTCAAAATAACTTCTTCTGCTCGACTGTAATATTGAGGCATACAGACCAGAATCTTCTATGTGTACACACGATTCCGCTTTGAGACCACATAGCACTCGCCCATCTACTACCAGCAAGGCAGAGGTTCGTTGTTGTTCTTCCATGAAAACAGTAAATTTTTTGTCGATAGGAAGCACAAGCGGTCGATGAGAGAGGGTGAATGGTGCAATTGGATTGATAATGCAAATTCTGCTACCTGGCAGTACTATGGGGCCACCTACCGATAAAGAGTGCGCGGTCGATCCAGTAGGAGTAGCAATAACGAGCCCATCACAACGATATCGATTAATAAATTCATCGCCACGAGTCAGGCGGATCTTTATGGTGCCGTACCCCGCACCGTACATAGTTACATCGTTCACAGACAGGTAGCGTTGTTTTGAAAACAGAACATTTAGTAAATAGTGTTTGACAATCACCGCTTTCTTGGAGATAAAGTTTTCAAATTCCATCTCCCATTCGTCGCTTTGTATTTCATTTATAAACCCAAAATCTCCTACTTTTACCGGCATAATGGGTATATTGCGTGCAGCACAGATACGAGCCGCTTTGAGCACCGTTCCATCTCCTCCTATTGCACACGCCAAGTCTATATCGTGCTCTGGCAACTCTGGATCAACAGGTAACTGGTAGGGACCATAGAGATGGACCACCTGTACTCCTTTCCGTATTAATCTTTCTTCAAGCTTTGTGGCCACATGCACAACCTCTTTCTTTGTACTAGCACGAATAAGGAGAACAGTCATCGTATACGCCTCCATTGTCTATACTTTACGTTCATAACATATCTGCCACCAATACCATAGGGGGCAACACCATAGTGAGCAGTACCGCAGTTAGCACAGGAGGCTACCAACGTGGTCACAAAAAAAACTACCTGAGAAACTGTTATCCTTGATGTAATTACTTGTACCATTGTCATACGGGTAGTGCAGATACGATGCTCCCTATCTTCTGCTCCTCGGCATTACTTAGGCTAGGATTCAACGGCAACGAAAGACACGTTTGTAATAATGTTATGCTCCCCTTAAAGCGATCAAAAAATGCCGTATCGTTTGCTTCAATATGCTCTAGCTCATATGCAATATAAGACTCCTTAAACATGTATTCGGCTTCAACCCCCTGTGAGTAGATAAATTTATACGCCTCTTTCGCATGCGTAGAAAATATAGGAAAACTCTGCAATACTGACCTGTCATAGCAGGCATATGACAGGGTGTTAACTCCAGAGGATGTGGCACTTTGCATATAGGTGTCACGAATCTTTGTAAAACGGGTAATAAAGGCATCATACTGAGCAAGCTGGGCTTGTGCAAGCGCAGTTGTAAGTGGCGATAGCTCGTCGTATAGCCTTTCCCGTAGAACCGGGTATGTGCCACCAAACGAAGAACTAGACGTGGCGATGAGCGCACCACCCAAGGCACTGATATAGTTATTATGCAACAAAGTAAACACATCTATGCTTCGAGAAGGTGGTGCAGATAGATGATCTTGAGCCTGTGTTTCTGGAGTGTACAAAAGCCTTATACTATGGGTTTGTAATGAAGGATCTAGGTGGGGTAATGGAGGGTATTCTCCGCAGAACGAAGGCGCAATAATTACATGCAAGGTATCAGAATGTGCCTGTAAAGATTCTGCAAGTCGCTCTGCTTCTTGCGAAGGCACCACAATTGCCGAGTCGATCAATTCAAGATCATAAAATTCGATGTCATAGCCCACCATTTTAAGCTCTTGTACACGCCTATACGGAGTTAGGATAGGCAGTATGATACGAATAGGTACCGTAAACGAACGGAGCAAAACGTATAAGGACTGCCCCAGCGAAGCAACTCCATAACACTGTTTATAACCAAATTTTTTACAAAATTCTTTTTCAAATCCGCGACTATTTTCTTTATCTTCTGTACTATTAATGATTTTCTCTAATACAGACGACAAATCTGCACGCGAAAATGAAGGGCGATTAATTTTTATCATATAGAATACTGCATCACATGAGTTATATGATACCTACAAGTGGTATTTGCATAGCATGGCTGGCATTGCATGGTAGGTGCTGTATGACATATCATTTTATGTGTGTGACTACCTTTCTATATAGTTTCTAATGAACATTTTGTACGATGTATGACTCTCCAAACAACCAAGAAGAGTATATATACGCAACATCCATAACTTTGTTAAATTTTTTTTGACTAGTAACACGCTGACCAAATACATACAAACACACAGATGGACCAGACTAGACTTGAACTAGTGACCCCTTCCTTATCAGAGAAGTGCTCTAACCAACTGAGCTACTGGTCCTCTCACATATTATATACCATAGCGTCTACATATAAACGTCTAGTGTATCATTGAACGGTGTTAATAATTTGAACTCAACTTTTGAAATCAACTTTTGAACTCAACTAGGGTAGCACCCCATATAAAAAAAGTGCCCCTAAAAAGGGGCACAAAATCTAAGGAGGTTTACATTACTATAATAGATATACGTACTATCATGTATGTGTCATAATTATTACATTTTTGCAATAAAAAAAATTTTTATTTTAATGTATAAAAAAGAAAAAATTAACTGATGGACTCTTTTTTATCGACGCCTTTAGTTAAAAGCATCTATACACCCGTAAAGGCACCCGTAAAGATAAAATTAATAATACGCAATTATAAATTATACGAAGCCATATACTAGACACAAACTTGGCATCTTATAAAAAAACTATGAAAAAAAGTTTTGAGAGAAGTAAGCATATACATACGTTGTATAAACTACAACAAAAAATGAGT
>OY843750.1:40000-1800686 GCA_963693115.1 Spirochaetia bacterium
TCCCATTGGCTAATATCACCGTTAAATGTAGTTTTACCTTTAAACAATTCATCCATATTTGTTACATTACAGGTTTCTAAGTGATTGAGATTGACGTTTGGGTCCTTAGTTATTTCGGCGTCAACTATTTCTTTTAGTTCTGCTGTGTCCTTCATCACATTTACGTGAGCGGTGGGAGCAAAACAAATACCTGCTTCTTTCCAGTTGGGTATTGCTACTACCTTGGGGGCATTAGCAAACATTGACGCTGTATTTACCGTCGATTGTACATGCTCACTCCATGCGGTGAGGTCTGCTTCAAATGCTTCCGCACCTTCAAACATACTCTCCATTGTAGTCACTGCTCCTACATCCCAACCACTGATGTCTCGGTTAAATGCTTTTGCTCCCTTAAACATGGCGCTCATAGTTGTCACTCTGTTTACGATCCAACCACTAATATCCTGATCAAATAGTTCTGCTCCCTCAAATATTCCTGCCATATTTTCTACTTTACTCACGTCCCACTGGCTTATATCACCCTTAAAAGTAGCTTTACCACTAAATAATCCGCTCATATCTTTGACATGGCAGGTCTCTAGATGATTGAGGTCGGGTGAGGGAGTGCTTGCTGTTATCAACTCGTTTAGTTTTTCTACTAGTTTGGCTTTGTTCTCCATCACGCTTGCGTGAGCGGTGGGGGCAAAACACACGCCCGCTTCTTTCCAGTTGGGTATTGCTACTACCTTGGGGGCATTAGCAAACATTGACGCTGTATTTACCGTCGATTGTACATGCTCGCCCCATGCGGTGAGGTCTGCTTCAAATGCTTCCGCACCTTCAAACATACTCTCCATTGTAGTCACTGCTCCTATATCCCAACCACTGATGTCTCGGTTAAATGCTTTTGCTCCCTTAAACATGGCGCTCATAGTTGTCACTCTGTTTACGATCCAACCACTAATATCCTGATCAAATAGTTCTGCTCCCTCAAATATTCCTGCCATATTTTCTACATTACTCACGTCCCACTGGCTTATATCACCATTAAATGTAGCTTTACTCTTAAACAACTCGCTCATATCTTTAACATGGCAGGTCTCTAGATGATTGAGGTCGGGTGAGGGAGTGCTTGCTGTTATCAACTCGTTTAGTTTTTCTACTAGTTTGGCTTTGTTCTCCATCACATTTACGTGAGCGGTGGGGGCAAAACAAATACCTGCTTCTTTCCAGTTGGGCACCTTTTTTATCTTGTTTGCTCCAGCAAACATTGACGCTGTATTTACCGTCTGTAGTACATGCTCACTCCATGCGGTGAGGTCTGCTTCAAATACCTCTGCACCTTCAAACATGCTCTCCATTGTAGTCACTGCTCCTACATCCCAGCTACTGATGTCTTGGTTAAATGCTGTTGCATCCTTAAACATGGCACTCATAGTAGTCACCTTGCTCACATCCCAGCAGTGTATTGCACCATTAAAGGTCGCTCCTTCTTCAGTTTCAAATAGACTCGACATGTCAGTAATTGCTGAGGTATCGATATAGTTAAGGTTGACGGTATTACCTTGTTGTGTAATATCTCTTTCTATGAGTCGTTTTAGTTCTGCTGTGTCTTTTGGTATGTGCTGTTTACTTGCCTCTATGACACCACAATCGTCACCCACGTCATAGTATGTAACAGTGCTACCACCACCAGTACCAGATCCGCCGTCATCCGGATCACACGACACCATAACCCCTACTAGCACAAGACTCAATACGCCTGTGCAGAACCATAATACTATACGGTTTATACGTTTGTTCATATCTCCCTCCAAGTCATATCTCCCTCCAAGTCATATCTCCCTCCAAGGTAGTTATGTTTACTTTTTAAGCACATTATCGTGCTTATCTTTACTGTAGCATACTATCGATAATTTCTATTAAAAAATTTGTATTTGTTTTTGCCATTATTGTATAAATGTTTCTCTAATAAGATCTAATAGGGTTAGAGATCGGAAGTTGGGATGTAAGTAATGTCTTTTGAGATCTTTTTTTGAAGGAGGCGAGAAAGGAGATGAGAAAAATCATCGTCCTCTTTTTTACCCCGCAACTCCTTTTTATCTTGCTAATGTAGCAGATCTTTTCTGCTTGTCCATGACCATCTGTCGCCTCTAGGTTTGTCGTCTGTCTCTCTCGGCAGACCTGCACCTATAATCAAAAAACAGTCAGGTTATACCAATCAGGGGGTATACCACGAAGGATTTGTGTGACTACACGAACCCTGCGCCGAACCTGTTTGAAGGAATATACTTACTTTATCGGCTTCATCTAACCCGTGTTCACCCCAATCCTCGAGATTCTGACAAAACTGTTTCGCACCAAAGAACATATAGCTCATATCAGTCACCTTGCTCACGTCCCAATCTCCAATAGGTTGGTTGAATGCTTCTGCTCCTTCGAACATATGTCTCATATTAGTCACCTTGCCCACGTCCCAAACTCCAATAGGTTGGTTGAATACTTTCGCATAAGCGAACATAAGTCTCATATCATCCACATTACTCACAGACCAGCCACTAATGTCTTTGTTAAATGCGTATGCACGATAGAACATATGGCTCATATCATCCACATTATTCACAATCCAGCTACTAATGTCTTGGTTAAATGCTCTTGCACCTTCAAACATATTCGCCATTGTAGTTACTTTACTCACGTCCCACTGGCTTATATCACCATTAAATGTAGCTTTACTCTTAAACAACTCGCTCATATTTTTGACGTTACAGGTTTCTAGATGGTTGAGATTGGGTGAGGGGGTACCTACTGTTATCAAGGCGTTTATCTTTTCTACTAGTTTGGCTTTGTTCTCCATCACGCTTGCGTGAGTACTGGGGGCAAAACAAATACCTGCTTCTTTCCAGTTGGGCACCTTTTTTATCTTGTTTGCTCCAGCAAACATTGACGCTGTATTTACCGTCTGTAGTACATGCTCACTCCATGCGGTGAGGTCTGCTTCAAATACCTCTGCACCTTCAAACATGCTCTCCATTGTAGTCACTGCTCCTACATCCCAGCTACTGATGTCTTGGTTAAATGCTGTTGCATCCTTAAACATGGCACTCATAGTAGTCACCTTGCTCACATCCCAGCAGTGTATTGCACCATTAAAGGTCGCTCCTTCTTCAGTTTCAAATAGACTCGACATGTCAGTAATTGCTGAGGTATCGATATAGTTAAGATTGACGGTATTACCTTGTTGTGTAATATCTCTTTCTATGAGTCGTTTTAGTTCTGCTGTGTCTTTTGGTATGTGCTGTTTACTTGCCTCTATGACACCACAATCGTCACTCACGTCGGGGTATGTAACAGGGCTACCACCAGCATCAGCCTCACACGATAGTATTACTCCTACAAGCATAAGACTCAATACGCCTGTACAGAACCATAATACTATACGATTTATACGTTTGTTCATATACCCTCCAAGGTAGTTATGTTTACTTTTTAAGCACATTATCGTGCTTATCTTTACTGTACCATACTATCGATAGTTTCTATTAAAAAATTTGTATTTGTTTTTGCCATTATTGTATAAATGTTTCTCTAATAATATCATTGCATGGCATCATACACCACACTCTATTAGTACTCAAGGCCTTGCTACACAGCCTCTGTCAATAACCATATTTATAAGTAAGAACATAGAAGCATACGACCCTCGTACTCTATACTTTACATATACGCATCGAAAAATCTTATGTTATAGAACACTCTAGGGTAAAACAATATAGAATAACCACAAAAAGTGTGTATAAACAAGATATCACACATATGTTGGCATAAACTAAAACAGCAATGAATAAGAACATAGACAATTACGTGCGACTTTCGCGCGAGTTTACAAAACACATTACTGATACTGTTTGGGGACAGATAGCATATCACCCTTCATTTGAACCCATACTATCATCTGCTCCATTCCGTAGGTTACGCAAAATACGTCAACTCGGTCCAACCTATCTTGTCTATCCCAGTGCGACACACAATCGTTATGCACACAGTCTTGGGGTTATGCATATTGCGAGCGTACTACTCAAATCACTCTTACTCAAAGATCAGACACCACCACTGACCTATAAGGAATGCATAGCCTTTATACTCGCAGCCCTCCTACACGATATTGGGCATTTTCCCTACACTCACAGCCTCAAAGACCTTCCGCTTCCTTCTCACGAATCGCTAAGTGCGCGAGTAATCCTTAATGAACTTTGCTCACATATACTGACCACTGGAGCTGACCCCGCATTATGTGCAGCAATTATTGACACAAAGAGTGAAAACCCTAAGCCAGCCTCCTATGCCTATTCTTTGCCACTCTTTAGACGCCTTCTTTCGGGTCCAGTTGACGCAGATAAACTTGACTATCTTAACCGTGATGCCCTACACACTGGTATCCTAACTACCCCTGTCTCACTTGAAGAATTTGTTGGTGCAATCAAAGTATCAAAAGACTCATGTGTTAGTGTGGCATCCCACGTCATCGTAGAAAAAGTACAATTTGTTAAATACCTGCTCTATTCGCAGGTCTACTGGCATCCTGAGGTACGCTCAATTACTGCCATGATTAAACACGCCTTGTACAAAGGCTTGTTGTCTAATCATATCAGTGCACATCAGCTCATTGCCCTTGACGACGAGTCCCTTCTTCATATTACACACAGTGATAATGCTTCATCCGCTCTACAACGCACATCATATATCAGCGACCTACAAGATTTTTTGAAACAAGCGAGCGAAGGAAATTCCTACCAGCTACTTGGAGAATGGTACTACGAAGCGTCGTTTGGTCCATTATGTGATTTAAGCCTTCGTAGTGAGGTCGAATACCACCTTTTGCAAAGCCTTTCTCTCTTAACTCCTGCTACCGATTCCTCTAGGGATATAAAGCATCTCATTTCTCCCCTGATTATCGATATTCCAGAGCCCGTACATTTTGAATCAACACATATTCAACAACAAAAAAACGACAAGCATGATACCAAATACAGGACCAATCCTAACAACAAGGGCAATCATAATACACAGAGCACCATACAGAGCAGTTCAATATTCTCTGATACACAAGTAGACTACTTTACACGCCATCTTACTCGCCTACGAGTATTTGTTGCACCACAAAGCATCACCTCGCTCGTACACAGAGTTGATGTCTCAACAATTCCTTCTCTCATACAAAAGGCTATTCGTGACGTATGCGAACATTGACACAATATTAAATACACACGTGTTTGCAATTTGAAGTAAAAAATAATACAACATCACGTACTAGTTGCTACAATATAGGAATAGTAATATGCGTTAAACTGTCGATACTATTATGAAAGGAAGAAGTATGACAACTATGTCAACTATTGCGAAGTCAACTATTGCAAAAAAAAGACCTCATTCTTTTGGAATAATGACAATAATGTCACTATTATTATTCTTACTGTTCTCGTTTCCTATTCTTACACAAGAAGTAGAAGAGGAACAAGGATCACAAGAACCAATATACGATGTCTCGCTTGGCGTCTTGATTGCCGAAAAAGGAACTGGCGTCGCAACGAGTTTTCAGGCACAATCTACAAATGCTCAAGGCGATATCTTGTCTACTCGAACGGGACTGTTTTTCTTTTCGGGAGATAGGTTAGAAACAAAAGGAGAGATCGTTGATATACTCGTTCCAGAAGTACTCACCGTTATTACGCTTAATACCTTTACCAGAGTACGTTTTAATGCAATACAGGTAAGCCCTGTAGAAATAATCGCACAACTCATCGTTGAAGAAGGGCAAGCAGCCGTCGAAACGCTAGACGTAAATACCGTATACCAGCGCCTTAGCGAAATATACTTCAATGACCTTCCACGACCCGACAAAAAGGTGAGCAATAATAGCAATGTACAAGAGATTCATTTTCATGTTGGCTATGATGACTCAATAGTAGAAATAAGAAACGTAGACCAGCGTAATAATGTATTTATTACCCACGCAGATGTCAATATTGAAGAATACATTAAAAGCTACCAAGAATATGCCTTTGCTTCGGATCCAGATCTTCAACGAATTTTTAGCCCAAAACCCTATCCACAACAACCAACAATTACAACCGGCTTTGAAATACGCAACGGAATCCATAAGTTACAGGACTATGTACTTGATGTAAATTTACACTTTGCACTTCAGTATAAAAAATTTGCAACATCACTTTCTGTTTTTGGCGTCTATTGGCGAAATCCTCTTTTATACAATCCCTATGGAAACCCACTGAGTTTTGGTCTAGACCCAAATGAAGCACAGCGCGCAGACGCTACAACGCTTCCATTGCTACACCAAACCTACCAGCTATTATCTGACACACTTATGCTTGTTGACTACGTTCAGTATGGAATATCAAGAGATGATTCCATTTACTTTTATTTTGGTCGCCCACAATATTGGAACACTATGCGTAGCCCTTCATTGGTCTATAAATACAAGCCCATGCCTTCAGCCCAAAACAATGTCAATCTTGACTTAGAACTTAACATAAATCTTGGATATTTTGGCAATCGCCTCTACATGCGTAGCTTTGCCCCCTACCGAATAGCAGACCCTTGGCTTGAAGAATGGGATATTATACTTAATAGAACATGGTTTAGACCCATAGAAACTGTACCCGGTTTTGAATTTGGACTCAGTCTCGGGGGGGACTTTAACCTCGGCAAATATACTCCAAATGATACAAACGAATTTACCTCGGCAATCACAGAACGGGGGGCGCTTTCTCTCGCATTATATGGTCTAGATATTAGCATCCCTATCGCATACCGCCCACGATGGATCTCAGAATTAGTGGTAGACGGCGCAGGGCATATAATACTACAGAATAATGGAACGCTCATTTTACCTGTATCGGTACAATACCAAGGGCTTACCAATTTTAGCGTCGGCTCTAGCTTTCGCAACAGATTCAGCAATATAGGGCAAGACTTCACAATCGGGTTTAGTTTTAATACGTATCTCTCTCGTGGAATAGCAAAGGCACACTATTTTTCATTTGGACACGAATACAATACAAAGTATAAGTTTAACCGAGCATTTTCTAATTTTATACAAAATCCCTCCGATCCCATTTTTAATACATTTGTGCTTACTCCTGAATTTGAACTCAATTTTGAACTCCAGCGCTCTTTACAACTTGATGTAGGAGCAACAATACCCCTTTCCATCTTTAATGTCATTCTGCAAAACTTACTCGGTGCTGGTACCCCTATCACCAATAATTACAGCGCTTTGGAGCTTGATGAATCCTATGTCTACTTTGACTTTAGCTGGGAGTTAGCAAGTATAAGCAGTTTTTCTGAGATTCGCATTGGAACATTTCTCGGCATATATCTTACTGACATAGTTAATCAAAACTTTGACCTCAGTTCTGGAACAGCGTTTTTCTCACAATCTGTATTCAATGGAAAGAACCTGATTGATTTTTACGCAGAAACTACTATTATTGATTTAATTTTGCTACGACTCGGCTATGCTTCGGAGCCAGAATATAACACCGTAGGGGTACTTTCTACCAACGAAAGTGGAAATCTCCCACGCATCGTACACTATCCATACTTTACCATTGGTTTTCAGTTTACTATTCTCAAATAAGGCTATCCTCCTGCTTCCTAGAAATACTATTTCTTGAAACATTATAGGCTTTATCCTTTACAAAGAGGATACAATCAAAAAAGAGAGTACGCCAAAAGACCAGGCAAGGAAAAACACTATCGCAATAATTCAACTTGAACCGTCTGTAAGAGAACGTATTGCCGCAGGTGAGGTCATTGACCGACCTGCCTCCATACTTCGTGAACTCATTGATAATAGCCTTGATGCAGGAGCGCGAGATATCCGCATTGCCGCATATCAGGGTTGTAGAGACTCCATAGTATTTTCTGACGATGGTGAAGGAATGTCGAAAGAAGATATACTCCGATGCTATCTTCCTTATAGTACTTCTAAATTACGTGATTTTTCTGACCTACAAGCCTTACAAACGATGGGCTTTAGAGGCGAAGCACTTGCGAGCATCGCTGCCATAAGTCGCATGAGTATACAAACACACGACAAGATAACCCAGACTGCTTATGGTATTGTCGTCGAAGGTGAGCAGGTTCTTAGTCAGCAACCGGTTGCAAGAGAAAAAGGCACATCCATTACTATAGAACGCTTGTTCCATTCTGTTCCTGCACGAAAAAAATTTCTTGCGAGCATCGCTGCAGAAGATAGAATGATGCAGCTAGAAATTATACGCAAGGCAGCAGTCTACCCTCACGTAGCATTTCATTATTCGCATGACGACACCGAAAAGATTGCTCTTCCCGTACAACATTCGTTTGAAAGAGCGATCACTCTATTTCCAAAAGCGCGTCCAGAAGATTTCAAATTTTACGAAACTCAGGAGGGTATTCCCGACGGGCCAACTCATCAACGCTGTGCTGTATTCATGGCCTTAGGTATGCCCCATATTCGCTTGTCTACTCGTAAAGACATACATACCTATATCAATGGTAGATGGGTAAAGGACTATTCGCTTATACAAGCAGTCGAATACGCCTATAGTCAGATAAGCCATGAACGAGGCTACCCACGCTGCGTGATTTCGCTTACGCTAGATCCGAGCTTAGTTGATGTTAATGTTCATCCTGCAAAGAAAGAAGTGAAGATTCTTACCCAGCATGAGCTTAGACGATATATCCTTGAGGGAATTAGTACTTGCTTTATGAAAGAGCAAAAATCGGTACCAAATATTCAGGATAATACCAATACCCAAAAAAAACAACTACCAACACCAGGGTATACAGAAACATCTTCACCTCCTCTTTCGTTCGTTCGAGAACCCCAGTATCACAAAAGCAGAACACCTGATACGCATCATACGCCATTTTCCCAAAAGCAATATTCTCTACAGGAGTCGTATGAGTCACCTGGCATTCATGAATTACATAGTCCCACAAAAAAACTAACAGAAAAATCAGAAAAAACATCCGAGCATGGATTGCAGTTTGTTGGCACAGTGTTTGATACGTTTTGCCTGATAGAACAGGCCGAAACACTCTACCTTATGGATTTTCATGCAGCACACGAGAGTCTCATTTATTATAGCCTTACGCACGATCCTGGTTCTCGCAAACTGCTTTTTGGCGTTTCTTTAGTGCTTGACGCTCATAACATGCTTGTTCAGCACAAGGTTAAGGAATTTGCTAAACTAGGAATTATCATCGATGTTTCTGGTGATGAGACCTTACTCAAAGAAATACCAAAAAACTATCCTTACTCGATAAGCCAATTAGCGAATGCTATAGAAACCTGTATAGATGCAGAAGAGCTAAGCCCTGCTGTATTTGCTAAACGTGCTTGCAAGCACGCCATTAAAGCAGGCCAAAGCATCGATAAAGAGCGTAGCATATGGCTTTTTGCTCAGTTACAAGCAAAAAATCTTACGCGCTGTCCTCATGGAAGACCGCTCTATATTCGACTTTCTAAATCCGAACTCTACAAGATGATCGGTAGAACCTAGCATGCCCTATATTATCGCAAGGGAAGGAGATACTGGTTCTCATTTTCTGATGATGGCGTTTGAATATTTTGTGCTTCTTCTAGCTTTTTCTTGATTCTGTTTAACTCTTCTTCGAGGCGTTGTTTTTCCTGTAATTGCGCTTTGTCTATGTTGCTACTTGGAAAACCCTTAACTTTGTCGAGGAGCGCGATCAGCTGCTCTATATCTTGACGTTCTTCGCTGGCAGGATCTGCTTCAATATAATAGCGGTAGTCGTCTAATGCTTCCGCGTAATTTTTGAGATTAAGAGAGCTATTTGCTCTATTGAGATACGCACCTAAATCCTCGGGATTGATCGATAGTACTTCATTAAAAAGCCCACGTGCTTTGATATACTCTCCCTGTTGCATGCGTATCAAGGCCATGTTATATTTTATATCGGCGACTGGCGCATCAAAGAGACCGAGGGCAATTGTATATTCTGTAAGCGATTCTTCAAATCGTTTTAAGAGTTGTAGTGCATATGCATATTCGGCTCGAATTGCGCCATTTTGAGGGCTGGCATATATTGCCTGCGTAAAAAAAGAAAGTGCTTTTTCATATTCTTGATTTTGAATAAATTCGTAACCGATACTCCTCCATCTGTTGACCTGCGGGTATAGTTGCTCTGTGACGGTAATACACAGTATCAGCAGTATGTAACAGTAGAGTGGCAAACGAATACATCGCGTAAGCACTCTCTGTATGAAAGTAAATAATGGTGCCATATTTTCTTTTTTCGTCACTTGGTAATGAATGAAAAGGCAAAATATACAAATAGAAATAGATAGGGGAATCACGAGTCTTTTTTGTTGTCTTTAGTATCTGAGTATAAGAGAGGAAGTGAACGAAATACTATCGTATCTGAATAGCGGAAGTAGGCTATAATTTGATGCATAGTGCTTGGTTGGGGGAAAAAACCTATACGTGCTTCGTTGCTTTGATTAAGAGTAATGATACGCGGAATATGACCGCTTGTCATTTGCGCAATATCAATGTGTATGTCACCAGGATTGTTGGTGTGGAGGGGAATAATAGAGAGGATTACTTCATTTTTGCCACTATCAAACTGTGATGCGGAGTCCCTCTTTATACTAAGTGTGTTTTGTTCAAAGGAAAGCAAGGGGATAAATTCTCCTAATTCTTGCGTAGAAAATACCTCATCAATAACAATACGTTCTTCATCACGAAATCCTGAATAGTCAAGCAAGAGTATTCGATATATTCCTCGCGGTAAAGGGGCGAAGTCTTGTCTGTGTAGTTCATGAGCAATAATATAATCATTCTCGTCGCGTGACTCAAGGTACCACTCTTCCTTGGAAATAAGCCAAAACAATTCGCTTTCATCGTGTATGACATAGAGTTGTTGTATTTCACCAAAGCTATCTTGATCGTCCGCTAGCAGTGAAATCGAAAGGTATTCGCCAACTTCTTTTGAGCTAACTTCTTTTGAATGGTCGAGAAAATCTCTGTTTGGAAGCACGCCAGTACTTGTCTCATGGTGTTCTGTCTTTTCTGATGCTTTTATATCCTGCCTACGAAATATAGTAAGGCTATGTTCAATAAAGAATATTTCTGGTGCAATACCACTACAACTTGTGACGAATACAACAATCAGACTAAGCAATAATGAGCGCATTACACCAATGAGCACATTACACTATGCCCTCTATACCTCTTTTTATGTATCCTTATGTTTGAAACCACACGCTGACTTACCCGAAAAAAAAACGATGACATCAGAATGAGGATTCGTTATATTCAATTACGTTCTCAGCAATTACGTTCTTAGGGACTGCACCCTACGCTGGCGTTTGAGCATTTTTCTTTCTGCAACTTTCTTCTTTCGCTTCTTTACTACCGACGGTTTCTCGTAGAATTCCCTGCGTCGATATTCTTTTATTATTCCCTCTTTCTCAACCATGCGCTTAAAACGTTTGAGCGCTTTTTCAAGGGGTTCGTCAGAATTAACATTTACAACTGCTATATAGTACCTCCACGTACTTTAATTGCTCTCTGTTATAATATCCGCTCTGTTTACCGTACATAGTATTAAGAAAGCAGAGTATATAACTTCTTATAATAGTATACGTATTATCTTGTTTCTGTCAAGTGGTAGGAGCAATTTTCTTGGGTCTATGCGTGTGTTACGTACGCGTATCTCCCAATGGAGATGGTCTCCAGTCGAAAATCCTGTAGTGCCCTGTGTTCCTATTTGTGTCCCGCGTGCTATACCTTGTCCTTCATTTACAAATACCGCATCCAAGTGAAAAAATACTGATATGAGTTGGGGATAGTGCGCAATCGCTACGGTGTTGCCGGTTAATAGCCGAGAACGAGCAAATATAACGATCCCTGCTTCGGGAGACAGTATTGGTTCGTATTTGGGCCCAACTATATCTATGCCAGTATGTGCAAGTCCTTGTACTTGTGTCCCATCGGGATAGATATACGTGCGATTTGTTCCAAAGTCATCGCTATCATAGAGGTAGGTAGCAAATGGATGCAAAAAATTATCAAAGCCAAAACGTGCTGCGGGATAGGATTGCGCCGTAATTGCATAGAGAGTTTTTGCTTCATTTGTAATAGTAGGCGACGGCGCGCGCAGTGCTTCCATTTTTTTATTGAGTGCTATTTTTTCTATAGGGAATAGTCTTTTCTGTACTGCAATATCATGCTGATAATCAAGACCTGTAATGCTAAGAACGTATGTAGCTTCTTTAAGTTCATTCGGTATGGGGAGCAGACTCATATAGTGCCTAGAATTTTTTATGTCGACTTTGTATATGTCAAGTCCATCGATTATGCTGTTTTGCATTTGATCGAGAAGCGACAGGCTATATTGCTCTAGATCAAGCTTGGTATATGCCGTATCCGTTGAAATCAGAACGATGTATAAGTCACCTGTCAAGACTGGTCTCGCTTTTTCGGGCCAAGTAGAGTGCAAAGAGCCTTGCTGCTGTTTAGCTGTTTTTACAAACATAGCACGCACACGTTCTAAGGATCGTGTATCGTACATCTCATCATATAGCGCTTGAGCATCCATCCCTGTTGCAAGTCTCGATCTGCTTTTTTGCTCAATATCTTGTTCAGTTTTTACCCCTCTCGCATAAAGCACAAATGACGTATCGTGAGTCTTATGACTAAAGACCCCACTCGCAGATAGCACAGCAAAGAAAATAGCCACACGAAGAACAGTAGAGCGAAACCAATACTGATCAAAAAAACAAAAAAATAGTAAAGCGCTATGAAAGTATACGCGGTCTCGCATCGCTCTGTTGATCTCTAAGTATGTATATCATATATCTGCTTAGCTACTAAACTGACTTGAGGCAAGTTCATATATATTTCGCTTCGTAGTGCAACAAGAACGTTAATACTGGTAACTTTCTCGCATATGTCACCCGCAAAAAACTCATGTTCTTTGTAGTTCCATATAAGTAAGGGAATTTTTTCTTTGCCAATACGCAAGTCATATTTGAGATGCTGTCCATTTGCTAGATAGTACCACTGTTCAACTTGGGCGTCTTTGATAAAAAAACGTAGTACATTCCATTCATTACCATAAGGATAAAATTTTGTCATTAATTTGCGCAGGAGATCTGTTGAGTACGTGTGTGAAGTAAGAAATAAATCTGCTTGTTGATCACTACTAATAGCGGTAGTCTCTACGTTTTTGCTTTTTTCATTAAAGTAGGTACGTAATTTTTTTATCACCTCTGTCTGATCTTTAGAAACAAAACTAAATCCAGCAGCAGCATTATGTCCTCCTCCATTAATGATATAAGCACCAAGTGACTCTATTGCTTTTGGGGCAAAAAAAGATTTATGACAGCGTATTGATGCCACGACAGTTTCACCCTCACTTGCAAGAACAACCGAAGGGACAGAAAATTTTCTCTGTATTGTTCCTGCCAGTAGCCCTGTATATGTCGTAGGTAATTCGTCGCTTTTAACAATGATATGGTTCTTATTGTGTGTTATTTCTTCTTCAGCCTGTAGGATAAGGTTCTTTTTTAACGCAGTCAGTTTTTTTGACTTTTGTTTATTTATGTCAATGATTTTTTTTACTAATTCCTCTGCTTTGGCAACGTCATCGACGAGCATTAATTCTACTGCGAGCGAGGCATGTCCTTCCCGTCCTACTCCGTTCAAAAGCGGGGTAAATTTATAACTGAGTTCTTCAAGTTCAATTGATGAGTCTAATTTGAGTGCTTGTAAGAGTATGGAGAGCCCAAATACAGGATGCGATTGCAGTTTTTTATACCCACGTTGTACCAGTATTCTATTTTCGTTTTTCATAGGCATGACATCTGCCAAAGTCGCAAGCATTACGAGATCTACTCCGTAGGCTTCGGCTTTTTGATGAATCTGTTCTTGCTCAAATAACGTAATACATAAGATATGATGTAGCATGTCTAATTCGCTGATTACTTCTGCTTTATAGTTCTTTAGACGAGACCTGTCCATTATTTCTAAGAGTGATTGATTATTAACCTTTGGACTCATTTTTTGGAGTTGAGTTTTCATGTCAAAACATTGAAGATCGATGCCTTGATCAAAGGCCTGTGAAAGCAATTTTTCTTGTACGGGAGCATCAAAGACAAAAATAGCTTTGTTCTCCGTTGCCTCCAAAAATTCTACTATCATCTTGCTACGGGTCTCTGGAGTAAAGGTGATGGATTTTGTACCCCGTACGACAAAATTATGCGAAAACAGAAGATCGGCACGAACACCGCCATCAAGCGGAACAAGATTGAGTACACAAAGCTCCTGATCATAATACTGTGTACGTGCTATCAGTAATGCATAGATACATTTGTAAACGAGCGCTGCTGCACACAATGCTGGAAAAGGATAGGTGTCGCTAGTAAGCTTGGGGTTGATAATTGCATAGGGAGAAGGAGTTTCGGGTGGGGGCTCATGATGATCAACTACTATTACATCTATCATATTGCGTCGCGCATACTCTATCTCTTTGGTGCATGAAATACCACAGTCAACGGTAATGATGAGCTGGATGCCCTTTTTTATAGCCCTGTCTATATCTTCTATGCAGATACCGTAGTCTTCGCCAGATCCTGGTACTTTCCACTCAACGTCTATGTCCAAGCTCCTAAGTGCTAAGACCATCAGTGCAGTACTGGTAATTCCATCAACATCAGAATCGCCATACACACATACGCGTTCTGAATGAGTAGCGGCATTCATTACTCTGTTTACAAATGCTTCCGAATCATGAAACGTAAAAGGACTATGAAGATAATGTGCAGAGTGCTCAAGAAAAAAGAGTATATCCTCATACTCTGTCACCCCTCTTCTTACAAAAACGGTGGCTTCTTCTAAACTAAGGTTAAAACGTGATGCAAGATGCCTAACGAGGACTGTATCAAGCGGTGGTTTTTTTATTTTCATACGAGTAGAGTACTATTATCAGTGTAACAGGAATGATACATCATACTAATATGCTACCAAGATAAAGGGCAGAGCCTTCTTCTTTTATACCACTGTTTACTGTTTATGTGGTGCCACACTGTTTATACCCCTGCTTATGTTATGCCACTGCTTACCACTGCTTACCACTGCTTATACCAATAAGAGGGGGCTTATACCAATAAGAGGGGGGGACGTACATTACGCATGGTACACATTGTGCATAGAGTCTGTGTTAAATGGCTTGCTATATTTACCCTGCGTATTATAAAAAAAGCCCCTAAATCCATAGTATTACGGCATTATTATTCGCTGATTGTCGAAATACTCCTATTTAACTGCAATATATGACTATTCTATTCATTTTTTTCATCATTCTTTCTCTCACAATAGCTATATTGTACACTATATTTTAAACTATTTTCAATGTAACAAAAACGATGCACAGACCAACTCTCTGTCAAGATAGGCCTGGGCCTTGTTTAGTAGCTCATTGAGCGTCGTAATAAGTTGATTGTATGATATCTCTCCACACAGAATAGGGTTTTGTAGCATTGCATCAATCCATACAAACGTGTCTTTTTTTTGCAATGAACTACTAGCTCTTTTAACTTGCTCCTGCTGTGAAGCACAGTCTGAAGAAGAGATTACAGAAGAATTTAAAGAAGCAAGAAGTGGATTGATATGTGCGTGCACACCATGTGCAACAAGCCCTTGTAGTAGAAACCGCAAGTATACGATAAGAGGAAAATAGTTAAACCATACCTCAGTTGACACCTCTGTTTTGATTCCATATTCGCGAATTACTGATACCAATTTGAGCATATGCGAGACGAGGCTTCTAAACTGTGCTACGTTTTCTTCAGATTCAAATAGAAGCGCTAATTCTAATAGGGCATGGGCAACACAGTAATATCTATAATAACGAGATAACTCGTAACAGGATTCATAAAGTTCAAAACCCTGTATAGTATAAAATCCTCCTTTTTTTTTACTAAGACTCATCGCACCCATGGACAATACTTGTATATGTCGCTTGTAGCTTATACGAGTACTACGCGCACCAAATACCGTTGCCCAATATATTCCTTCTTCTGAGTAAAGTTTTACTCTTGTGTGGGTTTCACCTTGAGGGATCAATTGGGTAATGATGACTCTTAGACCTTCTTTCAGGGACATGGATTGCTCACGTTGGGCTACACATGCATTTAGCTACGCAGGAGTATGCACAAGCTAACTAGCTATATACTATAATGGTAACATGGAAGAAGTCGAAATCACTTCATTACTTCCTCATCGCAAACCTTTTTTATTTCTTGACAGACTGACTCATATTGATGATTCTATTATTGTTGGAAACTATACTTTTTCAGAACAGTTGGCATTTTTTAAAGGACATTTTCCATCTCATCCAATCGTCCCCGGTGTCATATTGGTAGAAGCCATGGCTCAATGTGGTGGCGCAGGGCTTAAAGCTAGACAGCAAATTGAACATAATCAACTTTTCTTTCTTGCAACAATAGATGCTGTAAAATTTCGAACACCGGTATTTCCAAACACACAGGTAGAATTTCACATAGAAACCATTAAAATTTCAAGTAGAATGATCTCACAAAAAGGAAAAGCATTCATAGCCACAGAAAATTCACCAGAATCAACAGCAAAATTAGTAGCAGAAGCTCAATGGAAGTGCTTCATTTCTACCTCAAATACATGAGACAATAGGAGGTTATATGTCTGATACTATCGCACAGCGATTTCTTAATATTGTGGACGCAAATCCCACCGCACCCGCACAACTCTATCGGAACAAAGACGATCCATTTAGCACAAGGACCTTTGCAGAACTTCAAAACCTAGTATTTTCTTTTTCTAGTTTTTTGCAAGATGTATGTACAATGAAACGTGGTGATCACGTCACCCTCATCTGTGACAATAGACCCGAATGGCTTGTATGTGACCTTGCCATGCAATGTGCAGGAATCATAGATGTCCCCCGTGGTTCGGATACCGAAATTTCAGAAATACTTTTTATCATCGAACATTCGGATGCAAAGGGGCTGATTATTGAAAAAGAAGAAATACTTGCTAAACTTGTAAAAGCCAAACCCAATCTGATACCATCGCTTTCTTTTGTCATCCTTATTGATGCACCACAGAATTCCCTACATGAAAAACACATAAAAAATACATACACGTATTCCGAGGCCCTCACCCATGCCCCTCAGAACGATATGCTCCGTGCCACTATTGCGCAAGGACGCGAAGATGATATAGCAACCATCATTTACACATCGGGCACGACACAAAACCCCAAGGGTGTACTCTTGTCAAACAAAGGATTTATCTTTCAGATAGATACAATCGTCCCTACAATCATCCCCATTGAGCCCACCCATACCCTGCTCTCCATGCTCCCGGTATGGCACGTATACGAACGAGCCGTGCAATATATTGTACTCCTTTCTGGAGCAAGCCTTGCCTATAGCAAACCCATCGGAAAAATTTTACTCAAAGACCTCGCTGACACTCAGGCAGAATGGATGACATCGGTACCGCGTATATGGGAAGGGGTATACAAGGCCGTTACGGCAAAAGTCAAGCAGTCGTCACCAATACGAAGAGGAATATTTACCGCAGCCGTAAATGTGGGGATTGCTAGCGAATACAGTCGTTACGCTATGCTTGGTCAGCTTCCTGCATACAAAAAAAGAAATCGCATATGCGATACTCTAGTCTTTAGTATTGCGTACGTGCTCATGCTTCCTCTTCGTTTTTTACTTGACACGCTCGTCTTTAAAAAAATTCGTGCACTCCTTGGTAAAGGCTTTAAGGCAGGCATCTCAGGTGGAGGCGCACTCCCCCCTCATATTGACTGGTTCTATCAAGCTGCCAAAATAAAAATTGTGGAGGGATATGGGCTCACAGAAACATCGCCAGTGCTATCCGTCCGTAACTACAAATATCCCGTTCCTAATTCGGTAGGAACTATTTTTAATGGCATAGAGTATAAAGTCATAGATGATGAAAACAGAACCCTGCCACCAGGCAATAAGGGCGTACTAGTAGTACGTGGAGTACAAGTGATGAAAGGGTACTATAAAAATGAAGAAGGAACCAATGAGGTGCTTTCGCCTGATGGATGGCTTAATACGGGCGACAAAGTTGTCGTGGGTACAAAGGGAGAAATAAAAATTCTTGGTCGTAAAAAAGCTACCATCGTTTTACTCTCAGGTGAAAACGTAGAACCCGAAATTGTCGAGTCAGAACTTGTAGCATCCGATTATATCAATGCTGCAGTAGTCTTTGGACAAGATAAAAAATTTCTGGTAGCCTTAATTTATCCCGACCTAGATGCCGTACGTCAGTACTGCGTTTCTAACTCCCTGTTACCAGAAAATACAAGTACAGCCGACATTCTCTCTGAACAAAAGGTACGCTCACGCATTAAACAAGATATACACACACGATTGTTAAAGTTTCCTGTGAGCCATAGGGTAAAAGACTTTTCTCTACTCAGCGATGCATTTGAAGTAGGAAAAGAACTCACCCAAACACTCAAATATAAGCGCCATTATATTGAGGAAAAATACAAAGACATGTTGACAAAACTATATGGCAACTAATTACTGAAGATCAATAAGCCAGTAATGCAATAAGCCAGTAATGCAATAGCCAGTAATGCAATAGCCAGTAATGCAGATCCCAAACCCAGAAATCAGTGATGTCCAGAAATCAGTGATGTACAGTGATGTAATAAATGCAACATCAAGGATGAATAATATCGACCCCAAAAAACAAAGACAGCAACAATGACCCAACTAAACAAGAGTATAAGCCACGAATCAAAAAAAACTAAAAAAACCCAAAGAACAAGGCTAGCGAAAAAGCCTAACTAATGGGTGTTCTAGACTATCGAGAAAGCGCAAAGGCCTGATGGTATCCCTTCGCTTTAATGATATCCATAGCTGTATCAAGCTGTTCTGATGCTATTGGACCAGAAAGTACACGATATAAAGGCAAGTTTCGCACTTTTACTACTTGAAGGCTGTAGGTATGTTGTACGTCTGTCGCCATACTGTGCGCAACTTGGTTAGCAAGTGCTTCATCCGAAAAACTCGCAACCTGAATATACATGTAGTTTCCTGAAGAAAATCGAACACCTCTATTTTTATAATTTTTTGCGCTGGAGAAAGAAGCGCTCTTACGAAACTTTTTACTGCTACGCTCATCCTTGCTCATTGCATGAAAAACATCATCTTTATCCTCACGAGCATCCTCAACTGATATCAATATAATATTTGGTTGCTTTGCGACACTACTGGTCTCACTATGGACGAGAGGAATATCTGGGTTTACCTTACTCGTCGATTCTGTAGATTGGAGTATGGGAATGTCTGGACTTTGAACATCATCGGACTCTATTGAACGAAGCGCTTGTCCGTTCTCAGGCTTTGCCTGCATTTCTGGAGTAGCAGGAAGCTCCGCCTGCGAAGATTGAGTTTCGCCTACACTGGGAGGATAAGAGAATGCACTTCCTAAATCAATGATGTCATTCGAGGGTATTGTGTCTTGTTCTGAAGTACTCCAAAACAATGGCTCTGTACCACTCTGGGTAATGGCCGCAGTAGCGATAACTACTAGGAGAAATAACGCGATTGTTGCTGACTTAATTACTATAGGTTTCATATGTACTGTTATAGTATCGGACAAAACACCCGTATAATTCACTCCTTAAGAAAATTAATAATTATAATTATAGAAGCATGAAATACATAATTTTGGGAGCAGGCAAGGCAGGAAAAAGCATAGCGCGCGACCTGCTACAAAGGAATAGGGAAATAGAACTGATATTAGTAGATGATGACAGACAAAAGATAGGCTCTAACTGGATGAATATCCCTATACAAGGCCCCATAGAAGCATACCTCTCACATTGTTCAGAAATGCATACTACGCCTGTAATTATTGCACTTCCCTCAGTAGAAAAAAAAACAATTACAAAAATTTATTCGCAATTACAAACAAAACGATTTACTGATATAAAGATACTCCCTAGCCTCACGTCAAACCTCAAGGATGCAAAAACAGATTTACTAGAAACCATAGACTTAAACGAATTGCTCTTACGCAACAAGCTAAAGAAAGCAAACAAGACAAATCTCGCCTATCTCAGAAATAAAACCGTGCTTATCACTGGCGCAGGCGGAAGCATAGGCGAAGTACTCGCAGAACACGTACTTCTTTCTGATCCTTCGCATCTCATAGTCTTAGACAATAATGAACCTGCTCTTGTTAACGTTTACAAAAGACTCAAGCATATCGCCGCAACTCAAGGCACCGCTCCAAGAATTACTCCTGTGCTCTTACCTATCGAGCAAAAAGCTCTAGTCGATGACCTGTTTACACACTATCCCATAGAATATGTATTTCATACCGCAGCATATAAGCACGTAGACATGGTAGAAATAAACCCTAAAATGGGGGTGCTTGTAAACATCATTGGAACAAAACACCTCCTAGAATCTGCCTCTGATAATGGCACCTCTCAGTTCATCCACATCTCCACTGATAAAGTAGTAGAACCTAGTAATATTTACGGCTACAGTAAGCTGGTAGCAGAATTACTTGTTAGAACACACCAATCTTCGCACATGAACACCGTTGTTACTCGTTTTGGCAACGTACTTGGATCAAGTGGGAGCGTCATACCTATATTTGTACACCAAATTGCTCGTGGTGGCCCTATAACCATAACTGATCTCAGGTGCAAACGCTATTTTATGACCATTCCCGAGGCATGTTCGCTCATTTTACATGCTTCTTATCTCGGATCTACCCATCGTACAAATAAGCTCTTTGTGCTTGAAATGGGTCAACAAATACCCATCATAGAGCTCGCCCAACGCTTGTGCACCCTCTATGGCTTAGAATTGCATAAGGATATATCCGTACAAGAAATTGGATTGCGCGAAGGTGAAAAACTGGAAGAACGCTTGTTTTTCTCCAACGAACACGAAAAAAAGAGTTCCATTGAATACATATGGGAAGTAACTCCAAAAACAAAACAGATGAATACTCCCAGTAAGCAACAAGAATCGGTACGTGCGAGTATAAAAGCATTATTATGCAGGCTAGAACAGCTACTTGACGAACGCCATTCCTCGCGCGACACATTTTATAAACTCTTTGAATCTTACCTACAAGAGGTATTATAGTGCGTGTGCCTTTTTTTAGACCCTCGATAAACCAGGAAGAAGTACATGCCGTTGAAGCAGTATTACAATCAGGATGGTTAAGCTCCGGAAAAGTGGCATGCGATTTTGAAAAAGAAATGTGCACTATGTTGTGCCGAGAAAAAAAACATCCATTGTACACTATATCTGTACAGAGTGCAACGGCGGGACTTCATCTTTCTTTAGCATCTATGCAACTACCGAGACGCTCAGTAGTGCTTACTACTCCCTACACCTTTGTATCGACAGTAAACAGTATAATTTATGCCGACCTACAATTTAAACTGATAGATGTAGTGGCCGAAGGATACCTCATTGATCCTGATCGGTGCATAGCTGAAATTAATAAAAATACACAAGTAAAAGCCATTATGCCCGTACTCTTGGCTGGTGACAGCCTTGATTATACCGAGTTATATACGCACGCAAGAAAAAAAGGAATAAAAATAATAGAGGATGCAGCTCACGCTTTTCCTGCACGCACCCCAAGCGGATACCTCGGTACTAGTGGAGATGCTGGAGTGTACTCATTTTACGGAAATAAAACTATCACTACAGGCGAGGGCGGAATGGTGGTGTGCCATGACAAAGAATTATACAAAAGAATCATGGTATTACGTCAAAATGGTTTTGAAATTTCACCCTATGAACGCAAAACCAACGAAAGACCTTGGCATGAGATGTATAATGTCACGCACCTTGGCTACAAATACAATATGCCAGACATACTCGCAGCAATAGGGAGGGTACAGCTACAAAAGTCAGAACGCATGCATTCCCAACGTGCACTTGTTGTACAACACTATACCTCTTTTTTACAAAATCTCCCCTATCTGTCTATCCCTCATATCGATAGCAAAAATTATACCCAACATTCTTGGCATCTTTTCATCATTCAATTTATTGACTCTCGCCTTGATAGAGATACAATCATGGCACAACTCTACAAAAGAGGCATACAGTGTTCCGTCCACTACAAGCCCATACATTTACACAGCTACTACAAAACCCGTTACAAACTAAATAAAGACGATTATCCTAACGCAACAAAAAGCTATCAACGTAGCCTTTCATTACCTCTTTTTCCAGATATGACGGAAGAAGAGATACACTATGTGTGTACTACTCTTATAGAAATTTGCGAGGGCATGATGAGATGATCCGTGCAACGTTGACGGCAATTCCTTTAATTCTTCCTTCTAAATACTATGCACGAATATCCCAATATGTAGAATCACAATACATCGACAGCTATCTTATATTGATAGATAATACTATGTTTTACGGTGGTACATCAAATACCTATAAGACGAATGTAACGGCTCGCCACCCATTGCATATTCCAAAATTCAACGCTGTACTGCTCTGCCCATACGTGTACGCTACCACACTATCTCACTATATTTATGCATATATACTCGGACTTGTTCAAAAGAAAAAAAATCTAAGATGGAATTTTCATGGACAAAACAGCATCGCAGTATCGGACATCTGCGTAGTCGAATCTACTTCTAGTTATGATGATGAGATTCAAGATGAAATTATATCACGGTTTGAAATACCTGTACTCCTAAAAGCCTCTAATACAAATTTTTCTTTAGAAAATTTTACTTTTGCGTGGATTAATACACTAACAAGTTTACATATGAGTCGCTTTATCAGACGCCCCACATTATGTAAAACAAGGCATTGGCTTAGATCTTTGCTAGAATTTGAACTGGACAAGAAATTTTTTGAAATACTCCTAAAAGATGAGACCCGTCTCCCACAACGATTCTTTTGTGTTGCCAAACCAAAATTAAAAACATTAGATCAAATACTCGATACCGCTACAACTGAGTACGAATATATTTCAAGACCATATACCGCACAGGCACACCTCTCCCTCGCACACCTTTATTCTGAGCAATTGCAACACTCCACTGTGTATGCCAATGCAAATATACTCGCACGACGCAAAGACAAAACCCTGTTTCTTTTTTCACCATTCAAAATTGATCCACGCACCGAATTCCTTATTAGAGATTTTTTATACAGAGAAAAAGCACTGCATCTATTGTATCGTAGTGATTCTATCGCCTTTACCAGACTCAGCAAAAAAGAAAAAAGCAGAAAGCAAATAAGTCGAGACTTTAGAAACACCATACTATTTACTGCCCTCTCACACATACTTGACAACACGGATTTACGCGGTGAACAATCGATAAGAATTTCTGACGTACTTTTAGCTATCGAAAAAGCGAAAGTGAGTTGTACACTCACTATTGAAATTAGCACATTGGAGCGACGTTGCAAGATAGAGCGATGTGAAATATCAAGTGTCGGTATACGCCCCAGTTACGGAAGTGGTTATTCACTCGCTATGCTTACACAACAATTTTCAGAATGGATCAATAGTAACCGGCTTATTGACATATCACCATTTGCCCCCCATCCGCTTTTGGTTTACGACTATACAACGTATTCCACTGTTAATGTATATGGCGATAATCTTCAGCTACTCTCCGGATTGCTAGAACGATCCTTACAAGGACTATTCCTCAGAATAGTGGGAGGTATCCATGCTGATAAACCTAACCCTTGATGCTATTAGGTACAAAATTCCTATTAGTGGTTTATATACGCTCGCCGAAGCATTTCTGTTTCATTTTTCAGGACAAGAGTTTCGAACACTATTTACTTACGAACAAAATCCAGTACTGTTTTTTGCCAATTCAAACGCCTGTCTTGATGCAGCCATGCTTTGGGCACATCATGCCGAGGGACTTGAACTTGAGAGTTACGAATATGCCCTTACTCAGTGGGAAGATAGTAAGAAAATTGCTGAAATTATAGAAAGAGAATGCGTTTTTTGTGAATATGTTGAGAAAACACTCATGTTTTTTCTTTATAAGCAATACAAACACGAACTTCCTCCCTTTTCCGAAATACTCACCTTGAGTAAAAATTATCCAACAACTATAAACAATCCTCATCATATGTACGCGGTACTCAAACTTTTGAACAAGGAACTTGTCCAGTGATATTTCTTGCAAAATCAGATAGAGACATACGTCATTGCCTTACAAAGGGATGGACTTGTAAAGAATTTACTAAAATTCAACAACCTCTTATCAATGAACGAGTACGGGACAATACTCGACAATTTATACTTAAACATAAGAACAACGCTATAGCTCGTGTATTTAATAATACCGTGCACTACTCGGTTATGGGGCATGTAGGAACCTTTGTTGAGACGCTTCCTAGTGAAGTACAACCCAATACGATGAAGCAGATAATTCAACTTGATTATGCCTATGCCTTACTACGACTTGTACCGCTCTATACTATTTTGTTCCGCATGCAGCATAGCTATTTTGCTATGCTATTACAAACCCTAGGAGCAGAATTTTCAGTATGTACAAGGGACACAAGAGTTCATCTCTCTGCCGAAGACATGTATACCAAATACTACCAAGAAATAGGTAATACACTCATACCGCGCGACATAATCCTTCGTACAACTGGAAATCTTGAAGTTTCTACATCGCACGGATATGTACAATACGAAGATCAAGAGATACGAGGCATCAGTATTGTGCAAAAAGATGAGAAAGGTATAATACTAAAAAGTAAGTATATTATTAACCATAGCCAATACCCTCAATCCCTTTTTTTTGAATCAACATGGGCACGGGGAATGCAACACCCTCTTACTAAAAGACAGGCTCTCACTTTTTTGGATACAATCAAAAAGCAATACAAAATAGTTGACGTAGACATGCTCAATATTTTGGTTCATCTTACCCTACAATCACATTATTCAAAAGTAATCTAATGTTCTATCACCTACATGTACACAGTGACTACAGCCTCCAGCGAAGTATAGCAAAAATCCCCGAGCTAGTACAAAAGGCAGTGCGAATGGAACAGGATGCCCTTGCGCTGACCGACATGGGAAACTTATTTGGCGCGATGGAATTTGTGAATGTATGTAAGACTGCAGGAATCAAGGCTATCATTGGACTAGAACTATTTCTTACTCGCACAGGTCTTACCACAAAAAATATTCACCCCTTTGACGAACATGAATCGCTCATCATCCTCGCAAAAAGTGATGAGGGGTATAAAAACCTACGAATATTAGCATCCGAAGGATATACGCAGGGCTTTTACTACGAGCCACGTATAAATCCCGAACTTCTTAAAGAGTATTCAAGCGACCTCGTTTGCATCATTCCTCAAAATTCAAACATGTTGGCACGATATTTAGAACAAGAACAGGATGATCATGCGCACACCCTATTTGAAGAATACAGAGATTGTTTTCGTGATGAACTCTATATAGAGCTACAAAACCACGGACTATACCAAGAAAACGAACTCAATAAAAAACTTGCTTCTTTTGCAAAACAAAAGGGATGTCCTGTAGTCGCAGGAAACAGCGCTTATTTTTTGGAGCGTGAAGACTATATGGCGTATGAGACCTATCGTTCTAGTAGCCAAAAACGAAGTCAAGATCTTATTAACGAAAATTATTTTTTTTGTGACCAAGATCACATGTATTCTATGCTCTCAGAGTATCCAGAAGCAATCACAAACACGGTAGATGTTGTAACACGTTGTAACTATCACCATCACTATATTGGTCCACAGCTCCCATTTTTTACTATTCCTGACTCTTTTGAAAACCAAAATACATACCTGCGACATATCAGCAAAAAAAGATTTGAGATCCTGTATCCACAGGCTACAAAAGAAATACACGATAGACTTGAGTACGAATTGTCAGTGATTGAATCCATGAATTATAGTGGCTATATGTTAATAGTCTGGGACATTATAGAATTTGCACGATCGCAGGACATTCCCATAGGACTAGGAAGAGGTTCCGCAGCAGGATCTCTGGTTGCCTACTGTCTTGGCATCACAGGCATAGACCCCATCCGCTACGGTTTAATATTTGAGCGTTTTCTCAATCCAGAACGCATATCTATGCCCGATATAGATACCGATTTTTGCTTTGACAGACGCCAATCAATTATAGAATATATACGAGAAAAGTACCACGACTCACACGTAGGACAGATTATCACGTTCTCAATACTCAAACCAAGAGGAGCGCTTAGAGATGTGGGAAGAGCCCTCAATATTCCAATGGAAACCATAAATGAGATATCAAAAATACTCCCTGAAACAGCCAAGAATATAGAGGAAGCATTCGCAGTAGAACCCCTTCTACAAAAGTATCAAGGTGAAGAGTACGAAGAATTGTTTTTTCTTACCGACAGACTACTTGGCACACACAGACATGCATCCTTGCACGCTGCAGGAGTTGTCATCGGGGTTAAGCCACTCATAGAATTTGTACCGCTTTACAAGGATCCTAAGTCAGGATTGATAGCTACGCAGTATTCCATGAATTACTTAGAAGAATGCGGGCTGGTAAAAATGGACATACTGGGCTTGCGAACGGTAACCATTATAGATAAGACCCAAAAATGTATCCAATCACAGTCACCCGAGTTTACCATAGATGATGTCTCCCAAGATGATTCAGAAACTTTTAAAATGCTTAGTAATGGCCACAGTGAGTCGGTATTTCAGTTTGAAAGCCCCGGAATGAAAAAGGCCCTGAAAAAAGTCAAGCCAAGTCGCATAGAACATCTCACCGCCCTCAATGCACTCTATCGCCCCGGTCCAATGGAACATATCGATACCTATGCAGATGTAAAAAACGGCAAGCGTAAGGCACATTACCTCATGCCCGAACTAAAAGAGATACTCGAAGATACCTACGGTATCATCGTATACCAAGAGCAGGTACTCATGATTGCACAAAAGATTGCAAACTATAGCCTAGGATCTGCTGACTTGCTCCGTAGTGCAATGGGAAAAAAGAAACAAAAGGAGATGCAGGAACAATTAGAGCATTTTATTAGTGGAGCAACTGCCTTGGGTCATAGCGAAAAAGAAGCACGTGACATTTTTAGCCTTCTTATTCCTTTTGCCGGTTATGGATTTAATAAATCTCATGCTACAGCCTATGCCTTGCTCGCATATAGAACCGCCTACCTCAAATTGCACCATACAAGCGCGTATTATGCTTCGCTTTTCAACTGCATCAGTGGCCACCCCGACACCCTAGCAGAACAACTCATTGCAGCAAAAAACTTTGGGCTTCGTGTACTGCCTCCTGATATAAATCGTAGCGATTACGAGTTTACCACCCATGAAGGAGCAGTCCGCTTTGGACTCAAGGCTATAAAAACAATACCAGAAAACATGAAACGGTTTATTCCACTAGAAAGAAAAAAGAACGGGGACTATACCTCAGTCTACGACTTCATGGAACGACTCCCAGAACGTAGATACCTTGGAACCATCTACGAGACTGCGGTCTACTCCGGTTTATTTGACTATTTTGGTGATACGAGAGAATACCTTATTAAGCATAAGAATACCATCGTAGCAAAAGGACTCGCCATGCAACAAGCACGACTCGATAACCAAACCCTGCTTTTTTCTGATCAAGACGAAATAGACAACAACAACAAGAATGAAAATTCCCAGAATGAAACCAGTAATAACACCAATAATGAAACCAATAACAAAGAACATATTGACACCAAGCCCCCCAATAGTACAGACGATGATACGATGGACAATAAAACGCAGCACTATGAGCTCTCTTTAAGTATGCTTGAATACGAACGCGAATTCTTGGGTACGTACGTCTCAGGACACCCACTGAAACACTATCAATCTCTAATCAATACCTCGTGTACAACTACGATTAAGCAGATAGAAGAAGGCAAAATAGCAAAAAAAGATAGTCGCAAGAAACAATACCTTATCGCCTATGTTGATAAGGTTCGTAGCAAGATTGGAAAAAATGCTCAAAAACGTTTTTTTGGTCGTATGCAAGATGAAACAGGTATGCTGGAGTTTAGCCACACCTATCGATCTGAAGAAGAACTTATTCCGAAAGAGCGTACCGTATACGGTTTTATTGGCAAATGCGGATCTTTTAACGAAAACGCTGTCTTTTTTACTGACAAAATAGTCCTTCCAGAAACATTAGAATCACACTATCATAATGACCTCAATAGCCCACCACTCCTCTCAAGCCTACCCGCTAAAGAAATTACCATTATTCTCAGTAATCTTGAAAGAAACAATAGCACAGCGCAGTTTAAAGCTGAACAAAAAAGATTAAAAGAATTTCTACTCGAAACCGCGGGAATACAAACACGAGTCTACTTGATATTGCACGATACACGAATTGTACTCCCCCCTCCATACGCTATAGACGCAAGAGTAGAAACGGTAGACACACTCAAAAAAATGCCCGCTGTTAAGGATGTGCTCGTGGTCAACTAAGATGAACATACTAGCAGACCTTGACTTTGATATACATCGCCTCCTACATAAAACCCCAACCAAAAAACAGTCAACGCATAAACAGGGAGCGTACAAAAAAAATAAAATCAGTGCACGGGTCCTCGAAAAACTCAGAGTAGCAGGCGCATCAATGGCAAGCCATGTTCTGCTACATCTTCCCGCAAAATATGAACAACGTGACTCCTTTTACTGTATCCATGAGGCTTATGAGCGTGCAGAAAAATCCCTCATTAAAGTACAGGTTCAGCAACAGTTCTTTATTAACACCCGTCAAGGAAAGGTTCTGTGCGTCAAGGTGCAACACAAGGATCAGTTCATGCGATTATACTGTTTTGGACGTAACTATCTTTCCAAAAAGCTCTTGGTAGGAAGCACTCAAATACTATACGCACGGGTATACTACAAGGATCGGCTGTATTACTGTAGTGATTTTGACATTCTGAATGAAAACGAACGTATACTCGGTCTCTTTTCCCGAGCACGACGCCTAGGCGAACTACGCCCACACCAACAACAAGGGCTACTTCTTGAAGTTTTGGATTTTGCGAGAGAATACGCACATACTCTCTACGCATCAACAAACAATGAGGCGTATTTTTTTTTTAATGCCGACGCCAGCCACTTTCCTACCCGCATTCGTGCCCTCGCAGAGCTACACAATCCTTTAAACCAAGAAAGGCTTGAGGAGGCACGGAGGACTATTGCCTATACCGAGCTATTACTCTTTCTTCTTGCATTGGGACAAGAACAAGCGCAAAACAAAGATCGCCTGAGACTTGCTACAGGAATACCTCGAAAACTCATTCAAAAACTCGAATCACAACTCCCATTTTCACTCTTGCCCGAACAGTACAGCGCACTCGACGATATTCTGCACGACTTTGAAAAAAAACAACCAATGCGTCGCCTTCTTCAGGGCGATGTGGGTTCGGGAAAAACAATCGTAGCCTTACTCAGTGCTCTATCGTATATTGAACAGAAAAAACAAGTTGTGCTCTTTGCACCAACAGAGACACTCGCACGACAGCACTATAACACGATTCGCACATTTTGTGCCGACTTGGCTATACCAATCTTATTGATAACAGGAAGCATGAAGCGCAAAGAGCGCGAACTCGCCTATACACGTATTGAAAATAATGAGGCACTCCTGATAATAGGGACACATGCCCTCTTTAGTAAAGACGTCGTCTACTCGTCTTTGACCTATGTCATTATTGACGAACAACATCGCCTCGGCATAGGACAGCGAGCTAGCCTTGTACAGAAAGGAAAAAATCCCGATGTGCTACTAATGTCTGCAACACCGATTCCTCGTAGTCTTGCTCTTACTCTATACAATAATCTTGATATAAGCACTCTCAAAAAAAAGCCTGCACAAACATCACGAGTACAAACAAGGCTCATTGATATCACTAAGCGCACTCATACCTATGCTTATATTAGCTCCTTGGTAGCGCGCGGACAACAAATATACATGGTAGTACCACATATAGACAGTGCAGAACAAGAATTACTCGGACTACAAGATATGTACCAAGAAATATCGCAAGAGTTTGCACCACATCGTGTCGACTTACTGCATTCTCGTATAGAAAGTAGCGAGCAACAACATATTATGCAAAATTTTGTTGAGGGAAAGATCTCAATTTTACTCTCTACGAGCATCATTGAAGTAGGTATAGACGTGATGAATGCAAGTTGTATTTGTATCTTTGAAGCACAGCGTTTTGGCCTTGCGACCTTACATCAACTCAGGGGTCGCGTTGGTCGTGGTACTATACAAGGAAGTGCACTCTTGTTTTTTAGAACACCACTCACCGAGACTGCTAGAGAACGTCTACGAATCATGTATACAAGTGATGATGGCTTTGAAATAGCTGAACAAGATCTTAAATTACGCGGACCCGGCGATATACATGTGCTCGGTATTCGACAGTCAGGTCTATACTCGTTCTTATGCGCCAATATCTCCGAAGATTTAGACTTGATATATAAGGCGCGAACACTGGCACACGATATACTTATACGTGACCCAAAACTTGAGATGGCACAACATGCCCCACTCAGACAGTGTCTTAGTGGAAATATGGGAATCATATAATGACACCACTTAGTCATTGAACGTTGGGGGCATCATACCACATGCGTACACAATGCCAAATACGTACACAAATAAAATATATATAAAATGAAAATAACCGGAGGAATGCTACAAGGAATAACACTAGAAAACGTCAAGGGAGATGTTCGTCCCCTCACCGCACGTATACGCCGATCACTCTTTGACGCACTTTCCACATATATGGCTAGGAAAAACCAGACTGAAACAAAATTCTTAGACCTCTTTGCAGGAAGTGGAATAGTGAGTGCTGAGGCAATTTCAAGAAATTTTGACTCATGTACCTTAGTCGAGAAGGATCCAATCAAGCGCCTACATCTAAAGCATACACAAACCCACCTTATCAAAAAAACACAAAAACAAGTATATGTATATATAGAACCAGTAGAACGCTTTATACAAGGCCATACAAAGAGTTACATGGTGATATTTCTCGATCCACCATACCGCTATGCTTATAAAAGCCAACTACTACATCGCGTTGCATGCTCAAAACTTGTCAATGACCAAAGCCTATTAATCATGCATCTCCCCAGCAAAGAAGATATCATTATTCAATCTGCTATGAAAAGTCCTCAAAAATATCGAGCAACACCTCCCCCAAAAAAAAATCATCGAGATATTTTAGCAAATTCGTTCGCCAAGCCTCCATTAGAATCAGAAAAAGAAACTGCTATACATCCACCAAAATTGACGATTATAAAAGAGAGACGCTATGGGGGCGCAAAACTGTGCTACTACAGAATGCGCAGTGACTATTGGTCGCGTTTCTAAAGAAAGACATATCAGTGAAACCCATAGTAAATAGGCACATGCACCAAGACATACGCAACAGACACGCATCGAGAACATTACCAGCAAAATACAAAAAAACTGCACGCATATACAAAGAATTACACCAAAGAACATAAAGTAAAACAATGAAAAATTATTTTACCCGATATGACAACTATCTCTCAACCATAGCAAACATTCAGAGTCATCTCAGTAGCAAGGGATACCTTAGAACACATATACCACTTGTAGATAAGCAGAGCAACTATAATTTTTTAGAAAATAGTCTCTCAAAAAATCACAACTCAGGAAACGAAACCCTCAGAGAGCAGTACGTCGTGCTTATGGACAAAGAAAACAAGGTAATACGCTTTGATAGCACCGTCTCACTCGCCCAACTCCTAAGAAAACACAATACAGTCCTCCCATTTAAAGCACAGTATGCAAATACGGTACTCCACAAACGCGGACCCTTTAACGAAACTTGGCAATTGGGGGCAGAACATTTTTATTCAGCCCTCACAGATGCCGACAAAGCCTTTCCGGAAATGCTCGAAATTCTTTGCGAGTCAATCAATATATTGGGAATACAGGATTTTTTTATACATATAGGCTACGTTCCCTTGGTCCATTCTTTATTTGAAAGAAATAACGACATCATAGCGGATCAAAGCAAAATCTATGCATATATACGAAACCGAAGTTTTGATGCACTATACAGACATTATGGATTTAATGAGAAGGGTATAAGCATACAAGCCTTTCATCACTTGTTTAAAATTGTTGATAAAAATACAATAAACGAGTGGTACGCTACGCTCAATCAATCTGAGATACCTAACTACTACCATGCCCATAATTCTTTAGACTGGCACACTATAGAAAAAAAATATTTTGATCCGATACGATCACTCTTTAGTACAAGACTAGGATTTCGCCTTAGACTCGACTTGAGCGAAGTTCCTGAGACTAGTTTTCATTATGGTACACTTTTTTCTGCTTATGCAATACTAGGAACACACGCAGACCGTCCAATATGCATAGCGAGAGGGGGTAATTATATCTTTGATTATGATGATATTAGCACATCAGCAAACCCATCGCATTTAGAAACCCTCAAAATTCCTACCGACAAGGGCTCCAAAAAGAATTCAAAAGAAAATTCCCAAAAAGACAATAAAAAACCCACAATACCTACTACGATTGCTGGTATGGGATTCACTCTCTATCCCGATCCCCTACTGGAGTTGACTCATGACCACTAGAAACCTCTCAATCGCGGTTGGTAAAGGTCGCCTAGAATCACCGATTCTCGATTATTTTGCTGCAAAACAATTGCATTTTGACAAAACCAAGCGTAACCTTACCCTCATATGCAAGAACTATAATATCAGAATGCTGTTTGTTAAGAATAGCGATCTTTCACAGTATGTGCACAATGGCATAGTTGACCTAGGAATTGCGGGTTCCGATACCATTCACGAAAGTGAATACCATTTTGTGCTATTGGGCGAATTTCCCTTTGGTAAAACAAAAATTTGTCTCATCGCAAAACAACATACATCTCCCATTGAGAGCGTACCCGTAACGAGCATTGCAAGTAAGTATACCCGTATTACAAGAGATTTTGTTCAAAGACGCCAGCTCAATGCAGAAATCATACCTCTTCAGGGATCAGTAGAATTAGCGCCAAGGCTAGGTCTCGCCCCCTATATAATTGACTTAGTAGACACAGGAGATACAATCAAGGCAAACAACCTTGTGATACAAGAAGAAATAGGGAGCACATCCGTGCAACTTATAGCAAACCAAGCAAGCTATAAGCTCCATTATCGAGACATAGACAAGCTAGTAGAACTACTACAATTATGAGATTATGAAACTATGAGCAAAATATACACACGTACCCGTAACACTAAAGAAACTACCATCACCATGAACCTCAATTTTGAACACGGAGATTTGACACTTGATAATCCTGTTCCATTTTTTAGCCATGTACTCTATAGCATGTTGTTTCACGGTGGGTGGTCTGGCTCGCTTGCCCTCAGTGGAGATATAGAGGTAGATGATCACCATCTGGTCGAAGATACAGGGATAGTATTAGGAGAAATTCTTGCACTCTGTGCAAGTGAACGACAACCTATACAGCGTTTTGGAACAGCGCTGGTGCCCATGGATGATGCTCTTGCACGCGTTGCCATTGACTTTTCGGGTCGTCCCTATCTCGCGTATGAGGCATCTTATCCCCAAGCACGCGTTGGTACTTTTGATGTAAGCCTCATTAGAGAATTTTTTTATGCACTTGCAATGAATGCCCATATCAATCTTCATATCGCTTTACTCTCTGGAATAAATGCTCATCATATGATAGAAGCATCGGCAAAGGCCTGTGGTCTTGCCATCAAATCAGCCTTGCAATCACATGGATCTGGTTGGGTACAATCCACAAAAGGTCTCTTGTAAACAAATAAGTGATCAGCATATGAGTGATTCACACAAACATCCACAAAAAGATCACAAATCACTCCACCACAAGGCTATTCCTCCCAAAAAAACATTTCGCAAAATAGACCTAACCTATGGACAGTCTCACACACATACCCACGCTCCCCTGTCAAAATCCGATCCTTCAAAAATCTCAAAATCTATGCCTCCGCACGATACGCCTATAAACAAGCATCATCAAAATACTAATACTTCCTCCCAGCATTCAGCACAACAAAACAGTAGTAGCAGCTCCACAAGCCTCGCTTACCGTCTTACTGTTGCCGTTAAAACACATAATACTGCAGAAATGGAGTCAGTTGCACAAGAACTACAAAATGATGGTGATTTTATATCTGCTTATAAAATTCTACATAAAGCAGGATCAACCGAAAAAAAACAGAGACTCGCAAAAAAAATTGCTTCTGCCATTCTCTATCAAAACGGTTGGCCTGACTTGATATAGTACATAAGCAATCGCTCTCTGTCGTTAAAATAGTCTTTCGTTAAAATAGTCTGTCATTAAATATTTTGTCTTAACTAGTCGTTGTTAAAGGTATATGGACGTATCAAGTCGTTAGAGTTGCACGAATCCTTCGTATGCCCGATGACACGCTTCCTTCTTTTGTAATTTTGAATGTTCCTAGTTCACTCGTATTTGTAACATGGGGACCACCACACACTTCTTTAGAGTAGTCTCCTATGCTATAGACGAGGACTTCCGATTGGTACTTATTGGTAAAAAGAGCAATTGCACCACTCTGTACCGCCGCATCGAGGCTTGTGGTCGTTTTGCTCACTGGGAGATGCGCGCCTATTTTTTCATTAACAATCAATTCTATTTTTGCGAGCTCTTCAGGGCTACATTTTTTTGGATGAGAAAAATCAAAACGTAGTCGCTCTTCAGTGATATTGCTTCCCCGCTGTGCAACATGGACGCCCAACACGTCCCGAAGAGCTTGGTGCAAGAGGTGTGTTGCAGTATGGAGACGGGTGGTTGCGCGAGTGCGCGTTTCTAAGCCTCCTTTAGAGCTGTGTTCTATAGTGCGTGATTTTTTCTTGTGTACTTCTGCTGCCTGCTCAAATTCTTGTGTTGATATATCAAATCCTCGCTCACGAGCCATTTCTTTTGTAAGTTCGAGAGGAAACCCGTAGGTCTCGTATAAATAGAAGGCGTTTTTTCCTGATAGGGTATGTGTATTTCTTTGAGAGTCTTCTGTAGTATTAGTTTTTTGAGCTCCTAGATTTTTTGAGGCTTTTTTGCTAGCACTGGTTTCGATTAGCTTTTCAAACATGCGCTTTCCTTTGTCGAGAGTAGTAAGAAATTTTTTTTCTTCTTCTTTGAGGGAATGTACAATACTATCTTTTTTTTCTGCAAGTTGCGGATATGCATCTTTATACGTGTCAATGATTGTATCAGCAAGATGGTACAACTGTTGATTTTGCCTATACTCGCGTAGATAACGGATAGCTCTGCGAATAATACGACGCAAGACATAGCCACGCCCGTTATTCGATGGCTCGGTTGTTTGCTCGTCACCCAATATAAACACCGCAGCACGCATGTGATCTGCAATGATTCTCATAGCACGCAACAAGGACTGCTCTTCTGCACTGCGTGTAGCACGTGTAGAGAGTGCGTAGTACTCTTGTTTTTCGACCAGTTGAGAAACTACCTCCATAATAGGAGCAAACACTTCGATATCGAACACGGAATGCTTGCCCTGAAGTATGGCTGCTGTACGCTCTAGCCCCATACCTGTGTCAACGCATCTGAGCCGAAGAGGTTCATAATCACCTTGTGCGTTCTTGTAGAACTGCATAAATACATTATTCCAAATTTCGGTATATCGTTCTGGGTTAGAGAGTATATGTTCGCTTGTAGTATTCTCATATCCCGTGCGTTCCACAAAAATTTCTGTATCTGGTCCACAGGGACCCACAGCACCAGGTGGCCCCCACCAATTATGCTTTCGCCCTAGAAAAAAAATTCGCTTATCTGCAATAGCATGTTCTCGCCAGTGCCCTGCTGATTCTTTATCGGGTGCTATTCCCTCTTCGCCCTCAAATACGGTGATCGAGAGTCGCAGTGGATCAATATTAAGATATTTACTTGAGGTCAAAAATTCGTAGCTGAGTGCAATAGATTCCTTTTTAAAGTAATCACCGAGCGACCAATTACCAAGCATTTCAAAAAAAGTAAGATGCATGTCATCTCCCACTTCGTCAATATCGCCCGTTCGGATACACCGTTGGACATTGACAAGGCGTGTTCCCATAGGGTGGGATTGCCCCTGTATGTATCGAATGAGCGGGTGCATCCCTGCAGTAGTAAATAGCACGGTGGGATCTTCTTCGGGAACAAGAGATGCGTTAGCAATGCGCTTGTGCTTTCTACTACAAAAGAAATCAATATAGCGTGAACGAAGTTCATTGGTGGTCATAATATACTCTATATTAATTGTAATTTATAGACTACTTGTTAGTCTTTATTATCACAGTTCATTCTCATATCATAGGAGTAGTGAAAAAACGATAGACGCCATTTCATTACGTTGCTGTTGTCTGTATTGTTCTTTCTTAGGCTGTTTTTCTTACATTGGCTTTGCTTACATTGGTTTTGCTTACATTGGTTTTTTGTCTGCTATCGCAGAGGACGTACATAGCGTACGAGACCCGAATACACATTGTATTTACGACTCATATACTGCTCAACCTCTTTGGCAATGTTAAGTGTATACGCTGTAAGTGTTTTTGAATCAGGACTATACCCAAAAAAACGAGCGGGAGCATACCACGTCAAGGCTTCAATGGGGCGTTGCATGAGGTAGGCCAGTAATTCGTTGACAACAAGATAGGTATTACCTACATCATAAGAAGATTTGGTCAAAAAAGACTTCCATCTCTGAGTAAACCTAGGTCGGAGTCCATTCCACATATCCTCCATAGACTGCACTAGCTGTTCATCTCGAAAGTAAAACATATGGATAATCTCATGATCAAGTAGGACATCTTTAATAGACACATCTAAAGCATTGTGTATTGATGCAATACAACATTCGAGCCCTGTTTCTAGTACCATATGCTCTGTTTTGTAACCCGACAAGGTCGCATTCACGAGCATATCGTGTGCAATAAGATAACGTAACAAAGAAAGTTCTTTTTTATTCAATGCTAGGTCATTGGTCAGTGCGGTAGTATAGAACCGTGCAATATCCTCTAGTCTATAGTCATGCGCGTTCCATCCTTTTTTTCCAGCAAGCTGATTGTTTGATAGTAGGGTACCAGCATGCCCTGCCTTCTCAACAAAATGTGCAAGTCGTAAAAAATAGTCGCTTTGTATGGTGCCATCTTTAAATATAAATACATGTATATCGGGATAATCTTGCCAACGATAATGGCTAAAGTCTTTTGCCAAAGATGTTTTTTCTTGGCATGCTAATATTGCGCTTTGTTTTTGATCAAATATATCTTTGCTATTTTGAATTGCGCAATCGGATTCGTTTGGAGTCACGTATTTCATCAGCATGATGGGAACACGAGGAACAGACGCCAGCTCTCCTGTACCAGCCTTTTGATCTATATGTGCGATGTTGACAAAAAAGCCACCCCTACCGCTTTTGTCACGGATAAGCGATCGATGCTTTTTAGATTGCCAGAAGCGAGGTGGATAGAGGTGTACAAAGCGTTCTGCCAGTTGAATCCGTATGTTAGTTGCATACCTGTCCTTTATTTTTACTTTCCAATGCAAGACATGCGCGCCACGACGCAATTCTACCACGTAGTTTTCTAATAATATATCCTTGTCATAAAACGAAACGGTCATGAGGCGTGGGATTGCAACCATTGATCCTTGATCGTAAGGAACAAGTTCATAGCGTATCCGCACGGTGTTGTACACAGTAGGAAACGGTATAGCAAATTTATAAGAATTTGCATAAAGTTCGAGAGAACAGAAGAAAAGCACCGCAAATAAGATGCTTTTTCCCATAACACACAGTTTTATTATACGACTCATTTATACTACCGCTATTATAGTTTATTATTATAATATGGTTTTTGAACTCCGAAACTACTACGCCATTACTCCTCTCAAGCGTCCCTATGTTCTTGAATCAGAATTAAAAAAGAGGTATACGCCTCAATATGCCAACAACACGTACTCAAACAACAAGACTACGTCATCATCTCCTTCTTCATCTCACTTACCTACTCAGCAACTCAAAGGCACCATTTTGCTCTCTTCCGAAGGCATAAACGTAGCAATTTGTGGAGCTCCTCCCTTACTAGATGAGATTGAGTCTTTTTTTGTTAAACAAGCAATACCCTTACGTGGTCATATCACAACGCAACTCAGGAACGAAATCCTTCCGTTTAAAAAACTCAAAATTAAAACTACACAAGAAGTTGTTGCTCTCAAAGTTCCGCTTGACCTTAGTCGCTGTGCCTCTCTTCCCCACGTAGCACCACAAGACTGGAACCAGCTCATCACCGATCCCCGCACGCTTGTCATAGACAGTCGAAACAACTACGAGTATGTACTCGGACACTTTAAAGGTGCAATCAATCCCCTTACGAGTAGCTTTAGAGAATTTCCCCTCTTTGTCGACCATATGCTTGACACATATCTCGAAGGAAAAACCAATATTGCATTGTACTGCACTGGTGGTATACGTTGCGAAAAGTCTTCGCTGTTTCTCGCACTTCATAAAAAATCTCGTACACGAGATATTTATCAATTAGATGGTGGCATACTCGCGTATCTAAACACCATTCCTACACGACAATCGCTTTGGCAAGGGCTGTGTTTTGTATTTGACGATAGAGCCACCATAGATTCGCAATTTATACAAAGACCAATCACCATGCAAGACCAAGCACTACAAGGATATCAAGCAAAAAAACTCTCACGCTATACTATTCAGTCACAGCACTACCATTATGGTCATATACATCACTGATACGCCACATCATTACTCTAATAGCGTGCGCAATATTAAAAAAACATACAAAAAGACTCGTTAAAGAACGCATTGCACTATACATTACAGCACAATCATTACTACACAATCAAAATTTAGTATAATTATATAAAAATTAGGAGAAAATATGACAATATCAATGGCGTTCTGGCTAGTGCTCATCAGTTCACTCGTATGCCTACTCTATGCAATTTTTCGCACTTTATGGATACATAAACAAGACGACGGAAATTCGAAATTACAAGAAATAAGTGGCTACGTAGCAGACGGCGCTATGAGTTTTCTCAAGCAGGAATATCGTGTTCTCATACCATTTGTGGTAGTAGTGGCGATTCTTCTCTTTGTAGTAAATTCTGGCTTTGGCAGATGGCAAGCATTTTCATTCTTACTTGGTAGTTTTACCTCAGGGCTTGCTGGCTTTGTGGGAATGAAAGTTGCAACGGCGTCCAACAAGAAAACAACCGCTGCCGCAGTCAAAAGTATAAATAGTGCACTAAAAATTGCCTTTAGTGGTGGTAGCGTCATGGGGCTCTCCGTTGTAGGGCTGTCGCTGCTCGGCTTTTTTATTCTTTTCTTGATTTTTTCAAGTATACTAGACGTCAACGTCAATACCATTACCGAACATTTTTTGCCAGTTATCACCGGATTCTCACTAGGCGCAAGCGCCATTGCGCTTTTTGCGCGAGTTGGTGGAGGAATCTTTACCAAGGCAGCAGATGTTGGTGCCGATCTAGTCGGCAAGGTAGAGACAGGAATACCAGAAGACGATCAGCGCAACCCAGCTACCATAGCCGACAATGTAGGCGATAACGTAGGAGATGTTGCAGGAATGGGAGCCGATCTCTTTGAATCCTTTGTCGGTTCTATTATAGGATCGCTCATCCTCGCCTTTGCAGTAGAAGGAACCGGTGAGCTAAAGCTTCGCCTTGCAGCAATACCACTCGTTATGGTATCAATAGGAGCGATAGCATCAATCATAGGCATCTTTTTTGTGAGACTCAAGAAAGAAGAAGACTCACCTCAACGCGCACTCAATGTTGGCACTTTTGTGGCAGCCTTCATTGTTGTTGCCGCACTATACCCGCTCATCAATGCTATACTTGGCACTCATGTAGCTGATTCTCCTGTACAGGTATACGAAATATTTTTGTCAGCAGTATCGGGATTAGTCGCAGGTATTACCATAGGACTACTCACCGAGTATTACACTGGCTTTGGAAAAAAACCAGTAAAAGAAATCGTTACATCATCCGAAACCGGCTCTGCAACTAATATCATAACGGGCATAGGAGTAGGAATGTTCTCAACTATGCTCCCCGTTATCACTATCGCTATAGCAGTTGGCTTGAGTTTCTTTTTTGCAGGAACTTTTGGGATTGCAATAGCAGCACTTGGTATGCTCGTTACTCTCGGTATTCAGCTCTCCGTGGATGCCTATGGACCTATTGCTGACAACGCCGGAGGTCTTGCAGTCATGAGCGAATACCCCGAAGAGGTAAGGAATAGAACCGACACCCTTGACTCAGTAGGCAACACTACCGCTGCAATAGGAAAGGGCTTTGCAATAGGAAGTGCAGCCCTCACAACCTTTATATTGTTTAGCTCGTTCAAAGTCGCCACAGGCACACAATCAGTTGACCTCACTTCAATACCCGTACTCATAGGGCTCTTGATAGGTGCAATGGTGCCCTACGTATTTAGTTCGCTTGCAATAAGTGCCATAGGGCGTGCCGCCTTTAAAATGATAGAAGAAGTGCGCAGACAATTTAAAGAAAAACCAGGTATACTGGAGTACAAAGAAAAACCCGATTACAACAAGTGTATCAGCATATCAACTATTGCGGCCATACGCGAAATGCTCATACCGGGTATAGGTGCCGTACTAGTCCCAATACTTGTTGGATTTCTCGGGGGAATCAATATGCTTACAGGGCTCATTGTGGGCACGACTGTGAGTGGCATTGTACTTGCAATTTTTATGGCAAATTCTGGAGGAGCATGGGATAATGCTAAAAAGATGATAGAAAGCGGTCAACTTGGTGGAAAAGGAAGCGATGCGCACAAAGCATCGGTAGTTGGCGATACCGTAGGGGATCCCTTTAAAGACACTGCAGGTCCTTCACTCAATATTCTCATCAAATTGATGACCGTTATATCACTGGTCATTGCCCCTCTTTTGTAGTTATGACCCTGTGATCTTCCCTGTGACACTGTGATTATAGTGACATACTTTCATGTATATCAACTGAGTCGGTTGACTTAGTTGATATATACATGGTGAATACTCCTAGCATGAACTTATAAACCGAAGGTATCATTCCATACCATCTTACTGATTTCACTGCTTTTTTCACTGCTTTTTTTTTCACTGACCAATATTTTTTATAGGGCATATTTCGTTTGCTGAATATGCCCTACTTTAATGGAATCAATAAGCATGTAGTAATAGGGTATGGATACTTTTTACAGTACCTTGCAATCTATTTCTGATATGGTGGATTTTGTCTTTTACCATGGCGCAGTAAATGAATCACACTTTGTACCAGTATTCTTAAATGTGTCTGTCTTCGTGACGTCATCTTTTAGCTTTGGTCCCCACGCAGTGAGATTTTGGCAAAAGCCACTTGCATCCTGAAACATATAACTCACACTAGTGAGTGCTGAGACATTCCACTTGCTTATGTCTTGGTCAAATGCTATCGCTCCATTAAACATACGGGCCATATTAGTAACCGCTGAGACAGTCCACCCGCTTATGTCTTGGTTAAATGCTTTTGTGCTCTTAAACATACCAGCCATATTGGTAACCTTTGAGACATCCCACTTGCTTATGTCTTGGCTAAAGGCACTAGCATCACTAAACATATAAGCCATGTCCTCAACCGCTGAGACATTCCATTCCCCTATGTCTTGGTTAAAGGCACCAGCATAACTAAACATGCTGTTCATGTCAGTAACCTGTGAGACGTCCCAGTCTCCTATATCTCGATTAAAGGCAGAGCCACTTGGTGACTCAAACATTCTACTCATACTAGTAACACCTGAGACATCCCAACACTCTATCCTACCATTGAATGTTGTTTTATTTTGAAACAATTCGTCCATATTTGTTATCTTTGAGGTGTCAATGTAGTTTAAATCTGCTTCAGGACCCTTGACAGCAAGAGCACTGGTTATCTCTGTAACAAGATCTGTCTTGGCATCAGGGGTCACGGTGGTCTTTACAGTATCACAGTAGCTAGGGTCACCATTACCATTACCAGCACCAGCACCATCGGGGTCATCGCTACACGAAAGCATAGCCATTATAAATAGTACACATAGTGCTATGTATCCACACATCTTGTAGAGATGCGTTACCGTAATGCGGTTGTTATGAATGATCATACTTATTTTTCTCCTTATTTTATTTTATATATTATTTTATTTTATTGCTTTTTGGGTTTCTATTGGGTTTTGTTTGGCTTCTTTTCTCGAAAACCTTTGCTCTTCTTGCATTGGTGGCTATTTGTTCTTTTTGCATAGATGCTACTTCTTTTAAGATACTACCCGTCTTGCAAATATTACCTTTGTTTACTTATATTATATCCACACTATTTAGTGTGGATACTTACTTTACAGTGCTTTATAAGCTATATTCTTTCTAGCAATAGCAGATACTACCAACTGTATCAAACTCCACATCAAGTTAAGCTAATGTTCTAGGATTGCTTCTTCCTCACGCCGTATGCTACGACAGATTTTACCATGGCGCAGTAAATGAATTACACTTTGTACCAGTATTCTTAAATGTGTCTATCTTCGTGACGTCATCTTTTAGCTTTGGTCCCCACGCAGTGAGATTTTGGCAAAAGCCACTTGCATCCTGAAACATATAACTCACACTAGTGAGTGCTCTGACATCCCACTTGCTTATGTCTTGGTTAAAGGCTATCGCTCCATTAAACATATAAGTCATATTAGTAACCGCTGAGACATTCCATTCTCTTATATCTTGGTTAAATGCTTCTGTTTCAGCAAACATAGAACCCATGGTGGTAACCTTTCCTACATCCCAGCCCTTGATATCTCCATTAAATGCTACTGCTTCAGAAAACATATTACTCATATCATCAACCGCTGAGACATCCCACTTGCCTATGTCTTGGTTAAAGGCTATCGCTCCATTAAACATCCAAGACATATTAGTAACCGCTGAGACAGTCCACCCGCTTATGTCTTGGTTAAATGCTTTTGCGCTCTGAAACATACCAGCCATATTGGTAACCTTTGAGACATCCCACTTGCTTATGTCTTGGTTAAAGGCACTAGCATAACTAAACATATAAGCCATGTCTTTGACCGCTGATGAGATATTCCATTTGCTTATATCTTGGTTAAATACTTGTGCTCCAGAAAACATAGCAGTCATATTCTCAACCGCTGAGACATTCCACTTGCTTATGTCTTGGTTAAATGCTACTGCTTCAGAAAACATATTACTCATGTCCTCAACCGCTGAGACATTCCATTTGCTTATGTCTTGGTTAAAGGCACCAGCATAACTAAACATGCTGCTCATGTCAGTAACCTGTGAGACGTCCCAGTCTCCTATATCTCGATTAAAGGCAGAGCCACTTGGTGACTCAAACATTCTACGCATACTAGTAACACCTGAGACATCCCAACACTCTATCCTACCATTAAATGTTGTTTTATTTTGAAACAATTCGTCCATATTTGTTATCTTTGAGGTGTCAATGTAGTTTAAATCTGCTTCAGGACCATTGGCCTTAAGAGCATTGGTTATCTCTTCATCAAGATCTGTCCTGGCATCAGGGGTCACGGTGGTCTTTACAGTATCACAGTAGCTAGGGTCACCATTACCATTACCAGCACCAGCACCATCGGGGTCATCGCTACACGAAAGCATAGCCATTATAAATAGTACACATAGTGCTATGTATCCACACATCTTGTAGAGATGCGTTACTGTAATGCGGTTGTTATGAATGATCATACTTATTTTTCTCCTATTTTTTTTTGGATTTTTTTGGATTTTACTTATACTCATTGTACTATTTTTTACCTATTATACCATCTGTTTTTTACTAAGTGGTGAGTAGGTTAATCGAGATCAAGAAAACAAAAAATACCAAAGATTTTTAAGCAAACGTATTCTCATTACTACGCTCCCCCTTGTATGCAAACCATTAAATACGCAAGCCTCCGTTATTATCGCTGTCTCTGACCTCAGGTCATTATTAATTTTACCTTGGGTTGAGAACCTTTACTCTACTGAATCTAGTATGGATGCGAGTTTTTTTGTGGTTTCAACGAGGGTTTCGTATTGTAAACGAATCTTTTCTCTGTACTCAGGTTTTGCTTTCTGGGTAAATTGTGGATTTGACAGTTGCTTTGAAAGACTCTTTTCTTGCTCATGCAACTTGCTCAATCGTGAACGAATAAGCTGAGTTTGTGCACTAAAATCATAGTCATCATTCGTAATATATACACGCGCCTCAAAAAAAGATCCCACTACTTTTATACTTTGGCACTCCCTGTTTTCAGAGTCAAGCAATTTTATCAAAGCCAAAAATTCTATAAGGTCCTTATGCTTATAGATGCTCACATTATCCTTGAGTTCAACAAAACATACGTCTAGCTTCAGTTTTTTTGGCAACTGCAGTTCGCTACGCACACGGCGTAGCTCTGAAATAAGTTCTTGCAATTCGCTTATCTCTGTTGCCTCTCGTGACTTCGACATCTCCCTTGTTTCTGTTTTCTTTTGTGTGTTATCACCTGTACTAAAGTGAGGTAGCACTATATTTGTTATGTCGTGGCAAAACGTATCGGGATGATCAATATGAGGATAGGCCTCAGCAGCAAGTACATGACGAATATCTGAATCAAAGGGAAAGCGATCCTGCAATAGTTGATAAATTTTTTCGGTAACGAAGGGAATAAAAGGATGCAAAAGTCTGAGTGATTGCTGGAGCACCACAAGTAAGACAGTAGCGCTGGATTGTATACGCGTTCCATCGGTTGCTGCTTTGCTTGTTTTGGGCTTACTTGTTTTGTCTGCCCTGTCTTTGTTAAAGTCATCTTCTACTTGAATATAAAATTTAGAAAACTCAATATACCAATCACAAAAGCTATTCCAAAAAAATTTATATACTTCGTGTGCCGCCTCATCAACTCGATATTGTGACATCGCACGTTCCACCACGCGTGCACAGTCTTGTAGTTCTCCTACTATCCACCTGTCTACAAGCTTAAGATGTTTACTCTTGAGCACCTCTTTGTACTCCATTATCTCACCGCTACCACCTAGAACATTCTCACACGAGGCGAGTACAAAGCGAGAAGCATTCCAGACCTTGGTAACAAATTTAGTTCCAAGCTGAAAACTATCCTTGCTTATAAGTACATCACGTCCTTGAGCGCACATATACACGAGGGTAAATCGGAGGGCATCTGGTCCAATTTCATGTATAAGTTCTATCGGATCAATTCCGTTACCCAGCGATTTGCTCATCTTGCGACCCTGAGCATCACGTACAAGACCATGCAAATAGATATGTTTAAACGGCACTAGCCCCGTAAATTCTATCCCTGCCATAATCATGCGTGCTACCCAGAAAAATATGATATCGTAAGCCGTCACCAGACTTGTATTGGGATAATATTTTATAAATTCTTTGGTATGTTGTGGCCAGCCTATAGTTGAGAGTGGCCAAAGCCACGAAGAAAACCATGTATCGAGTACATTTTTATCTTGTACATAGCTATTTTTTTCTAGACCCTTTTTATCACTCGGATCAGATATTGAAACAATGGCTTCACCCGTCTCGCGATGATACCATACAGGAATTCGATGTCCCCACCATAACTGGCGCGAGATACACCAGTCTCGTACATGGGTAAGCCAGTGTTCAAATGTTTTTTCCCAAGTCTGGGGATAAAATACAATATCTCCCCTCTTCCAGGCCTGTAGTGCCTTTTGAGCCATATCATGCATACGTACGTACCATTGTTCAGAAAGCAAAAATTGAACAACCGTGCCTGTTCGGTGGCAGTGCCCCACCTGATGTACATGTGGCTTTGTGCATACGAGGTGCCCTTCTTGCTCGAGGACCTCGATGATTTTGCTACGCGCCTCTCCTACGCTAAGACCTCGATATTCGTTGGGAATATCTCCCTGCATGCAAGCATGTTCATCGATAACGCTCATAAATGCAAGTTCATGTGCAATTCCAAGCGCATAGTCATTCTTGTCATGTGCAGGGGTGACTTTTACTGCACCGGTTCCAAATTCTTGAGAAACGCGGGCATCTGCAATGAGTGGTACTATTCTCCCACACACTGGTATCCTCACGCTATATCCTTGTTCTACAAAATCAACGTAACGCGGATCTTCGGGATGTACGGCAACTGCAGTATCCCCCAGCAGGGTTTCGGGACGTGTTGTTGCGATCTGTATGTGGCGTACTTTTGTCTCATTTTTTATGTTTTGAGCTATGTCTGTTTTATGTATGCGATCTTGTTGACTAGTTACATTCAAGGCAGAAGGTGGCACCAGTTGATAGTTAATATAGTACAAGTGCCCTTGTACTTCTTTGTATTCGACTTCGTCATCACTGAGCGCTGTTCCTGCCCCCGGAGACCAGTTGACTAAGTAGTTGCCCTTGTATATCAGCCCCCTATCATACAGTGTCTTAAAACAATGAAATACGGCCTGCGCTCTTTTTTCATCAAGAGTAAAACTATATCGACCCAAGTCAAATGAGGCACCAAGCATCTCAAATTGCATGAGTATGGTATCCTTATTTTTTTCTGCAAATTGTTTTGTGTATTCCCAAAAAGCGGTGCGCCCGAGTGCTTCCTTTGTTTTGTGTTTTGACTTTAGTTCGGCTTCTACTTTTTGCTGGGTTGCAATGCCTGCATGATCAGTGCCTGGTAGCCACAATACCTCCCTGCCCAACATACGATTAAACCGTATTATGGAGTCTTGTACCGTACAATTTAGACCGTGCCCCATGTGCAGTATTCCCGTTAAATTTGGGGGAGGAAGGACTAGAACATAGGGCTCTAACCGAGGAGAGGTAATGCGATGAGAATTCTTTTGTACTTTGGATGATTGATTCACATTGCGCATTTGCTCGGAATATGCCAAAGCAGAATACGACAAGGTTCGCACTATATCAGGATTAGCTATGTTTACGCTATTCCATAGAGCACTTATTTCTGCTCTACTACTCTCAAAATCAAAGCGCGAATCCATATAAAAATTATAATGTATCAATTTCACAAGTACCAAAATCGCATGTCGAGTTATTATACCTTTTGCTATGCCACCAACTCTATGTACCTTATCAGCACACTACGCGTGTACAAATAACCTACAAAATTGTCATAAAAAAGTTAGCCTTGACTAAAAATACTATTTCCACAATACTAATAGTTATGAGAAACAACTATAACCTTATTGTCATATGCTTTTTCATCCTTTTGTGCTCTGCTTTCCAGAGCTTTGCACGAGGACTTCAAGAAACTCCTTCACTTGAAGAAACTCAAGAAACACCTACCCCACTTGTTGTCTACTCAAGTAGACATTATCGATCGGACAAACAGGTGTATAACTCTTTTACAAAGAAAACAGGAATACCCGTACTTCAGTTAGAAGCAAAGGCAGCAGAACTAATACAGAAAATAAAATTTGAAGGCACTACAAGCGAAGCAGACATTCTTATAACTTCAGAAATCGCAAGCCTGTATTTTGCAAAACAAGAAAAAATACTGGATACCTTCACCTTGCCTGAGGATATAGCTCTCGTATCACCGCTCCTCTTTGATAACGAGCAACAGTGGGTGGCAATTACCATACGACCACGCGTTATGGTCTATGATAGTGAAACACAAATACCGACTATCAAAAGCTTTAGAGAATTAGTAAACAGCGACTATAGAGTACTCACTCGTTCGTCTTCTAATCCCTATAACATAGGGCTTATATCAGCACTACTATCTTACTACGGAATAGAAACTACAGAGTCCATGATTCGTAACTTAACAAAACAATTTGCGCGTCGACCTACCGGAAACGACAGAGATCAGATGAAAAGCCTCGTTAGTGGTACTGGCGATATTGCAATTGTCAATAGCTACTATATTGGGCTCCTTATAGATTCGAGTGATCCTACCGAGCAAGCAGTTGGGAGACGTATGCGAGTCATTACCCACGAGCATGGCACAGAACCCAGTGTTTTTTACAATATAAGCGCTGCGGGAATAGTCAAGACCTCAAAACAAAAAGAAGTCGCACAGTTGTTCATCAAGCATCTGCTATCCAAAGAAAGTCAACAAACATACACAGAGCTAAACTATGAGTATCCTGTAAGAACAGAGGTAAGCCCAAATCAAGTCATGAATGCCTGGGGAACGGTATACCTTGACGATTCTGTACAAGACTTTAATGAATATGGCAGACTGGCAACCCGTGCCCTTGCGCTTGCTCAAAAACATAACTGGCAATAGACACTCTCGTGTACACAAAAAATAGTCATCCTGTTCGCATCGTATGGTAATAAAAAACACGACATACGTCTTGCGCTATCGGCATTGGCTTATTCCAGCATATCTCCTCGCACTGCTATGTTTTATTGTACTGCTCTCTCTTGTGATTACCGGGTTTCGTTCAGACAATGCAATAGAACTCTTGTCTGCCTTTGGGCTTGCATCCTACGCACGTAATACCCTACTCGTTGGAATTCCTGTTTTACTTATAACACAAATCTTAGGCATTGGATTTGCTCGACTATTTGTACAATATCGCTTTTTTGGACGACGGTTGCTTTTTGTTCTGTTAATCCTCCCTATGGCAATACCCAGCTATATATATGCCTTTTTGGGTCTTGACATGCTCCAATACGGCGGGACATTGTATAAAACAGGACTTGAAACCGCTTCATTCCTACAGCTAGATGCCTCGTACTTCTTATTGGTACTTTCCCTCACTCTCTCAAACTATCCCTATGTGTTTATCTTTGCGCATACCTATTTTTCAAGACATTCTAAGGCCATGTTTGATGCTACCACATGCCTTCGGGCAAGCTCTTGGCATATATTTACAAAAATAGAGCTTCCTCTCTATAAACCTGTAATTACTGTTTCTTCGCTCATTATATTTTTTGAGTATATAAACGAATTTGCAGCGCATAACTATCTCGGCTATCCCAGCTTGAGTTCTGTATTATACAAGGTATGGTACGAGCTTGGCTCTTTTGAAAGCGCCGCAATGATGTCGATTATTCTGAGTATCCCAAGTGTTATTTTTCTATCGCTCTACCTAAAACGATCCTTTCTCAATTATGGTACCCAAAGTCATGCATTACCAAAAATACATCCACGCCCCACTAGAACTGGTCTTACTGCACTCATTTATATTGCCTGCAGTGCTCTCATTGTGGTGGGGGTGGTGGCGCCTATGCGCGAGCTAGTGCAGTGGAGCATACTATATATACGACTACAAGATCTTACTCGCCTATTCAAAGCAACGATCAATACCCTGAGTTATATCGGTATCGTACTCACTCTCACAACCATTGTATCTACCATTACAAGCTATGGGCTTCATCTCAACAAGCGATGGAATGCTCCCGTGTTACTGATTTTACTCTTCTTACCCTATGCGCTACCTGGCACTGTATACGCAATCTCTGTACTTGCAACGGGGACAAGCCTTGGCATGAGCAGGCTATCCATAGGAAATATGAACCTGCTTTTCATAGGTGCCACCATGCTTCGCTTTGTCTCAGTACCCCTGCGCACAACGAGCCTTGCCCTTTTTCAACGTAATTCTCGCTACGAAGAAGTAGCGCGAAGTCAAGGTCTTTCTCCACATTCTGTTTTTTTTCGGCTTGTAGTACCACTTGAATTTCCTTTTATTGTCGCAGCTTCGCTCTTTGTAGTATTAGACCTCATAAGAGAACTACCCATCACGCTCGCCTTGCGGACTATTCAATTTGAATCTATTGCCGTTTATATTTATACCCTCGTCGAAAATGCACAAATACACTCTGTTGCACTCCCTAGCCTTGTACTTGTTACAATAGGATTAATTGCAAGTAGTATTCTTTCACAAAGAACAGTATGAAAAAAAATGATTGCTCAGGTCTCACACTACGTTCTCTCTGTTTTTCTTATAGCACCTCTACATCTTCTTGCATCCATGGTATATCACTAAATATTGTACCCCAAGAGGTATTTGTACTCGCAGGAGAAAGCGGTTCAGGTAAAACAACATTATTACGCTTAATTGCAGGCTTTGAATCGCCAACACAAGGAAGCATTGTGTTCAACAATAAAACGTTTTATGACTCTCAGACCAATATCCCCGTAGAAAAAAGAAACCTCGGATACCTTGCACAAGAAACAGCACTTTTTCCCCATCTTACTGTCATACAAAATGTAGAATTTGGGTTATCATATCTCAAAGCTCGCGATCGACGAAAAGAAGCACTCAGACTCCTATCCCTCGTTAGAATGGAGCCTTATGCGGATCGGTATCCTCACCAAATCTCTGGTGGACAAGTACAGCGCTGCGCACTTGTTCGCATGCTCGCTCCAAAACCAGACATACTTTTACTTGACGAACCATTTGGAAATCTTGATAATCAACTAAAACACGACCTCCTCTTAGAGCTACGAACACTTTTGCATACACTACACGTCACCACTATCTGCGTGACGCATGACTCCGAGGAGATATTTTTGCTGGGTGATCGTGCCGCGATCATAAAAAACGGAAGACTTGAACAATGTGATACCATCGATACTTTATTTTCTAAACCACGTACTCGATACGTAGCTCGATATCTTGGTAAAGAAAATATTTTTATACCACGCAAACTGAGCAGTGGTAATAGTTATAGCACGCCCTTTGGAATAATTCATAATATGCCTCTTTCGTGTACCGCACGAGAAGAATACCTTGTTCGACCACACCACATACGGCTTACTGCTATCAATAATACGACATATCAAAAAAAAGTAGCACATATACAGTCAAAAGATGGCCATGACGAACGCACTGACCTCGGTCGAATACTGTCTATTCGTTTTGCAGGATTTTACTACGCAATACGCTTTGAAAGTCTTAATCCAATTTATCGTGGGGCACATTTTGAGGTGTTTTGCACGCATTACGATGCTATGCTCAAACCCGGGGTACTCATAAGGGTTCGTCTGATTTCAAAAAACGTACTCCACAAGATCTATAGATACTAGTTACACACGACGATCTAACAAAGACCAGGATCTTTTACCACTACTATAAAAAAAAGTTAGAAAAGCTCTTGACAAAAAAGAGTTAGTCGATAATACTATATATAGACTCTAAATACAAAAGTAGTACTATATATGTACTAAATATGGAGTCTATCATATGCCGTATTAATGGACAACAAAAAGGGAGGAGTATTATTTTTGTCGTTACAACGATTTTCTACTATTTATAAGCGAGACGGTAGCACTGCTCCATATCAACGAGAAAAAATATTAGCTGCCATAAACAAGGCGGCAGACGCAACTCAACATACTATTCCATCCTCACAACTCTCTCAAATACTTGAAGACGTAGAACTTGATTTAATTAACCAAGATATTCATACGCCAAGCATAGAAAAAATACAAGATGAAATAGAACATGCCCTCATGCTTAACAAATATTTTGATATTGCAAAGGCATATATACTGTATCGCCAAAAACACGCCGAACACCGCAGTACCAAAGAAAAACATGCATCACCACGCAAGAAAGAAGAAGAAGCACGCATCAATATTGTTCATTCTGACGGAACACCCTCGTTCTATGACAGAGTAGTACTCAAACAGTATATTGAAGACCTTACTCGTGATCTTGATCCTCACGAATTTTCCGTAGAATCATTACTCACTCACACAGAGACTAATCTCTTTTCTGGAATTACCAGTATACAGATACTTGACACACTCATGCTTGCAGCCACAGGACTTATCGAATATGACCCAAGCTATGAAATAATTGCATCTCGCATATTACTAAAGAAAATTTACAAAGAGACATTTACTACCAAGATCGCGTCATCAAACCTCAAAGAAAACTACATGCAGTCCTTTAAATCCCTTGTAAATATTGGATTCACACACGAGCTCTTTAACCAAGAAATGCATGTATTTGACATAGACACCCTCGCCACAGCGCTAAAACCCGAATACGATAATCTACTCAAGTATACTGGTATTAAAACCCTACACGATAGGTATTTTTTAAAGCATAATAAGCGATGCATAGAAGCTCCTCAGCATTTTTGGATGCGCGTCGCAATGGGACTCTCGTACAAAGAAAAAAACCCAAACGAACGTGCGATTGAGTTTTACGAACTTATTTCTCAACTATATTATATTCCTTCGACTCCTACGCTTTTTCATAGTGGACTTGCTCGCCCACAACTCAGCTCCTGTTATATTACTACCATTTCTGACGACCTCCACACAATATTTAAATGCATAGGTGACAATGCTCAAATGGCAAAGTGGTCGGGTGGAATAGGAAACGATTGGACACCAATCCGTGCCACAGGCACTCACATAAAAAGCACAAACGTAGAAAGCCAAGGTATCATTCCCTTTCTTAAAATAGCAAACGACACCACGCTCGCTATTAACCGAAGTGGCAAGCGTCGTGGGGCAACCTGCGCATATCTTGAAACATGGCACCTAGATATCGAAGATTTTCTTGACCTCAAACGCAATACCGGAGATGAGCGACGTCGAACACACGATATGAACACAGCGAATTGGGTCCCTGATCTATTTATGAAACGAGTAAAAGAAAAGGCAACGTGGACACTGTTTTCGCCAAATGAAACGGGAGACCTTCATGAACTCTACGGACAAGCCTTTGAAGACCGCTACCATTACTACGAATCCCAGGCCCAACAAGGACTCTTAAAAAACCATAGAACCATAGAAGCAGAAAAACTATGGAAAAAAATGCTTACCCGACTTTTTGAAACAGGTCACCCGTGGATAACATTTAAAGACCCGTGTAATATACGTAGCCCCCAAGACCATCAAGGCGTTATCCACAGTAGCAATCTATGTACAGAAATCACGCTCAATACCTCAGACAAAGAAACTGCCGTTTGTAATCTTGGATCAATCAACCTCAGCAGACATGTAGAACCTTCTGGCATAAATCAGTATCGTCTACAGCAGACCATCAAAACCGCAATGCGCATGCTTGACAACGTGATAGACATAAATTTTTATCCTACACAAGAAGCACATAATAGCAATCAGAAACATAGACCAGTGGGACTGGGAATCATGGGAGTACAAGATATGCTCTTTACTCTTGGCATACCCTTTGAAAGCGAAGCATGCGTTGAACTCATGGATACGACTATGGAATTTATCTCTTACCACGCCTTGCTTTCATCATCAGAACTCGCAAAAGAGCGCGGTAGCTATGAGAGCTATGAAGGATCAAAATGGTCTAAGGGCATACTACCGCTTGATACACTAACACTGCTTGAACAAGAACGAAAACAAAAAATACCTATACCTAAAACAAAACGCTTGGACTGGCAAAAAGCGAGAGACCATATAAAAGCATACGGTATGCGTAATAGCAATACTATGGCTATCGCTCCTACAGCCACAATAAGCAATATCTCCGGATGTTTTCCTTGTATAGAACCCGCATACAAGAACATCTACGTAAAGTCAAATATGAGTGGTGAATTTACTGTAATTAATACCTTTCTTGTACGAGATCTTAAATCACGAGGATTGTGGTCAAAGGCTATGCTTGACAAGATAAAATATTTTGACGGCAATATAAAAGATATACAAGAGATTCCCCAAGAATTTCGCACACTCTATAAAGAAGCCTTCGAGATAGACCCAGTAAAACTCATACGACTTACCGCAGTGCGAGGTAAATGGATAGATCAAAGTCAATCCCACAATATTTTTCTTAAAGGAGCATCGGGAAAAGTCATAAGCGAAACCTACCTTGCTGCGTGGGAGATGGGGCTAAAAACAACGTATTACTTACGTAGCCTCGCCGCATCACAAATAGAGAAAACATCACTTAATGCTCAGGAGTTTGGATACACACAAAAAAGACAGTACTCACTTAGTCAACATGCTTCTAAAAACACAAATGGCACTCCAACTGATGACACTCCTGCACCTACAAAATACCATACAGAAAACACCGTCTTTAGTAGCGCGGAAGCAAGCAGTACAGAAGCACCTTTAGCACAACTACACGCCAGTGACGATATCTCAGAAGATTCGCTCTTATCTGCAGACATACATCAGTCAGAATCACCCACACAGGAGACGCAAGCAGATAGTGTTATCACATCAGCGTGCAGTATTATGGACCCCGATTGCGAGGTATGCCAATAAAAAAACCATGAGTCGTCCTTCTGCACTACCTCTTTCCTTACTCTCCTCCCCCTTTACCCTTTCTCATGTGGCCTATAAACATAGTCTCAATATAGCCACCCTGCAGTCATCTTACAGCAACTCAAAGCTACTTATTAATTCAAAACACACAAAATCACAAAACACTATTCAGGACGATGAAACAGCAGATAGCATAATCACAAATACAAATACATTAAGGAGTATACATAAAACATTATGGGAATCATAAACAATAGTAAAACTGACCCAAATAAAATACTGCCCATGACCTATCACTGGGCAAGACAATATTACAAAGATGGTGTTGCAAATAATTGGACACCAGAAGAAATCCCCATGCAACAAGACAGTGAGCAGTGGAAATCGGATTCTGTTCTCAATCCTACAGAACGAAAACTCATACTATGGAATCTTGGTTTTTTTTCTACGGCAGAATCGCTTACAGCAAATAACATAGTACTCGCACTCTACGGACACATTACTAACCCTGAATGTCGACAATACATGCTCAGACAAGCCTACGAAGAAGCAATACATACGGATACTTTTATTTACTGCTGCGATACCCTCGGGCTTGACCCCGACGAAATATACAATATGTATAATGTCATTCCTAGCATAAAGGAAAAAGATGATTACGTAGTAAATCTTACGAAAAATGTCCTAAACCCTCACTTTAGCACAGATGGTACGCACAATATACAGACCTTTATCCACGATCTCGTAGGATTCTACATCATAATGGAAGGCATATTTTTTTATGCTGGCTTTGCCATGATGCTCGCTCTTAAACGACAAAACAAGATGGTAGGTATAGGTGAACAATTTGAATATATAATGCGCGATGAAAGCCTCCACCTTGCCTTTGGATCTGATGTTATTAACACCATCGCAGCAGAAAACCCCCAAGCATGGACACCAGATTTTAAAGAAGAAATTAGACAGTTAGTAATCACCTCGGTAGACTTAGAAACTCGCTATGCATACGATGCCTGCCCTGATGGCATAGTTGGCATAAACGCACCGCAATTTGCGCGCTACGTTGAATACATTGCAGACAGAAGGCTAGAACGCATAGGGCTTGATTCACATTTTAATCAAGAAAATCCATTCCCGTGGATGAGTCAATCTGTTGATCTCTCCAAAGAGAAAAACTTTTTTGAAACACGAGTAACAGAATACCAGACGGCGGGTCAACTAAGCTGGGATTAAATTAAACCTACAATTAGGACTAAGCACTGGCCAGTTAATCTAGCAGTTACTCTAGCAGTTAATTTGGCAAAGCTAACTGAGGTCATTTTTTTTACTAAAGTGTACTAAAGTGGGAGTGTGTTCTATATAGCTCATCACTCCCGAAACCGATCCTAAGAGCAAGATCTTACATCCCTTAACCTTAGCTGTATTTTTAACCGTGTTTTTTCTGTAAATTTTGCAAGATTTTTCCACAAATCTGTACTACGCTAAGAGAAGCATCAGTAATTATCATATTTGCGCGAGATTGAAAATCGAGAATGTCAATATTATAAAGACGTTTATATCGCGCAATGTCGCGGGCATCACGCACCTTGGTTTTATTGTATGACTCTAAGTATTCTATCTCTTCTCTCAATGCTATACGTCGTGCACGTTCTTCAAGGGAAAAATGTAAATAGACACGAAACATGACATTTTCGGCAAACCATAGCGCGAGGCGCGACCCTACCACGCAGGTATTTTTTCGCGTATATTCTTTAATACGACTATCGATATACCTATCAAAATCGTCTGAAATTTCGGCCTGTCGCGCAACCTCATCGAGTGCCATTCCCTTATCATTAGCGAGAGCACGAAAGGTGTAGTTATAAAAAGGAATATTAAGTTGTTTTGCAAGCATACCGCTCACGGATGTGTTGCCGCAACCACTTAATCCAGAAATAGCGATCGATCCTACAATCATAGTGTCGTTAATCATACTGTCGCTCTAGTTTTTACATCTTGACTCTGAGTCAACATTTGAACAAGGCCATGAGAAAGCTCAAAATTATTTCCTGCACCTAAGGTTACAAACACATCACCACTCTTTAGAGAATTAGCTAATTGAGTAACCAAGTCCATATGATTATGAACAAAAAAAGATTCAGGAACACGACTCCGAACTCCCTCAAAAAACTCTTGTGCCAATGTGTCAAGAGGTTTTTTGTGTTCTCGAGGAGTAGGATAAATTGGATGTAAGTAACACACATCAGCAAGGTCAAAACATCGTATAAAATCCTGTAGTAAGGCCTTGGTTCTGCTATAGGTATGTGGCATAAAACTCACTAATAATTTTTTTGGTTTATATATATCGCGAATACCTTGCAAGGTTGTACGTACGGCAAGTGGATGATGTGCATAGTCATCAATGACAATGACTTCTTTATGAGAATAAAGTACCTGCGAGCGTCTCTGCAGCGTCGTGGCATTCTCGAGTGCTTTGGAAGCCTTCGCCCAATCTATGGGTTTGTCATGGTAGAATTTTTGGTGGAGAAAACGGTACAATACAATTGCCAAAGCTGCGTCTTCTATGAGTTTCTCATTCAGAGCAGGAAGCCTCCATGTGACTTGGTTAAGCGGAGTTTCTTTGTACGAAGGTAGCCTTTTTGCTTTTGTGCCTTTAGAAATCGCTTGCACTCGCTTATGTGAGTCATCTACCGTAAACGTGTATTTTAAATTCTGTATCCCTTTAAAGACAACGTGATAGTCTCCTGACGTGCCCACGGTCACTATGGGAACATCGTACCGAGAAGAAAAAAAGCGCTTGGTATCAACATGGGTGACTATATAGTCCAAATTTTTTTTATGAGCATCAATATACCCCATAATTGCTTTTGATACATCGTCTACACTTTCAAACGTATCTGGGTGATCTAAATCTATATTTAAGAGTAAAACAATCGACGGCATAAAATGCATAAAATGGTTGCGATATTCGCATACTTCAGCAGCAAAAAAGCGTTTTCCTTTTACATACACACCCGACTGATCAAATTGTGGCATAGCGGATCCAAACAGAACGGTTGCATCTGCCTCTTGCGACTGACACAGGATCGCTAAGTACGCAGTTGTACTCGTCTTTCCATGCGTTCCAAGTATTGCAGCAGAATACATTTCGCGAGATATCATGCCCAACAACTCCGGATACGACACGCACTGGTACTTTTCAAAGGCATAACAAAGCTGTTTATTATCATCCCTGCTGTACGCAGGAGAATACAAGACCCAGTCTACATCATGATCTATATCACTGACATGAAAACCACGATCACATGCTATGCCATTAAACTCAAGGGTCTTATCAGTAAAAAATGAATCAGCACCATCACTACCGCGTACCTTATAACCCCACTTCTTTAAAAGAACAGCCATTGCAGCAACGCCACTCCCTTTGAGTCCGATACAATATACCTTTTTTCCTGATGGTAATCCCCTGCTCAAATATACGTCTTTCACTATAGGTATCCGCTTATTTCTTTGTTTTTTTGATGTTCTTGGTTTTGGACCTGCGCCACACGCGTCTTAGCCGGGGGGCCACGTAAACTGTCTTCCTGCAAGAATATGGGCGTGGAGATACAACACAGTTTGCTGAGCATCTTCGCCATTGTTAAACACAACACGATACCCTTTTTGGTTTAGCCCTAGAGTAGTAGCAGTTTTGCTCACGCCCATCAAAAAATAGCCTAGTGTAAGCGGGTCTTTTGTCGCAATTTCGGTGAGCGAAATAATCTTTGTCTTAGGTATCACAAGCACATGCGTTGGAGCTATAGGATGAAGGTCATTAAACGAGAGCACATATTCGTCTTCGTACACGATATCTGCTGGAATTTCTTGTGTTAAAATTTTTTCAAAAATGCTTATACTCATACTAGTAATAAATTGTTATTCTCAGACTATGTCATAGGATTATGGTAAATCCGTGCCATCCTTATTTAATTACTTTTCCCATGTATTCACGTTCCGCTACACGCTACACAAGGTCACAGGCCTCTGCGGGCATCCAGTGCTCATCTTGTCCTTCCCACTTTATGTTGCAACCAATGGGATTTGTTTTGACAATGCTAAGAGGTCGATCAAAAATAAGGTCATTTAACACTATCTCTAGTGTTTTCTCCTTTACCAATACTAGATTTCGTGGACTGTCAACTCCCCTTCCTGTATACCGTAGCTTTCTCTCTTGATCAAAGACAAAAAAATGAGGAGTGCGTAGCGCACCATAGGCGCGGGCAACATCCTGATTTTCGTCATACAGATACACCCATGGAAAGGCATGGGTTTCCATGCGTTTTACCATCTTTTCAAAACTATCCTCAGGCTTCGTTCTAGCACTATTCGAATTTATTCCCACAAAACGCACTCCCTTTTCTGCAAAGCTATCCGCATAGCTCATAGTAAGAGAGTCTGAGTTGACCACATAGGGGCAGTGGTTACACGTAAAAAAAATAACCAAAAATCGTGCATCTGCAAAGTCAGCAAGCGAGTAGCGCTTGCCATCTGTCGCCAACAACAAAAAATCTGGTGCTTGTTGATCAATTTCTAATGTATATGACATGTAAAACTCCTATGAGTATATATTATACTATAGATGGATGAGTTTTAATAGTAGCCACATAGACAGTAACCATACTCCCCCAAGCACAACTGCAGATGCAGGCGCACAAGATGCAAGCATAGATGAGTCTGTGGTCACCGTTCAAGGAAAAATAGATCTCATTGGTGCCACGTGTACCTCTTGCGCAATAGGCATAGAACGCATGGGAAAAAAATTACCAGGAGTACGGGACGTATATGTCGATAAGGCAGAAAGTTGCGTGTATGTACATTACGACGGACAACGTCTCAGTCTCGAAAAAATCTGTGACTTCATTCATCGTATAGGATACCAAGCACATATAAGTGCAATACAGTAAGCAAGCATTTAATCACCCTTGCCAAATTTTACCCATAGCAAGTTCTGCCTATCGTTCTGCTATATTACGCTTTCCAAGAAAGAAACCCTTTAACAGTTGCCTGTACTATGCATGTTCTTGTGCAGTGAGACTTTCCTCATAGGGTTTTGATTGACTGATATTCTGCACAAAAAAATCTCCATCATCGTAGCGAATTTCAATAGTATCTCCGGATACAATTCTTTCTTCAATGAGTGCATCAGAAAGTAAATTTTCAATCTTTGAAAGATTCCATTTAATTTGCCGCGCACCCGACTTATACTGAGTATCCTGTTGAAGCAGTGCATCAAATGATGATGGATGAAAATCAATGTGTATATTTTCTGAAGCAAGAAAATCCCTCATGCCCTGCGTAAGCATATAACATATTTTTGAGAGTTCGGGTTTTTTAAGTGGATTAAACAAAACAATATCATCAAAACGATTAAGAAATTCGGGTCTGAGACTTTGCTTTGCAATAGAAAGCACCGCATTTTTTGTACTCTCATATTCTGATGCGCCAGAACCAGAAAATCCGACAGGAGTAAATTCAAATTGTTCGCTCCCTAGGTTGGACGTCATAATGATAATTGAGTGTTGAAAGTACCCTGTTTCACCCGAGAGACTCGTCAACTGCCCCTCATCAAAGAGTTGCAAAAAAACATCGAGCACTTTAGGGTGTGCTTTTTCTATTTCATCAAAGAGTAATACTTGATGAGGACGTTTTTTGACCGCACGAATAAGTGGTGATCCATCTTCAAATCCGGCATATCCGGGAGCAGCGCCTACAAATCGGGCATGACTCTGCATATCCATAAATTCGGACATATCAAAGCGTGTAATACAGGTTTCACTTCCAAACATGTCAAGCGAAAGTTGCTTTGCAGTAAACGTTTTTCCTACACCCGTCGGTCCCAAGAACAAGAAAACCCCCATAGGACGCTTATTTTCTCGTAATCCCACGTAGCTACGTCGTAGAGAATTAAGCAAACTGTCTATCGCTTCATTTTGTCCAACCACTTTCTCTTTGAGCGAATCATTAAGCTGTCTAATAATCTTCTTTTTATCCGAAAGCATCTTTTCGACCGGCACTCCTACAATAAGAGAAATAATTTCTCGAACCTTGTTAAGGCTTACTGATTTGACATATTTTGTAGCATCTAAAGACAGTTGACTTTCAAGGTTTTTTCTTTGCGATGAAATATTTTTTATTTTAATGAGAGAACTTTTATGTTGACGTGGGTTTTCAAATTGAGTAGCAGAATACCCAGTAGAAAGCATAGAGGTGGAAAAGTCATTGCTTAGACTATTTTGTTTATCTGTAGACGCCTCCTTATTACCATAAGGAGATGAAAGTGCATGTTTCTCACGATGAGGAATAAGTACATCATCCTTCTCTGTTTTTGCAACGAGTTTTGAAAGTTCGATTTCTTGTTTATACAACAAGTGCAATTCACTTGGTGTTTTTGATTCAAGTAATGAATAGTAAGATCCAACTTCGTCTAGCAGATCAAAGGCCTTGTCAGGAAACTTACGCTCTTGGAGATATACATCTGCACAGGTGACAATCTCCTTGATGATTTCTGGTTCGTATACTACCCTATGGTTCTGTTCGTAATGATGCTTTGCTTTGACCAAGGCTTCATAGGTATCTTCTATACTCATTTCTTCTATTTCGACTTTTTGTAAACGTCGTGAGAACGCGCTATCCTTCTCTATGTATTTATGGTACTCTGAGTCTGTTGTTGCACCTATAAGACAAATCTCGCCACGTGCAAGCGCCGGCTTAAGCATTCCTGCAGCATCCATTGTTAACCCCACCGCAAGCCCTGCACCAATAATATGATGAATCTCGTCTACAAAAATGATGCATCTATTCTTTTTACTTCTTTTCTTTATCTCATTAAGAACGGCAATAAACCGTTCTTCAAAATCACCACGATACCTTGTCCCTGCAGTGAGTCCAGCTATATCCAATTGGAGTACTTGTGCTGAAAGAAGCTGGATGGGACATTCGCCAAAGGCTATCTGGCGTGCAAGCTCTTCGACGAGAGCAGTTTTTCCTACACCCGGATCACCAACCAAAATAGGGTTGTTTTTACTTTGCCTTAATAGGATGCGATATACTGCTTCAATTTCTTTTTGACGTCCAAATATTGAATCATATCCCTTTTTCTTTGCGTGCTCAGTAAGGTTGTTAAAATATTGTTCAACTTTTATTCCATCTCCAGACTTATCCCCTGCTCTTTTGGGAAACTGATCATCTCGCTTATACATGTGTTTGTGTAATAGTTTGTGTGAATTTACAATGGGAAAAAAGTCTAGTTCATTTTCTGCTTGAAAACCTTGTTTATACGACGAGATATCTTCACCACGCACAAATAAACTCAGGTCTTTCGCTGTATAGCCTTGTTGCTTGATATAACTTTCGGCTATCGTTGATTTTTCCGCACAACAAGCAACAAAAATTGAATAAGAGCTCAAAACATTTGATTGAATACGAAGGCTCTCATTAATGGCAAATTTGAGCACTTCTTCGGTACGCGACGAAACTGGAACTCTTATCTTTAGATTGAACTCCTTTTGCAAAGAAGAAATATCACATGGCTCAGGTTTTCTTCGTGATACCGTATAGCGCTCCAATACTAATAAAAAATTGTTAAGATCAATTTTTTGTTCTAGAATCGAAACCGCTTCGCTTCCTCTATCGCGCATTATGGCTATGAGAATATGCTCCGGTTGAACAAGTGAATCGCCCATAGTCTGGGCGATTTCAAATGCGTCTACGTTTATTATGTGGTGTGTTTTTTCAGTTAGTCCTCTAAACATTAAATCATCCTTGATTACTATATATATCTTTCGGCATCTTGCCCTTTTTTCTATACATTACTGTATATAAGATACACAAAAAATAAGATACACAAAAAATCGGTTTATAAGACCACTATGCTGGCACAGTATACATTTATGAGATATTACTAAAAAATATGGAATATTTAAAATTCTAAGGGAAAATCTGCGCGTTGTAGCATGCTATTCCACAGGGTTTTTACACGCTCTTGGGCCTTTCGTTGCCCTTCTTCTTGCTTGTTTTCTTTTGTGTATTCTTTTTTGAGGAGTTGATACAAAAGGGCTATGCCAAAGTCTTGTGCAGTTCCGATTCCCTTACTTGTGATGATATTATCAAACATAACAACTGATGCATGCGGAACCAATGTCGCAGTTGGCTCGTGTCCACTAAGCTCTGCCATAAACTCAGGGTGGCACACGCAGGATGTATGTGCTAAGATGCCGAGAGGCGCAAGTACCCGCGCAGGTGCTGCGCATATTGCCCCAATCAGCCCTTTTTGCTGATTGTGTGCAAGAACTATATCGGATAGTTCTGTGTGTTGTGCAAGGTTGTCTGAGCCAGGAATTCCCCCTGGCAACACGAGTACATCATCTGCCCCCATTGTCTTTAATTCATCAAATGGAGCACACCTAAGAACCGTGCCATGCGAGGCCTCTACTGCTAAAGGCGAAGAATGATCGTGAACATTCGATTTTGGATCTACAGGTTTTGGGTCTACAATAGCAATATGACATGGGCTATATCCACCTCGAGAAAGAATATCACTGGGATATAAGGCTTCTATATCCTCAAAGCCGGGAGCAATAGCTATAAATACCCGTGCCATACTGATCTAAAACAGAACTCCTCTTTAATTTTCAGCACTGTTGCTGTCCGTACTTGATACCTTTTTCTTTGCATTTGCGAGCTTTGCCCTACCAGATTTTGATATCAGTATCGTATCACCTGCATCATTGGTATGCTCATATAATAACTTAACGCCTGTTCTCCCTGTAATTGGGCACATTCCACGCGTGTATCCTTGTTTTTTGAGAGGTCGCCCTCTATGTGCTTTTGACATTTACTATTCTCTCTTTTATTTATCCTATATGATTAGTATAACCTACGGACCCTCTTCGGTTGACTCCTCTCCTGTAGAATCAGAGGAAATAGTACCGATAGGAGCAAACTCTACCCTTCTATTGCGCCAGATATTCTCTGCGCTAGGATTTTCAATTTCTGGCTCTAAGCCTCCTACCCACTGCGTAGCAATACGATTATCCTCTATGCCTAATATTATAAGGGCTCTACGAATCTGTTCTACTCTCAACTGCGAAAGTGGTAGCAGTACTTCACGTTGTTCAACAGCCGCACGCTCACCAGTAAGCAAACGCGCCGCATGTCCTGTTAATAAAATAGTATAGTCTGCAAAATTCTTTAGAAAACGCGAAATGCTCCTTATGTTAAGCAAATTTTCATACAAAAGATCGTCACTCTCCAATGAAAAGATATCATCGCTGTATCCCGGAAAGTATATCTTTGGAAACTCGCTCTCGGGTCTCAAGGCTATGCCTTCATCGTATCCGCCTGTATCAACAATAAACGATTTATTGAGTATCGTAATATTACCCGCGTTGTCTGTGCCACGGAGACTATAAAAATAATCCCCATCGGGTGCAACCGATCCATCTATCTGCATTCCATCCCATACATAATCAACTAAGGCAGGCGTCTCATCAACACTGTGTACCACAGTATCAAAAATATTTCTCACTTCAGCATTCCAGATTACATCCGTATCGGTACTCGCCTGCAAAATTGTAACACGCTCTTCGGGATTGGCAATATTGACAATACCATTTACCAGTTCAAAGCGCTCAAGTTGTGGGGGTATTGAGTCAACCCCTACCATGGTCATGGACTGCACCGTACTCCCATTTTTATACAGGATCTCCACACTCAATTCGTATTCTCCATTTGGAACAAATTCATCATTATTGTCACGTGCATCCCACGAAAAAGAGTCAATTGCATAGGGAAGAGACTCACTTTTTACCACACCGCCATCGGCATTTGTAACCGTAAAATAGAACTCATCCACATATTTTTCCGAAAAATCAAAATCAACAACTAAAGGATCACCTCTTCCCGATACTATTGCTCGACTAAGATTGATGTCTGCGTATTTTTGCTCGGTATCAAGTATGAGTTTATACGGTCCTGCTTCACGAATATTGCCCGCTGCGTCTTCTCCACTAAAGCGAACTGAATATAATCCATCCTCCAGTGCTTTTCCCCTGTAGGTAAAACGATCATTTATTGTAAAGGCAAGAGGTCGTCGGGGGGCAATCTCTACTGGTATAGGTCCATTGTACACAGGAGTATTATTATACAAAACCTGCATTTGCCAGTCTATGTCTTCATATATAGTTACTGTTCCTCTGACATCTCGTTTGCTCACGCCACCAAATACAAAACTCTCGGATTCTGACGCATCAGGATAGGTCTTATATTGTACGAGTATCGCCGGAAATTCGGTATCCACCATAACGCGCAGGGGATTTGATTGAAAAATATTGTTTGTATCGTTACGAAGTCGTAGGGCAACCTCGTACAGTCCGTCTTCTAAAAAGATAAGATCTTGCGTCAAGCCAGTAAAATCAAACTCATAACTCGTGCTTATTTCATCGCTCCGTTGATCTCGTATATTGTCTACCCGTAAAGGATCCATAGAAATATAGTCTGTAAATAGACCACGTGCTGATTCAGAGTCCTCGTCTGCTACGCTACTCTCTGACTGTTTAGCCATCTTGCGTACGAGGTATTCAACTTGATCTAAGGTTATCCCATCAAATAACTCTGTAGCTGCAGTAAGCTGGAGGGAAAGAACATCCTTAACGTCATCGCTATTGGGTGAAAAGGATGCATTGCCTCCTACGACTGGCTTTAAAGTAAAATTACCAACCGAACTCACCACTATGTCCGCTGGCGAAACAAATTCGGCTTTGTTGCCCGCCTGATCTTGCGCACGCACTCGCACCTGATAAAACCCATCCGCTATAGGTTGTCCATTATCGCTAAGGCCATTCCACGTCCATCGTTCTGCGGGGAGCGTGGGAACTCCTGTCTCTTGCACAATGGTACGCACCACCTCTTGACTCGTACTATCAATAAAATCGGTTGCCCAATATACTTCTGCAGAACCACGTATGTTTAGTACGATCTCCTCGCCCGCAACAATAACGTTTCCACTATGGATAGAAAGCGAAGAAATGTTTGGTATTTCATTATCGATAATTACGGTCACAGGATCTGAAGTACTTTCGTTTCCTTTGTCATTTGTCACTCTAATTACATAGACGTAGATTCCATCAGATAAGGCGACTCCAGCATCATCGTTTCCATCAAATACTATGGTTGATGGTCTTTGCTCCTGGGTATACTCCTCTAAAATATTCCGTACAACGCTCCCTTGTGAGTCAAAGAGCTGAAAATTCATGGTCACTATTTTTCTGTTATTTGGGACGTCAAGGGTATCACTGAGCGATATAGTTATGCTATCATTGACACCATCTGCATTAGCAGGAGATAGAAATTCGGCATTGGTAGGAATGCTAATTTGTGATTCCTCAATTTTTCCAAATGAAAACGCGCTGGTTGCACAAAAAACACCAAACACGATGCAATATGCGAAAAAAATTATGCGACGATAATTATAAATATTCTTACTCATATTACTTTTAGTGTAGCATATTGTGGTATGTATTCAAAGCACCCGTGCAGTAAGAAGCACAAAAAAACAAGGCTACTCTTCTTTTTTCATAGCTTTTCTATTCTTTATTTTGGTCTTTATGTTGGTCTTTATGCTGGCTGTTTATACTGGCTGTTTATACTGGCTGTTTATATTGGGATAACACGCTACTAAATGGACTTTAAACTTTGCACAAGCGCAAGTATGCGTAGCTTTTTTGCTTCTATAGAAGAAGTCAGCTGTGTCTCTCCCAAGACAATTGCTCGTTGAATACGAGAGGGATCGTCGGTGCTGTTACCCACGTCGATATCTTTGGTAGCCTTAGTAAATAGTGGCTTGATGAGCAATATCTTCCACACAGCCGATTTTGCTTCCTTTAGGTCTCCTCCATTGTTATTTGTGCTCTCTGTATTCACCTCGTATTCTAAAACAACAACGCTTTCTTGCTCATACTGATTAAAAGTATCTGGAATAGCTATACCAAAAAATTCGTATATGATATCTTTTATCGCTTTTGTATCTGGTTCTTCTTCTTGAAGCAGATCGTATACGATGCCGATATTTTCATTCTGAGAAACGAATAATTGTAAAAAAATATCTTCAGATGAAATCGTGCGTATATCGGGGGGAAGTGCAAAAAGTTCTTCGTTATTCGATATGAGAACTTCATCTTCTAGCTCAAACGTATGCCAATACCCTACCCCATCTATGCTAATGTTCTTTGTAGCAAAAATGACAGGTTCTGCCGAAAAAGAAACACCTCTAGTAGCTTGGTTATTTGATGTCGATTTACAGGACACAAAAGACAAAGCATAAAGCACTGCTATACATATGCTCATGATGATAGTAATGATCCCCGTATGCCCCCTTGTAATGGGTGCCAACTTTCTTGCAAAAAGAACGCTATTTGGTGTGACTGAATAGGTAGTTATATTTTTCATGCTATGTTGTTATACTGCTTATATTGTTACACTGCTATATTGCTATACTGGTAGTTAGATGCTTGTAGTGTACTACCTAGTATACTACTTTTTTTTGGCTTGGTTTTTGTATTGCACAAAATATACAATAACCCAAGTCTACCACAACAGGAACCACGTATGAAAACAAAAGAATACACCACCAAACAAGCAACCCTTACTACCCCAACTATCAAACAAACAGCTATCGAACAATCAGCTATCGAACAAACAGTCACCGAACAAACAGTCATCAAAAAAAATAGCTACGTCACCATACAGTACTCATTTAAGGATCAACAGGGCAATATCCTCGGCAATTCACAAGAAACAGGTGCATTCATCTTTAGATGTGGAAACGGAGATGCTCTTCCAGGACTCGAAAAGCGCCTTGTAGGTAAAGAAAAAGGACAGCGTTTGCAGTTTACCATCCCTCATCAAGAAGCCTACGGACCCCATGACCCATCACTCCTTCGTGTACTGCCCACCTCTGTGATCCCTAAGAATATACATATTGAACATGGAATATCTCTTTGGATAAATGATACGCAGGTAACCGTAACCGATATTTCTAAAAACCAATTTACCGTAGACAGCAACCACCCTCTTTCTGGCAAAGATCTAAGTTTTGAGGTAGAAATAGTTGATGTTAGTTCCTCCGCTCCTGTGTCAGATAACCAAGTCTTACACGATAGCGCATGTGCATGCGGTAATACCTGCGGGTGTTCCAAAAAAACAACATAAGACTGCCGTGTACCCTATGGGTCTACCACCGAAATACCAAATCTTAAGTACCAAGTCTCAAGTACCAAGTCTCAAGTATTAGAGCACCAATAAAGCACCAGTAAAACACCAGTGAAAGACTGCCCCGCTTTCTCATTCAACCTGTCCTTGTATAGGCTTACCATGATACGCATGGCTTTTCTCATGTAAACTGCTTTTCTCATGTCAATAGGCGCACGCACGGACTCTCTGTAATTTTAATAGGCACTTTATCTTGTTTATTATCTTTTTTGCCTAGTATGGCACACGTAAATACTCCCTTTGCATACACGCTTTGCGAACGCTTGTCTTGTATACTTTGGTAAAAAAGCATCTTGTACGCACCCCTGATTGTTAGTTCTGTATAAATACGTAGTTTCATACGCGGGTAGAGGGATTGCAAAAAATCTACCTCAGCACGAATCACAACGGGATCAACACCAGCAGAGTGCATTTCTTGTAGCGATATCCCGCGCTCATATAAAAAAGAATTTCTTGCGTGCTCAAAATAATTAAGGTAAACAGCGTTATTCACTCTGCCTTGCAAATCACACTCGTATTCGCGTATGACTAAGTCTATGTTCGATTGGAAAGAAAGGCTCTTTTGATGCTTTTTTAGTTCTCTTTCTGGTTCTCTTTTTGGCTCTCTTTCTGTGGAGGGAGAATTTAGAGGGAAAGAGGGTCCAAAAGGGGATTTTAGAGGAAAAGAATCTTGTTTCATGTATCCGGTATTCGGGTTTGAATTTTTTATACTTTTTACTATTGTATCACCAAGAAACCAAGAAATATTATCTGAAACACTAATAGTGAAACACATTTTATATGCCGTATATCTTTGTATTACAAAAATGTGTTGTAAAAAATTTCGTATATGATCTCTCTTGCAAAAGGTCAACAAAATTTGACATTTATCCCATGTGTTGGTTATAATGAAAATATACGAAATTTGATAAACTTACCAAGGAGTAATCAATTAAAGGAATAACTATGAAACATTACACGAAACATTCTATTTTTTTATATATACTTATATTAATACTATTAAATTCATGTTCGTTTTTTGGAGTTAGCAATCAAAAAGACATCACTGCCTGCGAGGAAGCGTATTCTACACCAGAAAAAGAAGGAGATGTTTATCTCATACGTAACTGGAGACAGCTCGTAGCAATAGGAAGCCTTGATAGACTAAGCTATCCTGATCCTTTACCACTTAATGGACAGTATAAGCTCTCTTCGGACATCAATTTTCCTGATTCTTCGTGCCCCACCATACTCTCTCAAATTGAAATAATAGGCAGTGAAACTCGCCCCTTTACTGGCGTCTTTGACGGTAACGGAAAGACATTATCTGGATTGTTAATACAAAAAAGTTCCAGTGACTCTATTGGTCTTTTTTCTGTATTGGGAGATGCTAGCAATCCAGCCGAAGTCAAAAACCTCACATTTAACAACCTACAAATAACTGCAAACTCGCTGGTAGGTGCAGTTGCAGGATCACTCGTCAATGGTTCAGTTACCGCGATATCCATAAGGGGCAAGAGTAGCATAATTTCTGTAGGAGAATATGCTGGTGCTGTTACCACCATAAGCAAGGGTTCATATGCAGGTGGACTCGTTGGTAAATCTGCTAAAGATACTACCATATCAGGATCATCTAATGCATCGGTGATGGCTACTAACCTCTATGTTGGGGGTATCGTGGGATATACTCAGGGTACAGTATATGGGTTTACAACTGGTTCGATAGGACCGATCAACGGATCTACATCGGATACTACAAATTACGTGGGAGGACTTGTTGGACAATCAGATCCGGGCGCGACGATTATCGGGTACAGTACCGGAACAATAACGGGAAATACTACCATTGGGGGACTTGTTGGCTTTATGTATGCAGCAAATACTAAAAGCACAGTACAAGGCTATGTGACAGGTACAATCACTGGAGGAAGCACAGAAGTGGGTGGATTGGTCGGCGTAGCGAGTACAACGGAGGGTGCAACAACAACGAGCACGGTAACCGGTTATACAAGGGCAACAAAAATAAGTGGCACGTCGAACGTTGGGGGTCTGATTGGAATCATTCTATATAAAATAGCACTAACAGGCTATTCAAGAAGTCCGGTACATAGAACTGACGGCACAAATACTAACTTTGGAAGAATTATTGGTTGGAAACGTAGCAAAAATACAGCAGTACCAGTAATAAAAGCTCAGTATTCAGAAGCAGAAAGCACTATTTTTGACGACAAGGAGAACAAAGCATTTGATGCTTATGACAGAAATACAGCGGGAATTACAAAACTGGAAACAGATTTGATTGCCGAACTAAAAACAGATCTCTGGCAGAAAAAAGATACAAGCAAATGGCCTGCCTTGGTATTTTCTCCCGAACTAAGCGGCTTGGATGGATCACAAACGACCGCCGATACTCAGCCAATAGCAGAGTAATCTTGTAGTATCACACGGTAATCTGCAGTATTTTTTGATAAAAGCCATTGCAAGCACTCTGTAAGACCTCTAATAAGCGCCTTTTTTGGACGAAAGCAAAGTTATTGAAAATTATATTTTTCACACGTGACAAAACAGAAAGCTATAATATACATTAGAAGTATATACTATGAAATGGTTATATGATAACTGGTATAAATCAACAGTATTTTTAGCGATTTATTTACTGATAGTTCTATGCATTTTTGTGATGAAAACTGATTTTGCATTGTTTCTTATTTGGTTACAAATGGTAGTCTATCTTTTGCATCAATTTGAAGAGTATATACTACCGGGTGGATTTGTAGAATTTTTTAATAAAAAACCCTTAGGATCACAGAAAAGTGATTTTCCGTTAAATAAGGTGGCATCTTTTTGGATTAATATTCCTATAATTTTTATTGCTTATCCTCTTTCGGCAATGTTAGCAGGCTATATTGATATCTCAATTGGTGTATGGACTGCTTATTTTTCAATAATTAATGCGCTTTCACACGTAGGAATGTATTTTAGATACAAATACAACCCAGGACTATTTGTAAGTTTGTTTTTAAATATACCAGTGGGAACGTATACTATTTATTATTTTGCTTCTCAGAATCTAATTTCTATGAATGCACAATTAATAGGACTACTAATAGGGCTTTTATGTCAAGGTGTAGTAATGATTTATGGTTTTAAGGTACTGAAACCAAAAGTCAAATAATTTGATTAAAGCCGTCGTCAGCACCGGGTATAAAAATAGCCTCGTTAATCTTTTATTTGTCTTTGATTGACTTTATCGTGTATTGTTACTATATTTTTTAGTAGCAGAAAATACTTATGAATCGTCATACACAATCAATTATCATACTATACACAGTTATTCTTGTTTTTTTGAACGCATGCCCCGCTTCGCCCAGTACCAGTGGTAATAACAGGGGCAATGCTAACATTGATCCTTGTGTAGATGTGTATTCCACACCACAAAAAGATGGAAATATTCACCTCATAGGCAGTTGGAGGCAGATTGTGGCTATAGGTAGTACCGATACACAAAGCTACCCTGATGGATTGCCTCTTGATGGACACTATAAGTTGTCGGCAGATATTGCCTTTCCTGGTACGTCTTGTCCCAATATCTTATCTCAAGTTACGATAATAGGTGGCAAAGATCGTCCCTTTGTAGGTGTCTTTGATGGTAATGGAAAGACATTATCTGGATTGTCGATACAAAAAAATTCCAGTGACTTTGTTGGTCTTTTTTCTGTATTGGGAGATGCTACCAATACAGCCGAAGTAAAAAATCTCAAATTTAACAACCTACAAATAACCGCTAATGCAGTAGTGGGCGCTGTTACGGGGTGGCTCGTCAATGGCTCTATTACTTCGGTACTGGTTACGGGTACCAGTAGTATAGATTCACTAGGACAATATACCGACGGTCTAAATAAGCTAGGCGGATACGTTGGCGGTTTAGCTGGTATTTCAGAAAAAGATACCACCATAATTGGTGCTTCTGACGCATCTATAACTGCGACAAAAAACCATGTGGGCGGTATCGTAGGATATACAGAAGGCACCGTGATTGGATTTATGACTGGCTCTATTGCTTCTTCGCAAAACAATACAGGAGGGCTTATTGGGTGGGCAGGACCTCATGCCTCAGTTACTGGATATTCCTCTGGAACAATAGCAGGAAATAAATACACTGGGGGCTTGATTGGTCTCATGAACAACTCAAGCATTGCCAACAGTACCCTAAAAGGCTATATGGTAGGTTCGCTAATAGGAACCACCCTAGTTGGGGGATTGGTTGGAGAAGGTGCTACTACTCACACTACAACAGCCAGCACAATAACTGGTTATACAAAAGCAAAAAAAATTAGTGGCAATACATATACCGGAGGCTTGGTTGGAGAGCTTAAAGGTCATGTAAAGCTTATAGGGTATTCGAGAAGTCCGGTGCATAGGCTTCCCGTCGATAGCAATGCACAGCCCTCTTTTGGAAGAATTATTGGAGGTGAACTAAAAACAGAAAGTACCAAGACACCAACAATAAAAGCTCAGTATTCAGAAGATGAAAGTACTATTTTTGACGACAAAGAGAACAAATCATTTGATGCTTCTGATAAGAGTACAGCAGGGATTTCAAAATTGGATACTGAACTGATTGCCGAACTAAAAACAGATCTCTGGGAGAAGAGAGATACAAGCAAATGGCCTGCCTTGGTATTTTCGTCCGAACTAAGCGCTCTGGATGGATCACAAGCGACCGCTGATACTCAGCCAATAGCAGAGTAATCTCTACATAAGGCTGCATTATTACTCCTCACCAAAACAGATCTCCTCGTTATGTTAAGCGATGCACAGCTACGATATATCGCAGATATTGAATCATAATACAACTTATTCTTGTCATGTTTATATCAATTACTTAGGAGGTAATATGAATAATCTTAATTCTATCCTGTTGGAAGGCAATCTTACCAAAGACCCTCTAACAAAAACGTTTGACAACTCCATGCTTTGCACGTTTGTCATTGCATCAAATAGGAGTTATAAAAAAGATGATGAATACCATAAAGAAGTCTCGTATTTTTCTATCGAAAGTTGGGGTAAAACCGCTGAGAATTGTGGAAAATATCTCACAAAGGGGAGCGGGGTTCGAGTTGTTGGTCGCCTTAAACAAGACCGATGGGAGGATGATGGCGAAAAGATGCACCAAAAAACTAAGATAGTGGCAGAACACGTTGATTTTTTTCCACGACAAAAGAAAAGCACTATAGAAAATAATGCCAAAGGGAATGGCAAGCAAAATGCTGAAGAAATGACAGAGGTATTTGACGAAGCCAGCAATCGTGATGAGGATCTTGAAGAGGACCAAGAGGTATCTCTTTCGGGCGATACTGATACAGATACTGATACATAGTTGCTTATCTACTCATCACAGGTCTCCATGATTATGGCATCACGCTATAATCATGGACTCAAGTTATCATATTTTGGAATATTAGGTTGTGTACTACTAGCGTGAAAATAGCATTATATTGCTCTTTGTGTAGATGAATACGTGGCACATTTGTACCAATTCAGTCCCCTATAGCGTTTTGCTGTATCAATCTGAAACAATTTGCCAGCCATATAATACTCTGTCTGCTTAAAAAAAAAGATCTATTTCTTTTATACAAAAAAACATGCTAAGTCATTACATAATATAAACTTACTGACTTGGCACGCTTATTTCACTAGTACTGTAGATAACTTTTATAACAAGGAGGCATTATATGAATAATGTTTTAACACGTCCACTATGGAATGATTTTCTCTTTGATAATCATCCATTAGTTCCTCGATTTCACGGCTATTATGACAGGTCTGAGAAAGTCTGGTCAGACCCTCAATTTGAAGCCGATGAACATGAATACCGTATCACTATCGATATACCGGGTGTAACAAAGGATCAGATTGCTATCGAAATCGACAAGACATTCTTGATCGTAAAGACGAATGAAGACGATTCTAACACCGCATCTAAACGAAGCTATAATTTTCGTTATAAGATTCCAGACGATATCGATAAAACCAAGGTATCTGCTCACCTAAAACACGGTGTACTGCAGTTACATCTCAAAAAAACCGAAGAGTCAAAAGCTCTTCAAGTACAAATCACTTAACACAAAGGAGGATAATCAGTACTCGCAACAAAAAAGGAAGATTAGCGTCTTCCTTTTTTTTTGTTTGTTGACATTAAGCCTACTCTTGTTTATACTTATAAGTAATAAAGAAAACGGGGGCGTGGCGAAGTCGGTTATCGCGCCGGCCTGTCAAGCCGGAGATCGCGGGTTCAATCCCCGTCGCTCCCGATATATGTACTGTACAATTACTACTTTGGTATTACTACTTTTTTGGTATTTATGGTATTGCTATCACCTTGAAAAGGTATATATGAGAAAAAGTCTTGAAAATTAATTACTCGAGTAAGTTTAAAAATACAAAATTTATTTTCTTTGAACAAAGTCCCCAGTCAAAATCACACTTGCACTATCTCGCATACGTGTTTGAACCAAAAACACTAAGAAACTCAAAGAATATTTCTAAGCTCATTTCCATGTTTATAGAAAATAATTCCACATAAGAGCGCAAAAATAGACAAAATTAGATCAAACAAAATTGGATATGTCAGAGGGATAGATACGTAGCCTTTTTGCCAAACCAGTCAACTTGCCAAACCAATCAACTTGCCAAATCAGTCAACTTTTCAAGCCAATCAATATATGCGAAGTCTGCTATTAATATAACTTATAAGCTCTTCTGCTAAAGCAGAGGTATGGTAGTTTATTGCTGCCATATTTGGTATAATTTTTCGTGGTGCCGAGTCAAAATATATCTTTCTCTCAAAGAAATCTATGTTTTCGTATTGTGCAACATCAGTAGAAAGCGTCATTTCTATGTCTTCTTTTAATTTTTTTCTCGTAGAATTAGAAAATTCGTATATACCTAGCGGATCAACAGTAATTTCTATTTTGTCTTTTTTTACTTCAATGTATACGTCATGGGTAAGAAAATATGAGGCATCCTTAAGCGAAGCGATGCGCTCTCTAACTTCTAAGTCTAAAATATAATCTATGGTATTTCTGACACGGGTCTCGTAGGCCTCGTACTTAGTGGCTTGTGCACGCTTTGTCGCAAGCCATGTATCAACAATGGCAAAAACAGGTGCAGGCCTGACAGATCTAGACACGATCTCCGTTTTGTATACATAACCTTGATACCATGTGACGCAAGAATAAAGAAGCATAACAATAGAAAGCAAAAGTACGAGAAACCCAAATAAAGAAGCACATTTATTATGCATAGCAATATACCGTCAATACTTTCCGACAAGAGATACAATTCGACCTTTACCAAAAGCACGTGAAGATATCTTTATTATCGGTGGAGCTTGATATCTCTTAAACTCTGATGCATGAAAAAGAGCCCATACCTGACTAACCTTTTTTACAGGAAAGCGACCTAATGCGCATATTTCATCCTTATGAAGACCGTTTACGATTATTTCATAAAGTATCCTGTCAAGTAAGTCATATGGTGGAAGCGAATCACTGTCTTTTTGTCCTTCTGCAAGCTCGGCGCTAGGCTCACGAGTAAGAATGTCATGAGGAATTGTTTTATACCTGTGTACTATGTACTCGCTAAGGGCAAACACTTCGGTCTTATAAAGATCACCTATGGGATTAAGTCCCCCGCACATATCTCCGTAGAGAGTGGCGTATCCTACGGATAGCTCTGATTTATTGCCAGTAGTAAGGAGTAGTGACGAACGCTCGTTAGCAATAGCCATCAATAAGACTGCGCGGACGCGCGCCTGAAAATTCTGGCGTGTTACCGTAGCCAGTTCAGAAGTCCCAAAATTTTCAATGCCCGCTTTATTAAATGAGTCTATAGGTATACTGGTAGATCTTATGGCAAGATTAGATATAAGTTGTGTTGCACAATCATGACTCAAATCACTCGTATAGCACGAGGGTAGCAAGACGCCATGTACAGCATGTGCGCCAAGAGCACGCGTCGCAATTGTTGCCACGAGTGCCGAATCTATACCCCCACTTATACCGAGGTGCACATTTGTAAATCCTTGCTTACTACAAAAATCTTTGACCCCCAATTCTAGCACGCTCAACAGCTCGTCCCAGTTTCTGTCTGCAAAGGCAAAATACTCATCAGAATCGTATGTGTAGTCACGCATAGTGACGGTGATTTTTTTGGCTCTATGACTTTGTAGAACGCCAGTATCGCTCGTATCAGCAGTATCGCCACCATCATCTTTTGGACGCTTGTTATTTTTTATGGAGCTATGAGAGCTTGAATCATTATCAAGAGATGCAATGCTTATCTCTGTCAATCTCTCATCGGTAGGTATAGAAACAGTGCTTTCTTTTTGAGCCAAAGATTGAAACATCCCATGATTATCTAATTTGACCATAGAATAATCCTCTTTGCACGATGCAAGGCTTGTTACCCTAAGATATCTATCCATAAAAAACGACGCACCATCAAATACTATCTCGTCTTGACCGCCCACAGCATTTACAAAGGCTAGGGGAATATTGCTAGCCTGCACCACACGAGCAGCGTGATATAAGCGCATATTGTTTTTATCAAGCTGGTATGGCGAAGCAGAAAGGCAACATATGAGATCAATGGTTCTTTGTTTTTGCAGTGATTGCAACTGTACAAGAGGGCTTTGTTTTTGATCGGTATTCCACATGTCCTCACATATAAGTATTACAATGCGCATGCTGTTGTGTTCAATGACATTGAGGCTTGTGCCAGCCTCAAAATAGCGTTGTTCGTAAAACACATCATAGTAAGGAAGCGTTTGTTTAGCCTGAACACATTGATAGCCATCGCGATCTATTCGATAAGCAACATTATAGAATGTGGCGTTCCGTCGTTCCTGCGAAAGCGTATTGGGACTCATACCACCCACAAATAAGACAGTACCTTCTTTTACTTCTTCTGCAAGCAACTGAAGTGCTTTTTTTTGCTCTGCAAGCAGCTGTCTAGTATAAAAAAGATCGTAGGGCATGTAGCCTGTAAGGGCCAACTCTGGAAATAGTATTATGTCAAGGCCTGGCATACGTGATATATAAGAACACATGCGCTCAGCATTTGCGAGTGGTTGGTGTATAGTACTGTTGCATTGCACGATGGCAATCCTACATGACATACCTTCATCATAGCAAATAGATTGTATACATGACATACTCAGGGATACAAGACGCATTTTTGTTCTTGTTGTATTTGCTTTACTCAGGCTTACAATATTTACACGGGTATACTTATAGTAAGTGAGTACTGGTCAACGTGAGTAAAAACATATTCCTGCTTGGTAATGATGGCACTACAATCAATAGTTTATGTCAGAATCTTGATACCCTCTCAATGCGGTATCAGCACTACTTATTAACAGAATCTCACGAAAGAAAAAGCAATGCTATTGGCATTTCTCAGTTTTCTAATTACATCATCCATTCCCTACTGCACCCAAAGGCAGACACCATTGACGATCTCATTCTTTGCTTTACTATTCCTTATGCAGATAAGCTAGGTTCTATTAGCAAAAACCAATTTGATAATTTTTTTAGAGTACTAACATACTTGTTTATTGACACTTTACAACTCTCTCTGAGACTACTCAAAAAGAAAACACAGCGTGTCTTTGTCTGTCTAAAAGATAATTATGCGAGTCTTACACACGATAGTCAATGCCTCTTGTATGATTTTTTTTTGCTCACGACCAAGCGGTATTACTGGGGAAAAAATTATGAATGCAAACTTTTGCTTGTTACAGAAGGGCGAAATGCAAAGCATATAAAACAAAATCCTAGTTTCTTTGTTGATTATACGCTCTCTTTGATGTCTGGCACTCCAAGAAAGTTTTATAATGTCAGCCGTAGCCTTAATGAACTATTATACAGGTACAATAAAAAAAGTAGATACAATAAACAGTAGAACCCATATATGCACTCGGCACACAAGACATACACAATCACTCCTGCTTTTTCGTTCACCATTGTAGCTACACTCGTAATAGGGACAGTCTTAGGCATTCTGTACCCCTACTCCATATTAAAGGAGTCATTACCATCCCTTACTACTGTTCTTGTTTCGGTGGTCTTGTATTGCGTCGTTCCTGCTGTTTTTTTTGCAGAAATACTCGCACTGTATCAACTCATACAACAAAAATTACTGGGATTTGTTTTAAAGCGTTGCCTAATGTATATTGGCATATTTTTAGGAGCACTGCTGATAATTTCTATTCTTATTGTAGTATTACTACCGCCTTTAAACATTCTCCCCTTGGTAAGTTCTCCCGAAAATCTCAGTGGCGCAAATATCGCGAGCATAGTTGAAGAGTTATTTCCTCCAAATTTTTTACAAATATTTGCAATATCAAAAGAAAATATACTCACGCTCATTGTATGTGGGGCTATACTTGCGTACGCCTATTCTTTGCGTTCAAAAAAACAGGGAATATTTGCGGAGCTTTTATACGAACTCACCGATATCGTAGATATACTAGTAAAACTTGTCTCTTATGTAACGATACCCCTCTGCCTGCTTTCAAGCTATGGTATCGTTTCTCAGTTTTTTGTTAGTGAATTTAGAGAATCTTTTACTCCTCTGCTACTGAGTTTGTTTTTTCTCTTTATCGTCTTGGTATGTTTTGTATTACCACTTATATTTAGATACACGGGCGTAAATATACGGTATCAAGACTGGATACGGGGTATACTCACCAGTAGTGCTATTGCCTTTTCTACAGGGAGCGTATTGGTCGCCTACCGCTCAACGCTTTCTTTAAACGCTAAAAGAAACACCCGTAGCATAGTTACGCATACAAGCTATACTATTACATTTGTCTTAGGACGGATAGGAACTGCAATGTGCATTGCTATCTTTTATATTGCATTATTTAATTCTTTTTATGCGACTCCGATACTACTACGAGAAATCATTGTTATCGTTCTGATGTCAATACTGTATTCTTTTGTTGCGAGCGCCAGAGCGCAGAGCATACTTTTTATTGCATTGGCGGGCATAAGCAAGGTTTCATATGTATCCATACAAGATTTTTATCTCGTCTTGCTTCCTTATGCAGTGATTATGAAAAGTTTTGCTGCAAGCTTTGATGTGCTTTGTATTACGGTCGTCAACCTTCTTGTTAATGCCCGCTACGAAAAGCGATTTCTCATCTTTACTCCACCAGTACATGGCATTGATAACACGTCATCCAAACGTTTATCTAAGGACGCAAACACCAAGAAAGACACCAGCAGTCGCGTTGCCTCACAAAAGAGTAGTACATGAACGTAGTAGTGCTTGGATCAACTGGGTATAGTGGCACTGAACTTATAAAAATCCTGCTGAGACATCCAAAAGTGGACGCTATTACTTGTCATTCACACTCTTGGGGAGATAAAGATTTACCCGCTTGGTTTTTTGAACACGAGTTGTCCATGTACGCTCATAAGTTTACGAGCAGACAATATCAATCAGAACTCAAGCCTGATGTTCTTAAGGCTACCGATGTACTGTTTTCGGCGCTTCCTCACGCCATATCTAACACTGTTATCACCCCGCTTTTACAAGAACATAGCACTATCGGCGCTTGCATTGATCTCTCACATGATTATCGCATGCAAGATGGTGAGATAGCAAAAGAAATAAACGGCAGAACTCCTATATACGGTCTTTGCGAATGGAATCGAAGTGCACTACGAGAAGCGCGGTTTGTCGCAAATCCAGGATGTTATGCCACAGCAAGCCTACTCGCACTCCTCCCCTTGTTACGTTACGAGTCGCCCATAGCCCCAGTGTCCATCGTGGCACTCAGTGGTGTTTCGGGTGCTGGCAGAGGCAATAGTACACGCACGCAGTATGTCGAACGCGCGGATACTGTCCTCGCCTATAAGCCGGGTACCGCACACGCGCATTGGAAAGAAATACGCCACTACTGTGCCAAATTTGCTTATAAAGAGCTGGATGTTTTGTTTACTCCTGTTATGGTACCCATGAAACGGGGAATTGCTGCTTTTTTTACGTTGCATTATAAAAGCAAGGATGATGTTGATAGAGCTGTCGCAGGCCTTGAATCCCAATATCTTGCTGAACAATTTGTTACGGTACTCCAACACGATGACACTCGTAATCCGCTCTCTGAAGTCTCACACGGCAACTACTGTGCCATACGCTACACTAAAGAAAACACAGCATTGCTTGTCTCGTCTTATATTGACAATCTCGTAAAGGGAGCTGCGGGTCAAGCAATACAAAATTTTAACATCATGCACGGCTACGAAGAACATCTTGGACTTATCACACCATGCGTTGCATAACAATGAGGCATAAGCACAGCGTAGCACCCTACATTACAGCACCGTACACAAAACGCATGCTCCATAGAAATATGCTATGAATATTCCTCCCTCCCAAAAAACCCCAACCACACCACAAAGAGTGCTGATCAAACTTGGTGGCTCTTTTTTACAAAATGCTACGTCGTGCGGGCACGTCTTTGCAGATCTCAAGACTCTTATCCAAAAAGATATCCCAAAAAATATCCCAAAAAATATCCAGGCACATACCAGAGAACGAGCATACAGACAACCTATACAGCTCATCATAGTACACGGGGGCGGAGAACAGCTTGGCACCTTTGCGCATACCCAAGGAACAGATACAAGATTTGACACCGAGGGCAATCGAGTAACGGATACAGATATGATGTCGTATGCTGACATGATATTAGGAGGGGCAGTCAATGCACGCATACTGAGAAGCGCACTTAGCCAAGGTATGTCTGCCGTCGGTATCAATGCCGCCTCGGGAGGAACAATCAGTGCCACGCATCTTACTAGTGATGACGCTACTCCCAACTTTAGTGCCTCTGTAAAAACATGTAATACTAAACTACTTACCTGTCTCATACAAAACGGATTTATACCCATAATCAGTAGTGTCGCAGCAACTCAAGAGGGAGCTCCCTGTAATATAAACGCTGATGATGTGGCAATGAGCATTGCATCAGAGTGGAAAGCAGAATACGTGCTATTGCTTTCTGATGTAGAGGGGGTATACGATGCTTCTTTGACACTTATGCCTGCAATTTTTATGCACGAATTACCATCGATCCTCACTCAAGAGCATATACGTGATGGCATGAAAAAAAAACTCACAAGCATTTATACAGCGTTGTGTGCATCTCCCTCTATGCGTGTTATTATTGGCACTCACAAAGGCACTGGAGATATGAGGCGTCTACTACAATCAGAGAGAGGAACAAGCATCCGTGCATCATACACATAGTAACAAGAAAAATACAAAGAATATTCTTGACATTAATTATAGGGTTGATAGTACGTACCAAACCCCAGTGTTTGAACCTTTGCTTACCATTGCACATGCAAAAGGAGATTATCTGTATGATGTTCGTGGTCGAAGGTTTATAGACCTTACGGGCGGTATTGCGGTTCATTCGCTTGGACACGGAGCACTCTCTGCACAATTAGTTGCGGCACAGCTACAAAAAACAAGCCATGTTTCAAACTATTTTACGACTGAGCCACTCCTACAATTATGTAAGCGTCTCGTATTGCTCGCAAATAAATATATTCCCAGCGTTCCTTATAAGAGTACATTTGTCTGTAATAGTGGTACCGAGGCTATCGAAACGGCACTCAAATTCTGCCTTCTGTGGAAATACAAGCGTGAGTTTAGACATAAAAAACACGTGCTTTATGCACATAATTCTTTTCACGGACGTACTATGGGGGCGCTTTCGCTGACGGGGCAGGCACGCTACCGGCGTTATTTTGAACCTCTCCTCGCACATACGCGTAGTTTTGTGTATAACGATGCAAGAGATATAGCTAAAAAATGTTCACGAAAGACCATCGCACTGTTTATCGAAGCCATACAAGGTGAGGGAGGGCTCTCTATGCTTGACTCATCTACCGCTGAGCACATAATGAAACTCAAGCAGAAATACAATTTTTTAATTGTTGCCGATGAGGTACAAGGTGGGCTATGGCGTACTGGTACCCCTTTTGCCTGCCAGCATTCTGGATTAAAGCCCGATATAATCGTAATTGCTAAGCCCCTCGGTGGCGGGCTACCAATTGGTGCCGTCATTACCCCACAACAGGTACACGACCTGCTTAGCCCTGGCGATCATGGTTCTACGTTTGGAGGAAATCCGGTAGTATGCACCGCAGCACATTATATGTTGGATAAGTTTTTGGATCCACATATTCAAAAAAAACGTGAACGTTCGGCACAGGCATTGGACGCACATATACATGCGCTCACACAAAAATATTCCGATCTTATTCCCCTAGGGCGTGGGCATCTCAGGGGACTCGCATTTAGGACGCCACGTATTCAGGGCGCTGTTTCTGACATCATTGCTCAAGCACTTCATCGAGGGCTGCTCATATTGCGTTCTGGCGGAACAAAGCTTAGGTTTGCGCCATCGCTTATTTGCGAAGACTATGTATACCAAGAAGCATTTAACATACTCGATTCGATTTTACATGAATACATATATCCTCATCCAAAGCCCTCTCATACATCTCAGCATTAAATGGCATGCCTTGCCTATACTGTTTATTGGCTCGCTGGCACTACTGGCTGGCACTACTAACTGGCACTAGGGCAACTGACACTACTAACTGGCATTAGGGCAACTGGCACTACTAACTGACACTAGGACAACTGGCACTAGGGCAACTGGCACTACTAACTGGCACTAGGAGCGTCGCTTGCGTTTGTCTAATACTTGAGGTTGATCGTGACTCCATGCGCACTATTTGCGTGGAAGGTGTGCTTGTGACATGTTTTTTGCTTATTGCATACAAACACAGTAATTTGTTACAAAAAGATTGCAGAAATTAGTAAAAATACATATACTTGACAAAAATACGATTATACTGTATCCTTAAATGGTCTTGTATTGACTGTATTGTATGTATTGTCATGCATGCAAAAACATAGCATATATATCTTATTTCTAAGGAGGTTATATGGGTGCATACATAAAGCGTTTATTATTGTGGTTTTGCATAAGCATGTTGAGTCTTGTGCTAATAGGACTAATAGTGTCGTGTGAGACGGATGTTGGAGGTTCTGGCAACAGATCTGGCGGTAGTACTATCGGAAACATTGTCGAAAACACTATCGGAAACACTGGCGGAAACACTGGTGGAGGCACTGGTGGAGGCACTAGCGGAGGTAGCGAATCTAATGATATCACTGCTACGTATCATAATGTGGGTAAGGATTGCGACAATATAGATGAGGCTAAACGCTACGCACCAAAGGATCCAGCAGAACTAAAACGACTCATACAGAGAGATATTACACAACAAGGTATTGCCGTCAATCTCAACTATATTAATACCTCAGCAATTACCGACATGTCAAGTTTGTTTGATACTCCAGAAGGAGCGACGTTTAACGGTGCAATACACTGTTGGGATGTGGGTAGTGTAAACAATATGAGCGCCATGTTTAAAGGGGCAGCAAAATTTAACCAAGATATAAATGATTGGGACGTGAGCAGTGTGGTCAATATGAGCGAAATGTTTAGCGGTGCTACAAATTTTGACCAAGACCTTGATAAGTGGAACAAAGCACGCAGTGTAAACAATATGAGCGCCATGTTTAAGGGCGCAACAGCTTTTAACGGTAATATAAGGCAGTGGCACGTCGCTAACGTGACCACTATGGAGGCAATGTTTGAAGGAGCGAGTTCATTTAACCAATATATTGGAGACGTCTGGGATGTGAGTAAGGTGGAGAACATGCGTGCAATGTTTAAGGAAGCAAGTTGGTTTAACCAAGACATTAGTGAATGGGATGTAGGAGAGGTACTCACCATGGAGAGTATGTTTGAGGGTGCGAGTCAATTTAACAAAGATCTCTCAAATTGGAAGCGCGATGTACAAATATCGGTCAATACGCAGTATATGTTTGCAGGCTCGGACATAGCCAGCATGCCCAACTGGGACAAAGCAGACGGAACACGGGTGTGTTTTGATCCAACAAACCATGAGAATATAGTTGCAGACAAAGCCGAACTGCAAAATAAAATAAAGGCATTGATTACAACAAACAAGCCCTCCCCCAATCTCAACCATCTAGAAACCTGTAATATCACCGATATGAGCTGGTTGTTTTGGGAAAATACTACCTTTAACGGTGACATTAGCCAATGGGACGTGAGCAAGGTGACCACTATGGAGAGCATGTTCTTGTATGCGGAGGCATTCAACCAACCTATCGGTGATTGGGACGTGAGCAATGTGACTCGTATGAACTACATGTTCTTGTTTGCGGAGGCATTCAACCAGCCTCTCAACAAATGGGACGTGAGCAAGGTGACAAATATGAGGAGCATGTTCAATGGTGCGGATGCATTCAACCAACCTATCGGTGATTGGAACGTGAGCAAGGTGACTGATATGTCCGACATGTTCTTAGATGCGGATGCATTCAACCAACCTATCGGTGATTGGAACGTGAGCAATGTGACAAATATGAGGAGCATGTTCTATGGTGCGGAGGCATTCAACCAACCTATCGGTGATTGGAACGTGAGCAATGTGGAAAATATGGCGAACATGTTCTATCATGCGGAGGAATTCAACCAAGATATTAGTAAGTGGGACGTGAGCCAGGTGACTGGTATGTCGGGCATGTTCTACGGTGCGGAGGCATTTGGTCAAGACCTCACCGACTGGGGCGAGCATGTGCCATTTACAGTAGATACTGAATCTATGTTTTCTTCTGCACCCAAGGTGACAAAGTTGCCCATCTGGAAAAGAAATGGCACAAAGATGTGCTTTGCTCCCAGTGCTCACGCAACAGTGATGAGGAACAAAGACGAACTGCAAAATAAAATAAACAGCTTAATAACACCAAACAAGCCCTCACCCAACCTCAACCATCTAGAAACCTGTAATGTCACAGATATGAGCGAGTTGTTTAAGGATAAAACTAGCTTTAACGGTGAGATTAGCGAGTGGGACGTGAGCAAGGTGACTACTATGTATGGCATGTTCTGGAGGGCGGAGGCATTCAACCAGCCTATCGGCGATTGGGACGTGAACAAGGTGACTACCATGGAGCGCATGTTCTGGGATGCGGAGGCATTCAACCAACCCATCGGTGATTGGAACGTGAGCAATGTGACTGATATGAGCTACATGTTCAGGAATGCGGAGGCATTCAACCAACCTATCGGTGATTGGAACGTGAGCAATGTAGAAAATATGGGGGCTATGTTCTGGGGTGCGGCGGCATTCAACCAACCTATCGGTGATTGGAACGTGAGCAATGTAGAACATATGGGGACTATGTTCAGGAATGCGGAGGCATTCAACCAACCTATCGGTGATTGGAACGTGAGCAAGGTGACTGATATGTATAGCATGTTCTATGGTGCGGAGGCATTTGACCAACCTATCGGTGATTGGAACGTGAGCAAGGTGACTTATATGGGCTACATGTTCTATGGTGCGGCGGCATTCAACCAACCTATCGGTGATTGGAACGTGAGCCAGGTGACTCGTATGGGGAGCATGTTCTATGGTGCGGAGGCATTCAACCAACCTATCGGTGATTGGAACGTGAGCAAGGTGACTTATATGTGGGGCATGTTTAAGGGTGCAAAAAGATTCTGTAAAAATCTCAACTCATGGGGTCATAGGATATCACGAGCAACCAACACATCTCATATGTTTTCTGGTACGGCATCAGCGTATTCTTCGTGTAGTTATATACCCCCTTCGTGGTACTAGGCTGATTGACGCTAGCTTGACGGGTTTTGATTATAGATTACAGGTCTGCCATCTCTGACAGACCTGCAATCATGGGCAAACAGGTCTGCTAAAAGACGCCTCCAAAAAACGCCTCCAAAAGACGACTGTAGAGCCAAGAAAAAAAGGGCGTAAAAAAAGATTTGTAGAGGGTGCAAAGAGCAAGGACAGAAGAGCTAGTGCCCAAAAAAAGGCAGAAAAGGAAGGAAAGAGGAAAAGAGAAAGGACGAGACAATGAGTAGCATTAGTGCTACAAGACTTAAAAATGTGCGCATAGCGCATAGAAGGTTTTGCTGTTCTCTCGGATTTTTCCGCTGCTTTCCGCTGTTCTCCCGCAGGTTCACCTCCCCTTTCCTCGCGCTTTTTTCGCGCCATCTCTTCGCGCTCTCGGGCATTCTACTCTGCTCGCCTTGTGTTCACCTCCCCTTTCCTCGCGCTTTTTTCGCGCCATCTCTTCGCGCTCTTCTCACGCTTTCAGACATCTGCTCGCCTTGTGTTTCCCTCGCCTTTTCTCCGCTGGCTCGCCTCCCCTTTCCTCGCACTCTCCTTTCCTCGCGCTTTCGGACAATTTCGCTCCCCCACAAAAAAAATAGCAAATTAGATATAAGCGAAAAGCAGAAACAGACACTGCCACGATAAAAATCTCAGGCGACTTTATCTCTAGTTTTTTTTGTTGGTTTTTCTGTTAGTCTTTTTGTTGGTTTTTCTGTTAGTCTTTTTGTTGGTCTCTCTGTTAGTCTTTTGGGGCAAAGACAACCCAGAGCTATGTTGTAAGATGTGATGATATAAAAGCAAACCCAATCCGTGTGTATTGTTTGCTAAGTTTGCCCATATTGTGAGATTTTGTTGTGAAACTTCTTTTATTAAAGCTACATCTCTCGAATGTCGCTTATGTTTACTTACTGCATACAAATATACTATTGGCTCGCTGGCACTACTAACTGGACTACCGACTGGCACTAGGGCAACTGGCACTACTAACTGGCACTAGGAGCGTCGCTTGCGTTTGTCTAATACTTGAGGTTGATCGTGACTCCATGTACACTATTTGCGTGGAAGGTGTGCTTGTGACATGTTTTTTGCCTATTGCATACAAACACAGTAATTTGTTACAAAAAAATTACAGAAATTAGTAAAAATACATATAACTTGACAAAAATACGATTATACTGTATCCTTAAATGGTCTTGTATTGACTGTATTGTATGTATTGTCATGCATGCAAAAACATAGCATATATATCTTATTTCTAAGGAGGTTATATGGGTGCATACATAAAGCGTTTATTATTGTGGTTTTGCATAAGCATGTTGAGTCTTGTGCTAATAGGACTAATAGTGTCGTGTGAGACGGATGTTGGAGGTTCTGGCAACAGATCTGGCGGTAGTACTATCGGAAACATTGTCGAAAACACTATCGGAAACACTGGCGGAAACACTGGTGGAGGCACTGGTGGAGGCACTAGCGGAGGTAGCGAATCTAATGATATCACTGCTACGTATCATAATGTGGGTAAGGATTGCGACAATATAGATGAGGCTAAACGCTACGCACCAAAGGATCCAGCAGAACTAAAACGACTCATACAGAGAGATATTACACAACAAGGTATTGCCGTCAATCTCAACTATATTAATACCTCAGCAATTACCGACATGTCAAGTTTGTTTGATACTCCAGAAGGAGCGACGTTTAACGGTGCAATACACTGTTGGGATGTGGGTAGTGTAAACAATATGAGCGCCATGTTTAAAGGGGCAGCAAAATTTAACCAAGATATAAATGATTGGGACGTGAGCAGTGTGGTCAATATGAGCGAAATGTTTAGCGGTGCTACAAATTTTGACCAAGACCTTGATAAGTGGAACAAAGCACGCAGTGTAAACAATATGAGCGCCATGTTTAAGGGCGCAACAGCTTTTAACGGTAATATAAGGCAGTGGCACGTCGCTAACGTGACCACTATGGAGGCAATGTTTGAAGGAGCGAGTTCATTTAACCAATATATTGGAGACGTCTGGGATGTGAGTAAGGTGGAGAACATGCGTGCAATGTTTAAGGAAGCAAGTTGGTTTAACCAAGACATTAGTGAATGGGATGTAGGAGAGGTACTCACCATGGAGAGTATGTTTGAGGGTGCGAGTCAATTTAACAAAGATCTCTCAAATTGGAAGCGCGATGTACAAATATCGGTCAATACGCAGTATATGTTTGCAGGCTCGGACATAGCCAGCATGCCCAACTGGGACAAAGCAGACGGAACACGGGTGTGTTTTGATCCAACAAACCATGAGAATATAGTTGCAGACAAAGCCGAACTGCAAAATAAAATAAAGGCATTGATTACAACAAACAAGCCCTCCCCCAATCTCAACCATCTAGAAACCTGTAATATCACCGATATGAGCTGGTTGTTTTGGGAAAATACTACCTTTAACGGTGACATTAGCCAATGGGACGTGAGCAAGGTGACCACTATGGAGAGCATGTTCTTGTATGCGGAGGCATTCAACCAACCTATCGGTGATTGGGACGTGAGCAATGTGACTCGTATGAACTACATGTTCTTGTTTGCGGAGGCATTCAACCAGCCTCTCAACAAATGGGACGTGAGCAAGGTGACAAATATGAGGAGCATGTTCAATGGTGCGGATGCATTCAACCAACCTATCGGTGATTGGAACGTGAGCAAGGTGACTGATATGTCCGACATGTTCTTAGATGCGGATGCATTCAACCAACCTATCGGTGATTGGAACGTGAGCAATGTGACAAATATGAGGAGCATGTTCTATGGTGCGGAGGCATTCAACCAACCTATCGGTGATTGGAACGTGAGCAATGTGGAAAATATGGCGAACATGTTCTATCATGCGGAGGAATTCAACCAAGATATTAGTAAGTGGGACGTGAGCCAGGTGACTGGTATGTCGGGCATGTTCTACGGTGCGGAGGCATTTGGTCAAGACCTCACCGACTGGGGCGAGCATGTGCCATTTACAGTAGATACTGAATCTATGTTTTCTTCTGCACCCAAGGTGACAAAGTTGCCCATCTGGAAAAGAAATGGCACAAAGATGTGCTTTGCTCCCAGTGCTCACGCAACAGTGATGAGGAACAAAGACGAACTGCAAAATAAAATAAACAGCTTAATAACACCAAACAAGCCCTCACCCAACCTCAACCATCTAGAAACCTGTAATGTCACAGATATGAGCGAGTTGTTTAAGGATAAAACTAGCTTTAACGGTGAGATTAGCGAGTGGGACGTGAGCAAGGTGACTACTATGTATGGCATGTTCTGGAGGGCGGAGGCATTCAACCAGCCTATCGGCGATTGGGACGTGAACAAGGTGACTACCATGGAGCGCATGTTCTGGGATGCGGAGGCATTCAACCAACCCATCGGTGATTGGAACGTGAGCAATGTGACTGATATGAGCTACATGTTCAGGAATGCGGAGGCATTCAACCAACCTATCGGTGATTGGAACGTGAGCAATGTAGAAAATATGGGGGCTATGTTCTGGGGTGCGGCGGCATTCAACCAACCTATCGGTGATTGGAACGTGAGCAATGTAGAACATATGGGGACTATGTTCAGGAATGCGGAGGCATTCAACCAACCTATCGGTGATTGGAACGTGAGCAAGGTGACTGATATGTATAGCATGTTCTATGGTGCGGAGGCATTTGACCAACCTATCGGTGATTGGAACGTGAGCAAGGTGACTTATATGGGCTACATGTTCTATGGTGCGGCGGCATTCAACCAACCTATCGGTGATTGGAACGTGAGCCAGGTGACTCGTATGGGGAGCATGTTCTATGGTGCGGAGGCATTCAACCAACCTATCGGTGATTGGAACGTGAGCAAGGTGACTTATATGTGGGGCATGTTTAAGGGTGCAAAAAGATTCTGTAAAAATCTCAACTCATGGGGTCATAGGATATCACGAGCAACCAACACATCTCATATGTTTTCTGGTACGGCATCAGCGTATTCTTCGTGTAGTTATATACCCCCTTCGTGGTACTAGGCTGATTGACGCTAGCTTGACGGGTTTTGATTATAGATTACAGGTCTGCCATCTCTGACAGACCTGCAATCATGGGCAAACAGGTCTGCTAAAAGACGCCTCCAAAAAACGCCTCCAAAAGACGACTGTAGAGCCAAGAAAAAAAGGGCGTAAAAAAAGATTTGTAGAGGGTGCAAAGAGCAAGGACAGAAGAGCTAGTGCCCAAAAAAAGGCAGAAAAGGAAGGAAAGAGGAAAAGAGAAAGGACGAGACAATGAGTAGCATTAGTGCTACAAGACTTAAAAATGTGCGCATAGCGCATAGAAGGTTTTGCTGTTCTCTCGGATTTTTCCGCTGCTTTCCGCTGTTCTCCCGCAGGTTCACCTCCCCTTTCCTCGCGCTTTTTTCGCGCCATCTCTTCGCGCTCTCGGGCATTCTACTCTGCTCGCCTTGTGTTCACCTCCCCTTTCCTCGCGCTTTTTTCGCGCCATCTCTTCGCGCTCTTCTCACGCTTTCAGACATCTGCTCGCCTTGTGTTTCCCTCGCCTTTTCTCCGCTGGCTCGCCTCCCCTTTCCTCGCACTCTCCTTTCCTCGCGCTTTCGGACAATTTCGCTCCCCCACAAAAAAAATAGCAAATTAGATATAAGCGAAAAGCAGAAACAGACACTGCCACGATAAAAATCTCAGGCGACTTTATCTCTAGTTTTTTTTGTTGGTTTTTCTGTTAGTCTTTTTGTTGGTTTTTCTGTTAGTCTTTTTGTTGGTCTCTCTGTTAGTCTTTTGGGGCAAAGACAACCCAGAGCTATGTTGTAAGATGTGATGATATAAAAGCAAACCCAATCCGTGTGTATTGTTTGCTAAGTTTGCCCATATTGTGAGATTTTGTTGTGAAACTTCTTTTATTAAAGCTACATCTCTCGAATGTCGCTTATGTTTACTTACTGCATACAAATATACTATTGGCTCGCTGGCACTACTAACTGGACTACCGACTGGCACTAGGGCAACTGGCACTACTAACTGGCACTAGGAGCGTCGCTTGCGTTTGTCTAATACTTGAGGTTGATCGTGACTCCATGTACACTATTTGCGTGGAAGGTGTGCTTGTGACATGTTTTTTGCCTATTGCATACAAACACAGTAATTTGTTACAAAAAAATTACAGAAATTAGTAAAAATACATATAACTTGACAAAAATACGATTATACTGTATACTTAACTGGTCTTGCATGGCTATATTGTGCTGTCATGTATGCATAAACAAAACATATATATCTAACATATATATGAGGAGGTTATATGGACGCATATAGTAAGCGTTTATTATTGTGGTTCTGCATAAGCATGTTGAGTCTTGTGCTCGTAGGGATAATGGTATCATGTGATACGGTTGCTGGGAGTTCTGGCGAAAGCTCTGACAGTGGTGGTGCCGCCGGAAAAACTGGCGCCGGTACTGGTGGTGGTACTGGTGGTGGCACTGGCGGTGGCACTATCGGTGACAAGAAGCCTATATATTACAACGTAGGCGACGATTGTGACGCTATAGATACAAGTAAACAATACACTCCAGAAAATGAAGCAGGCCTAAAGCAACTCATACAAAGAGATATTGAAGACCAAGGGGCTGAAGTCAACCTTAATTATATAAATACCTCAGCAATTACCAGCATGTCAAATTTGTTTGGTACTCCAGAAGGAGCGACCTTTAATGGTGCAATAAACTGTTGGAATGTGAGTAAAGTGACCACTATGAAAGCAATGTTTAAGGGGGCAACCGTATTTAACCAAGACATCGGTAGCTGGAATGTAGGAGCGGCGACTGCCATGGAGAGCATGTTTGAGGATACCAAAGCATTTAACCAAGATATTGGTGGTTGGAATGTAGGCAAAGTGACCACTATGAAAGCAATGTTTAAGGGAGCGAGTGAGTTTAAAAAGGATCTCACAAATTGGAAAGGCGAAGTAAAAATTGATGTCAATACGCAGTATATGTTTGCAGGCTCGGGTATAACCACCATGCCCAACTGGAAAAAAGCAGACGGAACAAGGGTGTGTTTTGATCCAACAAATCATGAGAATATAGCTACAGGCAAAAAAGATCTGCAAGATAAAATAAACGACTTGATTACAGCAACAAGCAATCCATCACCCGATCTCAACTATCTAGAAACCTGTAATGTCAAAGATATGAGCAAGTTGTTTGAGAATAAAACTAGCTTTAACGGTGACATTAGCGAGTGGGACGTGAGCAAGGTGACTGATATGAGCTGCATGTTCTATAATGCGAAGGCATTTAACAAATCTCTCAGTAGTTGGGACGTGAGCAAGGTGACTGATATGAGCTACATGTTCTATAATGCGGATGCATTCAACCAAAATATCAAAGACTGGGACGTGAGCAAGGTGACTGATATGAGCTACATGTTCCATTTTGCGGATGCATTTGACCAAGATATCAAAGACTGGGATGTGAGCAAGGTGACTACTATGCGAAACATGTTCTATATTGCGGAGGCATTCAACCAAGATATCAAAGACTGGGACGTGAGCAATGTGACTGATATGAGCTACATGTTCTATATTGCGGAGGCATTTGCCCAAGACCTCACCGACTGGGGCGAGCATGTACCATTTACAGTAAATACTGAGTATATGTTTGCTAATGCACCCAAGGTGACAAAGGTACCCATCTGGAAAAGAAATGGCACAAAGGTGTGCTTTGCTCCCACTGCCCACGCCAATGTGATGAAGAATAGTGCAGAACTAAAAAGAAAAATTGACGCCGCAATAGACGAAAGTCCAACCGCCAATCTCAACCATCTAGAGACCTGTAATGTCGACGATATGAGCTGGTTGTTTCTAAATAAAACCACCTTTAACGGTTACATTAACGAATGGGATACGAGCAAGGTGACTACTATGCGAAACATGTTCAATAATGCGGATGCATTCAACCAACCTATCGGTAATTGGGATGTAAGCAAGGTGACTACCATGGTGAGCATGTTCTTAGATGCGGATGCATTCGATCAGCCTCTCAGTGATTGGGACGTAAGCCAGGTGGCTACTATGAACAGCATGTTCTTTGGTGCAAAGGCATTCAACAAGCCTCTCAGTAGTTGGAGCGTGAGCAAGGTGACTGATATGGATTGGATGTTCAGTGATGCGGATGCATTCGATCAGCCTCTCAGTGGTTGGGACGTAAGCCAGGTGACTCGTATGAACTACATGTTCCGGAATGCGAAACAGTTCTGTCAAGATATCGAATCATGGGGTCCTATATCGCCCACAACCGACACAACTGATATGTTTGATGGTACGGCTTCGGCGTATTCTGAGTCTGAGTGTAGTCATATACCTCCTTCGTGGTATAAGAAAGACGACTAACCTGACTATTTTTTGATTATAGATTACAGGTCTGCCATCTCTGACAGACCTGCAATCATGGGCAAACAGGTCTGCTAAAAGACGCCTCAAAAAAACGACTGTAGAGCAAGACAAAAAAAGGCTTGTAGAGGGCGCAAAGAGCAAGGACAGAAGGAAGAACAGAAAAGAACTAGGGCAAAAAAGAAAGACGGAACATATGGGAGGAAAAAAGAGCTAGTGCCCAAAAAAAGGAAGGAAAGAGGAGACGAGAAAGGACGAGACAATGAGTAGCATTAGTGCTACAAGACTTAAAAATGTGCGCATAGCGCATAGAAGGTTTTTCTCTTCTCTCGGATTTTTCCGCTGTTCTCCGCTGGCTCGCCTCCCCTTTCCTCGCACTCTCCTCGCCTCGCGCTTTTTTGGCGCCATCTCCTCGCGCTCTTCTCGCAGGTTCGTATCCCCTTTCCTCGCGCTCTTCTCACGCTTTTGGTCATCTCTCGCCTTTCGCCGCTTCTCTTCTCTTCTCTTCTTCATGCTTTTGGGCACTTTCGGAACAATTTCGCCCCCAAAAAAAGCAGAGAAAGTGGCTCTGTGTGTCCAGTATTGCATACGATACTGCGTGTTACTCAAGACTAGGCTGACACCGCATTTTTTTGCTTATTGCATACAAACACAGTAATTTGTTACAAAAAGATTGCAGAAATTAGTAAAAATACATATACTTGACAAAAATACGATTATACTGTATCCTTAAATGGTCTTGTATTGACTGTATTGTATGTATTGTCATGCATGCAAAAACATAGCATATATATCTTATTTCTAAGGAGGTTATATGGGTGCATACATAAAGCGTTTATTATTGTGGTTTTGCATAAGCATGTTGAGTCTTGTGCTAATAGGACTAATAGTGTCGTGTGAGACGGATGTTGGAGGTTCCGGCAACAGATCTGGCGGTAGTACTATCGGAAACATTGTCGAAAACACTATCGGAAACACTGGCGGAAACACTGGTGGAGGCACTGGTGGAGGCACTAGCGGAGGTAGCGAATCTAATGATATCACTGCTACGTATCATAATGTGGGTAAGGATTGCGACAATATAGATGAGGCTAAACGCTACGCACCAAAGGATCCAGCAGAACTAAAACGACTCATACAGAGAGATATTACACAACAAGGTATTGCCGTCAATCTCAACTATATTAATACCTCAGCAATTACCGACATGTCAAGTTTGTTTGATACTCCAGAAGGAGCGACGTTTAACGGTGCAATACACTGTTGGGATGTGGGTAGTGTAAACAATATGAGCGCCATGTTTAAAGGGGCAGCAAAATTTAACCAAGATATAAATGATTGGGACGTGAGCAGTGTGGTCAATATGAGCGAAATGTTTAGCGGTGCTACAAATTTTGACCAAGACCTTGATAAGTGGAACAAAGCACGCAGTGTAAACAATATGAGCGCCATGTTTAAGGGCGCAACAGCTTTTAACGGTAATATAAGGCAGTGGCACGTCGCTAACGTGACCACTATGGAGGCAATGTTTGAAGGAGCGAGTTCATTTAACCAATATATTGGAGACGTCTGGGATGTGAGTAAGGTGGAGAACATGCGTGCAATGTTTAAGGAAGCAAGTTGGTTTAATCAAGACATTAGTGAATGGGATGTAGGAGAGGTACTCACCATGGAGAGTATGTTTGAGGGTGCGAGTCAATTTAACAAAGATCTCTCAAATTGGAAGCGCGACGTACAAATATCGGTCAATACGCAGTATATGTTTGCAGGCTCGGACATAGCCAGCATGCCCAACTGGGACAAAGCAGACGGAACACGGGTGTGTTTTGATCCAACAAACCATGAGAATATAGTTGCAGACAAAGCCGAACTGCAAAATAAAATAAAGGCATTGATTACAACAAACAAGCCCTCCCCCAATCTCAACCATCTAGAAACCTGTAATATCACCGATATGAGCTGGTTGTTTTGGGAAAATACTACCTTTAACGGTGACATTAGCCAATGGGACGTGAGCAAGGTGACCACTATGGAGAGCATGTTCTTGTATGCGGAGGCATTCAACCAACCTATCGGTGATTGGGACGTGAGCAATGTGACTCGTATGAACTACATGTTCTTGTTTGCGGAGGCATTCAACCAGCCTCTCAACAAATGGGACGTGAGCAAGGTGACAAATATGAGGAGCATGTTCAATGGTGCGGATGCATTCAACCAACCTATCGGTGATTGGAACGTGAGCAAGGTGACTGATATGTCCGACATGTTCTTAGATGCGGATGCATTCAACCAACCTATCGGTGATTGGAACGTGAGCAATGTGACAAATATGAGGAGCATGTTCTTAGATGCGGATGCATTCAACCAGCCTATCGGTGATTGGGACGTAAGCAATGTGGAAAATATGGCGAACATGTTCTATCATGCGGAGGAATTCAACCAAGATATTAGTAAGTGGGACGTGAGCAAGGTGACTGATATGTCCGACATGTTCTACGGTGCGGAGGCATTTGGTCAAGACCTCACCGACTGGGGCGAGCATGTGCCATTTACAGTAGATACTGAATCTATGTTTTCTTCTGCACCCAAGGTGACAAAGTTGCCCATCTGGAAAAGAAATGGCACAAAGATGTGCTTTGCTCCCAGTGCTCACGCAACAGTGATGAGGAACAAAGACGAACTGCAAAATAAAATAAACAGCTTAATAACACCAAACAAGCCCTCACCCAACCTCAACCATCTAGAAACCTGTAATGTCACAGACATGAGCAAGCTGTTTGAGAATAACACTAGCTTTAACGGTGACATTAGCCAATGGGACGTGAGCAATGTGACTACTATGTATGGCATGTTCTGGGGTGCGGCGGCATTCAACCAACCTATCGGTGATTGGAACGTGAGCAAGGTGACTTATATGAACTACATGTTCAGGAATGCGGAGGCATTCAACCAACCTATCGGTGATTGGAACGTGAGCAAGGTGACTTATATGGGGAGCATGTTCTATGGTGCGGAGGCATTTGACCAACCTATCGGTGATTGGAACGTGAGCAAGGTGACTTATATGAGTAGCATGTTCGAAGGTGCGGCGGCATTCAACCAACCTATCGGTGATTGGAACGTGAGCAAGGTGACTTATATGGGGAGCATGTTCTATGGTGCGGCGGCATTCAACCAACCTATCGGTGATTGGAACGTGAGCAAGGTGACTTCTATGTCCTACATGTTCTATGGTGCGGAGGCATTCAACCAACCTATCGGTGATTGGAACGTGAGCAAGGTGACTTATATGAACTACATGTTCAGGAATGCGGAGGCATTCAACCAACCTATCGGTGATTGGAACGTGAGCAAGGTGACTCGTATGGGGAGCATGTTTAAGGGTGCAAAAAGATTCTGTAAAAATCTCAACTCATGGGGTCATAGGATATCACGAGCAACCAGCACATCTCATATGTTTTCTGGTACGGCATCAGCGTATTCTTCGTGTAGTTATATACCCCCTTCGTGGTACTAGGCTGATTGACGCTAGCTTGACGGGTTTTGATTATAGATTACAGATCTGCCATCTCTGACAGATCTGCAATCATGGGAAAATAGGTCTGCTAAAAGACGCCTCCAAAAAACGCCTCCAAAAGACGACTGTAGAGCAAGACAAAAAAGGGCGTAAAAAAAGGCTTGTAGAGGGCACAAAGAGCAAGGACAGAAGAGCTAGGGACAAAAAAACAAGAACAGAAGGAAGAACAGAAAAGACCTAGGGCAAAAAAGAAAGACGGAACATAAGGGAGGAAAAAAAGAGCTAGTGCCCAAAAAAAGGCAGAAAAGGAAGGAAAGAGGAAAAGAGAAAGGACGAGACAATGAGTAGCATTAGTGCTACAAGACTTAAAAATGTGCGCATAGCGCATAGAAGGTTTTGCTGTTCTCTCGGATTTTTCCGCTGCTTTCCGCTGTTCTCCCGCAGGTTCACCTCCCCTTTCCTCGCGCTTTTTTCGCGCCATCTCTTCGCGCTCTTCTCACGCTTTCAGACATCTGCTCGCCTTGTGTTTCCCTCGCCTTTTCTCCGCTGGCTCGCCTCCCCTTTCCTCGCACTCTCCTTTCCTCGCGCTTTCGGACAATTTCGCTCCCCCACAAAAAAAATAGCAAATTAGATATAAGCGAAAAGCAGAAACAGACACTGCCACGATAAAAATCTCAGGCGACTTTATCTCTAGTTTTTTTTGTTGGTTTTTCTGTTAGTCTTTTTGTTGGTTTTTCTGTTAGTCTTTTTGTTGGTCTCTCTGTTAGTCTTTTGGGGCAAAGACAACCCAGAGCTATGTTGTAAGATGTGATGATATAAAAGCAAACCCAATCCGTGTGTATTGTTTGCTAAGTTTGCCCATATTGTGAGATTTTGTTGTGAAACTTCTTTTATTAAAGCTACATCTCTCGAATGTCGCTTATGTTTACTTACTGCATGCAAATATACTATTGGCTCGCTGGCACTACTAACTGGACTACCGACTGGCACTAGGGCAACTGGCACTACTAACTGGCACTAGGAGCGTCGCTTGCGTTTGTCTAATACTTGAGGTTGATCGTGACTCCATGTACACTATTTGCGTGGAAGGTGTGCTTGTGACATGTTTTTTGCCTATTGCATACAAACACAGTAATTTGTTACAAAAAAATTACAGAAATTAGTAAAAATACATATAACTTGACAAAAATACGATTATACTGTATACTTAACTGGTCTTGCATGGCTATATTGTGCTGTCATGTATGCATAAACAAAACATATATATCTAACATATATATGAGGAGGTTATATGGACGCATATAGTAAGCGTTTATTATTGTGGTTCTGCATAAGCATGTTGAGTCTTGTGCTCGTAGGGATAATGGTATCATGTGATACGGTTGCTGGGAGTTCTGGCGAAAGCTCTGACAGTGGTGGTGCCGCCGGAAAAACTGGCGCCGGTACTGGTGGTGGCACTGGTGGTGGTACTGGTGGTGGCACTGGCGGTGGCACTATCGGCACTGGCGAGTTTAGTGATATCACTGCTACGTATCATAATGTGGGTGACGATTGCGATAAGATAGATAAGGCTAAACGCTACGCGCCAAAGGACACAGCAGAACTAAAGCGACTCATACAGAGAGATATTATACAACAAGAATCCACTACCGTCAACCTTAACTATATTGATACCTCAGCAATTACCAGCATGTTAGGTTTGTTTGGTACTCCAGAAGGAGCGACGTTTGACGGTGCAATAAACTGTTGGGATGTGAGTGGTGTCAAGGATATGAGCGCCATGTTTAAAGGGGCAACAAAATTTGACCAAGATATAAATGGTTGGGACGTGAGTAGTGTGGTCAATATGCGCGAGATGTTTAGCGGTGCTACAAGTTTTGACCGAGATCTTGATAACTGGAAAAAAGCACGCAATGTAAACAATACGAGCGCCATGTTTAAAGGGGCAACAAAATTTAACGGCAATATAAAGGACTGGCATGTCGCTAACGTGACCACTATGGAGGGCATGTTTGAGGATGCCAAAAAATTTAACCAGGATATCGGTGGTTGGACTATTGCCAAAGTGACCACTACAAAGGCAATGTTTAAGGGTGCAAGTGAGTTTAATCAAGACATAGGGGGATGGGATGTAGGAGATGTACTCACCATGGAAAGCATGTTTGAGAATGCGAGTGAATTTAACCAGGATCTCTCAAATTGGAAAAACCAAGTAAAAGCTGATGTCAATACACAGCATATGTTTACGGGATCAGATATAACCACCATGCCTAACTGGGAAAAAGAAGACGGAACAAAGGTGTGTTTTGCCTCCACCGCTCACGTAAATGTGATGGAGAACAAAGACGAACTGCAAAGAAAAATAAACGGCTTGATAACAGCAGATGAACCATCACCCAATCTCAACCACCTAGAAACCTGTAATGTCACCGATATGAGCGAGCTGTTTAAGGATAAAACTAGCTTTAACGGTGACATTAGCCAATGGGACACGAGCAAGGTGACCACTATGGAGGGCATGTTCAATGGTGCGGAGGCATTCAACCAAAATATCGGTGGCTGGGACGTGAGCAAGGTGACTACCATGAAGCGCATGTTCAATGGTGCGGGGGCATTCAACAAGCCTCTCAACTGGGATACGAGTAAGGTGACTGATATGAGCTATATGTTCTATAATGCGTATGCATTCAACGGGAACATCAGTGGCTGGGACGTGGGCAATGTGACTACTATGCGTAGCATGTTCTTGGGTGCGGAGGCATTCAACAAAGATATCAAAGACTGGGACGTGAGCAAGGTGACCACTATGAACAGCATGTTCTTTGGTGCGAAAGCATTTGACCAAGACCTCACCGACTGGGGCGAGCATGTACCATTTACAGTAACTACTGCGTCTATGTTTGGTAATGCACCCAATGCCAAGCTACCCATCTGGAAAAGAAATGGCACAAAGATCTGCTTTTCCTTCCAAGCTCACGTAAATGTGGCGTTCGACAAAACCGAATTGCAAAGAAAAATAAACGATCTGATAACAGCAAACCCTCCCTCCCCCGATCTCAACCATCTAGAAACCTGTAGTGTCAAAGATATGAGCTGGTTGTTTTATAATAAAACCACCTTTAACGGTGACATTAGCAAGTGGGACGTGAGCAATGTGACTACTATGGAGGGCATGTTCATTGTTGCAGAAAAATTCAACCAAGATATCAGTAAGTGGGACACGAGCAAGGTGACCACTATGGAGGGCATGTTCAATGGTGCGGCGGACTTCAACCAACCTATCGGTGGCTGGGACACGAGCAATGTGACTACTATGGATCACATGTTCACTGGTGCGACGGACTTCAACAAAGATATCAGTAAGTGGGACACGAGCAATGTGACTGATATGAGCTACATGTTCCTTAAGGCGGATGTATTCAACCAACCTATCGGTGCTATCGATGGCTGGGACGTGAGCAATGTGACTCAAATGGATGGCATGTTCAAGAATGCGGTGGCATTCAACAAAGATATCAGTAAGTGGAACGTGAGCAAGGTGACTGATATGTGGAACATGTTCAGGGGTGCAACGGCATTCAACCAGCCTATCGGTAATTGGGACGTGAGCAATGTGACTTATATGGCGGGCATGTTCTATGATGCGAAAAACTTCTGTCAGGATCTTAGTTCGTGGGGTACTATATCACGAGCAACCATCACAACTGATATGTTTTCTGGTACGGGCTTTGGAAAGGCTACGTGTAGCCATAGTATTCCTGATTGGTACTAAGTAGTCTGACTATTTTTGATTATTGGCGCAGGGGTGGATTTGTCAGATGACAGATCCACCCTATGGAACAAGATAACGACGTGCTTGTTGTTATATTGCTCGTTATTGCTCGCTTTTGTGTGTTGGTCTTAGTAGCTCACTGAGTTTATAATAGCCTTGATAAGGCTACACTATTTTTTCTTGCTTTTTGCTTATCGTTCGTTTTTTTACTTGCTTATTATTCTTTGTTAAAATGACCCATTTCTTTTATTAAAGAAAGTTGATTGCGTTCCACGGCTAAGGGCGCCTCTTTCTTTTTATTTGTTTTTTCTGGAATCTTTGGGGGAACTTTCTCTGTAGTTTTTTCTGTAATATTTTCTGCAGTTTTTTCTGCAATATTTTGGGAGGTTTGCAAAGAGGGAACTCCGCTCTCTCGAATAGGTGAATATTGTTCTTCATTCTGAGTAAGCGATTCGCCCGTTTTTTCTGCACCTTTTTCTGCACCATTGTTTGGGGAAACTTGCTGTATATTCGACGATATCATGGAGTCATTCGACTTGTGAACAAGCGCTTCTACACCCGTAGGTAAGCCATAGAGTTGGATAAAACCGTCGGCATCACTGTGCTTATAAGAGTCAGAATCAGAAAATGATGCAATAGAATCAATATAAAGAGAATGTGGCGAATGCCTTCCTACAACATGGCAGGCTCCCTTAAACAACTTAAGACGTACCTCACCTTCTACATAGCGCGTTGCATAATCCATATACGCATCGAGCGACTTTCTAAAATGATTGAACCATTTACCTGCGTACACTTCTTCGGCATAACGAATAGCTAGTGTACGTTTTATTGCAAGCGTGTCTTTATCCATGGTAATCATCTCGAGATCGCGTAGAGCATTAAAGAGTAGTGTACCCCCCGGTGTTTCGTAGACACCACGACTTTTCATGCCAACCAAGCGAGTCTCTACGAGATCTGCTCGCCCAATACCGTGTCGCGCCGCATAGGCATTGAGCTTTATAATAAGAGTGCGTGGATCCATTGCTTCTTGGTTTATCATAGTTGGGCGTGCATGCGAAAATCTTATGACAAGATGCTCGGGAGTATCTGGAGTATCTGCCAGGGACGACGTTCGCTGAAACATGGCTTCATCGGGAGCATTCCATGTATTTTCTAGCTCTCCTCCTTCGTGACTTGTATGCCATATATTTTCGTCCCGTGAGTATATGCTTTTTTTTGTAATAGGTCCGAGCGGAATGCCACGAGTGTGTGCGTAATCTATCGCTTCTTCGCGAGAGCGAATATTCCACACCCTCCATGGTGCAATAATCTCTAAATCAGGTGCAAGGGCTCTATAGGCAAGTTCAAAGCGTATTTGATCGTTTCCTTTTCCTGTACATCCGTGTGCAACACAGCGTGCTCCTAGTTCTCGAGCGTAGGCTACTTGACAATAAGCCTGTAGTGGTCGTGCTATGGCAGTGCCGAGCAAATACTTATCTTCGTATATCGCTCCCGATTTGATGAGTGGAAGGAGGTAGTCCTCGCAAAACACGTCACGCATATCCGCAATTCTAATTTCTTCTGCACCAAAACGCTTGCCCTTTGCTACAATTTCATCCCAATCTTCTTTTTGTCCCACGTTTACACATATGCCGTAAATTTGTGCATTGGCATAGTGTTCCTTAAGCCAAGGAATGATAATAGAAGTGTCTAAACCACCAGAATATGAAAGCACTATTTTCATGATTATACGTACCTCTTACTATTGTATTGTAAGCCTATGTTTTTCGCTAACACAGCCCACTACACGTGCATTCCCCACAAGTAGCTTTAAAGCGACAATAATACAGACGACAGCACGGCAAGCACTACAACCCAGCAATATAGCCCAACAATATAGAACAATATAGCCCAACAATATAGCCAGTAAAACAGAAACAGATAGGCAGACAAGCAGAAAAACACACATAAAAATTTGCATTATCTTAAAATATTATTAACAGATTTTTTCTATGATAATCGTATAGGAGGACAAATGAAACCATATTTAGTTCAATTAACATCAATGCTTCTTGTAGTATTTTTTGCAAGTCACTCTGTATCAGCAATTGGTAAAAGCGAAACAGCTTCTGATGATCCATGGTTAGAAGTTTTAGAGGAAGAACTTGTAGATGTAAACCCTGCGAATGTTACGGGAGATATTGACATCGCTGGTAGCTCTACGGTGTTTCCAATAGCTGAACGACTGGTAGAGATTTTTTCACAAGACGGATACACGGGTTCGATCAACGTTGCAAGCATCGGGAGCGGTGCAGGATTTGAACGATGGGCAAAAGAAGCCGAGACTGATATCTCTAATGCAAGCCGTCCAATCAAGGACTCGGAACGTCAAGAAGCGATAGCCAATGGGCGTGAACCCATAGAATTTTTACTGGGAATCGATGCGCTTGCGGTCGTGGTTAATCCCGACAATGACTGGGCCACAGATATCAGCATAGAAGAACTTGCTGCTATTTTTTCATCTGAAAAATGGAGTGACGTAAATCCGAGCTGGCCAAATCAGAACATACTCAAATTTTCTCCCGGAACCGATAGCGGAACTTTTGATTTTTTTATTGAACAAGTCTTTGATAAGAACCAAGAGCCCTTGCTTGCAGCTGCTAACTTACAACTGTCAGAAGATGACAATATTCTCAGTCGTGGTGTTCAGAGTAATAAGTATGCAATAGGATATTTTGGCTATGCCTACTACAATGAAGAAAAAGATAGTCTGAGAGCCCTTGATATAGAAGGAATAACCCCAAATAGGGCTACCATAGATGCAGCAAGCTATCCTCTTGCTCGCCCACTCTTTATGTATTCGGCAGCCTCTATCTTTAGAGAAAAACCTCAGGTAGCTGCATTTCTAGGATATGCCTTGCTCAACACACAAGACGTTGCTCTTGGCGTTGGATACTTTCCTGTCTCGGACACCGACATACAAAAAAGCATAGACCTATACTTGACCGTACTTTCAGAGATAGGATGGTTCTAATTATTTAGTAACAAATCTTTACACCCCCCATCTATCCCATCTTGCTACCAATAGCAACCGATGGGATATGTGGTCATTTTTTCGCTGTTATTTTCACTGGTATTTTCGCTGGTATTTTTTAGAGCACATATATCTTGTTTCGTCTACTATGGAAAATAGAGTGGTAAAAAACAGAACAGCGAAGACAAAACAGTGAGAAAGAGCGCAATGAAAAACAGATCAGTAGTACATAATAGCTTTTTAATAAACACCCCTATTCACGAAAAAATAATACAATCTTTGCTGTTTTTAAGCGCCCTTTTCTCGATTGTAATTACTGTGTTTTTTGTAGTGCTCCTTAGCAAAGATGCGCTCTTGTTTGTACAAGACAAGACAACAAGCCTCCGAGGATTCTTTTTTACAACATCCTGGCAACCCTCCATCCAGCAATATGGAGTGCTCCCTTTGCTCAATGCGACTATGATGACAAGCATAATTGCTATTGCACTTGCGACGCCGGTAGGGCTATGTGTTGCAATATATTTAAGCGAATACGCATCTACAAAATTTAGGAACATAGTAAAACCAATAATAGAAATCCTTGCGGGCATTCCCTCTGTAGTATACGGCTATTTTGCTGTACTCACGGTAACTCCCGTGTTACAAGCACTACTTGGTCCCGAGGTCATCGAGATATACAATAACCTCTCGGCAGGACTCGTCATAGGCATTCTCATATTGCCTATCATCATCACAATCGGCGAAGACGCACTTCACGCTGTACCAAAATCCCTGCGTATGGGAGCGCTTGCGATGGGGGCAACAAAGCTCGAATGTACGCTTTCGGTGGTGTTTCCTGCGGCACTCTCGGGCATCTCTGCGGCAATTATTATTGCATTTTCTCGCGCAGTGGGAGAAACCATGATTGTAGCGCTAGCGGCAGGAGCGGGATCAAATTTTACCTTTAATCCTCTCAAGGCTGCTGAGACATTAACCGGGTATATTGTTCGTATAAGTGGAGGCGATATTAGCTATAACACAATAGACTATACGAGTATATTTATCCTTGGACTTCTCTTGTTCTTTATTACACTAGGCTTAAACATGATTAGTCAAGCAATTACAAAACGCTATCAGGAAAAATATGATTAATGATTAAACTACTATTTCGGTCGCTTTTTCGATTTCTTGCCTATCTACTATCATTCTTTCAGATTAAAAACAAAAAAATAAGAGAACTTGTCTACATTATCGTATTTCAACTCTGTCTTGTATTTACCTTTTTAACCCTGCTTACTCTTATCCTGCGGGTTATAGACGAAAGTTTTGGCTTTGTGCTTACAAAAAATACAAAACAGGTATCTGAGGTCTTTGGCGAAACCACTGATCCAAACAGCCTCACAAAGACCCAACTTATTAACGTCATGAAAGATAACATGAGAAGAGGAACTGTTCGCACACTTGACACCGAAAAACCACTTGCACAGAGAACAGAAGAAAACCTCCTAGACCTGATCAATGAGTTTGTTTTAGAAGAACGAGTAATTAAGACATGGTCGCTCTACGAATCAATTTTTACCCTACATTCCATACGGCGTATCCACGAATCTACCCCCCACTCCCAATTAAAATTTAGAAACTGGATCAACCTTACATTCTTAATTAACAAGCAATCCTCGTTTCCTGAGTTTACGGGCATCCGAAGCGCTTTGCTTGGCTCGGTGTTTATTGTATGCATCGCTCTTGCATTTTCATTGCCGCTCGGTGTTGCATCTGCGGTATACCTGGAGGAATATGCAACAAAAAATAGGCTCAATAGTATCATACAAACAAACATTTACAACCTCACCGGTATTCCATCGATACTCTATGGCATACTTGGTCTTGCCATATTTGTACGCCTCTTGTTGCCGCTAACACAAGGAAGAACTATACTCTCGGCAGGCCTCACTCTGGGTTTACTCTGCCTTCCCATCATTATTATCAATTCACAAGAGGCAATAAAGGCGGTTCCCAACTCGCTTCGTAATTCGAGTTATGGCGTGGGAGCTACAAAATGGCAGACTGTATGGCATCACGTCTTGCCTGGTTCGTACGAGCGCATACTCACGGGCGTGATACTTGCCATATCTCGTGCTATTGGCGAGACTGCCCCGCTTGTAGTGGTCGGTGCTGCCACGTTTATCACAACCGATCCTACGGGTCTTTTTTCAAAATTTACCGCTCTTCCCATTCAGATTTATCAGTGGACGGCGCGCCCACAAGAGTCGTATCACCATGTGGCAGCGGCGGCAATAATCATACTCTTGTTTCTTATTATTTCATTAAATTCTACCGCTATTATATTACGAAAACGCGTCAGCCAAAGGAAGATAGAACAATGAAGGACTCCACCTCCCAATTTTCAATTAGAACAAAGCACCTCAGCCTTTTTTATGATGATGCTAGGGCACTAAAAAACATCAATCTCTCTTTTCATGAAAAACAAGTATCCGCACTCATAGGACCGTCTGGCTGTGGAAAGAGTACTTTTTTACGGTGCATTAACCGCATGAATGACCTCATTCAATCTGTACGGATAGAAGGATCTGTCTTGCTCGATGACTTTGACATATACCAAGCAGGTGTTGACCCAGTAAAAGTACGCCAACACGTAGGAATGGTGTTTCAAAAACCCAATCCTTTTCCTAAGAGCATATATGACAACCTTGCATGGGGTATGAAAATCAATGGTATAACGGGCGACTACGACGAATTGGTAGAACACAATCTCAAAAAAGCAGGCCTGTGGGAAGAAGTCAAAAACAAATTAAAATCAAGCGCCCTGTCCCTCTCAGGGGGGCAACAGCAACGCCTGTGTATTGCTCGCGCCATTGCGATTAATCCACAAATTATTTTGATGGATGAGCCCACATCAGCCTTGGATCCTATATCAACAACCATCATCGAAAACTTGATAGAAGAACTAAAACAAAACTACACTATAATAATAGTTACACACAATATGCAACAGGCAGGACGGATTGCTGACTTTACCTCATTTTTTTTGTTGGGCGAAGTCATAGAACATGGCCCTACCTCGCAGTTGTTTTATAATCCAGAAAATAAAAAAACCGAGGCCTATATAACTGGAAGGTTTGGATAGATTGAAAACGATATGATTACACGACAACATTTAGATGTTATTGTTGAACAACTTAACATAAAATTAGAAAAGCTAGGGTCAATAGTAGAAGAAGCGATGATAAATACTTCTACTGTGCTCTCAACACGCGATGCATTTTTATCGCAAGAAGTCATACAGAAAGATAAAGACATAGACTCTATGCAAAAAGTTGTCGAAGACTTTTGCGTTCAAAGTATCGCAACACAACAACCAGTTGCGATTGATCTGCGTCGCTTTGTTGGATATATTAAGATAGCGTCTTCGTTAGAGCGTATTGCTGACTATGCACGGCATATTTGCTCTCTGCTTGGAACAATTCCAGAAGAGACCATAAGCGAATATTTGAGTATGCTCTTAGAAATGTACAAAATGACTATTAACATGTTAAGAGATATCCTCCCCGCTATCACTAACCTTGATATCGATACCGCAAAAAAAATCTCTGATAGCGATCGTCATATTGATGCACTCCATCGCCATATCTACTCGCAGATACTATTACAAATGGATAAGACAAATAGCGAATCAGAACCGAGGGTTTCTCTTATCACTCTCGTGCGCGTTATTGAGCGGACAGGTGACCAACTGTCAAATATCTGTGAACACATTATCTATATTGCTTCAGGCGACCACGTCGAGCTAGATCTATAGTACGTATCATCGTTTAGGCTACCATGTCACGTATCTTAATAATAGAAGACGACAAAGACATACAGAAGCTATTGACGCTATGCTTGCGTCCTTTACCCGTACAGCTCCATACAGTCAGCCACGGTATAGAAGGATTGACCCTTTTTAGAAACCTTCAACCCGATCTCATTATTCTTGATCTTAAGTTACCCGACATAGATGGGCTTGCGGTCTGTGCAAAAATAAGGAAAGAAATTCAACTCAAACAACCCATCATACTGATGCTGACATCTAGACATACTAACAAAGATCACGTTATCGGCTATCAAATGGGCGCCGACCATTATTTTACTAAACCCTTCGATATTGTAGCACTCCGTACACAAATTAAGGAATCGTTGAAAACCTACGCACTTTCTAAGAAACATCAAGGAACAACAAAACCACATACCATTACGTATAATACATTGCACCTGTCCACATCAAATCTCACGATTACCAGCGGTAATTCATCTACTACCCTTACCTTTGCTGAAGCGAGAATTTTAGAAACACTTATGCGCAACCCTGGGCTCGCTTTTAGCAGGAGACAGCTATTGGATTCTATTTGGGATACTTCTCATCCAAGCTCTGAACGAACGATAGACGTGCATGTGTCAAGCTTAAGAAAAAAGATTGCAGATATAGCTCCTACGTGTAAGAGCTATATACGATCAATTAGTCGCGTAGGGTATACTCTCGCCCAGTGATTGTCGTATGTGGTGGATAGCAGGAATACTACTTGGTCTTGCCATAGGCTTTGGAATAGGGCTTGCCTATGCTCGACACAGTATTGAGAACAGAGACGCAAAAACGTCAAGCACAAATGACAATGAAACAGATATCAATAAAGCAGACCAATATCCTAGAAGGCAAGATGAAAAAAAGATATCCCATGCACTCACAAAGAATGTCAAAAAAATACCTGCAGAAAGGTTTGTACAACCCCCCTTAGAACATGCCCCTATAGAAGAAGATTATAGTGACACAAATAACAAACACAAAACTAGCATCACAAGTTTACGACAACGAAACTTTGACGTCTTACTCCAAGACTTTCTCCACGAACTCAATACCCCCCTTACTAGCATACACGGCTTTAGTCAAATTCTAAAAGAAGAGACTCCACATAACGCACAACCGCATGATATCGTCATGAGGATTGCTCGTCAATCTCAGGCACTCAAAACCATGATAGAAGCCCTAAGCTATTTACACAGTGCATCTCAACATATTCCATATACGTATTTTTCATTGGATAATCTTATAGAAGAATGTTGCAATACTATCAAAGACACTCCAGAATACAAAATGCGTAGCGTAAAACAAGTCTGTACAAAACCTAAGCATTTTCTCTACGGCATACCACAGCTACTTAGATTATGCATACAAAACCTGCTTACCAATGCTTTAAAATATAGCCCTAAAGACAGCACGGTAGTGATACGATATGGGACCATCTATGATAAGGAGCAAGAAATACTGTCTATCGAGATTATTGATTCAGGAAGAGGCATCTCTACGCATAATCTAAAACAAATATTCGCAAGACACTATAGAGAAGAGGATAATGTCGAACGCGGTTTTGGGCTAGGGCTAGAACTTTGTAAACGGGCACTCTTGGTTATGGACGGCACTATAGATATTAAGAGCGAAGTAAAAAAAGGAACAAGAGTGAGCATGATGATCAAAGTACCAAAAGCCTCATATCCTCAAGATAGGGCTGATATACATCATGCTTAGCACTGCTTATTTTGCTTCGCTATGCCAGTAGTAAAAAAATAGAGAGCCATATACAAACGTATGTATAGCTACGCTAGGGGATTTGTAATAGTCGCAATTCGTGTTCGTGAGGATGATAGTAGAATATTGGGTCTTGTAAAAGCACCCATCCTTTCATGCCTTTAAATCCTACATAATACCAGAGCGAATCAGGATCGTATGTTTCTCCGATAGTGTGGAGCACCATAAGTTCCATCGAACGTATGAAATCAAGGGAAGGGCTTTTGATACTCTGAGACGAGTACAAACGAATGTATTCTTTTTTGTGACTTATATACTGCAATACATTTTGGTGCATCGGGCTTGGTCGTTGCTTAAATACTAGCGCTTCAACATTACTGTCACTTTTGTCATTGGGCTTAGTGATCGCATCATTGACATCGGTTGTAGTTCTGCGACAATGCATAAATAAGAGTGGTGTTGTTAATAATAGGAGCACAGAGACTACCATATACAGTGACCCTTTAGCTGTTCTTATTATTGGTCGTCTCATTGTGCGTCTTGTTGTACATCTTATTGTGCATCTTATTGGTCGTCTTATTGGTCGTTTCTTCTCCATATTCTCTCTTTATTTCAAGTATTTGGTCACGGAAGGTTGCTGCATCTTCGTATTCAAGGTTCATCGCATGTTCGTTCATTTTTTCTGTGAGTTCCCTTAAGAGCGCCTTTCGCTCCTTGGCAACTAACATATTATATTTTGAACTAACAATGCCAATATCCTCTTGTGCCGCCGCTTTTTTAAAACTACTAGTGCGCTCTAGTATATCCTTTACTGCTTTTTTAATACCTTGGGGCGTAATACCGTGCTCTTGATTGTATTGTGCTTGTTTCTTACGCCTTCGGTCTGTTTCATCGATAGCATCTCGCATTGCATCGGACACCTTATCGGCATACATCACGACTCGCCCATTTATATTGCGCGCAGCTCTTCCTATCGTTTGAATAAGCGAAGTTGCCGAACGTAAAAAACCAATTTTGTCGGCATCTAAGATAGCCACGAGCGCTACCTCAGGCAGGTCAAGGCCCTCTCGCAGTAAATTGATACCCACTATGCACTCTATAGTTCCTTGACGCAGCTTAGTCAATGTTTCAACGCGCTCCATACCATCAATATCGGAATGCAGATACGCCACAGCAAACCCAAGCTCAGATAGATATTCAGAAAGCTGTTCGGACATTTTTTTTGTGAGTGTTGTGATAAGGGCTCGTTCTTTGTTGCGCCTACACTCATGTAAGCGCCCTGCGAGATCTTCTATCTGGCCTTCGCTCGGACACACAAGGATTTGTGGATCAAGTAGCCCTGTTGGTCGTATGACCTGTTCTATCATCGCCTGTGCTTGTTCTTGCTCATAATTGCTAGGAGTCGCAGAAACAAATACACACTGTGGTATCAGGGATTCAAATTCTTCAAACTTGAGAGGTCGATTATCTCGTGCCGAAGGAAGCCTAAATCCATATTCAACAAGGGCATTTTTTCGTGCTCGGTCGCCATTATACATAGCGCGCAGTTGCGGAATAGTAACGTGTGACTCATCAATAAACAAAAGAAAATCATCCAAAAAATAGTCGAGCAGTACTGCAGGACGATCACCGGTTGAGCGACCCGTTAGATGCATAGAATAGTTTTCGACACCGGGACACGTTCCCATTTCTGTAAGCATTTCGATATCGTATTCAGTACGCGACTTAAGCCGTTCGGCTTCTACAAGTTTTTCGTCGTGCAAGAGCTGTGCATATCTTTGTTCAAGTTCCTGCTGTACTCCTTGCACCGCCGCCTTTATTTGCTCTATGGGCATTACAAAATGCTTGGCTGGAAAAACCCACAGTAGCTCCTGCGAATCAAGTATGTTCTTGGTAACAGGGTCTATCTTGTATACGGCTTCGATAGTATCAAAGTCTAGCACCACGCGATATATATGTTCTGAATACGCAGGATAGACTTCTATCACCTCATCTACTACCCTAAATCTACCACGGTCAAGCACTACATCATTGCGATCGTATTGCAAAGCAATGAGCTGTTTTTTTACCTGCTGTACGTCAATAGCATGCCCAACCTCGAGCCGTACCGACATTTTTCTGTATATCTCGGGATTACCGAGCCCGTAGATACATGATACCGTTGCCACGACAATAACATCCTTGCGCGAATACAGTGCCGATGTTGCAGCAAGCCTCAGTCTATCTATTTCGTCGTTGATAGTGGCGCTTTTCTCAAGAAAAAGATCTCGTCCTGGCACATAGGCCTCCGGTTGATAGTAGTCGTAGTACGAGACAAAATATTCTACCGCATTATGAGGAAAAAATTCCTTAAATTCTCTATAAAGTTGTGCCGCAAGGGTCTTATTATGCGAAAGCACGAGAGTGGGTTTTTCGATTGCTTCTATGACCTTTGCCATAGTATAGGTTTTTCCGCTTCCGGTAACTCCCTTTAAAGTCTGAAATTTATACCCATCGCGCAGTCCTTGCACAAGGTCACGTATTGCCTCGGGCTGATCTCCACTGGGAGAAAATTCTGCAACCGTATGATATTTTTCTGCTTTCGTTGGAATGGAGAGCGGAGAAGTGCTAGCCACAGTAGGACTCGTTATAGGGGAAATTTATTGTAGTCGAAGGGAATTTTTTTTTCACATGTTTCATATGTTTCACAGTCGTAGCAGTCGATGCTATATACATATGTTTATTATGATGCCACGATGCTCTATCAAACACAAAAAAATTGCCCCATGCATTAGGGTATTTCATTAATCAAAGAGTCCATCTGGGCGTTCGTCGAGGCTTACCGTGGCTTCTTTGAGCGTACTGCCCCTATAATAACTCACTGATACTTTTTCTCCTGGGCGGGTAGATTCGAGCGCTTCTAGGAGGCTCGTTAGATTCCATACTTCTACTCCCTTCACTTTGGTAATGATATCTCCTCCGAGCGGTATGATGGTTCGTCCATAGCGTACCGTTTTGGTTTGTGGTGCTCGAAAGTTTTTTTTATCGAGAGCGCTTCCTTTTTGAATATTGGTCACAAGTAATCCCTTACTTACGGGATAGTCTGCGTATTCTACTAGCTCTTCAAATAAGGGTTGAAACTTCATGGTAATCCACCCACGATTCACCTTACCATACCGAATAAGATCGCCTATAACACGTGCTATGGTAGCGTGCGAAACAGCAAAGCCTAGCCCCACAGAGCCCGAGCTTGGGCTGAGTATGGATGTGTTTATGCCTATGAGTTGTCCCTTGTCATTGAGGAGGGGGCTCCCGCTATTGCCAGGGTTAATGGCTGCGTCTGTTTGTATCATATTACGTATAACAAGATTATCATTTTTTACTGAACGCCCGAGTGCCGATATAATGCCTGTAGTAAGCGTGCGTTCGAGACCAAAGGGGTTTCCTATTGCGAGTACCTTTTGTCCGACCTTGAGCGTGAGATCTGAAGGAGCAACAGGAATGTAGTCAAAATCGAGTGGCTCATCGGTAGGAATGGTGAGGAGTGCAAGATCATTTTCTGGATCATGCCCTATGAGTTGCCCTTTATATTTATTGTTGCTATGAGTAGTTACATATATTGTACGTGCGTTTCGGATGACGTGGTAGTTAGTAAGGATGTATGGCTTTTCTTTGTCAATTATTGTTCCCGATCCCACTCCGCTCTCCTGGGGTACTGGCTCAAGAAACCAATTATAGGCAAGTATTTCGCGGGTAATATTAACGACTGCCTTGTTACGTTCCTCGTATACTTTTATGTTGACTTGTTCGTCGGGTGTAAATGGTAAAGCAGAGGTATCAGTGCTTGACTCTTGTTGTCTGCTTTGACTACGAGTCGTAGATGCCAGTGGCAAATCGAGAGATTCATCAGTGTCTGGCAGTATATCAGACTCTTCGGTCTTAAGTAAGGAAAGAGGCTGCTCTACACGATCGATAGATTCAGAATTATCCAGTTGGCGAGTGCCTCCTGTCAATACTAAGCCTACAATAAGCCCCGAAAAAAACAGCAAAGGAAGAAGAATAAGAAAAATTTTCTTTGAACCCATATTATACTTTTATAGTATGCATTTATAACTACTTTGTCAAATAGTCTAGGATACATTAGCGATCCTGTGTACACCCATTCTTCATTGTTATAATGAGTACAGTGAGTAGTCATGCCGATTCTTCTGACCTACCTGTTTCTCCCTTGTCTTCGACAGTTCGTGTTTCAGAGTCCTATACTGCGGAGCCTCATGGTGCAAAACTTAGCACCTCAAAACTAGATACACCACACACCACAGCACAAGATCAAAACCAAGGATCTTCTACAGCAGTACATACACTCAGGCAAACATTTGCTCACAAGGTAGAAGAAGTTCGTTATCTCAATGATAGTACGTACGTACTCAGATTCTCACGCGATAACATGACGTTTGTGCCGGGACAACACCTCTGTGTAGGAATAAACGATTTGCATATGCGAGAGTACTCGGTGTATTCGGGAAAGTCACAAAGTTTTCTTGAAATACTAATAAAGAAAGTAGAGAATGGACTAGTATCGCATCAACTTGCAAATCTACAAGTCGGACACCGCGTAGCCTGCGAAGGTCCATTTGGATATTTTACCATAGAAAAAGATCATCTCACACACCCCTTGTACTTTATTGCAACGGGTACAGGCATTGCTCCTTTTCATTGCTATGCATTGAGCCACGATCTCCAAGAGCACGCACCATGGACAATTCTACATGGAATTCGTAGCCCAAAGGATCGCTTTGAATTTTTGACGTATAAGGAGCGTAGTATAAGCTACCTCCCTTGTTATAGCCAGCATTTTTCGGAAAACGAGTACGAGCCACACGCATACTACCACGGAAGAGTCACCGATTATATTATGCGTACAGATTTTCCTGAGGATGCTTACTTCTTTTTGTGCGGAAACTCGGACATGATATACGAAGTCTACGATATTTTACAAAATAAAAATTTTGAATCGGGACGATTTAAAGCAGAGGTATATTTTTGATGACCTTCTTTTTGATAAACCTTGGTTGCCAGATGAATCTCTCTGATTCTGAACGCATACGAACGGTATTGAATACGCATGACTATCGTGAAACATATCAAGAACAAGAAGCCGATATCTTAGGACTTATGGCGTGTTCGGTACGACAGCGTACTATTGATCGCGCGTATAGCATCATACACAAATGGAATATCATAAAAAAGCAACGCCCTGTTCTAACTTTTGTATCAGGGTGCATACTCCCAAAAGATAGGGAAGAATTTGTCGACAGATTTGATATGGTGTTTAGCATTAATGAACTCCATACCCTGCCTAGTCTCATTCAGTCACAAGGCATTGTGCTTTCTCCCCCACACATATCCATAGATGCTCAAGAAACGCTAAGCATTTCCTCATATTCCCACCACAAACTCCACAATAAACCCCACGAAAAAACCCACGAAAAAGCCCACGATAGAGATAGTAAGCACTCAGCACATACAAAGGGCATACCCCAGCAAATAGGCGGGTATAGCAAAGAAGCCATGACTCATACGTCATTTGTACCAATACGTGCCCCAAAAAGCAATTCACATGGCATTCCTCCTGCGCCTACTCGTATCAAAGAAAAAAACACCATTCTCAACCTAAGCAAGGTCGTGCCTAAGATCTCGCAGACACCAGATCACAGCACAATCCCCGTCTCTCAGGCCCATGATCGAGAATCTCATCCTACACTTGGTGACTATTTTTGGAAAACATCTGCAACACATACGAGCAATTTTGAAGCCTATGTACCAATACAGAATGGATGTGACAAATTTTGCACGTTCTGCGCGGTCCCCTACACAAGAGGCAGAGAAGTATCGCGCCCTTCAGACGACATATTTGGTGAAATACAACAATTACTAGAACAAGGCTATAAGAGTATAACATTGCTAGGGCAAAACGTAAACAGCTATGGGCTCGACAACAACAATGCAAATACTACAAAAGATCTAAGGTTTCCACAACTGCTAGCGCGTATCGGCGCAATGGTCGACGACTATTCCAAATCACACAAACACAAGTGCCTTGTATATTTTACTTCGCCCCACCCACGCGACATGACTATCGAAGTCCTCTCAATCATCGGAAAGCATGACTCGCTTGCAAAACAGATCCACCTTCCCCTACAATCTGCAGATGACAAGGTCTTATTTAAGATGAACCGCAATCATAGTTTTTCCAAGTACATGCACACCATTGACCATATCAAGACCATGCTTCCTCAGGCGAGTATTTTTACCGATATTATCGTAGGATTTTGTGGCGAAACAGAGCCACAGTTTAAGCGTACTGCCGACGCAATGAACACTATTGGCTTTGCCATGGCATATATTGCACAGTACTCACCGCGTCCCGGTGCCGCAAGCTACCGATGGCCCGACGATGTGCCCGCATCAACAAAAAAAGAGCGATTCAAGATTCTCTCAGAAATACTACACACAAGTGCCCAAGCCTATAATACTCAATTTATCGGATCAACAATTCCTGTTCTCATAGAAGGTATTGACCGAAAGGGTACCTCGCTTATTGGACGAACAGAACAAAAGATTCCCTGTCTCATCACGATCCCAGAGACCACGCAGACATATTCGCAAGAAAACGCGCAGGCAATTTCACGAGAACAAGCACAGCACCATATTGGAGAATACAGACTTGTCACCATACAAACCTTACATTCGCTATCCCTACGCGGATACTTAAAAGACTCCCCAAAAAATATGTCGCAAGACCTACAAAAAAATTCTCAAAAAAAGACCAAAAAAATACCCTCTATAAACCCCGAAAAAAATTACAAGAAAAATCACAAGACCACCTCCCAAGAATCAACCCCCCAAGAACCAACCCCCAAAAAAAACCCTCTCATACGTTTACAAAAAAAACCCTCGCCGAGGCGTATACCCCAATCGCTCTCAGTTGACTCAAAAATACCACCAAATGATCCCGCATATCCGCTCGTAACCGACAAAAAGACAAGCCAGAACGCTAGCCTGCAAAATAATCGTAATAGGAGTCATCAGCCATAAACACGGCATAGGTACGCAATGACATCATCTCCCAAAACAGTGGCACTCTACACGCTTGGATGCAGACTCAACCAGTTTGAAACCGAATCTATCGCAACACGACTCAAAGCATACGGCTACACCATCGTTCCGTTTGAAGATAGTAGTGCTGACTATGTCGTAATAAACACCTGTACCGTTACCCACAAGGCTGATAGAAAAAGTCGCGCAAGCATCTATCGTTCTTTTTTACCATCACAGAGTAGCCATAAAAAAACCGTTGTAGTAACAGGCTGCTATGTGAGTAGCGGACAAGAGCAATTATCTAAGATGGGAATTGATTATCTCGTCGACAATAGTAAGAAAAAATATATACCTGATCTCATCCATGCTCACGCACAAGGGCACACGCTTGACCTTCAGGCACTCGATACGGACTATTTTGACTATTCACCCGCAGAAAGAATTTTTCATACACGGGGTACACTGAAAGTGCAGGATGGTTGTAATAACTTTTGTTCGTTTTGCATTATACCGCTTGTTCGTGGAAAAGCGCAGAGCCGTAGCCTCAAGCAGATACTAGAAGATGCCCGCATTATGATTGCGGGAGGAAGCTCAGAATTAGTCGTATCTGGCGTAAATATCAGTCGCTATTCTGTAGAAGAAGATGGTATACGCTATGCGTTTTCTGACTTAATTGAAAAATTATTGACGCTAGAAGGAAACTTTCGCGTTCGTATCTCGTCTATGGAACCCGACTCGCTTGATGATAAGTTTTTTGATCTTGTTGACCACCCCAAGTTGTGCCCTCATTTACACCTTTGCCTGCAGAGCGGAAGCGATCGCATATTACTCAAAATGAAACGCATGTATACCAGCAGAGACTACAGAGACATCATCAATGCTATCCGCATGCGCAACGCTAATTTCTGTATCACAACCGACGCCATAGTCGGCTATCCCGAAGAAACCGAATCTGATTTTGATGCTACTTGTTCTCTCATCAAAGAGCTAAATATTTCACACGTTCATATCTTTCCGTATTCTCCACGTAACGGAACACGTGCCGCACGGCAACACGATACTAACATACAGGTCAAAAAAGATCGCGCACAAAAACTCAAGGACATTGCCCTTGACATAAAACAACGCTATCGCACGTACATGGCAACACAAGCTCAAACCATGCTTGTAGAACACATCCATTTTGATAAAGCTAGCAATACTACATGCCTAGAAGGTCTGAGTGAATTTTACATACCCATACGCCATATGTATAATAAGACTACACAACATAAACAAGGCGATTTTATACACTTGCATACGTTTGAAACTGAACACGACAAAACGCGTGACGAACTCATATTGGTACACCGAACAACGCGTTCAAAACCGACATGACTGTTTTCTTTTGTCTCAATTCCTCTATTCTCTCAAAACTCAAAACACAGATACGTGACCACAGACATATTCACAACTATCAATACATACCTGCTCATAGTCATCTCGTATACGACCATATCCCATATCTAACAGGAAGTTTTTCTTTTCCCTTTCTTATCAATCCCCAAGATGAAATACTCATTATAGCCACTCAAAAGAGAGACGCCACACACTGTATTGCTCAAAGTTCTGTATTGCTATACGCACTTGATGCGGTATACGCCTTTGTCTTTCTCATAGATAATGCGTACTGCACACGCGAAACACTATCCTTACAAGACGTACAGAGTCACAAAACACACATAAGAGATACCCCCACTAAAATACTTCGTATACAAGAAACACCAAAACATTCTCGGCCTACTACACAACACCCCATAGTATTTGAGTCGTTTCCACTTTTACCACAGCACTACGCAACGCTAGACTGCCCTCAGCGTAGTGTATTGCTTGAGTGTTCGCGTTACCTTAGTGGGCGCTTACAATCACATGCCTTTCACCTCTATTGCATGCCTTATTTTGATACATTGGATACACGTACCACGGACAGTAAGCCACCTTCTCAGTTTGACCCATTCTTGTTTTTTTCTTCTCTGGCACAACACTGTTCTTCTTATCATAAAACACCAAACCAAACAGAAAAAAAACAACTTGCAGTGCAATTGCTATCATTACAGAAAAAACAAGGCTTAAGCCAAAGTCAAGTCTCAATTCTCAAGGAACTAGCATGGCATTACCATGCGCGGGAGCAGGTTCTTCCCAATTTTTTGCCCACATTTTCGTTTGAACAAGCCTGCGCACACTGTCGCGATACGCCACACAGTACTCACATACCCCATCCATGAAACACACCTACCAAACTCTATATATTGAACACGGTGCACGCGACTACCCGATAACCCAAGAATTATTGCGTAGGTTTCCACACAGTAACCAAATGTTCATAGACGACTATAACACTGTATTTAATCGACCACATCAAAATTTTGTAGTTCAGCGTCAACATCAAGCGCTCATTCTTGCAAAAAAAAGAGGGCTATGTTTTCAAGAAGGCGACGATCGTGTACGTAGTTATGGCGACTCCATCGTTCTTTCTTCTTCGCTTGTGCGCAATTGCCCTTATCATTGTGAATACTGCTTTTTGCACGGTATGCACAAAACGGGTCATATGCTTATACATGTCAATATAGAAGACTATTTTTCCGAATTACGGCAACGTGCACAGGATAGTGTAGAAAGACTATTTGTATCTCTTGGATATGTAAGCGATCTCTTAGGATTAGAATATTTATTGTCCTACTGCTCTTATTGGCTACAAAATATTGCCTCTCTCCCGACTGTCGACCTTGAAATACGTACTAAAAGCGATGGGTATACCCTCATTCGCCATATCAAACCGCCCCAAAATGCCATACTTACCTGGTCTATCTCTCCACCTGCTGTATGTTCGCGCTACGAACATGGCACGGCATCAACTATGACCCGTTTGTTACACGCACGTATGGCACTTGATAAAGGATGGCGTGTTCGTCTCTGCTTTGACCCTATTATTTATTACCATGCATGGCAAAAAGATTTTGAAGACTTGCTCTCACGTATGCACACAATCCTACCACTAGAGCGCATAGAAAAAGTGAGTTTCGGCGTTTTTAGAATGAGTAACTCGCATTTTACTCATATGCGTAAAGAACGACCAGCTATTGATCTTTTTTACAATCACGTAGAGACAAAGCATGCATTGGTAAGCTATTCTCCACACATACGCAGTACCTTGAGAGACAAGGCAAAATCTATGCTATTGCAGTATTTTGATGCCGACAGGCTTACGTTTGTACACGGCTAATATATACTTGCTGTGCTGCACGCATAAGCCTGTCTCTCAAGGCAGCATGGTCTAATTTTATAGGATACTCAAAAATTCCAAAGTTAGCCTCGCTAGCATCAAGCTCGTTAAAATCGGAAAAAAGATGTAGCCTGTACTCCTCCCAGTTTGCATACTGCTTATACATACAGATCGTTGCCCCTAGGTACTGGGCAAGCATGGAGAGGAGGTGCGGGTCTTGTAAAGCGAGGTGTTTCCAGTGGTCTTTATATGCCTCCACCGGACCACATACGAGCGCAATTTTGCATCCCGAATGGAATGCTAGCGTTTGCGTGAGTGCTTGGCGCATGCAGGCAAAATATTCTTTATATACTGTATGTTCATTGCTCTGTTTATTGCTTTGGTGTTCTCTGCTACGTGGTATCCCCGAAAAATATAATGGGTACTTCTTATCTTGTGCTGATTCGATAACAAGGTCTTCGCTATGTGTTGAGTATGAGAATGCTATTACTGGAGTCCTCGGTGTATAGTGTTTGTATTTTGTACCAGGTGATGTCGGGCGTTCATGTCGTGCTAGCAAATTGTGGGATGCTTGGCTAGGTGACGAATTATACAAACACTCCGATCCTTTCGATGCTTTCACGGATTGTTTTTTTGCTTGTGTTTTTTGGGGAACGTTTAGAGATGCTATTGCTGACACAGAAAATAATTCAGAAAACAGCTCAACAACGCGTTTACGCGAACACGCGCCTTCTCGCAATAAGGTGCCCCGTAACTCTCTCATGTCCACGACAGTCGACTCAAGCCCGTACCTACACGCACCGCCATCGACGATATATCCTAATACACCGTAATAGTACTCCCACACCATGAGTGGGTTAGTTGCACTGGGAGCACCAGAGGGATTAGCGCTCGGCGCAGCAAGTGGCTTTCCTAGAGCACGTATAAGTCGATTAAATTGTTTGTGATGTGGTATACGTACCGCAATACTATCGAGTCCCGCACGTGCAACTATACTTGTATAATCACTAGCCTTGGTAACAAAAGTAAGAGAAAGTTTCTCTTCAACAGCACGACGCACAATAGGGATAATGGCTTTTCGTTCGGTATGAGAAACACACTTCGCCACCATATCGATATCGCAACAGTGGACAATGAGAGGGTTATCCATAGGACGTGATTTGTATTGGTATACTCGATTACATGCCTGCGAAGAACAGGCATTTGTGGCAAGACCATATACCGTTTCTGTTGGTACTGCGACGACTTTGTCCTGCGATAATTCTTGTATTGCTTGTGCAAAGTCTTTGGACAAACGTACATCAAGTAATGCTGTAGTCATGACGTATCAGAAATAAAATACTCGTAGAGTCGTGTACCTGTTCACAATACCCTCTTTCTCAAAACCAATACAGAAATATTGCAATCACGCGCAGGCTAGCTTTTATGCTTTATGCAATAGACAAACCTACACCACACTCACACATGCAAGACTAAATACGAATAAATATATCCTTACCTTCTACTTTGACAGGATATGTCTTGACTGGTCGAGTTGCTGGCAAGTCGCGGACAGCTCCCGTTCGTATATCAAAACGAGAACCATGTTTAGGACAATAAATGTTGTCATCCATGACAATACCTTCGCACAAGGGCGAATATTCATGACTACAAGAATTATCAGTAGCATATATGCCATCTTTGAGTTTGTAAAGTGCAATTTCTTTTCGCCTATGTCGAAAACAGTACGTAGTGCGAAAATCGTCCACAGAGCACGCCCTTACCCACGCCATCAGGAATCATACTCCTTTTCTTCTTGTATGCGCTCTAAGTAAGACTTGTTTTCTTTATCGTAGTACTCAGGAAGCAAGGAATTAAAAAATCCTTCTATGAGTAGCATACGTGCTTCTTGGGTACTGAGTCCCCTGCTTTCAAGATAAAACAAGTGTGTTGGTGATACCTTACTGGTAGTTGAACCATGACTACATTTTACCTCATTTGTGTCAATATTGAGGCACGGTATTGAATCGACACGGCCTTCTTCACTGAGTAAGAGGTTTTTATTGGTAAGATAGGCATCTGTATATAGTGCGTTGTTGTTTACTTTGATGAGCCCTCTAAATACAGAATGTCCCTGCTCATCTACTACCCCATGGTATCGAGTACGACTATAGGACGATGGAGCACTATGCTCTTGATAAGAGCGTATATCGATGAGTTGATCGTTCGTCGCGCGATAACACCCATCAAGAAGAACCGTCGCTCCTTCACCGCTCACATTGCTGTAAATAGTATCAGCAGTCTGAAACGAACCCGAATAAAGAGCCGTGCTGTGAAAATAGCCTTCTTTTTCTATATTGATATAGAGCTTGCTCATAACTATAGAATCAAGCGATACATCTTGATCATAGAGTACCCTGCAATGCGCTGCCTCATGTACATGTATGTAGATTGAAGGAATAAAAAACCCACTGTTACGGAGCACTATTTTGATATTTGCTCGTGCTCGTGCTGCGATATCGATAACATAACAAGGCGACACAATATCCGACTCCTCTTTGCCAGAAAGGTTCAGTGTTATGGTTTCGGTTTCGGTTTCGTCGACTCCCTGTTTGTCTGTACTTGTATGTTTTGGGCTATTATTTTGCTGGTTTTTTTGCTGGTCTTTTTGCTGGTCTTTTTGCAATCTCTGCTCTGTGTCATGCTCCGTTGGACCACGCACCTCACATACCCCATCATTTGCGTTACCCATGTTGATAAGCGGAAGCAACTCCGTTTTTTCGCTACCGCGAACAAGCGATTCTTTTATAAGAACCATATAGTCGTTCTGCTCTGGTACAGTATGACTACCCTTGAGTACATCGTGCCAGGATACAAAGTTTACCCGCCCAGAATACTCGGGAAGAGCAAAGGTATTGTAGAAGCGCGGTTCGTCCAACAGGTCAAAGGGAATAAGCTGGGGTGCACTCCTGCGCCATCGTTCATCTTGTCGATCAGGCCACGCACGTTGCGAGAAATGAGTACGTGCATCTTCTTTACATGAAAGAAGTCTTGAAGCAAGCGATACATCGTGAGTACGAGCCCCAGCATCACTTTTTTCGACTCTTCCTTGTCTTGCATTACGAGCATCCCGCTCTGTTTGCAACTCCATATTGTCTAACTCAGGTTTTGTCATCCAACTGATCCTTCCATTTCTAGTTCTATCAGACGGTTGAGTTCCACCGCGTATTCCATAGGAAGTTCTTTGACAAGTGGATCAAGAAAGCCATTTACAATGAGCGTAGCGGCTTCCTCTTCGTTAAAACCCCTGCTCATTAGGTAGAACACTTGATCAGCACGTATCTTACTCACCCTTGCCTCATGTTCTATAGAGACATCGGGACTCAATATATCCATATAGGGATAGGTATTAGTCGTAGAATGCTCATCAATGAGGAGCGCATCGCATACAACATTCGTACGCGCATGTTTCACGTGTTCTTCTACTTTTATTGCACCGCGATACGTGGCAATGCCACCGTCTTTACTGATGGACTTAGAGGTAATTCTACTGCTTGTATTACTGGCTGCATGGGTAATCTTGCCACCGGTATCTTGTTCTTGCCCCTTGCCTGCAAAGGCGATTGACAATACTTCGCCATGAGCCCCTTCTCCCATGAGAAGAACCGCGGGATATTTCATAGTTCTTTGGCTACCGATATTACCGTCAACCCACTCTACAGCCGCGTTGGCATATGCGTACGCGCGCTTAGTCACCAGATTGTAAACATCCCCTGACCAGTTTTGAATGGTTGTATACCGCACTCGTGCTCCAGGAAGAGCAATGATTTCTACTACAGCACTATGCAGGGCATCCGTAGTATACACAGGTGCAGTACAGCCCTCAACATAGTGTACAAAGCTACCCTCATCGGCAATAATAAGCGTCCGCTCAAATTGCCCAAAATTTCGCGTGTTTATTCTAAAATATGCCTGCAGAGGTATATCTACTTTTACTCCCGCCGGTATATAGACAAAACTCCCACCACTCCACACTGCAGAATTGAGTGCTGCAAACTTATTGTCAGTATAGGGAATGATAGTTCCAAAGTATTTTTTTACAAGTTCTTCGTGCTCACGTATCGCTGTTTCGGGATCACAAAATACGACCCCTTGTGATTGTAAGCTGTCCTTGAGGTGTTTATACACTATTTCAGAATCATATTGTGCTCCCACACCAGCGAGAAACTTTTTTTCTGCTTCTGGTACACCAATTCGATCGTAGGTTGCCCTTATTTCTTCAGGAAGATCGTCCCAAGACTGTACCGTATCTTCTGCAGGCTTTGCGTAATAAAATATTTCATCAAAATTGAGACGAGATAAATCAGCTCCCCAGTTTGGCATGGGCTTTTTATAAAACTCTTCCAAGGCCTTAAGTCTAAATGAAAGCATCCATTCTGGTTCGTTTTTTTTTCGAGATATCTGTTTTACAATCTCTTCACTCAGCCCTTTTTCTGTCTTAAATACAGAAGTATCTTTGTAATGAAAGCCGTATTTGTAATCTTTTTCTATGTCTGGCTCAGCCACTTGGCTTTTTGTCGCTTGGCTTACAAGAGTTTGACTTTCCCCTGTTTGGTTCATAGTAGTTTGGTTCATAGTAGTTTGGTTCATAGTATTTCCTCCTTACCTACTCATGATTCATGATGTAACTCTGGATCTTCGTGAATCCAGGCGTATCCTTCTTCTTCGAGCCTATCGAGCAAGGCCTTGTCTCCTTGTTTTACGATTTTACCACCATGCATGATGGACAATGTATCAAACCTTTCAAGGTGCTCAACTATGCGCCTGTAATGGGTAACCACCAAAGCAGTAAAATTTTTATTTTCTTCAAACATAAGATTAAAACCATGCGATATATGCTTAATAGCATCAATATCAAGCCCCGAATCTATCTCATCGAGTATGACAAATGAGGGCTTGAGCACCCGCATCTGTAATATCTCCATGCGTTTTTTTTCTCCCCCAGAAAATCCCTCATTAAGGGGGCGATTAATAAAGTCATCGCTCATCTGTAGTAGCTTTAGTTCTTGTTTGATAAGCGAACTAAAGCCCGATGGTGGCATATCGTATAGGGCCTTATACGCACGATAGAGAAATTTTCCGACCGTAAGTCCCGGTATCTCCACAGGATACTGAAACGTCATAAAGAGCCCTTTTTTTGCACGCTCGTTTGGTTCGAGCGCTAGTAGGTCAACAGTATCCTCTAGAGTAACAGACCCTGATGTAACCTCGTATATTGGATTACCCATAATGATATTGGCAACAGTGGATTTTCCTGATCCATTTTGCCCCATGAGTACATTAAGCGTAGAATTTTGCAATAAGAGGTTGACCCCATTGAGAATGGGTACTCCATCTACCCCAGCATGCAGTTGTGCGATTTCTAATTTCATAAACTATACTCACTATAGCATACAAACAATAGAATAAATATATTGATTCACCCATCTCATTACAAGCAGGGTCAACATGTCTATCTCGTAATCTTGCTATGGCATATGAGCCAAAAAAATACGAAACAGAGCATCTTTATGGACATAGCGCTACCAGCTATCAGCTACTAAGACAAACAGCGATTCATTCGACACATATCCAATACGTTTAATACCAGCTTGGCGCCACAAACGTAACATCACACTCGGTACCAGTTTCTACAAACATATCGGTTGTTACAAGGCCTTCTTTCAATTTTGGCTCCCATGCAGAGAGGTCAGCACAAAATGTCTTGGCATCTTTGAACATTTTTTTCATATCTGATACAGAGGATATGTCCCAGGCCGAAATATCCTGATTAAACGCAGTTGCACCATTGAACATATAACTCATGGTGAGAATATTGCTCACATTCCAAGGAGCAATATTTTGATTGAATGCATCCGTTTCGCTAAACATATAGTCTATCTTTTGTACACTTTCTAGGTTCCACCCCGAAATATTCTGATTAAATGCCTTTGCCGCATTAAACATTGAACTCATATCTATTACGCTTTCTACATTCCAGTCTCCAATATCCCGATTGAATGCACTAGTATTCCTGAACATTCCTTGCATATACACCACATTGCTCACATTCCACTCCCCGATATACTGATTAAACGCACTGGTGTACATAAACATATGGTCCATATCTTTCACATTACTCACATCCCAGGACCCAATATCCTGATTAAATACGCTCGCACCAGCAAACATCCAACGCATAGTCGTAACATTACTCACATCCCATTCCGTGATATCTCCATTAAACGTCGCATAAAGCTTAAAAAGTTCGCTCATATCAGTGATATTACACGTTTCAATATTATTGAGATTAGGCGAATCTCCTATATCAAGCATCGCAGCATTAATTTTTTCTGATAGTTCTTCTTTATCCGCAACAATATGGTCACCATTGGTAGGATGGTAGCAAATATCCCACTGTGGTAATACGGTCACAGCAGAATCCACAAAGGTATGTTCTGTTGTAACCTCAGTATGTATCGTGGTATTCCATGGATCAAGATTTTGTGAAAATGCGCTTGCCCCATTAAACATTGCATTCATATCGGTCACAGCGTTCACATTCCACTCAGATATATCTCCATTAAACTTTGTCGCACCAGCGAATGCTTCACTCATGTCAACAACCTTGCTGACATCCCAGCCTGAAATATCACCATTAAAACTACTTGCACGCTCAAACATTTTTTTTATCGTGGTTACCTTGCTCATATCCCATTCCGATATATCTCCATTAAATATAGTGTTATCTTTAAAAAGCTCGCTCATATCGGTGATATTACATGTTTCAATATGATTAAGCACCGGCGAAGGACTACTCTCTGTAACGAGAGTATTGAGCAGAGTCTCTAGCTCATCTTTGTTTGCAGGAACATGTGGATTCGATGAATCAAAACACAGTGGCCAATTTGGCATCTCAGTCATACCAGAAGCTGTAAACATATGCTCTGTGCTCACCGAAGGGCTGATTGTGCTATTCCATAGATCTAAGTTTTGATTAAACAAAGTCGCTCCATAAAACATTCTCGTCATGTCGACAACCTTGCTGACATTCCAGCAAGCAATACTGCCATTGAATTCTTTATGATCTTTAAACAAACCACTCATATCAGTTATGGACGATGTGTCTAAATAGTTGAGATTAACCAAATTACCTTGATTGACTATATCTCTTTGTATTAGGGTACTTAGCTCAGTTTTATCCTGAGGCTTATATTTAGACTCTATCGTGTTACATGTTTCTCCTACATTACGGTACCTATTTTGCTCCACAACTGGACTACGATCAGACCTTGAATCATTATCTTTTTGATTGTCACGTAAAAATGCAAAGGGATCAAGGCTACAAGAATGTAGACCAACTACAAAGAAAAACCATGGCAATAGCAGACCATAGTTTTGTAAAAATTGCTTACAACGGGTATTCACACTACCTCTCCTTCTAAAAAATGTTACATATAGATAAAATTTAATATGTTTGTGAATATATTGTGTTAATTTTTTGTTTTTTTCAAGTATATGTACTGAGCTATTTTTGTTTTTCTTAAGAAATAAACCGCAGTAATAATCCGCAGTTAGGTAGCAAATGCTTGGATAACGCATCCTAGTTCTGAGCTATACTGCCTTTTTCTTTTTGCCTTTTTCTTTTTGCCTTTTTCTTTTTGCCTTTTTCGTAAATACAGTAAACTTCACACTGCTAGAATATACAGGCTACCTTATTATCTCAAGCACTGCCAATAATCAAGCAGTAACCAATCAGTAATCAATGAGCAATCAAACAGTTAGTCAATAATAGGCGCATACTCAATCCAAGCTTGGTGGATTAAATGTAGATGGACACTTTGTTCCTGTGTCCTTAAACATAGAGCCTTTTGCTACACTTCTTCCACTCAATTTTGGCCCCCAGTCGGCAAGGTCCTGACAAAAATTTGCTGCATTCTCAAACATGTTCGACATATTTGTTACACTGGATACATCCCAACTCGAGATAGGTTGGTTAAATGCCACTGCATTCGCAAACATCCACGACATATCCGTCACCTTACCTACATTCCATCCTGAGATATTTCCATTAAACCCACTATCCTTAAACATGCCAGACATATTCGTCACCTTACCTACATTCCATCCTGAGATATCTCTATTAAAATTACTCTCGGTAAACATACTACGCATGTTTTCTACATTATCCACTTCCCATTCCGAGATATCTTGATTGAATGCTGTCGCTCCGCTGAACAATGCATTCATTTTGGTCACATTGCTCACATCCCAATCTTTGATATCACGATTGAAGGCTTTTGCTTCAAAGAACCCCGAAGACATATCGGTTACGCTACTCACATCCCACTCCGATATATATCCATTGAATTTTTCAGCATTATTAAACATCGCCTGCATGCTTTGCAATGCACTTGTATCCCAATTCAGATCTTGATCGAAAACTTTTGCTCCAGAGAACATAGCATTCATATTAGATACACTATTTACGTTCCAACCACCGATATCTTGGTTAAATTTGGTTGCATTCTTAAACATCGCCTCCATTGTAGTCACCTTGCCCACATTCCATTGTGATATGTCTTGGTTAAATGATGCGTTTTCAAACATATAACTCATATTCGTCACATTGCTCACGTCCCAATTCTTTATATCCCCGTCAAAATTATTAGCATATCTAAACATAGAACTCATATTCGTCACATTACTCACGTCCCACTCCGATATATTCCCGTCAAAAAAAGCGGCCCCACTAAACATACCACTCATATCCTCTACATTGCAGGTGTTAATATGGTTAAGATCGGGTGAATTTCCTGTGGCGAGTGCTGTTTTAATTTTTTCTCCTAAAGAACTCTTGGTATCAACAATATTGTCACCATTAGTAGGATCAAAGCAAATATCCCATTTTGGTAATCCCTGTACACTAGATCCGAAAAAAATACTCTCTGTTGTAACATCAGAATGTATGGTATCATTCCATGCGTCAAGATTCTTTAAGAACGCACTTGCTCTATTAAACATCTTGTTCATATTGGTCACACTACCTACATTCCAGCTACTGATGTCTTGGTTAAATGCAGTGGCGCCACTAAACATCTCCTGCATTGTGGTTACCTCGCCTACATTCCAATCCTTGATATCTTGGTTAAATGCGGTGGCGCCACTAAACATCCCCTCCATTGTAGTCACCCTACTTACGTTCCAATCACCGATATCTTGGTCAAATGCGCTTGCACCCTTAAACATTCCCTCCATTGTGGTCACCCTACTCACATCCCACCCCGATATGTCTTCATTAAAGAGATTTGCATCTTCAAAAAGATTGCTCATATCAGTAACATTACAAGTATTTATTTCATTCAGGGTTGTCTTATTACCTGTGTTCTCTACCAACATAATCATAACTTCTTCTAACTCTTCTTTATTAGCAGGAATCTGCCAACTTATACTTGCATCAGGACAGACATACCCACTTGCAAGCGAGTCATCTACACAGGTAACCGAAAACGCCATCATAGTCAAACAAAGCACTATGAGGTACATAAGCATATTACGATATATTAATATTTTCATGACTTTGCTCCATTACTTATTTTTAATTTAATTGTTGTATTATATATGCACAATATCAAAAACAATATGTATTAGTGATATGATGTACTATATTACATTATACTATTTTTTCAAGTTTGATATGCATTTACCAAATTATAACTAAAACATCTTATACACAAGACAAAGTTTTATCTTTATTACATTCTGTGATATATTGCGTAGCCCAAAAACAATATCCAGAAACAGTATATGTAGTGATAACCATCCTATAGGTTATCGTTTTGAACTCATTATTACTACCACCGACATCACCTTAATAATATTCATCTTTTCACACAAGCCACATATGCGGTAATACATGAATGCCTCATATGTCCCCACTCTTTACGTGCCTCTTGTGTACTATACAGGAAATCCCAACTCAAGTTTTGCATCTTCGCTCATAAAATCGATATTCCACATAGGACTCCATACAAGCGTAGCAACAATTTTTGCTTTAGAGAGTACAGCACGACAGGCCTTATGTATATCATCTTCGATTACATCGGCAAGGGGACAACCAGGTGTTGTCAAAGTAAAGTCTATTTCTAACTTGCTTTGATCTTCGTTGATATCTAGTCTATAGATCAATCCCAGATCGACTATGTTTATGTGTATCTCGGGATCAATGACTTCCTTTAATTTACCAATCACTTGGTTTTTTATATCCTCAGTGCTCATACATCTCATTATAAAACAGTCATAGCTATCATGCAAGCTATCATACAAAATCCTACGCTTTTGATACCCTTGATTATGATGCTTTCTATGCTGGCAGTTTCTATGCTGGCAGTTTCTATGCTGGCAGTTTCTATGCTGGCAGTTTCTATGCTGGCAGTTTGTTCAGTCTTTCTTACACACACTATGTGTTTAATCAGCTGCTTCAAGTATTTCTTGTAGTTTGTCTTTATGAACAATTTTCTCTGTGTATGAGTCATAAAAGACCTCAATGAGAAACGGAAATTCTACAGCATTGTCTGAAGCACTCATCTCCTTTAGTGTATTACCGATATTAGTGCTATTGGGCTTCTGCTCATTTATATCTTTAAAGAAGCGTGCAAACTGCAATAGTTCGCTGATCATCTTTTCTAGTTTATCATCTCTGAGTGATTGAATAATAAAGTCTTTGAAAGTAGCATATATGTCGTAACGCTTGGGGACAAGGCGTTTTTTATACGCGAGGTAGTAACGAATATAGTCACTTATTCTTTTCTGTGTAAGAACCTCTATTTTATTCCAGTATGTCTTGTGGTATTCACGAGTTCCTACGCTTTCAAGGTATTTAAAGAGGAGGTTTCTAAATTTTTCTGCTTCAGTGAGTCCGTACCCGTTTCCTTTTATATCTTCAAACAAAAATTCTGGATTATCATTTTTAAGCCTAATAGTAAAAATGTTCAGTTTTTTTAGTCCTCCGAGTAATCTTGCTAGGTCTATAGGAGCTCTTCTTATTTCTTCACGAAAAAAAAGATAATTATCTGAAATATTTGAGTTTTTGAGACCACTTCTCTTTCGCGAATAGATAGCCTGTAAGGCGACATCATCTCCATCATTTAAGCATAGCTTGAGTTTATTGTTTGCATTATAGTTTGCAATAAGGTAGGAGTCACTTATCTGAAATGCATTAACTGAGCGAGAATTATGACCCTCTTCCTCTTCATGTGACATTGCTAGGAGCAGTAACGTGATAGTAGTTATGCGCTGGTTACCATCAATTATTTTATAATCATTATTTGAAGCGTGGCGATCATATAGGTACTCCACCGTTCCCAAAAAATGAGCATCTGTACCTTGTTGTACCATGCTCACAATGTCGTCAAAGAGTCTCTTACACTGCTCTTCGTCCCAAACATATCTCCTATGAAACGAAGGAATAATCACTCGCTTATCCTTTCCTTTCATGAATTCTAGTAATGGTAATTGTTTAAAACTCATCATGTACCCTTCCTTGTCATTATAGTCCTTTGTTGAGTCAGAATTAATAGCGAAGCATAAACATGTTCGCTTTTTCACACTCTTTATCAAAATTATAACATAAACAAATAATTACAAAAAAAGACAAAATAGCGAAGTACCAAATTGTATACGATATGTCCAATATGCTATATATTTTTTGCTCATAACAGGAAAAAAAAGAAATTTTCTAACACGCAAAGGAGAATGCGTAAGATTATCTGCCTTTTCAGTTTACCATGGACTTACTATCATGCAGTAAGGCACTATGATAATATACTATATTGACATGCATCTCTACATAATTATATGCATTATAGTGCACATATCCCGTTTACACAACGGAGCACTCACTTCTAATTTGATGTCAAAATAGTGGCTCTTAGCATGGTATGCACTTTCATACATTATTGTTTTATTGAAAGCGCTACTACTGTCTCTACATGTCGCGTATGCGGAAATAAATCGATTAATTCTATTGATTCGATATGATACACACTACAAAGTTTTACAAGATCATCAGCAAGACTGTAGGGATTACAACTCACGTATACAAGACATTGTGGTTTAAATACAAGTAAGGACTTACACGTTTTTGGATGCAGGCCTGCACGTGGTGGATCAATAATTACAAGCGAATGTGATGAGTCATAGTCACTGTACCATTCCCCTGAAAGCATTTCAACAGCCATACATATAAAATGGGCATGAGCGACTGCATTTATTCTTGCATTTTCACGCGCGAGTTCAATGGCGCTTTGATCAATATCGACGCCAATGAGCTCCGAACAAAGACTCGACAAATGAATCCCTATACCACCAATACCGCAGAATAAGTCTACTATGGTTTTTATCTTTGTTTTCTTGCAAAGGGCGACACTATGCCTTGAAATAGTTGCATACAAAAGTTCAGCACCCCGAGAATTTGTTTGATAGAAACTCTGGGGACCTATATACAGCGTTTTTCCACTGTTTGACTCTGCTATGTGCTGAGCTCCCGAGAGATGGTGCAACTGAGCATCGGTAAGACTTGTTTTTTGTGCCGGCACAGTCGCATAGTAGAGCGAATCCGCTTTGGGACTTTGGGTCATGTGTGCTTGCGTCACTTGCTTGTCCTTTACTCTTATTTTGTCAGATTTTTCCCACGTCTCTGCTAAAGAAGAAAACTCTCGTGCAAGGCGTGTATTCCATTCACTTGCTACAAGAATGTACATATTCTGATGCAACAATGAGGTACGTATTATTATACTTCGTAATAAGCCCTCTCGTGTACGGGGATCAAATCTACTAAAGCCTTGAAGTATCGCCCAACGATGGATATCATTCCGCACAAATGATGAATCCTGCAAAAAACACTCGTCTATATGGGTAACCTTATCATAAAATCGGGGTACAAAAAGTCCCAACCCGCCTTCTTCTGTTTGTAAGGTGGTGGAATGTATATTCTGCGTTTTTTGTATTTGATTATCATTATACGCGCCTGGATCTGGTTTTGCATCTTTCCATACGCGTGGTGAAAAACTGTATTCCATCTTATTTCGGTAATAATAATGCGTGGGTGCGGGAATAATAGATATAGTAGTCGGCAGTTTGATTTCCACGGAATCCAAGCACTGTAATACGATCTTTTTTTTCAACTCACACTGTTGCTGATACGATAGCTCCTGTAGCTGGCATCCCCCACAACTGTGGTAATGTTGACAAAATGGCTTTATTTTTTTCCATGGAGTGTGAATAAGTGATCCCAGTTTTGCTATACGGGTACGCCTCTTTGACGTATATCGATGCATTGTCAGTACTTCGCCCGGCAGTACTCCTCTTACAACACCTGTTTTTGTATTTCCCCTAACAAGACCTTCATTTCTTTGATTTAAGTGTGAAACCAGCACAAATGCTGGGATATCAGATCGAAAACGAGAAGACATACTGCACACTTTGCATGAAAATGGTTAATACTATTTGTTGTACCATAACGCTATCTATTGTTTTGAGTAATATGCTCTCATACATGGTACACATTCCCCAATGTCCATCATATAGTATCCATCGATAGCGTCCAACGATATTAAGCTATTTACGAGCATAGCGTGAACAGAAGAGAAGATCATATTTCCAAACAATGGGCCCACCAGGACTTGAACCTGGGACACGCGGATTATGAGTCCGCTGCTCTAACCAACTGAGCTATAGGCCCGAACGCATGTACGCACAGTATTACACTAACTCTATTGTATTAAAATTCTTAGTAAAACGTCAATACACCGCTGATACTATATCGCCCATGCTATCCTATGCTATGCTATGATAAATAAACATATGCAAGGAAATTTTGACAGAACTACTACCGAAAAAATCGCACGACTCAAGACTTTTCTTACTGAAGAACGAATCAACAAACTTGAGCACGTCGTATCACAGCGCAGCCGTGCGGTGTCAGTTTACCTAGAAAACATCCACCAACCCCATAACGCGAGTGCAGTGCTTCGCTCCTGCGACGCCTTTGGTGTTCAAGATGTATATGTCAGAGAAGAACACAACGTGTTTCGCCCCAATCCTCACGTATCACTAGGAAGTTCAAAATGGCTCACTCTCACGAGAATTAGCGATTCAACCGAAGCCTTTTACATAGCACAAAAAAAAAAGGGTTATACCATAATAGCGACCACGCTTTCTGATTATGACTGCACTATAGATGAGATTAATGAAAGCCATTTTCCTGCTATAGTAGCTTTTGGCAATGAACTCAAAGGCTTGAGCGACACTGCAATTAGCAATGCAGATTATCGAATGCACATACCTATGTATGGTTTTGTCGAGAGTTTTAACATCTCTGTTTCGGTTGCACTCGTGCTCGCACAACTGCGTAAAATACTCATCAATTCATCACAGGATTGGTCTTTTACCCCTGATGAACAACATGCACTTCTATTTGATTGGCTCAAAAAAGACGTTCACAAGTCCCACTATATTGTTCCAGATAAAACTGAAGAAAGTTAGTGGCTCTCCCAAGAGTACCCATACTATATAAGCTATAAACCGTGACGGTACTTATAAAACGGTATGCCCAGCTTGTAGGCTTTTTACCCTGTTTATATCCTATGCTATGGACTATGGGAGACTATGTACGAGTCGTACATAAAAGATTGCGCCTATTGATTACCTCTGTTAGAGGTGTTTTTCTATAAATCGCTAGGAACACCAAGCGTACGAGCGACTACCTCAGCAATAGAGCGAAACAACTCATCGCTTGCTGCGATTTCTCGCAGTAATTTGAGTCCCTCGGGATCGTTGTTGCCTTGTTTGGTAGCAGAATAGTAGGCCGCAATGGTAGAAATATTGCTTGCAAGATCCCTATTGATTGCTCTTTGCTTTACATTCTGCCTATCAATTTGTTCTTCCAAAGAAGTTATTTGCGTTTCTAATTTCTCTGACTCTAGTTCAAAACCATTCTGCTGCGCCTCTAATTGGCGAACAAAGCGCCTATTTGTTGAGTTCAATTCATTCTTTTCACGCGTGAGGCGCTTAATCTCGTTGTCTCGGTCAATGAGCAAGCTACGCGAAACGAGTTCTTGTCCAGCAGCATTTTGAGATGAAGCTAGATTTTTTGCGTCATTTTGCGCCCTTCTCAACTCTGCACGTAATTCAGCGATTGCACTTTCTAGGGCCTCATTCTCCGACTGTAAATTCTCTAAAATAGAACGCTGGCTTTCATTTTGTTTTCGCAAGTCTTCAACTTCTCGTGCCTGCAATCCTATATCCTCTCGCGAATCTGCCTCAATTTTTGAGTTGGTTTTTTCTGCTTGTTCAAGAGAAAGTAGTGCCTTTTCTAATGCATTGAGTGAGCCGAGCAATGAGCGGAGCTCTTGAGAATCAGCAAATTTGCTTGTCAATATTGCACTACGAGCACGCGCTATTTGGTTACGTGCGGTAGGAAATCGAGATGCATTGACTAATGTGGTAATATTTGTAGCCAAAGAAGTAAGTTTTCTCAGTTCTGCATCTTTCTCAAGATTTCTTTGGCGTAATATTCTCAGTTCCTCCTGTGTTTTTTTGTCTGGGACTACTACTTCTACAATTTTTTCACGCTCTTGTATGATTACTACTTCTTCAGCTTTGCTTGAAATTTCCTCATTAAGGCTGTCTATTACCTGTTGTTTTTGAGAAAATTGATCTTGCAATAAATCTATCTGAGCTTGATATTCCTGTTTTTGACGTTCAATTTCTGACCGTTGTTGTACTTCAAACTCTTGCATACGTTGCTCAACTTCGGCCGTGAGTTCTGCTTCAATCCTTCTTCGCTGTACCTGTTGCTCTGCTTGACTCAAATTCGAGGCACGTACTTCGTTCAAGAGTTCTTGGCGACGAATCTCTATCTCTTGCGATACACGACGCTCAAAATCCGCAACATTTTTAGATGCAACAGACTCTAGATTTTGATTTTCTTGACCAAGGGACTCTAACTCACTTTGTATACGCTCTAATTCACTTTGACTCTGTTGCAATCTGAGTCGATTTTCTCTTATGATGAGTTGCGCAAGCGAAAGAGAAGACTGTGAAAGAGCACGGTTTTCCTCTAGGTCATCAGCAATCTGCTGCTGATAATAAAAGCGAGCACCAATTATCGTTCCTGCAAACACTAAAAGCAGTATAGAATTCAACAATAAGGGAAAAGCAAGACCTTTTTTTATTTTAGATGTATCAGATTTATCGTTTGCAGAAGAACTATCACCCGACTTCATAATCGCATCAATTTCACGAGTAATCTGACTTCGTTCTTCTTCAGAAATATTATTTACATCTTTAAGGGTTTCTTCATCTATATCTAGTATTTTTGATGAGGATGAATTTTTAATAGGCATGTTTGTATCTCCTTACAACGCACACGTGTATATCTAATTCTAGTATAGCACTTAGATAAATAGTAGTTGTATAATTATGATACACTATAAATAAAGTCATAATCAAGGCAGTGTTAATGTGAGTATTCGTTCAAAATTTCTTTTCTTTATCATTCCACTTATTGCAGTTATCGCAATATTAGTAGGTATTGTGTCTTCGTTATCTGCATCAAGAGGACTGACAAGGCTTGCTGTCAATTCTTTGAGCTACAAGGCCTATACGTTCAATAACTTTATGATTAATCAGTGGCTACTTATCTATGATAATAATCTGCAAGACGACCAAGAATATATTGACGCATTTATTGATGCAAACAAAACGCAGGCTGAACGTTTTCTATCCACGGGCGAAGTAGTCATTGCAATAGACATAGAGGGTGAGATAGTGTTTTCGACACTTTCAGAAGACAAATCTATCAATGAAAATGAACGACAAAAATTGCTTGCCATTATTACAGAAGAAAACTTACCAGAAGGATGGATTAAGAGTAATTTTGATGTAAATAAGCAGAACCATGTTGGCTATTATTTTCGTTTTCCTGAGTTGGATTACTCTGTAATCGTTGCAGCAAACCGCAGGGTATTCTACTCGCCAATTAGGGACATCATATTTTCCACAATCATATTGCTTGTCATATTTCTTTCTATAGCAATATTTCTCATGCTTGTGTTTACCAGAACGCTTACACGGCCTATAAAGCAACTCAGCGATTCTATGGAGAAAATTACTGATAATCAAGATTTTTCGTCAAGTGTCCCTGTACTCCACGACGACGAAGTGGGTAAGCTGAGTATGACGTTCAACATTATGATTGGCAAGCTCAATAAGGCCTATGAGCAGATTAGACAATTCGCCTTTTCTGCAGTCGTTGCGCGAAAAGGTGAACAAAAAGTCCGTAATATCTTTCAAAAATATGTACCGAACAGCGTTATCAATGCATTGTTTTCAAACCCATCACAAATGCTTGTGGGCGAAAAAAGAGAAGTAGCATTGATGTTCACTGATATCAGAAATTTCACATCTATTTCTGAGGGAAGCGATCCAGAAAAACTTGTCGGTATACTCAATTCTTATTTTGAAATTTTGGTTGACATCATAGTAGAAAATGGAGGAGTAGTCGATAAATATATTGGTGATGCCGTCATGGCTCTCTTTGGCGCACCTGTACAACTTGATAATTCTGCATATGTATCAGTGCAGTCAGCTAACCTAATCCAAGATGCTCTTTTAAAATTTAATGCAGATGCCGAAAAAAAAGGTCATCCACCCTTTGCTACTGGTATAGGTATTAATTACGGCGAAGTTACCGTAGGTAACATTGGATCAGAAAAAAAGATGGACTATACTGCAATTGGCGATAATGTCAATTTTGGTTCGCGACTAGAAGGGCTCACAAAACTCTACCGATGCAACCTTGTATTTTCGCATTCTATCTTTACCCGTGTAAAGGGAAAATGTCATGTACGGGTGTTAGACAAGGTTCAAGTAAAAGGAAAATCAGAAGGAGACTTTGTGTATACTTCAACACTTAAACTTTCACAAAAAGAGAAAGAGCTATGGCAGTCTCACAATGAAGCCTTTGGTCAGTACGCAAAAGGAAATTTTGAAAAAGCGCTTACACACTTTAAGAAAAATCAAAAAATGGAAAAATCTGACTATCTCACTTCTTTTTATATTGATAGATGTGAACAACTTGTTACAAATCCTCCTGCGTCATGGAACGGCACATACATTATGACCACAAAATAACGCGTGCATGTACTGGGATAAAAAAAATCTAACTGAAGGACATGCACTTATCATCAAAGGAAGCGGTCCTCACGGCTTTGAACAAGCAAGCCCCTATTTTAGATTACGACATGTGCTAACGGGATTCTACGGAACCGCTGGAACCCTCATCCTTACCCCACCTAATCACAAAGACATACTTGTAACTGACTCTCGCTATAGCGAAGAAGCAAAGCACCTCCTCCCACCACACTACCTCCTCATTGAAGAACGCGAAGACAACTGGGATATTATCATCCCTGCCATTATTGCTCACCTCTCTGAAAAAACTGTTTCTGATAAAAATACCGCAGATAATAGCTTTTTACCCTCCCTTAAAGGTCTAGCAATATGCGATGCCCAGCACTCAATTCAAGAATATAGTATCTTACAAAAACTCAGTATTCGCTACTGCAATTCTGAGCTCAAGTGTCTCTCTTATAAATGGTACGCCAAGACATTAGCATCTAGCATTACCAGATACACGACACTTTCTAAGAATCAAAACAAAGACAAAAGTACTCAGCACCTCTCAGAGACCCAACAAGCACAAGCATCACAATCACGTTCTTGGTTGTTTGAACCCAGCAAGGCTACCACAAAGGCAGGCAGAATACAAACATTCATTCAGTCTATCCCCAAAGGCGCTACCGCATACTTGAGTTTTAGCCCCTTTGAATTTGCCTACCTTACCGCCTTTAGAGTCACTCCTACACATACTGCCGACGGTAGTAATCAAAGCAATAGCCATACAATGCTTGCCCCACTTGCCTTTTTACTATTACCAAAGACCAAAACAATACTGCTTTGGATACCTCCATCCATTGCGACTACACCCCAGCTCACTACTACGCTACAAGACACGCTACAAGAATGGACAATCACACAAAAGCCTTATGAAAACGTTTTTGAGCATTCACTACTAAAAAAAGAGTTACCCGCAACATGTGCATATGATCCCTCGCTTATTCCCGCTTACTGTCAATCATTGCTCGACGAACATTTTTCGTTTTTTTCTCCGATCAAGCATGACTCTAGTATTCTTAGCCCTGACGAAATAACTGGGGTTAGAAATGCCTCGTTGCGTGAAAGCAAATCCCTTACGCGCGCATGCGCCGAGTACAAGTATGCATGTATGCACGAAGGAAAAATACTCGATGAATATCAACTATGCATGCATATAGACAGTCGTAATAAAACTGATCCCCAATATATTATGCCCTCCTTTGCTAGCATCGTTACCACAGGAACCCACGGAAACATGATCCACCACCGAGTAAGCAAATCAACGGCTTTTACTATAAAGCAAGAATCAGTCGTCCTTATCGATACGGGATCACACTTTAAAGACGGAAGCACAGATATCACACGCACCCTTTATATCGGTAAAGCACCCGATCCAAAACTCATACACGACTATACCATGGTACTCAAGTCTCATATCGCTTTGTGTACCGCTCATTTTTCTCCTCGGAGTTCGGGAGCATTTCTTGACACTCTCTGCAGAGCACCAATGATAAAGCATAACATGGACTACCCACATGGAACAGGACACGGAATAGGATTGTGTACCGACGTACACTGGGGAGCTGTTTTTCTTCATAAAGATTGTGATGTATACGTAGAACCGGGAATGCTCCTTAGTATCGAACCTGGCTACTATACCGACTCTTATGGAATACGACTAGAAAACATGGCACTCGTAATAGAACTACCTGACATTACAAAAAAAGAAAAAAACACCTTAGGATTTGAGGTGCTTAGCTATGTGCCCTTTGAAGACACGCTTATAGACAATACTCTTTTGACGGATCAAGAAAAGACTTGGCTTGCTTGGTACCAAGCCAAGTCATATAAGTAATACCAAAAAACGCCAACTGGCGAGTGGCCAGCTAGAGAGTGGCCAACTGGCGAGTGGCCAGCTAGAAAGGGATAGTAAAGCCTACTAGCCTTGCTATCCCTCGCGTCGCAGTATATAGCCTTACAACGCATCTTTCTTCCTTGTACCTTTGTGTACCCTTGCTACTGGACTTTCACCATCGTGAGTTAGGCACCAACATGAGTTAGGCTATTCGCTATTGGGCAATAAGATAGGAACAATACGTATATTTTTATCTCTTGCTAGGTCAAGCGTGAGCTCTAGATCCACCCCAGGAAAAGGTGGCGAATGTCCAGGGGCATCACCAATCAAGAAAATCACTCGCTCTTCCGATATCCATGTCAAACGCTCAACTGCCGCTGCAATACCCTCATGTACTGCTTCTGCCTTATTTCCTCCTCCCTTGGCACGGATCTGATTAAGCCTATATTCTATCTCACTAACCTGATTAGAGAAAGGCTGTATTTGGGTAACATAATCCTCACCGTAATCTCTAAAGGTAACCACCCCAATACGATAGCGGGCACCATCAAGCTCAGTACTCAAGAGTGGCGGTAAACCCTGCCGAATTATAGGAAGGTCATTCCACATACTGTGCGTTGAATCTACAACAAAAGCAATATCTACCGTTTTGGATAGATCTAGTGTTCGGAGATTATCCGCTACCTTAGCAAGGGTATCCTTTTCACTATCCGAAAGAATTAGCCTTTGATTGCTTGAATTTCCTATGGCAGTATAATCTTCAATCGCTTCACGAAGATATCGCTCATCAAGATTAAATAGGCTTCTTCTTCCTGTTGTTGGATTTGTAAAGGATGATCGTTTTACCTCTGGTTTAAAAGTATTCCTTGGTTCCGTTTCAAAATTATTATATAATTCTTGACGATCTTCTTCTTCTACAGGAAATGTGCGCGTTGGCGTCGATCTATAGAGGTCGGGATTTATTGTACTACTGGCAGAACGGGTAGCATCAGCTTGATCTTCGTTTGGAAAAAGGCGAATGTTTGTTGGAGGTGAAACAAATTGATCTTGTGGTACGGCAAATTGACTTATGCTATCAAGTGGTGTTCCTTTTTGCGCTTCCACGGTATCCGACGCCTCTTTTCCTTCTCTTGCAATAGCGGGTTCTTCAGAAGGAGTAGACGCTTCTGAAGGAATAATTGTACTTGGGCGAATGGGTCGTTTTTCTTGCGTGCCCTCAGTATCACCAAATGTAGGTACTTCGACGGGAGCAGGCTCAGATGTCTGCCCAACCGAAGGAAGAGGACTAGCGCCCAGCTTACTGATGATTTCTTGTGGTGCAGCATTATCTGAAACTCCCGGTAGTGCTTCTTCTGCATTTTCGGTAAATGTCAATTTTTCATTTATATCTGCTTGACCGCCTCCTAATACTGCTTTTTCTGAAACAATAGGAGATCTCTGTTTTTCATCTGCAACTGCACTCACAGAGGGCAATGTATCACTCTGGAAATCTGTAGCGCTCTGTGGTATCTCATCGCTACTATTGAGCGGAGGATTTGGCACTAACGAAGTCTCCAGTCTAGTGGGTGGCGCCGCATTTGAAGAAGCGCTACCAATTGCTAGAGGAGTATCTACTGGACTCACCAAGGGTTTGTTTATATCTGCTCTTACCTGTGGTAATAACTCTCCTGTAATTGGATCGTAGGTAACGTTTCCCTCTCTTGTTCCTAAACTAGGATTTGCAGAATTGAGTGCATCTGCTCCATCTTCGCTCGTAACTCCAGCACGACTGTCAAGAATCTCTTTGTTTAACTCAGAGCTGGTCGAAGATTTTGGAGCGTCCGCAAGCCTCGGTGCAACATTGCTTTCACTTTGGGCAAAGTTTGGAGCTACATCACGGGCTTGTGCTTCTGTTTCAAAGCTATCAAAGGGTCTTTGATCGGGTGTTGCTGCTACTGCTGGATTTTCGATCCTAAAGAGTTCCTGTTCTTGCCCAGGAATCGGACTTTGCTGCCCTTCAAGTCCTCTAAGAGGATCATTTTGGGGATACTGTGGCGAAGCTGTTCCCTGTAGTTGAGGTAATGATTGATTAAAGAGTTGATCTGTTGCAATACCATCACGACTTGAAAAAGAACCCTGCGGTAGCTCTGGTTGCACAATACTATCATCAAGCGATGACAACTCTTGGTCACGTATTGCCTGCTCTATTCCATCAGTAGTAGACGGTAATGGTGAAGGAGATGGCGATATCTCATTTGCTGCATTTTCGATAGAAGGCAATTGCTGTTCTGTAGCTGGCACTTGCTTTGCATTTGCATCTAGCGAAGGATATTCTGCATCAGATTCTGGTACTGCATTTGCTAAAGCATCAGTTTGCGGTAATGACGGATCTACAAATCGAGACAGGGCCTGAGAATTTGCTTGTGGAAGGAGTTGTCCCGTTACTGGATCTCTTGCTGCTGAACTAAACGAAGGATATCGACTTTCTGGACCTCCTTGAGCTACACTCGTTATGCTATCTGTCTGTGGTAGAGCAGGATTTGCAAACTGACTGGGCTGTGCTTCTGATCCTGCTTGTGGTAAATACGGGCTATCAAATCTACCCGGTGTCACTGACGAATCAATCGAAGGATATTGCTCTCCCGTACCCGGAATCGCATCTGCTAAACCACTCGTTTGAGCTAAGGTGGGATCCGCAAATTGACCAGGCTGTGCTTCTGATCCTGCTTGTGGCAAATACGGGCTGTCAAATATACCCGGTATCGCTGACGAATCAATCGAGGGGTATTGATCGCCCGTACCCGGAATCGCATCTGCAAGACCGCTTGTCTGAGCTAAGGTGGGATCCGCAAATTGACCAGGCTGTGCTTCTGATCCTGCTTGTGGCAAATACGGGCTATCAAATCTACCCGGTATCGCTGACGAATCAATCGAGGGGTATTGATCGCCCGTACCCGGAATCGCATCTGCTAAACCACTCGTTTGAGCTAAAATGGGATCCGCAAATTGACCAGGCTGTGCTTCTGATCCTGCTTGTGGCAAATACGGGCTGTCAAATATACCCGGTATCGCTGACGAATCAATCGAGGGATATTGCTCCCCCGTACCCGGAATCGCATCTGCTAAACCACTCGTTTGAGCTAAGGTGGGATCCGCAAATTGACCAGGAACTGCCGTGGATTGAACTGGACTAAGCAATTCTCCAGTAACTGGATCTTTTACTGCCTGCGAGCTTGCAAAAGGAAGCCCACTCTCTGGTCGCGGTCCTGCATTTGCCAAGCCACTTGTCTGAGACAAGCTAGGATCTGCAAATTGACCAGGTTGTGCTTGTGACCCTGCTTGTGGCAAATACGGGCTATCAAACCTACCCGGTATCGCTGACGAATCAATTGAGGGATATTGATCGCCCGTACCCGGAATCGCATTTGTCAAACCACTCGTTTGAGGTAAAGTGGGATCCGCAAATTGACTGGGAACTGCCGTGGATTGAACTGGGTTGAGCAATTCTCCGGTAACTGGATCTTTTACTGCCTGCGAGCTTGCAAAAGGAAGTTTTTCTTCTGCATTCGGTGCTGCATTTGTTAAGCCGTCAATCTGTGCAAGTTCCCGATCTGAGGAAGGCAAGTTTGTTGCATTTGCTCTTCGTTCTCCAAGTGCTTGATTAGGGAGAGGAAGTTGTGAAGAACTAGATGTCGCTCCCGATAACGGAGTATCACTGTTTGGTATGCTACCAGCAAGCGAGTTTGTCGAAGGAAGTTCTTCTGTGGTGGGATCACGTTCTGTGAGCGAGTTTGCCGAAGGAAGAAGTCTACCTGTGATGGGATCACGCGCTGTGAGCGAGTTTGCTGAAGGAAGAAATTCGCCTGTGATGGGATCGCGCTCTGTGAGCGAATTTGCCGAAGGAAGAAGTCTACCTGTGATGGGATCACGCTCTGTGAGTGAGTTTGCCGAAGGAAGAAGTTCACCTGTGATGGGATCGCGTTCTGTGAGCGAGTTTGCTGAAGGAAGAAGTTCGCCTGTAATGGGATCGCGTTCTGTAAACGAGCTTGCTGAAGGAAGAAGTTCGCCTGTAATGGGATCGCGATACATTATTCCATCGGTACTTGAGAGAGAATCTACTATAGGGCTATCATTTGGACTTGTTTTTGATCTCGTGTTTTGTAGTGGTGAGTCATTATCCAAGGGTGCTGGAAGCGCACGCCCATCAGCACTAAGAAGATTTTGCCTCTTTTGATAGGGATCTTCTGCAGATGCAGCAGTACTCGACAAAGGATTGCCTTGAGTAAGATTAAAAGGAACAGTATCGGTTGCACTCGGTAGTATACGTATATTATTGGATATGCCTTCTCTCGTTCCTGCTACTGTACCGAGGCGTTCACCAGTGATGGGATCAAGTGCAACCACTCCTTCTTGTGAGGAAAGTTTATCTATATGTGGTATCGTAATAGGCTGATCTACGATCTGCTTTAATGATTTACCTGCTTTATTTGAAAAAAGATTGGGCTGTGAATGCGGTAAACTATCGGAGAACACGCGTGGTATTCCTGATGGTATGCCATCCTTTGTCATTCCTTCTCTTATTACCAGTACACTCGGCGATTCTTGTGGGCGAAGATATGAGATTATTTGGGGAATTACTTGACCTTCTGGAGGAGAAGCAAACGCAAAAGAATTATCGAGATAAGTGCCAGAATAATCAGCATATTTCTTATTAAAAGTGCGAAGACTAACATAGGTTCCGTTAAGAATATTGAGCACCCCTTTTCTCTCGGTACTGTCAAAGCCATACAATATTTCTTTTGGAACTAATAAGCGAAATGCCTGACCAAATTCTGAGTCATTTTGTGGATTACTATCGATTATGTAGAACCCAGACTTTGATGCAATAAATCTTCCTGCAGTAACTCTTCGTTCATTACCGTTTATCGATGTATACATGGGGCTCCGATATGCGTATGTTCGCGATCCTTTATTTGGATTTACGGGAGATTCGGTAAGTAGTACTGATTGTATGCCTTCTTTCTTTCTCACAAAAAGATCATAAGCGTCGTATTCTTCGTTCAACACTATGCGGATATCGTCTGAGGTTAGCGTAAGATCAAGATTGTTTTGCAATTTATCTTGGGCTACAAGGCCTTTGGTACAAATAACTATAATAAGACAGATTGCTAGTTTGATTTTAATATACTTCATTACATCCATGAATCTCGGCAGAATAGAAAAAAAGTAAAGCAGAATTGCAGATACACAAGTATATGAAGTATGAAGAACTTATTCACATACAACTTACCATGTATTAAATTAATCAAATGGCGTAGATCACAGAAGTGTGGTAGTCATTTTCAGCGTATTATTCATATGAACTTTCGGGGGAATTCTGGCTTATATTCTTTTTTTCCTGCTGATAGCTTCCATGCTCTGCTTTGGGCACTCTTGCTTTTTATGTTTATAAGTTCATGTAGTGGACTCAATTCAAAATCAAAACAGTTGTGGAAAAATGGTGACTTTGATCCACCTAGTTTTGTTTCTGTAAAACAGAGGGATATAAACACCATTGTCATTAGCCTCACCGAGAGTACAGATATGGCAAAAGGGTATATACACCTTTATGAGATCGACTTCACTGACTCAGCACTTGATCTTGATTCCCAACAAACACTTCCAGTTGAGGTGAACGTAGAGGGTCCAAGTATCTTGCTTAATACAAAACAAGACTTAAAAAAAGGTCATCCTTATGTAATAGAAGCACACCTCTTTGATTTGCATGGCAATAGCACTACCTTAGTCCTAGAATTTTACGGAATCAACGATTCTATTCCACTCACGCGAATCAACGAAGTAGTCACAGAAGGAAGTAAGACTAAGGGTGATAAAATAGAACTAGTCTTTTTAAGCGGAGGAAACTTAGCAGGTATGAGTATACAAGAAGGAGTGCACGGTGAGGCTTCCATGCGCATTGTTTTTCCAGAGATTAAAGTGGAAGAGGGAGATTTTCTTGTGACTCATCTACGACCCAATCCCGAACTCACTAACATACAGTACGAATATATGTCAAAAGATGAATCTAGTCATGCCCAGGCAATTCCTGAGGCATGGGATTATTTTGTCGCCGAAAACAAGAGTATCCCCAATAGCCATGGATTATTAGTCCTCAAGCAAAACCCCTACGGAGATATTCTCGATGCATTTGTATATACGACCCGTGATGATTCGCCACAAAATCCTGAGCGGGGGTTTCCTAACACGCAGTTTTTCGAAGAAATTACTGCTCTCGCTACCGCTCAACAATGGATATCAAGTAACACAGATAGAGCCTTATTGCCCAGCGATGCAGTAAATCCAAAGGATAGTACTACAACTCGATCTATTGCACGCAACTCACTTTCTGACGATACTAACACAAAAAACGACTGGCATATTACCCCGACCAGCGGGGCAACATTTGGCTTTACTAATACTAACGATGCCTACACTCCTTAGCAGTCCTATGCAAATAGTATCTATGCAAGTACTGGGAGCTAAACCGATAAGGTAATAGCTAGCCTATAAGAGGCTTAAACATGTCCTCAATGGCTGTTTTGGGTATTGCACCTACTTTTTGTGTTACAACTTTTCCCTCGTGTATGACAAGCAACGTTGGTATACTACTGATTGAGAATTTTTCTGCGAGTTGTGCGTTTTTGTCTACATCGACTTTTCCAATGGTTACTTTTCCTTGGTATTGGTCTGCTAACTCGCTAATGAGTGGAGCAATTAACCGACAAGGAGGACACCATTCGGCCCAAAAGTCAAGCAATACGGGGAGAGGTGATGCTTCGACCTTCTCCTGAAAATTGTCTTCTGTTATTTCTAAAGGCATATATTCCTCACTTAGAGTATAGCACAGCCGAGCTCACAATGACAACTCTGTGTGTAAGATTATAAACTAGCCCATTTTAAGCTAGCCTGTTATAAATTAGACAGTGGCGTGAGATCAAAGTCTACCATAACATCACGGCGTTTTATTATTTTACCCACTTCTTTAACCGCTAAGAGTTGCTTTAAAAGCCTTCGCGTAACCTGCATGTGTGGAGCATTGAGATATACTTGAATTCTGTATTGTGACGCCCTTTTTTCTATAGGACAGGGATTTGGACCGAGAACAAACGCGGTATCATTACAGGTATGACAGATGTCACGAACAATATCGGCTATCTGACGAGCTACGGTAACTGCCTTGTCTCTTATTTTTGCACGCACTAGTATACGGCAAAGGCTTCGAATTGGGGGAAGCTGATATTGGATGCGCATGTTTATTTCTTTTTCTAAGATGCTACGATAGTCCTGAGTACGAATGTCTTCAAGATATTCATTCTTCTGACTAAAGCTTTGGATGACAATGTTACCCCGTGACACACCCTTCTCTTGTATATCCTTTTGTATTTCACAAGAACCATCGTAGAAACTCGCATCTTTGATTCTTCCTACACGTCCCATGACTTGTGTAAGGAGAGCGTGTCCTCTCTCTACCGCACGAAAGTCAGGCAAAGAAAAAAAGCTTTCAAGAAACAATATGGCAACAAGATTTAGTCGCGGTATAGTGATTCCCTTTGCTATAATTTGCGTGCTCACTAATATGTCTATGGTTCCTTTATAGAATCTTTCAAGAATTGCAGAGGGATCCACACAGTCTGCATCCAATATTTCTGTACGAGCGTGGGGGTATACTTCTGAAAGTTCGGAGTGCACTCTATGGGTACCATAGCCTCTAATACCAAGCGAAACTGAACCACAGGCATGGCAATTTTTGGGGAGATCGCAGGCATACCCACAGTGGTAACAAATGAGTCGCGAAGGAGTTGCATGATACGTCATATTTACCGAACAGTGTGCACAGGTATGGGCGCTTCCACAACTAAGACAAAAAAATGCGTTTGCAAACCCCTTGCGATTCACAAAAAGAATCGCTTGCATATTATGCTTAAGTGACCGATCAAGTTCTGTTAAAAGTGCAGGACTAAAGACACCTTTAATGTGTTCTAAACTCTGATGAATAATCTTTGGCGGACTTTCCCCCGAATATTTTTTTTCTAGTATCATGAGATCGTGTTTTTGAGCTCTAAAATAATTCCAAGCCTCTAATGAGGGTGTTGCAGAGCCACAGACAAAGGGTATATCCAGTAGCTGTGCTCGTTTAATTGCTATGTCTCGTGCGTGTATGCGTGGTTTTTGATCTGATTTATACGATACATCGTGCTCTTCGTCAAAAATAATATAGCCTGGCTTTAGAAAATTACCCCCAACCGCACTCCGTGTTCCAATCATTACCATGGCATCTCCATCAGAAAACCGCTTCCACGCATCTAACCGCTTTGATTGCGCCAAGCCTGAATGATAGCACACGACGTGCTCATTGCCGATACGCTGGATCAGATAGGGATAAAGCTGGGCTGCGAGTCCTATTTCTGGCACGAGATAGAGCACTTGCGTTCCCTCTGCTACTTTTTTTTCACATAATGTAACAAATAGTTCCGTCTTTCCAGAACCAGCCACACCATAAAGATATTTGAGAGCATAGCCATGCTGATTATACATGGACTGTAGTACCAAAGATTGCTCTTGAGAAAGGGCAGTCATTTTTCCTGTGTAGCGAGAAAGCGTGGGCATCATCTTGTCTTCTTTTGTAGTACGCAGGCCACTGGGCACCAGCGAGAACAAGGCCTCAGAGAATGTACAGCAATAATGATCGGCTATCCACTGTGCGACTGTTATACTATGCTCACGTATGAGAGGCTTAGCATCCATAACGGTGCTGATAGGCTTTATCACATCATGATCAAGAGCACGTAGTTCTTGTGCATCTGTCTCATTGATGACAATGCCAGTTTTTAGCGCGTTTCTAAACCGAACCCTCACGCGCATGCCTATCTCAAGTTTATGTTCTGACTTATAGGTAAACAGTTTTGTAGCGGGTGCATTGACACATATCTGATAATAGTGAGTCATGTAGGCTAAGGGAGTACCTGTACTGTTGTTGTATTGCTGTCAAGCTTTGATTGATTAGTCACATTGGTTTCTATGTAATGAGCTAGGTATTTTAAATCCTCCCACACAAGTGCACGATAAGAGGGATCTCGCAAGACAGCACTAGGATGATACGTGACAAAACATGGCAGATCCATTAAGGTATGGGTGTTTTGCCTTAATGCCCTGAGTGCAAGCCCATTGGGATTGATCAAGCTTGCCGCAATACGACCAAGAAGCAGTATCGTCTGTGGTCGAACAAGTTGTATTTGTTCGTTGAGGTAGGCTTGACAACTCTGCATCTCTTCTGTGTGCGGATTACGGTTTTGTGGAGGACGACATTTGACCGTGTTGGTAATATACACATTGCTATGCCGAGAGAGTTGTATTGCTGCAAGCCATTTGTCGAGATACTGACCTGATTTTCCTACAAAAGGAAGTCCTTGTGCATCTTCATCTTTTCCCGGAGCTTCTCCAATGACCATTACATAAGGATCCATTACTCCCATGCCGGGCACCGTCTGCGTGCGCTCCTTACTGAGCACACATTGTTCACAGATCTTAATACGCTCGTTGAGCTGTGCGAGTGTTTGTTTGCGGGTTTCTACATCTCTTAAAAAATGTGCTTGGGGTACGCGTTTTGTTGCATCTTTGTGAGTCTGTAGTCGGAGATTTTCTGTAGTCAGTCGTTCTATCATTGCCTTTTCTGCGATTGGGCTTTGAAATACGTGTAGTAGCTGGTCTTGATAATCAAGCACTATTTTTGTGTCATTCACTAAGGACTGGTACCCTTGCTGTGAGCTAGGATTATTCTTGTTCTCGTTCTCTGAATACGGCATCAAATTGCTCTTTATATTGTACTTGATAGAGAAAAAGCGCATGCGCAGGAAGGCTTGGTCCGATACACTGTCGGTCTTTTTCTTGCAAAATGTGTAGCAAGGATTTTTTTCTCATACGTTCACCAAGGCGACTCGAACTAAATCGCGTTATAAGCGTTCCGACAAGTAGCCGCACCATTCCACGCAAAAACCCATTTGCAGTAAGGTAGACATGTATATAGTTTCCTTCTTCTTGCCAATCAAAGCGAGAGAGCGTACGTATAGGAGTTTTGTATGTGGCTTTGCGACAAAAAGGACTAAAATCATGTGTTCCTATGAGTTCTGCTGATGCACGATTAAGGTGATCAAGAGGTGCTGTCAAACGATACGGCAATGCATACCGCGCAAAGGGTGGAGGAATGATAGGCGCTCGATAAAAACTATACCGATATGTCTTATGCATTACCGAATACCGTGCATGAAAATCATCGGGGACAGCATACGCATCTAGCACTCGCACATCTTTGGGCAAGCGCGTATTGAGAGCACCTACAAGGGATCTTGCCTTTATACTGCTGTGCACAACGCACACATGTACATATTGCTCAAGTGCATGTACCCCCGCATCGGTTCTTCCAGAAGGGCATAGGGCAATAAAAGAAACAAGGTTTCGTAGCGCGTATTCTAACTCTCCTTGTACAGTCCTTGTATCACGCTGACGTTGAAATCCAAAAAAATCGCTCCCGTCGTATGCTATTCGTAGTGCGTATTGTGGTATAAAAAACTCCTAGGTATGAATTGGACTTTCTATTTCTCTAAGTATTCCATCGATTTGCTCATAAAGGTTGCGGGCAATTCTAAGTAAGGCAGATGGTTTCTCTTTCTTCGCCTTTCCGAAACCAAAGATACGACTCAGGTTATTTCTGTGCTTGTGTAGCACTGTTTCTTTTATGTGATCTGTTGGCATGAACGAATAATGAAACGTGAGCCAGGCAGAGAGATATACGACACCTTCGTATCCAAAATCTTTGTCAATATCAGGTCCAAGATAGGATTCATTACTAAAGGATTCGCCTCCCGAACTATCAAGTTGAATACACTTTGAATAGAGATATTGGGCTTTGCGATAAAATATCGCTTTGAGTTGTTCAAGATAATCGCCATATTTATGATGTAGCATGATTTTACAAAGCCACGCACTTCTGAGCGTACAGACTGCTTGTTTGTAGGTGGGTACACCCTGCTTTTTAAAGTGTTGATAACACCAAATTGCAAGTACATACCCTACCAACGAACGGGTAAGGGTCATTCGTTTTGAAAAATCAGGAATGTCGCTAAACATTGAGCGAATAAGCTGCTCACGCTTTTGTATTGCCTCATCGGTAGAAAGAATATTCGCAAGATAGGGAGGTGCCGATTGAAAGTCGCGTGGCAAGGCAGAGAAATAGCAATTCGGACACGTATATACATAAAACATAAAGGGAAATACTTCGCCAAATTCCTCAGTATACTTATACTCTCTTTGGAGATCCTCATAAAGCTCTCCTGCATCCATTCTTCCTCGTCCAAAACGAAAATCTTCTACAAACACATCTTCATCACATATAGGACAAGATATTGGCTCATCACGGACAAATGAGACGGATTCTCGGGTATCTTCTGAACCAACAAAATCGACTGCAATCATAGACCCTCCAGTAATACGCTTGCAAATGCATACTCTTTTTCATGTGAAAGACTCAAAAATATCGAAGTAACTCCCATCTGAATAACTCGTGTCATCGCTTTTCCTTTGGTCTTGATTATCGGCATACCCACTGCTGTCTTTTGTATAATTATGTCACGCAATGGGAGTGGCATCGATACTGCCTTAATAAAAGACTCTTTTGCTGCAAAATGCGATGCAAGAATTTCAAGATTTCGCCTACTGGATTTTACTACATCGCCACACGTACTGAGTCGCCTGCGCTCTTCTTCGGCAAAATATTTTTTAAGCAACTTGCTGTTGTCGATCCAGTGTAAGAATCGTTGTATGTTTACAATATCGCACCCATATCCCTTAATCATATCAGTAGTAAAATCCTCTTCCTGTCGAGGCTTTTACCATAACGATCACGCTTTGAGGAGCTATCGATATAATTTCTACGTTCTCATCTTGTTGTGCTTTGACTTCTATCTCATAGCTATCGGGAGCACGTATATCTTGCATCTCGGCAAATAGAAAAGGAGTATAGGCTTCAAGTATCTCCTCAGAACTCTGTACAACTACCGAAACAGTGGACAATGGCTCAGCATAAGTAAATTGCTCGCTCAGTCCTACGGGAATAACAGGAATATCTTGATAGGTTTTAACAATGTCAGTTGCAAGCACCGAAAAATAAATGTCTACATTGTCTTGCGATATGTTAGAAAACGAACTCGGATTTAACAACCTCACCCTTTGGCGCGAATTTTCTAGTATGCTAGCAAGGGATATCTGCTCAGTATACACCTCAGAGATAGATTCAATCTCAGTGCGCGAACCCGTTAGATCAACCCGCGATGGGACTGTCCTGTACCCCTGTAAAGTATACCCACGTGGCACAGAGTCAACAAAGAGAGGTACCACTGGCACTGGCTTTGAATTTTTTCGCTCCATGCTTACTCTCAATACTGAAGGCTGTACACTGATCTCAAACATGTCATTCTGTGCTAGAAACCCTAGCTTCTCTAGTATTACTTCTGCTTCTACTACTCCTTCATCTTGCACGTTTTTTAGGTTTAAACTCGTGCGAAAATTGAGTGATGTCACTTTATCTAGTTGTGAACTTACGCCCCTCACTTGTACTTCTACCGTATTTGGTACGCTCTCCCCAAATACAAAATTCTCGTCTAGGTCTATGGTTAATGGAGATATATACAAACGCTCTGAGGTATTTATTACCAAGAAATAATAGAGATTTGTAAACACAGCGAGTGCGAGGCATACTAAATACCAGGCAATAGCATTAAATGACCGCTCTTTCATCTTTGGTGTTGTTTCATATTGTTTCATGTTGTTTTTCACGGTGTATCCGACCGTGTTTTTCGTATTGATTTGGCGACTTCTGGCGAAAAATAGTTAGTGGAACCTTTTGCTCCATTTTTCAGAGGAGTTTTGTTGTCCATTACTTCTCTAAGATTGTATTTTGTGAGATAATTGTTATTTAACAAGAGTGAAAGACGTTGAAGCGCCGACTCAAGTGCTATGTTATAATACAACTCGCCATCAAAGGCAAGAGAAATTGATCCACGCTCTTCAGATAAAACAAGTACTACTGCATCGGTTTTTTGAACAAGCCCGAGCGCCGCTCTATGACGAGATCCAAGCGTAATAAATGGATCTGAGTACTCTTGCTGAGTAACTTGCGAACTAATGATACTCTCCATCGGCAAAAAACAGCCTGCAAGACTTATACGATTATTTTGTATGATGATAGCGCCATCATGAATAGGGGTATTAAATAAAAATATTGTTTCTACGAGATCTGCAGAAATAACCGCATCAAGCTCTACCCGATTGACTACTACATCTTCGAGAGCCATTGAACGAACAAATACGATGATGGCTCCTCGCTTGGCATCTCTTAAGTTGGTAAGGGCATCCTTAAATGATACCAAATCAATATGATTGCTACGAGTACGCTTGCGTGAAAACACGTTACCCACCCGTATCCGTGACATTACTGACCGCAACTCTGGTTGAAACACGACTATCGTGCCAATGATAATCCAAACAATCACGCTGTCGAGCAACCATGTGACCATACTCAACTGTAAAAGATTTGACACTAAATAAATGGTCAAAATAACCAAGATTATATTTACCATCTTGGCAACATACATCTCCCTTACTACTATAGCTATGGAGAAGTATATGAGACTGAGAAATAGTATATCAAGCACTACCCTCACAACTCCCAATGTGTCTTGGTTAAATAGAGAAAATAATGACATTATACGTTCATTGTATTATCACAGTATGGCAAACTCATATGCAAACAGCCCAAAATAGCAAACGTAAAACAAAAGCATGGCCAAATTACAATAGCTTACCAGTTTACAATAGCTGTAGTCATACTGCTAGCTTACTTTTTTTTGTGGCGATTTTGTCTTAGCTTCTTTTTTCGCTTATGAGTAGCTATTTTTTTTCGTTTTCGTTTTCTTCCGCAGGGCACAATATAATCCTTTAGTACTTATATGTTTATAAGTGTATCACATCTACGTGTTTTTGTGAATACCTTGCTCGTTCTAAATTAAACCCTGAAGTGCAATAAACAAATAGTATGAAAGAGAACCCTAGAAGTATCTTCTGAGAAGAACGTCAAAAAAACAGTAAAAAAGACATAATCAAGAGCATTTCCTATATCCACAACCTGCTTCATTGTGATACTGCCAAACATGAAAAACTCATAGAGTTATTCCATCTCAATGACTCAATCGCAGATAGGGCGCTACAATCATCACCTACGTTATAATATATTGCAGTGATATCCTAAGGTGCGGTATAAGGCTTCTGCGCTTCTACGCTGTTTGGTATATCACCAAAATCGGGGAGTTTCTGACTATCATCATTGCCAATAGCTATAAATGCTGGCCACTGCCCTGCGGCATAGCTCCAACCTTCTGTCGCTGTAAATCCTGTAAATTTTGCCTTTATCGCATCCTCGGTATCGCTACTCGCTACGCTCACTTCTTTCCCAGGCTCAGTGGAGGCGCGGTAGCCTTCTGCAGTTTCGTCAGTAGTAGGGCTATAGGCAGTTCGTTTGTCGTCTTTCAACTGGTACAGCCCCCCTTCGCCACTCTTGGTCGAATAATAAAAACTAGTGTTTTCACTGCTAGCACTTTCTCCCACTGTGATGCCAAAAAAAGTAGCATTAATAGGATCGCTCGCCGTACTGATAACATTGCCCCTAAAATATCCTTGTCCTGCAGTAAGCCTAGAGTTAATATCTCCCACTAGTCCTCCCACCTTATTGCCTCCCATCACATCCCCTATGACATACCCATATAAAGAAGAAGTCCCAGATACACTACCCGCAAGCCCACCTACGTTTTCATTACCCCGTATAGTGCCGGTAGAAAAACCGTTCAAACCGCCACTACCTACAGATCCTGCCAAGCCCCCCACGTAGTCCCCGCTCGCACTAACATCTCCAGTGCTATAACCCTTCGAATGATATTCAGTGCTATAACCTGCCAGCCCGCCTACATACTTGGTACCCTGTATAGTACCTGTTGTATAACCACGCCCACCGTACGCATATCCCGATATGCCTCCGACATTCTCCTCACCAGTTATATCCCCACTCGTATAGCCATATATTAAGCCATTACTTCGTCCCGCGATACCCCCCACATTGTTCTTTCCTGTTACATTGCCGGTAGTATAGCTCTTTGTTATTTGACCCGATCCGTCTTGTCTCCCTATCAAACCTCCCACATAACTCCCAAAGGCCTCCACTGCTACCGCTGATGAGCTCTCTGTCACTGCTGGGTCTGTATCATTGTTCATATACCCCACAAGCCCTCCTACATAAACAATACTGTCTGCTGCTGCGGTGCTCTTCACCGATCCCTTGCCTTCCTCATCTTCTGTAATATGGACATTGCTTATTGCCCCTCCAGTATACTTGCCTACCAGTGTTCCTACGTTCTTTCCTCCTATTATCTCTGCTCCCTCTATCCTTATATCCTTGATATTACCACTCGCTACTCCAAATAATCCTATGTCATCTCCACTACTCTCTATCCTCAAGCCTCGTATCGTATTGTTCTTGCCATCAAAACTCCCACTAAAACCTGTGGTACTGTCTCCTATAGGGTCATACCCTGCTACTGTTTCTCCTCGCTCATTACAGGACTGATAGGGTAGTTCTATGTCTTCTGTCATCGTATAGCTACTCGCTAAGCTTGCTCCTGTTGCTGCTGTTCCTGCTTTCCTCGCTAACCACTCTAACTCTCGCCATCCTTCTATCGTATACCATGTTTCTCCTGTCTTCTTCGTTGGTACTACGGTCCCGCTATCCTCGCCTACTACGCCACACCAACTCTCTATATCTATTACTATGATTACACTCGCTACTCCTGCTGCATCAGTTACTCTCGCTTGTACTGCTATTGTATAGCCTTCGGTGTATTCTTTATGGAGTCCTCTCCCTATGCTGATTACGCCACTACTCTCATCTACTTGTACATGCTCATTGGGTTTGCTCAATGTGTATGCTACTCCACTGGGGGCACTCCCCCCTTCCCACTCGGGTGCTTCTGTTGTGTGCTTTGTTTGTTCTATTACCTTTAGCTCTGTTCCTGTTGTTTTATACTCAAAACTCCCTATCAAGGTTCCTACTTCTAGTTTGATGTTTAGGGTGTAGGTTCCTTTGTAGTTTCCTGTTCCTGTTGCTTTTATGGTGTATACTTTGTTGTGTTGCCCTGCGTCTACTTCGGTTATCGTGAGTATGCCTTTTTCTTTGTCTATGCTTAGACCTTCTCCTTCTTGTTCTAGGCTATAGCTTATGCTTTGTCCTGCTTTGCTCCATTGGGGGTAGAGTGTTATGCTTTTTCCTGCTACTATTCCTATGATCATTGAGGCTATTCCCTCTACTTCTTGTAAGGGTGATATTACGATACCCTCTGCTTGGCTGGCTTGGTTCTCTAGGCTATAACTTAGTTCTCCACTCAATGTGCTTTTACTTGGACTTGTTTCTCCTGGTTCTGGGTCGCTACTACAGGTGAGGAGGAGTCCTCCTAGTATGCATGTAAGAGCTAGGGAGATGAGGACGAGTCCCCGTGTCCGATTGTTTGCTCGGCAACTCCTTGCTTGGTTGGTGGTAGCTTTGGTGATGGCTTGGTTACTGGATCTTCTGGTGGCTTGGCTACTACTTGCTTGGTTGCTAGTGTTTTTATGACCTTGTTTGAGGTCTTGTTTGAAGTCTTGTTCTTGGTGTGGTATTGTATTGTAATGCATGGCATTCTCCTTTGACCACTATTTACTTGGCCTTAGTGTTTGGTCTTTTTTGACCTAATCGGGGCTATTACTGCTTCCTTGTAGCTCTAGTTTTTTCTCCATGGTTTGTTGCCTTGGCTATTGTTCCTTAGCTTATACCCTGTCTACGATGTAAGAGGCATAAGGATAGAAAACAGTACTATAATAATATAGTATATTATAATATTTTTACTATGTAGAAATACGGTATGTATCTATATAGAAAGAGTGCTTTATTGCATATACACGATATCCTGCGAGATATATTGGTGATGATTATGTACGGGATACTTGGGCTTGTTGTTTTATGTGTTGTTGTGAGGTGTACATGCTACAACACACGTATCAGTATATGCCTCTTCTAGTTCTCTACATGTCTTCTGTTTATTTGCTATGCTTTCTGTTGTTCTATTTTATTTACAAGATTGGTTTATTTACTAGACTGGTTTACTTGCTAGATTGGGATCCTCGCATATTCACTTTTGACTATAAAGTTTGACTATAAACTGTAGTAGTTTGGTGGCAGTTTGGTGGCAGTTTGGTGGCATTTGTATAGATTACAACACCGTACAGCCCGCAACAGCAGCCCTATCAGTATCACATATATTGTAATATGTACTGAGCATATCACCCTGCGGAACGGATGCATCAAAAACGTATACGATTTTGCTAGCCACGTTCTGCTCCTTGCCTAAGATAGCCTCTTGTCCTGCTATGACCGTGCGGAGCCCATTAACATATAGATCAAACTTAGAGTAGAAAGCCAAAGAACCATCAAGATGTACACGAAACTCAATATATATTTTTTCTGGTAGTTCATTGTTCTCAGTAGATAAGACAAAGTGCATATCATAACCATCAATAGAAGTAAGCTCCATGCCTAGGTTCACTTTCTCCGTATTTATTGTGTTCTCACTAAAAAATCCAGTAAATTGTGGGTGCTTTACAATACCGGCGCCTCTCCATCCGTAGAGGAGGTTACGTGTCTCCCAAATTCCTATTGTTTGATGTGCAGTCGGCTCTGTAATATCAACAAGCACCTGCCTGTTGAGGATTTTTGTTGCAAACTTCACTTTTTTACCGACACGATCAACTTCCGTTATCATTACCTGTATTCCAAGTGCTTTGAGTGATGCGGTAAATGTATGAGATCCCACATCTGAAACTGCGAGGATTGTATAATTAATATCCTGACCCGCATACATCGACACAATGTCTTCATATGCATTATACACAACAACAAACTGTCGCTGTGCGTCAATAACACCACTCGGTCCCACAGTATTAGCTGTACCCTGTGGAAAGGCTGTACCACGCTCAATACTCCACCGTACCTCACCTTGCAGATTTTCTGCATGTGTTATAGCATACGTAACAGAATCACCCCACACTGGATTTTCTCTTCCAGCCACTACTCGGACTGTGGGATCTACCTTGTCTTTATCTTCTATCTTATCTTGGTCTGTAGGTGTTTTAAAACACAAGGACTGTAGCTCGACATCTTGTCGCTGCGTATCACATACAAACAACTGTGCTACGTCACTACCGCCATCACAGGCAACTACTAGCCATCCCAATACAAGAACAATACATATACTACCAACTCTAGAGACTATCACATTCCTACACATAAAAATATTATGCTATCACTGTTAATGATAATATAAAAACGCTATATAGTATAAAAATTATCTACAAAAGACTATTGCTCATTAATATGTGCATGTATGCCGATGAGACGACGAAGTTTTTCAGCATTACGTTCATCATCATCTGCGAGCCAGAGTTCATGATGGGGTATTTTTTTAAAGAATGTAAACTGTCGCTTAACATACCGTCTCGTATTTATTTCTATTTGTTGCATGACTGATCTGAGAACCGTGAGACTAATAGGAGATTCGAGTTGTTCAGTAAAAATCGTACGTATTTCGGGATGTAAATAAAATTCTTGATATCCTATAGTTTTTAGTATGGGATTATCGAGACCATATTCTCCAAGACAAAATTTTTCCCAATGGTAGCGTGCTTCTTCAACAAGCCCTTTGCGCATCATCTCTTTTATCCTTTGTTTTATGCGTACTTCCATCGCTTCCATACTACGATAGAGCCCAATGCACACGTACTTTTTATCTGCAATGGGAGAAGGAACGTTTCTATCATTGCGCGCTTTATTTGGAAAGACATGGCTTTGTGAGAGATAGGATATCTCCAAGGCACGAATAACACGATAGGTATCGTTGGGCGATATTGCTCGTGCTCGTTCTGCCTCACGCATTTTTAATTCTTGATAGAGTCTATGGAGACCCTCACGTTGTAGTCGCAAAGCAAGCGTCTTGCGTATGCGTGTGTCCATGGGAGGTGTTCGTGGCAGACCATTAATGAGATGATAAATATAAAATCCCGTGCCACCACACACAATGGGAATTTTGCCTCGTTGAAGTATATCATCGATAAGTACTCCTGACTTACGGACAAAGTCCGCAACCGAAAAAATCGTATTGGATGCAATTTCATGAAGAAAGTGATGTTTTACCGCATTCGTCAAAGTCGCATCGGGAGCTGCGCTCGCAACAACACAATCTTTATAGACTTGACGCGAATCAGCAACAATAACTTCTATTTCTAGATCTGATATACGAGAAAGAAGGTCAGTTTTTCCTACTGCTGTTGGTCCAAACAAAAAAACAATGGGTAATGATACATCCTTGTACATTCAGAGCGTCCCTTATCACATCACCATAGCTACTCGTCGTCTGAATGAAACCTATAGGTTACCTCATCACTCAATATTTCTTGAAAAGCAAGGGTTGTCGATTTTTCATTGCTTTGCTGTTCTAAAGAGGGAGGCAAGATTGGAAACTGTTGCTCCTCCAGAGTACTTGGATTATAGGCAGCTCGCACTTCCGTAATCTGCTCAGAGCGTCGAATTACTGCCGAGACAAGCTCATACATATTCTTATTACATTGGACTAATTTATCAAGGGGAAACATCTACTAATCATTATAATCAAAGTATACTTGTAATTCAAGCACATATATACTTTATAAATATTGTGTATTGATAAAATAGTAAATCTGTTCGATAACAATAAAATATGAATAAATACACAGTCATTGTAGAATCTCCAACCAAAGCAAAAACGATTAGTAGATTTCTTAAAGGAAACTATACCGTTATTGCCTCTGTCGGGCATGTTCGCGACCTCCCTAGCTCAAGTAAAGACATTCCCACAAAAAACAAAAATCTTCCTTGGACACGACTCGGTATTGATGTTGACAATGACTTTGAACCACTCTATATCCCCATAAAGGGCAAAGAAAAGAATATAAAAGAAATAAAACAGGCGCTAAAAGAATCAAGTGGTCTCATTCTTGCTACGGATGAAGACAGAGAAGGCGAGAGCATTGCATGGCATCTCAGCGAAATACTAAAGCCTAAGGTACCAATCTACCGTATGGTATTTCACGAAATAACTAAATCTGCCATAGATGCTGCACTATCTAATTTTAGAGACTTAAACATTGACCTCATACGTGCACAAGAAACACGTCGCAAAATCGACAGATTATTTGGCTACAAGGTTTCAACCCTCTTATGGAAAAAAATAACCTACCGTCTTTCAGCGGGGCGAGTTCAGTCGCCTGGGCTTAGGCTCTTAGTAGAACGCGAGCGTGAGCGTAGCCTTTTTGTAAAATCAAATTACCAAAGCATTACGGTGCATGTAAGCCCTACCATGCAGTCTCCTATTATTCTTGATGCCGAAATTGTACAATGGAAAGAAAAAAAGGTAGCATCTGGCGGAAATTTTGATCTAAAAGGAACACTTGATCCCCAATACATCCGTATAGACGAGTCATTATCAACAACAATAGTCGACAACATCGTATCAAAACCAATACACATAGAATCCGTAGAGAAAAAAACACAAATACATAAACCCCCCGCCCCTTATACAACCTCTACACTCCAACAAGATTCAATCCGACGCCTACGCCTCTCGGCACGAGAAACCATGCGTATCGCTCAATCGCTGTATGAAAAGGGATACATCACCTATATGCGCACCGATTCTCCTTCGCTTTCAGAACAGGCGCTCAATGGCCTGCGTAAATATATACGCGATACCTTTGCTCCCTCATATCTCCCTTCCCAGCCACAGCGATACGCAACAAAATCAAGTTCAGCACAAGAAGCGCACGAGGCAATACGTCCCTCTGGAGAAACCCCCGTGCCACCTGAGGCACTCCCAATAGAAGGACTAGAAAAATCCCTCTATGAGCTTATTTGGAAACGAGCCATTGCTTCTCAAATGACTCCTATGCAGAAAGAACTCACCCATATACGTAGTCGCGTCGGCGATGCTGAATGTGTATCCAGGGGAACAATCATTGGTTTTGATGGATTTACACGAGTATTGGGCAACACTACAAACGAACTCGTACTTCCCAGTACAATCAAAAAAGATGATACCTTTGTCGTACAAGATGCAAGTATACAATCGCATGAAACAAAGCCTCCTGCCCGATACAACGAAGCCTCGCTTGTCAAACAACTAGAACTCCTACAGATTGGACGCCCCTCTACCTACGCAAGCATTATAAATATATTATTGGAACGAGATTATGCAAAAAAGGTAGATCAAAGCCTCATCCCAACGCTGAGAGGATTTGCAGTCTGCCAATTTTTGGAACGCCATTTCCATGATTATATTGACTATAACTACACAGCAGAATTAGAAAAAAACCTCGATAAAATAGCAGAAGGAACACTTGATCATCTCAAATACATGAATACTTTTTACTTTGAACACGATGGGCTGAGAGACAGAGTCGCTATAGGAGAGACCGATATCTTACCCGACGTTTCACGAAAAATAGACATCGAATCACTCGACGACGATATTGAGGTGAGGATTGGTCAGTATGGGCCTTATACAATAATGCAAGACGGTGAAAAAGCCGTACATGTAACCATACCAGAAGACTGCACACCAAGCGATATTAACAAAGAATACTTACAGAACCTTGTCAAGATAAAGAAACAAGAACAAGAACCCCTTGGCGTCGATCCAAAAACCAGCAAAAATATCTACGTACTTACTGGCCGTTATGGCCCCTACGTACAACTGGGCCAACTCACCGACGACGGGCCAAAGCCTCGACGAACAAGTATACCACGTGGAATTCCATCAGAACAAGTCACGCTCGATATGGCACTCAAATTTTTGAGTATTCCTAAGGTGCTCGGCGTATACCCAAAGAATAACCAAGAAATAACCGCTCTTATTGGTCGTTTTGGACCATATATTAGTTGTGGTGACCTATCACGTTCGCTAAAAAAAGACGACAATATATATGAACTCAGCCTTGAACGAGCCATAGAACTCTTAGACACAGAACCACGCACAGTACAAAGAAGAAGCTCAAAAAAGCTAAAAACCCTAGGAATCGATAAAAAATCTGGGAAAACTGCAGACCTCTACAAAGGCCCATATGGGCTCTACATTAAGTATGGCAAAAAAAATATTCGCCTTCCCGACGAACTTAAGTCAGAAGATAAGATTGACGAAATAAATTTTGAAAGAATTGCACATCTCTTGTAAGCTCATTACTAATGAGCACAAAGAAGGTGTACTTGCTGACATCTTGTATATAAGCAAAACTGTATGTAATTAATATACGTGTGGATTGTATAGTGGAGTAGTTTGTATTACTTTGCGCGATCTTTCTTCTTTTTTACTTTGTCTAAATGTTTAAAGTAAAGCGATCGAGAATGAATATGCTTGGGACGCTTGAGTAGTATATTATCACCCTTTATAAGAATTTCATCTAATTCTACAAGTTGCTTGAGAGAATTAATCCCCTCTTTCTTATTAAGTCCCGTAAACTTAAATAACTCGTCTGTAGTTAGCTCCATATCTATGACATCTGTTTTATCATAGTCTGTGCCAATTCCCTTGTGCTCTAACATAAACACCAAGGCATCATAGATACGCGGAAGTCCTGGCGGGAGCATCGCATTCTCAATTTGCCTTGAAACAAACCATATACGCCCAGCAAGTACTGACGTAATCCGTGTGATAAGTTTTTGCTGACGTTTTATGATAAGTGGAAAGGTATCGTGGTTTATCACAAGCAGATTACATTCAGAATCAGAAATCGCACTCGCTGACCGTAGCTTGTTTTCAATGAGTGCCATTTCACCAAAGATATCACCCTTTACTAGCTTAGCAAGGAGTATTTCCTTGTCGTATGCAATTTTACAGATGCGCACTTCCCCTGATTGTATGAGGTACATCGCATTTCCTTGCATTCCTTCAGAAAAGATCATGCTACCCTGTGGTACCGTACGGTTAATATTAGCGATTTCCTCTTCTAGTTTGCTATGTTCTGGGATGAGTTCTTTGAGACGTTCTAGGTTCTTTTTTGCCTCAGCAACACGAGAATCGGAGGGATTTTCCTTTACAAAATTATGAAAAGCAAAGGCTGCAAGTGTATGTTGATTATTAGCGCTGTAGTACGACCCAACTGCAAATAATTTGTCAGAAGTAATTTCTGATATCTCTTTGTAATTTATCTGTGTGAGATAATGGTCGAGGTTTCTCATTCTTTGCGAAAAAGATATAATGATTTTTTGCACTAATGAAGGTTGTCGCGAGATGAGTGTATCAAACATCTCAAAAGGTATGATATGTATCTCACAATCAGTAAGAGCTATCGCTGTGCTAAGGCGTCGCTTTTTTGACAATGCCGATTCAACCTCAAAAAAATCACCCGTAGAGAGTGTTCTTTTTGCAAGATCTGGTATGTCAAGCGTTCTGTTAAGCTGAACCTTTCCTTTTTTTATGATAAAAAAAGTATTGTCTGATTCCGCTCCTTCAACAATAATATATGAGCCACTTTTAAAACTTGCAGTAACAATTTCAGACATATAAGTTAATTATAGTTATTTTTTTTTATCAAAAAAGTATACACTACCTTCTTATCGGATAATTTGACGAAAAACTTTGTACTTCATTAGCAACTTTGTGTAATATGTCTTGTTTTCCTTCTGAGGTAAACACACGAACAATAAAATCCGCTATCGTATTCATATCGTTTACCGTCATACCCCTACTCGTGATCGCGGGTAAACCTAGGCGTATTCCCGATGTTATGAGGGGGCTCTGAGTATCAAAGGGTATACCATTTTTATTGGCTGATATATTAGCCGTATCAAGCCATTCTTCTGCCTCTTTTCCTGTAATCTTAAAATTCCGCACGTCAACAAGCAGAAGATGATTATCTGTTCCCCCGGTAAGTATTGTACACCCTCGTTCAATGAGACTCGCTGCCAATGCCACCGAATTAGCCACTGTGTCTTTCTGATACTGAACAAATGCATCGCTCATGCATTCTTTAAATGCCACCGCTTTTGCAGCTACAACGTGCATTAGAGGACCGCCTTGTACTCCTGGCATAACCGAAGAGTTGAGCATGGGCCCCATAGTGCGAATGTTTCCTTTTGCATTTTTGATTCCAAGTGGATTTTCTCTGTTTTTTCCTACTAAAATAAGACCACCACGTGGTCCCCGTAGGGTTTTGTGTGTAGTCGTAGTAACAACGTGCGCATAAGCAATAGGCGATGGGTGACATCCCGCGGCAACTAAGCCTGAAATATGCGCCATATCAACGAGTAAAAGCGCAGACACTTCTTCTGCTATCTGAGCAAATCGTTCAAAATCTATCACCCGAGGATACGATGACGTACCCGCAATAATCATCTTTGGTCGATGCTTGCGCGCCATATCGCGCACTTGGTCATAATCAATAAGAAATGTGTCGGAACTTACTCCATAGCTCAGTGCATTAAAGTATTTTCCAGAAACACTGACCTGTGATCCATGTGTAAGATGACCACCGTGAGCAAGATCCATGCCTAATAAGGTATCACCGGGATTGAGAAAGGCGAGAAACACACTAAAATTTGCAGAACTCCCAGAATGTGGTTGCACGTTGGCGTATTCAGCATTAAATAGGGCTTTTGCGCGCTCTATAGCAAGAACCTCAGCTTTGTCGACGACTTCGCATCCACCATAGTATCGTTTTCCTGGATAGCCCTCGGCGTATTTGTTTGTCAAGACGCTTCCTGTAGCCTCAAGTATGGCTCTACTCGCAAAATTTTCGCTAGCAATCATCTCTAGCTTTGTGTGCTGACGTTGTTCTTCTTCAATTATTATCTTGTATATCTCGTTGTCGACTTTTTCTAGAGAATGTTGATTCTGATTGTATTGTCGAGCAAGTGACATACTTACATTATAGCGATTATTTGTGGTGGTAAACGATGAATATGTCGCAAAAACGTGACAATGCGGGAGATCATTCTTCTATTGCAATGCTTTGGGGAAGGTAAAAGGATTTTTTCATATTAAGATAAAAGAGTAAAATTTCAAGGTTATATAGGGATATAAGATTAGTGGTTGCAAGTTGTGTTACCGATAATATTGTTTTTCCTTGTTCATTTGTTTCTTGAGCTATTGCTAGAGGAATCCATCCATTGTTTTCTGTCAATACTTCGTACCATAGTTTGTAAGTTAGGTCATATTTTTGCGCTTTTTTTAATTGGGGATTTACCCTGTACTCTAGTCCTACGGTAAGGCGTAGTTCAATATCATGCGGAAATAAGGTCTGGTATATACCCATTCTATTTATGGTTTCCTGCGCTATATTGTTTGAACTCGAGATGTCAGGAAGTATGTCCATTAGCAACGATGCTTCTATTTGATGCACTATGTTGTTTTTTGGGTTGTTTTTTGGGCTGTTCTGGGATTCCCTTTCTTTATTTGACTCACCTTGTAAGTCCCATTGTTCGGTAAGCATCTTGGATAATTCTTCAAGACTATAGCCTCCGTCTTTGCCACGACCCTGTGTTGCATTTTGAGACTGAGATATCTGCAGTGTAGTTTCTGTTTTTATTTCTGTTCTTTTTTCTGTTATTCCTATTTCAGTATTCTGATTTTTTACAGAAACTATGCGCATGTCTTTTTGATCGGGTAAAGCATAAAAACGAAGTTCACGTACTATCAATCTTGGGATTCCCTCACGAATACGGACTGTATCTATATGATTGTTTTGTTTCCAGAATGTGGGTCGTATTCTGTGTGTATGCCACATCGTTTGATGTGGCGTAAAGTGGTATCCGTCGACAGGTTCTGTATCACGGTATTCTTCGTTTAAAAAAAGCACTGTTATTTTCTGATTAGCGGTAGTGCCTCGGCTAGTAATAGCACGTTGGGGAACAAAGACGTACCTTGCTTCAAATGGAGTTTTGCCATCCTGTACGTAAAATGTAGCTTGAAGATTTGTCGATAACACTCTCCTCCATAGGTCGGCTGGTAATTGTGCATAGGGTCGCCACTCATTAAAAGAATATGGGTAATTCTTACTACTTTGGGTTGGGGCAAACTGTGCACCATTGACAATATGTGATACTGGGATTGAGTCAGTACTAGACTGTAGGTAGAGTGTATAAAGAGGGAGATAGATCTGTGGTTCTTTAATGGTAAAGCGGAGGGGCATAAATGGACTCAACGTAGTGATGGTGTTGTGTGCCTTGTTGGCTATAGCGCTGGTTATTTCGCTGGTTATTTCGCTGGCTGGCTGATTAGTCGGCTGATTAGTCGAGTTAAAAGGAGTAATTGAGGCTCCCTGCATTTGTATCGGCACTCCTTGCTCAAGGATGTATCCATCATATACGCCTACAATTGTTTGGACCTTATGATTGTCGAGATACAACTCAAGTACGTTTGTCGATGAGTCAGGGGGAATTTTTACCTGTACGGTAAACATGTTCCATACAAGTATCCGCGAGGCTTCTAATCTTTTTCCCGCAAACACTGCCTCACGTTTATACTGGCGCTCATGGAGGAAAAGACCGTAAATTTGTACCGTTTGGTTAGGCTGTACGGTCTTTGGATTCACAAAATAGAGCGTGGGCGCTATACTTATGCTTGAAAGAAACACAAATGCTACATATACCATGAGAGTACCTGCGATTATTCCTCCAATACGAGCAAATTTTAGAATCATTGTATAGCTTTCAATTATAACAGACAAAAAACAAATACTAGCCCCTACCAGCCTTAAAAAACATCACTAAAAAATACCCTTACGGAGCACATTCCAACAAGGCTACTATTTTAAAAATAAATTACACTAAAGAATAGATGACCCAAGGAACATTTTCTCATACTGACATACCCTCCCTTCTCTCGCATTGTAAAGACAAAGACATACCTTATTCCCTGGAATACGATCTTTCGCACTCTACCAGTTTTAAGACAGGGGGTCTTGCCGAAGTATATTGTAGTCCTCGATCACGCGAACAGATCCAATCACTAATAGCAAAAACATCGGAGTACGCAATACCATTAACACTCTTAGGCGAAGGATCAAACGTGCTGATTTCTGACACGGGCATTAAAGGTTGCGTGCTCAACCTTGGATGCTTACGTGACCTCCACATCGAACACGACTACTTTGTGGTTGGGGGTGGTAGAAACGTACGCGAACTCTGCGCTACCCTTGCTCAACAAGGTATAGGAAGCCTTGCCTACCTCTACGGCATGCCCGGTACTATCGGTGGTGCCGTGTGGATGAACGCGCGCTGTTATGGAAAAGAAATCACCGATACACTCGTAGAAGTTGAGAGCATCAACCGAGACGGAACAATCTTACATTCCCCCTTTCTTAACCAAGATTATAGCTATAAGCAATCACCTTTTCAACCTGAGGGAACATTAGCAGGCAATGTCATTACTGCCGCACGATTTTCTGTACAGCGAGATACTCCTGTAGCATTATGGAAAACCATGCTTGCACACGAGTTTGACAGAAGAAAAAAAGGGCATTATTTTGCTCCCTGTGCAGGTTCTATCTTTAAAAACAATAGGCACTATGGAGAGCCAACGGGTGCATTGCTCGACAAGCTTGGTGCTCGGGGTATGGCACGGGGAGATGCCGTCGTAAGCCCTTTTCATGCAAACATAATCATTAACAGAGGAAACGCGCGCTCACAAGATATCTATCACCTCATGTTAGACCTCAAGGAACTGGCACGAACAAAAACATCACATATCCTAGAACCTGAGATAGTATTTCTTGGAGAATGGCATAATTAATGCTAAAAACTACTATGCAAGACGACAAAAAAAAATTTAAGAAAGAATACAGAAAAGAACATAAAAACAAAACTATTTCTTACGAAACATTGGTTCATACCTATAGAGAAACAGGCAGAGAAACAGACAAAGAAGCAGGCAGAGAAACAGACAAAGAAACAGGCAGAGAAGCAACCAAAGAAGCACAGAAACATCTTTTTCTTACCTTAGACAAAGATGCACGCATTAACCTCCTCCTCTTACTCAGTACACGAGAGCAAGAACAACTCATCACAAACCTCTCCGAGCTTGACCTAAGGGACATCATCCAGTACATTCAACCCGACGATCTTGTCGATCTTTTTCAAAACCTCAGCGCAGAGGTGCGAGAAGCGGTATGGAACAATATAGGCATTGAGCATAAAAAGCAAATATCATTCCTTCTGCGCTTTGATTCAGAAGACGCCGCAGGGCTGATGACCCCGCGCTACGTACAAGTACGCGATCATCTCACAGTAAAAGAGACAATACACTTTATACGTACTAATAGAGAAGAAGTAGAAACCATCTACTACATATACGTAGTCGATAGTGTTAAAAGGCTCAAAGGCGTTGTATCACTGCGCGACCTCATGAAACACAAGGACGAAACAAAATTGAGTGCGTTTATGACCACGTCGATCATCTCTGCAAGCGAAGATACTGACCAAGAAGAGGTGGCAAGAATTCTTGAACACGAAAAACTTCTCGCACTTCCCGTACTCGACGCACTAGAGCGTATCATTGGTATCGTGACGGTAGATGATGTCATCGATGTTATAAGAGAAGAACAAACTGAAGACGTCCTTAACATGAGCGCAGTAAGCACAAACAAGCAATTTACCCAAAACAGCTATATAGAGTCACCCATACACAGTCTTTTTGTATCACGCATACCCTGGCTACTTATTCTTCTCTTGGCTGGAACCATCACTTCTAATTTGCTTACCTTATTTTCGCCACTCATGCAATCTGCAGTATTTCTTGTATGGTTTATTCCTGCAATTACGTCTGCAGGCGGTAATACCGCTACTCAGAGCTCAGCACTCATTATCCGTGGCTTGGCACGAAACGAACTGAGTTTTCGGCATTTAACGAGGGTCTTTTTTAAGGAATTATTGGTAACACTTTTTCTTGGCATGACGCTTGCTGGTATTATGATGCTTCGCGGTTTGTTTTTTGTTCCCGCAATAAGCGTGTATGAAGCACTGATTGTGAGTTGTTCGCTTTTGTTTGTAGTGATATTTTCTGGGGTGATGGGTGTCCTTATCCCTTTGTTTATATCAAAGCTACGACGAGATCCTACGGTGATCGCAAGTCCTCTGCTCTCCACGTTAATAGACCTTGCTGGTCTTACTATATATTTCTTGTTTGCTCAACTGATGCTAGGTAGGCTCTAAAGACTTGTTGTAGTCGAGTTGAGGCATATTTTATATCAGAAGAAAATCGCGGTACATAGGCATCTTTTTGTATACTATCCCAGATCAATTTTACGCAGGAAAGACGGGCATGGGAATGCTTTGCAATAAAGTATTTGTAAAAGGTATAGGCCTCCATGTCCAACACAAGGGCCTTATATTGTCTCATTTTTTGACGTGCATAGGGTGCGTCTTCTGGCATGCTTACTATGCTATTGCTGGTAAGACCTCTTGCCTCTGACCAGTGTGAATACGTATGGCTAATCGCCGAAGTTGCCTGTAGTGCTTGCCATGTTTCGATGTCTAGTACTATTTTTGGTGCTATCTTTGGCGCTATCTTTGGCGTCGTTTGTAGCGCTGTCTGTGGCGCTGTCTGTGGCGCTGTTTGTGAAATAGAGTCTTTTGGCGTTAAATCGGGATTTTTTTGTGAAACAAGCCTGTCACTGCTTGGCTCCTTAGTAGAAAGAGCATCACACTCATCTTGACAATACGAGGTGACAAAATCATATTCTTGTAAGTGCGCCTGTAAGTGAGCCTGTAAGTAAGCCTGTAAGTAAGTAAGTGCAATCGTATCACCAAAATGCAAATCATCAGTAAGGCCCAAGGCTATACCGAGATTTATGCAATGTGTTGGTACGAGACGAGTAGCCACCCATGACGCCGACATGGCTGCCTTTTCGTACCCTACCCCCGTAATCACTATGCTAACACGGATCCCATTTTGTAGCTCATAGCAGTAGAGGTGTGGTGTGATACGCTCCCATGGGTGGGTATGCACTACTGACTTGTGGGTGCATACCCACGTTTTTTGTGTATGTGCATGAGAGCAATCATCAGGATATGATACAGAGACAAGGGGTGCTGGCAAACTACGAAGCGTTGCCTGTGCTTCTTGTGGAAGAGCAAAACATGCGAGCACGTGGGTGGATTTGGGCATTTTTGAACACATCAGAGTATGAGTGTACAAACTCTAATACATGGTTACTTACCGTAAAAAAACTCGAGTATTTCTTTAATTCTCGTATTGAGCAATCCAAACGAATAGTGTCGAACGGCAAGTTCAAGATTTTTTTGAGCCATCTCTTCTTTTTTACGAGGATCCTTTAATAATTTTCGTACTTGCGCAACAGTATCGGATGATACAAAAGAATTAAACTCGATACAAGAAAAGCCTTTTGGCTTAATATCACTGACGTATACGGGATACAGATTGACAATAATAGGACGTTGAAAATATACTGCCTCTAAGAACGCATTACCAAAGCCCTCTATGAGCGAAGGATAGGTAACGATATCAGCATGAGCATAGCAGTCACCAAGCGTATAAACTTTGTTTCCCTGCGCATCAATACCTCTCTGGTCTGATATTTTGTCCGCAACCATGTACAATTCTACATGAAGCAACTTTGCGTATTCGATAAGACGTTGCTTGTATTCGCCTCCTTCGTCTCCTGCCTCATGAGATATAACGAGTACCGACTTTTTATTGAGCCTACGAGTGAGTTCTATTGCATGTTCTATGCCCTTTCGTTGCACAATACGCGTAGGTTGCAAAATAAAATGCTGATCATCATCAAGCCCAATATCACTGCGAAAGGTGCTATTATACTCATCCTTTCCCTGTGCGGGACGTTCAAATTCCATCACATTGGGTACGACTACCGATGAGAGCCCCGTCCTATACCCGAGTTGTTGTTGGGCAAGCGAATTGATTACGACATGCACAACAGAAGAAAGATTAGGAGGAAAGCACCCACTCAGTATGTCCTGAATGCAATTGACAGAAAATCGCTCACGCTCCCAGAAAAAGTCATGGTGGTGTGCAATGGTCTTTATCTGTGTTTCGGCGATTACTTCTACGAGCGCCATGCTAAAGGGTACGTTCATGGGGATAGCAAGAACGTTTTGCAACACAAGCAGGTTTATATCGTATTTTTTAATAAAAGCGTGAATATGCGACTTTATGAGGCGTCGCATATCATGAATTTTATCGGTTAATTTTTGACTACGCACCTGTGCATTAAAGCATTCTTTACTTATTTCCTCTATCTCTGGATGGGTAAAGTGTAGTTCAGGAACGATATAGCTGTGTTTTGCAGGCATGTCTGATTCTCCACACAAAAAATAGCAGAGCCAATTGTTTCGGGTAAATATCTCGACCCATTTGAGCGTTTCGAGGGTCACCCCATCAGTACCCGCAAATCGAAATGAGACAAACCCAACTTTTCCTTGATTAATCATGTTTAAACTCTTTATATAGTAGGCTAATTTGTACGTCGGTGTTTTTTTGGTACTTTGTAGAAAAATATGGCCTGTGATCGCCTTCTATGGTATGGTAAAAAATTTGGCATATTTCAATATTTGGATAAATTCTGATTGGATGCACACAAAATAGCTCTAAGGTCCAGTAGCCTTCAAACCCCACATCCCCAAAACCTGCAGTCACATGCACAAAAAGCCCCAGTCGTCCCACCGATGAGCGACCCTCTAACATAGGTACAAGATCATAGGTTTTGGTATATTCTATCGTACGCCCTAGGTACAAGACGCCAGGTTGCATTTCAAACCCCTCTTCGGGAATGAGGATGCGTTTTGCTTCGGGCTTCTTTTTCATGTCAAGGGGAATTTGCGTGTAGGTCAATAAGCTGTTATGAAGACGAAGATTATAGCTGTTAGCGTTGAGTCTTCGCGAATCATATGGCTCTATATGAATCTTATTGTGTAGGTACTCTTGTATCTTGAGCCCTGAGAGTATCATCGTGTGGTAGTCTTACATTAAAAAACTGGGTTTTCGAGCGGTTTTTTTTGACTTTTCGCATTCTGCATAATGCCGAATTTTTCCGTCTTCAAACATTGATTTCATTACTATTTTTCCGCCCCAGCGACTCGTGAGCTCTTTTTCTCCCATTCTACGTGCATTCTTTGAAATTTTTGACATGTGTACCTCTCATGTATACAATGAAAATATTAGTATATATATTGTGGCATATTTATGCGTTTTTGTCAATGTAAAGGAGAGGGTTTTTTGTGAATAAAATCCTGAAGTGTGACAATATTTGGTAGAGCAAGGCAAGGCGCGATGGGTCATCTTTTTTTGTGTTTTGATTTTTTCCTATTTTTTGAGCGGTTATTTACATGCCTCCTATTTGACGACTCTGTGTTTTTTATAAAATCAATTTCTCTGTGTGGTGGAATACAGAACGAAACAGTAGTATTTACATCGGTATTTGTAATTGCAAAATCTCCCATCTTGAGATTTCACAGTAAACACATGGTAAAGCATATTTTACACAATACGAGAATAAAATCTTTGTATCAATTCAGGTTCTTCTGACACAAAATGAACCAAGAAAGTTCCTAGAGAATACCCCTCTTTGATCATTTGATTTACGGTATCAACTTTATTTTTTCCGTAACCAATAATCTTATTTTCTTTAATTGCAACAAAGCAATTTTTATACTCTTTTAGTATTTTCTCTTTGTTACTAAGATAATAATCTAACTCATTTTGTAAAGAATCACCCATACCTACTATAGTATCGAAAAATTTTCAAATTTTTCAAGAATGTGAATTAGACTCTGAAGTAATAATACATGGCGAGGTGAACGACAATATACCATGACCACCCTTACTAACTGGTGACACACACCTTGTTATACTTGAGGTATGGAGATTTATATACTATAATCTTGTCTACCCTATCTACTTGCCCTATTTTATTTGCCCGGTCGCCTCACTAGTTATGGGGTATGTAGCTCAGCAAACTACAATGGGGTATGTAGCTCAGCAAACTACAATAAGACTAGAGAGTGAGATACGATGCATATTCAAGTAAGTCACGCAATACCGATAACCAGTCCCTATACCCCACCTCACCTCCCACCAAAAAATCCCAAAGATACAAACATTGAAACAAGAAAAGTACTAAAACAGCTCACAAAATCACATAGCGCACTCGCAGAATTAAAAGGCGTAGCGGATAGTGTTCCTAACAAAAGCACCCTAATTGAAAATCTATCTTTAAGAGAGGCACGGGAGAGTAGGGAGAATCATCAATATTCTCTATTTAGTTCTCAAAGATTTATTGGATATTCCTATCCTCTATTTGAGTAGCTATATTATTGAGCACAAAACTACGTATTACGATGTACTACAAAGAGTAAGGACGCATAATGACTGGGAGTCAATTATCCTATACTTTCTACAAGGAATCGAATACACTGCAAGAGAGACAATAGATATTATCAATCGCATAAAAGACGTAATGCAAATACATAAAACCTCCATGAGAGAAAAGATGCCAAAATTGTATTCTCAGGATTTTCTCAACACTCTATTTAAACAACCCTACACAACAATACGTTTATTAGCACAAGATCTTAATGTCGCATATCTTACTGCCCGCAAATACTTAGAAACCATTGTCACTATAGGCTTAGTAGAAAAGGTAAAAATAGGTAAACATAGCTACTATGTTAATAGTGACTTATTTGAGATACTGAGTTGGAAAAAAACATAAGGTAAGTACGTTTATACAAAATGACCATTTTCTATAAATGAGAGCAGGTACGTTTATACAAAACTGCTGTTTTCTATAAATGAGAACGGGTACGTTTATACAAAATCGCTGTTTTCATAAATGAGAACAGGTACGTTTATACAAAACCATCATCGCGGAGCATTCTAGTCTCACACTTACCTCCCAAAAACAACACAGGTCAGGTAGGATTCGAACCTACAACATTCGGTTTTGGAGACCGACGCTCTACCATTGGAGCTACTGACCTATGAGCCCTCGATCGGACTTGAACCATTGGAGCTACTGACCTATGAGCCCTCGATCGGACTTGAACCGATGACCACATCCTTACCATGGATGTGCTCTACCAGCTGAGCTACAAGGGCACTCTGTTTATTATAGTATGTTAGGCATGTGTAGGTATACTAGGCAGTTGCTGGAAGACTCCTTTTTATGTATGTTCTTTTTACACCATGTGTCTCACTTCAGGGCTCAATTTGTACAGTCCCGTTAGCGGTTCATCCTCTGTGTGTACTGATCTATCTGCTCCATAGGAGGGCGTTCATCCTCTACAATCTCTTTTGACACAAGACTGTACTTATCTCCACTCGTCTGAAACTGCTTGAGGGTATGATGAATACTCTCTACCACATTGATGAGATTATGCTCCTCTGCCCTATGCAAAAACGTCTGCAAAATACCAAAGGACATTTTTCCGAGACTCAGGGTTTCTTGGTTTCGGTGCACCCGCATATCCAAATCGGTTTGGGCAAATGTTTCGAGCCCAAACAAACGAAACACATCTATCAGGTGTGAGGTTTCAACTCCATAGCCTATGGGAAAAGGAATTTTTTCAAGTGTGGTTCTCCGTACCGCGTATTCGCCACTGAGTGGCTGAATAATAGCAGTGAGCTCGGGATAAAAGAGCGAAAGTAAAGGGCGAATCAAAATTTCTGTTACCCTTCCCCCACCCGTAGGACGCAGAACCTTAGAAAACGAAAGCGGGCGCTCGTAGAAGGCTTTTACATAACTCACTTCGTCGTGGTACAACAAAGGTGCAAGAAGCCCATACACAAAGCGTGGATGAATATTCTTGATATCAGCATCAATATAGACAATAATATCGCCTCTCAACTGATAGATGGCTTTCCAGAGGTTCTCGCCCTTTCCCTTCTTTTCTTCGAGGTCGGGCAGTATCTCATGAGCTAGATAGGTGTCGGCCCCAAACTTTTCTGCAACCGAACGTGTTTCATCCGTCGAGCCCGAATCAATTACTGCAATCTCATCAAGTAGGGGATAGCGCTGCATCAACTCCGAACGAAAAATAACTACTTCTTTTCCTATGGTTTTTTCTTCGTTAAGAGTGGGAATACAGAGCGATACCGTATAGCCTTTTTTTTCTTTTAAATCTACAAGCGCTTTGATATTGCTAAACGCACTGTGGTGAAACGTGCGGGTGTCAAGCCATGTTTCGAGAACCATACTTATAAACTATGTGCGTGCACAACGCATCGTGTTCCTCGATTTTCTGACACTCTTGCGTACAGAGAGACCAGAAGAATAAGCAAATTATAATATAGTAGTGTAGAAACACGGCAGAAAAAATTCTCCATACTATGATTATAGCGGTGCAGTATCCTACGTACCATCGTATTCTATCGTTGAGGCATCACTATCGATAAACTGTATAAAATCTAATAGTTGCGCCATACCCAGTGCACACGTTGGAATATCTACGGATTCATGCAAGGTATTATAGCCTTCGCAACTAGTCATACCGATAGTGAGTGCAGGTATCTGTTGTTCTAAAAATGCACTCAAATCTGATGTGCTTGGATACACCTTTGTTGGAATATTTAGTGTTTTGTGAATTTCCATGAGGCGTTTTACAGCGGGATGCGAAAAACTAAGACCACTGGGAACACGGCGACTAATCTCCACTAGGTGTGCTTCGGCACCCGTCTCTGATGCCGATTCGGTTACAATACCCTCTATCACGTGTCTAATCTCGTTAATGAGCGTAGTATTAGAGCTCCGTATTTCAAACTGGAGCGTCGCTGCAGTAGGAATATTATTAAATGCTGACTCGCTGATAAGGTTATTAAATACGATGGATGTTTTGGGGCGATTGGGAATAGGAATTGCAAGAATACGGTTGAGTATATGGTTGATATTGACTACGGCATTGCTCGCCCCAAATCGTGACCACTCAAATTCTTCAGGGACGGTGTATCGTATCTCACCGCGAAACATACCTTGACTATGGTAACTTATTCTTCCCAGCCTATACCCTTCTACACATATTGCAAAATCAAGGGAGCGTCCAGAATTTTCAATAAAAAACCGCGTTCCGCCTATATCCGCTTTTCCGAGTGTCCGCGAAGGAAAACAAAGCACTATGTCATTGTCAAATTCTAACCCAAGCATGTTGCAATAATATGGCATGGTTATCAAGGACGCCACCCCCACCGAATTATCTGCAAGTGCAACGCCACTCACTGTGTCACCTTGTATGACAGCACTATGATCTGTAGTAACGGGATGGATGGTATCAAGGTGAGAGAGGAGTACGGTCGTGCGAGTGCTTTTTTTTCCGCTTATTACTGCCGAAATAGTTTGTTGCTCATCTATACTCACGTGCGAATACCCAAACTCTGTCAATCGTTCAATTACATGGTCTTGCCTTCGTAGCGAGTCAAAGGTAGGAGCGGGAATTTCTGCAATGAGCATAAGATCGCTGAGAAAGACTTCTATATGTGATGATATAGCATCGCTAATGGCAGAAAGAGAGAGTTTCATGGCTACGAGCGAACTCCCGTATTGGTTATTTTTTGAGGAATATGCATTCTCAATGAACTCAGTATTTGTTCTTTATTAAAGTCGAGTCTAAACTTAAATTCACCTTGTATGGTTTCACGCATAACATTTTGCGGGTCTTGTACCGCATTTATGCTCGGATGTTTGCTTTGGTTCTTACTGGAGTTTGTAGTCGAGGCATCACTAGGAGGGTATGGAAGGAGCAAGGTCGCATACCGAACTGTAGTAACCGTCGCCAGGATGTCAAGGCTTTCTATTCCTTTTCCTGATAAACGCGTAAAGAATCCATATCGTTCAGGAACAGTACAAGACTCAATATTATCCCACAAACATTCAAGAAAAAACTGTTGCTCTTCGCTCCGATTAAACATCTGTGAAAACATGTTTTTTTTGGGAAAGAAATAAAAGAATAGCCCCTTGTCTGTGGTATACAATAAGCCCCATCGCTCTATATAGGGCTTTGTCAAAAAAAAGAATTTTTTTTTGTGCATGGCTTCCATATAGACTACCATGCTTTTTGCTTGGACAGTTCCATGCACCTGCTCAATACGTTCCCAAAACTCATGAAGCGCATCTGGGTTCATATCTTTTCCTACTTCTATATGCATGCTATTATGATGATACTACATAATCGCAATGAGAACGTCCCAATAAAAACACAGCAAAAACACAGCAAAAACACAGCAAAAAAATAGCAAAAAATTACAAAGAAAAACAAAGAAAGACAAACAGGAAAAATCACAAAAAATGTAAACAAACAATAACCAAATGCTATGCTAACAATGAGCAAACAGTAAGGCAGAAATTACGATACACTATTTTACTGTATTAGTCCAAACACTGTCACCAACGTGGATATAAGCACTGTATTTATTGTCATAAAGGTAAACACCATAGTAAAGCGCTTGTTCATGTCTTCTCTGAGATACTGCATATCTTCTTTGAGGTGCTTTATTTCTTCTTCAACACGCACTATTCTCTGTATTAGATCAAGAGCCGTATGATCAATCTTTATAAAATACCCCTGTGCCTGTTGTTCTTGAGAAGAGTGCTTTTGAGGAGACTGGTCCTGAGAAATCTCTTCTTTTCTTTGGTCTTTTCTTTGGTCTTGTTTTTGTTCTTGTGTCATGGTGCTAGTATACCACATGTGCTTTTTGTTTGCTTGACGAGCGTTGATTGTGTTAATAGGTATATACACACTGGTTGTTGTACATATGCTTCAACTTTTGCAAAACACTACAAATAAAAACGCACATACCCTCATTAGCGTTTGTTACTCTTTGCTTGCTACTTTTTGCTGGTACTTACTAGCATTTATTTATCCTTACTATCAGGATCATCTATGTTGGGCTCACCTATGTTGGGCACATCAATATAATCACATATCATACAGTCTGTCTCCTTTTTTGCTAGTACGTGTATTGCCTCTGTCAGCATACGCCTCCAGGCTTTCGCTCTTGGTAGCCCGCTATACATATGCAAGACGTGTCGCAAAGCACGCACAATACGAGATCTCTCTAGTGCAGTGTGAGATGCCTTTATGCATGAGTCCAGATAAGTGATATATTGCTCTACTACCTGCCTTCTCCTGAGAGTCGGTTTTATCGCTTCTAAAAAAGCGTGCACATTCCCCGACTTTTTTTCTACAGTCTCTTCAGACCTTTTGGATCTTTTGGATATTTCGGGCGTGTTCGTTTTTATCTGCTGAACATCATAGGCGTCAAGTACCCTATCACAGCATGCCACAAAAAAAGGAGAATGCAGTGCCATTCGTCCCAACATGACCCCATCACAATAAGCAAGATGTGTTATGAGCGAATCACTATCAGTGCATCCACCATTATACTCTATGCTCATAGAAGGAGCACGCGTCTTTGCCGCATAGACCCATTCGGGATGTAGGGGAGGAATTTCACGATTTTGCTTAGGATTGAGGCCACCAAGCACAGCAATACGTGCGTGAACAGTGATGGTTTTTATACCGAGATCTTGCATAAAATCAACAAAGTCCAAAAAATACTCCAAGCAATCATACCGTCCATACCCTATTTTTTCTGCGTCTACCCCCAACCTGCACTTAATACTCAGGGCTAGTGTAGAGCATGCACGAATTGCCAAAGCAATTTTTTTGAGCAGGGGACGATCAAGCATAAGTACTGCTCCAAATTCCCCATCAATGGATCGTGCGCTAGGACATCCAAGATTGAGATTAATTTCACTAAACCCAAGACGTTCCCCAATACGAGCGCATTCTGCCAAGTCATATGGATTTTTTCCCCCAAGCTGGAGCACTAATGGTAACTCACGGGCATCATATTCAAGAAATTCTCGATGAGTTCCACGGAGTATGGCCCCCGTCGAAAGCATGGGAGTGTAGAGTTTTACGCGCTTACTCATGATACGCATGAGCATACGAAAGTAGCGATCGCTATAGTCTACCATTGGCGCAATGCTAATGTATTTGTTCATAATGATTATTTGAGCACGAAAGATAAAGATGCTAGATGGTATATCTTATACATACAAATAGCGTATATAATGGGTACGCGGTGCGTTCGCTCCTATGGAAAGCACTATTATATTGAGCACTATTGTTCTTGGTTTTTGGCACCAATAATTCGGGCTGAGCCAAGCACGTGATCTTTTTGATAAATGACGCAGTATTGTCCTGTTGCAATACCGACATCTCCTTGAGCAAGTTCTACACTGTGTGGGCTAATAAACCGTGCACGAATACGGGTGGGACCATGACGGAGTTTTACTTCGAGGTCATCTTGATTTTGTAGCATAGTGGATATGCTAGCATTTGTACTTTTCTTGTCTTTGGTATTGGTCATAGCATCAGTCTTGTTATTAGTTTTGTTATTAGTTTTGTCATTAGTTTTGGCAAAGGCCGTAACATTGTCAGAAACAGCACCATGGTGAGTATCAAAATCGGCGCTACACCAGTTGTAATCATCGAGTACTACTACGTGTTTGCGTGCCTGCTCTAGCGAATTTTGATGCACAACATATATAGTATTTTCTTCGACATTCTTCTCTGACACGTACCATGGTCCGCCCCCCAGTCCAAGACCAGTTCGCTGTCCTATGGTATAAAACCAATACCCATCATGATATCCGAGCACCGCGCCATCGTTTACCGAGACTATCTTTCCTCTCTTTTTACCAAGATGGTACGCAATAAACTGTCTATAGGGCACATTGCCCAAAAAGCATATGCCTTGACTATCCTTACGCTTTGCTGAAGGCAGATCATGCATTGCTGCAAAGGCACGTACCTGTGTCTTGGTCATGTCAGCAAGTGGAAATTCTATTCTCTCTAACTGACGTGCAGTAAGCCGTGATAAAAAATAGGTCTGGTCTTTGGTACTATCAACACTACAATACAGACCGACCTGACTCTGTGTAGCTCTATCTCTTGTGTTCAGAATGCATTCAGACTGTGTAGTAGCATGTGTACGAATCGCGGCATAGTGTCCCGTAAGGACCTTGTCGCTTTCAACAAAATGATCCATGATCAAACCAAATTTTATCTCAGAATTGCATCTAAGATCGGGCGAAGGCGTCGCACCTTTGCGAAGTTCATCAAGAGTATGTGCGATAACGTGCTGGTGATATTCACGCTGAAGATTGACTTCTCGTAGCGGAACACCAAAACGTGCGCAGGTTTTACGTACAAAACTGAGATCTTCTTGCCATGGACAATCAAAGAGCGAATCAAATTCATCTTCAAGCCATATCTTGAGGTATATCGCTTCTACCGCATTCTTGAGGTGAGGATTGGTACGTAAAAAACGCACAAGTGCCGTCGAGCTGTCAACTCCTCCCGATAAAAGCATGGTGTATTTCATTTTTACATCCTATAGTATTTATAGTAAGAATTGTATGAGAGACGATACTCCCAAGCCTGCTAAAAGTGCAAGAATGGCAACACCGATAAGTATCCATTTTTGCTGCCTCGTGAGGTGCCTGTCGTGGTGATCCATACCATCATTGTAGTCAGTTTTTGCGTATAGTGCAAATATACCCGAGGATATCTTGCTCGTACCCTAGCTTGACTGACAGACTATCCAAAAGATTTACTAAATCTGCAGTTTTGATATAATATTAATCATGCACCCTATCGGCATTGACAACATGAGTTTTTATCTTCCATCGTATAGTTGTGTAGTTGATGAACTCGTAGAAAAAAGAAAGCATGATTTTCCCGATGTTATAAACAAGCTAGAAATGGCTATTCGTACAACTGGACAAAAACTTTTTCGTCTACCAAAAAAATGGCAGGATTCGCTCTGCCTTTCTGCTGAATCTGTTTTCAGTTTGCTCAAAGACTTTCCATTTGTGGACAAGATTCGCTACCTCATTTCTGCGACTGAGAGTTCGGTAGACAACTCCAAACCCCTCGCCGCATTTATTCAGGGCGTGCTTCGCGAAGTCAATGTCTATCTCAATAATAGTCTCCTCACCTACCAGACTCAGCATGCCTGTGCTGCAGGCGCGATCAGCATGCTCCAAGCATCGGCAATGATTAGCCATAGCTCCCTTGACGAATACGCAGTAGTGTCAACCACAGACATTGCACGATATAAGATCGGTAGCACTGCCGAAATTACACAGGGCTCTGGTGCAGTGAGTATGCTCATCTCAAAAAACCCACGCCTGCTTAAGTTTGATCTCACAAGCCTAGGGTATTTTTCTGATGACGTTGATGACTTTTATAAACCAATGCATGCAAAAAGCGCAATAGTACGAGGAAGATACTCTATGGACTGCTATCAAAAAGCACTTTCGGCCTCACTGGAGGATTATTGCAAAAAAATTGATGCTAGTCTCAAAGAAGTATTTGACGATACTGACTACTTGGTACTCCATGCCCCATTCAAAAATATGCCTAGTATCGCACTTAAACACCTGTTAAAGAAAGAACTTGGATACGACAAAGACGCACAAGAACAGTTTCTCAAAGAAAAAAAAATTCCCGAAGCAACCGATATTATCTCACGTGTAGGAAATACCTATACCGCTGCTACCTTTTTTTCTTTGGGTGATCTACTCCAGAAAGAATACGCACGTATCGCAAATAACATAGTGGGGAAAAAAGTACTTATACTCTCGTACGGATCAGGAAATACTTCTTTGGTCGTGAAAGGAGAGGTGATGCCACAAGCACACGAGGTTATTACTTCGTGGAATCTAGACGCACAGCTCTCACACCATACTCCGATTCCGTTTGACGAATACGAACAATGGATACGAGGAGAATGTGGCGACAACCCCCTCCTAACCCATTTTGAAGCAGATGATCCAGATAAGGGTTCGTTCTTTCTCAAGTCAATTCGCAAAGACGGCTATCGAGTGTATGGCTTTGCCACCTAGGGCATATTTTTTTGCACGTACACACTACGGACACGGATAGCATTACCCAACGAAAAAAAACTCACTTAGACGTATGTATAGATGATAAAGCATACCATATCGAATCAGGCACCACGTACTTTGAACAGGTTCACCTTATTCCTTCTTCGACTCCTGAATTGCATATTTCGGACATAGATAGCTCAACCCTTTTTCTTGGCACCCGCGTTTCTGCACCTTTTTTTATATCCTGTATGACGGGAGGGACCGATGATGGCTACCATTACAATACCATGCTGGCAAAAAGTGCACAAAAACATGCTATTGCGTTTGGAATCGGTTCGGTTCGGGTACTCTTTCATAAACCCGAGTTGACTGAGCAGTTTTGTCTAAAACGCTTTGCTCCCGATGTCCCGTATCTTATCAACCTTGGTGCAGCACAGCTGCGCGAATACAGCATTACACAAATTAACGAACTCGCAGAACGTTTGCAAGCGGATGCCCTCGTTCTCCACATCAACCCTGCACAGGAACTCTGTCAAGATAATGGTGAACGAGATTTTAGTGGCATTCGGAGCTCCATCATTGACTGTGCACAGAGTGCCCGTATCCCGATTATTGTAAAGGAGACTGGGGCGGGACTTAACCCATCTTTTGTTAGCGAAATGCTCTCGTCGGGGGTATCTTACGCCGATCTAGCAGGAAGCGGCGGAACCAACTGGGCACTCGTAGAACTCGCTAACCAATCTCAATCCCATACCCGCGCACCACACGATGGTCATACATCCAACTCATACAACGTTCATCACGACACAATAAAAGCATTCTCAGAGTGGGGTATCCCAACTGCACTCCTGCTCGCCCATATACGTGAACATCACCCCTCCTTATGCCAGCATATCCTTGCCTCTGGTGGAATACGCAATTCGCTTGATATAGTTAAGTCTATAGTGATGGGTGCCCACCTCGTGGGGCTAGCGCTCCCCTTTATTCGCAGTGTCAACAAGGGGCAGGAGTCAATAGACGCTCATATCTTGCAATTAAAAGAAGAGGTAAAAAAATTCATGCTTTTGCTCGATGCACAAACTCTTGTCAAACTCAAAGAAAAAAACTATTGGACTACCGCATCGTTTAGTCACGCACTCAGAGCATTTAGCAAGGCACTTTCTCCAAGAGATTCATCACGTACTAATAACTAAACAGAACCATGGCTATAAAACTGCGCAAACTGAGCCTCGAACAAAGACTCAAAACACTCAACATCCCTCCTCATATTCGCTCCTTTATCGCTTCTAACGCACAGCAACGCACCCTCGCCGACCGCTACGTCGAAAATGCAATTGGCACGTATCCACTCCCGCTCGGTATGGTAGAAGAACTCATTGTAGACTCCACGCCGTATACCTTTGCTCTTGCCACCGAAGAAGCCTCAGTAATCGCAGCCACCAACTACGGAGCAAAAATAGCTGGCTCAATATATACACAATGTGATCACGCCTTACAAGTAGCGCAGATCAGCCTAACGCACGTAACACCCCAAGGCGAACACAGACTCCTCTCACAGCTTGCACCAATCAAGGATATGCTCATGGCACGGCTCGCCTCTCTCCACAGACGCGGTGGTGGACTGCGTGATGTATCCTGTGCAAGAATCACCAAGGATATATTTGTTGTGTATGTCACTGTAGATGTGTGTGATGCACAAGGGGCAAATATTGTCAACGATGCAGTCGAACACTGTACCCCTCTCGTTGAAAGACAGTGCGGGGGAACCGTCTTGGCTTCAATTTGTTCAAACCATAATCCTCAAAGACTGGTACACGCACAGGCGCATATCCCGTTTTCTGCACTCCCTCATAGCCAGACGCTTACAAGCAAAACACTCGCAGAAAAAATACACCTTCTCTCGCAATGGGCGCACCACGATATCTATCGCGCAACCACACATAATAAAGGTATAATGAATGGGGTAAGCGCGCTCGCGATTGCAACAGGAAACGATTTTCGTGCACTCGAAGCAGCGGCCTATACCTATGTTTCGCTCAACGAAAACAAACCACTTTCACGCTATCATATACAAGACGAAATGCTTGTTTCACATATTACGCTCCCCGCGCTGTGTGCCACAAAAGGTGGTGCCACCTCCCATCCTGTCGCTGCATGGAATCTATCCTTGCTCGCATCACAATGCCCTAAGGAATTCCACGCACACCATCTCAATCGAATCATGGCAGCCGTGGGTCTCGCACAAAATCTTGCTGCACTACGAGCCCTCGCCGATGAGGGAATACAAAAAGGTCATATGAGGCTACACAAGAAAAAAAATCAAGAAAGCCCCTCAAAAGACTTTTCTCAAAAAATTCAAACACAGACCAAAAAAGCAGCCAAAGAAACAGCAAAAACCATGAAACAAAATAAACAACACAAAAACACAGTATAAACATGAGTCACACAAAAAATACTATTTCACGCGCTGGAGTATCAATCGCACTGATAAAATACTGGGGCAAAAAAAATCATGGCATTAATATCCCTGCTACGACGAGCATAGGACTGACCCTCGATACCTTGGAGTCAGAATGCACCATTTTTTCTACTCCATATAGCCCTGATATTGCATCACACACCCCCGGAATCTACATTGATGGTTCTCGCACCCCCCTCTCCCTACCACCACCATTGGTACAGTACATAACTAAGCTTAAAAAGTACAAAAAAAAATGTGTAGAACACACTTGCGTGCCCATAGCGCAGCTACGAATACACGGTCGTTCTACGTTTCCTCATTCGTCAGGCTTTGCGAGCTCTGCCTCAGGCAACGCAGCACTTGCACACGCACTCAATACCTACTACGACCTCGCTCTCAGCCCACGTACATTATCAGCACTCGCACGTATCGGTTCGGGTTCTGCTTCTCGCTCTGTATTTGGTGGAGTAACGCTATGGCGAGCAGGCACTACCCATGCCCAACCGCTTGCACCATACGACTACTGGCCCTCGTTACGTGTTGTTGCCTTGCAGGTCAGTGCTCGCCAGAAACCTCACTCATCTCGCATTGCTATGAATATCTGTCGAAATAGTTCTCCTTACTACTCTTCGTGGCGTTCCTATAACAAACAACTGGTGTCAGGAACAATACAGGCACTTTTAGAAAAAGACCTTGCCAAGCTTGGGCATTATGTGGGACAAAGCTATAGGGCAATGCACGCTGTCATGCTCGCTGCCAATCCTTCTATAATGTATCTTTTACCCAACACACTCCATGTTCTATCAATAATCTCTGAACTACGTTCGCAAGGATTCAACATCTGGGAAACTATGGATGCGGGGCCACAGGTAAAATTTTTATGCCATGATTACCAGCTCACTACGATCTTGGATATCATACTATCAGAGTGTAAAGAAAGAGGAATAACTATACCCTACTATGTATGCGCTCTTGGCAAGGGTGCCCGAAGCGGAAAAGTAGAAACAATAACTTCTGTACACTAGCACTTATGAGTATGTCACGATCATCAGAAATTGCACAAACAGCATGTGCCACGCTATCCTTGAATGTGCCTTCTGCCCATCTCCTCTTAGGCGAATATTTTGTAACAGATATAGATTTTGCTGCACTTTGCTTTGCGAGCGAACCTCGTGCACACTGTCATGTGTTTTCTACTCCGCAAACAAAAAGCAGTCTCGTACTTGACTACAATAATACCACCCAACATTATTCTTTCACACACCCTGAGCTATTTCCTCCACTCATGCTAGAATGCCTCACTCAAATAAGCGCCCATACACTAGACCCAGCACGTAATATAGCAGACCAAACACATAGTCAGCCAACTACATCACCTCTAGCCTCGCATATCAGTTTAGCCAGCGCTCACAAAAAAAATACCCCATCAAACACAACAATACCTCCATTCCTCAAAAAAATCTGCCAAACCATTGCCGAACAAAACGTGCTTATACACATAGATAGCTCTTCATTTTTTGGACAAGAAAAACGAGGCTTGGGCTCAAGTGAATGTGCATCCATCCTCGCTTGTGCAACCTTGTTATCTCTTGTTAATAGAAATACCCCCGCAAAGCCAGCATCAAACATTACATCGGACATTGCACCAGACGTTGTACCAGGCATAGTACCAAACGCCTCCGTACCACTCTGTGCACATAGAGCACATACGCGATGGCAAGGAGGAAATGGAAGTGGTTATGGTTGCTATACGAGTTATTTTGGTGGTATTGGAACCTACCACCAAAGTTTTGACAATGCGTCAAAAGTTCTCCATGAATTGCATGGAGTATACAAAACCCATTCGACTACTTTTCCCACCCATACCTACCTATACAGCACTGCCCATAGCATTTCTTCACCACAGTCCATAGCATCCTGGAAAAAAGCCCGTCGCCTCAATCCCCTGTATGCCCAAAAACTCAAGGAAAGAATGCGCGAAGCGATTCGCTACTTTTTCTCTGAGGGGTGTAATCGTGATAGTACGCGATTTTTACAATGGCTTTCGCTTGCACAAAGTCTAAGTGAAGCACTTGGGCATTTTGTTAAACGAGAAAGCGCATTAATAACGGGTTCTACACGACCTAGCACCCTACAGGACACTATACATCAGCTACAAAAATCAGGGATATTAGAGTACAAGTCGCTTGGTGCAGGAAATGAATTATTTCTCATTGCATCAAAGGAAAAACTTTCTCTCCCAGAAATATACAGCACAAATCATACGAGCAACGAGAGTTTTTTTCCCCTCTCCATTTCTGAAGGCATCCAGTACACGTCACATTCCCACCACAACACTTGTGCATCGCCACCTGAGAACAAAGCAAAGGATAAAACATAACAGTATGACTATAGAGACACAGGCCTATGGTAAGCTATTACTCTGTGGCGAACACACAGTTTTTCATGGGAGTGCCGCCATAGGTATTCCCATTCCTGATTTCACGCTAAGCCTCAAAACCGACATACATACTTCAACTCAGGATCACAGTAGTATCGAATTTATAACAGAACCTACCCATAACGAGAAGACTAAACACAAAGCCAGTGACAATACCGCACTTGTGCAATTTGCACGATACTGCGAACACGCGATCCTTTCCCCCATGGACACATTACATTCTACTTCGTACCACTACCGCATGTATATAAAAAAAGGATTTCCGATTGCAAGTGGCTTTGGCTCATCTGCAGCACTTTGCGTAGCCATAGCAAATGTATTGCATCAATATAAAGAAAAAGCCATACAAAGTACAAAAGAAAAGAGAGAAAAAAATACAGAAGAGGACACAAGACCAGAAAAACAGCCAAAAAGACAGCCAGAAAGACAGCCAAAGCAACAGCCAAAGCAACAGCCAGAAATGAACAAAGCTAACATTACTTCTGTCGTTCATAATGACTCACTCACGACTGCACACAAACTAGAACACTTTTTTCACGGAAACTCATCAGGGATAGACATACTCTTAGCGGCTCACGACGTACCCCTGCTCCTCGAACCCCGCACATCACAGCCAGCAAAACATACACTCGACTATAAAATCACAACAATTCAACGTAGCGCCATACCACCCTTACTCGTGGGATGCACATCACGCGAACTACCAGCGCTTGAGTCTATACGCACAACAAGACAATTTTTTCAGAAACCCCCTATTCGCAAACCCATGATAAAGGCCATACAGGATATTGCCACGTGCCTCAGCCACCCAACAATTAACACCACTTCTATACTTGCAGAACAATTCACCCTACTCCAACACTATATGAACAATGCAGGCCTCGTCACACCGACACATAAAGCAATAGCGTCAACATGCATGTCACAAGGCGCTCTTTGTTTTAAAACCAGCGGTGCAGGAAACGGTGGTGCTTTTTTTGCCTTATGCGCAAGTAGACAGCAGGCTTACCAACTCTACAACACGCTCAGCAAAGCTTCGTACCCCGTACATACACTCCTGTTACTATAAACATATGAAATATCACCACATAACAGACCTTATTGGCAATACCCCCGTCCTCCGACTTGCACGCATGTTTCCACATCATCAGGTATGGATTAAAGTTGAGCGAACAAATCCGGGAGGAAGCCTCAAAGATCGAATTGCCCACGCAATGATCCGTGATGCAGAAGAAAAAAAAATACTCAAAAAAGGTATGACCATCATTGAGCCCACCTCTGGAAACACTGGTATTGGACTTGCCATGGTAGGAGCAAGCAAAGGGTACCGCGTGATTCTGGTAATGTCAGAACGTATGAGCGAAGAGCGAAAAAAAGTCATGCGCGCCTTTGGTGCAGAACTTATCCTCACCCCCAGTCAAGAAGGAACGCCTGGCGCAGTACGCAAAGCAGTAGAAATAGCACGTACGCACAAAGACTACTGGATGCCCATGCAGTTTGAAAACCCAGCAAACCCCCACACACACGAACACCATACCGCTCAAGAAATAATAGAAGATTTTGACTCACTCTCGTACCTCATTACTGCCTGTGGTACAGGTGGACATATAAGCGGACTCGCTCGTCGCCTCAAACCACACTATAAAAACCTCAAAATCCTTGGCGTAGAACCAGCAGTAAGCCCCGTACTATCAGGCGGTTCTTTTATCCCACATAAAATAGCAGGAACAGGTCCCGGATTTATCCCAAAGAATACAGATCTGACATTACTCGATGGCATTCTCCTCGCTGATGAAGATCTCGCCTATACCTATACAAGACGACTCGCAAAAGAAGAAGGGCTACTTGCAGGGGTATCTACTGGAGCTGCTCTCTCTGTTATTGACACGTATATACAGACACACAACATTGCTAAGCATCAAGAAATACTTGCGATTAATTATGACTTGGGAGAACGCTACCTTTCTGTTCCAGATCTATTTGTATAGGGGCAAACGCTACCTCGCATTGCTCCATTTTATTTTGGGGACTTTTGGTGCTTGTACTACATATATACACAATATACATAGCACAGAAGGGCACATTACTTTAGGTGCTGTCTTTAATGAAAATCTTTATTTAGGATAGCGTAATACACTACAGTGAACTACTAGCAGGTTTTTGTATACAATTACTACAAAAATCTGAATATAAATATATACATTACACTACAAGACAACTATTATGCTATTACAATAAACTATGCTATTACAATAAACTATATTAGTACAATAAAAACATATAATATTACTATAATATATAGTATCTAGATAACATGTAAACTAATACTGTACATAGACATTCATATAGGGGCAACCCAAGGAGAAAAAATGAAATACGAAGACATCGAAAAATATATTGAGGCTTACACTCAAAAACCGTCAAAGATACTTTGGTATAAAACGTGTTTTCAGCACTATTATTATAGTGCCTTTAATAGCATAGGTCTTAAATGGTCTTGGCTGTCCTTCTTTTTTGTACCACTCGTGCTTATGTACCGAAAGTGCTATATTGAAGCATTAATTGCAATTGTCACAATTGCTGTCTTGGGAGTGTTTAGCCCCGTCTTGGCGATATTGGTACATATAATTAGTGGGTTTTTAGTACCCTACCTCATATACAGGAGATTTAAACGAGTAGTAGAACTTGCAAAGGCACAGTTTTCGGATGATGAAGCACAGGTACTCGAGGTAGTCAAACGCTATGGAGGAACCAGTGGGGGACTAGTTATTCTAGGACTAGTCATAGCAATTATTGTAGGGGGAATCACAGAAGGTAGTCGCACACGCTTATTTATGCCCTTTCATCATGGCTTTTCGGGATACAAACAACACAAATATAATAGATATCATATGCACGACTTTGACGAACACCATGATATGAATGAATTTGAAAGCTTTTTGAACAAACTCAGGCTAAGACTCGACTTAGACTGGCAAGAAGATGAAGAACCAAAGAAAGATAATTAGTACCATTCTTTGTACCGAATACCGCAATTTTGAATAGCGTAAATACTCCCGTCTGTTTTTTTACTAGGGGTATGTATCCATGTATATTGCTCGATAGGTAAAGCAAAATACAAAACATGAAATTTGATGATATAGATTGCCATACCGAATCCTATATACAAAAAAGTGCAAAATTATACTGGTACAAACGCTTATTTGAACACTTTCATCAAGCTGGATTTAGTAACATCGGTTCGTGTTGGTCATGGTGGGCCTTTTTCTTTGGACCAGAATATCTCTTATACAGAAAATGCTATGTAGAAGCGCTATTCTTATATATTGGAAGGGGATGTATTATGGCACTTTTTCCACCTGCCATTGTTTTTATACCATTTGTAAACGCTTTTTTGGCACCATTTCTCATCTATCGGAGGTTTGAACACCTTGTTGACATGTCGTACCGACGTGCTCCCAAAAACGAAGGGGCAAGAATGTCCATTGTTCAGCACTATGGTGGGTACAACACATGGGTCGTAGTAGTGGTGATAGTCTGCTGTATCCTCGTTTCTGTATTTATAGGCATGATAATTACCTTACTGGTACTAGGAGTGGCAGGATTTCGTCCTACAGAATTATTAGAACTACTTGAGCTAGAAATACCAAATTTTAGAATATGGGGCCAACTACCAAAACTAATGAAAAGTATATAGACTACAATATAATATATGAAAAACACATGGATAAGCATACCAACCTATTGGGGTAATAGGGGAACAGATTCACACCCTGCATCCGTCCATTTTGACCATCCTTCTTCCTTAGATGAAGAGGGAACCCTTCTTCGTACCCTTCTTTCGCTCAAAGAACTAAAGGACGAATTTACTTTACTACTCATCGTTGGTGTGTCACACCCCGAATACGCCCATCGTGCTCATGAAAAAGTACGGCAGATAGTAGCACGCGCATCAGCACAGTACCCCATTTATATGATTTCGCCAGAGAACCTACCTTCCCTCAATAACGAACTCAGCATACCTTTCTTGGAACTCAAGAGCTATGGAACTATACGCAACGTACAGCTTTTTTTTCCCTACCTTTGCCAAGCTGATATTGTTGTTGGTATCGATGACGATGAAATCATACCCGATGTAGACTATTTACAAAAGACACAGAACACGGGCACTACCCTTACTATCGACGAAAGCCCTAAATTTATTTGGGGGATGGCAGGACCCTACTTTAGTGGTGCGGGTGAATGGAAAATTCCCGTAGACCACACACTTGCCTCACATCCCAATCATATTGTAAAGCGAGGAGTATATCTTGAACAGGCAGTGACGGGGGTAATGAATTATCAAAATACTGGCCACACATCTGCAGAGGAAACGATAGTCAAAAGTAATGTCGCCTTTGGAGGCAATATGTGTTTTTCACGCGAAGTCATCGCCAAGGCCTGCCACGATCCTCATATTACTCGTGGAGAAGACTACGACTACGTACTCAATGCAAAAATGGAAGGCTGTGATTTTTTCTTTAAACCCTCCATGCAAATAACGCATCTTCCTCCTGACTCTACGGGTGCAGGAGCGGGCAACAACGTCTATAAGTTACTCAATGACATCAAACGCTTTGCTTACTTTAGAGATAAGATACGTTATATTGAGACACAGCACCCCGAAAAATGCTTTGACCTTGAATACGTAGATCCCTACCCCGGATCCTTCCTAAATCCCGAAATAGACTTTATACGAGATGGAATAGAGGCGCTTGAATACCTCTACCCCGAGTATTGTAATTCGCACGATATCAAAACATTAGTTCGCCAAAACGTACACGAAGCCTCAGAAATGCCTGCCAAATACTTTGAGTACCTCTCTCAGTGGCAATCCCTCCTTGCTAGACATACGGATATCTCGACCACGCTCAAAGAAACGTTTCGCTTATAAATACATGGCAAACAAGTCGTGAAAAAACTTGTCCTCATCGGCGCAGGACATGCTCATATAGTAGCATTACGGAGGCTTTCTAAATATGGTTTCCACATAACACTCATTTCACCCGATGCAATTGCTTTGTACTCGGGACTCCTCCCTGATTATATTGCAGGAAACATATCCCTACCTTCACTGTGCTTTGATCTCAAAGCACAAAGCAAAGCAATGGGCTTTAAATACGTAGATGACACGGTTGACTCCATTTGCTTAACATCAAAATCACTGGTAACATCTGAGGGAATGCAGCATGACTTTGATGCGCTCTCGATCAATATAGGAAGTGTACCTCATCAAAAAACCATTACTGACACTCCTCCGCATCACTGTAGTATCAAGCCTTTCTCAAAATTTCTACCGTTCTACAAAAAGTATGTACGAGATATGAAGCTACCCCCACGCTCTATCGGAATAGTGGGAGCCGGACCAGGGGGTATTGAAATCGCCTTTGCAATTCAAAGATATCTAGAAAAAGAAAGATCTCCCGTTGCCCATACATCTTCTTCATTAGCAGAACCGAGTGCCATACATGTCTACGGAACACGTCTCTTGGATACCCTCCATCCCTCTCATACCACACGCATTGCAGAACATATAGCAAACAAAGGTATACAATTACATATTGCCCCTACCCGTGTCAAAGTTGCAGATCTTACTATGCACGATTGTGTATTATGGTCAAGTCATGCTCACCCACCTCAAGTGCTACACAATATCGATATTGCAAAAGATGAACAGGGCTTTTTGCTTGTGACACCACAACTCCAGAGCACTTCTCATCCATTTGTATTTGCAGCAGGGGACTGCTCCGCTCTGGTCACAGTTGTACTCGAAAAATCAGGAGCCACAGCGTATATGCAAGGCCCTATCCTCAGCCATAATATTATCAACTACCTACAACAGGAATCTTTAACACGCACAGCTTTTTCTACACAACTCCGTACTTTTAGATCACGACAGCCATACTTAAAGATTCTAAATCGTGGCGATGGATACGCCATGGCCAGCAAGGGTAAGTGGTATGCAGAAGGTCGTGCAATTTACGCCTTTAAAAATTATCTCGACTATGCCTTCATGCGCCGTTATGCATAGGGATCTCGTACTCGCAAATTCAATAAAAAGCAGGTAGTGTTAAGTGTCGCTTTATGAGTGCTTCGCCACCCATCACCGTAGAAGAATCCACCTGCTCCGAAGCAAGCACAGGAATCTCACCCCAATACACCCAGGCATTCTTTTTGACATAACGACGGACAGGCTCAAGAATAATATGCGCACTTTTTAAGACTCCCCCAGTGAGCACGCAGACTTCGGGATCGTAGGCATGAATGAGGTTTACCAGACCAACACCCCACAAGCGCGTAATACGCTTAAAACAACGTTTTGCAAAACTATCTCCTTCTTCTACCCGCAAGCAGAGCGTTCGATAATCGGTAATGTCAGCATTCATATCTTTGTCAAAAAAACCGTTTTGTTTTTTTATAAAATCAGGTAAGCGCCAACTTCCTATCTGCCCTTCAATGCATCCCTGATTACCACAGTTACAAGGAAATCCATCGTAGTCTACTACCATATGTCCCCCCAGGCTTCCTGCGGTATTATGTGCACCGCGCAAAATTTTTCCTTCTATCATGGCTCCTGATCCTATTCCTGTTCCAAATGTCATCACTACCACATTGTCATAGCCTTTTGCAACACCATACGTGGCTTCACCTAAGAGCGCAAGTCGCGCATCGTTTTCGATTACAAGCGGAATACCTTCAAATTCTTTTTTTGCCCACGCTATAAAGTCAAATCCAACCCCCCAATTGTACTTTTTGTTTACCGACACTAATCGGGTATTATAATAGTCAACCGTACCCGGAAGCGACAAGCAGATACCGAGGAGCACATCTTTATGTATTCCCAAAGACTCAAGCATAGAGTAAGTAGAACGCTTTATGATCTTGAGGTCTGAACGCTTATTAGCATTAGGAAACACCTCGTAATTGAGAACTTTTCCGTTTTGCATCAAGGCAACTTTTATATTTGTGCCTCCACAATCAACCGAAAGTGTGATATGCTTTAACATGTATATAATTGTATCCTACCCGTGAGGACTAAAGACAAAAGAAAAAACAAAAGAAAAAACAGAGGTATAGCGTAGCATCAACACATACTCCCATTACACAGACCTATCTTCGTGATTTTTTGCAACATAGCCTTACTGTGTGGCAACATAAGGGCTACAACACACATACAGGTGGAATGTATGAAGGTCTTGACTTTGAGCTTTTACCACGTAGCGACCTCACTCCCCGAATCCGCATAGTACCGCGTACTATATTCTCATTATGTTATGCACAGTACCACGGCTATACAGTAGATCTTGATATTGCGATACGTTTAGCACAATATCTCAAAACCTATCATTACGATAGTACCCGCGGATATGTGAGCAAGGCTGACGACCTGTCTAGCCCACTTTATACCTATGATCATGCTTTCATACTCCTTGCACAGGCCTGGCTATATCTTGTTACAAAGAATTCCGCTTACAAGGATGCGCTCTTGTATACAACCACACTCATGGATCGTAACCTACGAGCGCCCGATGGAAGTTTTTTGGTAACAGATAAAGATTCTGACTCAGCACACCGAGATCAAAACCCCCACATGCACTTGCTAGAAGCCTGTATGCAGGCCTACCTTATTACAGGCGATTCTTTATTTAAAGAATGGTCAAAGAATATTTTTTCCCTTTTTGAAAAAAACTTTATCCACGCCTTTACAGTCAAATCTGATACCTATCTAGTGCTATTAGAATTTATGAATGACTCCTGGCACCCACGCAAATCTATGGAAATAAGCATAGAACCCGGACACCATTTTGAATGGATATGGCTTTTGGAAAGCTATTACAGAATCATTGATCAGTCTCCACGCATAGCAGAACTGATGAGCGCCTTGTTTACTACTGCTTGCACTTTTGGACTGTCTGCAGACGGTCTTGGATACGATGGGCTAGAATTACATATCTCACAAAAACACGAATCTGTTGAAGCTTCCGACAATCCATCCTCTACTTATTCTCTTGAAACCAGATCTGTACCGAGGCAAAAAACAAAACCCCAAACAGCTCATGTTCACATCAAGACCCCAACTCATCGCCTATGGGTACAGACAGAACACCTAAAAGCGCTCATGGTTCGAGAACGCAGTCCTAATACTAATACAAGCCGTGATATGCCCTCAAACCCAGCAAATAGCAAGATACCTAACTCAGAAATCAAAAAGCCAAGCAGTTTCGAGCAACCCAAAACGACCAAAAAACCCAATACGACCAAAAAGACAAACAATAGCATCACCCATAACGCACACGATGTATTAGAGACTATAGCGTCACGCTACCTTTTACCTCAAAAAGGCATATGGTATGATAGAATAGATAAATACGGCAATGTATCACACTACTGTCCTTCAAGCATGTTATACCATGTACTGATAGCGATGCAAGAAGCCATACACACATTACTATGACTACGTGTGCACTGTATTTGCTTGCAATGCGTTTATGTTGCAAACATATACCATACATTACTGTGTATTTATCTACTATATATTTACACTGAGGAAAAAAGATGACATCCACAACCTTGCATACAAAGAGACTAGACTACAAACCTCGTAGACCAGATATATTTAAAACTAGTATAAAGAACCTCGCTTATGAAACCAAGAGTTCCATAAAATCAGAGCTCACTATAGCCCAATTACAAGAATTTTTTCCCTCTAGTATTCAAAAAACGCCCATCCGTTTTATAAGACAAAAACAAGTACAAAAGCAAGCAAAAGAACAAACAAAAAAAATCACAACTCCCTTATCAGAACTGCGTGTTGGTGTCATACTATCCGGTGGTCAGGCACCGGGGGGACATAATGTCATTGCTGGACTGTACGATGGACTCAAGCAACTTAATACACAATCAATACTATATGGCTTTCTCATGGGTACAGAAGGTCTCGTAAAAAACAAGCATATAGAACTTACCGATACTCTCATTGATCGTTATCGAAATACTGGTGGTTTTAACATCATTGGATCAGGACGGACAAAAATAGAAACTCCTGCGCAATTCGAATCCGCATTACAAACGGTTCAGGAATGCAAACTCAATGGTCTTGTGGTCATCGGTGGTGATGACAGTAACACAAATGCAGCACTGCTCTCAGAATATTTTATAGCACATGAATGCTCTTGCGTAGTCGTTGGGGTTCCTAAAACTATAGATGGTGACCTGAAAAATAAGTATATTGAAAGTTCATTTGGCTTTGACACTGCGACAAAAACCTATAGCGAACTTATTGGTAATATTGCTCGGGACGCTAGCAGTGCCCGTAAATATTGGCATTTTATACGGCTCATGGGACGTGCTGCAAGCCACATCACTCTTGAGTGTGCACTCAGTACTCATCCTAATATAGCACTGATCTCTGAGGAATTACTCAATAATGGCTCGTCACTAAAAGAGATAATCAACACAATCACACAGGTTATTATCGATAGGGCACAGAATGGCGATTATTTTGGTCTTGTTCTCATACCCGAAGGATTAATAGAGTTTATTCCAGATATTCGTTCGTTGATTACCGAGATAAATGCCCTTCTCGCTGATACCCGCATAAAAAATTTCACTACCACCGAAAAAAGAAAAAGTTTTGTGCAAAAAAACCTGCCTTCTAAACTTAAAGAAGTTTTTGCGTCACTCCCTTCTCACATTAGTACACAACTTTTACAAGACAGAGACCCACACGGCAATATTGTTCTTTCGCAGATTGAAACAGAAAAAATGATTATAGAAATGGTGAATGTTGAACTCAACTCAAGAAAACAAAAAAACAAAACTGTAAGCCCTGAGATTCCGTTTTCTCATGTAGCACATTTTTTTGGTTACGAAGGACGAAGCGCTTTCCCAAGCAATTTTGATTCCAATTATTGCTACTCTCTCGGTTTATGTGCATGCACCCTGATTTACAACTCGCTTTCAGGCTATATGGCTACGATACGCGGTCTCGCAAACTCAACAAAACAATGGGAAGCCTGGGGCATTCCCCTCCATTCTATGATGACCATAGAGACTCGCAAAGGAGCAAAGACACCGGTTATCAAAAAAGCCCTTGTCGAACTAAATGACAAGGCTTTTCGATACTTTGAGCGAAATAGAAAAAGCTGGGCGCTCTCTTCGGACTATGCTGTTCCGGGAGCCATTCAATATTCAGACGACGAAATAGGAAATACCATCACTCACACCCTCGCACTAGAATTTCCATCCCCATCACACAAAAAAACCCAAAACCATACAAAAAAATAAGAAATCCGATACATAAAAAAACACAAACTAGCACATAAACACCGACATAGCAAATAGCAACATAGATGGCGCCAATAAACGACGCCAAACACAACAGTGCCAAAATAAATCTACTTTATACCGCTTTTGAACTACGGTAAACTGCTATTATATAGGCTAGGATATACATATGAAAAAAAGATCAACCATCATCCTTATTATTGTCGTTTCAATTATTGTCATCGCAACTATCTTAGTGATAACTCTCCAAAACAATACGGAAACTAATACAAAACAAAATAACGCAGAAACTCAGTCGCGATCACAAAATCAACAATCTGACATATCACAATCTCAGCTAGTAACCAACGTTGGGCTCTTTCCTGTTAACCAACAACTCTCTGATATGATATTACCGCAACTCAGCGGGCAGGCAAATGCAAAAATAGGAGTAAGTCGAGATTTAATTTTACTCGTTGTATGGGTTTCTTGGTGTAGGTATTGTATAGAAGAAGCGCCAAAACTCAGTCAGCTCGAAACTCTCCTCGCCCCCTCCGATGGTATCACGATCCAATATATCAGCATAGACGAGGATATTGAACAAGCACAAGAATTTATTCTTAATTATCGTCTTCGCAGTCCCGTTTTTCATTCGCCACGCGCTGAACTAATAAACGAGACTCCCCTAAGAATCAGGGGTACTCCTGCAAATTTCTTGATTTACGATGGAAAACTCATTGCAAAAAAAGGTGGCGCCTTAGACTGGAGCAACCCCGAAAGACAAGAAGCCTTGCGCATTCTTGCTAAGTTTCTCCGAGAAAATAAGTAGCCAATAAGTAGCAGATAAATAGCAGACAGCTTTAAAATATAGCTTTCAAAAAATATAGTTTCAGAATAGCAGGAATTTTTGTATGCTTTATTCGCTTCATGATATTTTAGACATTTTGGGCATGCCGTGATATTTATATTTTGAGCGCGCTGGCTAGCCCCTAACCCTTAACCTACCAAGGCACCTCTCGTCCCGAAAAAGACAGAAAAACGGGACCTCCGCGAATACCTGAGTCTATCACTTTTTGTACGTATTCAACCGATTTTTGTAAATCCATAGGCGCATTCATTCCTCCCATATCTGTTTTAACCCAGCCAGGAGATATAGCACATACCCGTATACCCTTATCTTTGAGTTCTTGTGATAGTATCTTGAGCCCCATGTTTAGCCCTGCCTTTGATATTGAATAAGAATAATCTTGTATATGTGCCTGACTAATCGATCCAAGCTGCGAACTAATAGCTGCAATAGTAGCTCTTGGTGCGAAAGACGCCAGCAAATGCCGTGTCATGACAAGCGGAGCAACGGTATTGACAAATATATTTTCTGCCATAACTGACTCATCAAGCCCCTCTAGCAAATCCTTGCCCTTGTTGAGATATACTCCTGCGTTATGTACGAGTACATCGATATGTTTACCATTAAGCGCTTGTACAAGATCCTGCGCAGCCTGCACTGGGTGTTTCATATCCTGTCCTTCTTGAATATGCAAACGTGTTTTATAGCTAGTATCACTTGCCTGTAAAGCCTCAAGCGAATCTGCCTTATTTCGTGTTCCTGCATATACCACATGCTCTGTGTGCAAAAGATATTGTTTTACAAGTGCAAGACCGATACCTCGCGAACAACCCGTTATTGCAATGCACTTTGACATACTATTCCTCCTTTATTTAAGTTACTATATATAATTACCGCTTATGCCAGACAGGTAATAATGTATACTATATCCTTTACTAAGGTTACTATAATAACTGCCTTACCATAATTGCCTTATGCCAGATAGTCAAGAAACGGTTGCTGTCGCAAAATCATTGCATCAATGAGGTCTTCGAGACCTCTTGCAACAGTGACAATAGGATCAGAAAGCAGGGCATGTAAGACCATCTTTTTTGATTTTGTCAACACAGCCTCAGTAGTCATCGCATGAACTGCCACTTGATTTTGTAATAGCGCCGCATATGATTTTGAAAGACTGGGGGCACTGATTCCTTCTATTGACTTATACCGAATGTTTGCAGGAACCTCTACCGCTATCCACTCCGGTAATTCTTGTATAAGCCTTTTACCATCTTGTGTGATATTTGGAATATTGACCGCTGCCTCTACAAATTCTTTACCTGACTCTAAGCCCGACATGATAGGAGCAACTCGCTCATGAACAGTAAGCTCTATGTTATGACTAGCGTACTCGTCGGCGAGCATACGCTGGTAGTAATAGTAAAAATCGAGTATCCCTTTATGATCTGCCACATCATAGGCCCATCCGAGATATTCTCCAAAATGACTATCGCTCGTAATCGGGAGAAGCGAAAATGTTTTGAGCACATACATGCAAAGGTGTCGCTCTGCAAGCGGTCTCTCAACGGGTATATCGGGTATATGTAAAAGCCCTTCGGTCTGAAAATAATTTTTCCCTTTTAGTACTTCGCGTATATAGTCGGTATAGCTAGGAACAGTCTCAAAAAATTGTGGCGCCTTAGCGAGTATATCGGGATAGGCGTCCAAATGATCCCGTGTATTGTCTCGAACATTCTCACTTGCCTTGTTAGGTCTATGCGGTACCCTATCTCGTGACTTATACCGTGCACTAAGCAAACAGCTAAAGTGATTAAGCCCCGCTGCGTATAGCTCTAGATTATCAAATGCTGTATTAAGCATTGCAGGAAGATAGCGTTCAAGCGACGCAATTTCATGACAAAGACCAATAAATTTGAGACGAGGAAAAACGGCGTGCACCGTAGTACATATCCTGCTCATCGGATTACTGTAATTAAACACAAATGCTTCGGGACATATTTGCATCACATCCTTGCAGATATCAAGTATAGGCGGTATGATGCGCAAGGAATGAAAAAGCCCCCCTGCTCCGCCGTTTTCACCATATACTTGGCGTATTCCGTATTGCTGAGGAATAGTTCTGTCCATATCCCATAGCGCAAAGCGATCACCTACCTCAATAGATATGATGACGTAATCGGCATGTTCTAGCGCTGTTTTTCGTGATGTGCTTGACTGCACACTAAATGGTAAGTCATGTTTCTGTATAAAATTTTTTGCAAGGTCATGTACCTCTTGCAACTCTTTTTCACGAATGTCATGAAGCATGATGGTGCTATGGTACAGCGCCTCGCTAGAAAAAATATCTCCCAGCGTACCAAGACCAAATTGTTTACTACCCGAACCAATAAGTACGATTTTTGCCATAATGTTCCTACCACACATTATAACAGTACATCAATACCCACGGTAATACGCTCTATTTATGGCTTGGAGGTAGCGATGAGCTTATTGTTTTGATTCAATAAGTTGCACGAGACGTATCATTATCTCGGTATCACGTTTGCAGTAGTAGGCAATGTCCTTCAGGCTTATTCGCTTTGGTGAATGCGTATCTGCCTCTTGTAGTATCTTCTGGTGATATGGATGAGAAGCGACACGTTCAAAGGTCATCTGGACTTCGTCTGTAAGTTTGAGATAGTAGTAATTTGCTTCTATTCCCCCTTGTATCCTGTAGGACTGTGAGTCATTGAACCATACCTGTGCAAGGGTTTTAAGGGCAATTTTACCACGCTGATATGGGTGATAGATCGAAAGCTTAGAGAACGGCTCTTGGAGATCAGAAATTTTTTCAAGCATTACTTTGCTCTCTTGATCTTGACCAAATAATGTTCCTAGACTCGTGAGTATGCGTGTTTCAAATTCGCTTCCAAACACGATTATACTCCCCGCATTAGCGAGATGTAAACAAAGCTGTTCCCACATATCCCCACGCTTATCGTAGCCAGGTTGCATAGCCCACAAAAAGGATTGAATATTTCCGTCTGGCTTGTCCTGCCACTGTAAAGAGAACAAAAAGGGAATAAAATCCCAATTTTTATATCCCTTGATGTTTGGGATAGCCATATTGTAGGCCTCAAAGTCAAGATAGTAACGAGGAAAAGCCAGTGTGTGCGTGTATTCCTCTAACTCCTTTTTTACCACGATGATGCTATTTTCTTTGACTGATTCAATCTGTCTTCTCTGTATAGAGTTGAGCTTATACGTTGCAGGAATGTCAGCAAAACGTTCAATATTCTGCGATCTGAGTTCTTCTATAAAATGTTTTGATTTACGTAAGGTCGCTACCGAGTCAATATCAACTGATTCTTGCTTAGAGCAATATTCACAATACTGCCTATCACAGGGTTCTAGTGTTTCTAGTATTTCTAGCGTTTCGGCATTAAACGGTTGCAATGCTATCAGACTATCAAATATCTCCTTATATTCGTCTACCCGCTTTCGTATCTTCTCTGTAATTTCAAAGGATTTCCAGCCTGAGCTTGAACGTTCTTCTGTAGGCCTATAACAATTGAGATAAAACTTTGAGATTGCAATGTCAAGTTTTTCAAGAACGTACCAACAAAATGCGATAGCTATAGATGTATCTTTTCGTAAAGATGTGCTCGCAGTACAGAAGTCTACCCTCCACGTTTTTGTGCGACTATTCCATGTCATTTCGGGTATAAGAATGCTTGTGCCATTATAGAGTAGCGTAATGCCCACGATCGTTTGGTGTGCATGTGCATGTGCGTTTAAATGACGTAACGAAAGCCGATGAGCTTCTTTGGCGTCTGCTGCTCGTATAACTATTGGATTGTCTTCTATTTCGCTGTGTTTTTCCCCTGTACTCGTATGTGCATCTTTTTTTACTCCACTTTTTTTTGGTCGGTTGACAAAGACACTAAACACACGACAAGATTCCCTCAAGGTTGCCGAATAATGAACAGAACTGATAGCTCCTAAAAAAAAACTCATTGCTCTTTTCTGACATGAAACCCATTCTAATATGTGATGAAGACAAAAATATGGTTCTTTATTTTCGCTTTTATTTATGCTTTGCTTCAAATGTATCCTGTTCCTTTGTATCAGCTCCGCTCATACCGGTGATTTCCTTGGCAATTTGAAATTCTTCGTCGGTTTTTACCACGTACACTGGAATATGAGATGTATTGGTAGAGATGAGCTGTATGTCTTGTTTGATCTTTTGCACGTTACTAGTGGGATCGAGTCTTAATGATGGCACATGTAAGAGCGAACAAATCTCATCTCGTATAGGCCCATCGTTTTCGCCTATGCCAGCGGTAAACACGAGTGCTTGACAACGTGACATTGTTGCATAGTACGCACCGATATACTGCGCCACACGACGACAGAACACTCGTATGGCCATATCTGCTTTTGTTGACTGGGCACGTGCCTTGTGTAGGTCTCTCATGTCATTGCTTATCTCTGAGAGTCCCTTGAGTCCACTTTTTTTATTAACAAGTTGCACCAATTGTTCTTGCGTATACCCATGTTCAAGAAGATAAAACAAAATTGAGGGATCTATATCGCCCGATCGTGTACCCATTACTAAGCCTTGTAAGGGGGTAAATCCCATACTCGTATCCACGCTTGCGCCATTCTCAATAGCACATATTGATGCTCCATTACCAAGATGGCACACGATGATATCGCTAAGCTTTAGTACTTTTTTACAACGCTCCGATATATACTTATATGACGTTCCATGAAAGCCATATTTACGTATTTTATGCTGATGATATAAGGCTATCGGCAGTGCATAAAGGTATCGTTCAGGACTAAGACTTTGATGAAATGAGGTATCAAATACCGCTGTGTGTTCTACCTGAGAAAACAACTCCATGGCTGTCATAATTCCTTGCACATTAGCGGGATTGTGAAGAGGTGCAAGGGGAATACATGCCCGTATTTGTTCTATGACCGCTTTGTTCACCCGTGTGGGCTGCAGAAAATATTCTCCCCCGTGTACTACCCTGTGCCCAATATGCTGTATCTTGTGTATATCTATTCCCTTAGAAACCGCTTTTTTGATCACCCATTGTAGTGCTACGCCGTGCGAAGCCACGTGAATATCTTCATGCTCTACCTTGTCCGCTATTGTTGATTCAACATGCGCATGTTCTTGCCCTATACGCTCAACAAGAAAAGATGCTCGTCGTTGTGGCATATTGCTAGTGTCAAAAATACTACATTTAAGCGACGAACTTCCCGCATTTAACACGAGTACCATGTCTATATAGTATACCCAACTGCTTTTTTTATATACTCCAAACTTACATCACACAGAATATCAGGATCTTGTGCTCCATTAAGAACCAAGGACGCGCCCTGACGATATATCTCATTGCGTTTGGTAATGAGTGCTACAAACTTTTCAAAGGGCTGTTTGCTCCCTTGCACATAGGCCGGTAACAATGCTGGATCGTAGTCAGTTGCGCTATGCAATCCCAGTCTATTCCACGAGATCACTGGGTCAATCGTCAGCGCTATCACCATATGCCTGCGTACTGCAGTCCAGACCGCTTGGTTATCTGCAATTCCTCCCCCGCACGAAAGTACCAAGGGACCTTTTTTCTTTGTGCTTTCGTTTTCTATGCCTTCAAATGCTATGCACTCCCACTGCTGAAACATTTCTTTTCCACTTGTCTTGTATAGTTCTCTCACCGATGTTATTGTGCCATTAATTTTTTCCGCATGCATAAGCACTCTCTCGTCAAGATCAACATGTGACAGAGAGAGCGAACGAGCGATCATGGACCCAAGAAGGCTTTTTCCACTATGTTGCGGACCAACAATGCACAGAAAATCGTGTAACGAGTGTTGCATACAATTATTATTGTAAATACGATGATAATCTTAGATTTAATTGATCTGCTTTGTAGTCACCTGTGAGTAATTCGCTGTGGAGCAGGCCTCCATTTTTGTCTCGATATACCAAGGCTATAGCGTATGTCTGTGGCACGTCTATCTCTCCTACCCATATTCTTTTTGGTATATACCTGCTACTTCTATTATCGGGTACCTCTAATGCCAAGCCTGTTATCAAGGCTATCGCTCCTAGCCCTGATTGTGCTGTGTCTAATGCTGCGCTTCCTGCAATTTTGATGGCAAGGCGCAAAATTTGTTTTGCATAGAGCCACGGAGCCTTAAACTTAAAAGTCTCGTAGGCAATTACACCTACGTCTTCTATCAGTGCCATAGTACCCAACAAGTCACCATCGACCGAACCCGAGCGTATTTCTACACCCGCTACTCTATTTTGCCTTAATGCTACCTCATCGAATTTAGCAAAAGAAATAGGAAATGTTAGCCCCGACTCAAAACCCGATACCGTTATGCCTGTATACAATGTATCAACGTCATAGCCCCTAAAATCCCCACTCTCTCGAATCTCCGAAGACAGTACAAGTTGCTGGTTTTGTACCTCTAAGTAACTTTGATAAATGTTCAGCGGTGGTATCATCTCAGTCATCGCTACCAGTTTAAGCGATGGCTTAGTATCATCATAGTTCCAGCGTTTCATCGATGGGGGAGTAAAATAATATAGTTGTGGCTGAATTCCTATTGCACGCTCGTAGTTTCGTTCGGCTACTGGAATATTTGTTCTATCGCCTGCGTGTCGATACAACCACCACGACATCCATCGTGCAAAGGCAGAGTCTAGAAGAGGGTAATTCTTTGGATTCACTACGATCTCCGGATCTGCACTATTGTATTGTTCAATACGCGTATAATTGTCCGCTTGAATTTTATTTATGATGTTCTGTACTCTACGAATTTCGACAAAGCCTTTTTCGGTCTCCCCCTTCGATAGATATCCGAGCGAAAGTCCAATATTTGCATAGAGTTTTTCATAGTCTGCCCCCGCGTAGGATATGATAGTGTCGTTGACCAAGAATGACGCTGCCTCTTCTGATATAACTGCCTTTTGGTATTCTGCCATGAGGCGCTCTGCTTCTTGTAGGCGAGTAAGCGATTGCTTTATATTGTTTCCATGTAGGGCAAGATATCCCGTATCGAGGTAATACAGGACGGCATCTTTTTTTATGTTATAAATGCCTTTCTTATTTTTTTGGATAATCTCAAATGCCTTTAGAAAATTTTGATTCTTCACCTCACCATCGACATTCTCAAATTTGTCGTTACGTGTCACACAAGACAGGGCACTCATTCCTACTACAAGCATCAAGGCACAACACAAGACGGTAAGGCTACGATTGTTACTACTATTCATAAAATATTGCTCTCTAATCTATATATCACACTGCTTTTTTTAACCATAAAATAATTCTCCTTTTTGATGTGGCAATAATAACTGTTCACTACAAGAAATAACAAACGTATCGGTCATTCCTGCGATAAAGTCCCTCATGGCGAGTTTGCGTGAACGCTCATCCTTTAAATCATACTGAGTAAGTCGATCATGGGCATAATTTCCAAATCCTCGTATCAGTGCATAGTCAGAATGTTCATACTGCTCTGTATCATCCATTACTACACTTACTTTTGACTCAAGTTCCTCATAAATAATCATCAATAAGCGTTTACATTTTTCTTCTTGTGATTTCATACGTCGATTTTTATAGATATGGGTGACATTAAAATCACGCATATCGAGTAACAATGCGTATATCCTATCAGAAAAGCCTATTCCAGCGGTAGAAGTACTATGAGCAATGCAATCGCGTACGAGGGTATCGATAATAGTACGGTTGTCTGGACCTAGGTCTTCTGCTATATGCTTTGGGAGATGGTCACGTGTAACATAGCCGTAGGTAATTGCGTCTTCGTAGTCTCTCCCTAGATAGGCTATCTTATCGGCAACACGCACAACACAGGCCTCGTAGGTAGCTGGATAGTGAGTAAGCGCAGTATACTCTTCTAGCTTTGGGTGCTCGCTATGGGGCTGGATATATTGTTCGTATTTTTCGCCACAGTGGCTGACTATACCATCTCGTACCGCATAAGAAAGATTGAGCTTTGATATTTCATCCACCACCCGTAAAGAATGTATTTCATGATTAAACTCTTTTCCAAATAGCTCTTTTATAATGGTTTCTCCCGTATGCCCAAAGGGAGCATGTCCAAGATCGTGCCCCAAGCTAATTGCCCACGTGAGATCAATATTGAGACCCAGGGCACGTGCAATGGTAACCGATATGGTTGCAACATGGAGCGTATGTTCCATTCTTGTACATATGTGATCATTGAGTGGTGCAAATATCATTTGGGTCTTGTGTTTCATTCTTCTAAAGGGCGAAGAATGTACTATAGCGGTAGAATCTCTAAAAAAGATTCCCCGAGGATCATCCGTATCGCTTGTTCGTACTCTCAGGCGGGCTTCTAGTTGTTCTTTTGTCAAAAAATTCTTGAATGTGAATACACTCTTTTGCATCAATGTTCTCTCGCTGTAATTAACACTGCCATTCTATTATAGCATTACTCTTGTAGTTTTTACAGCATTGCCATAGTATTGAGAATTCTATACCCTACAAGCCCAATATATAAGAGATTGGGATATACGAGCTAGGATATCGAGAGGAAACTAGGTATAGAGTAAAGCTAATACAATTACTGCCAATTGCTACCAAATTTCTGCCATATTCTGCCATGCTCTACCATATTCTGCCATATTCTACTAAAATAAATAGTATAGCGAGAAAAAAATGAATTTTGATTACCACAGCAATATTTTTACCAAAGAAAAAGTCCAACTTGCAAACACAGAAGAATACCTCATACGAGGTGGTCGTTCACAATTTTCAAAACTGGCATCAGCCCTTGAGGGTATTAAGGAAATAGGGGTAATAGGATGGGGAAGCCAAGCCCCCGCACAGTCCTGTAACCTCAGAGATTCGCTTCAAGGAACTGGAATTAGGGTAAGCATAGGGCTACGAGAAGGAAGTAGCTCAAAGAAGCACGCCGAAGCAGAAGGCTTTACGGAGGCAAACGGAACATTGGGAGAGATGTTTGAGGTCATCAAGCGAAGCGACCTCGTGCTCCTGCTAATCTCTGACTACGCTCAGAGCATTCTGTATAAGAAAGTATTTGCCTCGTTAAAAAAAGGCGCTACACTCGGTCTCAGCCATGGATTTTTGCTTGGGCACCTCCGTTCGATTAACGAGTATTTTCCTTCCGATATAAACGTAATCGGCGTATGCCCTAAGGGAATGGGACCTTCGGTCAGAAGACTCTACGAACAGGGCAAGAAAGTAGATGGAGCAGGAATCAACGCTAGCTTTGCAGTAGAGCAGGACTATACGGGTAAGGCTACGGACTATGCAATAGCCTGGTCCATCGCACTCGGTAGCCCTTTTAGTTTCTGCACAAGTCTTGAGATGGAATTTCGGTCTGATATTTACGGTGAACGCGGTATACTTTTGGGGGCAGTACATGGAATTGTCGAATGCCTCTATAGATATTTTGTTGATTCAGGTATGTCAAAAGAGCAGGCATTTATCAATTCAGTCGAAAATATCACGGGACCGATCTCCAAAACTATATCTCACAAAGGCATATATCATGTATACGATGCCATGAATGACGAGGACAAATCCCTCTTTAAAACCGCATACTCTCTTGCCTACCTACCTGCAAAAGAGATTTTACAAGAGATATATGACGAAGTGGCATCATGCAATGAGATACGCTCGGTAGTGATGACTACACGACGTACTGCGCAGTATCCCGTACAAGACATAGACACAACAGAAATGTGGCGCATAATTGGAACAAGGGTTCGTGCTCAACGAGACACGCGTTCCATAGACATACACCCTCTCACTGCTGGTATATACATTGCAAGCATGATGGCACAAATTGACATACTCCTAGAACAAGGACATAGCTACTCAGAAGTCATAAACGAATCAGTAATAGAAGCAGTCGACTCGCTTAATCCTTATATGCACTATAAAGGGGTAAGCTATATGGTAGACAACTGCTCAACAACAGCAAAATTAGGTTCGCGTAAATGGGCTCCCCGTTTTGACTATCATTTTACCCAAAACACGCTTGCTAAACTCAAAGGCTCCTCTGAATCCCCTACCACGCTATCTGATACCGCATCTAACACAATACCGTCTGACGCTTCAAGTATACAGGCCTTTGTAGAACATAGTGTGCATTCGGCAATAACAGAACTACTCAAGTTTAGACCAAGCGTTGATATAGCTGTTACATAACGATGTCGGTATATAGATAGTCGGTATTATATAGCAAGGCTATTGATTGCCAAAAAGGATTGCCAGAATAATCGGCAGAATAAGGATTGCCCAAAAGGATTGCCAAAAAATAATCGGCAGAGTAATCGGCAGAGTAATAGCTAAAGGCTTAACTCATCAATGATGCGCCCAGCGACAACCTTACCCGATATCATTGACATGGTGGTTCCTGTGCCTGGGCTTGTATACTGACCTGAAAAATACATATTGGGTATGGTACGCGAGCGATTAAAATCACGAAAGATAAATGTATGTTTTAAGGTCATGCTGAGACCAAAGGCATTGCCCTTATAGGCATTAAAGTCCTGTTCAAATTCGTTCAAAGAAACTACGCGCTCAAATTCGATTTTTTCACGTATATTTGTGTCGAGATTGTGCTCCAACCTGCGTAAGACATGTGCGAGTAACTTGAGTCTTTGCGCGTTCGTATCTCGTATTCCTGAGGCGATGGGCACGAGACAAAACAAGCCCGTCTTGCCTTTTGGTGCCGCACTTGCATCGCTTTTTTGAGCGGCGTGTATGTAGAATAAGGGTTCTTCGGGCCACCGTTTGCGCGCATAGATTGAATGAAAATGCCTGTCCCAGTCTGCATCAAAGTAGAACGTATGGTGACAGAGCTCTGGTAATTCATCAGCAACCCCCAAAAAAAGATTAAACACACCCGGTGCGATAGCCTTACGATTCCATGCCTTTGGGCTATACTCACGTTTGTGTTCTGGAATAAGAAACTGATCAACTAGGTATCGATCTGCATTGCACACAACTAGGTCTGCCTCATACGATCGATCTTTTGTATGTACAAAGCGTGCTTTTGATGAGCTACATTCGATTGCATGTACTTCGGCCTTACATTCAATTTTTGCACCGAGTGCCTTTACTACCTTGGCCATCGCTTCGGGAACACGAGAAAACCCTCCCTCGGGATACCATGTGCCTAGCTCCATATCTATATAGTTCATGATGGCGTAGGCTGCAGGTATATTTTTGGGATTTCCACCGAGAAACACAACGGGAAATAACAAGATTTTTCTTAGTCGGCTGTCTTTCACAATACGCGCTATACGCTGATGATAATTACGCACAAGCCCTTTTATACCAAAATAACGCATGACCATGAGTCCTGCTCTAGCCCATTGAAGCACCGATCGGGGATGATAATAAATTACGTGCTTCATTAGATAGGCATAGTCTCGACCCATCTCGTATAAAAACTGCTTTAGCCTTCCTCCAGAGCCGGGCTCAATAGAATCAAAAACATGCATGATTCCTCTTACATCTACGGGAAGCGTTATCGAACAATCCTTAAATACTACCTTATAGCTGGGATCAACGCGCTGTTGCGAATAATAGTCTTCTCGCTTAAAACCGAGATCTTTAAACCATTGATCATGGTGATCGGTCATCCAATACCAACTCGGTCCCATGTCAAAACGATAGCCATTGTGTTTCCATTCTCGTACTCTTCCGCCAACCCATTCATTTTTTTCGAGTATGGTAACCTGAAATCCTGCCTGCGCAAGATAGCCCGCTACACTCAAGCCACCCATTCCTGCACCAATAACTACTGCTTTCATATATTTACATGATAGTATACGGGCGCTATATGACAGATTTTATATGATGTGCCCTGTACGAAAAATCTCATACGGAAGCCTGATACGGGAAGGCTGATACGGGAAACCTGATATGGGAAGGCTGATACGGGAAACATTACACGAGGAGCATTATAGAAGAGCCTCACACGAAAAATATTATACGAAAAACAAGAGACATTGTATTAAGCTAACATAGCTAAGCTATAAGAAAACACAATAGAACGTATACTAACAATTTCTTTCCTCTTGTCATAAAAAAAGGCACAGCATAAAACTGCGCCTTTAAGGAGGTTATCGTAAGTATAATAATTATAAAATTGATAAAAATCAAGTATCTATTTTTTTAGTGTCTTCTTATTGGTTATTGCTACTTTTATTTTTGTTTTGGAGAAGGAAAAAGATCTCTTTTGCAAAATTCTATTACTTTGATAAAGTGACTTGACGAAAAAAAACTGAGACACCGGGCACCTCCCGAATAATGTATGAAGTTTATTAATGGAACTCATTAGTCAGAAAATCCTGAAATTAAACAAGCACGACAGTGTCTTTTTGATCAATAAAGGTAAGCAGTATGCACTTAAGCATAATCTAGTAGAGCGCCCATACAGGCATCGAAAGCAAGGGTGGCTTATGCATAAATGCATGTTTGATTTGAGTATTTTAGTAATCTAACCAATAAGCATTTTTTATGTTAGGATATGAATATGAGCAACGGTGAGTATTATGCGCACCCAACTACATTGATAAGGAGAAATAATTATGGACATAACACCGGATAAACAAAATTTGCGGGATGTTTTTAGCAATAAAATCTTTTATATTGATTTTTATCAAAGGCAATATAAATGGAATGAAGAACCAGTAAAGGAACTATTGGATGACATATTTTTTACATTCAATCTTGAATATGAAAAATACAAAGAAGTTAGTATCGTGGAAATAAAAAAAACGATTACAAAATACTCTTGGTATTATTTAAATACTTATGTAACTAATAAGACAGAAGGAAAAATATATATTGTAGATGGACAGCAAAGGCTGACCACCTTAACATTAATCAATATTTGTCTTTATCATTTAGGAAAAGATATTGGAATTAAACCAGATATTATAGATATAGATTTTATCTCTAGCTGTATTGCAACTACCACCATAGACGGTAAATCATTCGTTATCAATCACGAAAAAGAAAAGGGTATTTTAGAGGGGTTATATAAAGATAAAATAAATGATATGAATCCTACAACTAAAACTGGTGAAAATATTATTGAAAATTATAAACGCATAAAATTATACATCCAAAAAGAAATACACGGAAACGAAAGCAGGTTTATTGCTTTTGTTCAATATCTATTTAACAGAGTAGTTTTAATAGAATTGAGTGCTTCTCAAACCGATATACCAATGCTATTTGAAGCGATTAATGACAGGGGAATGAGTCTAAAACCCCATGAAATCTTAAAAGGAAAACTCTTAGGGAAGATTGCAAAAGATAAAGTGGAAAAATACAACGAATTATGGGAAAGTCAAGTAGAAAAACTTGAAAAATTGTACACGCGCCAAATTGCAGGTGTTGATTCTTTTTTTGAGTATTATTTGCGATCCAAATATGTTGATAATCGCACGAAAGCACAAGAGATTACTAAAGACAACTACCATAGAAAATTATTTGACAAAAAAGAAATTAGTCAAAAATTGTCATTGGAAAATGAGCAACAAGTAATACGATTTTTGGACGAAGATTTTTTATATTACTCAAACTTATGGATCAAATTGTTCGAATATAGAAACAGAGACGAATACCACAATGAATTTAAGCATGTTTATTTTAATGGCTTAAATGAAATGGAAAGTCAATTGATATTAATATTGGGAGCATGTGATTATAAGGATGAAAATGAAAACAGAAAAATACAAGAAATTTCCTATCATGTAGATAGAACTTATTCTTTGTTAAGACTATTTCAAGCTTACGAAAGTAATAAGTTTAATCCTGAAGTCTACAAAATTAACGAAAGAGTTCGTAATGGAAATGTAGAATCAGTCAGAAATGCTTTTAAAGAAAGCATATCAAACACTCTCTTTACAAAATATGACCAAGAAATAAAAGATATTTTTAATGCAAGTCTTTTTAAATCAACGGGAATAGATTTGGAACCCAATTTTAAGCGTTACTTTTTTGCTCGAATAGAAGATTTTATTGCCATTGAAACGAATAATCCAAGACCTGATTTTGGACATTTAACAAAAACTAGAAAAACAAAAAACAATTACCAAATAGAACATATTTTGGCTAGGAATGAAGAAAATATAGAGAAGTTTAAGGATGAAGAAGAATTTAACTTAGAAAGAAATAGATTAGGTGCTTTGCTTTTACTTAAAGGCAACGATAATGCCTCAAGCAACAATGAAACATACAAAAACAAGTTAAAAACTTATGCAAGTACCTTATTATGGAACGAAACACTCACAGGTGATTTTTATAAATCAAATAAAAGTTTTGAAGATTTTAAGAATAGACATAACCTTAATTTTAAACCCTATCTAGAGTTTGGTAAAAAAGAGGTGGAAGAGAGGCAGTCTCTCTTATTTGAGATAGTTAAAATTATTTGGAAATAAGTTTCCTAATAGTAAAGAATTGCCCGAAGATTATCTAATAAAATCAAATTATCTTTTTAACTTACAACTATTAGCAGGAAAAGAGAATAATGAAAAAAGAGCGCAGAACCCTAAAGAATGGATAGCTAATTATTGCGATTCAGATTCAGAGAAAATTAGAGAATATAAGAAAAATAATTATATTGATGAACAACATGATTTATCTTGGGAGAAAATTGCAGAATTTGACAAAAGTAGAATCAAGAATATTTTGACTAAATTGCACAAAATGTTTGAAACCGATAAATAATACAATAGATAAATATGCCCCTATCTAAACAACAAACAAAATCAATTGAAAAAACTATTAAAAAATTAGAGACACTCTAGCACTAATAGCCGATATTAAAAAATTTGCAGGCCACTACATTGAAGTTTTAAGAAAAGAACAAGATAAATATGTTTATGCTTTAAGGTATCTAAGGCATCAAATTTATTGGAGAAGTATCTTGATAACTGCAAAACATGTTGGTTATAGAGATTACCAACAGCTCAAGAAAATCATTTTTGCCTACTACTATCAAAATTGGATTGCAGGGGCAACATTGAATAGGATAAAACAAACTTCATTCAATATCCTGAAAAAAATCAAAGGCTTCAATTGAAGAAGTAGTAAAAATAATAAAAGAGAATATAGAAAAATTTTCTACTACCAAAACGTATGACGAATTTATAAGTAGCGATTATGTTTATGGTCAGAAATGGGATAAATCAGTACTATTATTTTTAGAGTATAAAACTAAGGATGATAGCAATCAACATTTTCTGCCCTTAGATAAGAAAAAGCATATTGAGCATATCTTGCCACAGAATTTGAACGATAATAATGGCTGGAATGAAATCTTTACACCAGAAGAACGAGAAAAGTACACCAATTGCTTGGGCAATTTAACTCTGTTATCTATGAGAAAAAATATTCAAGCACAGGACAAGAATTTTAAAGAAAAAAAAGCGATATATACTAATGGAGATAATATAGCTACCTCTTTTGAACTGACAAGGCGAATTTTTGAAAATTCAGTTTGGACAATAGAAGAAATACAAAGGAGACAACAACAGATGATTGAGGATCTAAACCAAGAAATTAAAATTTTCTGATTTGTACTAAATATGCCAATATCTAAAAAACCAATAATCAGTAGAGGCAAAGTTAAAAAATCACAGATGCGCCTACTAGCAAACACAAACAAAATATACAACTCTTTTATTGGCGATAAAGCCAACAAACTTAAAATTGACTTAATAGACCTAGAAGCCTCTTATAGCCGATATAAGATACATTATGCCACAAATAGAAACGCTATTGACCCAAGTTAGGGCGTGTACGGTATGCCAAGAGCACCTTCCCCTGGGGCCACGACCTGTTATTCAACTGCACCCTAAATCTAAAATTTTGATAGCTGGACAAGCACCCGGAATAAAAGTGCACAAGTCCGGCGTACCCTTTGACGATGCAAGCGGTAAACGATTGCGAGACTGGTTGGGACTTTCTCGTGAAGAATTTTACAACGCCAAATTAGTATCAATTCTACCTATGGGATTTTGCTATCCCGGCACAAGCTCTTCGGGCGATTATCCGCCACGCCCCGAATGCTCAAAAAAATGGCGCCATACATTATTATCCCAACTAAAGGCTTTGCAACTAACTGTGGTCATCGGTCAGTACGCTCAAGCATATCATCTTGATAAATCCCAGCGTTCTGTCACAGAGAATGTTCAAGCTTGGAAACAGTATTGGCCTAAGATCATACCCCTGCCCCACCCCAGCCCTAGAAACAATCCTTGGTTAGTGCGCAATCCTTGGTTTGAACAAGAATTGTTGCCAAAATTAAAAAATAGAATCAACGAAGTACTAGAGCGTGATGCCTAACAAACACTTTCCGCTTGATAACTGCCCGCGAAGGCAGACTTAAATCGTTAAAAGAGACACCTGCTCTTGGCAAGTTCCTCCTTCATCAATCTCAACAAAAAAAACAGGTTTTCTGTTAAACTACAACTAAGATGCAGATTAACTACCACACTAGGCAAAACAAGTCGCAAAAAAACTGCAGGAACATAGCAAAAACAATATGAAAAACAAAAATCTTACCATTGCCAAAAAGACGAAAATCAGCCTACGCTGAAATAATTTTTCCTTTTAAAGTAAAGTGAATTGTAATTAAGAGGTTAAGATTAATAGTATAAAAACATGCAAATAAAAATACCTACGATAGACAATCAAAATTCTGAAATAATAAACATCTCTAATCAAAAATCTTGTATATTGGTTGGAGCAAGTGGCGCTGGGAAAACAAGACTCAGTATTTATATTGGTGAACAAATAGAAGCAACTTATAAACGTCACCTAGAGTGTAAAAATGAAATTGGAAGATTAAAAGAAAAATTAGAGGAATGGGAAAACAAAAAAGATGATGATGTTGAAAATAACATTGCACCATATGTGAGTATAAAATATAACATTTTTAACAAAGATAGGAAACAAGAAGTTCAGGTTAGTTTATATGAGTTTATAAATATTTGCTTAAAAAGCAATTCGATTACCCAGTTTAATGGAACCACTTCTATTACTGCTCCACCGCAAAGTCTTGAAGATATACAAGGGGGAACATTATCACATCCAAGTTTCGGTACAAAAGGAATTGATGTAGATTTATTAAAGTACTCAGAAAAATACCGTACAGCAGACAATAAAGAAAATATTATTAAGGATTACATTAATTACAATAAAAACAGAATTAAAAAACGCATAGAAACCAACGAGGAAGAACTAGAGGCATTTGGTAATCCTATTTTTGAGAAAGTACACCGTATCTCTGCTCATAGACAACTTACCCTCAATCAAAATTTATCTCCAACAAGACTGGAGCAAGCAAAGCCTCAATTAGTAAATCCGAATAGTGGACAGTGGCAAAAATCTATCACAGCTATACAAAACGACTTTGGTAAATTGATAGTACTTCTTTACTCTGAAGAGGCAGAAATATCATCAGAATATACTCAAAAAATCCGAGAAAAGAAACAAGCGAAAACACCTCAATCTGCATTAAGTAGTTTAATCAAATTTTGGAATGATATTTTGCCCCACAGACAACTTACTCTAAAAAAGTTAACAATAGAAGTTCAAAATATAAATGACACAAACACCTACGCCCCCTCTGAAATGAGTGATGGAGAAAGAAATATTTTTTATATTTTAGGACAATGCTTACTTGCTCCCAAAGATTCTTTATGCATTATTGATGAACCAGAATTACATATAAATCGCTCTATAGCCAATGATTTTTGGAATTACATTAAAGAAAAGCGTCAAGATTGTGCTTTTCTATTCATTACTCACGATATTGATTTTGTCAATGCTAACTCAGACGCTCAAAAATATTTTATTAAGAAATACCAGCATCGAAACAAATGGCATATAGAAAACATAGATAAAAAAAATGAAAGAGGCTTACTGGAAAACATTAAACTGATTGTATTGGGATCTAGAAAAGATGTCATTTTTGTTGAAGGAGGATATGACTCTCTGGATTTTATAATTTATAGTAAGGTTTATAACGATTATTTTATTATACCCGTTGGTTCATGTCAGCAGGTAAAACAACAAGTTAATGCGATTGCTCAAAACAAACAATTTCACCATATTAAAGCTTATGGAATTATTGATGGCGACAGTTTAAATAATGAAGAAAAACAAAATAATCAAACAAATCAAATATATGCTTTGTCGGTTGCTATCATTGAAAATATTTTTCTGTTGGAAGAGGTTATCAATAAAATATGTAAAATAGAAAATATTGAATTAGATAAAAATTATAAAGATAAAATTTTTAATTTTGTAACGGAACATCAAAAAAGTGATTTAAAAAAGAAAACAAAACATAGACTTGGCAGTGAAATACAAGCATACATAAACGAGAAAGAAATAGATAGTCTAGAGCTAGAAAAATTTGAACCTAAGAAACTTTATAAAAATTTTGAAAATGAGTTAAAGGGGTTTATTGAAACAAAAGATTTAAATAAAGTTTTATCTTTTTGTCAGAATAAAGGTTTATACCAAACAATATTAAAACAAGTTTTAAATTGTAACGATGTTAAATTAAAAATAATATCTTTATTAAGACAAGAAGATGTTTTAGATTGCATACGAAAACATTTACCATCTATAAGGTAGCCTAATGAAAACTTACGAAGTGCTTTTAACAAAATCTTACATTGTCACCATTAAGGCTGACAACAAAGATCTAGCAAAAGAATTTGCACAACTATATACGAGTGATATATCTGACATTTCTTATCTAAAAGAGAAAGAAGAATATTTTGAAATTGAAGATATTGATTGTAAAATCAATGAAGTTTTTGAAGTAATAGAAGCACAATGAGAACAATCGAAGTAAAAATATCTGAAGGAGACAGCAAAGATGTCTTAAAACAATTAGATGATAATTCTATTGATCTAATTGCCACATCACCACCCTATGCAGACGGATGAAAGCAAACTTATGGCAGTGTAAGACCTGAAAAATAGGTTTAAATCGTACAATCCAGATCCTGCTGATATGCCTTTTCAAAAAATCAGGCGCCCATATAAGCGAAAAAGCTCAATATGAGATTCAAAAAATTATAGATAATTTAGGCTCAGCCACCGACAAACCAAACCAAACAAAAGAAATTGAAGTTATTAGGAATGGCGCAGAAGGCATTTAATCAGACTGGCAAAATCACCTCAAAATTCGCCCCTAAAATCTTCAGTGGGCTTTTTCAAGCCCACTGACCAAACCTACTATGCTCTATGTGCTCTCAATGCCCCTATAGTGTTTCTCAAACGCACTATAGCGCCTTGCGGTGCCTTTTTTGTACTCCTGTAACATCCTAAGGTGCGGTATAAGGCTTCTGCGCTTCTGCGCTGTTTGGTATATCACCAAAGTCGGGGAGTTTTTGACTATCATTAGAATTGCTAACAACAGCTATAAACGCTGGCCATTGCCCTGCGGTAAAACTCCATTGGAGTCCAGTAAGTCCTATAAACTCTGCCTTTATCGCATCCCCGGTATCGCTGCTCGCTACGCTCACTTTTTTCCCAGGCTCAGTGGACGCGCGGTAGTTTGTTGCACTTTCGTCAGTAGTAGGGCTATAGGCGATCCGTTTGCCATTACTCAGCTGGTACAATCCCCCTTCATCATCCTTAGCCGAATAATAAAAACTAGCTGTACTAGTGCTAGTATCTTTTCCTATTGTGAGACCAAAGTCGGTAGCATTACTAGGAACACTCGCCGTACTGATAACATTGCCCCTAAAATATCCTGAGCCAGTAGTAAAGTTATCGGAAGCATATCCTACTAGTCCTCCCACGCTATCTGCTCCTATCACATCTCCTGTGGCATAACCATGTAAAGAAGATTGACCTATACTACTCACAAGCCCTCCTACGTTTTCATTACCCCGTATAGTGCCAGTAGAAAAGCCGCTCATACCACCACTCTCTACATATCCAGACAATCCCCCCACGTAGTCCCCGCTCGCACTAACATCTCCAGTGCTATAACCCCTCGCAAAATTTTCAGTGCTATAGCCTGCCAGCCCGCCTACATACTTGGTACCCTGTATAGTACCTGTTGCATAACCAATCCCACCATACGCATATCCCGATATGCCTCCTACATACTCCTCACCAGTTATATCTCCGCTCGAATAGCCATATATTGGACCTCTATTTTGTCCTGCGATACCTCCCACATAGTTCTTTCCTGTTACATTGCCAGTGGTATAGCTCTTTGTTATTTCACCAACTCCGGATCGCCCCCCTATCAAACCTCCTACATAGCTCCCTAAGGCCTCCACTGCTACCGCTGATGAGCTCTCTGTCACTGCTGGGTCTGTATCACTATCCATATGCCCCACAAGCCCTCCTACATTAACATCACTGTCAGCTGCTGCTGTGCTCTTCACCGATCCCTTGCCTTCCTCATCTTCTGTAATATGGACATTGCTTATTGCCCCTCCAGTATACTTGCCTACCAGTGTTCCTACGTTCTTTCCTCCTATTATCTCTGCTCCCTCTATCCTTACATCATTGATATTACCACTCGCTACTCCAAATAATCCTATATCATCTCCACTACTCTCTATCCTTAAGCCTCGTATCGTATTGTCTCCCCCATCAAAACTCCCACTAAAACCTGTGGTACTGTCTCCTATAGGGTCATACCCTGCTACTGTTTCTCCCCGCTCATTACAGGACTGATAGGGTAGTTCTATGTCTTCTGTCATCGTATAGCTACTCGCTAAGCTTGCTCCTGTTGCTGCTGTTCCTGCTTTCCTCGCTAACCACTCTAACTCTCGCCATCCTTCTATCGTATACCATGTTTCTCCTGTCTTCTTCGTTGGTACTACGGTCCCGCTATCCTTGCCTACTACACCGCACCAACTCTCTATATCTATTACTATGCTTACACTCGCTACTCCTACTGCATCAGTTGCTCTCGCTTGTACTGCTATTGTATAGCCTTCGGTGTATTCTTTATGGAGTCCTCTCCCTATGCTGATTGCTCCACTACTCTCATCTACTTGTACATGCTCATTGGGTTTGCTCAATGTGTATGCTACTCCACTGGGGGCACTCCCTCCTTCCCACTCGGGTGCTTCTGTTGTGTGCTTTGTTTGTTCTAATATACTCAGTTCTGTTCCTGTTGTTTTATACTCAAAACTCCCTATCAAGGTTCCTACTTCTAGTTTGATGTTTAGGGTGTAGGTTCCTTTGTAGTTTCCTGTTCCTGTTGCTTTTATGGTGTATACTTTGTTGTGTTGCCCTGCGTCTACTTCGGTTATCGTGAGTATGCCTTTTTCTTTGTCTATGCTTAGACCTTCTCCTTCTTGTTCTAGGCTATAGCTTATGCTTTGTCCTGCTTTGCTCCATTGGGGGTAGAGTGTTATGCTTGTTCCTTCTACTATTCCTATGATCATTGAGGCTATTCCCTCTACTTCTTGTAAGGGTGATATTACGATACCCTCTGCTTGGCTGGCTTGGTTCTCTAGGCTATAGCTTAGTTCTCCACTCAATGTGCTTATTACGGGACTTGTTTCTCCTGGTTCTGGGTCGCTACTACAGGTGAGGAAGAGTCCTCCTAGTATGCATGTAAGAGCTAGGGAGATGAGGACGAGTCCCCCTGTCCGATTGTTTGCTCGGCAACTCCTTGCTTGGTTGGTGGCTTGGTGGTAGCTTTGGTGCTTGCCTTGCTACTATGACTTTGTTTGAGGTCTTGTTTGAGGTCTTGTTTGAGAGTCTTGTTCTTGGTGTGATATTGTATTGTAATGCATGGCATTCTCCTTTGACCACTATTTACTTGGCCTTAGTGTTTGGTCTTTTTTGACCTAATCGGGGTTATTACTGCTTCCTTGTAGCTCTAGTTTTTCTGGTTTTCTCCATGGTTTTTGCCTTGGCTATTGTTCCTTGGCTTATACCCTGTCTACGATCTACGAGGCATAAGGATAGAAAACAGTACTATAATTAATATAGTATATTATAATATTTTTACTATGTAGAAACACGGTATGTATCGATATGGGTTTGTAAAAAAATTCTTAAATATGCCGAATTGCGTCAACAATTTTAAGCCTAAGCGCCTTAAAAGCAGGTATACTACTTGCAACAACAGAAAGTCCAATAACTGAAAACATAGTTATCAACGATAGCATAAGCGTTTCTTTGTCGAAAGGTGGTATGAGGTAAAGCGAGTAGGGCTTATTATAGGTTGGGGGAGGAGGAAGGATAATATCGAGCGAAGTAATAAATCTCCCAATTATATGAGCAAGTACAAACCCCACAACAGAACCTATGATACCAAGTACTATTCCCTCATTAATAACCATAAAATATAGCGATGTTCTCTTAAGCCCTATCGATCGCAATGTTCCAAACTCAGAGATACGCTCAAATACACTCATACTCATAGTATTTAAAACCAAAAAGATAACAAGAAAAAACAATATGGTGCTCACCATCGAAAAAATATTGCTAAATAACTGTACTATGGGTTTGTAGACTTCGCTAAGATCAAACCAGTGATATAACTCAAGATCTGCACCATAAGTCGCATCGTTCAAAAAATCATCAATAATAGTATAGGCTTGTTCCGTATCGCCTGTATCTTTGAGGTAGACGATAATTCTATTAACAGAATCTGTACCCATTATCTCTTGAGCAAAACGCATATCGGTCTTTAGCAAGACATTACCATATTGACGCGAAAAAGTAGATAAGGTACCATTTACCTCTGCATCAAGAATATCAAAACTACCATACCTATTGACCGCTAAAACCGTTACATAGTCTTCTGGCTGTATACGTAGCTGCGTTGCCAAGCCTTCACCCAAAACCACTGCATAGGGGTTATCCGGGTCAAGCGCCGAACCATCACGTATGATATCATAACCCGCAATCTCATTGTCTATATCAGATACTACTCCTCTTCCTAAAAAGTTGAGTGATTCGCCACCAGAAGCAGAAGTAAGCGTGCCAGTAAAACTAAGCTCAAATGTAATAAAATCGAGCAACTCATTTAAATCTTGGTCTGACTGCAAGCCTTCTACTATACGCTCATAGTCGGATATAAGATATTGCATAGGAGAGCCCGAACCATAGTCAAAAAATCCCTCTTTCATTATCTGAATATGACCAGTGGTTGAGCGTATCCCTATCTCTCTAACATTAAAAAAATTTCTGTTAAAGTAAACCCCAATAAGAATACTTCCTGTGACGGCACTTATAAGTGCAAGCAATGTGATGGCTGTTCTCCGTGTATTTTTGACCACATTTCTACATGCAAGACTCACATTTGACCTATCAATGCATAAGAACCAGATAAAAAATATACACGCACAGAGACCAAGACCCGCTACTATCCAATACACAAACGGAAAAGTCACTCCATACGGTATGCTTGCAAAATCAAAGTACTCCGCATTGGAGATATTTATATCGTTCATCGCATAGCCCTACAAACTAGAAAGTTGTAAATACACACTCGCAGCATTATCGATATCTTTATCATCAAGATTTGTAAAAATACGTATAAGCGTTGTATGCAAGAATACATCGCTCTTTAAGCGAGCTGTATACTGCTTGTCGAGTAGCAGTGTCTTGATAAAGACGATGTCTTCTTGTACCGTGTCCTCGGTCTCAAATAGTTTTGGGAGATTTGCATAGTTTATTGCACGGTATGCGCGGACAAGGATGCTCTGAGAAAATTGCTCCACTAGGGTTTCAAAATGCTCAAAGCCACGCTCTACCTGCTTTGATGCCTCAAGCAACTGCCCCTTAGCATTGTATATGGATGCCCTAAAAAAATGCGCCTGCGCATGATAGGTGGCAACATATAGTGAGTCATCATCTTTATTAAGTTCCTGCGATTGTAGATAGGCTTCGCCATACAAAAGAATAGACTCAATAATCTCAACATTAGCACGAGACGCTTGCTTTAGCTGTTGCTCACGCATCGCCTGAGTAATAAAGCTAGCTACGAGTGCCATATTATCCGAATCTGCCTTCACTTTTTCTTGGAGTTCGAGCACTTCGCGAGATACAGGTGTTGTTCTCTGACAAGCACTCAATGACAAAAATGCCAGCATACTCAACAAGAGATACAGAAAAAAATGTGATAAAAATTGAAAAAAGCCAAATATAGAAAAACCAAATTTAGAAAAATCAGCTATATGCTTCATAATTATTTTCTCCAATGATCTACAATGATACCATCTTTTATCGAATACACATTTTCCACAAATTCGGCAATCATGTTGTCATGCGATGCAAAAAGCAGACTCGTTCCTCTTTTTTCTTGTAAATCCCTGAGCAAGGTAAGAATTTTTTCTCCGGTTTTGCTGTCTAAGTTGGCAGTGGGCTCATCCGCAATGATGAGTTTTGGCTCTATTACCAACGCACGTGCTATGGCTACTCGTTGACGCTGACCACCCGAAAGCTCATTAGGCTTATGTCGTGCATGGCTCAGTATTCCCGTGGATTCGAGGGCTGCGTGTACTCTTTTTTGTATTTCCTTTTTTTTAAACTTACTAATGGTAAGCGGGTACGCTACATTTTCAAATACATTGAGCACTGGGATAAGGTTAAAATTCTGAAAAATAAATCCTATGGTTCTACTTCTAAACTCGGTCAGTTGATCCTCCCGCATAGTAGCCACCTGTTGATTATCAACTTCGACGTAGCCTGACGTTGGTGTATCAATGCAACCAATCAAATTTAAAGTAGTAGTTTTGCCACACCCCGAAGGACCAACGATACTATTTGAACTCCCCTTTGCAATTGTAAGAGTGAGCCCCCTCAGAGCTGGGATAGTGACCTTACCTAGCTGATAATTATGAACAACATCCTTCAATTTGATAATGTCCTGTGAGTCCACGCTATAGTTTCTTTTCTTTTCTGTACTGAGTGATAATCAGACGCAAATCGGCATTGCTCACAAATGTCTCTGCCTGATCTAGATTTTTTCGAGCAAGGTCTGTTTTTTTACTCGTCAAATAAAACTGGGCAAAGCTAAGATAGACATTTGCAATGAGGTTATTATAGTCCTGCTTATTATCCAAACGGTTGAGATCTTTGATGGCATCCTTGAGATTATCTTCACCTTCACGCGAGACTTTTACAAAACGTGGTACATTACTCAACGAGGTGCCCCGTAAAAACAAAATAAAACCCGACAATAAATAGTCTTTTGAACCATCTTCAGTCTTCCGGTTTTGAGCCTCGACAAGGGCCTCATCCATATACTCTAAGCCTTTTTCTAAGTACTCTGTTTTCTTTCCTACTTTTCGTAAGGGCAATGCTCCTCCCCATAGTGCAAGAGAACTCCCCATGTAAGCCTTGATAAAAGGGTGCTTAAACTGATCCCCGCTTTTATACATAGACTCCCAGTACAGGTAATTTTTTTCTGCTTTATCCTTATCAAAGGTAAAAAGTGCATCACGAAAGTACAATAGACCCAACTGAACCTGCTCTTCTTGGCTTGCAGGAGAACCACGCCCACTGATTTCCTTGAGCACCGTTTCATGACTCATAATATTTTCAGGAAGCATAATTAAATCTTGCGTAGCAAATATAGTTTGAGCATGAGCCCGAGTAAATCCATCACCTTGTCCTGTACGGTGAGCAAAAAATAACATGCACAGTAGCACGTAGATTAATATATGTCTGTTCTTTTTCATAATAGCTCCTTTATCGCTAAGTATTAAATGTCTTAAATATATGTTATTACTATTCTAAATTTTCTATTGCTAACATTGTATCACGATACTCTAATATATACCATATAAATTTGGCACAGAGTTTCAACGTATATCCACTACTGTACCACATGTCGTGTCGCCTTCTGTCATCACTAACCTAGTACGTCACTAACCTAGTACAACAATCTACCAAAACACCTCGTTAAAACGAATGTCAATAAAATACCCCGTACTTATCGCCTCTTGTAAAGAGTGTTGAACAAAGCCTACCCCAATTTTTACACGGATATTCACGGGATTCGCTATATCGACATACAGACCAGGTCCAAAACCCAACATAAAGATATCCTGCATGCCCGTCTCTCCATAGCCTTTGGGCGTATTCTGTAAAAATGCTATATCAGAATAAAACAAGGCTCCCAATACAAGCATATTACCAATAGGCCAGGCTCCATAATATTCTAACCCTGTAACAAATGCATCGACACCCCTACTTGGACGATTACCGTCAATGACACGCACATACAACATACTACGCATATGTTCTTCGGCATAGTATACGTGCTCAAGGTTTGTTGCAAGCCCATCGGGTAAGTCGCTATTACCATTTAATGCAAGTTGACCAGCAATCCTTGCATGAATTGCATGATCATAGAGCGCCCTAAACCCTACCTGTCCCTCAAGATCAAAAGCGAGCCAGTACAGCGTATTCGTAACATCATTAGTCTCGTTTTCATTTAAATCGCTTAGGTCGCTCACACTCACTTTTGTATGCAAGCCATAGCGTACATAGGATCGAAATACATCGGTACCAGAAAAGTTATTCTCTCCCAATAATGACACTCTTGAAAGACTACTCCACTTTGCAAGTTCTTCGTATTCACTTCTGTTAGAATTCAACTGTAGTCGTTGTGACACCATAAGTTTGTACGCAGGACTTATTACAAATCCCCCATAACCATCAACGGAGCCCTGTGCATAGTGCAGGAACTCGTCAACAGAGTTTCTTAAGGTTGGAACCACCCACAAAAATTCGCCTGTAATACCAAACTCAAAGCGCCACAATGGCTGTAACTCAATACCAAGAGGGATAAAATTACCATGATAAAAACTCCCCACTCGAGTTGCTCCCACATGAACACCCGTGGTTGCACCATTACGAAGCAAAAAGTACATGGAGGCATATGCGTTTCCTCCATTCCAGCCATAAGGAAAAGCTACATCAGAAAATATACGTACTATCACGTCTTGTGTAGTAGCATCCTCAGCTATGATCTCATACTCGACAAATATACTTTTACTATCAAGATGACCGACATTCTTGAGAGCTCGCTCAGTAATTTTGATTCTCCGCAATAATACATCCACAGATATTTCTTGTTTTTCTCGTAGGGGAGAATACGTAAGAATCTCTTTTCTATGCATGTATCCATTATCTTCAATACGCTCTTCTTGCACCACATTATCTACGTACACTATTATCTCACGTATTATAACTGTTTTTTCTACTGAGAGCACATTGGACGATGCCTCACTAGCATCATTCGCTAGGGAACCATCAATAATAACAAGATCACCGGTATTCCCTGAATCAGGCGATTGTGCAAAAGATCGAAATGGAGATATAGCTACAAAAAGAATCGACGTTACAAGCATACCCACATACGCCATCACGAAGCATGCTAGTTTTATACGTATCCTGTTTTCTGTACTTATTCTTGTGCTTATTTTTTGGAGATTTTTTGTCATTGTCTTTGGACCATTCTTAAGGCTACTTGCAGTATGTCATTGTATACCATGATAATATTCTAAAAGCAGAATAGACCTTTTTATTATAGTCACTTAATACTTACTTTGTAACTTTGTAAAAAATATTGTTTAATCTTTTTTCCTTATATTTTACTATGCTTATTTACATGCACTCAAACACCCCATTCATTACTTGAGGCTTTCCTTGAGGCTTTCCTTGAGGCATTACTTGAGGCATTACTTGAGTACTTTGCTCCTTCTATACGACCATCACTCTGCATATTATCAACACAACATATTGCAGAATTGAAGAAATCATTACATTGCATAAGTATATATGAATATGATTATGCATGAAACAATACACACCATAGCAAAACGCTATTTTTCTGTTTCATCGTTGTTACCAGTGCAAGTACTCATTATTACTACAATCCTGGAGTCATTGCATGGCTCCAAAAACATAAACCAACTCCATGGTAGCACCGAAGAACCAAAAGAAGCATCAAAAAAGGTACTAAATAAAAACATAAAGCAAGACACAGAAGACATCATTCATCGCAACATATGTGTTTTGTTACCAACAGGCACGGGAAAAAGCATTTGTTTTCAACTTCCCGCAATTATATTTCCTTCGGTACATATTTTTATTTACCCACTTACGAGCCTCGTACAAGACCAGTATCGCCGTATGAGTAACTTTCCTATCCCCGTATACTTATTGCAGGGTGGAATGAGCCCACAAGAACGCACGACACTCTTTACAAATATCTCAAAAGAACAACATGCCATAATAGTAAGCACTCCAGAAGCCCTCCATGCACATTGTGCACGACTTGCAGCTATTTCCATTGGATTATTTGTCGTTGATGAAGCCCACTGCGTAAGCAAATGGGGCACGACATTTAGACCAAGTTATCTTGCTTTACAAAACGTACGAAAAACACTTAGCCCAAAGACCACCTTCTGCTGTACCGCAACTGCGACTCATACCATCGTAAAAGATATTGCATCGTATATTTTCTCTAATCAGACGTATTATGGCTATTTTGGAAATCCCGATAAAAAAAATATCGTATACCGCGTACTACACACACTTGATACGGATACCTGTCTCATTACCATGCTCAAGGAACATTCAAAGACCTATACAGAGTATCCTTCTAAATCGCTGTCTGATCTCTTATACCCTAGACTAGCCTATCCCATCTTAGTATTTGCACGTACTCGAAAAAGTTGTTACAAACTTGCTCATTTACTACGACTAGTACTAAGGAGGGACGATATATATTATTATCATGCTGGTATGAGTCGTGACGAACGAATCAGCATAGAAAAATGGTTTTTTACAAGCAAGCATGGCATTCTTGTGTCGACCAGTGCTTATGGTATGGGAATAGATAAAAAAGATATACGAACAGTTATTCACTACGGCGGTTATACCGATGAAACTGACTATCTCCAAGAAACTGGACGTGCAGGAAGAGACGGCAAAACATCACAGGCACTTCTGCTCAATCAAATCGATATAGAAGATCTTAAGATAGACACAAAAGAATTACATAGCACCTCAAAACACTATGCGCATTTTTTAGAATGTAGACGATCGTACTTACTACGAGAACTCCTTGGTAGCCAAAAAGAGGAAAAAAATAGTAGTGAGCACAAAATACAAAAAAATGAAGTACAAAAAAACAATGTACAATGTAATGCCTGCGACAACTGTATGCAAGCACTGACTCAAAAAACACTCTGTTCTTATACGTCTCTTGTAACTAGACTACTCCGCTGTTTTCCCAGAACTTTGACCATACGAGAGATAGTACAATCACTCCTCACTCTATGCAATATCAAAAAGGACGAGTACCTAGGTCAATTTTTCTTTGACCTACTACAGAAACGCTATACGCAACTAGTAAATAGTGGAGTTCTGCGTCAGGGTACATTGCTGTGGAAACATAAAGTATCACTCTCTAAACAATTCAAAAAATCTTTTATAAAAGTTATTTAAAGATTAGTAAAGTTTTATAAAATATTAGTAAAGTAATACGATATTAATCCGATACTTATTATGCATACTTTTTGTGATATACTAAAATTTATAAAAGGATTTATTATGAGAAAACTATTTATTTTTTCACTGTTGGTTTTTTTCGCTGTGTTTAACTACGCGCAGACTAGCGCTGGAGTGAACACAAGTAACCCGGTACTTGATGTTATTCAACTCGAAAACTATTGGGCAGAAGACTGGATTGTAATTGCTCAGATTCAGAATAACCTTTCTGTTACCATTGGTGACGTCCGCGTTGGCCTTGCAGCAAGAAATTCAGACGGAAAACTCGTGTATACTGACTCGACTCACGTACAGTTTCCCGTATCACCAGGTGGTTCTCAGCCTTTCATGTTTATAGTGCCAAAAGCGCAGGCTGTGGAGATAAGTAGATTTGCTATTGATATCGAAGACTACAAGAGAGGTCCTTATGGATCGTTTAACTTTGAAGTTATCGAGATGGGCTTTACTGAGAAAAACGAGGAAACTTGGAAGATCTCAGGCTATGTCAGAAATACTGGTCAAGAATTTCAAGAAAATGTAATGATTGGATTTACCGGATATAACGAAGGTGGTGAGTTAACATATTTTGATACCGTCCCTGCCAACAAATCTGTACTTCAAGCAGGTGAGCAATCTTTGTTTGAACTCTACATCCCTTTACCCATCGCTACAAGAAAAATATCTCGCTATGGTGCTAATGCATATTCAGACATGCGCTAAATAAAAAAATCTATCCAACTTTTTTTAATTTAATGTTAATACACAAAAAGGATACGTACCTACGTATCCTTTTTGTATTAGTAGAGCGAAAAAGCTTTCTTTACTGGCCTTCTTTACTGGCTTTCTTTACTGGCCTTCTTTGCTGGCTTTCTTTACTGGCTTTCTTTACTGGCCTTCTTTGCTGGCCTTCTTTGCTGGCCTTCCCTTAGCTTTTTTTACGACTCTTAGTGCTTTCTTTTCTTAGCAGTTCCCTTAACAGGAAGATATATCTCGGTGACCGGTTCTTGTCCGACACCATCTACTGTCTCATCTGTTTTAATATATACTTCGTATGACTCTCGGCTATAATCGGACCGCATACCTACTGCCTTTGGATGAGCCATCAGTACATTCCAAGCCTCTGGTATAAGTGAATAATTACCACGGAGAACAAGTTTATGGTACGCACCTCCCTTTGTAGTTGCGGTACCAAACTTACCCGAACTATTACTATTGCTATGACTGCCTCCTGTCGAACTGCCTATCGAACTACCTGAGGAGCGATCTGCAGAAATCTTATAGCCTGCACGAATCTTCATGGTTTTAGTAAAGATATTGTAATGTGAATACACCCCCACGCCCTGCCCTACGGCATTTTTTCCAAACTGTTCTTCTAGTGTTTTTCGAATATCAACCGATGCATCAAAATGATTTTTGATCGCCTGCGTGTTTGTGACATTCAGTCGAGCTTCTAAATAAGCAAAATCAAAAGGAGACTCAGTGATATCCTCGTCAATAATCATCTTATGCTCGTCCGTGGGGTAGAGCACCTGTTGTTCTAGGATCTTAAGTCCTAAGGTATAATCTTTTTTCAGCATCTTCTTTAGAATAGGAATAAAAAAACGAGAAGAGAAAGACATACTTCCTTTCATTGTCCACGTAACACTTGTCTTACCATTCTTTGCATCGCTAAGACTCATAGACGTTTCGCAAGGGGTACTCTTGGGGTGCGCAAATAAAAGCTCATGGGTCACTGAGTGTGGAGATTCAAGTCCAATTATTTTCATTGAACCTCCTCCTATTATTTTACTGTCCCAAGAATATGAACTCCCTATTACATCGGTTACCTCTGAAAAAACCCATTTTGTATCCTTATCATTAATTGCCCACGGTATCCATGTCAGCCATTTTCTTAAATCGACAATATAGGGAAAGATAGCTTCCTTACTCGTAGCTATATCATGACTCACTGCAATATCGTACTTACTCGGCATGACAGCATTGATAAGAATAAAGATGCATACTATTGCTAATAATACATAGATAATGATTTGAATCATAGTACCTCCTTAGTATAAGACCATGTATTTTTAAGTATACTTGACTGTAATATAGAGGGTTAAATTTGGAAGTTAGAGATTGGTGGTTAATCTGATTAATGTTCTCTGATTAACTTTTTCTGTGGAATGCAATAGTCTCGGTGGAATACGATAGTCGATAGTATTGAAAAAATACGCCTAGTGTTTCCAACAGTCAAACAGTGAATACAGTTTATAATACCCCGCTTCAATATCTGATCGTGTGAGCCCATGAACGTGATATTTTTTATGTGGAAAGAGAAAAAAATTATTTTTTGAGAGTATGGGATTGTTGTTTTTTAGCTGGTTTCTTATTTGAGAATTTTTTGAATGACCATATGATTGATCCTGCGACTGAGTATTGTTGCGCGCAGGCATCAATGCAACATTAAACGCCAGTGCTGAACTTGTAAGCTCTATACCCTCCTTGATATCTTGTATATCTATTTGTGGATGCACAAGCTCTATCGACTTTGGTTTGACGAGCCAGAATATATTACTATATATGCATCCAGCTAATTCCATCTCAAGCATAACGACATGCGCATGTTCTCCTAAATCGCGCACTGATACCGTGGCAACACAAGAAGAGGACTGGGCATGTAACAGGCTATTAACAACCTGCGTACAAAGAATTTCTGCCCTTGAGGACATCACCGTATATCTTACACAGACCTCGTGAGTAAATCTCGTATCATTGACTGCAAATATTTGTATTTCTTTCCAAGCATTGTGCGACGCAAAGGTATCCAAGACCATCTGTGACTGCGCATGCGCACGATTGATATGCTCTTGAATTTCTGATTGTGCTGGTATTGCACAAATCATTAGAGGGCTAAAAAATTCTCTTGCACTGTAATGTAGTAGCTTCCATGTGTGGGGATATTCAATAGATGACCAAGAAGAAACAGGCCATACATCATGTAGCTGCCAGTATAACATTCCCGAACATATACTACGGTGACAACGCCAGTATTCTACTGCCGTTTTTATTGCCTGTGCCTGCTGTACTTGACTCAAATAGAGCATGGATTCAAAATCTTGGGGAACCCTATAATAGCGAGCAAAGGTTTCCAAGATGATACTGTTTCCACGTGGGTTCTTTTGATGGTGTTCCATAGAAGGACTCGCAATATTGTATTCGTCTTCTTCGAGATATTCGGACACTCCTGCAAGACTCGGATATGACTGAAACCCAAACTCAGAACAAAATCGAGGAATAACCTCATAATATGACTCAAACGACTTTCCCTCGTGCCACACACTCCAATAGTGCATGTCACCCTTGCTATCATCGTGCCAATTATCAGAATATTCACCTGTCCCCGCAGAAGGCGAGCTTGGCCAGTACACCCTCTGAGGATCCAATGACCTCACTCTATTGCCTATCGTCTCCTCAGTGAGCCTATCATAGTCAACAAGATAACGATCCCGATCAGTTTGTGATTCTTTGAACCACTTTAAAGCACCAAGATTTTCATTGTTTCCACACCAAAGGGCAATGCATGGATGTGTTTGGAGCCTGTTGAGCTGATACTGTATTTCTTTATCAACAAGTGCGAGAAAATTCTTATCGCTAGGATACAGAGCACAAGAAAACATAAAATCATGCCACAAAAGTATTCCACGTTTATCACAGAGCTCGTAAAAACTATCTCGTTCGTACTGTCCCCCACCCCAGACACGTATCATGTTCATATGAGCAGCTACAGCCGAGTCTATACACCGTACATATCTATCGTCGGTTTGCATGGCAGGCAAGGCATCGGTAGGAATCCAGTTTGCACCCTTACAGATTACTCTTAATCCATTAAGATAAAGGCTCATAGATTGCCCCCACTCATCTTTCTTTATGCTCCACTCTAGGGTTCTAAAACCTACGATACGCGTATACCTACAACCTCCTATCATAAGATCTAGTAAATAACATGTAGGAATGCCGAGGTCATGCGTCCACCATCGGGCAACATGTGTCACCTTCGCCACAATGCGATAAGTAAATCCTTTGTCTTTCATCGTGATATCGCACTCTTGAACCGCTATCTTAGGCTTTGTACTCATCACATCTCGTATTTCGTCGGATATGTCGGTCATATATCCCTTATCGAGATCCATCTTAAGCCCGAGCGAAACTGAGTCTTCCAGCGCCTTTACCTCTGTTTGCATATCTGTTTGCTTACAAAATCCTTTGCCTTCGATTACGAGATTCCATTCTTCATCTTTTTCTTTTTTAAAGAGATCTTGATTGGCTTTTGCAGAACCTACCTCTAAGGAGCTAGTATGTGCCAACACTCTTGTATGCACCCTTATGCTATCAAGACATATTCCTTGCTGTGCAACAATAGCAACCTCGCCATACATGCCCATGCACATGATGCACGGACCCCAATCCCACCCACTATGACACTGCACCTTGCGCACAAAATTACGATGCATGCTTTGGACTGGAGACGTAGTATGAGGAACACTATAAGGGTATGTAGCAGACTGGTGTGCCGCTACTTTGACTGGGCTTTTAAGAATTACCTCAATGACGTTTACCTCTTCAAGTTTGTGCAGTGCTATCTTGAGAGGTATAAACGCACTTTTGGAAACACCAAGCAGCTTGCCATTCACTCTCACCTCACCAACAGAATCAAAAACTTCTACAAAAAAATATAACACCGCTACATCAAGAAAACTCCGACTCACAGAGCGAGAACTATAGGTTTGTTTTGCACTGAGGATATCCTTACATAAAAATTCACAGCCTAGCTTCCAATCACAATAGGCCACCCATTGGCAGTCTAGTTCATTTTTTTTATTGTAAGGATGTTCAATTATATTGTGCCTGATAAGCGTGCTATGAACGTCGTCGGGGATGCTGTGCTCAAATTCTTGGTTTGAGTCAAAGCTGTCTGGAATTATGCATTTACATTCCTCTGCATAACTACTATCGTACAGAGAAAGGCGCCAACTTGAAAGATTCAAGAACGAATGGTGCCATCCAGAAAATATCATGGTAACTCAAGTATACCTTATTTAAAAAAATGTTATAATATGGTACGGAGGTTTTATGAAAAAAACATTAACGTTCCTATTTATTGGAATTCTTTCGATTTGCCTATTTGTGAGTAGTGGCGAACTCGAAGAAAGTCCCGATGTCATTACTCTTAGCGTGCTTCATTATCTCGACTTAGCAGATGACGTCTCAAATCAGAACTTTGAAAAATTGGTTGCAGCATTCGAGGCATCCCATCCAAACATACGGCTGATGTTTGACTACCTTGTAAATGAACCATATCACAATAAATTACAGACCCTAAACATAGCCGACGAACTCCCCGACTTGATGTTTCTGTGGCCAGGAAAAAGGACGGGAAACGTCACCGGTAGCGGAAAAATAAAGGACTTGCGTCCTTGGCTTGAGGGTAAGGAGTCAATGTTTGCCCCATCTGCCATGGCACCACAAGGTCCAAATGGTGAAATATATGAACTACCAGAACAAGTCACTGCAACACACGTCATGTACGTCAATACCAAATTGCTAGACGAACTCGGTCTTTCTTTTCCAAGTACCCTTGACGAACTCCTCGATCAAAAAGACACGATAATAAACGCAGGCTATATTCCCATAGCAATGGACAACAAAGACGGATGGCAAATGCAATCCACGTTCCTCAGTGCATTAGTAGAACGAACCGGAAGTCGTGAGTGGCTCATCGAAGCACGTGATGGTGATGCATCATTTTCTGATCCAGAATTTGTAAACGCAGTTGCAGTTGTAGAAGATCTCAGCGATGCCGATATGTTTTCGCCAGGGATCAATCAAGCAGAGTATGGCAGAGCCCTCACTGATTTTAATACAGGCAAGGCCGTTTACTTTATCGACGGTGGATGGAGAGTTTCAAATATCGTAGGTGAAATGGCTGCCGAACTACAGCCCTCAATAGAACTTTACTCATTCCCCGATATTCCAAACCAAAAAGGAAAAACACAGTCTACCGCTATTGTGGCAGGAACGGGCTTTGGCATGAACGCGAATCTCACAGGGGAAAAAGCAGAGGCTGCTTGGAAATGGATATGGTTTTTTTCTGGACCAGAAGGCTCAAAAATCAAACAAGAACAAGGGTGGCTTCCTGCTGTCAAACTTCCCCCCACTGATGACACACCTGAACTACAAAAGAAACTTGCCGTATTTCTTTCTGAAAAACCAGGCGGATACGTCATAGACGCGGTCATGGACGGCGAAGGAATGGGAACACTGCACCCACTCTTACAACAAATGATGTTGGGCGAAATTACTGCACAACAGGTTGGAGACAGGTACGAAAACTGGGTGGCAGAAAACGATTCTGGCAGAAAATAACGCGTAATTACTAGGTAATTACTATAATTACTTAGTGCCCTATAGGGTTTACTTTTGCCTATAGGAAACATTCTATGGGGGACATTGAGCAATGTTCCCCCATCATAATATTGTTTGATGTGCTATTTATAGTACTTCTTTTATAATGAGACTGATAAATCGCAAACGAGACTACGCCTTTTTCATTCTTCCTGCGCTCATTATATATACAAGCATTATACTGTTTCCGATTATATACAGTTTTGTGCTTGGTTTTTTTGAATGGGACGGATCAAGTAAGGCTCGCTTTATAGGGCTACAAAACTATGTAAAGATGTTTCGCGAACCAGTATTCTGGATTGGACTACGAAACAACCTCTTAATCGTATTGGTATCCGTCTTAGGTCAAATACCACTCGGCTTTATTTTGGCATACCTCATCTACCGCAATTTGATAAGAGGTACGCAGTTTTTTCAGGCAATGATATTTCTCCCTATCACCATCTCTGCAATCGTGGTGGCTATATTATGGAATCAAATCTTTGCTCCAGGGGGTATCTATACAAGCATCATTCGGTCAATAACAGGAAATCCCCGTTATATACTAGAAATTTTTCAAAGTCGCCGATGGGCAATAGTCCCCATATTGTTTGTAATACTATGGTTTTATACTGGAATATACATGGTAATTTTTATAGCAAATATGAAAAAAATCCCGCAGAGTCTCATTGAATCAGCTTTTATAGATGGTGCAAAAGAAAGTCAAGTAATGACTCGCATCGTCCTCCCTAACCTGCTCCCCGTTGTTCAAACAACCATGATATTTGCCATAGCAGGTAGCCTCAAGAGCTTTGACCTCATCTTTGCAATGACAGGAGGAGGCCCAGCAAATTTTACAGAAGTCATCGCAATATTTATGTACATAAATACATTTAAGTATTACAATTATGGGTACGGCAGTGCAATATCCATAATAATAGTAGTGCTAAGTCTAGGACTCATCACTATTTTGCAGTACGTGTTTTCCCGTCTCATGAGGCGATATTAAAAGTAATGTAAAGGATAAAACAATGATAGTAAAAAGCAATTCTGAAAGCCTAATCTGGAAAATCGTAACCTATACGATGTTAGTTTCGTTCACTATACTTACCATCACACCACTGGTATGGTTGTTTTATAGTTCACTTAAGTCTAATGCTGAAATAGTACAGAATGCGTGGGCACTTCCTCAGAGTTTTAATTTTTCTAATTTTACCCGTGCTTGGAAACTAGGAAACATGGGTACGCTTATACTCAACAGTATTTTTTATTCACTTGTATCCACGATTATTACTGTGTATCTCGCATCCTCTGCGGGCTATGCGTTTGCCACCTTTAGCTTTAAGATTAATAAATTTCTTTATTCATTTTTTCTTATGGGATTGCTCATAACTGTGCACGCCGTTCTTGTTCCACTATTTCTAATGGAAAATGCTGTTGGGCTAGACAACACCCGATTGGGAATCATTCTGCCCTACGTCGCATTTGGTCTCCCATTTCTCATATACCTTGCAACCAGCTATATCAAGGGAATACCCCTTGCACTTGTAGAGGCTGCTACGATAGACGGGGCTGGACATATAAAAATTTTTCATAGCATTATTCTCCCCATGTCCAAGCCTATAGTCACTACCATGGCTATTTTTTCATTTTTGGGAAATTGGAACGAGTTTGTATTCGTTTTTGTGCTTACAAACAAAGAGTCACTTCGTAGTCTTCCTGTCGGAGTTAATGCCTTTGCTGGTGGTCTTGCCCGTAATTTTGGGCTTCTTTTTGCTGCCTTGGTTATCGCAATTATTCCCATGCTTGTCTTTTACGCAATATTTTATAGAATGATTATTGAAAGTTTTGCATCTGGTGCACTAAAAGAATAATATACTAGTCAAATTATAACTTTAACATTATATTCTTAGCAAAATACAAAAAAATAATAAAAAAACAAAAAAAACATTCCTTAGAATAATATTTGCATACTATAATATATATATATGATACTAAAATATATATTTGAGTAGCAAAAAATAAAATATACCATATTTTTTGTACCATCGCTTATATATCCTTAGCAAATGGAATAATTATGTTAAAAAAAGATTTTATATGGGGATGTGCAACGTCTTCTTACCAGATAGAAGGCGCAGCAAGCCAAGATGGACGAACTCCATCCATTTGGGATACGTTTTCGCATCAACCCGGAAACGTGTTCGAAGACGAGAACGCCGATACATCATGCGACCACTATCATAGGTACAAAGAAGATATAAGACTACTGGATGAGCTAGGAGTCGATGCCTACAGATTTTCAATCTCATGGTCGCGTGTACTCCCCGCACTTACTCAAAAAAGCAAAAAGGGACTCGATTTTTATAATAGACTCGTAGATGAATTACTAGAGAAAAATATTCTCCCATTTATAACACTTTATCACTGGGATCTACCACAGTATTTACAGGATAAAGGCGGATGGGAGCAACGCGACACGGCTTATCATTTTGTAGATTATGCTAGGACAATGTTTGATACGCTTGGTGATAGAGTCGATAATTGGATAACGCTAAATGAACCATGGTGTAGTGCTGTACTCGGCCATATGCTGGGTACTCATGCTCCAGGAAAAACCGATATACAAATAACCCATACGGTTATACATCATTTGCTACTTGCACATGGTCTTGCTATGCAAGCGCTACGTTCAGAACTCCCAAATGCCCAAGGTGGTATCACAGTCAATCCCTTTACTCCTTTACAAGGCGAAGAGGGACAAGAGCATACAGAAGCCCTAGAGTCATACGTAAATTTTCACACGTGCATGTACCTTGATCCAATATATGGACGTGGCTATCCACAAAAGCATCTTAGTCAAAATCCAACAATAACCCTCCCAATAAAAGACGGTGATATGGACATCATTGCCAGCCCTACTGATTTTATAGGAGTCAACTACTATACCGAACAAATACTTGTTGCCCCAATCAATAATATGTTTTTTGCAGAAACACTAGAAACCAGTGCCGATAAAACAGAAATGGGATGGGATGTCGTACCAGATGGTCTGCTGAGACAATTACACTGGATAAACAACCGCTATGCTCCCAAGACAATCTATATCACAGAAAACGGTGCTGCATTTAATGACCTCAAGAACAATGATAGGGTCAAGGACTCAAAACGCGTAGACTACATACAAAAGCATATTTCAAAAACGCTACAAAGCGCTCGCGAAGGAGTTCCTGTACGTGGCTATTTTTTATGGTCATTGCTCGACAATTTTGAGTGGGATAAAGGGTATAGCAAGCGTTTTGGAATAGTATATTGTGACTATTCTACCTTAGAAAGAACAAAAAAAGACTCATTTTTTAGCTATAAACAACTCATTTTAGAACATTCTAGCAAAACTTAGCTCCTCGAACGTAGTCCCGCGAGCTTAGCTCTCCAAAACGTAATTCCTAGCCGAGCCATACTCCGAACATTAATGATACACTATTTACAATGTTCAAAACGACTTAGGGGCTAAATCGATACTCGATTGCGCTGGACCACTTTTGTTGTGGAATTACAAAATTACTTGTAAAATTATTGTTGTTTTGGTAGTGTACAAAATTTGGTGCCATCTGACATTCTATACACAGCCCCTCATATCTACCAAAATTTTGGTTAGCTACGCGAAACTTATCTAGGGTGTTACCAGTATAAAACACTACTACTGGATAGTCTGTATACACTTCTAGGGCTATACCCGCCAAGCTTGCTACCTGTGCTGCTAGACCTAACTTTCCGGGAGTCCATTTATCTAAGAGATAGGGATGATCATATCCCCCTCTGTCCTTTAACAATGGGTTACTGATAACCTCATTTAACATGCGATCGGTACGTAAATCAAATGCTGTATTATCAACCCGATAAACTTTGCCTGTAGGAACTCCATTCTTATGTAATAAAAACACATGAGACGCGGGAATATGCACTTTGTGTTCTAAAATGGTATTGTTTTTTTGTACATCTTCCTGCTCAGGATTAAGATTAAAGTAGGTATGATTAGTGATGCTAATGGGCGTTGTTTTATCTGTATCAACAATATATCTGATAAATACTGTATGTGCTGTCTTGCTAATTCCCGTAATCACCTTAATTGTTACATTACCGGGATACGAATCTTTTTTTTCAGGCGAATAGTAATCATGAATTATACCAAGGGCATGCTCTGTCTCAAATTCTTTTGCTTTAAAGAGTTTATTATGAAATCCCTCTTTTCCCCCATGAAGCGCTAAACTACTGCTAGGATCAGGAAAAGGATCAACAGCTATAGTGCTCTCGAGTTCGCCATGCGTGCCAGGGATAGTGAAGGGCTGAATATCCACTCTTCCTGCCATTCTTCCTATGGTGCTTCCAAAATAAGGAAAATCATCTCTAAATATAGCCGATACATCACGAGGAAATACAGTGCATTCGCCTGCCATCGGATGATATATAGATGTTATTGTTGCTCCAACATCAAGAACAGTAGCAGAAAATCCCAGCGAATTTTTAAGCCTATGCGCATATATAGGTTTTTTCAACGAAGGGTGTTCGCCGATAACCCTCGATTCAATAGCTCCCATATTTTCGCTCACTAATCATTTTTCTCTTATAGACAGACGTCATACATCCACCGCTATTTGCTTTAGGGCAAAACGGCTAAACAAATCCTGTTTTGCCGCTATATCCACTGCTGCACTTGCCCGTGACAACACTCTCGTCTTGTACCCCAAGGCAGCCGCATCAAAAGCAGTCGCCGCGACACAGACATCAAGTGCAAGACCACACACGTCAAGTGTTTGTATTTTTTTGCGAGAAAGAACATTGTGTAGCCCAGTAGATTCTTGTTTATCATTATCAAAAAAAGCACTATAGCCATCCATATGTACCTTTTGTCCTTTTTTGATCAGTTCATACTCCCTTGGAAGCTTAAGGGCTTCACTGATTTGCGCACCACGAGTATGCTGCACGCAATGATCAGGCCATAATCGCTGTTCTATTCCACCTAAAAGCATGACTGTTTCTCCCGGCTTTTTATTATGATAGCTCGCAAAGCTTATATGATGTTTTGGATGCCAATCTTGGCTTACCACTACTGTTGAATACTGTGGCAAGATGCCATTTATTTCTTCTATTACAAATTCAGCTTCAGGAACTTCGAGACTACCTCCTGGCAAAAAATCGTACTGAACATCAATAACTAATAATGCACAATTTTTGTTGTATGAATATACTTTATGTATTTGTCCTGTCATATCCACCTTTACTAAAATAGTATACTATATTTTTCTTTTATTGTCATCGAATATACTTAGTAAATATGGCTATGTTTGTCAGTTTTTTTGTAGTGGCAACTGTCGCTGCCTTTACTCCTGGTCCAAACAATAGCATGCTTATGCAATCAGGAATGTATTTTGGTATAAAAAAAACTATCCCACATATGCTGGGAGTAATATTTGGATTTAACCCACTTTTCCTTGGAGTCAATATGGGACTGGGAGCCTTGCTACTACGTTATCCTACGATAACTATTTTCTTAAAGATACTTGGGTCAGCGTATTTCTTATACCTTGCGTATAGAATGGTACTGCTCAAACCGCCTGCTCTCAGCCCTACCAGCAATTTAGACATCAATACCCACACAAATTCTACCCCAGAAAAAAACCATATGGAAAAAATCGGTATCACATATGACAATTCGAAAAAGAAACAAGAGATACACACAAGAGATACGTTACAACAGACTACCTCAAAACCTCTAAGTTTTTTTATGGCGATGTTATTTCAACTTGTAAATGTCAAAGCTTGGTTTTTTGCTATTAGCGCGGTAGCGGTTCTTCCAGATCCTAAAACCATGGAAGTAATTGTTGGAGCCCAAGTCATAGTACTCTTTGTTACGGCTTGCTCAGCAAGTACATGGACTTTAGGAGGATATGCTTTGGCAAAACTCTTTAAACATACACTCTATTTTCGTATAACAGGCGTATTACTTGCCCTCTCGCTTGTGTACGCAATAATCTTACAGTGGACATAAAGACCTATCTATGACTTATGTCCGATATAACCCTTACTTGTAAAGTCTTATAACATATATTTTATATCTGATCCCATAGTCGGATACGCCCATATAGCTGACTTGAGTTGCGTACGTGTGATGTTCTGCCCTATGGCAAGCGCACATACATTAATACTTTCCCCTGCCTCATGGCGAAAAAGATGCGCGCCTACGAGTTCGTCATGGTAATACAGCATCTTATACCAGCCGTGCGTTTCGCCTACACGTTTAGAAGAAGGCCACGAAGCCGTACTCCCAGACCTTATTGTTACTTCGTTGCCGTAACGTTCGCGCGCTTTTTGTTCGGTCAATCCTACCATTGCTAATTGAGGATGAGTGAATACAACAGAAGGAATAATGGGATATACCAAGGGTTTAATTTCGTCACCAAGCAAACTCTCTGGTTTCCTATACGCTGTGGCAAGAAGACGTTCTAGTAAGGATGCAATATAGCTACCTTGCACATCTGCCACTGGAGCGAGCTGTGGCGAAGAGGCAACAACATCGCCGATTGCAAATACTGTGTTGTGCACACCTGCATCAGCAATACACCGTAAATACGGGTCAACCTCTATCCCAGATTGTGATACTGGTATACCTATGTGTTCAAGGCCGAGGTCATCTGTATTGGCTACACGGCCACTCGCGTTTACAATCCTATCTGCTGTGATAGAAGCACTCTTACGCTCGATACCTGAATCAAAGTTAAGAACATAATGTTTTCCTCTCTGTTCTATGGATGTGGGAACACTCATAACATGTTGCTGTAAGCCTAGCTCACGACCATGTTCTACCAAATGACCAACCATTTCCTCGTCAAATTGTCTAAGCATGCGTTTACTTCGTTGTAATATTGACACGTTTACATCAAAACTAGATAGCAGATATGCAAATTCATACGCGATATAGCCTCCTCCAATAAATACACACGACGAGGGTTCTGATTCCATAGACAAGAATGCCTCACTATCAATGGCATATTCTTGACCTTTTATATTGAGCGATGCAGGTCGTGATCCCGTTGCAATAACAAAATACTTTGACGTAATTCTGGCATCACCAACCTCGACGGTACGGCTGTCAAGAAATCGCGCATGACCATGAAAGAGTGTAGCACCAGCTTCGACAAAACTATTCTCCGTACTCTTTGGCACATAATCGGTAAAACTATTTTTAAAGTCGAGAATTTGCTTCCAACTAGAATGGAGCGACTCTGTAGAACCAAAGCCTTTACCACGCAAAGAGCGAACAAGTGCACGAATTTCGGCGTGTGTCACAAAAAACTTTTTTGCCTGACATCCGCGCAGTGCACACGTACCCCCATATTCTCGCATATCTACCACTCCCACCGAGTACCCAGACCCTGCTAAGGTAGATACTATGTGATACGCTGCTGTCCCTGTTCCAATTACAAATACTTCAAAAGAAAACTGTTCCATGTCTCTTGCATTTCTCCATTATACGTGTACCATCATATGTATGACGATATCACAAACTACAAAACCCTGATTTGCAACGTAGGTACAAAGGTATTGTCCACCAAAAAGTCACTAATCAGTATATAGGTACTTCCTTTCCACTGTGGAAATCGATTAAGAAAATGCTCCTGCGCACGCTGTATGGTAGTCTGGGGTACAGATGAAAAATATATGCGATAGGCAGTAACGCCCCAGTAGAGTTGAATTTTTCTTCTTGTGGGAGGCTCATTGGTAAATGCTATAATCGGAACATTTGGTCTCAGAGCAGATGTCAGTTTAGCCATATGTCCACTCCGCGTCACCACAAAAATCGATCGGATTCCTTTGTCGTGTCGTAAACAACTTATTGCAGCGCGAACTATATTCTCTCTTTGGTTTTGTACTGGGAGATCGAGTGGTATTTTTGTAGCTCTCAGCTGTACCTCGGTCGCACGCACAACAGAATTCATAACTTCTACCGATTTTTTTGGCCATGCACCGCCGGCAGTTTCGCCCGAAAGCATAACTGCATCAGCGCGTTGCCACACCGCAAGCGATATATCCGAAGCCTCGGCACGCGTAGGTATGGGGTTATGAATCATAGACTCTAGCATGTGTGTTGCCACTATGACAGGAGTACGCCTTTGGTGACACATCTCGATTATCTCCCTCTGGATACGTGGTACATCTTCGAAAGGAATTTCGGCACCGAGATCACCTCGAGCAACCATAATCATATCCGACTCATGTATAATTGCTTCAAGATTTTTTGTAGCTTCGTGACTTTCAATCTTGGCTATGATGCTCATATTTGATTGTTGTTTCTTGAGATAATCGCGCACAAGGCGAATGTCATCAGCACGCCGTATAAATGAAAGCGCAACATAGTCAACGCCATTTTTTATACCAAAATCTATGTCTTCCCAGTCTTTTTGGGTGATTGAATCAAGGGATACGTCCTGTCCGGGAATATTAATATGTCTCCTTGAACCGATTATACCCCCATCAAGCACTGTACAGATAACATCTGTCTTACTCTTCTCTTTTACTAATAGGTTTATTACCCCATTATCGATGAGTACCTTTTGTCCAACTTCAACATCGTCAACAAATGTATCATAACTCACGCCGAGTTTTCCGCTCTGCTCGTACTCTACGCGTTCCGTAGTCAATATAAGGCTTTGATTTTTTTTTAGCTGTATGGTTGTGTGTAGGTCGGCTGTTCTAATCTCCGGTCCCTTAGTGTCCATAAGAATTGCAACATTGCATCCAATTTTTCTGTTGAGCCGTTTTACTAGATTAATCATTTTATCATGGTATTCATGAGTACCATGCGAAAAATTGAGTCTAAATACCTTTACTCCCGCGTCTACGAGACTCGAAAGTGCGTCATAGCTCGCACAGGCCGGACCGATAGTTGCAATTATTTTACTCTGATTTTGTATTTCTAACAACGATGATTTCAAACCTTGTTCCCCCTATATGCCACTGCCTTATACCTTCTTATACCTTATAGGCTAAGACTTCCAAAGAGCCGCTCCTCTAATTTGTGAATTTGATCTCTATACAGATTGAGAATATTTTGGCCATAGTTAGCTATGAGTTGCATTACATTCCGTGGGCTTGCGTCATTGTCGACTCCATTTATCCTGTCTCCTGCATCTCCCAATCCGGGCAATATATACGCTTGCGTATTGAGGGCCGGATCCATCCAAAGAGTGTACATTTGCAAATTGAGATCCTCATGCGCACGAATCAAGCGCAAAGCTCCCTGTATAGCACTTATTATATGAAACATTTTTATTGAACGTGGCTTGGCTCCTCGCTCATAAATAAATTTGAGTACAGAATCTATGCTACCAGCAGTAGCATTCATTGGATCAGCAATAATTACATCTTTGTCATGCAACTGTTCTATGTCATAAAATGAATGTTCTTCATGAAGAATGTACTCCATATTACTGGCATCCTTGCGTTCATCACGCTTTATTCGAAAGAGTGCAAAATTTGGCACATAGCCTATGGATGAATACTCCTGTATCTCCTTAGCCATGATAAGTGACGGCAAGAGCGCTCCTCTAAGCATTACACACATCACCGTATTGTGTATTTGCTCGTCTAAATCGGGTAATTTATGAATCGCGTAGTTCTGTGTTGGCGACGTGACAGGAGTGGGTATGACAAAATAATTTTTTTTGCTTCGTATGCTCTCCTGAAATCCATAGGCAAAAAGAGTCTCAAATGCTCGCTGTGTATAATACACAAATTCTTCGTTATGAGTCTCTACGTTTCTCAATTTTGCTATCATTCTTGATACGGTACCATGAGTTTCGCGTGGTTGTTCAAATGAATAAACATGTAGCTGAGGAATTTCAGACAAATGTTCTTTCATAACCTGCCCCATTCTATTTGAAGCATCGACTAAGAGGTCACGCTCTTTTGTACTAGATACATCGTTGCGCGAGTAACGACGAAATATGTCTGACTGTTCAGTATACATTTTCTGCAACTGATTAACAAACTGCTTGTCTTTCTCTGAGAAACGTGTCTGTATCTCTCGTAAATGTGTTACTATCATTTTTTATTGGCATTTTTTATTGGCATTTTCTATTGGCATTTCTATTGGTATTCTTTATTGGCATTTCTATTGGCGCTCTCTGCTGGTGTTCTTTATTGGCATTTCTATTGGCGCTCTCTGCTGGTGTTCTTTATTGGCACCCTTTATTGCCACCCTTTATTGCCATAGTAATGTCATCCATCAAAACAACAAACAATTTCCTTTAAGTTGTGGCATGCGTGATACACATAACAAAACAACTTCAGTATGGCACATTCATACAGCATAATTATTTAGCTAGAAATCTTCTTCATTTTTTCTTCAAGACTAGAGAGCAATACTCCAAAGGGTTTAATAAATTTGTCTATTCCCTCCTCTAGTAGCGTGTTCATTACTATGTCTACATCAATATTAATTGGTGCAGACCCAAGACGAGAAAAAACCTCGCGTTCACTATTGATATTTTCTTCCACCCTATCGGGCAAGGGTTTCGAAGACGTAAGCGTTGCTTCTACCGTTGCAGGTGGCATGGTATTGACGGTATTCTTTCCTACAAGAGTATCCACATACATCGTAGAACTATAACTGGGATTTTTAGTACCAGTACTTGCCCACAAAAGACGCTGTGGACGAGCCCCGATCGTAGCAACACTCTCCCATTCCTTTCCAGAAAATATCGCTAGATAGCTTTGATATGCAAGCTTTGCATTTGCTATGGCAGCTTTTCCTAGTAGAGAACGTATTGCTTTGCTATCTGTAGATTCTTCTTGACTAGACTCCCTGTGTTCGTTGGAAGAAAGTACGCTCAGTTTTTCCTCAAGCATGGCATCAATCATTACATCTATTCGACTTAAGAAGAAGCTAGCTACAGACGCAACCTTATGTACGTCTTGACCACGACTTGCACGCTGTTGTAATGCTCTCACATATGTTCTTGCTGTTTTTTCATATGCATCAATAGAAAAAAGTAAGGTTACATTGACATTAATGCCTTGCTGTAAAAGTTCTTCAACAGCTGGGAGTCCTTCGGGTGTGCCAGGAATTTTTATCATTACATTTGGATAATCAATTTCTTTGTAATATCTTTGTGCTGTATCAATACTCTCTTGCGTTTTGTCTGCAAGATCGGGGGGAACTTCGACGCTGACATACCCATCTCGCCCCCCTGTTCTTTCATATACGGGCATAAATTCGGCACAGGCATCTCGTATGTCTTGAAATACGAGGGCCTCGTATACCCCTCGCACTGCAAGCCCATCGCGTACAAGCGAATGAATCGCATTATCATAGCTCGTATTACCTTTTATTGCTTTTTCAAAAATAGCGGGATTGGATGTCAAACCAAGTATACCTTTTTCATGTATAAGCTCTTTGAGTTCGCCACTCACGATCATATCTCGACTAAGATTATCTATCCATACGCTTTGACCTAATTGCTCTAATCTTTGCACAGTATTCATAACATTCCTCGTTTTTACATGTTTTATTTCTTATTATAACGTATTGATTCTTATAGTAACTCACTATTTTTTCTTTAAATTAAGTTATCCCGTATATACTTAAAGACATGCAAGACTGGCGCCATCTTCATCCCCAGTTTGAACATACCGAACTTACTGATAATGTCCCCCCATCTCCTTGGGAATTATGGTCAATGTGGACTCAAGCAGCAGAGGCACATCTACAAGATAGTCCATTGTACATAAACGAAATAGCGATTGCCACATGCGGAAAAGATCTCATACCAAGTGTACGTATGGTGCTCTTAAAAGAAGTAAGCCCAGAACGTGGCTTTTGCTGGTACACAAACCGCAAAAGCGAAAAAGGAGTCGACCTCAGTCAAAATCCACGTGCAGAAATACTTTGGTACTTTGTATACTTTCACCAACAAATACGTATCAAAGGAACCGTCAGTGAGGTCTCCCAAGAACAGAGCGTTCGCTACGCACAATCCCGTCCACTCAAGAGCCAACTAAGCGCTTATATATCACAGCAGAGCAGAAGTGTTAAAAGCAAGCAATACCTTAACGAGCTCTACAAAAAAGAAGAAGAAAAAATTATTCAACAAGGAACCTGCCCCGTTCCTTCTGACTGGACAGGCTATTCACTCAGTCCAACGTACTTTGAATTTTGGCAGGGTCGTCCCGATAGGCTTCATGACAGGATTACCTACACTCAAACTTCTACTATGCCTGACTCATGGCACAGTGAACGACTGTTTCCCTAGCTGGTTTTGTTACTGGATTCTGTAGCAATCCTAGACCACGGACTCTTGTACACTTCTGCAACGCGACACAGCGTCGTGCCATCCTCGTACTAGTGTCTTTCTTTTTTCACTTGACATATTGGGTCTATATGTTTTCTTAGTAGCAACAATGCTACGTATCACATCTAGATTTTCATACACCCCAACAGCAAGACCCGCTAAGTATGCTACTCCTAAGGCGGTTACTTCTGCATTGCGAGGAATCACAACTTCCGCATCCAAAACATCAGCTTGAAATTGCATTAAAAAGTCATCCCCTATTGCACCACCATCTACACGTAGTATGTGTATGGGAGTTTCGGAGTCTTGCTCTATTGCTTTTACTAAATCATAACATTGGTAAGCAATCGCTTCATTTGCCGCACGAACAATATGTGCCCGCTCCGTACCACGCGTAAGACCCATAATAATTCCACGTGCATCAGCATCCCAATAAGGTGAACCCAATCCCACAAGTGCAGGAACAAGATATACTCCTGCGGTGTCTTTCACGCTTGCACTAAGCGACGCAACCTCCGATGCCTTTTCAAAGAATGCTAGCTTGTCTCTTAGCCATTGTATGATTGCTCCTGCGATAAATACGCTTCCTTCTAAGGCGTATTGTATCTGTCCTTTTTGTGTCGCTGCAACCGTACTAAGCAAACCATGTGAGGAATGACGTATTTTATTTCCTGTATTCGTCAAAAAGAAACACCCTGTGCCATAGGTGTTTTTTGAGTCACCCGCATCAAAACAGGCATGACCAAAGAGTGCCGCTTGTTGATCTCCTGCAATACCCGCAATGGGATATAGTGAGTCACGATAAGGGTATTCGGCAACTACCTCAGACGATGAGCAAAGCGAGGGCAGTGCTGAGCGGGGTACCCCAAAAAGCGTCAATAACTCATCATCCCATTCTAAACTATGGATATCAAACAACAGAGTTCTCGATGCATTAGTGTAATCAGTTACATGAACACGACCCTTTGTAAACGTGTAAATGATCCATGAGTCAACCGTGCCTATACGTAATGTATGTTCTCTTGCTTTTTGCTGTATATTTTCAACATTCTGCAATGCCCATGCTATTTTTGAACCAGAAAAATAGGGATCAAGCAACAGGCCTGTTTTCTGCTTAATAAGAGTTTCATACCCTTGCGATTTTAATTGCCGACATATCTCGCTAGAACGCCGACACTGCCATACTATGGCATGATAAAGCGGGACACCTGTTTCTGCATCCCAGAACACGAGGGTTTCGCGCTGATTACAAATGCCTATGGCACTAATATCCTTTGGAGCTATCCCCCGTCTTTCTGTTGCTTCTTTGAGGACAGACTCGAGCACCTTTCGTTGCCCGCTTATTATCTGATTGGCATCTTGCTCAACCCATCCCGGCTGTGGAAAAAAAGACTCTAGAGGAGTATAATCACTCAGGACTACAGTCCCTTCGTTATCAATGAGCAGTGCTCGAGAACTCGTAGTGCCTTGATCCAGCGATATTATATACTTTTTTGAGAAGTTACTCATTACGTCCCACTAGACAAGCAAGCAAATTAGTTTCTTTCCTGAATACTAACTTGCTTGAATACCAAAATATAAAACCCAAATGCTAAAAACCAGGTTCTAAAAAACCAAATACAAAAAAAATGCTTGGCAACTTCCTACTCTCCCGCTTGCGCAGTACCATCGGCGTAGAAGGGCTTAACTGCCGTGTTCGGAATGGAAACGGGTGTTACACCTTCGCTGTTATCACCAAGCTCTTTAATTATAACACATATTATAATCTTGTGTCAAGAGATTTTTATAATCTTGCGTTGAGAGATTTGCGATATATCTTATCGACATCGCTACCTGTGCCTCGCATGTACAGTAGACCTGTTACTAATGTCAATACACACGTACTGCTTGTATAGTATTGGGCATGCATACAAGCTATTTTGCTTTTAAAGAGACAAGATTACCGCTTGAGTCTTTTTGTGAAAATTCCCCAATAGGCAACAGGGTGGCATTTAGTGCATCCAAGCGCTCCTGCGATACATTTGTTTCAAATACTACTATAAAATCTAACCTTCTTCCTTTACGCTCATTTATATCGATATATACGGGATCGTTCTCCAGTGCCGTCGTCGGATGGCTAAAGCGATACCACGCACCAGAGAATACGTCAACTAATAACCCAATATACCCTGTTACCACATTTCCGATCACCCAGTACGAAAATTCGCTGTCTATTACGAGCGTTATGGTATCAGACTGTTCCGTAGGATACTCAAATACAATCTCATAACTATAGGGATCAAGTACATCAGCTCGCTTAAGTGTATAGCCAATGCTCGGCGTTGTTCCACTATCTACCATAGATCGTTTTCCTTCAAATAATTCATATAAGGTATAGTCGATTTCACCTGGTCTTGAATCAAAACTTGTCAAGGTATTTGTTCCTTCTATTATTGTTGCACACCCCAATACCAAAGCCACTGCAAAAGCTACTAGAGTAAAAAAAATAATGTGTATTACTGGTGTTTTCATAAATATACTATAACATAAACAAATATGCTTCGATGTCTCTCATATGGTGCCTAGTGTAGTACACTAGTACCAGTAGATTGATGAACACACAAGCTCATATACTAATAAATACAGTACTCCTTACCCGTAAACATTCAAAAAAATACCTGTATAGCGCTGCGCTATGGGGAGCACTATTGCCTGACCTCCCTATATTTGTTTTTTTTCTCGTTGAAGGGCTACGAGTAGGGTTTGGCAATCCAATTATATGGAGAGAACTATATTTTTCTTCTCGTTGGACTACGGTGTTTGCTATATTTAATTCGATCCCTCTCTCGGTATGCATTGTAATTGGAGGGTATATAGTCAAACAACTGACGGCTAGGGTGCGAACTGGGGTGTGGCTTACTATTTTTGGGTGGAGCTTATTCTTGCATACGATCTCAGATCTTGTCTTGCACCACGACGACGGGCATCCACATTTTTTTCCATTTAACGACTTTATATTTTCGAGCCCTATTTCATATTGGGATCCAGCACATTATGGAACACTCGTAGGGAGCATAGAAACAGCGATAAGTCTTCTATGTACACTACTGCTTTTACTCAGAACAAAAAAACGCTCTATGCGCATATTTTTAGGTCTTGTAGCACTAATACTCATTGTACTTTTTGTCTTGCCCCTGCTCTTTGATTTCTTTTGAGATTTCTTTTGAGATCTTTTTTGAGATCTCTTTTTTGGAGGAGGCGCGAGAGATCGGGGAAAGAGCCGAGTGGCGAGAATAAAAGGAGATGAAAAAATCATCATCCTCTTTTTACCCCGCAACTCCTTTTTATCCTTGCTCCTACAGCAGATTTTTTCAGCTTGTCCATGATTGCAGGTCTGTCAGAGGCGCTAGACCTACATCTATAATCAAAACCCCGTTACGCTGTGAATTTATACACTATAAATCTCTACATCGTGAATCTCTCTACAGAGTATACGAGGTAAACTTATGGTACAATTTATATAAAGATAATTTAATTTTTGGAGGTATAATTACAATGAAATTATTCAAATATCTTGCTGTACTCCTCATTGGAGTAACAGTACTTTCAAACCTTTGGGCAGCTGCAGGGAGCGAAGAATCGGGCAAACCCGTTATCATTGCTCAAAATAAAGTTGAAATTGACGCTCAACTCAAAGCATTCGCCAAAAAGTTTCAAGAAGACACAGGGATTGAAGTCATCGTAAAAACCTGTGGTGGCGATTCCTGTAGTCTCACAACACAGATGCGTGCAGACTTTAATGCAGGCGAAGCTCCCGACATCTTTATTATCGATGGACTCGAAGGCTACCAAACCTGGTCTGACTACATAGATGACTTATCGGGCGAATCGTGGGTATCGCTTACCGATCTTTCCTTTAAAGTTGACGGAAAAGTAGTTGGATTTCCTGTCGCTATCGAAGGCTGGGGAATGGGATACAATAAAAATCTCCTAGATAAAGCAGGCATAGACCCTGCAAGCCTCACAAATTACACGGCTTATAAATCAGCCTTTGAAAAATTAGATAGCATGAAATCAGAACTCGGCATAGACAGTGTTGTATCTATGACAGCAGGATCAGGAATGTATTGGGTGACAGGACATCATAACGTTAACTCATACCTTTCTAATGGGCTTGATAGAGATGATCTCTCGGTTGTAAATGCTGCCGCATCAGGACAACTAGATGAAAAACGCTACAAAGAATACGCAGAATGGGTCAAACTTCTTTTTGATTATTCTGATCAGCGTGTACTCAGGGCTGGCGACTACGATGCACAAGTAAATGCATTTGCAAACCAAAAAGCAGTCTTTATCCATCAAGGCAACTGGATAGAGCCAAACCTCAAGAATGCAGGAGCTGACTTTGCACGTGCCTATGCACCACACGGCTCATCATATAGTGACACAGACGGAATTTTTATATCACCACCAGCCTGGTACGTTGTAAACAAAGAAGGAAATTCTGCTGGTGCAAAAAAATTCTTAGCGTATATGGCCGAAACCGAGGCAGGACATGACTATATGGTTAATCAAATTCTTGCAGTTCCTGCATTTAAAAACGTTAGCCTGAAACCTGAGGCACCTTTGTCTGTTTCGCTCGTTGAGTGGGCAAATCAAGGAAAGACCTATGCATGGAATCAATACCTGCTACCTGGTGATTTTAGAGATAATGTACTCGGTCCTCTCTACGACCAATTTGCTAAAAAAGAAATAACTCTAGAAGAATTTATCTCGCTCTCAAAAGAGGCCTATGCTGGACTTAGATAAGCAGACGCATTATCCTAGTACCGTATAGTACATAAAAAGCCGTAACACTCCTGTTACGGCTTTTTTTATATATCCTTTCCCATTATAATACTCCCAACACACCTTGATGATATAAAAAATCTTTCAGTATACAGCATACATGGGTCTGCAGACAGGGTAGAATCATTCACCCCAAAGGGGCAATCTGATATATTTATAGGTAGAGTTGACCGTGAAAAAAATTCAACTATCCGCTACCAATAAAACCTATAAGCACGATGTTGGGTTTTGGTTATTCATTCTGCCGGCTCTCGTTGCGTTTCTTTTAGTGATGATTGTACCATTTGTACTGGGGGTTTATTTTTCGTTAACAGATTGGGATGGCATAAAAACAAGCGCCTTTGTAGGGTTTAAAAACTACGGTCAAATATTTACCAGAGATCCGCGATTTTTATACACAATTATCATTACCGTTGTCTATAGCGCCCTCAATATTATAGTTATGAATATTTGTGCGCTTTCATTGGCCTTGCTTGTTACCCAAAGACTCAAGTTACAGGATTTCTATCGTTCAATATTTTTTCTTCCTAATCTCATTGGCGGACTTATACTAGGATACATATGGCAATTTATATTTAATCGTGCACTCCCCAGTATTATGGAATCGAGTGCGTTCCTCATGCTCGCCGATCGAGACCTCGCGCTGCTTGCACTGGTTATTGTAGGAAACTGGCAATACGCAGGCTATTTAATGGTTATATATATTACCGGTCTCCAAAATATACCGCGCTCACTTTTCGAAGCTGCAATGATTGACGGTGCAAATATATGGAATAAGTTTAAAAAAATTACACTCCCTATGATGGCACCTGCTTTTACCATTACTACATTCTTGACTTTGCTCTACTCATTTAAGCAATATGATGTAAATTATTCGCTCACGTTTGGGGGGCCTTCTACGTTATTTAAAAATATTGCAATGAATGGAACCGAACTCATTTCTATGCATATTGTTACCGAGTCAAATAAAATTCTCAAAGGCGAAAGTCAAATGGCAATAGCCCAGTCAAAAGCGGTTGTGTTTTTTGCAGCCTTGTTATGTATCTCTCTTGCACAAGTATACTTTAACAAAAGGCGCGAAGTAGAAATATGAAACCCACGACTTCTAGCTCTAAGCCCATGCTCACGCTTCCTCAAAACGACATATCACTGACAAGGAGACGAGCCAAAATGGTATGGCTTGAGATAGTAGTCGCTCTTTTATGCGTTATCGTATTTCTTCCTCTCGTTTTAGTAGTTATTAACGCCGCAAAAAACCCTTTTGAGGTTACAAATCAGCCTCTTGCACTACCAGAACGGTGGATTACCTTATTTGAAAATATTAAAACAATATGGACAAGTGAAAATATACAGTATAGGCAATCTGTTATATCATCGATAATAATCACAACGCTTTCGTTGATAGTCATTACAATAACATCTTCAATGGCGGCTTGGGCACTCGTGCGCACCAAAACCAAACTTTCTCTCATCTTGTTCATGATCTTTGTTGGAGCAATGGTAATCCCATTTCAAGTAGTAATGCTCCCGCTCATATCGTGGTTTAGAATTCTTGGCAATTTCACTGGCATTAAGATGCTACGCTCGTACACTGGTATTATTTTTGCTTATGCTGGATTTGGCGCACCCTTATCTATCTTCCTTTTTCATGGCTTTATTAAAGCCATTCCCATAGAAATAGAAGACGCCGCTCGTGTCGATGGCTGTAATAGGCTTCAGACTTTCTTTCACATTGTCAGCCCATTACTCAAGCCAGTATACATTACGGTAATTATACTCAATGGTATATGGATATGGAATGATTTTCTCCTCCCCGTCTTAGTACTCGGAAAAGGAAACTCCATCCAAACTATACCGCTCGCTGTCGCTAATTTTGTGGGCGCCTTTGTTAAAGAATGGGGACTCATCCTTACTGCCGCATTGATGTCCATCATACCAATCATCATTCTCTTTATCTTTGCACAAAAATACATTATTCGTGGCATGGTAGAGGGATCAATTAAATAAGATTACAGCAAGCTACACTACGCTACTAATAATGACACCAATGAAAGGCGATATACCGCAACAAACTGTAGTGTCACAAGCCATTCTTTTCATACTCAAGACTGTGCTTACCTGAATAAAAAAATACCCACCGATAACGAATGTATCGATGGGTATTATTTTACAGTACTACGATGTTAAGATCTACCTTTTGCTTGAAAGGATACTCACCCTATACCTGCAAAAAAGCATTGACCTAATCATTCGCCGTCCGAGTTTTATACCATTCAGGGGGAACATCGTCGCATGATCCATGATTGTCGCCTGCCAGATTAAACATCTCAGTTATAATGGTAGCTTGCTCTACCTCCCATGACTCAAGACTTTGACAAAACTCTTTCGCTTCAAAGAACATCTTAAACATGTTCGCTACCTTTTTTACATCCCAATCATCGATAGGCTTGTTGAATACCTTCGCAAAAGCAAACATTTCGTACATATCGTCCACCTCACTCACAGTCCAGCCCCCGATAGGTTGATCAAATAGATTGGCACCACGGAACATCCTCCTCATTGTAGTCACACTGCTTACATCCCAATCGCCGATGGGCTGGTTGAATGCATCCGCATTATTGAACATATTGTTCATTGACTCCACACTGCTTACATCCCAAACACTAATGTCTTGGCTAAATGCTAGCGCATTCTGAAACATACTGTTCATACTAGTCACCTTGCTCACATCCCATTGGGTAATGTCTCCGTTAAAGTTTTCTTTATCCTTAAATAAATTATTCATAATCTTGACATTACAGGTTTTTAGGTAATTAAGATCTGGTGTAGGGTTGTCGTCTGTTATCACAGCGTCTATTTTTCTCTCAAGTTCTGTTCCGTCCTCCATTACGTTTGAATGAGCGGTGTGGACAAAGCATACTCTTGTTCCATCTGCTTTTTTCCATTCGGGAACCTCTACTACCGCTGCATTAGCAAACATAAACGCAGTATTTACTGTCAATGGTACATGATCGCCCCAGTCTGTGAGATCTTGGCTGAACGCCTCCGCATTAAAAAACATATAGCCCATATCTTCTACACTGTTCACATTCCATCCACTGATGTCTTGATCAAATCCCTTCGTATTCCAGAACATACCATACATATCTTTCACATTGCTCACATCCCAGCTACTGATGTCTTGGGTAAATACCTCCGCAGCATGGAACATAGATTTCATAGTTTCCACATTGCTCACATCCCACTGGGTGATATCACCATTAAATTCTGTTTTGTCCCTAAACACCTCAACCATACTCTTGACATTACAGGTTTCTATGTGATTGAGGTCGGCATTCGAATCGTTTGTTATATAGTAGGGTTCAATTGTAGTTTTTAGTTCAGCTATGTTTTCCATCACAAATTTGTGTGCAGTAGGGGCAAAACACACGCCCGCTTCTTTCCAGTCGGGTACTGTCGCCACCTTGGGGGCATTAGCAAACATAGACGCCGTACCTACCGTAGATTGTACATGTTCGCCCCATGCGGTGAGGTCTTGTTCAAATGCCTCTGCATCCTCAAACATGCTCTCCATAGTGATCACCGCTCCTACATCCCAGCTACTGATGTCTTGGGTAAATGCTGTTGCACCTTTAAACATATTCGCCATTGTAGTCACTTTACTCACGTCCCAATTACTGATATCTTGTTCAAATGCTTTTGCACCTTCAAACATACTCTCCATAGTAGTCACCGCTCTTACATCCCAGCTACCGATGTCTTGGGTAAATGCTGTTGCACCTTCAAACATATTCGCCATTGTAGTCACCGCTCCTACATCCCAGCTACTGATGTCTTGGGTAAATGCTGTTGCACCTTCAAACATATTCGCCATTGTAGTTACTTTACTCACGTCCCACTGGCTTATATCACCATTAAAAGTAGCTTTACCACTAAATAATCCGCTCATGTCTTTGACATTACAGGTTTCTATATTGTTGATGTTGCCATTTGCTATCAGTTCGTCTATTTTTGTCTTAAGTTCTGCTCCGTCCTCCATCACTGTAGCATGAGCGCTATGGTCAAAGCAGATCTTTGTCCCGTCTGTTTTTTTCCAGTTGGGTACCTTTGTCACCTTGCTTGCTCCAGCAAACATTGACGCTGTATTTACCGTCAATTGTACGTGTTCGCCCCAGTCGGTGAGGTCTGCTTCAAATGCTTCTGCACCTTCAAACATACTCTCCATAGTAGTCACCGCTCCTACATCCCAGCCACTGATGTCTTGGGTAAATGCTGTTGCACCCTTAAACATGGCACTCATAGTAGTCACTTTACTCACGTTCCAGCAGTGTATTGCACCGTCAAACGTCGCTCCTTCTTCAGTTTCAAATAGACTTGACATATCGGTGATACCTGAGGTATCAATATAGTTAAGGTTGACATTAGCTCCTTGGGCTTCAATATCTCTTTGTATGAGTTGCCCTAGCTCTGCTGTATCTTTTGGCACGTGCTGTTTGCTTGCTTCTATATTGTCGCAATTGTCACCCGCATTATAGTAAGTAACAGTGCCACCACCACCACCACCAGTGCCAGTGCCACCAGTATCAGATCCGCCAGAACTTCCGTCATCCGGATCACACGAGACCATAATTCCTACTAGCACAAGACTCACTATACCTGCGCAGAACCAAAATATTACACGATTTATACGTTTGTTCATATACCCCTCCAAGGTATTTATAGTATTATAAGCATATTACAATGCTCACGTTGAGACAATTATAGCATATTTTAATAATTCGTATTTAAGAAAATTATATATATTTTTACTAATACTGTGTAAATTTCTATAACTCAATACTGTTTTTGCATGTAATAAGTGATATAAACGACGTTTTGGGAAAGAATATAGGAGATATAATTTTTCAATAAAAAAAACCTCATAAATAGCCTTCTGAGAAAATGTTTTCGACTCCCTCTATAATGCATCCATTACAAAAAAAGCGGGTTTCGAAAAACCCGCTTTAACCAACTATAAATACACAGACATCAGAACACATCACGTTTTATATGGCAGTGGTATTAATACACACACCCTACAAAACCACAATACGGATAAATTCTACGCAATGCCATATACAATGACACTACACAGAAATTTGATAATACGCTTTATAATGCAATTACAATCAAGCCTCACGGGTAATTAGTACGGGTCAGCTAAACATGTTACCATGCGTACACTTCCCGCCTATCAACCAGATAGTCTCTCTGGTCCCTTCAGAGACCCGAAGGTCTAGGGATGATTAATCTTGAGGGGGGCTTCCCGCTTAAATGCCTTCAGCAGTTATCCCTTCCAAATATAGCTACCCAGCACTTACCGTTGGCACGATAACTGGTACACTAGAGATTTGTCCACATTGGTCCTCTCGTACTAAATGCAGATCCTCTCAATCATCCAAACGCTAGTAGCAGATAAAAACCGAACTGTCTCGCGACGTTCTGAACCCAACTCACGTACCGCTTTAATTGGCGAACAGCCAAACCCTTGGGACCTGCTACAGCCCCGGGATGCGATGAGTCGACATCGAGGTGCCAAACTTTGCCGTCGATATGAACTCTTGGGCAAAATAAGCCTGTTATCCCCGGAGTACCTTTTGTCCGTTAAGTGACGGCGCGTCCACAAGCCACCGCCAGATCACTAAGACCTACTTTCGTACCTGCTTGACTTGTAAGTCTCGCAGTCAAGCTCTCTTATGCCTTTACACATACACGATGATTTCCATCCATCGCAAGAGAACCTTCGCGCGCCTCCGTTACTCTTTAGGAGGCGACCGCCCCAGTCAAACCGCCCACCTGCCACTGTCCACATACCTGATTCAAGGAATGCGTGAGAACCTCTGTCATAGTAAGAATGGTATTTCACCGGCGACTCCACCTGACCTAACGACCAGGTTTCAAAGTCTCCCATCTATGCTACACATACTATGCAAAGGCTCAATGACAGGCTACAGTAAAGGTTCACGGGGTCTTCTTGTCCCACTACTAGTGACCGGTATCTTCACCGGTACTGCAATTTCACCGAGCTCCACGTTGAGACAGCGTCCAGATCGTTACACCATTCGTGCGGGTCGGAACTTACCCGACAAGGAATTTCGCTACCTTAGGACCGTTATAGTTACGGCCGCCGTTTACCGGGGCTTCAAGTTGCAGCTTCGCTTGAGCGAACTCAAGCTAACCGTTCGTATTAACCTTCCGGCACCGGGCAGGTGTCAGTCCCTATACATCATCTTACGATTTAGCAGAGACCTGTGTTTTTGGTAAACAGTCGCCTGGACCATTTTATTGCAACCATGCGAACATGGCCATACTTATCCCGAAGTTACGTATGTATTTTGCCGAGTTCCTTAACGTGGATTCTCTCGAGCGCCTTAGAATACTCATCCTACCTACCTGTGTCGGATTGCGGTACGGTCTCTTTATCTTCAACCCTTAGAAGTTATTTCTTGCCACGATGATCTAGTGTGCTTCGCTCACCCGTAGGATCACTCGACTTAACGACTCATCTATGATAGCGGATTTGCCTACTATCTCAACGACTTGTCGCTTATACCGGGATAACCAACACCCGGCCACACATAACCTTATGTGTCACTCCATCGGTCCAATAAAAAGGTACAGGAATATAAACCTGTTTCCCATCGACTACGCCTTTCGACCTCGCCTTAGGGGCCGACTAACCCTGGGAAGACGACCTTTACCCAGGAAACCTTAGGTTTTCGGCGAGGAGGAATCTCACCTCCTTTTTCGTTACTCATGCCTGCATCCTCACTTCTGTTACCTCCAGCATACCTCACAGTACACCTTCGACAGCATCCAGAACGCTCGTCTACCATCGCCCTACAAAAGCAGGACAATCCGTAGCTTCGGTTTAGTGCCTAGACCCGTTACATTGGCGGCGCACAGTGACTCGACCAGTGAGCTATTACGCACTCTTTCAAGGTATGGCTGCTTCTAAGCCAACCTCCTGGTTGTTTGTGCCACTGCACTTCCTTATTCCACTTAGCACTAATTTGGGACCTTAGCTGACGGTCTGGGTTGTTTCCCTCTTGTCCTAGGAGCTTATCCCCCTAAGACTGACTCCCGTGCATCATTTTATGGTATTCGGAGTTTATCTGAGTTTGGTACCCCGCGAAGGGCCCTAGCTCAATCAGTGCTCTACCTCCATAAAACTAACACAAGGCTAGCCCTAAAGCTATTTCGACGAGAACCAGCTATTTCCGGGTTTGATTAGCCTTTCACTCCTATTCACAGTTCATCTCTGCCAGTTTAAAATGACTAGAGTTCGGTCCTTCACTAGGTGTTACCCTAGCTTCAACCTGACCATAAATAGATCACCCGGCTTCGGGTCTACCGCATGATACTGAACGCCCTATTCAGACTTGATTTCTCTACGGCTCCGAGACTACAATCTCTTAACCTTGCATCACACGATAACTCGCAGGCTCATTCTACAAAAGGCACGCCATCACCTCGTAAGAGGCTTTGACAGGTTGTAAGTATACAGTTTCAGGTTCTATTTCACTCCCCTTTCGGGGTTCTTTTCATCATTCCCTCACGGTACTGTTTCACTATCGGTGACTATCTTGTATTTAGCCTTGGAGAGTGGTCTCCCCAGATTCAGACAGAATTTCACGTGTTCCGCCCTACTCAGGAACTACCTAAGAGTCGTCATCATTTTGCGTACGGGACTTTCACCCTCTGTGGTGCTTCTTTCCAGAAAGCTTCTGCTATGATGGCGTTTTGTAACTCTTTGAGAGCAGGTATGCGCCCTCATGATAGCCCTACTACCCCAGCGAAACAACACCATACCGTTTACACTCCGCTGGTTTAGGCTCTTCCCCTTTCGCTCGCCGCTACTAAGGGAATCTCGGTTGATTTCTTTTCCTCTAGGTACTTAGATGGTTCAGTTCCCTAGGTATTGCTTCACATGCCTATGTATTCAGCATGCGATGACAGAGACATGCCCTGTCGGATTACTCCATTCGGTGACCTCCGGATCAATAGATGTGTGCTCTTACCCGAAGCTTTTCGCAGCTTACCACGACCTTCATCGCCATATAGTCCCAAGACATCCGCTGTATACCCTTATTTGCTTGATTGTAGATTGCATTACAAAGAGTATTTGCAGTTATACTGCCATGTTTTTGGCGTATTCTGCGCTCGTATTGTTTTGTTGCCTAATGTCCTTCTCTAGTTGGTATAGCACCCAAAAATTTACTAATCACTTACATAAACATCATAAACACAAAGACTTTAGCCTACATGCAGTACATAGTATGAAAGTGAATCTTTTTGAGTGACCATTTATAATAGTGTCATAATCATAATTTTTTGTCAAGGGGTATTAGTAATTTTTTATAATTTTTTTTAAGAAATATACCGAGGCATGCCCTACCAGCTTATGATCCAATAGATTTACCAATAATTTTACGTAAAAAAGCAAATGGCGCACGAACAAGTTTGCGTATACTCACCCTTCGTCTAAAATATTTCCATAGCTTTACCAGAAAGAATGAGGAATTATTCACCCTCACCCACGACCAATGGCAAAGATGAACGCCAAAGGTTTCATACATGAGATACTTAGCCATTGTATCTATATATGTCTTCGAATACTGTATTAATATTGCACCAGGAAGTGGAGAAAAAAACGGTTTCGGAAGAGCTAAGATTTTTTGGTTTTGGTGTTGCGGGTTCGCTATATATTGAAAAATGACACTTCCAAATTTGACGGGGCCGGTTGTCTTAAATACATCATCTGGTCTTTTGACCTCTCGTGGAATTTGTATAGTCCGTAATAACTCTTCTGTTATGGGATGTGCTGGCATACTGGCAAGAAAAGCATTCCCCACCTTCTTTGGGTCTTTGCCATCATTCACCGTTACCACAAAATCAGCATTAACGATAATAGGGTCAATAGGTCGTATACACACAATATCGCAGTCTATATACACCCCACCACAGGTATTGAGTATCTGATATCTAAGGACATCACTTATAATCCCGTAGTTTTTTGTCAGTTTGATTTGCTTTCGCAAAGTCGGTTCTACAAGATCATATGCTTCTTCTCCCCAAAGCGTATACTGCCAATCGGGATGTTTTTCTTTCCACGCGTGGCAAAATTCTTTGTATACTCTTGGCATTTCTTTTCCTAGCCATATCTGGTGTATGTGTTTGGGAATCAATGTTGTATGTGATGAAGAAGCGGTGGAAGAAATGGAATTATCGGAAACATTAGCCTTCTCACGACACCACCTCGTAAAATTACGTTCTAACACCTGCCATTTTTGTTCAGAAAAATCAACTCCATCAAAATCGCCATTGTGATTGAGTAATTCAAAAAAATTTCTTACTCTGCTCTTATCAAAGTGATCGGGATTAAAATAAGACTCGTACATACAGCTTTATGGTACTATATTATCTTTTCTGTCTTGGTTATTGTGTCTTTAAAAAAGGTCGTCAGTTATCAATACAATCAATCTTTGACATGCTTTGTAGCGTAGCTGATTACGAAACCCATCGTTTCCATTGTCGCCCAAACCATCGCATTATTCTTACACTCACCCCCCACGGATCTTTTATAAATCCGCGCATACCGACATTTTTCATAAATTTTTTCGTTGCTCCTAAAAATCCACGGTTTTCTGTATCCAGCCATGACATATCCCATAGATGCACGGCAACACTCTCAGGGGTGATATACGATGCCAGCGAACGTAAAAACTTATTCCTATCCCCATGCGGATCACGATGCGAATTTGGAAGCGGTGTCAAAAACTGTGAGGGAAGCCCAATATTTCTTGCATCGCTATACTGTGCTTGGGAGCTAATCGCAAAAAAGACTTCTGTTAGCTTTCTCGGTCCAGTGGTATTGAGCACAGTGTACAAGTCATCTATTGCTAGAGGAATATCAAGATTTTGAGTAAGATACTGAAAATTGGATGTTTGGGATGCTCGCAATAAAACTAGTTAATACCTCGGCTTTAGGAGAATGCGTGGTGAGACTTGTCAGAAAATCTGCCCCAACAAGCAAGGAGTCAAGTTGACGTACACATACAAAATCACAGTCTATGTAGACCCCACCATAATCATGCAAAATTTGATACCGAAGTACATCGGATGCTATTCCTAAGTTCTTGTTGTGAGAGAGGCGTACTTGAGTTTCTTTGGGAAGAAGACGATAGGCCTCATTGCCCCAAAGTGTGTATTGCCAGTCTGGATGTCGTATATTCCATTCATGACACATAGTTTGATATTCTTTTGGAATACGCCCCCCACCCATATTTGATGTATATGTTTAGGAATAGTTATATCAGACCTTGTACCTACGTGTACGTGTCGCCATCGTTCAAAATTTCTCTCTAGCAATTTCCAGGAACTTGTAGAAAAGTCGGAATTATCAAAATGCCCCGACGATTGTATCATATCAAAAAAAGAAGGAATTTTTGCTTTGTCAAGTGGAGTAGGATTAAATAGCGACATTACCTGTCTCTCTATAACGCTGAATCAGTGAAGGAGGAATGGGTCAAACGCGGGTGCTGAGTCAATAAAAGCACATGCCATGCGACTCGTACGTGTACTATAATGATCACTTTTATATTGTACTCCAAAAACGGGGCGTGGCAGTAGTTTTTTCGCGTGATATGTACCCAAAAACGCCATTGCAAGATACCTTCTTACAAGAACAGGGTAGATACAAAAGATATGCTACTCGTTTCATGTTTTCAATTTCATATTTTTAGTAGGGTGCGGAGCACTCGTTTACCTGCATTCCATGGAGCGCATATTACCCTACGCATACTCACGGTACGTCGAAACCGTCGCCATAGTCTCGTGACAAGATTTTTTTCAGAATCCACCCATGACATATCCCATAGGTGTATGGCAAAAGTATCTTTCGTAACATAGCTGTGTAGATTACGCGTAGAAACCGTCCTTATTTCTGTATTTGATATTGGAAAAAAAAACTGTACCGGAAGCACGACGTTTCGCAATGCGCGATATTTGGCTTGTGTTGCTATGTAAAAAAAAGATTCTGTGAGTTTCTTTGGACCCGTACTCTCAAACACAGAAAAAACACTCTCTATTTTTTGGGGAATATGTATATTATTTAGTATGTGTGCGAGAATAGGGTGCTGTGGCTGGGATGCAATCAAACTATTAAGCACACCGCCTTCTTTGGCCAAATCTGACGAAAGTAGCAAATCAACTTCACCGATAAGCTCTCCGAAATTTCGTATACACCAAAAATCACAATCTGCATATATCCCACCATAGCTAAGCAATATATGATATCGTAGTATGTCTGAGGCTAGACCATAGTTTTTTATACTTGTAAGGTTCTTACGCATGCGCGAATCTAGTAAATCATAAGCCTCATTTCCCCAAAGGGTATACGTCCATCCGGGGTGTTGCTCTTGCCAGCTTTTACACATACCATAAAATCTCTTTGGAAGCTTTTTTCCAAGCCATATCTGATGTATATGCCTTGGTATTGTGCTTGGTACTGATTTCGTGGAATTTCTCCACTTTTCAAATCCCTGCGAAATACATTTCCATCGCTTTGTCGAAAAATCCACACCTACAAACGAGGTTGACTGTCTTTGAAACTCAAAAAAAGACATGAGATGCTTTCGCTCTTTACTCCCATAAGACTGAACAGCCCTGTTCGTGTTTTGCAATAATAGCGAATGTGGTGCTTTCATTTTTTATGATGGTACGAGCATAGAAAAGATCTTCTACTGTCAAAAGAAACAATATTCACAAACGTAAAGACAATCATTCTATGCACGTTTACTTGTACAAAGACACTGTTCTTTTTGTATGTATACAACTTATTATAGCGTATGTTTGATACACTATAAATTGACATGCTCTTCGTTATAAAAGACATACAAAAAACCAAAACCATTCCATCAAGTCATGACATATAATGTGGTGATAGCGTGCCATGTAAAACTAGTATGGACTATATTTCCAATATAAAAACCACGACATGAACAGCACCGCATGAAAACGATAGTCATAGGCGCAGGAATCGGAGGACTAGCGAGTGCAATACGATTGGCACTTCTTGGTCATGAGGTAGAAGTCTACGAGGCACAAGCAACTTATGGTGGCAAGGTAACAGAGCTATCGCTTGGCAAGTACCGTTTTGACGCAGGACCAAGCCTGTGCACCTTACCTCACCTTATCGATGAGCTTTTTCTTATTGGTAATAAAAATCCGAGGGAGTATATTAACTTTGACTCAATTCCTCTTTCACACAGGGCCTTCTTTAACGATGGTCAGACAGTAGATATCAGTACCGACTTTGAAACACTCATAGCTCAGTGTGCAGAACATTTTACAATCTCACAAACACGCATGCGTAAATATCTTAATTTTATTAGGAGACAGTATCAGCTCACTGCTCCCCATTTCTTGGACTCAGACTCGCTTACCCTCAGCTCTTTTTTTTCGGCAAAAATGCTCTATGCTGCTTTGAGATATGGAATTATAAAACCACTTTCCACTGTACATTCGGTCAATGCTCGCTATTTACAAGATCCTAGGCTTGTACAAATTTTTGATAGATTTGCTACGTATAATGGATCTAATCCCTATCGTGCCCCCGGTATACTTACCCTCATCGCCTATGTCGAACTTGGGCTTGGGGCATACATGCCCAAAGGCGGTATCATTGCTATTGCGAATGCATTATATACCTATGCCTGCGAGTTGGGGGTACGCTTTATATTTAATACAAAGATACATCGCATCGTCACAAAAAAAGTTTCAAGCACCATATGTGTACAAGGTGTTTGTAGCGATGATACGATGGTGTGTGCTGACGCTATCGTGAGCAATATGGATGTATCGCTAACCTATACTTTATTGCTCAAAGAGGATTTTGCGCGGTTTCCTTTTCGGCTAAAAAAAGATATTCGCCGATGGCAGACCCAGGCCTCAAGCTCTGCCCTTGTGTTTTATTGGGCTATGAACAGATCCTATAAACAGCTCGATGTACACAATATTTTTTTTAGTTCGGATTACAAGGCTGAGTTTAGCCATGTCTTTGATTTTCATCCTACAGATAGCGTGTTTCATGATCCTACTGTATACGTGCATGTGAGTTCAAAAATAAATTCAGAAGATGCACCAAAGGGCTGTGAAAACTGGTTCGTGATGCTCAATGTTGCTTCTGACAGAGGCCAAGACTGGGATTCTATTGCACAGGATGCACGAGCACGCATAGTCACAAAGCTCTCACCCCACCTTGATCTCACGCTTGACAAGCATATAGTTGATCAAGCATATCTTACTCCGCGTGATATCGCAGGGCGTACGCTTTCTGCTGGAGGAGCATTGTATGGCTCAAACTCAAATACTATTCGCAATGCGCTTATACGCCATCCAAATACAAGCCCATACGTTAAAGGACTCTTTTTTTGCGGAGGAAGTGTACACCCTGGTGGAGGTATACCACTCTGCCTTGCATCGGCAAAAAGAGTAGCACATGCAATCTCACGAGGCTACCAAGGTCAGTAAATAATGCGCCTATGAACATACCATTAAAACATTACTTGCTTGGTCTATTTTGCTTTTTGCTCTTTATAGGTATTGTGGGAGAATTTACCCCGCTTGCTCCTGTCGTACGAAGTGCAACTCCCTTGATTTTTATACTCTGCACTGCCCTGCTCCTCTTGTATGAGCAACCTTTTGGGTATGCTACCCTGCTGTATGTCGCTTTGATTGGTGCTATTGGCTTTGTTGCCGAGTATGTTGGGGTACACTTTGGAATATTATTTGGATTGTATCGCTACGGAGATGTGCTTGGTCCGCAAATCAAAGGCATTCCGCTGGTAGTGTCCTTGTTGTGGATTATCATGTCGCTATGTAGCCACAGCATGGCAGTGCTTTTGCTACCACGTTCTATACATAGGCAGTCGGATACCCGGGTAAATCGTAGTTTTTCGCATAGTAACCCATCAGTTTATAAACACATGCAATATCGACGGGTAGTTCAGGTAGGCACGCGGGCATTGCTCGCAAGCGGACTCATGGTGTCTATGGATGTGCTAATCGAACCCATGGCAATACGCTCAGGATTTTGGAGCTGGGCTCAAGGCACTCCTCCGCTTCAAAATTATATTGGCTGGGCAATAGTTTCACTCTCCTGTCAACTAGTAATCGTCTTGTGTGCACCATCGCGTAAAAACGCAGTAGGATCAGCCTTGTTTTTGAGTCTGCTTGTGTTTTTTATTGTACATAATGGTATAACGTATATACTGTAAATAAACATTGTTATGTCTTCGATATGTCTACACAACGCCCAACTCTTGACAGGCGAAACAAAATTTATACTAGGGGGAATACTAATTGAAGACGAAATCATTGTCGATATATTTTTTGAAGATAGGCTTAAGGACAAAAAATTTAAACCCAACACTGAATTTATAGACTTACAGAATGCCGCCTATATTGCACCTGGCTTAATTGATACGCATATACATGGATTTGGTGGATACGGTGTCGAAGACCATGACACTGAGTCACTACTCCATATGGCTCTACAACTATCACATTATGGGGTAACCAGTTTTTTCCCCACGATTTACCCCGAAACCCCTGCAGACTTTCTTACTGCAATACGTACCGTAAGCAACGCAATGGACGTACAAAATAGTGGTGCTCGCATATTAGGAAGCCACCTCGAAGGTCCTTTTATCTCGCCTCTGCAGTCGGGGGCACTTCCTCCCGAACATATGCAAGAAGTCAATATTGAGTTTCTCGCACAGTGCCTTGAAAGTTCTCGCAACAGAATTTGTACTATGACGGTCGCACCCGAACTCAAGGGAATGCACGAGCTCGCACTCTACTGCCAACAACACGACATATGCCTACAAATAGGACATACAAACGCAAAACATAGGCACGTGCTCGAAGGTCTACAAGTAGGGATACGTCATGCTACCCATATGTTCAATGCTATGCGCCATCTCCATCACCGTGATCCTGGAACCGTAGGAAGCATACTCACGCACAACGAAATCTCATGCGAGCTCATAGCCGATACCCATCACGTAGCACCAGAAGTCGTCCGTCTTCTTCTTCAATACAAGCCTGCCGAGCAAATTGTACTGGTAAGCGACGCACTAAAGCCCACAAAACAAAAAAAAGGAACCCTGCTTGCAAACAACAAGCTTGTATATCGCGAAGACGGAGTTTTTAAACACGCCAGTGATGGAGTAATAGCAGGAAGTTGCCTCACTCTCATTGACGCACTCAAAAACATTTCGTCACTGGATGTGAGTCTTACCGATGCCATCAAAATGGCAACGAGTAATCCTGCACGAATTTTTAAACTCAAGCGCCTGGGAGTATTGCGCCCTGGCTATCTCGCCGACATAATAGTATTTGACAAAGACTTTACGGTACTCTATACAATGATAAATGGGACTATTATAAATACCGAACTCCCCACACATCAAAAAGAAGGCAGTACTACATATATACATACAATGAAATAGAATATAACATATGAAAATCATTCGTGCTCAAGATTATAATGAACTCTCATCTGTCGTAGCAGGAGCAGTCATTACAAAAATTAATCATTTTTCTGACCTCGAAAAAGAATGTGTGTTGGGCTTATGCACGGGTTCGTCTATTGTTGGTACCTATGCATTGCTCGTCAAGGCCTACGAACAAGCACAGGTGCGCTTTACAAACGTCCAAGCTTTCAATTTGGACGAATACGTGGGATTGGATGTCGATAACCCACAGAGTTTTGCATACTTTATGACACAACATCTCATACATAAGGTTGACTTTGGTAAAGGAATGTGGCATATCCCTTTCTTAACAGAGCAGTTACATGACAATGCGATAATAGAAGAATGCTATGCATACGAGCAAGCGATACGCACGACGGGTGGTATTCACTTACAGCTTCTTGGAATAGGACAGAATGGACATATAGGTTTTAACGAACCTGGAACAGGTTTTGATAGCGCAACCCATACAGTGCGTCTGCACGAAGCAACGAGACAACAAAACGCCCAGTACTTTGGGGGTATAGAATACGTTCCTCAAGAAGCCATTACCATGGGACTCTCAACCATCTGTAATGCCCGCGAAATAATCTTGCTCGCCTCGGGTGTTGCTAAGGCACAGGCGCTTAAAGCTATGATTGAGGGACCAATTACACACTTGTTGCCGGCATCAATACTGCAATTTCACCCACAGGTAACGGTTGTCGCTGATACTGATGCCTTGAGCAAACTTTCTGCATCTACGCTTGCTATGTTGGCTAGATAGCTTTTTTCTGTACGTGTTTTTTGAAAACTCTTCCACGTAAGGAGTAGTGACCCGAAGCGTAGATTTTTGTGGGGAGAAAAAATCACACAAAGCTGATTCGACGATTTTAAAAAATAAATTGCTTCTTCTTTACTTTTTGAAACTTTTTATCATTATTATGGTAATGAGGTTCGAATGGTAGACTATGCATTTCCTTTTGAAGATGAACAGCGGGAGATCGCGTCATTGCTCCTGCAAAATGATTCGGTAACAATTACAAACGAAAACAACCAAGTACTCTCGCCCGGCATACAAGGACCGCTCGTGATTGATCTCAAAAAAATTTTTCAAACACCCTATCTCGTATCACGGGTATGTAGCCTTTTTTCTGAGTCGATAAACGAGTACCAACCTAGCACTATTGTGGGAGCAAATATCGTAGGCTCACTCTTGGCTGCAAATCTTTCTTTTTTGCTCAAGCTTCCTCTTGCATATGCACATCGAATACAGTATACTCGAGGACTTCATACTCATATAGAAGGTGCAAACGTCTCTGAAAACCGAGTTATGATTATTACTGACCAAATGGTTACAGGAGAGAGCGTCTATGCCATTGCTGATGAATGCAAAAAACTAGGAGCTCATATCATACGAGTTGTCGCTTTATTTTCTTATCAGATGCGCGAGGCCTTACAGATTCTCCAACACTCAAACCTTCCACTGACCGCACTCACTACAATACAGGTGCTTTTTGACGAAGCATGCGATGCTAAGATGGTTAATTCGCTAAAACATAACGCTGTCACCAAATGGATAAATGCAAACTGTATGTAGAAAATATTATGCCTTTCTAGGTTATCCATGAATGTGACATATGATTTCTATTTTGCTACAATTAGGAATTGTGAACAATACAGCAACACATACGCGAAACATTAGCATTGCGGGAATCATGGCCGCTTTGGGGGGCTTTCTTTCTTTTACGGTTCTTGATACCTTTATTAAATGGTATTCACAATACTATAGCTCTTTAGAACTCTCTTATATCTTTAGAATTTTTGTACTGCTACTCTCAAGCCTTGTACTCTTGCTTATCTGCCTTGCAAGGCGTTCGTTTAGTATCATGCGCCCTCAACACATACGGTCTCATATCATTCGTGGTATACTCACGTTTTTTATGACGTATTGCTTTACCTATACCTTTGCAACGCTTCCTCTGAGCACGGCATATTCTCTCATATTTATGCTTCCTATATTTACCGCCTTGCTCGTGTCTTTTACTATTAAAGAAAAAATACCACGACTTGTGTGGATGGCTATCGTTATCGGCTTTGTTGGTATGTTAATTGTTGTCCGTCCCGGAATCGCACCGTGGAATTGGGGATATGTTTCTGCACTTGTTGCAGTACTGTGCGAGGCACCATTTTTTATCCTCGCACGCCGTTATCACAGAAATGAACATCCTCTCGTAGTTGTTTTTTATTCGCAGCTTATCGCACTCGTGGTGTACTTTATAGTATTTAGCCTTATCCTTGATATCAATATATCACTCAAAGAAATCAGTCATATATGGGCTATGATTATGATGGGAATATTTAACATACTCGCTCAGACGTTGATTATATTTTCGCTCAAGTCAAATGATGCAAATATTTCTACTAGTATGCAGTATAGCCAGGTGATATGGGGAGCTCTGATCGGATACTTTATCTTTGGAGATCTCACCGCTTTTAATCCATTTTTTCTCGTGGGTACCTGCATAATCATAGTTAGTGGCTATGTGGTATCAACAGGGCGCTTACCTTTTCAAAAAAAATTATAGTTATAAAAAGGGCAGTTATATAAAGGGCAGTTATAAAAATTGTAGTTATTCGGCGCACTGTTCTCTAAGAATTATCACAAAACATGGTCATCAGCATATCTGTGCACTCGTTGGTTATGTATGTACTGCGTACCTCTGCAGACCTTCTTACCGCACATTGGCACACTACACACCACTGCTCGTTGGTATGCCTCTAATATGCTTTGGGTATGTTCGGCATGCTTTTAGCATGCTTTTATTTTGACAACACTTATTCTATTCGCTGTATATTCTATTCATTGTCCGCTTCGTTACTTGTCTCTGCAGGGGCACTCCTATTATTTTTTATTCGTGAGGGGAGATACTGGAGACGTATGCCTGTTGATAGTGCAACCGTACTGCTAACAACGTCGTAGCTTATACTTGCATCAAAATAGACCCAGTATATGCGTAGCGAATATCCTCCAAATACCCTAAAACCGGCGTCTGTTTGATTTTCAGACGTGAGAGTAAGCCTATTTTCATTTGTCTTTGCACGCAACGCACCAAAGTTAGTACCTCCCTTAAATAAATCAACCAAAGATTTTGCCTTTCCATCTTCTATAAAATTAACCTTACCTCTAAAATCTGCATAATAATTGCTGACAACTATATAAGGCTCGATACCAAAATAGGGCTCAAAAAATCGTAAATTTTTGCTTATCTGCGACTTGAGTGCAATCGTATGCGTATCTCCTCCTAGGGCAAATCGAAGATCTCCATCAACATTTGCGTCTGATCCTAGATTAAACCCCGCTGGAAACTCATTTGACGAAACATACAATTCTTGACGACCATAGAGATAGGTAAACCCTACCGATATATTTGGCAGTGATTCATCTTCTTCCACAAAGGCATATCTAAAGTCAAAACCAAATTGCTGTGTCCAGAGTCCGCCTCTGATTCCTTGAAGGGTGAGTGAAATATCAAAGGGTATAAAAAATCCATACATAGCTACATCAAACGGAATTTTTGTACCACCAAAACGAAGCCCCAAAGAAGTTGGTGATAGCCCTAAAGCGAGGTTAGGATTTACTAGTTTGCCACTCGTAAGCGCGGTAGTAGCATCTCCAAGTTCTGCGAGATCATCAAGTGATGTAAATAGGTCTGTATTAAATGCATACCCAAACCCAGACAATACAGAAAAAGAGGGAAACGCACCTAAATATGCCGTACTCGTATTAAGCGCAGTGAGGTTAGAGTGCGCCTGTGCTACTCCTAGTGCACGGGCCAATCCCTTAAAATTATTTGTCTGCTTGACAATATCATCTATGATTTCTCGAGAGGACTTAGTACCTTCTTCTTGTGAATACACACTTAGCAAAGCTAAGGCATAGAGAAAAACTAATAGTATAGTTAATACTACTTTTTTCATGGTTAACTCCTGTATATCATCGGAAACAATTCCTACAATGTACAATGTATTATAACATAATACAGGGCAAGCATAGACCTTATGTTCCTCTTCATTTTACAGTTACTCACGCCTTGAGTGTACGATGTATATCTATGGTATGCACTATAAAGGTCTTCATTTAAAAAGGACATTATGCACTGGTCATAATGGCTATGATTCTGTTATTAATCCTACAACTGCGTCGACTACATATCTGACAACATTGGGCGTTTTTTCATAGGCCCACAAAATATTTGTTACCGAGTCTTGCTCACCTGACACCGGGCTAAACCGTTCATGATCGCAGAAAGAAATAAAGTACGGGCGACGTGATGATGGTATATGCAAGACAATATGTGAGTAGAGGCTCTGTATCTGCTTATCAAGCACGATTATGGTCCATGCGTCTTTGTCAATACAAGACAGTACCTCCTCTGCAGTGCTATGATGTTCTAGTTTATGGTACGTGATGGGATATTTAAAACGATAGCGCGCAGCTGATACGGAACTTTGACGTAAGAGGAGTTGTAATTGTGTCATAAAGGCATATGTACCACTTATCTGTTGTGCACAATGTTCTTGATGCGATGCAAGCTCTATTACCGTAAGGCTTGGCTGGTTGTTTTTTTGGTTGTTTTTTTGGTTGTTTTTTTGATTCTCTGCTTGTGGGTCCTCGTGTTCTGTGTTTTCTGGTAAGGTGTCTTTCGTAGAACTGGCTTTAGCAAACCATGTCTCTATAGAGCTATGGGCATGGATAGGAATGGCTTTTGTAATGCAACTGTGTATTGACGCTTTGACATCTTTTTCTTTGTAGTCGGTCATATTCCATGCACGGGTATGATAGGGGTTCATTCGTTCACACGATTCGTCAAGTCGTTTCATGAGCATATCACTGTTTATTGACTGGGTTATTGACTGGGTTATTGTTTGGGTCTCTTTTTTTGTGGTATGCGTCATGACGTCTTTGTCTAGCAAGGCTTGTTCTAAGGCCATATAGTTGGCGTCTTGGTACTCTAGCTCATGAGAAATAAGCAAGAGATCTGCACCTGCCGCAAGAGCATCTAGTGCGGGTGTTTTGTACGAGTCTGATATAGCCTTCATACAAAGACAATCTGTCATTATTACACCAGAAAATCCTAGGGTATTTCTCAATAAATCTGTGAGCACTGCCTTAGAAAGCGTTGCAGGATATCGAGGATCCAAAGAAGAAAAAAGTATGTGCGCAGTCATAATAAGAGGAATAGCATCATCTATCAAGGCTTTGAACGGAACAAACTCTCGCTCGTGCAAACTATCGAGGTTCTGTGTAAGACGCGGTAAAGCGAGATGTGAGTCGACATCAGTATCTCCATGCCCGGGAAAATGCTTAGCGCATGCGCTTATCCCAGCCCGTGCTAGCCCTCGTACACATGCACGTGCATAGGTAATAACCTGATCAGGAACAAACCCAAAACTACGCTCGGCAATGACAGGATTCGCAGGGCTACTGTCAATATCTGCTATTGGCGCTAGCCCAGAGTTAAAGCCTAGGGCATGCAAAACAGCGCCATACTGATAATACAGCATTTCTGCAACTTCGGGATCTTGACTACGTGCAACGAGCCGTGCACCAGGAAATGAGATGTTCTCATTTGAAAGCCGTGATACCATTCCCCCCTCTTCATCAATACATATAAATGCTTCTATGCCTAGATGCTCTCTAACCATCGTACGTATCTCGTGAGTAAGCGTCTTTGTCTGCTGATAGTCGTGTATATTGCGCGAAAAAAGTATATAATTTGCTATTCTATATTCTTTTATTAGCTTTTCAATACCCGTATGTGCAAAGTTTGTTCCCTCAAAACCAAAGACCATGCACCTCCCTATTTTATCTCGTATTGTCATACGACCTCCTTAGACGTATACGCCTGATTGTTTACATGATGATGTCGCACCAATTTTTTCTGTGAAATCAAACAAACACAACTCGGCACATGCGAGTAGTGGCGACGTACGTTTAGAACATGTTATTTGAGTATAGGTTATCCAAATATTTTTTTTGCACGAGCGAGCATCTCCGTTGCAATGTAGTGGTGATCTTGCTCCCATAAGGTATAGCCCAAAAATTCGCCCACTATCCAACCATCAAATCCCATTGCTATAAGCGCTTCTTTCCACTCATTTAGAGGGATATCACCATCTCCAATAAGATAGTCACGCAAACGTACCTCATCCCATGGCTGTCCGGGTACGATAGCGTCATTCCGTTTACCATCAGAGCAATGTACTGAAAAAATCATCTCTTTTGATAGGGTCTTTAGATCACTTGGTGAACACTGTGCCTCGGCATCTCGTGACTGACCTGCAAACAAGTGCCAAAAATCAAGCACAATACCAAAGCGCGAATCACCAACCGCATCGCAGAGTTTCCTCAAATGTCCGAGGCTATAGAGCGGTGTCCACGCCGCGCCTTCGTACTGAAAACGCATATTATAGTGTGAAAGTATTGTCAATATTTGACGTATGTTTTGACTGATTATGCGTATATTATCTTGGACACTCAGTGCATCAAGCTTATTAAAAGCATTGAGCTGTATACATGGGGCACCTATATGAATCGCAATCTGAATCCATTTCTCGGCAGTAGAGTACAACATATCTCTTTCTCTCACGGTGCTCGCCTCAAGATTAGGAATAATATCTATACATGAGACTTCGAGCTTGGTCTGTGCAAGCGCTTCTTTAACCTTGGTAAGTGCCCAAAGTTCGTCTGAATGCGGAAGCGTGAGCATGCGCTGAAACTTTGAGGTATGTAATTCGATCCCGTCATAGCCTGTGCGACCAGCAAGCGCTATGTCAGAAAGTATGTTTGAGTGTTGGGTATTGCAACCGTGTAACGCGTATTTCATAGTGGCGTACTACTTAAATTTATTTACCATGTCCATGATGCCTGGGATTGTTTGTAATTGATACGCATGCTGTGGCTGAAAATACTGTATGAGTGAATTAGAATAATGCCCACATAGTATGGTGAAGTAATACATAGCATATCCTGGCGCTACAACGACGGGATGGTATCCTTTGTCGATGAGAATAGTGCTACCGTTTTTGACGTGTTCTACAGGACCAAAGTCATTTTCTTCCTTGTATAAAAACTGAGCAGCAAAGCCTTCTTGGGGATTAAATCTAAAGTGATATGCCTCGTCAAACTTGGTTTCTATATTTGGACGCTCTTCGTCATGCTTATGCGGAGGGAATCCCGACCAACCGCCTTCGCCTACGGTAAATAGCTCGCTGACGAGTAAACGGCCATGGTGTTCTTTGTTTGCTTGCCCTAAGACATGGTGTATCTTTCGATGCGTTTTTGTTTCATCGGATCCATATTGTACGGTATCAACATCCCTAGGACTGACTCTAAATGATTGCAAGGATTGTCCATAACGACCACCTGCTATAAAGATTTCGCTGAGATGATCAAGCCCGACTATGTCTACTTTTGCATTAAGTGGAATATACACTGAATCGGGCTTTCCAGAAAAAAGATCGGTTCGCTCTCCTACTTCTTGGTATACGTTTGTGCCACTCTCTTCTTGTACAGTGATTGTCACTTTTCCGTGCACTACTACGCATACCGACTCGTATTCGCTGAGACTATACGTATAGCTTTCTTTGCGTGTTACCCGTACGTCGTTAAAGTAAATGGTAGGGAGTATGGGGTTGTCAACGTTTATGATTGGGCGATTTAGGTTATTGTGTGGGAGAATATGACGTTTTGGGTCTCTGCTTGCTTGACTTTTGGTCGCTTGATTGTTGCTTGCTTGGTTTGTAGGTGGTTTTATCTCGTTATCGCTCATGCTATATATGATAGCATAGCACGATGGTTATGTAGTATTTTGATGGTAAGAAATAAATGTTTTGAGTTCTTGTGTACTGGGACTCGCTGAAGAACAAGAGCGTTTTGAGACTACTATGGCTGCTGCTGCTGAAGCCATAGTAAGAGCCGACTTAAGTGTATTATCGTTGAGGAGCTCATAAAGAAGATTGCCTGCAAAGGCGTCACCTGCACCAAAAGGTTTGAGGATAGTAGCAAGTCGAAAGGCGCTTCGTGATCCTGTTTTGATGTCTTTTGCGGTGTAACTACTTGTCTTGTTAGCATAGTAATACCGAAGTCCTTGAGCGCCTTGTTTTTCTATGATAAGACTAGGGCGACATCGTGAAAGTAAATGATGATACGATTCAATGAGGCGGTTGGTTCGATTATTGTAGTTGGTCTGGCTAGTTTGGTCGCTTTGCTCTGCATTCGATTGTTGCAAATCAGAATGCGCTACACCTTTCTGTTGCGTCTGTTGCGGTAAACCAACGAGTATTCCCATTTCTTCTTCGTTTCCAATAATGACATCACAGTGTTTTGCAAAATTCCAGTACGTTTTTTGTGCAACTCGTGTATTCACAAACCCGTCTTTTCTATAGTCAACATCAAGTACACATAGGGTATTGTTACGTTTTAAGAATGAGAGAACCGTCTTGAGTGCCTTCTTTCCTCTGCTACTCGAAAGCCCAGTACCCGAAAACACAACGCACCGTGCTTGCATGAGCATCTGCCTCAATACTGTGCCCTTGGCAAACTGATCTTTGTGCATTTGCATATCAGAGGCGCTGTTTCTATATATCACGACCTCACCGCTTTGGGGTTTTATTTCGGTAAGCGCAAGGCTGGTTTTTGCTATTCCATGGCTAAACTGTATCCCATCGCAGTTAATTCCCCAGCGACGTAGCCACTCTATGATGTACCGTCCCACCATGTCATCGGAAACTTTTGTAATCAATGCGGTTTGAAAATTGCTTTCGTTTCTGGCATCGTTTGCGTTCTGTGCGTTCTGTGTACTTTGTGCGTTCTGTGCACCTTCGATATCTTTAGTATCCTTGCCATTTTGGGAACGATGGGCAGCAGCAGCAATGGTGTTTGCTGAGCTACCGCCTACATGTTTTTCAAATAGCGAGACATCAGCAAAGTCTTTGTTACTTTCTTGTGCATATAGGTCAAGACCAGCTCTTCCTATTGCTATAAGATCATATTGTTTTGTTCCCATTGGGCTATAGTGAGGGCTATGAGTAGAAAATCGATAATCAGGCATACATACCGCCGTTAAGGTTTCTCGTTACGCATCACGTACGGCAAAACCCAAGAACAAAAAAAGAACTAGAGAGTAGGATAAGGTGGTTATGTTGTACTATATTCATACTATAAAAGGTCAATGGGTCTTTTTTCTTTAAATGAGGTAGTGATAGCGTGTGCAACTTCGGTTGCCTTGGTACCATCAACTGCCGACATTGGTGCGCGACGACCATCTCGCACACATTGCACAAAGGTTGTTGCTTCTAATAAAAAGCCTTCTTCAAAGCGCTCGTAAAAGTCATCGACTCCTTCTGATCGCATTCCTTTTGAATCAAAAATTTCTAGTCTGTTTTTTGTTGGGCTTAGTCCAATTTTTAGCGTTCCTTTTGTACCAGTAATTTCGGCATGGGTATCATGACTATGAAACGCAGTTCGACTTGCACCTATCACTGCCATGCTCTTGTTGGCAAAAGTACACAATACTATGGCATTGTCCGCATCACCGAGTTTTTCAAAATCTTTGTGTACATAACTGCCACCTACTGCGTATACCTGTGAAAATTCTGACCCAAGTATCCATCGACAAAAATCTATATCATGGACGTTCATGTCTAAAAAAATTCCCCCTGCTGTTTTGACAAAATCAAGTTGAAACGGTGCGTATTTGTCCATATCAACCGTTTGCGCTCGGACGAGAAAGGGAGTGCCTATGAGTCCCGATTCTATTTTTTTCTTGGCATCGGCATTGCTCGGGTCAAAACGTCTAACAAATCCGACAAAAAACACCTGCGTAGGGTGTGCGGCAGCTACTACTTCTATTTTCTTGCATTCTTGGACTGTGATACCCATGGGTTTTTCGCAGAATACATGAAAGCCTTTTTCGAGCGCTTGACATATATGCGTGCAATGTTCTGCGCTTGTCGATACGATGAATATGGCTTCGGCGTCTGTTTTTTGTAGCATTTCGCTATAGTCAGTATATCGCTCGGTAATCCCTAGGGTGTGCTCTGCCCAGTCGAGTTCGTCCTTTACAAGACTACACGCCGCTACAATCTCGGCACCAGGGATCCGAGAACTGAGATTAAATGCATGCCTCTTTCCTAGACGACCCAATCCCACAATTGCGAGCTTAATTTTTTTCATATATTATATTATAGCGGGTATAATTATGTTATTTTGTTGTTGTGTTGCTTGGAATTGCTTGCCTTCTTTAGTTTGACTTTATAAAAGGAGCGTCAGCATATACATCATCAAAGTAAATAGACCAGCAAGTCCTCCTCCCATTGCCCACCGTAAAGACCTAAATCCATTATTCATAGCGCGTATCAGGTCATCAAAGCGCTTGTCTACTGCTTCAAAGCGTTTGTCTACTGCCTCAAAGCGTTTGTCTACTGCCTCAGTGCGTGTATTCATATCATGGCGTAGATGAGTAATCTCTGTGCTCATATCATGGCGTAGTTGTGCGGTCTCTTTGCTTGTGTCTTCACGAAGTTGCGCGATGTGCTCATGTACTCGTTTTGTTTCTTCTTCTACGCGAATAGCTCGTTCAAGTAGGGCCATATAGTGAGATTGAGTAAATATGAATTGATCAGTTTGGCGTGACAGTGAATCCATTCTGTTTGTAGGCGAGTCGCGAGAAGCCACCATTGAGTCTATATGTGGTTTGCTAGTTGTATCTTCTGCTACAGAGATAGCACCAGAGATAGCACCAGAGACAGCACCGATACTGTCCTCTTGAGAACGAGATATCACGCTCTCCTCTCCTTTTTTCTCTTTGGGTTTTTCTCCACGTTTTTTATTCAGATGAATTGGTAGATGTGATGAATCTTGTGACTTCATGCGTTTATGAGAATGTAGTGCACTCATAGTATACTATACTGCATGCTCATGCATACTGCTTTAATCTATCGAAAAAAATATTCAGAAAATTAAAACAAAAGAGAACAAAAAAGATTTTGGGCTGTTAGATTCTATGAGATTTTTTGCTATGTTTTGGGGCAGGTTTTAGGCGAATATTATATGGAGATATGGAGTTTTTTTCATACCTTCTGAATAATTTTTTGGCAGAAATTCTTTGAAGAATGTTCTGTTAGTTTTTTGGGGCTTTGTTTGATTCCCTCTTCTTCTGGTTCTGTTTCTTCTGTCAATTTTTTCTGTTAACTTTCTTGCGGAACGTCTTGTGGTGGAAGAGCCCAGCACTGCTCGCAGGCGGCATGATATAATTCTGCACCGCCTTTTTCAAGCACATGCTCGGTTGATCGTTGCTTCATTGTATACTTCGACACCCCACCGCAGAGGTGGCAGGTGCCTTTGAGTTGATGTATGCGCACATGCGGGTACTGCTCTCTAAACGTTAGCATGTTTTTAAACCAAGGAAATATAATCTTACGAAAATCATAGTCAAGCCCCCCAATAAACACCTGCTTGTAATACGCCAAGATATCGTGAAAACTCTCATACACGCAACTCTCAGAAAAAAAATGAATTTCGTCAATAAAGACCCAGTCTGACTCTGACTTTGCAATGGTCTTGAGTTCTGCAAAATCATTGATGACAAAGGCACGCTGTGTAACTCCATCATGGGTTTGAACATGATCTTTTGAAAATCGTTGTGAATCGCCGTGTGCAAATATAAACTTGTTTTCTGCAGGAAGGGTCTGAAACTTCTTAATCAGCGAGGTTGTCTTGCCACTGAACATGGCACCGGTAAATACTTCTAGGTAATGGTTCACGATTGCATGGTCCCTCTCATCATTTTATCATAGCAAAAGGTGTGTGTAATGGGACATATATAAAATAGGCTAGTGATAAAGCCAAAAATAAAACTTAAGATGGAAAATGAAAATACGCGAAGCAGGAAAACAGAGAATGCTATGTGTGACTGAGGCTCTATTCAATAAGGCAAGACTAGGACACGAGTATACAATGGGCTACAGACAGTTGTAGGCGCTCTAAAACACAGGGCTGGGCTTAGAGAAAGCGTAAAAGGGTAAAAAACACTGGCTTGGCGTTATCTTTGCGTTGCTCGTAAGCACTGCATGTTTCGTAGATAGCACTATGACCAGTGTCTTTTTAGCTACGTTGATTATGTTAATAGGTCAATAACTTTTTTGATGAGCGGTACGATAATTTCTCCAGCATCAGAGATATTATTTATAGCCTGCATTTTTTTCTTGTTGTCACTACTTGCATCGTTGACGACTTTGATTAGTTCCTCCAATTTTTTTTTATCGTGATCGATATTTGTTGATATTCTGTCTGTGAGTGAATCAATTTGCCCAAATATTCTATCCACTATTTGTCTATAGTCTCTATCAGCATCATCACTTGTTTGGTCTACTTGACTTTCCCACTCTTCTAAAGATATATTCTTAGCTCCCATTTTCTTCTCCTTCTTGGTTTTGCTTTTCATCTTCTCTAATAAATTTATCAAACAATTCTAAGATATTTGTTATATTATTGTCTCCTGTATTCTCAAAGAAATAATCAACACTAGAAATAGCTTTATTTATGTCTACCTTATTTTCTGTTGATAATTTAAGATCATCAAGTATATCTGAACGTGCTTTATCAAGATCAGCAACGGATTGTAACAGACCAGTGAGGGATGCGTTTGCTCTTGTAAGCGTGAGATAGAATTCTGTTAAATTTTTTATGAGAAGTTGTTGTTTTCTCACTATTCGTTCGTGCTCATCGTTGAATTCATCATACTTATCACCCACTTTACTTGCAAGAATGGCTAAATGATCACGAGTAAGTATCTAGTGTTTGTCCTGGTTTGATTGAGTTAGTAATGGTAGCCATAATATTATTCTTCTCTCGCTTGGTCAAAACTTTGTTTTTGAACAGCAAAATATTCGTTTACCAAGTCAATCTCTGAACGTACTGACTCTCAATACCTTTGCCAATCTGCCCACTCAACTCAACAGATTCTTGTAGGTATGGTGGCACAAGACGCAAATGAAAAAATAAAAATAGCAACAAATGCTACAATTATTTTTGTTCTATGTGTAAACATATAACCTCCTTATGGTATTGTATGTTTATACTCGCAATTACATGTCAAGCTATATCGTGTAGTACTAGGCTACATGTGCATTGGCAAACTTCGGTTTTTTATTAGTATCTAAAATAGTAGTGATTATGTCTGCTTTGTTCCTCCTTTTTTATTGTTATGAATTATTAAATTCCTCACATAGGTTGTCGATTGATAGACTGTATGATTCGACTTTGTTCTATCTCGCCATATGGGAGGGATTCATTTATATCTAGGCTTTTGTATTCACTACGGCTGAGCATAGGTTCGAACTGAATATATTTGCAAGAAGCCCTCTATCAGATATTTCGTCTCGCAATCATTAAAACGGATAGTAATCATGCTGTGTGCCCTTTACTTCATTTATTCTCTCTCGTGCCGAATATTATTGCCTTAGCAGCCGTATCCTTGTACTCTTTTATTTCAGCAAGCAAGGTTTCTTTTTGTATCTTAACTTTTGCTTCTTCTTCCTTTTTCTTGTTTTTGAAAATATCTACAACTATTAATTGCTTCTTGTAAAGATTCTACAGTGGGTGCTAACTGTTTTGCTTCTTCTTGAAGAGTATCCAACACATCAAACTCAGAATTTATACCTTACAATTTACCAGGTCTATTTCTTGCTATAAAAAAATATTGATAATTAGTTCCAGGAGTTTATGCATAGCATCAAGTGACTTTTTCGCTTCTTCAGTATCTGTGTCTATGCTTATCCATAACCAAACAAAAACACAGATGATACGACAACCGCCGTAACGCCCAAAACTAACATACGAAGACTTATTTCAACTTTAGTTTTTTTCTTTGCCATTATTTTTTTCCTTTCATAATTTTAATATTTTTCATCTTTATGCTTTAGTTTACATTATAACACATATACTATACAAAAAACAAATATTTTAAAATAAAAAAGAGAATATTTGCAAATAAAGCATTATTACTAATAATAAAACAATAAATTACTATTTAGCAACAATAATTATCAAAAAAATTATCTAAATTAATGAGATATAACCAATTACTACTGTAAAATTAACAAGACATGCATGAGACCACATGCCTACACACTTGCCCGAGACCACAGTTCCTAACAACTGTCCGCTTGTAACTACCCACATGCCTACACACCAGCAACTGTCCCGCTTGTAACTGCCCACATGCCTACACACCAGCAACTGTTCCTAACAACTGTCCGCTTGTAGCTGCCCACTTGTAGCTATGCACAAATAACTATCAGCTGGCAACGTTTGACTATTGACTGAGAATTTCGACGGCCTTGATCATAGGCTCATCAGTATCGGGGGCAAGCGAATCATACCTAATATCATGATCGGGCGTGATTCCCACCTTAAAGTACTCGCTCTTATCGGCAGCATACGTACGGCTACTCGTGAGTCTAAATACCCAGCCATTGAGTAACTCACGATCAATGATCGTACCAGCACATCCGTGACTTGGCTTACCTATGATTCCCTTAAAACCAGACGCCTGCTTGAGCATAAGCGCGAGCATTTCGCTACCGCTACACGTACGAGAATTAATGATTACGACGAGTGGCATGCCCTGCAAGTAGGTTTTGCCAAGCGGTTCTACTGCTTCTTGAGCTGACGCGTATTGTAATGGCGACGTGGGATATTCAACATGCATGAAGACCTTTTTTTCTGTCATCATTCGCCCCGCAATCTGTCTGCCATTATATACCGCGCCACCCGCCCGCGTACGCAGATCAACAATAAGACCCTTGACCTGAGCATCACGAAACCGCTCTACAATGGCGTCCATTTGAGTTGCAAACACAGCTTTTTCGGCAGACGCCCTATCGGTACCACCCACGCTTTCCGTGAGTTCGTCTACGTATAGGTACCCTATAGATGGGGCGCCTGTACGCTCGTACACACCGTGGTACAAATACCCTGACGTGTTTAGGGCTATGCCATTGGTTTTTTGTACATCAGGAAGATACGCATCGAGGTCGTCTCCTCGAGAAGCAAGATATACGTAGATATCATCATCTGCCACGGGCGAATACATAGAATATACGTGTGGATCCTTGATATGCACGTTAATAACCCTATACAAGGCATCGGCGAGGTCATTCCACGAGGAATTATTGTCAAGCGACGCTCGTTCCAGCGCACGGATATCGCTGAGCGAACGATCTTGCTCAAATACGTAGTCCTTATACGCATAGGTGGAATCCAACTGTGCAAAAAAGAAATCATAGTTACCCAGAGGAGTGTTTGGGTAGTTTCCGACAAAACTCACCGTACACGAGCTCAGACCCACCACAAAAATTACGCAGGACAAAAGAAGAGCTATCCGACGCATCCTAAAAAACACCTTAAAAAGCATCCTAAAAAACACCCTAAAAAACAACAGTAACCCCCAGCATAATATTATTCTGAATCTCTAGCCTCTCACGAGGAATAGCGACGTACTCAAACACAGCGTTATATTCAGAAATAAAGGAAAGCCGTGGAGAAAGCCGATACGTATGCGCAAGCCTTGCATCCATACTAAAAAAATTATGATACGAAAAAAACAAAGGATTAGAGAATATCGCTGCAAGAATGTTCTGTTCTTCTAATATAGTTTCTTCTCTTAGCGTATACACCGAATACGTAGGCCTAAACCCAAGCGCAAGAACAGGAACGTACAAGTCAATGCTCAGCCCATGCCCGCGGTTTGTCTCCCACTGCGATCTAAGCGTCATTCCCAGCCCAGTATGCGACATCCACGTATATCGCAGTATATCGACATCGGCGCTATCTGGCAACCACGCATCAAAATAAAAATGAAGACCCGGACCAAACAATAACGAAAACCGCGAGTACTGATCTTCGCGATTATGCATCGCAAATACAGAACTATAATGCGTCGACAAAGAAAGGGATAGATCATCAAGTGGCGGATATTGCGAATCAACAACAGGATAAGGTGAAAAAACCCTGCCTCCACCTGCTCTAATGTTTATGCCGTGTCGAACGTTATAGGTATTGTAGGCGATCCCGAGGGCTAGCCCACCATGGACTGGTAGTCGCCACAGATCCGAATACACTGCATCGCCCGTATTTGAAAGCATAGCAGTTCCGCCCACCGTAAATATCCAAGGATATTCTACCCCATCTCCTGTACTACTTCTTTGAGCATCGGCATAGCTCCATGGGATCTGCACTAAACACGACACACATAAAAGCATCAAAGAGCGCAATAAAAAAGATTTTCCCACTATTTTTCTAGTATAGCATGTGCTTCATGACCATATAAATGTAAATGTAAATGTACCTTTCCCGTCATTCAAGCAATATGGATGTACATGCAGTATGATATAATGTGGATACACAACATTCTTATCAACGTATGGCATCACAGGATTCACTGCATTCGCCACCTCACCAAACAAATCAGTTTTTATTTACTCAATCCCACTATAGGGTCCTTCTTGAACGAGCCATTCGCGTAGAAGAAGAAACAAAACGAGTGCACGAGCATATTGCTCAACTGCGCGAAGACTCAAGTAAAGAAACTGCACAACTGCGTAAGGACATGATAACAGAAATCACGCAACTACGTAAGGAAATGACGGCAGAAATCACCCAAGTGCGCGAAGACTCGAGTAAAGAAACTGCACAACTGCGTAAGGACATGATGGCAGAAATCACGCAACTACGTAAATAACAGAAATCACGCAACTACGTAAGGAAATGACGGCAGAAATCACCCAACTACGCGAAGACTCGAGTAAAGAAACTGCACAACTGCGTAAGGACATGGCGGCAGAGATCATGCAACTACGTAGAGATATGCACACGGAGATTGTTCACCTGCGTCAAGATATACATAATAGCCTCAGACTCCTAAAGTGGATAATTGGAGGAGGATTCGCTGGTCTGTTTACTCTGATTATGTATATACTCACACTCCTTTTATAGCAAGAAAAGTCTTTGATGGTTTTTCTTTCTGTGGTCTCTTTCTAGTTTTCTCTTTCTGTGGCTTCCTCTCTGGTCTCCCTTCTGTGGCATCCTCTCTGGCTTCCTTTCTGGCTTCCTCTCTGGTCTCCTTTCTGTGGCTTCCTCTCTGGCTTCCTTTCTGGTCTCCTTTCTGTGGCATCCTCTCTCCTTCTTTTTTTAATGTAATGCCCCGTATAACAATAGCCCATATAACAATGCCCCATATGACAATAGCCCATATAACAATAGCCATATGACAATAGACAGTGTAGTTGCCACAACAGGTGTCTTGCCTTTTTTTAAGTATGGCAAGTATGAGTAGATCTTTCTATTATTAAAAAAGGGAGCAATCTCACAATATACAAAAAAGCCTCATTCTATCAAAATCCCATAGAACGAGGCTCTTGTAAAGATGCTCTATTTGGCACTTAACAGACAATATCACTCAACAAGCAATATTAACAACCATCATCAGCACTGCCTTCCTTACAAAAATAGATCTCATCTAGCAGTATATTGTGGTTACCACCACCCTTTTGTTCTCCAGTATCATAAAAGATAAAGTCAACCCCATCTATTGAGCTGAAAGAGCTACTCGCTCCAAACAAATCACCGGTAAGGGGAACCTTGTATTTTTTCCATGTATTTGATGGCGCCGAACTCACATCTACGCGATCACCTGTACCAAGCTTAAAACTATCAGACTGATTAAATCGTATCGTCATGCTCTGAGCGTGTTCATGATTAGGTCTAAGCGTTGCAGGTTTGCGCATATAAAACACAAGATGTGTATAAGCTGCCGCCGCGTCAACAGTCGTTCCCGTATTTTTCGTCCATCGTATTCTTGGTGTTCTATTCTCTAAACTGTTTGATGATAGATTATCTCGAGTAGTAGTACCATCTGCTTTTTTGGTTCCATCCCCAGTTATAGCATAGGGCACATCTCCGATAAACTCTATATAATTATCGCTCCCCCTTGCTCCGTAGGGAAGACTAGTAATTTGTTGGATACCAGTGTAATTGGTACCCCCGTGCAGTCTATCAATAGGTGCTGCCCACGTTGTTAATCCCAACTGTTCTCTTCCATCCAAATTAGTATTATAATCTGATGCTTTTCTCCATTTGTTTGCACCGTCATCGGTTATGTTAACACCTACTTTATCAGATGCATCTTTCTCATCTCCATAGAGATAGAGCCTGTTTGCCACAGGCTTACCATAGATTCGGACGAGAATGGGTAGTTGTTTTCCTCTAAAACTTGCTATGAGGTCTGCACTCCCCACATCATTATACCTAAGATTATTTCCATTCACACTAAATACCGAATTATCGCTTGATGACCAAGAAAAAGACGACCAGGTTGCCATATATTTGAGGGCATAAATTCTTGTCTTTTTACTTGGTGCACTTGGATCATCGACTGTATCATAGGTATAGGTATACTGAACAAGTACATCACCTGCAGTCACGTCGCTTACTGTTTTAGGTTCAGAAATCTTAAATTTTTTATCTATTGTGTTAGAAGCACTTGTAATTGCAGTTGGGGTGGGCAGGCTTGCGCTACTTACTACTATATCATCCAAATAAAAGGCACCCTTTGTGGCGGCACTATTACTAACAACAAATACTGGCTTGCTCGTATCACCTGAGTCGTAGGCATTAGCATTGTAGAGCGGTATCTGTATCCGCGTCCACTCTGTTCCAATCTCATTTTGTTCAGTGGCAGGTAGCGTCGCACTATCAGTTGACGATACGAGAGATCCTTGGGTATCAATAAACTGAAATACTGGACCAACATTTGACGCGTTATCTGCTTTTATCCAAAACGATAACATATTGTAGCCAGCGAGACTACTCGTAAAAAATAACTCAGCTTTTTTTGTCCCTGCTGTTGTTGCTGACGAACCAAAATCTATTTTGTAAGAATAAACACTACCTGGAACAACATTGCCATCATCTGCCGAAGCGTTGATTGATCCTGTTATTACTGGTCCTGTGCTACTCCCTCCCGAAGGTATTGTGTCAAGATTCCATTCATCCTCAAAAAGCTTAATTTCTGGAAGACTGGTACCTTCTTTTGGAGCTTCTTCACATGATATAGCGTACAGTGCGCATACGAGTATGCATGCATAAGGAAACGCTAGCTTTATTACGTGTTTCATAAACACCTCCTTGTTGTGTTTGTAAAAATCATATATTTATTATACCAAAATTACAATTTATCCTTTTACTATTATAGTATAAAAAATAGTATAAACATGATATTTTAAAGCTTAACGCTTATTGAAATCAATTAGAATTCTTACGTCATGCCTTGTACCAAACATTATAGTACAAAAAAACGATTTTTAAAGAGGAAGTTTTTTAGGAAGCCTGACGTAAACCCCACTAGCGCATTACAATAGCTCGTTAAACAGCCCACCGAAGATACATAAAATACGAAAATTTCTCAAGACCTAAGGTCAAAAAAGCTCCGCAAAAACCGAACAATTGCAGAACACATCAAAATTAACCAGCACAAATAATAATTTGAATGCATCGAACACATCAAATCTTTTGTATTAGCTTTTTCGTAGCTTGTCACAATTTATAAGAAGAATGGAGCTAGGGGGATTCGAACCCCCGACCTCAACAATGCCATTGTTGCGCTCTAACCAACTGAGCTACAGCCCCGATTGTATACATTACGCTAGTATCTTGTGTATATCTTTTTGCATTACCGCACAATAAACATACACAAACACTCCAGGAAATAAGAAGAAAATTAGTACCGGAAAAGAACGAAATAAAAGCACGGACGCACCTGCCACAAGCATAAAAAACAGTGCAATGACAGGAAACCGTATAACAACAACATAAAAGACCTGCGATATTCTCAATGTCTTGCTACCATAAAAAAGCATATCAGCATACAGTCCCAATCCAAGCAAAACTGAAATTACAAAAACACTAAACAATCCATATATGATATTCATAGCAATGCCATCCAAAAACCGAAAATTTATTCCTGTAAGTCCAATCAAAATCCAAAAAAACAAGGATAGTGGAATAGCAAGCATCACTTGAGAAAGACGCGTCGACTGCAGATAGCGCTTTAATGAGCTGCGCTTGAACTTATAACGACAAAGTGGCAAAATATATATGGTTATGGGAAAAAAGACACATGCTAGTATTACAAACAAATTGATAACCAGCATATCCATAAGAGCCCTCATTATTCTATAAAGAGCAGAGTCTTCGTCAAAACTAAATATACGTGCCATTACCCTACCCTAGTGTAACCTTTATATGACTTACACGACCGTTTCGCACATCATATGCACATTGTCCCCGCACGGTAGAAGACTCTACCTTGTTACCGTCAACCTCAATACTTACAACAGACTGTTCGTAGGCGTGGCCGCTATTTGGCTTATAAATTTGAAATAGTGTATGTGCAAAAAGTCGCGTAGTAGCGGTAGCGGTATCATCAAAAAATCGCGCATGCAAGGTCGGGCGTGGCATAAAGCACAGGGTATGTGATGTTCTGTCGTAATCAAAAAGTTGTGTACCAAAGAACATATGTTTCCATATACTAAGTATTTCTGAACTTGTGCCAGTAAGTCGCCCACTAAATCCCTGACCGTGCAATTGTGGATTCTTGTTAATAGAACTTACAATGAAAGAAGAATTTTCCCATATAGGACGACGATAGAGAGCATAATCAAAAAAACAAGGAAGCATAGTAAATACGTCTTCATAAAACTCTTGGTACATACCTTCAAGTAATAATTGTAAGAGATATTTACATTCCATATGCATAAATACGGATTCTCGTTCCAGCCATCCCGCAGTAAAACTTCGTGCTCGTCCAATACTGATAGGCTCTGACTCCAGTGATTCTGAGGTCTTGTACATCCTAAGCACAGAGTCGTATATGTCGCTCTTTTTTATGCTCTGGTACAGTGCGTGCTTTTGCTTTGTTGTGAGAAAGGGGAGGGTTTTTACGGGACCTTCTAAAAATACAGGAAGTGCGTGTTGAGTAATACGAAGATTACTGTATATCTCACCTTGTGTATCGGTAATGCAGAGTGGATACTCACCTTCACTGGAGATGCTATGATAGAAAAAACTCGTGGGAATTTCGCTGGTCTCTTTCTTGGTCTCTTTCTTGGTCTCTTTCTTGGTCTTGGTTTCTGGTGTGGAGTCTTGCTTGGTCTCTAGTGTCACTTCTTGCACCGATGCCTGCTCACCTTGCGGGGGTATGTTATCTCCTTGCGGTATGGTATGTGCAAGTATCTCCTTGTGCAAGTATGCAACGAAACCTACCGAGCACACTACTTAGTTTTTGGTAACTCATGGGCTTTGTAGCAGAATCTAGATAAGCAAACGTATCAACTCTAAATTGTTCGCGTAAGGTGCTCATTGTATTCCATCTGTCAAAGCTATTCATCCTATCTATACTATCGTGTACAAGATCATCTGCAAATGATACCACGCGCTCGTGCATATTCCACGATATGGTATTGTCCTGGGTACTGAGCATCCGCAAGAAAAAATCAATAAGGCGTATGACCTCATATCGTTCCCCTAAGCTCGAACCAAGCATACTAGGGAGCCCATTGAGTGCATCATTCCAGCCCGGTTTACCTGCTTCCATTTCTATTCCGCAACCAAAAGGATCAAGGCATGAGGTTTTGTGCGCAATAAGACACAGTAGTTTTTCGGCAAGCGTCGCTGTTTGTATTATTCCTTTTTTGTTGGTAAGCCAGTGATGGCCATTCTTAACAATAAGCGCCTGCTTATCGACATCTAATGCAACAGCTTCGCGCTGTAGTAGCGCACCCTGGTTCATGTGATATTTTTCGCGACGTGATTTTACGCGCGCAGGGCTACTATAGTAGCAATACGGTGACTCAGTTAATAGCGTATATATTGAATCGGGGTAGACTTCTACATAGGCGTCAAGCAAATCGACAAGATATGAAAAATGGTCTATCCAATAGCCCTCGATATACTGCGCGTGCTCATTTTTTCTGGCGTAATAGAGTATATGAGTAAGTATGTCTGCTACCTGCCTTGCATTGTCTAGCCGTGCACTAAGCATACAATATAATTCGCCATAACTAAACAAGGCCAGTTTTTGTTTGAGATCTTGGTCAAAAGAAATAGCACAGCGCTCTTCTAGTTCTGTCATATAATGCTCTTCAACACTAAAATGCACCCCTTGTATATTGAGAGGATTATACCCGTCTATCTGAATCAAGTTAAAAAAAGTAAGGATATTGGCACGTCCAGCTGCAGGGTGAAAAAATACATCATTGCGTCGATTTTGACACATATCCCTAAAATTACCATTGCCCTGCGAATACGGAAGAGCTTCTAGGTGAAAAAAATTGTAGTCCCGTTCTAAGTCACCGTGTTTTCGACCATAACAGTAGTACACATCTTTTTGCTCAGGTGCTACGTCTTGCCCTGTCTGATCAGAGGCTGCCTGTTGTGCTGTCTTTTGAGATCTTGTCTTTTGAGTTGCTCTATTTTGATAGGAAAGCGGATAGCCTCCGCGCAAAAGATTGTCGAGGTAGGTCTGAGAAAGATAGTGGTCAAAATCAGAAATACCGGTCTGCGTCTCTATATCAGACACGATATCGGCAACTATCGTGCGTGCTTCTTGCAGCTTTTGTTGAGAAAAATTTTTTGACACCAAACGATTTTTGATATCCTTTAGGGTGGCAACATCTTCAACATATCCAAAATACGAGTCAAAACAATACTCGTCCTTAAGATCAAAGGTATGAGCAACAAAGGCCGATGAATACTTATTTTCTGCGTACTGTGTTGTTGCGAGCATGTCATCGAGCGAACGTCTTGCAAACCCTACGGGAACACTGAGGTCGCTACAGTGTGCAAACACAAGATCTCTGTCGTAAATAATACGAGGGTTGATACGCCCCTCACAAAGTGATGCAAAAAAATAACTGTTGGTTACCTTGTCTACCGTTTCTTCGTCGCCTACTTCGCTCCTTGTGCGATACAGTGCAAGATCTTCGAGTAGTTCTACTCCTGCCCAAGCACGCGCGGTAAAACTCATGTTCTTGGTTGTTTCGAGAGTGAGTCCAAAAGGAAGAAATTCGGGCATACCATCCAGCAATTCAATGCTACGTGGCGCACCCTTGTTATTGATGTAAACCTGTCGTAACAAAGCCCCAAAATGTTCTTGGGGAACGATGCAGTAACTCACGCGCACTTCTAGCTGATGGAGACTATTGTATTCGCACATAGTAAGAACATTTTTTTCTATCGACATATGCGTCGTACTATGTTCTATGGAGCTATAAGAAAAGGGTTCGTAAAGATCTTTCCCTATTTTTATAAAAGTTCTAAAGCCATGACTATTTACTCGCTCATAACTTTTATTTGCGGGATGAAACTCCATCATGCTTTTATTCTTGTTCTCAATGCCAAAGCTACATATGCCTTGCCCTCGGTTACAATAAAAGCACCACATGGGTATTCCTTCTACTCCAGCAATGCCCGGAAGAAAGCTCGCAAAGGGGGCCTTTGTTGCATAGCTGTCTATGACATAGGCGCTGTCTGTATTGCTTGTATTATGTGTAATTTTTTGGTTGGGTGACCGAAGTGTGGGCGTATTCATGGTGTTAGAGTGTGGTAAGCGCTATATTATGCGTCTGAATGCCACGTGCGGGTATGTTACTAGGAATGCGGGTCTCATGTATCCTTAGTTCGTATTGCAGTTCTTGGTCGCTACTATTGTACGCAACGATAACGAGGTTATCCCGTGATTTCCATGTAGTGAGCTTAAGTGGATTGCGCTCGGATGCCTGTACATTCGATTGCGGATCGGATTGCGGATCGGATTGTGGGTACGAGTGCGCTACACGAACGGAGTCAGGAAGAATATAGGCACTAAAATGCTTTATTGCATAATAGATTGGCGTTTTTTGCCAGGTCTTTTTTTGAATATCAATCTTTATCCCAGCATCACAGTAGTTACCCGCATGGTTTGGTCCACCACGCGAATCTAGGATCATGTTCCAGTCTATCCATCCTTCTGCCCATGCATTGAGATCCCCGATGATATTGCTTGCATAGCGTTCAGCACTTACCCAGTCTCCGTGTGCTACATCGCGATCAATGAGCTCTTGTGCCGCCTCAGTAAGAATAAGGTGTTTATCAGGATAGGCCGTATGCGTACGGGCAACCTCGTCATGCATAGCTGTTCCATGGCTGAGTTCTTCGTACCAGTGAAACCCCGCTCCCCATACAAGCGGAGCAGCCTTAGGATGTCTATACACCTGAGAAGCCCTCTCAAATAGACGATCACGGTTGTGATCCCATACTATGAGGCGCGGATTAAGTGCATGTGTTTTGAGTACAGGGGCAAGAAAGTCTACAATAAATTCAGCCTCTTCAATCGCGCTGTATTCACAAGAGTCCCATATTTGTACTGCTTCGGGCTCATTTTGTACCGTCAACCCCCATATATCTATACCCCGTTGCTGGTATGCTACTATGTAGTCTGCAATACACTTAGCCCATGCCTCACGCCATTGCGGGAGCAGTGTCCCCCCCCTGTTCATTGTATGGGTAGTTTTCATGAATGGCGGAGGAGACCAAGGAGACGCGACCAAACGTAGATCTTTTCCTTGATGCTTGAGCTGTGCAATCGCCTGCTGTATCATAGGAATGAGATAATACGTGTCGCGGGTAATATCAATAGCAACATCCTTATCAGAAACATCGCCATACGTACTGCCAGAAGGACTATCAGAAGGACTACCAGAAGGACTATCTCCGTCATGTCTTTGACCAGAGTGTAGTACCTGTTTGTGATGGTTTACATACGCATAATTTGAAAGCGAAAAGTCACAAGACTGGATATGGGTACGACATAGCGAATACCCACTTCCTTCGGGACCAAAGTACTCTGCCATCACCTTTTCTTGATCGGGCGCATCAAGGTACGAAAGCGCATAGCCACCTGCCTCAGTAAAGGCAGCTCCAAAGCCAATAAGTGTCTGGTAGTGCTCGTCGGGGTGCACATCAATAACTATGCTTTTTTGGGGGCTTTCTTGGGGAGCTTTTTGGGGGTCTGTTTTGGGGGAATCGTAACTAGGTCTAGCAGGTGTAGGTGAATGAGCATCAAAATACGTATGTGACCAATAGCCCGAATGAGGGCTACTGGTCACACAAGCATAGTTAGTATGAGTGTTCACGTACTATGTTTCCTAGTCGGTGCTGTTGCAAAAAGCAATGGCATACACTTTTGCATGATGCACCATATTTAAATCAACAGCAAATTGCCTTATAAGCCCAATTTTTTCGTGTTATCACGATATCGTTCGGTACGATAGGACTGCAATTCATCAAAACTATTTTGTGATCTAAACTCGACAAAGTCTGCTAAAACCTCGTCAAAGGCGGCATCGCTTTCGGCAAGAATAAGCTGTGGAATCGTTTCTGAGAAACGTCCGTTTATTTTTGCTTGTGCTACTCCGAGATCGCTACTACCGAGTGGCTCGATATTTTCAAACTCGAACCGTGGCTTTACTTTGCCCACTGTCCATTGCCTATGCGAGTTATACGATGGAGGTGCAGGAATAGGGTATTTTAGAAACTGATATGCAGTATCCATTCCCATCCAGAGCATCCAGTCCGCTCCTATGGTCTTGTCAAATTCTGCCCTATTGTTTGCACGAAGGTCATCGACTTTGGGTAAAAACTTTGCTTCACCATTGACAAAATCCCAAGTAACCCCCTGCTTACCCAAGAACGCAATTTCTATCCCTTTTTCAGACAAAAGAAACGACAGAAACCGAATCGCCTTTTCAGGATCCTTATTCTTTTTTGAAATCATAGTGAGTGTCCATCCAGAAATACCGGGACCACTCAACTCATGCTCGCTTCCTTTGGAATTTTTTGGACCAGCAACAGCTATATAAGATGAATTTGGATCATCGTTATATCGAGTAGAAAGTGGCACTATCGCATCGATATATGGGTACAATACCGCAAAGTAGCGCCCCTGCGTCATCTTTTCTTCTATTTGTTGGCGTGTGTCAGAAAACACATCCCGAGACACCAAGCCTTTTTCATTTGCGAGGCGAAAGGTTTTGAGCCACGTAATATAGTCGGAATCAAGGTCTTTGTCATTCAAAGCACCGTCCTTTGCATCGGGTACTGCGAGAAATCGCTGAAGGTACTCACGAAGGGACGAAGATCCGCTACCAAACTCAGAAAATCCTATGGGTATAATTGGCTGCCCATCAAGGGTAGGAAACTGGCTTTTTGCTGCCTCAAGCGCTGCAATAAACCCTTCTGGCGTGGTCATGTCGGGACTTCCGATTGCTTCGTACACGTCTTTACGTACCATAAAAGTATCGTTAGAAAACACTGCTTCTTCGTTTGCGTAATCTTCGGGAGAATAAGAGGCATTGGGGTAACCATAGACACCCCCATCTTGCTGACGATACCAGTCACGCTTTCCTTGCTTTGACACCTCAAAAAAGTAGGGATCATAGGCCTCAGCAAGTGCTTCTAAATTATAGGTAAATTTTGGATCTTGGAGTGATTTTGCAATGTCTTCCCACCATCCTATAGTAATAAGATCAGGCAGACTGTCTGACACGATAAGTGTGTTGAGTTTTTCGTTTGGATTACCAGCAGGAATGATAAAGTTAACATTTACCCCTGTGAGTTCGGTTATATACTGAGTCACTATATCTTGACCCCATTTGCCTGCGTACCAAGGAAAATTGATATACCAGTCAAAGGTAACCTCTCTAGTATCTTGCTCCCAACCGGGCTTGCTTCTGTCTATCTCCACCTGCGGATCAGGAAGGTTATGGTCAACTGATTCAACCTCACCTGATGCAAATACTCCAATGCTTGTTATAGCAAGTATACATATAACTATAACACTACGTTTTAAGAACATAAAAACCTCCAAATTTTTAGTAAGTATGCTTTATATTATAACAGACCTGCTAGAACACATTTACTTAAAGCACCCCTTAAAGTACTTCGGGCACGCTATAGTCATGCTCCAGCCATGCTCTACACAGGCGATACAGACGAACTACGCGACACAAAAACAAGGCACAAAAACAAGGAACAGAGAACTAGCCTTTGACGCTTCCTACAAGAAATCCCTTTACAAAGTAGCGCTGAAAGAAGGGATAGATACACACGATAGGAAACGTGGTAATAACCATAGTCGCCAACTCTAAGGATCGAGACGTAGTAGAGCGAAATACCGCAACACCTCCCGTATTTTGTAGCATTTGTGAGGAGGAATTTTGTGCAATCACTCGGTAAAGAAAAGTCTGTATAGTTTGTAAATCATCGCTATTAATATAAATGAGCCCGGTAAAATAGTCATTCCAATGCCATACTCCATTAAAAAGTGCTATCGTAGCCAAGACAGGCAAGGACAAGGGTAAGACTATCTTTATATAAACTTGAAAATCATTCGCACCATCGATAAAAGCGGATTCTTCGAGCGCTGCTGGCAACTCTCTAAAAAAGGCAAGAAAAATGATTAGTTCAAAGAAGTTAAACATAGTAGGAATAATATACACAAAAAAATTATCCAGCAAGCCCAAATTCTTTATTAACAAGAAGGTTGGAATCAAGCCCCCATTAAAAAACATGGTGATAATTCCCATAGTAATAAAAATATTACGCCCCACCAAGCGACGCTTAGACAATGCATATGCCACGGTGGCAGTAAAGAGTACGTGTGTAATGACCCCCACGACAGTGCGCAGAATGGTCACCGCAAACGATTGTAATATGCCTGCGTTTTCAAACACTACTCGTACATTTTGCAAGGTAAACTCACGTGGCCAGATATAGATGCCTCCTTTTGCTGCATCTATACCTTCGTTAAAGGCAAGTATAAGCACGTACCACACTGGATACAGAATCACGATGCAAAGCACGATCATGATGGCATAGTTTACCACATCAAATATGATTTGTTCTCGTGATCGTACCATCAGAATATAGCCCTATCGTTAAATCGTTTGCTCGCATAATTGGCCGACACAAGGAGTATTAGGGCGATGATCGCCTTAAACAAGCCCACTGCGGCTGCGTATGAAAACCTACCCGCTTGCAACCCCAGTTTGTACACGAGGGTATCTATTACCTCGCTTGCTTCTAGGTTGAGCGGATTCTGCAAGATCAAAAACTGCTCCACGCTCGTATTGAGTATGGCACTGATAGAAAGAACGAGTAATATGGTGATGATTCCTTTTATCGAAGGAAGCGTAATATGCCATATTTTTTGAATCTTAGTGGCGCCGTCCATGGATGCTGCCTCATATAATGCGGGATCTATTCCTGCAATAGCTGCAAGAAAAATAATGGAGTTCCATCCGAGTTCTTTCCATATATCTGAAGTTATAAATAAGCCCCAAAAATACCGCGCCTCCGTAAGAACATTAACCGGCCCGTCTGCCAAGCCCATCGCATTCACCGCACGGTTAAAAATTCCGGTTTCAGAAAAAATAGTGATGATCATTCCCCCTAGTACAACCCACGAGAAAAAATGAGGAAGATACGATACAGTCTGTACGATCTTTTTTCCTCGCACAAATCGAATCTCATTGATAAGTATGGCAAGTGCAATGGGGAGCGGAAACCCAATGGCAAGCTTGATCGCGTTGATACCCAAGGTATTACGCATCACCAGCCAAAATTTGTCATCGTTAAAAAATTCTACAAAGTTTTTTAGTCCCACCCATGGTGCCGAAAATATATTATCAAATACGGTGTAGTCTTTGAATGCTATAACAATGCCATACATGGGAATGTAGTTGAATATAATCATCCACACTACACCAGGAATGAGCATGGCAAATAGCCACCGTTGCTTTATTATTTTTTGAAGTGTTCTTTTTTTTGGTTTTCTCTGTATATGAGATGGGTCTTTGTTTGGGTGAATAGGCTTTTGTTTATCGGAAGGAGCAAAGTTGTGCTGCGAATGTTCTGATACGTTCTGTGGGTTTCCTTGTGGCTGATAGTGCAGTTGGTTCTGCGATATATTCTGTGAGTGCGTCTGAGATAAAATGGGAGGTTGCGTTCTTGGGCTATACGGTGTGGCAGAAGATACTGACACGTTCTACTCTCTCCCCCTTTTTAGCTCAGCCATATCTATTTATATACCCTCACCCAGTCTACATACATTTTTTGTGGATACCGCGAGGAATCGGGCATGCCACCAATAAAAGGAGTCGTGGCACTTCCGACGGCGACATTCAGCAGGAGAAAATGAGGTCGGGTAAATTCTTCTTGATTTGTGTCTGGATTCAGGATATTGTGCGTATGAAAAAGCTCGTAGTCCAGATAAAATTTCATTTCCTTCTCTGTCCATTCTACTGCATACACATGATATTGACTTGTACCATCTTGTAAACTTGTATTACCACCATAATACGCAGGCGTCCCTAAACCTTTTTGATTTCCATTACCCCAATGGACTGTGCTGAGTGTTCTTGTATATCCAAAGTCCTTATAGTTTGACTCCATTATGTCAATTTCGCCCGAATGTGGCCATGCAACTGTACCACCAAATGTATCGTGACCCCATCCATTAAAATTAACACCCAAGGTCCAAAATGCAGGCCAGGCGCTCGCATCAGTCTGCCCACTGTCGTTTTCCGGAAGTTTTATTCGCGCTGCAATAATACCGTAATGTACCGTGAGATTTCCATGCGTGTGAAGCCTACTACTCGTATACTGCTTACCCCCCATGGTCTCATATTTTGCCTCTATGACGAGTGCACCATCTTGTGTGTATGCGTTTTTATCAGTATACCATTGTAGCTCATTATTACCCCACCCCGCTTGGTTAGCACTACTGTCGGTGTCAAAACGCCATATAGTGGAATCTATTGTATCTGCATCAAACTCATCGCTAAATACAAGCTCACGTCCTTTTAATAATGCAATTTCTTTTTTTGGTGCTATCACTGCTACATCCGTACAGTCTGCAATATAGACCTCGTCTATGTCTATCTGGTTGGTTTTTTCTGCTAAGGCGTATTGTATTGCAACTATGTGACTAAGGTTTATCCCTTCTGCAGAAAAATCTGTGAGGGATATAGCGTATTTTTGCCACCTCGTAATAAGGGTAGGAGTAGTAACAGTGATTTTCTTACTATTTTTTTTGTCATCTTCTATACCCCACTGTATACTTGTGGCTTTAGTGTTGCCAGTAGCTATAGCCTCGGGCACTTTGGCAGAAAATATAAGACGATCACACCGTGCGATATCTATCAGACTGCTCGTATCGTCTGCTTTTCTAGCCCAGCCACCAACTGCATCACCTTGATTGCTGGCATTGCCTGTGAGTGAAAGATATTTTTTTGATCCACTCGCACCAGCCTCGGTATTCTCAATGGATTTTATGGTTTCGTCATATCCTTCGTAATAAACCCACGCTGCGTTTTCAAATTCTTTAGTACTGATACCTTCGGCGTCTCCGTATAGGTAAAGTAGCGCTTCTTTGGTATCCGTGTTTGGGCCAACGGTGCCATCCTCTTTGTTGGAAGATTCCTCGGCACAGGCTACAAAACTAAAAAAACACATCATAAAAATGGTAAATACAACAAGAAACAGCGAGTATTTTATCATCTTATCTACTACATATTGCACTTATATATTATACCATTTACGTGTCGTAACTTAGCAATTCAGAGATTGTTCTTTCACTAAAAATCCAGAGCACCAATAAAAAACCAGCAAAAAAAGTAAAAAGAGCCTCCATAGACTCTTTTAATACTCTGAAAGTTCTTTCGTTGTACGCAATTGTTTTGTCTTCCACGTTGGTTATTTGTAATTTTGGTAATTTTTTAACCTTGACTATTTATTAGCTTGGCTATCTGCTACGCTACTTGCCTTTTAAACGAGTAGTTAAACGAATAGCTAAACTAGCAATTAAGCGAGCATTGAATAAGCGCCATTGGTTAATAGAAATCTAGCGCGGTATTTGATGCAAATACTTACCACGCTATATTCTATAGTGTATGATCATTACCATCATGCTTCTTTATGAATCACATCCCGTAAAGCGTACTTCATCAAGGTATACCACCCCAGTACTGCCACTGGCATTCTCAAAGAGATACCAAACAGCATTGATTTTTTTTACGTCTAGCTCTCTAATATCAAACTCAGGTCTTGTAATAGCAAAACTAGTATGGGGAAGAATTGTTACTGCCAGTAAATCTGTTATATCCAGCGTGTATTCTTTCCATACATCTGTAATGTTCACTTCTATTCCGTCATTATATGCCAGATAGCTCTCTATAGCAAAATTTAGAGTATTGGTATCTTGCTCCGACTTTGCGTAGAATACCAAACTATTACATGTGCTTAGATCAATAGAATCCTTGCCTTGAGAACGCCATCCATTTCCTGCCCAACCATTACTATTTTTAGTATACGTAAGTTTATAGTGTTCTTCGCTATTTGCGGCTCCTCCACTTTTTTGTTTTTCTACAGTCATCGTTTTTGTATTATGCCATTCATGCGACCACGTTGGGGGTAAGTCAACTTGTACACCCTCTTTAGCACTGTCGATATCAACTGTGGCAATGTCGCTGTGTAAGTAAAAGTCAGTTCGTTTAGGAACAAGGGGATCTGGTGCTAGCTGTGCGGGGGTCACTGTTACTCCCGTACAGTCTGACATATAAACTTCGTCTATATGTATCTGATCGGTTAGCTGTACCAGAAGATATCGTATCACGGTTAGTTGTTCAAAAACTATATGTGTCTGAGAAAATGTTGAGAGTGGTATGGCGTATGTCTGCCACGCAGTAGTCAAGGATGGCGTAGCTACTTCAATCTCTGATTCATGGCCATAAGAATCCACTAATTTCCATTTCACACTTGTAGCTATAGTATTAGTGGCATCATCAGGATCTGTTTCTGGTACTTTAGCAGAAAATACAAGGCTATCACAACTTGATATATCCATAAAACTTCCGGTATCTCCCTCTTTTCTTGCCCAACCTCCAGCTGCGTAGAGTCTGTTATTGGTCCCTGTGAGTGCGCGATATTTTGCTGAACCATCAGCACCACCGTCAGCCCCCTCGACAACTGTGATTGAATCATAATACCCGTCGTAAGAGATCCATTCCGACACTTCAAATATATCGGTATCGACATCTTCTGCATCTCCATATAGGTAAAACCGTGTTTTGGGGGTATTATCTACTGCCTTTGAATCACATCCCGTAAAGCGTACTTCATCAAGGTATACCACATCCTTATTGCTTGCAAGGACGTACTTAAGGGTCGTGACCGCTTTTACATCTATTGCCGTTTGCACCGCAAGGAGAGACGCCATCGTAAGACTATATTCTGCCCAGTCTTTTGTGATTGCCTGTTCTACTCCGTTATTACCAGCGTCAGTACTCTCTATAGCAAAGCTGATTTTACTCCCTGCCTCTGCCTCTGACTTTGCATAAAAGACCAAATTATCGCATCTGCTTAGATCAAGGGGTGCTTTTCCACCTGCCTCCCAGCCACCAGTTGCCCGACCTGAAAAACCAGCGCCAATGAGTCTAAGGTGCTGGTCGCTATTATCAGCTCCTCCGCTGTATATCACTTGGTAAGATATGGTACTATCCCAACTTGGGCTATATGTCCATTCTTGTATTGCAAGATCTGTCTGTACATCGACGGTAGTACTGTCTGCGTCTGCTGCTGCTGTATCTCCGTATAAATAAAAATTAGCTCGTGTGGGGACAACAAAGTCTGATGTAACCTTGCTATCAGTTTTATTGGCACTACTTTGAGGACATGAAATTATAGTTATTGCGCTGAGTACAACACCGCAGAAATATAAGCAGAAACATAAAAATTTTATAGTAGATTTCATATTGTTTTTTCCTTATTATTAATTACGTCAGTTAATATATTATATCTCAATAGTATAGTAATATATTAGAATTTTTTTCTATAAAATCAATATCTGGTATGTATATTTTTTTATAACAACACAGTATAAACATGCGGTAAAACAGTAAAACAGTGGGATAAAACGAGGGAATAAAGCACCATAATAGTAATAACATTCCATGAACACAAAAAAGCCCCCGAAGACTTATTAATACTTCAAGGGCTCCTTTGTTGTACGTAACTGTTTACTTATTTGCCTTGGTTACTGTATTACCTTGGCTATTTGTTACATCAGTTATACACCAGTTAGTTGCTTATCGCGTAGGCCATCATGTTAGCCCCAAGAATTTCACATAAAAATTCTACTTGGGCATTTGCCAATGCTACTGCACTACATGGGGTTATTGTGCATGATCATTATCCCATCATACTCCTATGAATCACATCCCGTAAAGCGTACTTCGTCTATGTACACCACAGCCTCTTTGTGCCCAAGAACATACTTAATGGTGGTGATTGCTTTTACATCTATTGCCGTTTGCGCCGCAAGAAGATCAGTCATCGAAAGGGTATATTTTATCCATTCGTTTGTAATTTCACGCGCTACTCCGCCATTACCAGCGCCAGCACTCTCTATAGCAATATTGAGAGTAGCCGCAGGTGATTTTGCGTAAAAGACCAAATTATCACATTTGCTTAGGTCAAGGGGTGCTTCTCCGCTTGTTTGCCAACCACCAGCTGCCCAAGCCTCTGCACCAGTGCCGGTAAGTTTAAGGTTCTTGGCACTACTGGATGCTCCTCCGCTTCTAAGTTCTTCGGAGACTACAGTATTTGCCCAGCCTGGGGTGTATGCCCACCCTAATGCTGAGAGATCTGTCTGTACACCATCGGTAGTACTGTCTGCGTCTGCTGCTGTTGTATCTCCGTATACATAGAAGTTAGCTCTTGCGGGAATGATGGAATCTGGTGGTGTCACCTCAGCATCGGCACAATTTGCAATATAGACCTCGTCTATATCTATTTGATTAGTTTTGCTTGAAAGAACGTATTTTACCGTGACTACCTGTGCGAGATTTATACCTGCTGCAGAAAAATCAGTAAGCGGTATGGCGTACTTCTGCCACGCGGTAGTCAAGGCAGGGGTAGTTACAATCACTTCCTTACCTTTTCTCTCATCACCGCTAATAGCATCTATACCCCATTTTATGCTAGTAGCTACAGTTTTGCCAGCGCCTGCTGTCTCTGGTACCTTGGCAGAAAATACAAGATTTGTACAGCTTGCTATGTCTATCAGACTGCTGTTGTCTACTCCTGTTCTTCCCCAGCCACCGGCTGCCCAGGCTTGTGCAGCAGTGCCTGTGAGTGCAAGGTACTTTGCTGAGCTATCGGCACCACCTGCTTCACGTTCTACATGCGCTATTGTTCCCTCATAGCCACCATAGTAGTCCCAGGTTGAGGCATTAAATGCATCGGTATTGATGCCGGTTTCGTCTCCGTATATATAAAATCGCGTGTCTTTGGTATCTGTGCTTGGGTTTGGATCAATAGTGCCACCTTCTTTGTCGCATCCCGTAAAGCGTACTTCATCTATGTACACCACATCCTTATTGCTTGCAAGGACGTACTTAACGGTCGTGATCGCTTTTACATCTATCGCTACCTGTACCGCAAGGAGAGACGTCATCGTAAGACTGTATTCTGCCCAGTCTTTTGTGATTGCCTGTTCTACTCCGCCATTACCAGCGTCAGCACTCTCTATAGCAAAACTGATTTTACTCCCTGCCTCTAATTCTGATTTTGCGTAAAAGACCAAATTATCGCATTTGCTTAGATCGAGGGGCGCTTTTCCTCCTGTTTGCCAGCCACCTGCTGCCCAGTCTTGTGCACCAGTGCCAGTGAGCTTAAAGTGCTTGGCACTACTAGTAGCTCCTCCGCTTTCTAGCTCATCGACAGTTATGGTATTAGCCCAACTTGGGGTATATGTCCATTCTTGTATTGCAAGATCTGTCTGTACACCGTCGACAGTACTGTCTGCATCTGCGTCTGCTGTATCTCCGTATACATAAAAGTTAGCTCGTGCGGGGATAACAGAGTCTGGTGTAACCACCGGTGCTGTCACCACAGCATCTGCACAATTTGCAATATAGACCTCGTCTATATCTACCTGATCGGTTGTTTTAACCAGAGCGTATTTTACCGTGATTACCCGTGTAAGATTTATATTTCCTGTAACAAAACCTGTGAGGGGTATGGCGTATTTTTGCCACTCAGTGGTCAGGGCAGGAGTATCGACTACAATTTCGTGACCAAATTCCGGATCTCCGTCATCGTCTTGCATGCCCCATCTTATGCTAGTAGCTATGGTTTTGCCAGCGCCTGCAGTCTCTGGTACTTTAGCAGAAAATACAAGGCTCGAACAACTTGCTATATCTATCAAACTGCTCGCATCTCCTGCTTTTCTTCCCCAGCCACCAGCTGCCCAGCCTTTAGCATTGCCAGTGAGTGCAAGAAATTTTGCCGAACTATCAGCACCGCCTTCCTTGCGCTCTTCATGCGCTATTGTTCCATCATAGCCACCATAGTAGTCCCAGGTTGAGGCATTAAATGCATCGGTATTGATACCCTCTTCGTCTCCGTATATATAAAACCGCGTTTCTTTGGTATCTTGTACAGGAGCGGTAACCGTCACCTCTATTTTAGCATCAGTAAACTCTTGTCCTCCAACACTGGGGCTGAGGGTTGCTGTACCCTCCGCAAGTGCTGTAATTTTTTCATCACCGATACTTACAATAGTCTCATCACTAGAAACCCACACAACTTGACCTGCAACATGTGTATGATCTATGACATATCCATCAAAATTCAGTTTAAGAGGTGGAATATCTATTCCAGTACCTGCGACAAGCGCCAAATTGAGACTATCGTCTGGCACCGTTATCCCTTGTGGGATGGGGAGGGTATCAAGATTCTGAAACCGTATCTCATCGATGATTACAATGGGATTTGCTACCCCATCTTTATAACTTTGTATAGCCTGAAGCGCAAATTCGATTTCTTTTAATACATCGGTATTGTAAAAAGGAATGGTAACCTGCTTCCATTCTTTACCACTTTCTTTATCACCTCCAAAATCATAGCCATTAACAGCAAAGCCATCTCCCAAGGGAGAGATTATTTTTTCTAGCACACCTTCATCAGAAGTACGCTTGATAAAAAATGACAGAGCATTTTTATTGCTGGCGTCGATTTTTGCTTTCGTGGGTAGCTGTAGGCCAACCCAACCCGATAGTAATAAGGAAAAATCAATCTTAAGCGATTTTTTGCTTGTAGCTACAGCACCTTCTTCTACATCAAAATCAAGGAGTTTTGTTGCGTCACCATCCTTAATATTTTTGTAGTCGACTGTATCTTCTCCAAGCAGGAGTAGCTCATGATTTACCCACGAAGGTAGGCCACCATCGGGTATAACCTCGACATCTGCCTCCGCATCAAACTGGGATTGTCCGATATTCTCGCCGGTATTACCTCCCGATCCACCACTGTCATCAGTGCTGGTGGGACATGCAATTATGATTATAGTGCTCAGTAGAACACCAAAGACACATAAAAATTTCATCATAGACTTCATGATGTATTCCTCCAAATAAATTAAAATTGTAATCTATATCCTAGGGTTAACTCAAGCCTCCTCAGGTCTGCGACAGACCCAAGCGGATTCAGTGCTTCTTTTGCATCAGATGCAAGCCCTTCAAATTCTCTGCCCCTTAACTGGGCGTAGACAATGTGTTGCGGGCTAAGGCTTGAAAGTTTTTCAAAATGATATGCCGTATAAAATGCGTATTGCCAGGGTATGGTAAATCCAAACTCAGTATGCCAGTCCTCAGGTCCCCATACATTTCTATCAAGTGATGCTTTTAGTTCTACTTGATATACAAAATACTGGAGGGTCGCACTATAGCCAAGCTGTGGTTCTATTCCCGGTTTTCCTGTATTTTGTGTTTGTGATACACGCCCTGTCGCAATTACCTTTTGCAAAGGGGCAAAATTAGAAACAAGGCGCATACTTACTGAGTACAGGTTTTCAACTCGTTCAAGACCTCCTGTATTCCATGTAACTTCGGCTCCTTCTTCATTAACATACTTTAGAGCATCGGTTTCTCCATTATAGACGGTGTAGTGGAGTCCTAGTGATGTCGCAAGTATTGCATCCTCACGATCATCGTTGTTCCAATCATAAAAATACGTTGCTCCGGTAAAATCGTAGGTTGCTCTTAGTTCAAATTGAAGACTCTCTCTATTGCCATGCACAATCACCGGACCACTGACTGCGTTTCTCGATCCTTCAACGGCCGGCTCATAGTATGGTGCAATAAGGGGAGTTCGCCATAAGGCACCAGCGAGCACATGTAAGTTTTCATAGTACAAGGATAGCGATCCCTGTACTTCATGCTTGTTGGCGCTTCCATTGTCGACGAGCTCGCTTCCATTGTAGTTCCTGATGCTACGAGCTGACGCAACAGCACCCGCATAGGTATATCGAGCGCCAAGATAAAAAATGGGGTTGGTGTTAAAATCGACGAGTACTGCCACTTTTGTAGCAAGGGTATCAAGTGGATTGACCGTCTCGTATGTTTTTTGGTTATTGGTAAATCCCGTTGTCGGGTCTCGAGTTACAACAGAACCGGTTGCGTACTGCTGATCTACCTTTTCCATACCCGACCAAAGACCACCCACGTCGACATGGAGACGGATCAAGGTATCAGCAGGAGTAGAATATCCAAGTTGCAAGGATGTTTTTCGTGCGAGTGGAGACTGATATTTGCTCGTGTCTACGTTGAGAGACTGGCTCAGTTCTTCTTCGTGCAGGGCGCCAAGGCGTACTGCACCATATCCTCCCCAAAACTCCCTGTAAAACTTTGCCATAAGGCTGGGACGCGCTTCTTTAAACAACTCAGGGCCTATAAAGACTTTAAGACCAGTAACATACTGCTTCATGGTAAGCTCAAGTCCAAAGGGCGCCTTAGAAAAAGATCTGTCCAACTCTAACATGTAAAAACTTTCGGGGAGAAGTCCAAAAAAATCACCCTCTAAATACCATACTTCGTGACCACCAAGCCGGTACCCATCATGAAAATAGCCTTCGAGGTCAAAATAATCTGTCTCTAGCAAAAAGGATGAACTATACAACTGAGACGAAAAACTTCCGTAGGCGATATCAAAGATATCGTTGGGTCGCTCATCGCTCTTTGTTCCAAGATATGAGTACGATTTAAAAAAGGTATCATCGAGCGTCTCATATTGAAAACGTAGGTTTATACGCGCACCAAAATATTCGGTGGGTTGTAGTTCTGTCTGGAGATGTACCAGTTGTTCAAAAGAAAAAGCAAGGGTCTGATCGGCATCGCTCCAATGACCACGCATGGCTCCGTGGAGGAGGGGTTTGAGTTTTATCCAGCTCCCGTGACGATTTGTTTCGGTATTAGTAAGTTCGCTTGCACGAGCAACGCCATTTTCAGGCAAAATTGCATTAAAATGAATGTCAACATTTTCTGTGGGCAGTTCGTACATGCTTTCTTGCCATATATCTGCGATGGTGTAGTAGGCAGCTCGAGGGATGCGCTTATTAATGAGCCCATAATATCCCCCGTAATAGTCTTCGCTCTGTGCAACAATACCGAGCCATTCTTCGTTCATATTCTTGTGTTTATCCCACCACTCGGGAATAAAATCAAAACTGTAGCCTCCGTTAATCCAAGAACCACGCGTTTCATGGGTATCGAGATTGCTTACCTGCCCTTTCTTCCACCATTCGTCCATCCACGAAAACACAAAGCCACCAAGGCTACTTTGTGTGCGTCCTTTGCCATGGGACTGTTCAAAGATTTCACGCCACTGGCTTTTTAAGAAATCCGCCTGCTGATACTGGTCTTCTGATTTTGTAATGGTGTTATAGGCGTCTGAGCCAAATTCAGAATACACGATGGGTTTGTCGAGTACTTCCTGTACTCGCTCGTAGAAGGGGGTGGAATATTCGTTGCTAGGGTCGTAGACGAGTTTGCCACGATATACGTTGGTAGCAAGAAAATCGATATTGTCGGCGTATTCTTTTATTAAGTCGATGTACTGTATATCTCCATTGACTATGCCCACAGGAAGCGTGGTGCGTGTTTTGACGTCTGCTACTGCTTCGCCAAAGAGAGAATAAAGGTATCTCGCTTTTTCTTTGTGTTGTTCGCCGATTGGCAAGTCTTCTATCTCATTGCTTTTCCACTCTAAGCCGTAATTGTTTTCGTTTCCTAGCAGAAAAAGTGCAACTCCACGCACGTTCTTGTACGTTTCTATGGTCGCAATGGTCTCGGCGAGAATTTTTTCTCTGGTGTCTTGCATGGAGTAGTCAGTACGCGGATACCATTTGTTATTTACCGAGATTCCATATCGCGCAAATAGATAGTTTATGGCAACGTATATGTCATAGTTGTCATAGATATACTCTACCCACTGAGGTGGTATGGTTGCAAAACTACGAATAATATTGACTCCCATGTCACGCATGAGTCCAAAATCGATGTCGATGGTTTTTTTGATATAGTCTTCGGGTTGTTTCCACAGGTCAAAGGTGTAGTTTTCGCCGATTGGTGTCGGGGTCCACGTCATGCCATATACGGGAAAATATTCGCCCTCTTTATAGAGTGCCCAACCCTGTTCATCTTTTGCCACCGAAAATTGCTCAGCTATGAGCGTTCTTCCTAGCATGAGAAAGAGGAGTAAAAAAGTGATGCTTGTACGCTTGTTCATGTCACATGCATTGTGGAGCCTGCTATTACAATATGCTCTGACTCTCTTACGGAAACACATTTATAAAAACATGCCCTTGAGCACAGTGGTTTGTTACAGACTCTTCTTATTCAATTATACTCGATTGTTAGCTTTTTTTACTAATTTTATAAAAAAATTAATAAACTTAGAGAAATTTATATTTTAATTTATTTTTTTTTACGAAAAAGTAATTAAATGATATGTACTATTTTATATAATAAGCCTGTGCCTTGGTTGTATACGTTCGCTATTCGCATATAGTACCATTTTAAAATCCCAATGTAATAGAGATTGTAGGGATAGGCCTCGCTCCGTTTAAATCTTTTGTAGTATACAGAGCGTCAGATCATGATTAGTCGTAGTGTTCGCCGAGATAGATCTCTCGGGCTTTAACATCCCGCGTTATCTTTTGGCGTGGACCTTCTACCACAATTTTTCCGTCGTGTAGGATGCAGGCTCTGTCTGTAATTGAGAGAGTATCTCGCTCATTATGATCGGTAATAAGAACTCCAACACCTTTGTCGGCGAGTCCCGCTACAATCTGCTTGAGTTCATGTCGCGCTTTTGGATCTATGCCAGTAAAGGGCTCGTCAAGCAACAAAAAATGAGGATTGAGCGTCATCGCACGTGCAATTTCGGTTCTGCGACGTTCACCACCAGAGAGTGTGTAGGCAAGTTGATGCTGTACGTGATTAAGCCCAAATTCTTCGAGAAGATTTTCGGCATGATGGAGACGCTGCTTACGCGTGTATTCTTTGCGAGTTTCTAGTATGGCGAGTAGGTTTTGTAAGACGGTCATACGCCTAAAAACGGATGACTCTTGAGGAAGGTAGGATATGCCAAGCCTTGCTCGCTTATACATGGGCAATTTTGTAATTTCTTTTTCATTAAAATAGACCTGCCCGCTGTTTGGTCTGAGAAATCCCACAATCATATAAAATACAGTGGTTTTTCCTGCACCGTTTGGTCCAAGAAATCCGACAATTTCGCCCTTGGATATGCTAAAGTTGACTCCCCGTACTGCTTGCTTTTTTCCAAAGTGTTTTCTGAGAAGCCGTACGCTGAGGGTAAATCCAGGATGTTTACGTTGTGAAAGCCAATATTTTGTAAACTGATTGCGATTTTTTTCTTCGGAGACAGTGTCCTGCGTTGTTTGCTCTTTCGGTGCGGGCGCTTGATATGCTGGAAACGTAAAATTAACTGTTTGTTCGTCACTGGTAAAAATTTCTTCAGTAATAGGGTTCGGTGTGCTTTTTGGGATGGGTTTTGTATCTTTTGGGATGTCTTCTGATGTGTCTTTTGGGATGTCTTCTGATGTGTCTTTTGGGATGTCTTCTGATGTGTCTTTTGGGATGTCTTTCATTCTTGTTCACCTTGGGAGATGATATTTTCTTGTTCGCTTTCGGTACTAGCAGTTTCTGGCTCTGATTCAGTAGAGATGCTTCCTGTAACGCTTCCTTTGAGTTTTACCTCGTCAGTCTGAAGATTTAAAATGATCTGCTCAGCTTGGTACTCGTCGTCATTCCACAGTGCATAGGGAGCTCCCCCCATCTCAAGCAATTCTGATTCTCTATAATAAGTGAGAAAATCACAGCGTGCACTGAGTTCATCACTTTTTACAATACGAACTCCAAGCTGTATAATCAAAAATTCACCATCATTACGTGATTCGATAAATCCTGCCCGTATGCTTAGATCATTGGAGGTATCAATGAATAAAACATTTCCTTGTGCTCTAAGGAGCTTTTTTTCTCTATCAAAGAATAACGAATCCCCTTCTATAGAAAAATCATTTTTTAGGTCCGTCGCTATAAATCTGCTGGGGATTTCGGCAAACTGAAACTCATCGCCATACAATGCTATTTTTTCGGTTTCGATCAAAATGTCGTCGGCATTTACTTTGGCGTTACCCTCAAGTATGGTTTCTTCGCTTCCTTCTGCAAGATTTGCACTCGTTCTATCAGCTGAGAATTCAAAATTTTTCTTTTGTGCTACAAGCGGGTGGACAGAAACGAGTACAAGGCATGCATATACTAGAACTATATTGGTGTGCCCATACATTGCTTTATTCGTTCTCAACGTAGCCACGTCTTTTGCTTGTTTTTTTTGTTGTCTCTCCATCTTTTAAATCATCTTTGTCCTCTACGACCAAGATTCCTTGTAGACCATTTGAAAACTCCATTTTTCGTGTCTCACCATCTGCACTAAACCCTTTACCTTCGATATAAGACCCATCGTCTCGTTTAAGCACAAATGATTCAGATGCTTTTCCTTCAATACGTTTCTTTTTATCAATCCATTGCAAAAAACTTGCTTCAAAATCTACTTCATCTTTGTCTGATCTAACACGTATAGCACCTCTTAGGATTACGTTCTTAGAGTCAGATTCGATTGTCGCCCTATCTGCGTTTCCATAGATAGTTGCACGACCGTCTTCGGATTCTTCACGAAAGCGAAGCCCTTTGATTTCTTGCTCTTTTTTTTCAGAATAAACCTCTAGTTCTTCTGCCTGAAGCGTAACAAGTTTTCCTCTATCAAACCCTAATAAGACATTGGTTGCAACTATTTCTGGTATGTCTTTGTCAAGAGAATCATCAAAACTTGCTTCTGTATAATCAAAGGTACAGTTTAGTATCAAAAGGGTGATGCATTTGATGACTAGCAAAACCATAAAATTATAAGCGGTGCGGGGGTAGCGGGGATGGGTAAATGCTGGCTGGCTCTCTAATAATTGGGTGGATACAGAAGGTTTTGCTCGGCTTTGAGTCACGAGGATGTTCCGGATTTTCTTGGTTTCTTTTCTGTGGTGGGATGTGGAGGAGCGGAGGATTTGTGTCGTTTTGCCTTGCTATCGAGTGAATATTTGATAAAATCACGAAAAAGTGGATGAGGGTATATAGGACGAGATTTGAATTCGGGATGAAATTGAACTCCCACTCCCCAGGGATGTCCCGACCACTGCATTGATTCAACCAAGGACCCATCTGCAGTTTTTCCTGCGATCATGAGTCCTGCATTGACCAGATCAGTAAGATACTTATTTGATACTTCATACCGATGCCTATGCCTCTCGCTAATGACCTCTTGCTGATAGGCAAGATATGGCTTTGAGTCTTTTACAAGAACGCTGTCATTTGCTCCTAAGCGCATAGTACCGCCTAAGTTAGCAATACCTTCTTGTTCGCTCAAGAGGCATATTACTGGATGCTTGGTTTCTAGTTTAAATTCTGTACTATCTGCGCCCCTTAGATTGAGCACGTTTCGACTATACTCGATTACCATGATATGAAGACCAAGGCATATACCAAAAAACGGTATATGCTGAGTACGCGCGTACTCTGCCGAAAGCAACATACCATATACTCCGCGCGTCCCAAAGCCCCCAGGAATCAATACCCCGTCGCAGGCACGTAGTTGTTCCCATTCATCTTCTTGCTGTTGTTCTAGTAACTCGGGATCAAATTTGACCAGTTGGAGTTGTGCGTTGAGTTTTGTTGCAGCATGCGACAGAGCTTCGTCGACGGATTTATAGGCATCTTCGAGCTGAACGTATTTGCCTACCATGGCAATACGCACTGTTTTTTTTGCTTTTCGCGCACTGTTTATGTAATCATGCCAAGGTTGCAATTTTGGCTCACGTATAGCGAGGTTGAATTTTTTTAGTATTTTTGTTTCGAGTCCTTGCTCACTGTAGAGGAGAGGAAGTTCGTAAATATTGTCAACATCATAGGACGAAATTACGCCTTCGCGCGTGACATCACTTAGTAGTTCGAGTTTGGAACGGTGTTCTTGAGAGAGAAGTACGGGAGAACGACAGATAAGAAATTCGGGGCGTATACCTGCGACCCTGAGATCACGTACCGAATGCTGGGTTGGTTTTGTTTTGAGTTCGTTATTTGCAAGTTGTGGGAGAAGCGTTACGTGTATCGTGCAGGTGACATCGCTGTCATTTTCATGTATGATTTGCCGAATCGCTTCGAGAAAGGGCACCGACTCTATGTCTCCAACTGTTCCCCCGACTTCGGTTATCACTATGTCAACTCCTTGTTGCTGACTAAGGCGCATGATCCGCTTTTTTATTGTGTCAGTGATATGTGGAACTACTTGTACAGTGCCACCGAGGTATCGCCCCTGTCGTTCTGATTCTATAACTTCAAAATATACTTGTCCTGTGGTAATTGAATTTTTTTTACTAAGTTCAGCACTGGTAAAGCGGGCATAGTTTCCAAGGTCAAGATCGGTTTCGGCACCGTCATCAGTGACGTATACTTCGCCGTGTTGGTAGGGGTTCATAGTACCCGCGTCAACGTTTAGATAGGGGTCTATTTTTACAATTTGGACACCATAGCCTCTTGACTCGAGGAGGCTTCCCAATGATGCTGCCGTGAGTCCTTTTCCTAAAGAAGAGCATACCCCGCCGGTAACAAAGACATACTTGCAAGCCTTGTGCGGATTATGAGTGTTATATGCTTGTGTGTCTGTATTGGGCACCGTGTATATCCTTATATGTGTATGTTAAGACATATGCTTATGGCACGTACAATGCTGTGCCTTTGCGTGTCTATTAATCGTCCTTATCTATTAGTATAATGGGTATATCTCGATAATGTCAAAACGAAAATTATGGGTACATCATTTTGATATACCACTTACCTACCAAAAAACCGAAGCCCTCCAGTATTATCTGCACCAGCTACGACTTGCTGAACACATTCCTGATACGCTTCTTCTCCTTGAACATGTACCCACTATTAGCATGGGTAAACGTGGTAGTGCCAGCGATATTTTGATACCACACTCAGCACTCATCAAAAAAGGATATACGATTGCCACAAGCGATAGAGGGGGGCAGGTCACGTATCATGGTCCTGGACAATTGATAGGATATTGTATATTTAAGCTCTATCATGCACAACGTCGGCTACGTGATTTTATTGCCCATATAGAACAAGTCATCATCTCTAGCCTTGCTTACTTTGGAATAGAAGGCTACGCCCACGATACCCACAGAGGTGTGTGGGTCAAGGATAAAAAAATTGCATCCGTTGGTATTGCGATAACCAAGGGCGTCACGCGCCATGGTTTTGCTATAAACATAGTCAACGATCTTAGTGCGTTTCGAGATATTGTGCCTTGTGGGATCGTAGATGTGCATATGACACGCGTCATTGATCACATTACTACACGCACACCCCAGCAAGCAGACAAACATCTTGACTCTATAGTGCAAAAGAACAAACAACAGGCATATACACAAAACCATACACAAAACGACACACACCTATCGGATCTTGGAGTACATCCAGTATTGACTTTTGCAAAGATATGCGCAAGAAATATGGCTAGTATACTAGACTATTATATAGAATATCCCACAAATTTTCCTAAGCCCGAGTGGTGGAATCGGTAGACACGCTAGATTCAGGTTCTAGTGACCGCAGGGTCATGGAGGTTCAAGTCCTCTCTCGGGCATTTTTTAGTATTTTTTTGGTATTTTTTTAGCGCTTCTTTTGGTGTTTTTGAGCGTATTAAGAAAAAAACTCTGGAGATTTACTCGGGCAAGGTAACCTTGCTTGGATCAAGTTCATCAAAAGGATCTATTACTTGGCTCTCAAACACCCCACGCAAAATCTTGTTACGAATTCTGAGATTTGGTTCGATTATTTTAGGAGCAAGCCTGAGACTATGTACAATGCCTAGTGTGAGATAAAATAATCTAATCTCGGCAATAGTATTATCCTCCGCTATCCAATAAATGGGATTTCCTTGCGTGTTTATCACTCCCATGATAGATTGATTACCTGTTTCTACTGTAAAGAGAGCAGGATAGGGATTCTTCTTTACCGTTTCGCTTACGGACGATATACGATAGTAATGCCCCTTGATTATATAGATATCATAGGGCGTGTTCATTACTGCTTCAAAATTATATTTTTCATCAAAGTACGCAACAAAGCGCACTACGTTAGAGTTATTGATCTTGGCGTATACTACTGCTACATAATTTGTATAGATATCTTCATCGTACGGCAGGGTAATATTGAGAGATGCAAGGGAGGTGGGTTTATAAAAATAGTACTCATACCCCTCTACCTCATACATAATATCATCGCTTTCTACTGAAAACCGCAATACATTCGAACTTCTCAGCCCTTGAGTTGCATCTTTAGGAATCACATTTCCTAGTTCGGGGTTACGCCATATGGTGCCGTACTTCCAATTCTCGGCTTCAAGAAGTCGAGGATTGCGCCCAAGATGGTTTTTTACCTTGGCAATATTTGCAATATACCTCGTATCACCCGAAAAAAACCTGTTGAGCACTTGCGTTGATGCCCTTGCAGTTTGGCTATACAGGGGAGATATGTGGTATACGCACAGCATTATTATGATGCTTAACAAAAAGATTCGTCTATAGGGTCTATAAAAAGTCATTGCGTATCAAATCCTCGTCTATTATAAATTCTTTTGGTCGTGAATAATTTGCCAAGAACACCAGGGCAAATTCTACTGTTTTGCGTGCGTCCTCAGGCAAGTTGGGGAGTATATAAAATTTCATTTTACCAGGAAATTCTACATACCCAATAATTTTTCCCTTGTCTTTAATAAAAAAGCCCGTTTCGCGTACTTCGGACCTTACTTTTTCACGTCTAAATGAATACCCTTCTATATCAAAGAGTCTCGTGTCTGATTTTATCTTGCCATACATGATCAGTGACATAGGATCAGGAAGCAGAGTCATGGTATAAGGACGCGTGTCCTGCGAAATCCGTGCTTTAAATACTGCACTCTCTACTTTGTTTATATCTGCGCCTTCTTTCCTATACACAAATCGTGTTGATCCAAAGATAGCATCTTGTATCGGCGTTGCCGAATCAGCCGAATTAACAATAAAAACGAGTTCAAAGAGGCTTTCAATTTCTATACTCAATCGTCCTTCACGCGAGCTTCCTAAGAGATCACGACTCCTCTTGACTTTTATGTTCTTCATGTCAAATTCATCAAGTATCACTCGTTTGGGAATACCATTGCGGTTTCCGCGTATTTTGGCTGGTATTTCCACTAATCCCGCACGCGAGGCAACAAAATTTGCGGCACGCATACTCGCACAGTCAATGAGTGTAATACACAAGCAAAAGATAACTGCCATAATTGATACTTTTTTTGGTCTTGCTCTGGATCTTTCTTTGGCTTGTTTTTCTGGATCTTCTTTTGGTTTTAGCGCTGGTTCTCCTGCCTGCTCTTTTGCCATAGCACCTCGTTTGTATCTGATATCTCTATATTTGGCATCCTTGTATTTGGCATCCTTGTATTTGGCATCTAGTAGACTATCAAAACACACAAAAATATGCTTACACAGTGTTCTTATTATTACACGCAAGCACTGTACCCATAGAGAGAAACTCCAAGAGAGCCACAAAGGAAAAAATAGAAAAGACCAAGAACTAATAACCTTGTTGTTTATCACATACATATACATTGCCTATACCACCATTGCTTCAAAGATAATTATAGTAAATAATTAGCATATTGTAAGAAAAACATAGTATATGTTTTTGCATTTTCCGTATGTATTTTTACTTACTATGCTACTTTAGTGTTACTATACTGATTCATTTCTGCTGTCGAGTACAGTTTGATTATCGGCATGACCGTATATACTGCTTAACTAAGGATTTTAATACCAACTAGGTGGGATATGCGTGCAAGCATCGGGGGCCGCCTCGCCTTCCGTGCTGTCAAACATTCCCGTTGTATTGACTGTCTCCAACATCTTGCCATTCCATGCTTCAAGGCTCATTCCCCCATTACAAAAATTAGGCGCATTGTTGAACATGTATTGCATTTCTTTCACCTTGCTCACGTTCCAGTCAGCAATATCTTGGTTAAATACATGCGTATCCCTAAACATATACCCCATATGTGTAACATTACTCACGTTCCAATCTCCAATATCTTGATTGAATGCCTTTGCACCCCAGAACATATCACTCATCCCTGTCACATTGCTCACGTCCCATTGTGTGATATCACCATTAAATGTCGCTTTGTTCCTAAATAGTCCACTCATATCGGTGACATTGCAGGTCTCAAGATGATTGAGATTTGGCGAAGGAGTGCTTGGCGTGATCAACTCACTAATCTTTGTTTGTAAATCTGCTTTGTTCTCTACTACATCTCCGTGCGCTGTTGGAGCAAAACATATACCAGCGCTTCTCCAGTCAGGTATTGTTGACAGCCCCGAGCTAGCAAATATATAGCCTGTATCTACTGTGGCCTGTACCTTAGTATTCCAACTGGTGAGATCCTGAGTAAACCGATTCGCATTTTGAAACATTCCACTCATAGTAGTAACCTGTCTCACATCCCAAGCACTGATATCTTGGTTAAATGCACTTGCACCACTAAACATCCCACTCATAGTAGTAACCTGTCTCACATCCCAAGCACTGATATCTTGGTTAAATGCACTTGCACCACTAAACATGTCTTTCATGTTCTTTACCCTGCTTACATCCCATTGTGTGATATCACCATTAAATGTCGCTTTGTTCCTAAATAGTCCACTCATATCGGTGACATTGCAGACCTCAATATGATTGAGATTGGGGGATAACTCGCTTGTTGTTATCAAAGTATCAATTTTTTCCATTAACTCTTCTTTGTCTGCAACTACGTTTCCATGACTTGTAGGATCAAAACACACACCTGCGTTTTTCCAATCGGGTACTTCTGTTAATTTTGATTTGGTAAACATAGCCCTTGTATTTACCAAAGGTTTTACATCATCACTCCACCCAGAGAGGTCTTGGTTAAACCTACTTGCATCTTGAAACATACCCTCCATAGTGTCTACGCTCCCTACATCCCAATCTATAATCTTTCGGTTAAATGATGCTGCCCCCTTGAACATTGCACGCATAGTTTGTACATTACTCACATCCCAATCATTAAGATCTTGGTTGAACTTGGTTGCATTTTCAAACATTGCTTCCATAGTGATGACCTCAGCTACTTGCCAGCCCTCAATATTACCATTAAATGCTTTTGCTCCCTTAAACATAGCCCTCATATTCTGGGTATTGCGTGCCATTTTCCACTCATCCAAGTCTTGGTCAAAATTTGTGGCATTACTAAACATCTCACTCATATTGACCACTTTGCGAACATCCCAGCCATTGATATTCTGGTTAAACCTACTCGCTCCTTTAAACATTGCACTCATATCGACGACACTTCCTACATCCCAGCTATTGATATTCTGGTTAAACCTACTCGCTCCTTTAAACATTGCACTCATATCGACGACACTTCCTACATCCCAGCAGTGTATTGCACCATTAAATGTTGCTCCTTCTTTAGTGGTAAATAGATCTGACATATCGGTGATCGCTGAGGTATTGATATAATTTAGATTGACAGTGGAACCCTGCTCTTGAATATCTCTTTGTATGAGTCGCTTTAATTCAGTTGTATTTTTTGGCGTGTACTTTTCTGTGGTCATACAATCATTGCCCACATTACGATACGTAGCAAGGATATCACTAAAGTCGGTAACATCGCCAATAGTTCTACTACCACCAGCTCCTCCATAAAGTCCCGCTAGTATTGCCTCACACGACATAGATATTCCTGCAAGCAAGCCAATTAAGGCGTTTATAAAACAATAAAATAGTGACACATATCTGCTCTGTTTAATCATAATACCTCCTTGACGATATAGTGCTAAGTTATGCATGATTCCGTGCATGCTTGATTTTATTATAGCAGATGCGTTCCGAAAATACAAAATATACTTTTTTTTATGTTTTTTGTATTTTTTTTTCTACAAAAATATTCAAAACAATATATTTATAAAAAAATGTGTATGCTGTAAAGGTGGCCCCTGTATTGCTTTGGGTGCTATATTCGTCTTGCTACTGATATCAAGCACTACTGCATAGTTTACTATCGCCTAATGTAAGCAGAGATACTGGATACTATACAATGTATACTTATTCTGACTTTGTTACGTTATATTTTTGTTCCATTTTATTGATCAATGCTACGGTAACTAGTTATAGTAACGCAGTATCATGCTAGTTTACGCTATTGTCTTAGTTGTATTTGTAAAAAAAGACCAATATTTACTATATGATATCAAAAGTATTTGCTATGAGACCAATATATCTGCTATGAGACCAATATTTGCTATGAGACCAATATTTGCTATGAGACCAATATTTGCTATGAGAATAGAAAAACCCTGTACAACAGTATGTTGGGTATAAAACACCCCCCACTATATATATCTTGCAATACACTAGGACAAAGAGACAGGCTTACATAGAGTACTCCTCACTATGTATTATTAAAGATTAGCTCTAAAATCTGCTATGCCATCTACCGGCTATGCAATCTACCAGCATATTAGTCTGCTCAAAAAGGCTTGTTATCCTCAAGCCCAGAACCAGTAAACATATTAGTCTTAATTACATCCGACCTCAATTTATTTTTCCATTCTTCAATATCTTGCTCGAACGCTGTTGCAGCATTAAACATATCTTTCATATCTGTCACCTTGCGCACATCCCAAGCACTAATGTCTTGATTGAAATTTGACGCGCTATTAAACATAGCGCTCATATTTGTCACATTGCTCACATCCCAAGCACTAATGTCTTGATTAAACGCTATTGCAGCATTAAACATATAGCTCATATTCTCTACCGCACTTACATCCCAATCACCGATTGGCTGGTTAAACGCTATTGCATTACTGAACATATTTTCCATATTTTTCACCTTGCTTACATTCCACTTTGAGATATCTCCATTGAATGATCCAGCCGAATTAAACATATTTTTCATATCTGTCACCTTGCTTACATTCCAAGCTGAGATATCTCCATTGAATACAGATGCTGCAAACATATTACTCATATCCTCTACCGCACTTACGTCCCATTTTGATATGTCTTTGTTAAAGGCGCCTTTACCTTCGAATAACCGGCTCATATCTGTGACGTTACACGTGTTTATATCATTGAGGACTGCTGAACGCTCTCCATTTTCTATCTTTTCAATAAGCTCTAATAGCTCTGTTTTGTCGCCCGGCACATTCCATCCTACCTCAGGCTTAGGACAGGGATTTGGATTGCCCTCAAAAGCATCAGTTTGACAAGTCACAGACAACAAGGTCATTACTAAGCAAAGCACGGCAAGATATGTTAGCATATTTAGACCTTTAAGTAATTTAAATAATTTTACTGGTTTCATTTACTACCCATCCTATTCTATCGTAGGCTACCATGCAGGCTATATATGTAGGCCATCCATACAGGTCACTTTTTATGCAGGCTACTTCCATGCAATCTTTTATACTATGTATTATAGCATACAATATATGCCAAACAAGCAATTATGTTTACTTTGGTCAGTCATATGCTCATAGCAGTACCGCTCGCATTGCCACCTTAGTCAAGGGTATCAGTGTCATTTTGATACCCTCCTTATTCTTTTCGTTTTATATTATAGATTGGTAATTATCTCTCTCTTGGCATCCGTACTAAACCATTTTGCTTGCCTTGTGCGTTCTTTCATTTATCATTTTTTGGAGAAATCCGTAGTGGACTTCTGATGATTTTTTTCGGACTCTGCACTGATCCTTTTTGGATCTCTTTTTGGATCTCTTTTCGGGCTTTCTTGTAATAAAACGAATGCCCTAGTTATATGCTAGATTGCCAAGGGGCAACAAAATCCAATATAGTTACACGATTATTTTTTCTCGTCTTTACTGGTTTTTTTTCTGGTTTTTTTCTGGTTTTTTTTGGTCTTTACCGGTCTTTAAACCATTGTGGCGGAATCAATTGACACGATTCGGGATTATCAAACATACCTGTTACATCTGCTTGTAGAGTCTTTGGGCCCCATTCAGTAAGATCTTTGCAAAAGTTGAATGCGTCGTCAAACATATATTGCATGTTAGTTACACTACTCACATTCCACGATGCAATATCTTGATTGAATGCTTTTGCACCCCAGAACATAAACTGCATATCTGTTACCTTATCCACCTTCCAATCAACGATACTTCCGCTAAATTTAGATGCCTCTGCAAACATATTCTGCATATTCTCTACCGCACTTACGTCCCATTTTGATATGTCTCCATTAAATACTACCGCTTTAGTAAACATATAACTCATATTTGTTACCTTGCTCACATTCCAACCACTAATACCTTGTTCAAATTCAGATGCGCCTCTAAACATATAACTCATATTTGTTACCTTGCTCACATTCCAACCACTAATATCTTGATTAAATGCAGATGCGCCCTGAAACATAGAACTCATATTTGTTACCTTGCTCACATTCCAACCTGTTATATCTCCGTTAAATGTCGTTTTGTTCTCAAACAGGTTACTCATATCGGTGACATTGCAGACCTCAATATGATTGAGATTTGGTGATGAATCGCTTATTGTTATCAATGCATCAATTTTTTCCATTAACTCTTTTTTGTCTGCAACTACATTCTCGCCATTGGTTGGATCAAGGCATACACCTCTCGCTCGCCAATCGGGGATACTACTTGTTAGTCCTGAGTTAGCAAACATGCTCTTTGTTTTTGCTGTAGACTGCACCTTCCAATCCTTTAGATCTCGCTTAAAATCTGTTGCGCCCTGAAACATTCCACTCATATCAGTTACATCGCTCATATCCCATCCCGTGATATCTCCATTAAACGCTGTCGCCCCCGCAAACATATTGCTGGTATCTAACACACCACGCATGTTCCAGTCTTTAATGTCTTTATCAAAAGCTTTTGCACCCTGAAACATTCCACTCATGTTTGTTACACTATCTACAGTCCAGTTATTGACATTACCATTGAATTTTTCTGCTCCTGCAAACATATTACTCATATTTAACACATTACGCACTTTCCATTCCTCTAGATCTTGGTCAAAATTCTTAGCATCATGAAACATTGAATTCATTCTGTTTACATCGAGCACATTCCAACCACTGATATCTTGATTGAATTTTTCTGCTCCTCTAAACATACTACTCATGTTCACCACACTGTCCACAGTCCAGCAGTTTATTGCACCATTAAACCTTTCTCCTTCTGGACTTTCAAATAAACCCATCATATTTGTCATACCTCCAGTGTTAATATAATTCAGATTGACAGTGGGACCCTGCTCTTGAACATCTCTTTGTATGAGTCGTTTTAATTCAGTTCTATCTTTTGGTTTATATTGCTTACTCCTATCGATGCTGGGACAATCAGAACCAACATTATGATACGTAGCAGTTATATCACTAAACTCACCACCATCCTTTTTATTCTGATTATTACCACCTTTCTCATCTGGATCCGAAGCACACGATAGCACGACACCTACAAGTAATATGTATAAAAAAATTACACAGCAATATAGCAAAGTGTGTTTAATGTATATATTCATAAAATCTCCTAAAAAGCATGTACACTTCAATGCACATATGTACATGTACTTTGTGTTTATATATGCTAATTATAATACTAACAAATGTATAGAAAATATAAAATGAACATCATTCATTGCAATTTGACTAATCTATACATGACAATCTTTGTACTCCGCTTAATACCAGCTCGGTGGAATCACATTACACGAATCATCAGGATCTGCATTAAGAAACATATCGGTTGTGTGTTGGGCAAGAGTTGCTTGTGGTAGCTTTTCTCCCCAGGTTTCAAGACTCTGACAAAAATCGCTGGCATCATGAAACATATTGCGCACACTTATCACTTTGTGCACGTTCCATTTGTCAATAGCTTGATTAAATGCAGTTGCACCCATAAACATACTCGCCATGCTCGTCACTTCGCCGACATTCCAATCACTGATATCTTGGTTAAATGCAGTTGCATCATAGAACATAGAAGTCATATTTGTTACCCTGCTTACATTCCAATCACCAATAGCTTGGTTAAAGCGAGAAGCATTAAAGAACATTCTACCCATGTCAGCAACACCAATTACATTCCAACTACTAATATCTTGGTTAAATGCAGTTGCATTGCGAAACAAATCGCTCATGATAGTTACCTTGCTCACATTCCAATCACCAATAGCTTGGTTAAATGCTTCTGCACTGAAAAACATAGAGCCCATGTTCTCCACCCTGCTTACATCCCACTTGGTAATATCACCATTAAAGGTGGTCTTATACTTAAATAGCTCACTCATATCGGTAACATTACACGTTTCAATATGATTGAGATTGGGTGATGGGACGTCTACTGTTATCAGTGCATGTATTATTTCTTGTAATTCTGTTTTATCTGCAACTATGTTTTCGCTATTTGTTGGATGAAAACATACCCCAGCGCTTTTCCAGTCGGGCATTATTGTCACACCCGATTCAGTAAACATGTATTCTGTAATTACGGTAGCCTTCACTTTATTCTTCCAAGCGGTAAGGTCGTGATTAAATACATCGGCATGTCTAAACATGTTGCTCATGCTTGTCACTTTACCGACATTCCAAGCACTTATATCTTGGTTGAACGTATAAGCACGATCAAACATATGCGCCATAGTAGTCACACCGCTCACATTCCAAGTAGCTATATTTTGGTTAAACAGGTCTGCATCATAAAACATCGCACTCATGTCAGTTACCTTATACACGTTCCAATCACTGATGTTTTGGTTAAATGAATCTGCATGCCTAAACATATTACTCATATCTGTCACCTTGCCTACATTCCATTTACCGATATCTTGATTAAATGCATACGCAGCCCTAAACATCGAGTCCATGGTTGTAACACGACTCACATCCCAATGAGAGATATCTTGGTTAAAGACCTTTGCTTCACGAAACAATTCGTCCATATTATTTACCAAACTTACATCCCATTTGGTGATATCACCATTAAAGGTAGTTCTATCCTTAAATAACCCACTCATATCGGTAATATTACACGTTTCAATATGATTGAGATTGGGTGATGGCTCGCTTATTGTTATCAAGGTATCAATTTTTTCTTTTAATTCATCTTTGTTTTGAACAACGTCTTCATGGGCTGAGTAATCAAAACACACGCCCGCGTCTTTCCAGTCAGGAACTCTTGCCACCCCGGAGTCCACAAACATGGCATGTGTCGCTACGTCATGGTACACCGTATTTTTCCAGTGAGTAAGATCTTGCTCAAAGGCACTTGCACCCGCAAACATATACACCATGAACTGCACTTTACTTACATCCCAATCGCTGATATCTTGGTTAAACGCACGTGCCCCATCAAACATGTATTCCATATGGGTTACCCTGCTTACATCCCACTTGGTGATATCACCATTAAAGGTAGTTCTATCCTTAAATAGTGCACCCATATCGGTAACATTACACGTTTCAATATGATTGAGATCTGGTGATGGCTCGCTTATTGTTATCAAGGTATCAATTTTTTCTTTCAATTCATCTTTGTTTGCAACAACGTCTTCATGGGCTGTAGGATGAAAACACACGCCCGCGTCTTTCCAGTCAGGAACTCTTGTCACCCCGGAGTCCACAAACATAAACTCGGTTTTTACCGTAGCTTGCACTGTATCTGTCCAATCTGAGAGATCGTGGCTAAACGCACTTGCACTCTTAAACATGAAATTCATGTTTTTCGCCTCGCCCACATTCCAACGATTAATACCTTGGTTAAAGCGAGATGCACCTGCAAACATTCTACTCATTTCTACCACATTGCTCACATCCCAGTTGCTAATGTCTTGGTTGAATGCTTTGGCTCCTTTGAACATAGCGCTCATGTCCGTCACTTTACTCACGTCCCAACAGTGTATCTCACCATTAAATACTACTCCTTCTAGGTTGTTAAATAAACCTGCCATAGAAGTAATACCCGAAGTATCAATATAGTTTAAATTGACCGTTTTTCCTTGACTCTGAATATCTCTTTGTATAAGTCGTTCTAGTTCGACCTCATCTTGTGGTGCATATTGTTTAGTAGCCTCTATGCCATCGCAATCACTACCAACATCAACCCACGTAACAGTGATATTACTAAAATCTTTTTTTGTTTTGTCGTCTGTGGTAGTTCCAGTGGTAGTTCCAGTGGTGTCTCCATTGGGACTATTTCCACTCTGAGTTCCTTCTGGTTCTGGAACACATGAAAAGACTCCTAAGATAAGTAACGTACTTAGTACGTTTACTAAATAATGTAATGAGGTATGTTTACTCACTTTAATCATATAGATCTCCTGTTCAACTATTACTTTACACACTTTTGCGTGCAATGTATAGCGCAAACTTATATCAAGATTATAGTAAATTAACCACTAATCAAAAAAATAAAATAGATTACTTTAGTATACTATTGGTAATCTCAAATATAACAATGCTATAAGATCATACGCATATACACAAAAAACTACATCGTTGTGATAATTATATTACCACAACAATCTTATAACCAATATGCTGGATGGTTCTTACTCAACTAATTACAGTCGCTGATGGTAAAACCATCATACTACCGTGTTATTCAACATGCAATTAAGGAATCCACCAGTTGGGGGGCACAATCGTACATGAAGCAGGTCCTGCACTCGTAAACATATTCCCCGTTTTGTCTTGTGATATTTTTATTTCCCAGCCGTTGAGATTTTGACAAAAAGCACTAGCTTCCCAAAACATAAATTGCATCGCTGTCTTTTTGGTCACGTTCCAATTTGCAATAGGTTTATTAAATGCAGTAGCACGATTAAACATATAAACCATCTGTATTACGTTAGCCACATTCCAGTTACCAATATCTTGATTAAATGCACTCGCTTTTTGAAACATACCATACATACTCTCTACCTTACCTACGTTCCACTTACCAATATCTTGGTCAAATGCAGTTGCACTTGCAAACATACCATACATACTCTCTACCTTACCTACGTTCCACTTACCAATATCTTGGTCAAATACAGTTGCACTTGCAAACATAAGACTCATGTTCTTTACTTCACTCACATCCCAACCACCGATATCTTGATTAAAGACACTAGCACCTTGAAACATATTTTCCATGTTTATCACCTTCCTTACATCCCACCCTGTTATATCTCCATTAAATGTGCTTTTATCTTTAAACAATAAACTCATATCCGTGACATTGCAGGTTTCAATATGGTTGAGATTGGGTGAAGGGTTATCTGCAGTTATCAATGCACTTATTTTTGTTTGTAACTCTCCCTTGTTCGCAACTATGTTCTCGCCATTTGTCGAGTGAAAACATACCCCAGCATTTTTCCAGTCGGGGAGAGTCGTCACCCCCGAGTCAATAAACATAGATTCTGTACTTACCGAGGCTTGTAGAGTTTGGCTCCAATTTGAGAGATCTTTATTAAATGCACTCGCTCCTTTGAACATGGAATTCATGTTCTCGACTTCTCCCATATCCCAGTTACTGATATCTTGATTGAATTGGGATGCACCATTAAACATGTTTTCCATGTCCATCACACTACCTACACTCCACGTGCTCAACGGTGTCCACCCAGCCTGAGATTCCGATTAAATGCCTCAGCATCTTGGAACATGCCAGCCATGTTTGTCACGTTGCTCACAGTCCAAGTGCTTATATTTTGACCAAATTTGGATGCCCCTTTAAACATTCGGCTCATATCTGTCACACTGCTCACATCCCAGCAATTCAATACACCATTAAATGTCGCTCCTTCTGTTCCGCTTTTTGTATTCGCAAACAGACCTGCCATAGTGGTTATACCCGAAGTATCAAGGTAGTTTAGATTGACGGTCTCTCCTTGATCTACTCTATCTCTTTGGATGAGTGCTTTTAGTTCATCCTCATCCTGTGGAGCATATTGTGTAGTAGGCTCTATGTTTTCACAATCCTCACCTGCATCAAACCATGCACTTGCATCGCTTTTACCGCTTCCACCTCCTCCAGAACTTTTTTCGGGATCAGAAGCACACGAAAGCACTCCTATCACCAACAATACACATAATAAAAACACGCACATTACTGTAGTGAGTGTACCTTTACCAAATTTAGTCATAATATTTTCTCCTTTCTCCTTATACTTATTTTTTACGATTATCTTATATTCACTTTTTATGACTATACAATCATATTAGACATAAAAAAAATAGTCATCGTATTATAACTACAATATCATAAAATTACTTAAATATTTAAAAAGTCAATCGTATACAAAAAAGTAAGCATATACATGCTGAAACAAAAATATATACATTTGATTCACCAGCCCGTATTAATACCATAAAAGAACATTCTTTCACTGTGCTATACTACTAGAGTGAGAAAGCTACTAGCATCTAGCACCGTTTTACCGCGTAGGTTACTATACAATTTTTGGTATGCTACTCTACATAGTACTTTTGGAATTCTGTTATATATTGTTCTCGCGTCTCCCGTGTTCTCTTTTGGCGAATCTGCTGACCCTGCTCCCAATACAAGGCTTACCTTTTCTTTTCGTACACAAACATTTAGCTTTGACCCTTCGCAAATCTTAAGTGTATTTGAGAGTCAGTTGCATCAAGCACTCTATGCTACGCTTGTTCGCTTAGACTCGTACAACTACAGTATCAACCCGGGAATAGCTATCTCGTGGACTATAAGTGATGACGGGCTTCTCTATCGCTTTAATTTACGTGACGATGCACAATTCTCTGATACATCGCGTATTGAAGCACAAGATGTCGTTCGTTCGTTTTTGCGTCTGCTCGAAAATGAGTCGCCATTCGTCTTTCTCATGAGCCCTATAGAGGGCGTTGAAGACTATGTAGCAGGCACATCAAGCCTTAACGAGGTATACATAAAAGCTGTTTCTCCTCGGGTCCTTGAGATAAAACTCACTACCAAAACACCCCATTTTCTAAAAACTATCACGCATGCTGCATTTTCTGTTATCTCGCATAGACAGGATAGCGAACAGGATTTTGCCTCACTCGCACCAGAGGATATTGTTGTAAGTGGCGCGTACAAGGTACAGTCTTATGTCCAGGACGAAAGCCTTACTCTTATCGCAAATGAATACTATTGGTCACGCGATACAATGAAAAACGATAGCGTAATTATCTATTTTACCGATGGTGAAGACTACGACTACGTTATTACTGATTTTAACCGCATGCTTATACACTGGACCAATCTCCCGCTCTCTGAATTTGAACTAAAGAGAATAGATACGATACAGGTCAATCGCACGTATGGAACGGAGTTTCTTCACTTTAATACAAAGCGTGAACCGTGGAATAGACCACGGGTACGTCGTGCAATACGCTTATTACTACCGATGCAAGAGCTCAAAGAAAGTTCTTATTCGCTTCCTGCTAATGAACTTATTTCTCTTCCAAACTATACTTCGTTGAGTAGTGCGATAGATGCGGACATTGACTCGGGAATCAGTCCAGATGAACACGCATACAAAATGCTTGAAGAAGAGGGATTTCCAAGAGGCGAGGGCTTGGGTGCCATTGCATTTCTTGTACCAGAGTATCGATCGGGTGATATTGATCCTATTTATACAAAAATGACGAGCATACTTGCTAATAAACTTTCAACAGATATTAGTATCATTTCGGTACCCTATTCCGAATTATATGAGGCACAAAAAACACAGCCCTATGCTGTCACGGTGTTTTCATGGATAGGTGATTTTGCTGATCCCATGGCGTTTCTACAACTATTTTATGCCGAAAACAAGTCAATGAGTATCCATTATGCCGACCAAAGCTATCGCGACATTATAGATAGGGCCAACCAGGCAGATAGTTTAAGCCGTTATGATATTCTTTCGACAGCAGAGCTACAACTCTTACGAGATACCGTAGTCATACCGCTTAGCTACTCGTTCTCAGTACACTACGTAAGCCACATACTCAAAGGCTGGAATGCCAACGTTCTTGAAATATATCCGTACGAAAAAATGTATATCGAGTACGGCGAAGTACCAAAACGTGTTGCCACCCTCCCACTTACTGTACATTCTCCATAGCATGTCTATCCTTGCGTACTCTCGTTGTTTTTTAAGCAATGAATGGTAGTATACTAGGGCTATACGTTTGTGTAGATTTTGTATAATAGAGAATACAAGACTTGCACAAAATACCGATAGTATGTAGTACAATTAAATTGAAATATAAAAAATTACATAATGACTAAAAAAGATACCTCCACCCCAAAAAAACCTGAACGTAATGCAAAAGCACAGTCAAAGCTACAGTCAAAGCTACAGCCAAAGTTACAGTCAAAAGGCCAAACAACAAAAAAGACTGACACCAAGACAAAGGGGCAAGCAAAGAGCCTCACAATAAATCCAGTAAAGAAAAACCCAAAGCGTACACGAGATACTCAGAAAAATTCTCTAAATACAAAGCCAACAACAACAAAACCAGCAAAAACAACAAAGCCAACAAAACCAACAACAACAAAACCAGCAAAAGCAACAAAGCCACCAAAAAAGCCAAAAGTAAAGCCAGAAACAAAGACGAAAGACAAAGTAGCAGAAAGACTGCGCCCAAAGAAAAAAAACAAGCAAAGAATCAACGTGATACCCCAAAAAATTCAGCAACAACAAAAGCACACCAAAAACCCTCACCTTTAAATCCCAATACCAGTTCTAACCCCCTGACACCACCACCCCTTGCCCAGCAAAACATAGCTACAAAGACCTCTGAAAAACCAGTTTCAAAAACACGCCTAGAAAAAGCGCAGCTAAAATTTAAAATAGATGACTACGTATTTTACCCTAGCGAAGGAGTAGGCAGAATTGCAGATATTGAAGAACGCGTGTTTCAAGACAAAAAATTACTCTACTACGTAGTGGAATTCACCTCGCTTACTATGCGTTCTCGCTTTCCTGTGGACAAAGTGAACACCCTGCAAGTTCGCCCCGTTGTCAGTACAAATATTGCACGCAAGGCATTAGACTGCCTTCTTGATCCCCTTGATACAGAAAGCGTTTCATGGAAAGACAGACTACAAATTCAGCACGACATAATTAAAGTGGGAGAAATTAGACAATGTGCACAAATGCTTGCAGCGCTCTATGTCCGTCGACAAAAAAAACCTCTTTCGTTTCAAGAACGGCAGAGTTACGATTTTGCCCTTGAGTCATTGAGAGACGAGCTTTCAGTAGTATTGCTTAAAGACAAGATTGAGATACAAAATAAAATTCTTACAATCTTAAAACACCATGATATCGAAGAAGTTCTTCCTAAAAAACGTACTCGTGGAGCTACAAAAAACACATCAAATACTAAGGATTCCGAAGATTCTACTACAGAACCTATAGATACTACTACAAAAAAAAGACGAAAAAAGGGTAGCCCCGAAGGAGGGGAGAACCTTGATGAAACCGAGGTCACCAGCATGAACACCTTAGACGACACACTCAGCGAAGAAGCACATGACCAAGACTGGGTATAAACTGTCAATAGCATTGCCCTCATTTTTTATAGCATTTGTACTATGCTTTGTAACTGTATATGGGGCATATGGACAGTATTCAGCTGATCCATACGAATACATATACAGGGATATATCTTTATGGGAATCAAAAGGATACCTAAAACACGTACCCCATTTTCGTCCTTTGCCCGAAGTAGTACTGATAGATTTAATGGAACGCATGCTAGAGAAAGGAAGCCTAGCGGACAAGCAACGTGCCCAGTATTATCTTGAACGTCTTGACTCTACTTTTCACTTTTTTACAGATCTCAACTTTGCCCAGAAGAGTGAATTTACTCCCCATAATAACCCTCTTGGGCTCATTGGAAATCTGTATTTTGGTGGCTCTGCGTATTATAAGCTATTTTCCATATCTGGAGGATTTAGTGGAAATGCACTTCTTACAAATCCCTACGACAATCGCGATACATATAGAAACATATACTACAGCAAATACCTTCTCAATAAACGAGAAGAAATAAGTGACCTCAATGCCTTCAAAATAGAAGATATAGACCTTGGACTTTCTTTTGGAGTTCGTTCTGCGCTCAGTCTTGGGACAAAAAATCTCTTTTTTCACGGAGGGCTCATGCGAAGAAGCATCGGCCCTTTTTTTGATGATGGGGTAATTGTGAGCTCTCGCGCAAAACTCAGTCCTAACTTTATGGTTCATTGGCGTGGTGAAAATCTGGCGGCAACCTGGGGCGTTTTTAATTTAACCGCGCGTAGTCAGTTTTCTCAGTTTGATAACGGTGAACGAGACAAGGACACTGGAGAATTTATACGCCTCCCTGAATTTACCAAAAGCTATGATGTACGCCTCAATAAGTACTTTTTTTATCATAGCCTTAGTTTCTTTTTGGGAGAAAATTTTGATTTTCATGTGTTTGAAGGTCATATGACCGGTGAAGTAACACTCGCAAACCTTCTTCCCATGAAGGTTATGTATCAGCTCGGTTCTTTTTCTAACTACGGTGATTACTCGGGAAATACGTATCTTGGAATTGCATCTACATTGCGCTTCTTAGATATACTTACTATACCTATTGTGCTGTACGTCGACGATGTCAATGTAGAAGATCTCGCTCAGTTCGATTTTGATACAAAGATAAAACTTGCTGCCCAAGTCGGTCTAAAATGGGCACCACGTGTATCAACGCTACAATTTCTCTCCTTAGATTACCAGATTGTGCTTCCTTATACATACACTCACAATGGAGTATCGGGGCTTTACACTACTCAGTTTAATACAGAAAACTATCTTCATTTCAATCAGCCATTTGCTACTAGTTTGCTCCCTAGCTCACATCGTTTTACTTTTGCATTTGAACTCTTACCTCTGTCTTTTCTCACTCTCGGTGGTATGACACGATTTATACAACACAATAATCCTTCCGATGGTATACTATCAGGACCACTCAACAATGGTGGATTTCTTGATGACGGCTACTATAGCGTTTATGATAAAAATTCGGGACCAAGTTATCAAAATCGAAACGGCTTTTTAGAAAACACCGTAGAAACTCAGTTAGAACTAGGGCTAAGTTTAAAGATATTTTACCCCATTAACAAACTCTTAACCGTATACGGTGACGTTGCTTATACGTATTCTTTTGCTTATAACTACCAGCGTACGCCCGACCTTACACACCAAAAACATATTCTACTTTATTCTCTCGGACTCAGGCTCACCCGCTAAGAAATATTGCGTATAAGCTGTATACCACTTACAGCCTCTACTTTTGTAATCTCGTGTAAAAGAGCATCATCGCAGGGCAAGCCATGTGCACGACGTTCTTTTTCTCGCTGATCTGCAATGTGTCCTGGTATACGTATGCTTTCATGTCCAGGCGCTAGGGGGGTATTGCATGTCATTGAGAGTAAGTCAGCAATACGTGCATAGTAATGCTCTATATCCATTAGTGCATCGATCTTGGCACACCACATAAAATGGCCTACATTCTGCGGATGATCGTACTCTTTGTACATGTTGCCAACATGTGCACCATATCCCGCACCCGAAAGAACACCACTTAGTATTTCTATCACAAGCGAGAGGGCAAATCCCTTGTACCCACCAAAGCTACGTAAACTTGCAACCTCGTGTGGATTATCGGTAGGGTTACCGTGCGTATCAAAAGCCCATTCTTGTGGAATATTTGTGTTTTTTTCTTGTGCAACAAAAACTTTTCCCATGGAGCTGAGGCTGGTGGCCATGTCGACTATTATGGGGTAATCTTTATGTGGCGCAGCAAAAGATAGGGGATTGGTTCCAAGCCGAGCGTGGGTTCCTCCATACGGTGCTACACAGGGTTCGGCATTGGAGAGCACTAGCGCAACACATTCGCGGGCAGCACAGAGACGTGCAAAATATCCCGCCGGTCCAAAATGAGTACTTCCCTTTACTACTGCCATGGCATTGCCTTGTTGCTCAACACAGGTAAGCATAGCTTCTACCGTTTCGTGCGCCGCAATTTGTCCAGAACCACCACGTGCATCTACATGCACTATGGTACGCGCTGTGTTATAGTGGAGGACGGGTCGCACATGCGGATCAACGAGACCCGCACGTATACGTTTAATGTATTCTGGGAGTCTGATGATGCCGTGTGATTCTATGCCTCGGCAATGTGCATGTACGAGTACATCAGCTATAATGCGTGCATCAGATGCACCATAGCCTACTGAATGTAATACGCTCTGGATCCACGAGTCAAATACCGCAACAGATATATACTTTCTTTGCATGCTTGGCATGACTTACGATGTATGTACGTGCATATTTATTCTTGTATGGCTGACGATTTTCATGATTGAGTATGGGCACACATCATAAGCACTAACGTTTGCCCTCTTCACGCTCTTTTTGATATTTCTTTTTGAGCTCTTCTTGTACTGACTGTGGTGCAGGGGCATATTTAAGAAATTCCATAGAAAATTCGCCTTTGCCCTGTGTTGTTGAACGTAGCTCCGTAGAAAACCCAAACATCTCTGCAAGTGGAACTTCCGCTTCTACCGAAGAAAGCACCCCCTCATCTGAGCTCGCAGAAATTAGTCCTCGTCGTTGGTTGAGCAATCCCATGGCACTACCTTGAAACTCTGAGGGAGATTCAACTACCACTTTCATGATAGGTTCTAATGCAACTGGTTTTGCTCTGTCATATGCTTGTCGAAAGGCACCAATGGCCGCTGCTTGGAATGCATTGTCAGATGAATCAACTGCGTGTGAACTTCCGTCATTTATAATCATACGTATGCCTACGATTGGATAGCCTACAAGCGTTCCTTTTATCATGGAGGTACGAAATCCTTTGTCACAAGAGGAAATGAATTCGCCCGGTATTGCCCCTCCTTTAACTTGATTTACAAACTCATAATTCTCGGCTTGAGAAAGAGGGATGGGCTCCATTCGTCCTGCTACACGTCCAAACTGACCTGCACCACCTGTCTGCTTTTTATGCGTATAGTCAAAATCAGCAACAGTAGTAATCGCTTCTCTATAAGCTACCTGTGGTTTTCCTGTCTCTACTTGTGCATCATATTCACGACGCATGCGCTCTACGTACACGTCAAGGTGTAGCTCACCCATACCTTGTATGATGGTTTCGTTTGATTCGGGATCGACGTAGTTCTTAAACGTTGGGTCTTCTTTTGTAAATCTATTGAGCGCCTTTGACATTTGATCAGATGATTTTTTGTCTACGGGCTTTATCGATAAAGAAATCACGGGATCGGGTACAAACATGGAGGTCATAGAATAATTGACATCGGGATTACAGAATGTATCGCCAGATACGCAGTCTATGCCAAAGAGTGCAACAATGTCACCCGCACCAGCTTCTGCAATATCAGTCATGGAGTTAGAGTGCATGCGTATAAGACGTCCTACTTTAAATTTTTTCCTGCTCCGTGAATTCATCAGTTCAGATCCTTTCTTGACAATTCCTTGATATATGCGAGTATACGTAAGTTGCCCATATTGACCGTCTTCTAGTTTAAATGCAAGCGCAACTGTTTTACCGTCGTTGCTCGACGTGAGTTTTACTTTTTCTTCTTCTTTGTTAAGATCAAGAGCATAGTTCTCAATTTCGGAAGGGGCAGGAAGGTATGTGGCGACTGCATCAAGTAATACTTGCACGCCTTTATTTTTGTACGCCGAACCCAATAAGACGGGACAAAATTGGTTACTGATGGTTGCATGTCGCAAGGCCCTTTGTATTAAATGTTCGGGTGCTTTTTCATCAAGTAAGTGCTCCATTAGTTCTTCATCAAAAAGAGATAAGGCATCTAAGAGTTCGTGTCGCTTTGTTTCGGCTTCTTGTTGAAGATTTGCTGGAATCTGCTCTTCGCGTACTGTTTCGCCATGCTCCCCATCAAAATAATACGCCTTCATTGTAATGAGGTCTACCATGCCTTCGTGTTTATCTTCTAGCCCGATAGGAATCTGTATCATGTGGGCATTGAGCCCTAGCTTTTCTTTGAGTTGCGCGCAGACCCTATAAGGATTGGCACCAACCCTGTCGCATTTATTGACAAAGGCAAGACGCGGTACTCCGTATCGCTTGAGTTGCCTGTCAACGGTAATAGACTGGGATTGTACCCCCGCAACAGCACATAACACGAGTATTGCTCCGTCGAGTACTCTAAGTGAGCGTTCGACCTCTATAGTAAAATCGACGTGCCCGGGTGTGTCAATAATATTTATTGGTGTGTCCTTCCATGTGACGTTGGTCGAGGCGCTGGCAATAGTAATGCCTCGCTCTTTTTCGAGTTCCATTGAGTCCATGGTTGCACCAACGCCGTCCTTGCCACGTACTTCGTGGATCGCATGTATTTTATCGCAGTAAAAAAGGACGCGTTCGGTGAGCGTAGTTTTACCGCTGTCTATGTGTGCGCTGATTCCTATGTTTCTCAATTTTCTTATATCAAAAAAAGTCATTGTAATATCTCCGAATATGAATTAATATCTGTGAACAGTTCAAGTTTGCGTGCTATGCGCAGGTTACTAGATACCTTTTATTAGTATAGTAAATAGTAATACAAAGAAACAAGTTTTTTTTATATTTGTTCCTCCTTGCAACTTTGGTTGTAGTGCTATTCTGCAGTAGGATGCGAGGGCTGCTGTAGCGGAGCATTTTCTCGTATTGCGTATTCCCTTATTTTATTGTGCAGTGTTTTACGCCCTATTTTGAGTACTTGTGCAACACGTGTTTTATTCCAACGATAATTTATCAAATATCTATAGATAATTTCCCTTTCTGCATCGCGTAGCGATATACCATGGTGTAGCACAATATCTTGTACTTGTTCGTTGTTATTCGCAATATGCGTGGGTAGATCCGATTTGCGAATATACTTTCCTTTGTTTAGCACAACTGCACTTTCTATACAATTTTTGAGTTCACGCACGTTTCCCGGCCAAGGATACTGCTCCAGTACCTGTGTGGCATTTTTATCAAACCCTACTATTACCTTGCCATTTTCTTTTGAGAACTCTTGGAGAAAAAACTGAGAAAGTATCATGATATCTTCGCTTCTATCCCGTAAGGGCGGGACGGTAATATTGACCACACTCAAACGATAAAAGAGGTCTTCTCTAAATCGTCCTTCCTGCACTTCTTTTCTCAAGTCCTTATTTGTTGCGGCGATGATACGTACGTTTACCTGTATCGTTTCTTCACCACCTACCCGCTCAAAACTTCTTTCCTGTAAAACACGCAGGAGTTTGACTTGGGTACTTGAGTTGATTTCGGATATTTCGTCTAAAAATATGCTTCCTCGATTGGCAAGTTCAAATCGACCTCTTCGCATATGACTTGCACCTGTAAATGCTCCTTTTTCGTGCCCAAATAGCTCACTTTCTAGAAGAGTCTCAGAAAGTGCTGCACAGTGCACTTTTACAATTGGTTGTCCTATACGCGACGATGCCTCATGAAGCATGTCTGCGATAAGTTCTTTTCCTACTCCACTCTCGCCTGAGATGAGCACCGATGCACTTGTTTTTGCCACTTGTCGTGTCATGCTAATAATTTTTTTCATTATTTCGCTTTTTCTTACTATGGTATGGCGCGAATATCCCAGCGTTCTTCCTTCTTTTAATGCCTTTTTGTTTCTTAGTGCAAGTTGTCGTACTTTGAGTGCTTGCTTGGTCAAGAAAAGAAGGCGTTCGAGATTGATGGGCTTTGCAAGAAAATCATAGGCACCACTTTGGATGGCTTTTACTGCATTTTCGACCGATCCATACCCCGTCACAACCAATACTGGTATACTAGGATACTTTTCTGATACGTACTCAAGCAATTGTTGTCCCGTTATAATTGACATGCGGAGATCTGTTACTACAAAATCTATTTCTTTGCTTAAGAGTTCAGTAAGCGCTTCTTTTCCGTTAGATGCAAGAGAGACATCAAACCCCTCTTCTTGATAAAAATCTCTGAGGGCAGTGCGTATGTTTACCTCATCGTCTACTACTAAAATGTGATATGCCAAAACTAACTAGCTGCCTTTAATAAATGATGTTCATCTGCATGTACAGGAAATTCTATGATAAATCGAGCACCTTTACGGTACTGTTTATCCACGGTAATATGGGCACCATGTAGCATTATTATACGAAACACTATGGAAAGCCCTAACCCTGTCCCTTTTGCCTTGGTGGTGTAGTAGGGCTGAAACACGTATGGTAGGTCATCTTCTTTGATTCCAATACCAGTGTCACTAATAATGAGACATACCCGATTTTCACAGAGCCTGGTCGTGATACTGAGCTCACCTTCTGGTTCTTGATTGGGCTGTGCCTCTGGCTCTAATTTTTGTTGCGGTCTTTGTTGCGGGCTTTGTTGCGGTCTTTGTTTTGATTTTTGTTTTGATTTTTTGCTTGATTCTTGTCCTTGTTTGTCATGTTTTGGTATGATGTACTCTACTTCTCCATAGTGTAGTTCTTCACGCTCTTGTTTTTCTTGCATTGACTCTATGGCGTTTTTTGTAAGGTTGTACAGCACCTGCATAATACCAGAATGTGATAGTAATACTTTAGGAAGGCTTGGAGCCATAGTTACTCGCAGGCGTATATGCATGTATGTAGTATTTAACGATAAGACCTCCACCAACTCCTTGACAAGGATATTGATGTCCATGGCATGCATATCATAGCTAGGAGTAGAAGAGTGATTTTGAAGATTATTTAAAATGACATTAATAGTGTTGATTTCTTGTTCTAATACGGGAAGAGTTTTGATAAGCGTGTTGAGTGTAGCTTGACTTATTTTTTTGTGTATGCGGTTGTTTTTTTGCTGTGCTGAATGAGAAAACTCATTTGTCGAGTTATGGTCGCTAGAAGAAAGCAGATCATCTTTGACGAGTTTTCTCCTGAGTAGCTGAACATGCAAGCTCATCGCTCCAAGCGGATTTTTTATTTCATGGATGAGTTCGTTTGCAACATTGGATAAGAGGCGTATGGAATGTTGCTGTTCTTTTTCCTGATCTGCACGCCTATCTTGGCTTATATTTTGTATCTGTAATGCATATCCTTTTGTAACTCCACGTATTGCAAGCGGAAAAGAACTGATGTGATATTCATAAAAAAGCGCATTCGTATGCACCGAAAAATATTCCTTAAAGTACAGCTTTTTTCGCTTAATGATGTCCTTTAAAAAATATGCAAGTGAACTAGGGTGTACCATATGCGAGATATCCTTGTGCCTCTCGGTCGTAGTATAGGTCCGTGCGACTTTGTTCCTAAATAATACAAGCCCTTTTAAATCAACAACAAAGAGTGCATCCGATAATGAGTTACACAGTGCATTGAGCCACTCGTTTTGCACAAGCACTTGATGAACCATAGCTGGGTGCAATGGTGTTTTATCTAAACTACGTTTTGAGTACGAATAACTCATGGTATGTAAGTATATTGTAGTAGAATGCTTCTAATAGAGATATGGGTGAAAGGTTATAGGTTTCTCGAGAGAATTTTACTCTGACGCACAAGCGATATGCTTGCTGTAATCGTGCTACAGTAATATCAGAAATGGTACGAGCGGTCTCGCCAATGACCTCACCAGAAATCTCACCAGCAATTTTTTTGGGGGAAGTCTCAGAATTCTCACAAGGGGTCTTTGCAACACGAGAAAAAAGTAGTGAACGAAGTACTGTAATAAGACTCGTCAACACCTGGTGCAATACAACGTCCCCTTGTTCCTTTTTTATTTCTTTTGCGAGAATACTAGGAAACGGAGCACCTGCTCGCAATGCATCTATAAAGATCTTTGCATACGTCTCGTGTTGCACCATTACATGTTTTTTTCTAAGTACGTGCCTAATCGGGTAAACATATGGAGGTTCGTGGGTAGTCTCTTTTTCTTCAATATGATAACAGACAAAGCGCGAGCGGAGCGTGGGTGTCAATGATGCGAGGTTTGTAGTGATCAAACTCACCGAAACATTGGGAGGAAGCTCTTCACAGAATTTAAGAAGGGTAGCTGATACAGAGAGACTGATATGCTCTGCTCCTTCAATAAATATATGTTTGCTATGTGAATGACTCTTGATATGTGCCCAAGGAATCAAGGTTCTCAATATAGACACTGGTATTTGCAGAGGCAATGCATCGCTGAGTGCCTTATAACTGCGCATGAGCGCGCTACGTTGTTTTAAGGAGGGAAGGACTACATCCTGTAACTCATGCTGTGAATTATGCAAAACATCACGACAAAAGGTAAGCACGCTTTCCTGCAAGCCCACTACATGAGTACGCAACTCATCGGAAGCCTTGCGCAACACACTAGCCTGACTATACCCTTCCCAAAGCCATGCCTGAGCTTTACACAACAGATGGTTTACTGCCTGCACTACTAAGAGTGCAGAAAATATTTCTAGCGTTTTTTCACGTTCCAACAATTGTATGATATGCGCATAACCTGCAGATGTTCCAAGACTTACAATATCTTGGTTTAAAAAAAGGTAGGTCTTGAGACATTCGTCGCATAGACAATCTCCTTGCTTATGAAGAAGTATACGCAGTGCTATCTGCATTGCTTCTACTTGACCGAGATTGTCTTGGCTATCATCATTAGCAAGCACAAAACAGCGCGTGGGGGGCACACTGTCAGTAGATAGTATGCTTGCAAGTATTTTGTTAGGTGCGAAGAATTTCGATAATTCTAAAGCCATAATTCTTTAATAATGGAAGTATCTTACTCTCTCCGAGCATGGCATTTACATCAAAAAATGGCTGAGCTCTCAATAGCTGATCTACGATGAGTACGATTAACGCTCCCTCAATAAATCCCAACACGACGCCCGTAATTCGATTGAGCCCACTCAAGCGTAAAGCCTTTATAAAGCTATTAAATATGCCTTCTAATAATTTTACCCCTGTATACCCCAAGAGAAAAAGCAAGCCTAAAGAGATAAGTCGTAATAAGTTAAAACGAATACTTGTGTATTCGCTCAAAAACGCTGTTAAGGCATCGGTCTGAGTACGGGCTAGAATTATTCCAACTACTATAGCAGCTATTGCCAACAATTCTCGTATCAGGCCCTGAAAAAGCCCGCGTATGCTAAGCACAGCAAGAACAACGAGAATCACTATATCAATAATTGTACCCATATGCTAATCATACTAGATATGACGATTGCTGACTCTCTACAATCACCTTATTCCATACGCAAAAACCCATCATACACGCTTGTACTACTGCGTCTTTTTGTATGTATTCCAATCGATTTATATAAGAAATTTTTCTATTTCTACAGCAATGTTAGTACTTGCCATCCGTGCATTAAGACGTCCGAGTCGTTGCTTAATGTTTGAAGTATTATTCTGTAATAAATAATACACCATAGCAGAAAACTCTCCCTCTCTTGGCGAAGGCCCGAGATTAATTGCCACACCAATAGATGCAAAATACCGAGCGTTTTCTAGTTGATCACCACGTGATCCTTTATGAGAAAGCGGGATTAACAAGGCGGGCTTTTTGTATGCTGCTATCTCCCATAATGTCCCCGCTCCCGCACGCGAAACCACAATAGTAGCAATACTGAGTAGTTGCGCGTATTCATCAAAAAAGAAGTCTCTTTGTATATGTTGAACCAATCCTTGACTGGAGTCAGTCATGCGCGAATGCAAGGGATGGGTAATACGAGCACCTGCTCCTCGTTGGTGAACTATCGTAATCGGAATCGTACACTTTTTATAAAACGTATCAACCAAACTATTTATATCGTGCGAACCTTGGCTTCCGCCTAGTACAAGCAACACGGGAGCATTACCGAACGAAGCAAGCATATCACTTTTTTTTGAGGCATTTGAAGCAGTAAGAATGCTAGGTCGTACTGGATATCCCGTTGTAATAACTGTAGGCTTTTTTGTTTTGCGTGCACCAACGAGCGCTTGGATACTCTGGTATGCAGAGTCATACGAAAGAAGAATGCTACGCGCATGCTTAACACTAAGGCGACTTGCAAGAGAAAGACTATGATCGCATACATGTACTACCACTGGTATTCTGAGTATACGTGCTGCCCATATTGGTGGCACTGACACATGGCTTCCCATGGCTACCAATATTTGAGGGCTACTCCGTTTTAACACAAAAAAAGCCTGAACAAACGATACAATTACTTTGATGGCTTGAACAAGAAGCCCGAAAGTAAGGTAACGATGAAATTTACCTGCAGTTATACTCAAAAAAGGTATACTGCTCCTACACACATAGTCTCTTTCAGGGCCCGTTTTTGATCCTAACCACGCAATTGAATGATGACCACGAAGACGCAAGCTCTCAATTACTGCTATGCCCGGAAACACGTGACCACCACTCCCGCCACCAGTAACTATCACATCGTAGTGCTTTGATGCTTCGCCCTTCCTTTGTTTTGTCGTCTTGATGTCCTTCTCCTTCGCTATAATTAAGTATATGCTAACTAAGCACGGGCCACACATCATGAAAGGCTCTCGTTTGTCTATATGCACATGTTTGTATATATTTTGTATGTACCTATCTTGGTCTCAGTCTCAGGAGTCGTGCATATTCCACGACAACATAGATCTTGAAACCCTTGTATACCGATTTTCTGATGATAGTGGTAGTAATACGGGCTATAAAGAAATAGCCCATCTCAATTTAAACCCTCGTTCACAATCGTATACAAAAATCGTAAGCGAATTAGAACGAATAAAGCCCAATATGGGAGTAGAAATACTATTTGAACTTCCTTACCCTTCCCACATATACGCTTCCACTAACACAGAAAAATTAAAACTCCTTACCGCGCTTCAACGAGCATCTGTTAGATTTTCTACAATGAAGAACATCGAATATTATTCACATCGTCGAAAAAAGTTTAGAGAGTTTATAACTGATGCTTTTTTAGTCTCAGATCCGCAATCAACTACCAAACTCCCCGATCCAACCATAACGAATATGGATGATAAAGACTACTATGTTCGTCGCACTATGACAAGTTTTGGCGAGAGTGTTCAACACTATCAAGTAAATACGGAACATACTGATAATGTCCTTGTGCTAATTTATAACCTTGAAGACCTTGTCTATAACAATATCATTAAGATTGCCAATAAAGAAGAGTCTATCACCATTATGTACTTACATATACAAGAACATGCTATCGCCGTCTATCTAGCAGGTAGTGTGAGGGGGCTCAAAAGGCTTGATGGTCTTAGACAACGTGCTACAATCAGCATGTCAAATCGACTCTGTGCCCTTGCAGAATGGTTTTATCTTTCTTATAATGATGTTCTCAAAGAACTTGTACATTACGATACCACGAGATAAACAATACTGTGTATGATAAATAACATAACACGTTATACAACATCCCAACCCATAGTTTATACATATGCTTGAATTTAAAGGGGTAAATGTAAGCATACAGACCAGGCATATATTGCGTAATATTGATCTCACCTTTGATGCCGCACGTATTGCCATCCTAGGCAACAACGGGTCAGGCAAGACGACACTTGCTCGTTGTGCAGTAGGCTTGTTACGTCCACAAAAAGGTACGATATACCTAGACGGAAACGATATAATTGACTATCGAACCACGCTCTGGAAACACATCAATCTTTGTTTTCAGGTCCCCGATCATCAGATCGTCATGCCTACTGTACAAGAAGAACTCAGCTTTTCGCTCAAGAATGCAGGAAAACAACTTGAGCCACGCGTGCTCGCAGATATATTAGAAGAACTAGAATGTACTGCACATACACCTTGCCACCAACTGAGTACGGGAAAAAAGCGCCTTCTTTGCCTCCACGCTTTACTCTTACTTAATCCAAAAATTCTCATTCTCGATGAACCAACAGCCTTTCTTGACATACCAACTGCTCAGGAATTTATGCAGAAACTTGAACGACTTTCTCAAAAGGTCATTATGATTACCCACAATGATGCTTATATACGTAGTTTTGACGAGGCAGTACTACTCCACCAGGGCACTATCGTTGCTCATGATACGCCAAAGAAAATCATTGCCCACTATGACGCAATCATTGCAAAAAGGTCATTGCAAAAAAGACCATTGTAAAAAGGCATGATATCACGCATACATAGTACCATTGTTTATACTCCTTTTCTTTTCAAAATGGCGCTCCTTATTGTCGGGATACGCTATGTTTATTCTTTAGAGTCTAGCACTGTGCAAGCAGTGCTATCAGTAAGCGTTGGATGTCTTTTTTTTCTCACAGGTGCAGGGCTACGCCTCTACGCACGTACGGTTCTAGGACTCCTCCCACTCCTTGCTCTTGCTTTCTTTTACTACTATTTTAGTCAGCGCGATAATGCCATTTACTTGGTGCTTGGTATACATAATGCAGTTCTTGCAGCATATCTTTTGAGTGCCCTCAGCCCTATCTCACAAATACTACGTGAACTCACCTACATTTTTTATCCACTTTCCTTTGTTGGAGTAGATCCCGGGTATCCAGCTCTGCTTATTACCATTGCTATAAAAACGCTCCCCTTGCTACAAAAAATACTCAAGTCACTTTCAGAAAGCGCACGGTTGCGTGGTGCATCAATGCCTACGATACGAGTATTGTTTCCTACGCTCCTGCAATGCCTCTTTGTATCGGAAGCGCTCTACGATGCACTCATGTTACGCGGATATTCTGCAAGGCACCACAGAAAAATATTGATAAAACAAAACATGCAAAAGAAGACTATGAAACAAGAAAATTAGTAAAGTATAATATATACAAAATGCGATTAGAAAAACGGTTAATTTTTTCCGCATCATTTGCGGGTCTCATATGGCTACTTGGACTTCCCCCCTCTTTTCCTGTATTTGGTATTCCACTTACTATTCAGAATGCGGGCATATTTCTCGCTGCCTTTTGCCTTGGAGCAACTGCTGGAAGTGTGAGTGTGTTAATTTTTTTGGGCTTAGCTGCAATAGGTCTTCCAGTGCTAACGGGGGGACGTGGTGGAATTGGCGTCTTTGTTGGACCTACCGCAGGGTTTTTGTTTGGGTATATTATATGTACGTTCATCATGGGATTGCTAATACAAAAAAATTATCATGGCAAAGGATTTTTTAGTTTTTTTCTGATTGGAATCATAGGAGTTATAGTGCTGTATCTCTGTGGTTTTATATGGCTAGTATTGTTTTTTGATATGTCTGTACCTGCCGCCGTTCAGGCTGTTATACTATTTATTCCTTTTGATATTGCAAAGGTCATTCTCGCAGCCTCTACGGGATTGCTAGTAAAGCGATACTATCCTCTTCTTTAGCTCTCTCCCTTAACCCTCTCTTTGTTTGCTCTTGTAGATTGCTTCTTTAGTATGGTCATAGTAGTACAGACAGATTACCATCATTTGATCAAAAATTTTTCTAAATGGACTCCCCTATTTGCCTGTTGAAGCAACGAGGTAAGAAAAATATTTTTTTCGACTTCCCACAATTCTAACTCTTTTTCTGCGAGGTTGAGTTTTTGTCGCTGTATCAAAAGAGAGGTAGATGTTTGCAAGTCTTTTTTTATTTGCTCTTCATTCAAGAGCAAACGTTCTAGCTCTATATCAATATGAAGTTTTTCTTGTTCAAATTGTAGGGTGTTAATCGTATTTTGATATTCGATATCTTGGTCATATGCTATATCTACCCGTCTCTCTAATTCTAAGCGTTTATTTTCAATAACTAAATTTTGTAAATTTTTTAGGGGTCCGCGAGTATATGCGCTGAGAAGTGGAAACGCAAATTCTACTGAAAAGAGAATATCAACAAAAGCGTTTTCATCACCAAGGTCTGCAAACGAACTCAAAAAATCAGAGCTCTCTCTTTGCGAGGCATATCGTGGCTGAACTGATAGTGAGAGGTTCATGGTCGGTTTACCATCAATGTCTTGAAGAATGAGTTGGTTTTGTGCATTTTCGAGTGCAAGCACCGCGTCTGAAACAGCGGGATTGTTCAAAGCATCTATTACACCCCTCCCAAACTGACTAATAGATGGCAGATCTGCGTTGACAACAAAACTGTTGACTTGAGATTCGCTGATGCGTAGTTTTCCTTGTTGTATAAGCTGTAGCTTACGTAATGTAAGCATATCGTTAAGATGCGTGCGTTCCTTCTGCTTAAGTGCCATCGAGCTTTGAACACTAAGCAGTGCCTTATTACTATCACTCCCTTTTTCTATCTGAATTTGTAATGCTTTAAGATTGTCAGACAAAAGATTGAGCGTTGCATCAAGCAGTGGAATCTGTTTTTGGATAGTTACTATCTCTAGCACTTTTTGATATGCGTCTAGAATAATTTCATTTGTCGCTCGCATGTGGAGTACAGTATTAAGTTCAAATTCATTACGTATTTGTGCAAGTCGAATTCTAAGTGGATTAACAGTTAAGAGTGAATTGTTTACAAATAGCGGTTGATTAAATGTCCACAGAAAAGATATTTCTTGATCAACCGTAGAAAAATCACGAGAAAATAGAAAAAAATCTTGAAGCTCAAATGTAGTGTATCCGCCAAAGGGAGTGGGGCTTTTGAGATCAACTTTCATCCCAAGATTATTATTCTTATTACTGAGTCGTAATGGTGACAAACCTGAGAACACAAGGGGGGATTGCGGATCAAGCGGATTAACAGAAAAACTAGGGATAAAGGTTTGTACAGACTGATAGCTCGGTTGGAGAGGATACACCGAAAAATTTAGTTTAGGAATCAGGAAAGAATTTCTGTCATACTGCTCTTTTTGCCGTGCTATTTCAAGTGCAATACTATTTTGCTGTGAAACAGTACTTTCTTCGTGCACTTTTGTGACCAATTCTTGTACACTATAGCTTTGTGCATACCCACCGTAGACACACCAAATTACAAAAACAAACCACCATATCAACAACAGTGAAATATGTATGTTTCTTGTGTGTATCGATACCCTGCTTAATGTCGCGTGTTGCATAGCATACAGGAAATAATTGTCGTCTTTCATCTAATTCATTTTGAAAAAGCAATAATCTCCGCCTCTACATTATATGGCATAGCGTAGAACTTGTTTGCGAGAACCTTATCTTGACGCCACAATAGTTTTCATTTGCTCTATAACTTCATGCATGAGTTGTTTTACCTCAGAGTCAATAGCCATAATTCCATATTTTTTAAGGAGAACATTACGGATAAACAAAATTGCTGAACGTGCAACGTTTAAGAATAATTTAACTTCTTCTTGATTAAGCGCCCTCGTCGATGCAAAACCCTCATTGTAACGCGTAAGGAGTTCTTTTTTAGCACCATATAGCCTTTCTCTAAAGACATTCCTTGCTATAGGAGAAAATTTTTTACCCCATATCTCAAAGGAAACATGCTCAACTATTACTAACACTTTCTCCATCGATCTATCACTAAATAGCAAAAAATCTTTCAAAACAGCTCAATTCATGGCTGTCTCAAAGCCTGCATTTATCTTCTCGTATGTGTTAATAACCGCACGTTCTGAATCGTCCTTCTGTAATGCGTTAATAAGTAAATTACAGTTCGCTAGCGTATCTTCTTCAAAACTATTGGGTAGTCGCTGGTTCCATTCAGGAAGACCAAGTATATACTCGGCTAACTGTGTTGCAGAGAAGTCTTTAAATTTTTCAGCTAGTCTCTTGATAATATACTCTTCTTCATCTGTCAAAGACACAATCAACTCTTCTTGATTACCAATAAGTACTACATCGGCTCCCTTGGTTATCAAGAAAGAACTCCAGTAGTGTGTGTTGCTACCATCTGAGTGTTTCTTTATACACTCATAGACCGACGTAAGTCGCGGACCCGTTTTTTCACTAACGTATGTGTCATAGGTAAGCCTATAATTGTACCGTTGAAGTATCTCCCTATCGGACAAATACATAAGATTTATGAGTTTGTTATAGTTCATTGAACCACCGTACAACTTTACCAATTCAACTGCCAGTGCTGTTGCAACCACTTCATTAAACACTAGATTTTTCTCAACTTTTTATCTACTTTTTTTAAACTATAACTTATATAGTACTATATATTAAAAAATATTGCAATACTTTTGTAAATTTGTTTTTAAGTTAAAAAATACTACCATTACTACACCACGTTTTTACTTTAAACCACTAAGTATACATGTTTATGTTAATTTAGAGACTACACTCAGGAGGTATGCGTGTAGGACGCTTGGATCCCAGCGAGTAGATCAATGGTATTACAAGCAAAGAAGCAAATACCGAAATACTCAAACCAATAGCAATAGTTATTGCCATTGGTTGCCATATGGGGGAACGTCCTGTTAATCCAACTGCCGTCGGGAGTACTCCCGCAACGGTAGTAATTGAAGTTAGTAATACTGGTTTTAGTCGTACACATGCTGTGATAAGCGCTGCCTCTGCCCTACTCTTGCTACGCTTGAGTACGTAGCTATTAGCAGAACTCACAAACACAATAGAATTATTTACCACAACGCCTATCAGTGCAACAAGCGAATATAGTATAGATATAGAGAGATAGCTTCCTGATGAAAAAATATATATACTTACCCCAAGCACCGAAAAAGGTATGGTAAGTAATATCACAAATGGTAGTACATAGCTGTTAAACTCGACAGTCAATACAATATATACTGCAGTAACACCAATCAATAAAAGAAACAGTATCTTACCAAAGAGCTCTGAAAATTCGTTAAATTCACCGCCCCTTGAGATTGAAAATGCTTGAGCCTCTTCTGTAGCAATGTAGTCTTCTATTTCTTTGACTATGCGCTGATTTATTTCTCTTACCCTCGTCTTGTCTCGTGCTTCGGCGGTTACAACTGCTAGTCGCAGTCCATTCTCACGCGTGATGCGCGAGAGCGTGAGTCGTTCTTGTATAGTTGCGACCGACAGTAATGGTACAAGTGTATTGTACTGCGTAGGGACAGACAGTAGTGCCATTTTTTCTTTTGTAAAAGAGTGTGTATCACCAATACGAAGTACCACATCTGTATTCTTGTTATCTCCTTCGTATATGCTCGTAATGGGAGAAGCCGAGAGCATGTTTCGTATTGACAGTCCTATCTCTGCAGCTGACAAACCGAGTCGTGCTGCTTCTTGTATGTGTATACGCGCAGTAATAGTGGGGCTTTTTTCGCTACTGGAGTTCTTTACATTGTATACTTCGGGGTATTCGGAGAGGATATCTTCGACTCGGGAACTAATCCTACTCAGCCCATCAAAATCAGCACCTATAATTCTAAACCCCAAGATGGGTATGGGGGGTGGTCCTGTCCGTTGTCGCCGAATGGTAAGAGTATCATAGCCATACACATCACCTAAAAGCAACTCAATATCTTTCATGACCTGATTAAGCACAATCGAATCGCCATTATCAAATACTTCAATTTGCACCTGCCCGGTGCTCGCCCTGTCTGTGATAATTCCCTCTGATAAATCAAGATCTGCTTCGCCCGACAAAATCAATACATGTTTTATCTTACCTGGGTTGTTGTTTCTATACCCTTGTATACGATATTCCATTTCAGACATGACGGTGTCCGTTCGTTCTAACGAACTTGCCTCGGGAAGAAGTACATCCACAAAAAAGAATGGTTGACTCTCGACCTCGTATAAACTCACTGGGGTAAAAACCAAAAACAAAATCGCCCCACCGAGTGCAAGAAACACTGCTAGAAGTATGGGGACGGAACGTTTCATTTCGGCATAGAGTATCTGTGACAATACTTGCCTAAGACGTACAAAAAAAGCAAACTCAAAAGTACTTCCTTTTCCCGGAAATGCTAGATAGTACAAGGGCACCATTACCATGGCAGATGCAAAGGATATAAGAAGAACAACAGTGATAGTAATCGGTATTGGAAGAAGAAATTTTCCAATAAAACTAGGCAACCATGCAAGAGGAAGAAAACTCGCAATAGTAGTAAGTGTTGAGCTAAGTACAGGAAACCGTACCTGCCTTGTTCCTTCGATAGCTGCAAGCTCTTTTGACATTCCCTTAAAATGTCTTAGACGTATGATATTTTCTACCGTTACAATACTCGTATCAACAAGCATACCAAGTACAAGCACAAAGGCAAAGAGTGTCGAACTGCTGAGCGTAATATTAAATATATTTAAGAACAAAAAGCTAGTAGCAAACGTAAAAGGGATTTCAAGCGCAATGATGACTGCAGCCCTCCACCCTAAAAATACAAGCATTACGATAAATAAGAGGATAAACCCCCCAACAGCGTTGTTTCGTAATGTAGCGATACTCCTTATAATACCACCAGTAGTATCTTTAAAAAATTCAAGCTGGAGCCCTTTAGGTATGTTAGATGCGCTCGTAGCTATTAGTTCTTCTATCGTACGTACAAGAGTGATTGAATCTACTCCACTTTCTTTATAGATCTTTAGTTCTACTGCATTTTTGTTATTAAAGCGTATTTTTTTTTCATGTACATCATACCCACGTTGTACACGGGCTATATCTTCTACTTTTATCATGCCACCTTCATCATCTACGCGCACTGGTAATTGTGAGATATCATCTATACTTATAAATTCGCCCGTTGTTCGCACTGCAATTTTTTGTTGTACGGTATTTAGAAAGCCTGCAGGTATAGACACATTATTGCTCTGTATACTCATAATGAGCTCTTGCAAGGAGACACCACGAGCTTCGAGTTGAGAAAGATCAAGGTCAATAAACACCGTCTCATCTAAAAAGCCGTTATCTTCTATATAGCTAACTTCTTGTATTGTCTCGAGTTTATTTCGTATCTGTTCTGCAAACTTTTGTATAGTTGCTATATCTTGGTCACCCCAGATAACAAGCGATGTAATAGGTAAAAAATCAAGGTAGGTAAAATCATCAACAAATATCTCGCTCACTCCTTCGGGAAAGTGTATCTGTTCCACATCGCTTTTCAACTCTTGAAATTTGCTTCTAAATGTGTCTTCTTTTAGGGATTGAGAAAAGGTGACTCTCGTAAAACTCAAACCGTCAGATATAACCGAATCTATTTCGTCTATTGCATTCATAGCTTCGGCGCGTTCCTCTATCTTTCGTGTAACGGTTTCTTCTATTTTTTCTGCAGTGGCACCGGGGTAAGGGACCAAGACATGCACATAAAAAAGAGGAACATCAGGATACTGCTCTCGCGGAAGCCCTACGGCGATAAATACCCCAAGCAATGCTAGAAGCCATCGTACCAATCGCAGTGATTTTGAGTGCGTAATTATCCACGATTTTTTTGTCAGGTCTTGCACGCCTTCTCCAAACTCATGTGACTCCATATTGTACTAAAATTCTGAGCTGTTACCAATAATTTGTACCGATACCGCTTGCCCTTGTATCAAAGTACGAAGACCGGTAATAACTAGGGCTTGTCCCTCGAGGGTTTGTATATCTATTCCTTGTACATGTTTAAGTTCTGCTCTCCCTGCAAACTCTTCACCCAAGTCTACATACATCTTGTATATAAGCGAATCATTTTCTATATAGACGTATTCCCCCTTTGCATCCTCTCGTACCACTGAACGTGGTATCAAAAAGGGATCCGTACTGCCCGTACTACTCAAGATAAGTTCTATGTCAACCACTTGACCGAGCTTATACGGAGGAATACTATTTGTATCCTCAAACAGTATCACAAGATCAAACGTACCCGTTCGTGGTGATACGTATTGCCCAATCTCAGATACATACCCAGAAAATTTTTGATTTTCTGTAAATGTGATCGAGACCACATCATTAACCCGTATTTTTTCAAGAAAGAAATCTGAAACCCTACTCTCTATACGTGGTTGCGCAAGATCTGCCACCTGCGCTACAAATGTACCCGGTCCTACTGATGTTCCTTCGGTCAAGGCTTCGTTTACTTCTACAAGACTACCAGAAAACGGTGCTCGTATAACAGATTTTTTAAGTAATAAGACCTGTTGCTTGTAGAACGATTCGGCACCAAAGAATGCTGATTGTACTTGTTGTAGCTGTGCATGTGAAGCGAGTCCTTGTCCAAAAAGTTCTTCTGTTGTCTCAAGTTGTAAACGTGCATTTGCTGACTGATAGCGCGCCGAATCTCGTGCGAGTACAAGTGATTCGTCGTCAAGTAACAGAAGTATGTCATCTTTTTTAATTATTGCTCCTTCTGTCAATTGTGTTTTGAGCACTGTCGAACTGATCTCAGTAACAAGGGTACTGGTGCGATCACTCCTAAGAAACCCTGTAAGCGAAATAGTAGAAATAAGCGGGGCTCGAGTAATACGTAGGCCCTGTACTCTTACAGAAACATCTTTCTCGACGGTACTCTCTTCGTTTTTTTTGCAAGAATACAACAAGAGCACTGCGCTACTCAAAAAAATACAAATATACAGATACGATATGACACGCACGCCCATATTCAAGAACCTGTTTCGCGTCATACGTTGTTTTGGTATCTGCATATAGTAACTCATCAATATAGGCTTCTTTCTGTAATGATAGCATGTACAGTACTATCGTGTGCCTCTACTGGTACGTACGGCACCACCTGCATAGCAAAACATAGCCCCACACAACTACACATATTTGATACGCACAGCAGTGACATTAGAGCATCATACACTCCACCCCCTCGTCCAAGTCGCGCACGGGTAATATCAAAGGCTCTTCCTGGTACCAATAATAAACATGGTGAACTCAATAGCAATGTGGTATTTATCTTGCTTGTTGGTTTTATAGTCCATGAGGGTGTGCTGTAGTGTTTTATGTCGGAGGATTCTATGCGAGGGGTATTGAGTACTTTGCATAAGGCTCCTATACTATGGGGGTGTGCAAGAGTACGAGGCAAAAAAACAATTCGTTTGGTGGTATCCCTGCTAAGTGATGAAACATCGGGCTCATCTTTATACGCATGATATGCAATAACCGTATGAGCGTAACGCCACCAGTGTGTTGCACGTATACGCTGACAAATACGTAAAGAATAGGTGGCAATATCCCTCAGCTTTTCCTTGGTACAAGATGCGTACTGTAATGTATGCCTCATTTCGGTTCGTAGTGCTGACTTTTTCTTGGCTATATTTTTCTTGGCTATAGAAGACAAGGTCATTGATATCTCTCCCAACTCAGTATTACATTACTATCGATACCGACATCAAATACTCATAAGAACCCAAGGGTATGCTTCTTTTTTTCTGCTTTTGTAAGAAGATACTTTCTATTATGCCTTGTTATTTTTTTTGCGACAATGGGAACCTGTTCATCTATTGTGATTCCATAGGCTTCAAGTTGCGCTTTTTTATCGGGATTATTACTAAGAAGACATATAGATACGATATTAAAGTGGGTAAGGATCTGCGCTGCTGTCCCATAGTCGCGGGCATCTTCTGCATGACCAAGCTCCACGTTTGCCTGATACGTATCGAGACCTTTGTACTGGAGATTATAGGTCTTGAGTTTTTCAAATAGCCCTATATCCCTCCCTTCTTGTCTAAGATAAATAAATATACCTTCTCGCTCTTGTATCATTGAGAGGGCATTCTCTAACTGCTCACGGCAGTCACATCGTAGCGAATAAAATACTTCCGAAGTCAAACATTCCGAATGTACACGACAAAGCACGTGCTCACGGTTGACTACATCTCCTTTTATCAGAGCAAGGTGTTCCTTTTTTTTTTCATCTAAAAATCCGTATACCTGAAATTCTCCGTATGCAGTCGGAAGATTTGTGTTGACTATCAACTTTACAGAAGAAACAACAGAAGAAACATTAGGCATGTGTTCTCTCTACATACTCGCGAGTACTTGTGTTTACTACAATGGTATCGCCCTCTTTAATAAACCCAGGAACTTTTACCTGTAGCCCAGTTTCACATTCTACCATCTTGGTAACTGAGGTCGCCGTGTCTCCCTTTATCGCTTCTTGAGCAGAGCTTACCACAAGCTTTACCTTGAGAGGGAGTATAACATCTATCAGGTCTCCGTTAAAAAACACTAGTTGATACGATTCGCCTTCTTTTGCAAAGTCTTTTATATATTCGTATCCCGTATAGATGAGCTGGTATTGCTCGTAGCTTTCTTCGTCCATAAAAAAATAAGCACTACCATCTACATAGAGATACTGCCCCTTTTTTTGTTCAACATCTGCAGGGTCTACTGAGTCCTGAGATTTTATTGTCTCTTTGAGTATCTGACCATTCTTGACGCCTTTAATTTTACAGCGTACAAAGGCAGATCCTTTGCCCGGATTAACAAATTCTCGATCGACGACGAGATAGGGCTCATTTTTGAACAAAATATACATTCCTTTTTCGAGTTGTCCTGCTTTCATGTCAATCTTAGTATACCAAATATGTAAGAAGGGCAATCAAAATAGTGCGACTTAATACGATTGCGACTATCGCTCTGTACTCTATGCTCTGTGCTCTATGCTATTACAGTTCGGGCGCCTCATAGTCACACGTATCCGTCCCCAAAACCGTGTCTCTGAACGTAAACAATGCTTCTAGGTCTGGATTTGCTTTGCTCTCCCATGAACTAAGATTCTGACAAAATTGTGACATTCCGTCAAACATAAAGTTCATTCTAGTCACGTTTGTTATATTCCACTCAGCTAGGGGTTGGTTGAATGCTTTAGCCGATTGGAACATATAGGCCATATCAGTCACCATACCCACGTCCCAGTTTCCAATGGGGTGGTCAAATGCCTCTGTGCTATTGAACATACCGTTCATATCAGTCACCTGACTCACGTCCCAGCTACCAATGGGCTGGTCAAATACCGCTGCACCACTGAACATAGAGCGCATATCCTCTACCTTGCTCACGACCCAGTTGCCAATGGGCTGGTCAAATACCTCTGCACCACTGAACATAGAGCGCATATCCTCTACCTTGCTCACATCCCATTTACTTATATCTCGATTAAAACTCTGTGCAGACTGAAACATTTCCTTCATAGTAGTCACATTGCTTGTATCCCATTGGCTAATATCTCCGTTAAAGCTAGTTTTGTAACTAAACAACTGGCTCATATCAGTGACATTACAGGTTTCTAGGTAATTGAGATCGGCACTTGCGTCTTGAGCTATTTTGGCGCCAACTATTTCTTTTAGTTTTGAGTTTGTCACTACATGTACGTGAGCGGTGGGATCAAAACACACCTTTGTGTCGTTTCTTTTCCAGATGGGCAGCTTGGCATTGGCTGCATTAGCAAACATAGACGTAGTAACTACCGCCAATTGTACGTGTTCGCCCCAGTCGGTGAGATCTTGCTCAAATGCCTCTGCACCATCAAACATGCTCTGCATAGTAGTCACCGCTCCTACATCCCAGCTACTGATGTCTTTGTTAAATGCTTTTGCACCCTTAAACATGATACTCATATCAGTCACCTTGCTCACATCCCAGTTACTGATATCTTGGTCGAATACTTCCACATTAAAGAACATGGCACTCATATCAGTCACCTCGCTCACGTCCCACTGGCTAATGTCACCGTTAAAGCTAGTTTTATTCGCAAACAAATTGTTCATGTCTTTGACATGACAGGTTTCTATATTGTTGATGTTACCATCTGTTATCAAGTCGTCTATCTTCCCCTTAAGTTCTTCTCCGTTCTCCATCACATTTACGTGAGCGGTGGGATCAAAACACACCCTCGTCCCATCTGCTTTTTTCCAGTTGGGTACTCTTATCACCTTGCTTGCTCCAGCAAACATAGACGCAGTATCTACCGTCAGTTGTACATGTTCGCCCCATGCAGTGAGATCTTGCTCAAATGCTTCTGCACCCTCAAACATGCTCTCCATAGTAGTCACCGCTTCTACATTCCAGCTACTTATGTCTTGGTTGAATGCCTCTGCATCATAAAACATTGCACTCATATCCTCTACATTGCTCACATTCCAATCACCGATAGGTTGATTAAATGCAGTTGCACCATTAAACATATACTCCATTTCATTTACATTGTCCACAACCCAGCTACCTATATTTTGGTTAAACTCACTCGCCTCACTGAACATAGAGCCCATCTTAGTCACCTTGCTTACATTCCAATTACCGATAGGTTGGTCAAATGCACTTGCTTCCCAGAACATAGAATTCATATTTTCCACATTACTCACATCCCATTGGCTAACGTCTCCGTTAAACGTAGTTTTGTCCTTAAACAATTCACTCATATCGGTGACATTACAGGTTTCTAAGTAATTGAGGTCGTCAGCTGCATCTGCGTCTATGTCAGCATCAATTTTTATCTTAAGTTCGGCTCTGTCATTCATCACGTCTGCATGAGCACTGGGGGCAAAACATACTCCCGCTTCTTTCCAGTTGGGTATGGCAGTCACCTTGCTCGCTCCAACAAACATGGATGCTGTATTTACCGTCGATGGTACATGCTCTCCCCATGCGGTGAGATCTTGCTCAAATGCCTCAGCATCCTCAAACATGCTCTCCATAGTAGTTACCGCTCCTACATCCCAACCACTGATATCTTGGTTAAATGCCTTTGCTCCCTTAAACATGGCACTCATAGTAGTTACCTTGCTCACGTTCCAGCAGTGTATCGCACCGTTAAAGGTTGCTCCTTCTTCAGTTTCAAACAAACTCGACATATCGGTGATACCAGAAGTATCTATGTAATTGAGATTGGCTTCGGCGGTCTGCTCCGTAATATCTCTTTGTATGAGTCGCTTTAGTTCTGCTGAGTCTTTTGGGGCGTACTGTTTGCTTGACTCTATGGCGTTACAATCTTCACCTACATCATTGTATGTTGCAGTGATATCGCTAAACCTGTTGCCACCAGTACCCGCACCAGACCCGTCAGTATCTGCCTCACACGATACTATTATTCCTACAAGCACAAGACCAAATAGGCTTGTGCAGAACCACAATATGATACGATTTGCATGTACATTCATATACTTTTCTCCACGATAGTTGTATTTATTACTTAAGCACGTTATTGTACTTATCTAAACTAGATTTTAGCATAGTAGAGATAGTTTGTAACAAAAAAATGTGTATAGATTTTTGCTAATGGTGTATAGCGTATTGTTCATTGCTATATTGGAACTTATGTACTTTAGGATTTGTCGCAGAATAAAACACAATAGTCTAACCACTAGTAATGTCCGTATACCACTGGGGTGGGATAGTAGTACATTCGCTATGATTTGAGCCAGTACCTGCGAACATCAAACTAAGAGCAACAACGACACTACCGTCTTGTTCGTTTTTCTTAAGTCTGTCTCTCCAGCTACTGAGATCCTGACAAAAATCGCTTGCCAAGTAGAACATAAGTCCCATTTTTTCTACCTTGCTCACATCCCAATTGTTGAGGGGCTGGTTGAATGCTGTCGCACCATTGAACATTTCGGCCATACTGGTCACATTGCTCACATCCCAGCTGTTGAGGGATTGATTGAATGCTGTCGCATCAGCGAACATTCTCCACATACTTTCCACCTTGCTCACATCCCAACTGTTGAGGGGCTGGTTGAATGCTGTCGCACCATTGAACATAAATGTCATACTTTCCACCTTGCTCACATCCCAACTGTTGAGGGGCTGGTCGAATACTGTCGCACCATTGAACATTTCGAACATACTTTCCACACTGCTCACGTCCCAACTGTTGAGGGGTTGATTGAATGCTGTCGCACCAGAGAACATTCTCCACATATTGTCCACCTTGCTCACATCCCAGCTGTTGAGGGGCTGGTTGAATGCTGTCGCATCAGCGAACATATATTCCATATCGGTCACCTTACTTGTATCCCATTGACTAATAGCTCCGTCAAAAGTAGTTTTATCTTTAAATAACTCGGACATACTGGTGACATTACAGGTCACTAGGTAATTAAGGTCAGGTGATGGGGTGCCTACGGTTATCTCGGCGTCAACTTTTGCTTTCAGTTCTGTTCGATCCTTCATCACACTTACATGAGCGGTGTGGTCAAAACACACCCTCGTCCCATCTGCTTTCTTCCAGTTGGGCACCTTTGTCACCTTGCTTGCTCCAACAAACATAGACGCTGTATTTACCGTCAATTGTACATGTTCACCCCATGCGGTGAGGTCTTGCTCAAATGCTTCTGCATCCTTAAACATGTCCCTCATAGTGGTTACCGCTTCTGCATTCCAGCTACTGATGTCTTGGTTAAATGCTTTTGCTCCCTCAAACATGGAACTCATTGTAGTTACCTTACTCACATCCCAACTGTTGAGGGGCTGTTTGAATGCTGTCGCATTAGCGAACATTTCCCACATATTTTCCACGCTACTCACGTCCCAACTGTTGAGGGGCTGGTTGAATGCTGTCGCACCAGAGAACATAAATGCCATATCAGTCACCTTACTTGTATCCCATTGGCTAATAGCTCCATCAAAAGTAGTTTTATCTTTAAATAAATTGATCATACTGGTGACATTACAGGTCTCTAAGTAATTGAAATTGGGCGATGGGGTACTTGTCGTTATCGAGTCGTCAACTTTTGCTTTCAGCTCGTTTCCGTCAGCCATCACGTCTGCATGAGCACTGGGAGCAAAACACACTCCCGCTTCTTTCCAATCGGGTAGGGTAGTCACCTTGCTTGCTCCAGCAAACATAGACACTGTATTTACCGTAGATTGTACATGTTCTGCCCATGCGGTGAGGTCTTTCTCAAATGCTTCTGCACCTTCAAACATGCTTTCCATAGTAGTCACCGCTTCTACATTCCAGCTACTTATGTCTTGGTTGAATGCCTCTGCATCATAAAACATTGCACTCATATCCTCTACATTGCTCACATTCCAATCACCGATAAGTTGATTAAATGCAGTTGCACCAGTAAACATAGCTGTCATATCCTTTACATTGCTCACATTCCAATCACCGATAGGTCTGTCAAATACCTTATTATTAGCAAACATACCGCCCATATCCTGAACACTATCAATTTTCCAAACACCAATAGGCTGATCAAATGCTTCTGTATTCCTAAACATGGTACGCATATTTATCACCTTGCTCACATTCCAACCACTAATGTTATTATTAAATGCCTTCGCTCCATCAAACATTTCCTTCATGTTTTCCACATTACTCACATCCCATTGGCTAATATCTCCGTTAAACGTAGTTTTGTCCTTAAACAATTCACTCATATCGGTGACATTACAGGTTTCTAAGTAATTGAGGTCGTCAGCTGCATCTGCGTCTATGTCAGCATCAATTTTTATCTTAAGTTCGGCTTTGTCATTCATCACGTCTGCATGAGCGCTGGGGGCAAAACATACTCCCGCTTCTTTCCAGTTGGGTATGGCAGTCACCTTGCTCGCTCCAACAAACATGGATGCTGTATTTACCGTCGATGGTACACGCTCTCCCCATGCGGTGAGATCTTGCTCAAATGCCTCAGCACCCTCAAACATGCTCTCCATAGTAGTTACCGCTCCTACATCCCAACCACTGATGTCTTGGTTAAATGCCTTTGCTCCCTTAAACATGGCACTCATAGTAGTTACCTTGCTCACGTTCCAGCAGTGTATTACCCCATTAAAGGTCGCTCCTTCTTCAGTTTCAAACAAATTCGACACATCGGTGATACCAGAAGTATCGATGTAATTAAGGTTGACTTCAGCCCCTTGTTCTTTAATGTCTCTTTGTATGAGTTGCTTTAGTTCTGTTTCATCTTCTGGCGTGTGCTGTTTACTTGTATCTATGGTGTTACAATCATCACCTGCATTGTAATAGGTAACGGTACGAGGCTTAGGCTTCTTATCATCGCCAGCAGAATCACCGGACTCTGTCTCACACGATACTACTACTCCTGTTAGTGCAAGACCCGATAGGCTTATGTAAAACAATGCTATTAAATGTTTTATGTGTATATTCATATATTTTTCTCCAAGGTACTAACTGTATTTAAGTATGCTTACGCACTTTTTTATGCTATGCATTCTATGAAAATTACTTATAGTGTAACACAATACTGATAGTTAATACACAAAAAAATTGTATTGATTGTTGCTAATGGTGTATAGCTTATTGTTCGTTGCTTGGGACTTATATACGTTGTTGTACTAAAATTGGTCTACGTTGTATGAAACAGCTAGATCTACCCATATATCTATTTGTCTTTAGTGCTTGGCTGAATTATCATGTTGATGGCAAGATGCCGTCGCTATTCTATTTCTCGCCTATTTCTCGCTACTATGAGTCTATGTTTCACTTAATGTTTATATTTGTACACTATTGTTCATACGTACTATATGTTTATCACATATATGGTACAATAAAGTCAAACTGATAGTATAGAGGGACCAGTCATGTGTAAACACATAGCCCAAAAAAAACTAACCATAGCCTTAGCTCTGGAAATTTTTCACCCAGAAATAAACGGTGTTGTTACCTCATCAATTAACATGCTCTCAAACCTCAAAAAAAGAGGTCATAAGCCCGTACTATTTGCGCCGATGGTAACAAAGAATTCGCCTAAAGAGATACACGACATACCTGTGCACTATCTCCCAAGCCTACCTACCTACGTATATCCTGGCCTACACATGGTACGAGCACGCACATCTCAGATGCGACGCCTATTCAACTACTATCGTTTTGATATAGCACACCTTACTGCCCCATGGCGTGTCAATAGAGCAATCAGAAAAAATGCAGAAATACACAATATACCCATAGTTCATACCTATCATACTAACCTACATCATCCGAGCTATATCAACTACCTCTTTCCCTTTGTAAACAGAAAAGGAACTACTCGCATGTCCGAAGTATTTTGGAGATCTATACGCCCCTATATAAACCCATGCGCCTATCTCACTTCTCCCTCTCACCTACTCTGTGACGAGCTTTCGCGTCATTTTCCTCGAAAAAACATATACTACATTCCGAACGGTGTTGCTGTAGAAGATTTTTCGAGTCCCATTGATGAAGAGCTTTTTAAAACTTTACTTTCTCGCCATATCCCCTCAGCAAAAACAAAACCATATACCCCTTTCTACTTTTTGTTTGTAGGAAGACTCGGCTTTGAAAAGTCAGTAGATATATTAATCAGAGGATTTATACATGCATTTAGGCACGCAAAAACACATGGTATTACATTTGACTATCACCTTGTGCTCATAGGAGATGGTCCTGCCCGAGCAAAGCTTGAAGAAATTGTACACGAAGAAACCATACAATCACACGTGCATTTTTTTGGAAAGCTGGATCACGACTCTTTAATCAAGGGAGGGATCATCACCCGTGCCCGTGCATTTGCAACAGCCTCTTTGACCGAAGTGCAATCTATGACAGTAATCGAAGCAATTTGTTCAGAAACACCACTGATAGCAGCAGATCATCCCTCTATGACCAATCTTGCGGCAGATGCTGCGAGATATTTTATTCCGGACAATATCCAAGATCTCGCAAAGGCATTTTTAGCTTTGGCACAAGACGATGCATATTACACCAGTCTAAAAAATGCCACACGATCTCTTAAAGAGAATTTTAATGGCGAAACTGTTGCACTGCAACACGAAGCATTATACTACCAAGCCCTAGAAACAAAAAAAAGGGGAATTATCCCTTAACTTGACAAGATATAGCACGCAAGAAGTGCTCATCACAATAGTGCCGATCAATAACTATGCCCTGAGCAGTGATCTTGTCCCACGATAATACTGTAATGCGGAAAGAACAGAAAGTGCCGTTGCGCTATATAAAAGGATATCGCTGATAAGAAACATACTGTGCACGGGTACAATGCCCAAAGGAATAACATCAAATACTAATATCACCCCTATACCCAAGGCATAAAAAAACGTTTTTAGCTTTCCAAGGGATCCCGCCGCAAGCACGTATTTACGTGACTGCAATAAGGATCGCAAAAACAACATCCATACTTCGCGAAAGACAAATATAGCCACGATTACTGATGCAATCTTTCCTTTTTCACGCAAGGCAAAGAGACATAAAAAATGCGCTACAATGTCACAGCACGGATCAAGCAACTTGCCTATATCTGATACTGACGCAAGCTTGCGCGCAAGATAACCATCAAAAAAATCACTTGCTTCAATATATACAAACAAAAACAGAAGTATCCAAGAAATATCAAACTTGGCATAGAGAGAAAGGAGATAAAATCCTATTGCTACTACAACCCGAGACAAGGATAACATATGTGGAATGTGTTTCACTTTTGCGTAGCACTCCCTTGTTCCACAAGTAGTATTATGAGCAATGTTATGGACATTCTCATACGAGAAACACGTAATTTAATGGACATACCTATTCTTGAGATACTCTACAAACGCTCTCACATCTAAGTGTAATAACTCTTTTGGCAAAAGACACGCTCCAAATCGATGAATGCGTTGCTTCATATAGTCAAGGGCTGGTCGAATATCACCCCGTCTTATCTCTTTGTCAAAATTAATACCTTGCCCTGAGTATTCATCTACGAGCGTCGCTGCATATATACTCCCAAGTACATAGGTAGGAAAATAGCCATATATGCCATGTGCCCAATGTACATCCTGCAACACGCCCTGCGAGTCATCTACAGGAACAAAACCCAAAAGCTCTTTGGTCGTGTCGTTCCATGCGTCACGAATTTCGTCAACCTCAAGTGTCTTGTCTATAAGCTTATGTTCTAGCTCAAAACGCAGTAGTATGTGAAATACGTAGCTTAGCTCGTCTGACTCAATGCGAATGGGATGCTTATTAACTACCCTAAGCGTTTTTACAAATGTCTCAACATCATAGCGAGAAAATTCTGGCATATCTTTACATAAAATGGGATACCAGTATTCCCAATATTCGCGCGATCTCCCTATAATATTTTCTACATAGCGAGACTGCGACTCGTGTATTCCAAGGCTTACTCCCTCACTACAACACGTGTCGCGTAGCAAGGGTGATACCCCTAGTTCGTACATGGCGTGCCCTAGTTCGTGTAAGGTTGATGAAATTGCACTCGCCGGATTATCCTGGTGTATACTTGTCGTGATACGTGAGTCCATATATCCCACAGTGGTAGAGAAGGGATGCGCTGATTGATCAAGCCTTCCTCGCTCATGATTATACCCTGCTGCCTCTAGTATGCGTCTCAAAAATAGGGTTTGCGCTTTTTCGCTGGCATGTACAGCAAGGGTACTTGTATGTTCTTCGATATTTTTGTAGAGTGGGAGAAGTTGGTCTTTAAGTTCTTTAAATAGTATTTTTACCTCATGTGTTTTTAATTCGGGCTCAAATTCGTTAAGAAGGGCGTCGTAAGGACTTTCTTCATACCCCACACAATCCGCATACTGTCTTCTCAGATCAACAAGCGTTTTGAGCGAGTCTTTGAACATAGTAAATTTTTTTTGTTTTCTCGCTTCTATCCATATCATAAGCCCTCTTGATCGTGCTCGCTCTGTTTCGGCAATAAGGGCAGGAGGTACACTTGCTGCGATTTTCCACCCTCTATAAAGCGCTCTCACCCAACAACGAATTATAAGTGGCATGTCGCTTGACCCAAGGGGATTATCATCGGATACTTCTAGTTGTGCTAAGTGTTCTGCCACTCGCCCATCGGTTTTGCTTGCATGTTCTAACTGAGCAATGAGTGCGAGTTGTTCTGAACGACTCTCAGTTCCTTTTTTGGGCATCATAGTCTCTTGATCCCAAGATAAGAGCGCAGAAATATGCGCATACCGTTGCGTGGTTGCATCAATATCAAGCAATGTCTCAATCGCCTTGAGCTTTTTTTCGGAGAGCCCCTGCTTTGTTGCTATTGCCTTAAGCCCAGGTATAGTTGTTACCTCTCCATTATTTTTTGTATGTTCATTAAAAGTATTGCCAAGCGAATCACCAGAAGAATAACGAGAAAAAAAATCAGCTAGCTGCTTGTACATACTATGCATTGTCAAACCCCCACATTGTGTCTTCGTTATTATTACGCCTACGACAAGTCTGAACGATGGTCGTTACAAAAGTCTCAAACGGTATTGCGGATACCTGGCGTCCGCCACGCGTTCGTATCGACACTGTCCTTGATTTTTTTTCATCATCTCCTAGTACGAGCATCAAAGGAATCTGTTTTTTTTGGGCAGTTCGTATACGAGCACCTACTCGTTCATCTGACGACAACAAGGATACACGTAGCCCTTTTTCTTCTAAATGATTACGATATTCTGTTGCGAGTTCTTGGTGATCCGATGCAAGGGGAAGGAGAGCTATTTGAATCGGAGCAAGCCATAAAGGAAACTTACCCGCATAATGCTCAATGAGCACCCCAAAAAACCGTTCTATTGAGCCGAGCAAGGCTCGATGTATCATGTAAGGGCGTTTTTTTACCCCATCGCTATCTACAAAGTGCATGTCAAAGCGCTCGGGTAAATTAAAGTCAAACTGTATCGTACTCATTTGCCATTCTCTCCCAATCGAATCCTTTATCTTTAGATCTATTTTAGGTCCATAAAATGCACCACCTCCCTCATCAATGACCAGTGGTACCTCGCACTCCTGTGCTGCTTTTTTTAAGGCGATGGTTGCTTGCTCCCAGTCTTCTTCTTTTCCTACGGCCTTCGGTGGCTTGGTAGCAAGATAAGCCTGTATATCATTAAATCCAAAGTCTTTCCACATAGACAGGCTAAATCGTAACACTCGCTCTATTTCTGATGCCATTTGTGCAGGAGTACAAAAAAGATGTGCATCATCCTGAGTAAACCCCCTCACCCGCAACAAGCCATGAAGCACCCCACTTCGTTCATAACGATACACAGTTCCCAGTTCTCCCCAACGCAGAGGAAGATCACGATACGATCGAAGCTTGTTTTTATAAATCATAATATGGAAAGGACAATTCATTGGCTTAGCGTAGTAATCCGTGGCATCCATTTCCATAGGAGGAAACATGTTTTCCTTGTAGAATTCGAGGTGTCCACTTTTTTCCCAAAGCCATTTTTTTCCTATATGTGGTGTATACACCAGCTCATATCCACTTGCATAGTGTTGTGTCCGCCAATAATCTTCTACTATGGTTCTAAGACGTGCCCCGAGTGGATGCCAGTATATCAGCCCTGCACCTGCTTCTTCATGTATACTAAACAAGTCGAGTTCGGCCCCTATTTTACGATGATCACGCTTTTTTATTTCCTTGAGCCACTCAAGATGACGCACAAGGTCTTTTCGCGTAGCCCACGCAGTCGCATAAATACGCTGGAGCATGGGTTTGTTTTCATCCCCTTTCCAGTAGGCGCCCGCAACAGACAGCAACGCAAAGCCCTTGGGATCTATGTATCCCGTATGTGGTACATGCGGTCCCTTGCAGAGATCTACAAAGCCATCGACTGTATACGTGCTAATTGTTCCCTGGATATTCTCAATGAGTTCTTTTTTAAACTGCTGCTTAGAAAAGATAGTCAAGGCCTGTTCGCGTTCGTGTGTCTCGTATATGAGTGTATGAGTGCCTTTCTTTATTATGTTTTTCATACTTTCTTCTATGCGTGCAAGATCATCCTGAGTAAGCGGGCGAGAAAGCAGAAAATCATAGTAAAACCCATTTTTTATGGGCGGACCAATTGCACATTGTGCATCAGGAAAGTGCTCAAGCACTGCTCGTGCCATGACGTGTGCAAGCGTATGGCGTATTCGATAGAGCTTGTTATCTTCCGAAAGAGCTTCGTATTCTTTAGGCGCAAGCGGTGGGTGGGTGTCAGTAGTATGCGTATTCATTGCAGTGGGTTACCAAGAAAAAAAACTGGTACTATTACTATTGTAGTCATTGCCTCCATGTAAAAACCCCCCATGTAGAAACAAAGAGCCTTCGTTTTTTTGCATTGTCCTTTTTCCCTTGACTTCTTTTTTTGATTGTTCGTGTATAAGCGTTCGTTGTAAGACATACAAAAACATGAGAAGATATGTCTTGGTGAGTTCGCTATCTGAATGCTCTCTTATATTGAGATCAATGTGTGTGGATGCTATGAGCAGAGCACGCAGACTTTCGACAGAATACATACGCGAAAATCGTATATAGCGCTCTCGAGCACGTTCACTCATGATCTTAAATCGAGAAAATAACTCATCTTGTGAACCTCGAATATCGCCTCTGTGGTGCAGTGCGACATGGAGCCCTACCTGAAGCTGATATCTGAGTCCGGCAATAATCAACACAGGCTGAACCCCCATATGATATTGATCGCTAATGATCCTATAACAGCGATCAAACCTTCTGTCAATCACGTGTTGCGTAATACTAAATATGTTCTCGGCATGAATGCCTGAAATACAAGCAACCACCTGCGAAAGACTGAGGTATATCTGTCGATCCTCAGCAAAAAAATGGCAAAGATTCCTAACAATTTCTTCTTGCCCCAATGCCCCATCTTGTGCAAATTCGACAATATAGTCCAACACCTCTTGATCAACTTCTATAAAATGACTTTTAAAGATTGCTTCAAGCTCTTTTCCTACACTCGGTCGTGGTGGATAAAAAATTTTCTTTTGCCCTCTTGCTACACGACTTAATTGCTCAGAAACCTTGTATTCATCGGTGACACATAGCACACTGACACTAGGGTCAACGTGTGCAAGGGCCTTAAGTAAGGGCTGCGCCTGTGGTCCTCTAATGCGCTCCGCTTGAAACAAGATAATGATAGTCTGTTCTGTAAAGAGCGATGGGGTTGTAATTGCACGCGCTACGTTTATAATATCGTCATCTGCTAGATAGTATTTTAAAAGTTCAAGATGGGGGCTTTTTGACTGTTTTTCTGCATGTTTGGTTTCGGGATATGCGTTTTTAATATATTGATCAATATATGTGTCCTTCTCATGAGTGGCAGGACCAAGAAGTATATGTGTATTTGTCATATCGCTGTCCGTATCATTGGCACATCTATTGGCATATTACGATGGGCATGGATGCATAGAAGACCCTTGCATATAGCTTACTCAGTGAATCTATTGTGGAATAAGGTACAAATTTTTTCGACAATCTCGGCTGCATTGCTTCCTTCGGCCTGTAGGAGGAGTTCGGTCCCTTGACCCGCACCCAAGGTCATTACGCCCATAATAGACTTTGCGTTAACCATATTGCCCTCTGTACCAATATATATTTTTCCCTCTACCAGGCTCGCAAGTTTCACTATCATTGACGATGGTCGAGAATGAAGTCCTGCCTTGTTTTTTACTATTACTTTTTTTTCGACTTGATTGGGATCCTGACTAAAAGTCTGATTAGAATCTTTGTTGAGGGAAGCATCAAGCGCAGGGGTAAGGGTATCTTTCATATGTAGTATATTATGCCACTAAAACTATGATGCCAAAACTATGGTATTGGGCACGCGACACTGGAAACATAGTAATAAAATTAGTCACCATAAATAGGGATCCTCTCTTCCATGATAGCCCATCTGTTGGAGCCTAAATTTCATAGCGGCTGTCTCAATTATAATTGGTACATTTCTCCCTGCTTTGACAGGAATTTTTACCATATCTATAGGAACTCCCATGATCTCTGTTTTTTCATTGTTACCTAGCCTGTCCATAGTACGCGCTGTGTCTTCTTCCCAATTAAAGAGATCAACAACAAGCTGTATTTTTTTTTGTTCTAAGGTTGCTCCTATTCCAAAAATTTGTGCAATGTTAATGATACCAAGTCCTCGTATCTCCAAAAAAAACTTGTATTGCTTACTATCAATACTTGTACCTAATATAGTCTGACTATTAATTTTTTTGAGTACCACCACATCGTCTGCAATTAGACGATGATGCCCCCGTTGAAGCAACTCAAGCGCAACTTCGCTCTTACCTACTCCGCTTGATCCCGAAATAAGAATACCGATATTGTATACTTCCATAAATACACCGTGATGTACCTCTGTTTCTGCAAACAGTGTATAAAGCAAGCGATAGAGATTGGTATTGAGTTCATAGGTCGTGAGCGCGGAAAGAAACAGGGGACATCCATTTTCTTCGCATAATCGAATAAAATCTTTGGGTATCTCTGATTCAGGATGTAAAGAAATCACGCAACACGCAATGGGATACGAGAGATATTCATTGAGCACAGAAACTAGCTTGCGTTCTCTCTCAAGTTTGAGTAGAAATGCCATTTCTCCCTTACCAAAGACCTGTATTCTGTCTTTTCCAAAGTCGTCATAATAACCATTGAGCGCCAAACCGGGACGATTAATTACATTAGTTATACGCCGAGTAAATCCTTTCATGCCTGCAATGCAGTGGATCTTAAGGTCTATACCCAACTTATTTGCATTGAGAGGGAGATCAAGTACACAAAAATCAGAAGAACTCATATCACTGTTTGTTTTCGATATTTGCTCACCGTTCTTCGAGCAATGGCGATACCCTCATGCTTTAGATATTCGGCTATTTCTCTATCGGACATACTCATTCCCTCACTTTCTGCCTCTGCGAGTAATAGTTTAATTTTTTCCATGACCATTTCTTTGGCTACCTGGTTGCTTCCTACTCCTCGAGAAAATAAGAGCGATAAAGGAATAATGCGATTAGGAAGTTGTATGTATTTTGCATTCTTTGCACGAGATACCGTAGCTTCGCTAAGTTCCAAAATTTTCGCCACTTCTTTCTGCGTAAGTGGCAAGGGAAACTGTGTGGCTCCTAAGATAAATTGTTTTTGACGACTTACCACAAATAGGAGTATTTTTTCCAGCAGTTTTGACCGATATTGCAACCCTTCTATGAACATTTCCACCTGACTCCTCCACTCACGTTCCATTCGCACACCTTCACTACTATGTGGTGCATCTTTAGGAAGCAAGGACGTACCGAGTTCAACAATGGGAATAAGATCTGTGTTAATTTTAACACTAAGCCCCTCGGGTTGGGTAGAATCTACTATTACTTCGGCATCTGGGTATATGTATTCGGATATATTGTTATATGAAGTGTTATATCCTAGACCTGGATAAGGATTGAGCAAGGAAAAGTACTCAGTCATCCCTCTCTCATGCAAAATATGCTTAAATTGTTCTTCTGCCTCTTCTATATTGCTCTTCTTTAAAATGAGGTCCCCGAATTGAGTAATACACTCGTTTAGCGTCTTTCTTTCAGATTTCTCCATCTCTATAAAACGAGATTGTACATGGAGCGAGTCTACTACATTACGAGTGGCACATCCCATGGGCTCAAGTTCTTGTAGGCGTGGCATCAGGGTATGTAATATCTTTTCTAAGGTTGCTTGCGTATAAGAAGAAAATTGAGGACTCGACTGTACAATGAGAATAGGATCTTCGATAAAGAATCCATTAGCATCAAGGTCTGATAACAAGAGAATACCTAGCTCGGTTTCTCGTTCATCGAAAGATCCAAGATGTAATTGAAAAATCAAATGCTCAGATAATGTTTCAGGTCTACTGAGCACTTGTTGTAAAGCCTCGTGCTTTTTGTTACTATCATATCCCTCAGAAGCGCGGGCAGATATGGTATCTAGACTGTCTTGGTTTGGTTCCGAATTTATTTCAAATAATGGGTTTTCTTCACTTTCCTTAAAGATAAGGGAGCGCAACTCGTTGATGGGGACCGAAAGCAACTGGAAATTTTTTCGTAGCTGAAACGACATTAACTGTACATTTTGCATCCGTTGAGTCTGGGTCATACGCTGACCTAGTCCGATAACCATAACTGTACCTAGTGTAGCACAAGTTACATAAAGTTCTTGCACAGGCGATTGGGATTACAGGTAATACGTGCAAGAGCCTAAAAAACAAACAAAAAAATCAGAGAACAAAAACGTGTAGATGCCGTATCAGTTGGTAGAAAGCGCCCTGTCAAAATCTTTGATGATGTCGTCTATATGCTCAATGCCCACTGATACTCGTATTAGCTCGGGGAGTATTCCCGCTGTTTCTAGCTCTTTTTCATTTAATTGCGAGTGTGTGGTAGAAGGCGGATGTATCACGAGGGTTTTAGCATCACCAACATTTGCAAGCAAGCTGGCGAGAGTAAGCGAGTCAACAAATTTTTTACCCGCTGTTATACCACCTTTGATACCAAATACCAGCATACCACCAAAATACTGACCACCACGAAAGTATTTTCGTGCTTTTTCGTGGTTCTTGTCCTGTGGCAAGCCAGGATATATCACCCAATCTACTTTGGGATGTTCTTGTAGAAACTGTGCAAGTGCAAGCGCATTTTGACTATGACGCTCCATGCGCAAAGACAGGGTCTCAAGACCTTGTAATAATAAAAATGAATTAAAAGGGCTAATACACGCACCAATATTTCGTAAGCCTTCTAGGCGTGCTCGCATAACAAATGCAATATTGCCAAAATCGCTCTCTTTTCCAAATGCCTCGGCATACACTATACCGTGATATGTAGGGCTCGGCTCAGAAAAATAAGGAAACCGATCACTCATCCAGTTAAAACTCCCACCGTCGACAATAACGCCACCTATTGAGGTACCATGCCCTCCTATCCACTTGGTTGCCGAATTAACTACTATATCAGCCCCAAAACTAAGTGGCGTACACAAAGCCCCACCCATGCCAAAGGTATTATCAACTATCAAGGGAAGACCATGGGCATGTGCCATTGTTGCAAAGGCTTCTATATCAAGTACATCAAGGCTTGGATTGCCCATTGTTTCGGCGTATATCGCCTTTGTATCTTTGTCTATATGAGATACATAGTCAGCGGGATCCATAGATTCAACAAAGCGAGTTTCGATGCCAAGTCCTTTGAGTGTATGCCTCATCTGCACATACGAACCGCCATAGAGATATCGAGATGCAACAATATTTGAACCAGCCCCTGCTAAATTTGTTAATGCGAGAAACTGCGCTGCATGTCCCGATGAGGTTGCAAGCGCCGCTACTCCATTTTCTAACACTGCCATGCGTTTTTCAAATACATCAGAAGTCGGGTTCATTATTCTTGTATAGATATTTCCCAGCTTTCTCAGTCCAAAAAGATCAGCAGCATGATCAGAATCTTCAAAATTATAAGAAGTCGTTTGATAGATTGGAACAGCGCGCGCCTTTGTTGTTGGGTCAGGCTCCTGCCCAGCGTGCAGTTGATTAGTTTCAAATTTATGGTTACTCATCGTATTTCTCCATGACGTATAGATTGGGTTGATACCTGTGCACCGTTGCCTGTACTGTTACCTGCATCTGTTGCCTGTACTGTTGCCCGTACTGTTGACTGTACTGTTGACTGTACTGTTGACTGTACTTGGCTTATTTGCTTATTTCAATCATTTCGCCTAACACAGTTCAATGCCGATAAGCAAAACGATGATACAAGATAACGTAGGATAGTACACCTTATCGTAAATTTAGTATATCATACCCGTATTTTATTATCAACGACTACGGTGGCATGCCTAGGGGTATCTCTATAAAAAAATATGGTTTCGATAAAGCGATCTCCTTGACTGTCTTTAGTATGTATAATCTTGATAGGTGCTTTAGTTTTTTCTTCTTTAAACATCCCAGCTGTGTTCTATACTTTTACTCTGTGTATGTATTTTATATCTGTGATCGCTTTTGCTAGTAAGCATAGTAATCTTATTAAAACATGCTCTGCCATTTGGCATGCAAATAATACTCGCTATATTAGACATCAGATTATATAGTAGTACAAGGTATCCATGCTACTACCTAATTTTAATTTACCTAATTCTAATTTAAATTGCGGATACACTACAAGTAGAAAACAGGCAATATTTTCTAAAGCGACGGTGTCTTACAATAAGTAGCGTCTATACACGACAAATAGATACCTTGTTTGATCATGAATTTACATTCATTGGGTGATATACGTTGTTGGAATGTTTCAACCGTTGACAATATGTCTTATATGTTTTTCGGAGCAGATGTTTTTAATCAAGACAACAGAACATCAACTCGATCCAATATACATGAGCAAGAAGGCAAAATCATAAGCTCGCGCTCTGAGTATTGTTTATTTTTTTATAGAAAAGCACTGTTTGTATAGCAAGCTATCCGTAGATATCTTCAGCTTTACGTTTTTCGGTCTCAGTAGTTTTAATAGTTTTAGAAACGGTGTATGTGTGTGGTGTTTTTGGAGCCGTATCTTGTAGTGTTGCCTGTAGTGCATTTTGGCAGAGTTCTATAAAAGACAAGGATAATCGTGTTTGTTGTACAGTGTCAATTTTGTTTGGTGGCAATGTTCTTAACAGTTGCATCTCTTCTTCTAACAAGGCTCTATTTGACGTACTTAGTCCTTCGGTAATAAAGTCGGCTGCTTGTTGTTCTTCATTGAGCAGTATCAAGGCAAGGTCTCTCATGCTATATGGTTTGAGCAGTGCCTCGCGTTCACGAACGGGAATCGTGTGTAGTTCTTTCCACGAAAATGCATCTTTTTGGATTTGTCGTTTGATTTCATCATCATCAAGATACGCTAGCATTGTCGTGCGCATTGACGGAGACAGATGAGAAAGAATATGTGTGAGTGTTTTTGTTCCTGATGCCTCTGGTTGTTCTTGCCTTGGCTGTGTAGCTGCAATCTGTATGAGTCTTTGATTAAGCATTGCCTTGACACTCTCTAGTATTTCTGGATTGGGTGCCTGCATGTGTATTATCGCCTTGACTATATCTCGACGTCGCTCTGGTGAACACAATGCAAGTAATGCCCCGCTTTGATGAGAATCAAGGCAGAGAAACAACAAGGCAAGTAGTTGCTCTGATTCGTGTTGTGTTGCTTGGTATATCTGTGTCGCTGTATACGAGCGCAAAAAATCAAATTTTTGTGAAAAAAGTGCTCGTACAATTTTATGGGTCTGCGCTTCTCCTTTCTTCTTGCCAAATGCAAGAGTATAGAGATCTTTTACCCACAGTAATGCCTGTTGTGGTTGTTCGACTTGTCGATACAATATCTGTGCCTCAGCATTATCGGAGGTATTTTGTTTCGGGGAATGGGCGCTCTGTGTATGGTAGTGTTGTTCGTAGTATTGATAGAGATGCACACCCAGCGAGCAAAGGCGATGCTGAGGAATATCTTTCAAGACTTCGGCTGCCTTGCGTGGAGGAAGACAAAAGAGAAGTTCTACGCTTTTCTGCATACCATCTCCTGTGGTATGCACATTTGTAAGGTCCACCACCTACTAGTATACATCATGTCACTATAGCACTACAACAATGTATGATGTTATGATGCCTTTATAGCATCATAATAATTTATGATGTACCAACAATCTCGCAAAGGTGCTTATCGGTATGGTGCTGAATGTCATCCCAATATTGTTTGAGATGTGTCTGTAAGGTGTTCATTATAGACTTATAATGAACATCGTACCTACATATTTCACTAAAAGCAATATGCATCACTTGCCTATCACATGCTTGTTCTAATACCGATCCTAGATGCTCGTCATCAATTTTTGTGAGATCTGTTTTTTTGCTGATATCGGGATTGACTCGCTCATGCTCCTTTACATCATTGTAGGCCTGATACGATAGTTCGTGTAAGGATCGAAAGAGACTAGGATTTACATGGGCGATGACCTTAAGTGCAACAAGCCAATGTGTTCCTGACGTCTTGATATGCATGCTGCCTTCTAGTACACGAGTAAGAATAGACAATAATGAAAATTTGTCACTCCCTGTATGAATCGCAAGTTTATACCCAAAATGCACTGCTATTGCATGATGCTCTACAAGTTCACGCTCAAACTGTTCTACATCACCTATGTAATCTATACCTTTTTGAAATTCACCACAAAAACATGGTGCAAACGCATTGTGTCTTATTTTCATTTTCTGTAATTCTTTTGCAATAAGATAGTGCGTTGCGGGAGTAAGTGGACGTGTTGATCCGTGTGCCGTTATTTCAAAATCTATCTCCGTATCGTGTAGTTGTTCGTATTCGCGTACGGTTTCGTGCATTTCGTATGCACATTTAAGTGCCTTATCAAATACAAGTGCAAAATGTAGTAGATTTCGTTTGGTGTATGATAATTCGACGATGGTATTTTGAGTGGCATCGTTTGCATTTGACTCTGTACGTTGTTCAAGATCCGATGTTTGCTCAAAGTCGATACCCTGTTCTCCATCCTTTGGGTTAAGAACAATCCGATGTGTGGTACCAAGATAGGTACGTTCAAGATAGCGTACGTACCCTGAGTTGAGGTTGTTATAGGCCCGTGCGAGCGTAGCATCACTCCAGTGTACATACTCGTTTTGTATCTTTGCCGATATATCGGCTGTTATCAGCGTACATCCCTGTGTCAGTGCCTTGTATACTTCGGCACTTGTTTTAAGGTTATGTCCATCGGCTCCCCAGGGATATCTAAAATCACTAGCAAATACGTCCCAACTTGCCTCATCAATGATATCATTGTAGCTTCGTTCCGTACTTGCTAGTTCATATCTTGATTGTTGTACCAGAACTGGGTAGATGGTATGACCTTTTTTATGATATTCAGAAAGCAAGGTAAGTTGCCCATAGCTTGCTAAAGAAAGTCTATCACCCAGCCCAATGGACAGAGGTGTCTCTGACAGTCCTACACTGGGAGCCGTATGAGGAAATTGAATCCGCAGATATTCTGCATTGTGCTTGCTTGGTCTACACGCCTGAATGCAGGTAGATCCTTTCTTAAACCATTGCCCTTCGAAACCAAAAAGAACCATAGTCTCTTGTGAGTCACCAATTATCAGCAAAAATCTATCCCTTAAATGCTCCAATGCAATAAGCATAAAAAGGCACTGCTGATGAATCTGTATTGAATGAGGATACAGTTTGAGCCCAGCGCCAGTGAGCACATATGCAACTTGCATGAGATCGGATACCTCATGTGGCGAAAGTTCGCAGTGCAAAGACTCGCGTATAGCGCTTGATGCAATATCAATCCATTCTGGAATATTTTTTACTTCAGCCGAACGTGGTTCAATTATTTCATTGTCCATGCTATGGTATATCATGAGTCATCTTGTCACTTCTTGCAAGGGGACAATAGCATTTCATTCTGCATATGTGAGAGAAATAAATTTATTTAGTATTTTTTATAAATATACTATACAAAAAAACATGTGTAAAATATCAAAATTATCACTTACTATTAGTCACGTACTTACAATGGAATAAATGCCCAACTATACTATACTCATATAAAGGGAGCAATAGTAGAGACACTACACCGTATGACATGTTACCCGCTTCTATAGAAAAAAGCAAAGAAACCACAAAAAATACTACAGAGAAAGAAAAAGAATTTGAACTGCTCATACAGAAGTATGACAGTACAATACAAACACTTGCACGTGCGACGCGTGATACCATATATCACTTAAATCCTACAGCAGTAGAGGTAATATGGTTTAAACTAAGAGTTGCAGGATACGGGGTAGGAATACGACGTAATAGCGAACACTACCACTGGATTATGCCTGCAAAAAAACACCTTACCCTTGGGTTTAATTATGGATCAGAACTTCCTGATCCCACACACCTTCTTGTAGGAACAGGAAAGCTATTAAGACACGTAAAATTAACCGCTATATCCGATTTACAAAACCCTGCTTTACAAACGCTCATGACTATTGCCAAAACGTATAAAATGCATTTCAAGCCGAAAACATAGATTACATGAAAAACATCCTCCTTCTCTTTTTTATCAATCATGGTGTACGGTACTTACGGGTAAAACACCACTATAATAGAAAAAAATGAATATTGTTACGTGCCTTGATCTTGAAGGCGTATTACTACCAGAAATTTGGCATATGTGTGCCACCTACACAGGAATCAAAGACCTCAATCTAAGTACTCGAGATATTGCTGACTATGATCAACTCATGACCTTACGTATAGCTACGCTTAGAAAACATAATATTACCTATGCTACTGTACGTGACTTGATTGTTCGACACATAAGCCCTTTAGTGGGTGCACTTGATTTTCTCTCGTGGCTTTCATCTAGGTATAATCCAGTTATCGTGACAGACTCATTCACGCAATTTCTTGAACCCTTGCGAGCACGATTACATAATCCTTTTATACTTTGTAATAGCCTTGATATAGATGCGCAAGGCTATATCGTCGCTCACCGTATGCGTATTGCAAAAGACGGGAAAAAAAATACAGTACAAGCATTTCAGTCTATTGGGTGTAAAGTTATCGCAATAGGTGATTCGTATAATGACATTGATATGATAAAGACAGCAGAGTTGGGCGTCTTGTTTCGTGCACCAGAAACCATACAAACTGCGCATCCCGACATACCTACCTGTACCGAGTATACACAACTGCAAGCCATATTACAAAATTTCACAAAACTGTGAGTTCATAGCCCTTATAGTACTAAGCGCAGACTTGTAACTCGCAAAACGCGTAAAATCAAAAAGTGATATTTCTTTTTTATTATTCTTTACATTCATACATCGACAGAGCGGATTTTTAACGAGGTGCACTATCTCTGCCGAGCTATACCCATGATTGCTCAAAAAACGCCCAAAACTCGTGTCAACGAGTGCTATCTGCTCCTGGTTATGGGTAATCATAAAAGCACCAGCGTCGCTTATTTCTTCTAGTGGTCCGTGCGAATAATGAAAAAGACGAGCCAGTGGTGCGGTCTGAGTTTCTCCTATGCTTTGCAGATAATCACGGTCTTGTCTAAGGCTATAGTAGACCTGCGTGAGGTACTTGGTAAATTGTTTGTATGGTTGGCAGGTCCTAAAACACATGACGGCTATATTTGTCTTGGCACCATACATGTAAAGAAGATGGGGTATATCATAGTTAAGCACAAAAATGGGTTCGCCCCTTGATCCTTGTATTTTTTTTATTGTTTGCCCTAATATTTTACAGACCGCATCCCTCGGCACCCACGTATTAAACAATTCTTTTTTACTCATGTCCAACATATCTAATGCTTCAAAAGAGCTGACAAGACGCGCCGAATCAAAGGGAGTATTAAAATGGTTTTCAAATGCAATACGCATAAAAGGGGTAAAAGCAGGTTTTCCCTTACGGGTAAAATATATGCGATTACTATAATAATGCGAAATAAGCTTGTGACTGGTAATAAATTCTCCCGGTAAATTTGCTAAATACACAAGGGTAAAGTCTTTTTTATATCCCGGCATACTGCGTAGATGCGAAAAAATCTTGCTCTCAGCATAGTAGCCATTTGTCGAAGGTCGCATCATCACAAAGATATCAAATTCTCCCTTGTTTCCGGGACCCTGATACGGGATCAGTATACTTGGCTGGGACATGGTAGAGTACACCTAGACTTTATTCGAAAACATCGTATGCTACACACTGTGTGATACTTCTGTAGACTATACCTCATAAACATTGGTTTTACTGTAGGTGCGATCAATTGCTTAGCCATTACTAGTATGGTCATCTATAGTATGTGTATAAATCTTTCTATTATCAATTCAGCCCCAGAACAGGGCATATCAATCATGAATTCTGTTAGTACGCGAGGATGTATTTCACCATATACCCCCAGTACTATATCGTCTTCCTTGAGAACTATTTCTGCACAACGTCCAGTTATAAAACGGCTGTCTATACGAGCACGTGATTTCCATTCTATACCAAGATGATACATTATGACAGATATTATAGCATTTATATCGGTAAATCCCGTTTGCTCACCAGCACTTAAGAATGCAACGGCATTATAGGTATCAACACGGGTATCCTTGCTACGTGCCCGAAGGCTGACGTCGACATTGTTCTTGACTGGCACTTCGGTCTCTTGTACAACACGCCCTATTTTTCCTATTTCAAACATATGATGTGGATAAGAAACGTGATACGAGGTATGTTCGGCCTTGAGAAGACAGGGGAGTATGGAGGGGCGCAATACCGCATAATTCTTTGAAAGAGGGTTTTCAATTTGTACGAGCTCTTGTTGAGCAAGATCTATTTCGCTCTTATCATACATCTTGTCTATATAATCTTCTACGGCACCAAGGTAAGGAAATATCATCTCTTGAAATCCTAGTCCTACTCCTATTGTTGCAATCTTTCGAGCATAAAATTCTTCTTTCGTGATTTTTCCTACGGTGAAACTTTGGGGTAATTCAGGGATAAAACTATCATAGCTTTTACCTATTGCTACGTCCTCAATGATGTCGGCCTCGTGGAGATAATCGTTTCGATAGGCAGGAATCGTTACTATGAGTTCGGTGTCATTGTGGGTGTTGCGCAATGAGGTTTCTGTGCCTTGCTCTGTATTTGATATTTTTGCTGATGTCTTTGTTGGGAGTACCCTGGCTCTGACACCCATGGTCAAAAGGGCGTCTATGGCTTCTTTGGTCTGTATTGCATACCCCAAGGTATGCGAAAGTTGTACAAGCGAAAGCGTGGCATTTTCTTGAAATCGTAAGGGGGTCTGGTAGCTCTCTGAATGGGCATCGTTCTGATAGTTGACCTGCACTGGGCTAATGGTAAATCCGAGATCTCGATAATCATAGGCAAAGATATTGACAGCTACAAATAATTGTTCAAGAGAATAACCAGTAAGCTCTATAAAGAGTTCGCTGTCCCCTAGTTCCACTGCACCGAGCTGAGCACTATTAATAACGGGGGTCATGCTAAGCACATTGTCTTTTGAATCAAGTATAAGTGGATATTTTGCATAAGACGATATGAGGTGACCGTATTCTTTTCCTTTTTGATGCTGCGACAATATCTGAGTAAGGCTCATTTTTTCTGTATATCCGAGTGGTATAAATCCATCGTTTTTTGGGTCAGCAGCACGATAGATGACTGGCCACTGTATCTGATTGAGCCTGTATATTCCCATTGCAATTCTCTGTCGCTTTTTTCCATATAGCTCACATATTTTTTCTTGGGATGTAATGAGTTCGTCTAACAAGACTTGATCGATTTTTTTTCCCTTTGCAACAAAGCCAACGATGTAGGGGCGTATATCCTTGAGGGTAGCATCTACCTGTATGTGGTAGGGAGTAGAAGATCTTTGTTGATACGCTTCTTGTTGTTTTGTCTGTTTGTTTTCTGGGTCTTTTTCTGGGTTATCTTCTGGGTTATCTTCTGGGTTGTCTTCTGGGTTATCTTCTGGGTTATCTTCTGGGTTTTTCTGTAGTTTGGGACTACCTTGCAAGTTTATAAAGACTCCCTTGGGCTGGATCTCATCTGGTTTTTTTAAGAGTACAGAACGTATTTGACGTGCAAGCCCTGCGCAGGTCCAAAGATCGGGACGATTTGTATCGTTAAGTTCTATGGAAAGCCTAAGGTGCTGTGTGTCTTGGTCTATTTCTTCTCCTTCGTATTCTCCCTTACAGTAGGTGAGCAAGCGCTCGAGTTCGTCACTGGTAAGAGTACGACCTATGAGTTGAAAAAAAAGCTGTTTGTTTATCAAAATCTTTGGCATTAACTATTATGTTCCTACTAGTAGGTAAGGCATACCTCTCGTGACATTTCAATCATCTTACACCCGTATATGTCTTCTACGAGCTACTTTTTCTAGATCGTAGCTAAACAGATCACGAAGATCGCTTATCCCCATCTGGAGTGTTGCCATGCGGTCAATTCCCATTCCCCATGCCGCAACGGGCACTTCTATGCCAAATGGGCGTGTTACCTCTGGTCTAAATATTCCCGAACCACCGAGCTCAATCCATCCTAGTACGGGGTGGCGTATATGTACTTCTACCGATGGCTCAGTAAACGGAAAGTAGCCCGGTACATACCGAACTTCTTTTGCATGTGCAAATTCTTCGGCAAAGAGCTTGAGCAAGCCCAGCAATGTACAAAAATTAACGTCATCACCTGCAGCAATGCCTTCTGTTTGATAGAAGTCCGAAAGGTGCGTTGCATCTACTTGATCAGGACGAAATACACGCGTTATGCCAAAATATCGACCCGGTACTTTGAGCGCCTTGAGTTGACGTGCCGAAAGACATGTTCCTTGACTGCGCAATACGAGCCGTCGCGTAAAGTCTTTATCAAAAGAATACCGCCAACCACGACTAGCAATATTGCCACCTTTCTCGTGCATATCAGCAACAGCTTGTATGTCTGCGTCTGATACTGTTGTATCGTGAGTGGGATGCGCAATCCTGTATACATCGTGTATTTCTCGTGCAGAATGGAACTGTGGCATAAAAAGCGCGTCTGCATTCCAAAATTCCGCCTGTACGAGTGACCCATCATATTCTTCAAACCCCAAGGAGGTGAGCTTATCTTTAACCTGTACCAAAAAATCACTATAGGCGTTCCGTCGTCCCACCGCAGTGCGACTTGGTGGAAGACTCACATTGTAGGCGCGAAATTGAACATGATGCCATGTACCGTCTTTGAGCATCTTAGAAGTCAATTTGCTTTTTTCTTCTCCTGTTAATCCCTGCGAATGTATCTGCTCAATAACTGCTTTTCCTTGTTCAGAAAGGGTATAACTCACTATTTCTTCTTCAACTATTCTGAACGGCGAAGTACTACTTCCACGCTTTTTACTAAATTCTGAGAGTACGTTGCGTTGCTCATCGGTAAGGCTTTTTTCGGATAGCGCATCCTTGTAGCTGAGTAGTTCAGAAAGTATGATAAGATCATCGGGATATACAGAGGTGCACAGACGTATTTTTTTATTACTGTCAAGCTCAACAATGTTACGAGTCTTAAAGAATCCAAAGGCACTTCCCACCTCTTGTTGTGAGATACCTTCTTGTTGCGCAAGTTCTTGTATGCTTAATCCTTCGCGCGTGCATACATCTAGATTATGAGTAGAACTATGCGCGGAATTGTCAAGGATGTTGCCAGAAGAATTACTAGAAGAATTACTAGAAGAACTACTAGAAGAATTGCTGACTTCTTTATCAGTGCTTGTATCGATGCTGGTACGTTCGAGAGCTCTAAAAAATCGTTGCATGGGAGAACCGACAGTATTCCACTCTTCGCCGAGTGGCGTTCGTTCATAATACCGCTCGGTATGACTTTGGTGAGCTGTAATCAAGGCCTTGGCATTAAGCCAACTGAGTGCTTGGTTTGCCTGTCCAAGACTAAGAGAATGATGCTCTGCAATAGCACGAGCTGTAAATGGCTTTGCAAGGATGAGAGAACGCAGGACGATAATTTCTAGGGGATGGAGTTCTTGGATAGAAAGGGATTCAGCCATGGTACATATATTGTGGGAGTGCTCTGTAGTATGTTATCTATTATAGTAAATTGCAAGAAGAATGATGCCATTTTGTATGTTGGTGTATTGGTGTATTGATGTATTGCATATTAGCGTGTTTATGACATAACATACAGCTCACTCAATACTGTATGATAGTCGTATCAAGCACGCGCCACAGATACCATGTTGCAACCGTACGATAGGGCTTCCATCTCTCGCTAAATGCCTCTGCTTGCATACTATTTAATTGAACACCATAGAGCTTCTTTAAGCCTCTGAGAATTCCTATATCAGTACTGGGAAAGATATCGGGATGGTTAAGATAGAAAATAGCATACATCTCTATCGTCCATAGACCTATTCCTTTAACTCCAACAAGCGTACGATACACATCCCGATAATCACGATAGCCAAGTTGTGCTAGATGGGGATTATCCAAAAAACACTGTGCTGCGTTTATAAAATACTGAGCTTTTTGTCGTGACTGTCCCAGAAGACGTAGCTCCTGAGGATCCAGTCGTGCAATGCGCTTAGGGCTAAGCGGTGCGTACACATTGTATATGCGTTGCCATATCGCCTCTGCCGCTACAATAGATATTTGTTGTCCATTAATAGACTTGAGCAAAACGGTAAAGGCATCGCTAGAGCGAAACAACATAGAATCATACTGCGAAACAACAGTAGCAAGAACACTGTCTCGTGCCGAAAGTACTCGTTTGGCACTATCCCAATATAATGGGCAAGAAAGAGGCATCGGAGATGGGTCAGAAAGTTTGCTAGCTACTTTTTTTGGCATCTTTTTTGTTTTGGTAATGTACTTGCTGGCTGCTTTGGCATGAGATATACGAGTTGACATATGGAGACAGATCTTAAAATAGGTAAGGTATTAAAAAAATTCAAAGTTAAAGCAATTAAGGTAAAAGTGGTATGTAGAAAAAATACTACTTGTTAGTATAATATATCTATCGATAGATAAAGATAACGATGAATGCCGAAAGTACGCTTCTCCATGAAGACTCAGACGTACATAAAAACCCTGACATTACCCTCAACGCAGATGACAAAGGCGCTAGTCAGACAAACAAAAGTAAATCCGGAGAAACACAATTTGAAAAAGAAGTACACCGCCTCCAAGAAGTTGAGCGTGAAAATCTTGCAGAAATAGAAACATTTTACTCACCAGAAGTCCTTACTCCCACAATGGTATCAAAAAAAGACGGATCGCATCTCAGTGACCCGTCAAAATTTTACAATACTATTCTCTCAAACAACAAAGAGCTAGGCACAGTAATACACGGCTATATTACCACAATACTCACATCAGAAGACAAAGGCAAACTCCATGATTCGCGTATCTACTTGACCGCCCAATACTGGAATTTTCTTGAATACTTGCTCGATAAAAAAATTCCATGGAATCCGGACACTATCGTACTATTTCGGTATGCAATACTCGTCCCTTCGGCAGTGCCTAAAACAGTTCTCTCATATGCAGTGCACACCAATATTGACCAGCTCACTGCCCTTCCGCTTTATTATTTAGACGAATGGCTTAAGGCCATATCAGCTCGCAAGGTACCCGTTTCTAGTATGATACAAGAAAATGTCGAACAGAGTGGTGAACGATATCAAAATCAAATTGAGCAAATGACCTCCCTTCTTGAGTCACAAATCACTGCAGGAGAAAACATAAACCAAGAGCTCGACTTTGCAATTGAAAGCCTTAGTATTAAAGCGATGCAAGTCAAAGATCGGTTGAGTTCGCAGTTTAGTTTTAATCTACCCCTCAACGAGTCACAAATTCGTGATCTTAAAGACATCAGCGAACTTTCTCGTTCGATTCAAAACAAGAGTGAGAGCCTGGGAGAACAGATAAAAATTATAGAAAAAAGCCAGGGCACAATACATAAACTAAAACAAGACCTCGACTCTATCAGCTCTTCGGAAGAAGACGGCAAAGATGATAGTGAAAAAGCAATCGCTAGCATCACCATACAAGAACTGTACGAACTCAGGCAAATGGCAAAAATATGCGTAGGTAATCGTGGCAACCACCTTCCTATCCTCTTTGAAAAATATTTTAGCGGACAAAAAGAAAATTTTGGAACTAAGCAGCGCATATTGGAGATATTTCGTAGCCTTGAACGACTTGACTACTCAGTATTTTATAGAGTAATAAAAGGGGTAAAAACTCGAAAATTCCCTAATATAATCATTATCCCTTGCTACGGTGCTAAAGGGTTTTGTTGGGAACCATACGACAAATTTCAGAAAAACGTGAGCTCGGCAAAACTCATTGTTCCTATGTACTCACAGGATCTCTATAAAGCGATAGTGTATACATTGGGGGATTATCGCTGGCAAATTGCTCGCGAACTCGCCGGGCAGCTATGGATGGAAGAAGGGCTTACAGGACGCTATTTTAATTGGTTTAGTAGCAATGTCAATAAGGGAAGCATTAAGTCTAATTTTATAGAAAATTATCAACTATGGATGTATTGGGAGTCAAGGGGAATACAAAAGATTCATAAACAACTGCGTAAGATCTTTTGGCAGTATGTCCCTTTTACTACAGAAGTAAAACAAAGCCTTTCACGACGCTCTGTCGTATACGACCAGCTGATTCAGAATGATAACAATAGAGTCATGTCCTCACTTTTTTAAGTACACGTACCGTATATCTGACCCCAAGACGTAGCCCTATCCATACGAGTACCACCGAGATCACAAAATTACCTATATACACATAGGGTATCCACGGTAGCGCAAGAGAAGGCACAAGTTGAGAACTTATGCGCATTAAGACATGAAACAAACCTACAATACTACTACACGCAATTATCGTCACCATCGCGTATATAAAAAAAATCCTTATGTATCTCATGTACTTATGCGTGTTTATTGCTTTGATATTGTCTTGTCATTATTGGTTTCTGTCACCAGGTGTTTGATAAAAAACAAGCTCACAAACCATACAATCATACTTATGACTATGCTACTATCGGCAATATTAAATGTGGGCCACCGATTCCACCCAAATATACCATAAAACCGAACGCTTGCAAAATCCACAACACCATCAGGTCTAAAAAATCTGTCTATCAAATTGCCCAATCCCCCACCTAAGATGCCTGCAACACAATAGCGCTGTACTCTTGTCCAGTCAGATCGAATAAGCGTAAATACTAAAAACGCTAGTAATAACAATGGTAGGATATAGAGCATGAGAGCACGTACGAGTCCCACGCTATCGTCACCGAGACTAAATACTGCACCCCTATTGCGTATATGTATGATCCAAAAAAAATCATTAAACAAGGTAACAAAAGGCGTTCCCGTAAATCGTGGAACGTATTTTACAATCAGAAATTTAGATGCCTGATCAAGCCCCACTATAATTGCGGTAAGTATCAAAGGCTTAAGGTTAACAAATGTGTTTCTACTCGTATTATGATGTTGTAGTGGTGTGGTATTCTCTGCAGAATCTTTGCGCGCGTGGCTACGAGATATGTCCATATATGTATTATACTGGAGCGTATTTTGATATTAGTATAAGAACTGCGGTGGGCTCTACGAGATATAACGACACACAAGATGGAATGGAGTAAGAATAAGTATACTACCTACTCCATTTTTTGGAATAGGTAGCTCTCTATAGTGTGTAGCGGAAAGCGAAAAACGAAAGTTATTAATTAACTCTTAGTATACCACTCTGGCGGTTTAAATGTTGTACTGCATTTTGTACCGGTATTAACAAACATAGTGCCTTTGTTTAAGGCTGGATTGAGATTATCTCCCCACTTACCGAGGTTTTGGCAGAAAGAACTCGCATCCTTAAACATAGCAGTCGTGTTAATGACACTTGAGATATTCCATCCACTTATATCTTGGTTAAACGCCTCTGCTTCTAGAAACATATCATTCATATATTGCACTTTGCCTACAGAGCTAAAGAGCGGACTATTAAAAGCCGTAGCTTCCAAAAACATACGCTCCATGTCAGTAACCTCTATGGGTTGCCAATAACTGAGATCTTTATTAAATGACTCTGCACCCTCAAACATTCGTGCCATCGTCGCTACCTTGCTCACATCCCAGCATCGTATATCCCCATTAAATTCAGCCTTGCCTTTAAATAAGGATTCCATATCGTCTACCTCCGAAGTATCGATGTAGTTAAGGTCAGCCTTATTATTGATTGCTATAACCCTATTGATTTCTGCGACAAGCTCATCTTTGCTCCCAGGCGTAAATGTGGTTGTTACAGACTCACAGAGTTGCGCAACAGCATCACTACTAGGATCATCCTCACAGGATAGCAGACTCCCCGTGAGTAGCCCAGTGATCAATAAACACAAGCCTATAAAATTAAGAACACGCCTATGTGGTGTGTGGTGTGTGGTGTAATGAATATCCATAATATTCTCCCTTTTTATTTGATTTTGCACAGAACTACTGGCATCGTATACAGACTTCTATGCATGATTATGCCATACATGATTGTAGTAACTACATAAGTTATTTACTTATTTACAGTATGCCCATTTATATACTAGATGTCAAGTATAGTGGATAAGCGAGGTTCAATGAACAAGTGCGCCCCAGACAAAAAACCCAATAGAAAAAAAACGCCCTTAGAAAGATAAATCTTTCTGCTTTTTCTTTCTGGCTTTTTTTTGGCTTTTTTTTCTGGCTTTTTTCTTTTTTTGATCTCCTATGGAATCCTATAGCATAGGCTACCAGCCCTTTTTTTTCATGAGCTTCTTGTGGACTACAGGAATTACAAGAAATACGAGTGCATGAGGAAGGATTCTATCCGAGCTCTATTGGAGGTATATCGTGGTACACAAAAATGCAGTTTAGAATGCTAGTTTATAAATCCAAATAGTGTTACTAAGGTGGATACAAGCACAGTACTTACTGTGATAAATGTAAGGACGGTATTAAATCGTTTATTAACATCTTGAAAACGGTTATTAACATCCTCAAAGCGCTTGTTGGCATCATCAAAACGATTATTGACATTATCAAAATGCTTGTTCGTATCTTCTCTCATAGCTTCAAAACGCTGATTCATATCTGCTCTCATATCATCAGAACGCTTGCCCATATCTTCAAAACGTTTATTAACGTCATCAAAACGATTATTGACATTATCAAAATGCTTGTTCGTATCTTCTCTCATAGCTTCAAAACGCTGATTCATATCTGCTCTCATATCGTCAGAACGCTTGCCCATAGCTTCAAAACGCTGATTCATATCTGCTCTCATATCATCAGAACGCTTGCCCATGTCTTCAAAACGTTTATTAACGTCATCAAAACGATTATTAACGTCATCAAAATGCTTGTTCGTATCTTCTCTCATAGCTTCAAAGCGTTGATTCATATCTGCTCTCATATCATCAGAGCGCTTGCCCATATCTTCAAAACGCTTATTAACGTCATCAAAATGCTTGTTCGTATCTTCTCTCATAGCTTCAAAACGTTGCTGGTCACATGTTCTCAAAACGACTATTGACATCATCAAAATGCTTATTCATGTCATCAAAACGCTTGTTCATATCATCTCTCATAGCTTCAAAGTGCTGGTACATGTTCTCAAAACGACTATTAACATCATCAAAATGCTTGTTTGTATCTTCTCTCATAGCTTCAAAGTGCTGGTACATGTTCTCAAAACGACTATTAACATCATCAAAACGCTTGTTCATGTCCTCGAAACGACTATTAACATCATCAAAACGCTTACTAACATCTTCAAAGTGCTTGTTCATGTCTGCTCTCATATCATCAGAACGCTTGCCCATATCTTCAAAACGTTTATTAACGTCATCAAAACGCCTGTTGACTTCTTCAAAGCGCTGATTCATATCTGCAAAACGAGTATGCATGTCTTCTCTTATATATTTGATTTCTTCTTCGATTTGTACCGCTCTCTGCAGTGAATCAAAGAGAGTATTGTCAAACTTTATAGAATACCCTTTGGGTAATCGTTTTGGTGGAATTTGTTCTTGTGCGTGTTCCATGATGTCATTGTAGCGTATATGCTATCCTACTATTCTCATGGTATTTTAACCTGTGATTAGATGCGATATATGTATACGCATAATATAATACTGATTGTGGTAGCGATATACTTCAACTTCTATAAAACTTAGATCTATCACAAAGTGTGATCGTATGCACATATGCACCCTATTTACGATTCACACACCTTTACTTTTTTTGTGGTATTAGTACCCCGAAGATACGATAGTCTAAAACCAAGTACTAGCACCCCGAAGGAACGTTGATAAAACCACACTGCACCCCTGCAAAGTGCCTATTTAGATGTGCACCGAGCGCCAGCACTCCCCATACCTCCGAATAATAATGTCCAATAAAGGCAATATCCATTCCATGTTCCTGCGCTATAAGCCATGCAACGTGACTTGCATCACCCGTGATACACAAGCCATAGCCCTGTGTGCTCACATTCGGCACTGCAAAGCCACCACCACCACTCACGATAGCTGTTTTTACGCCCGCTCCATCCCCAGCGCCTACAGCATCACTAGCATCAGGTGTATACCGTGCATGTGAACAATAATATTTTTCAATTCCTTCAACTGTATAAACACTCTCTTTGCCTGCAATACAGGGTATCTCATAGCGCTCCCAAGGACATTCGCAATGCAGATGTTTTTGCAAAGCTTCAAGAGATCCCTTATAATAGCCTCCCACACCGATTTCAACTCCATGATGTCCTGCACAGGCATGTATATCATCAAGCCCGATAATGCCTGCAAGTTGTGCATTATTACCAATCTCAAGGTGTGCATCTAAAGGCAAGTGAATCGCACACAAAGCACATTCGTTTTGCACGAGTGTCGCTATTTTTTTATACATACCATCCACAAGCGAGACCGCTTTACCCCAAAATAAGCCATGATGTACTAGAAGGATATCGGCATCCCATGCACAGGCAGCATCTATGACTTCTTGCGTACTATCAACCGCTAGTGCAATCTTATCAATACGCTTAGCCCTGCGTTGAGGAGCAAGTACTTGAAACCCTGATAGGGCATCATCAACGCCAAACCGTTCGTAATCAAGAAATTGTGCAAGATAGCTATCAAGGTGTGCATACGTAAGTGACTGCAGATTAGATGGTTTCATTTTTTTTGTCCCTGTGATTGTAGTAATGGTACTGGTGGTATTGGAAATTTTGAGAGCTTTGAAACATTTGCTACAATCAACAAATTTTTTCTGTACCCTCTACTTCTTTATGTCTACTCAATACTTAAAGTAAGCATATGTCAATATTATAATAAAAATAAGTAAGCTATAATAAACGTGTATGCGACCCATGCAAAAAATCCATAAAAAACCCATGCAAGAATAGACTATGACTACGGTAAAAAAGAATAAAACACTGCAGAACTATACTGCTATTCAAACTGCTATCACTCAAAATAGTGTCGTTTCGCGCACAATACTGAATCATCAGTGAACCCCGAACCAAACGTATCCCTTTCCCAAATAGTTCAGCATTTTCCTCTCAAACCTGGGGTTTATCTCATGAAAAACGATACAGATACCATACTCTACATAGGCAAAGCAAAAGAACTAAAAAAACGAGTAAGCTCATACCTCAATCCAAAAAATACGCTTAAGGTCTCGATGCTCATGCGTCAGGTGGTAGACATAGACCATATAGTAACCAGTAGCGAATACGAGGCGCTTCTATTAGAAAATTCTCTCATAAAAAAACACAAACCACACTATAACATACTGCTTAAAGACGATAAAACGTTTCCCATGATAAAGATAACACAAGAAGAGTATCCCCGCGTATTAAAAACACGAAAAGTCTTAGACGATAAGGCACAATACTACGGACCCTACCTCGACACAGGACTGTTATACCACACACTCTCTCTTATAGATACCCTCTACCCTTTGCGCAAATGTACTAAAATGCGCCCCCGTACACAGCCTTGCCTTTACTATCACATCAACCGATGCGCTGCAGTATGTGCAAACAAAACGAGCAAAGAAGAATATCTTAAACGAATCAAATCAATCAAAACACTCTTACAAGGAAAAACCAAAGAAATACGTAGCTATCTCACTACAAAAATGCACGAACATTCACAAAAGTTAGAATTTGAACGCGCTAAGCGCTATCGAGACGCTCTTTCATCAATAGAACAAATGGAAGAAAAACAGGTTGTAGTCGATCATAAGCAAAAAGCACGAGACTATGTAGCACTCGCCGAAGAAGGAAATACAGGCTGTGTCGTTCTCGTACACATACGAGAAGGAAAGGTAGTTGACCATCTCTTCTCACATCTCACCGTATTTGACAGCCCAAAAGATAGCCTAGAACAGTTTCTCATCTCTCACTATACCTCTCAAACGCTATTACCAGATAAACTCTATCTCCCGTGGCCATGTAGCGACTCGTTTAAAGAATTTATTGCGCGTACTACGCGTACAGCACATATACAGATCTGCATTCCAGACAATAGATCAGAATTTAGTATCATGCGCTTTGCACTAGAAAATGCGTTTCAACGTATGCGATACAGGATAAAGCAAGAAGGAAAGCCAGAACAGGTTATAGCCCTCGGTAAGATCCTCGGTAAGGCCCTCAACCTCAAAAGCACACCTGCACGAATAGAAGGCTACGATATTGCAACTATCGACGGAAAACACACGGTCGCTGCACAGGTATGTTTTGTCAACGGTATCCCAGAAAAAAAATACTATCGTCGCTATAAAATTCGCTCCCTTACCAATAAAAAAGCAGACGATTTTGCAGCCCTCCAAGAAAGTATTGCCCGCCGATTTACCCGATTGATTAATACCACTGCCCAAAAAAAACACCAAAAAAACAACCAGAAAAAGAGTAGCACAAACTATACCACTACTGCTACTGGTACCACACCACACAGCATCGACGTATTTCCTGACCTCATACTCATTGACGGAGGAAAAGGACAGGTCAATAGCGTACATGAAATAATAACCGCACTCGGGCTTCATATCCCGATCCTTGGGCTCGCAAAGAAGAAAGAAGAAATATTTCTTCCCCATACGCACGCACCCATAGTACTCCCACTCCATCATCCTGCAAGTCGCCTTCTGCAAGCCGTCCGCAACGAAGCCCACAGATTTGCAACGAGTTACAGGGCGGGTCTTCAGAGCAAGGAACTTTCATTGTCGCTCTATAAAAGTGTAAAAGGCATAGGAGAACGCAGAGCGCAACTTCTTGCACGCCTCTTTGAGGGTCCGCAGGATCTCGTTGATGCACCCCCCGATATCATTGCAAAAGGCATAGGCATAGACGAACAACACGCAGTTGAGCTAATCGCTACCGTGCGTGCTTCGATTGCAACACCGTAGTATATCTAATATAACACCTATTACACAATAATTCTTAATAAAAACCAAAAGACACCCGATTTATACTAGTATGAGCATAGTGAGCGACATTATCAGTAACACTGGAGTAATGTCAAAAAAGAAACCACTCTCAATACTCCAATCATTTGTAAAAGAACACTACGTTAACGCCGACCATCAGATGCGCAACACGGTAGGAGAATACTCCCCCGAACAAATTTTGCGTGATTATCGTAAGCTCCTTGTATATCTAAAAGGGCTCACCGCACGCAAAGGCCTTGCACTTACGTTTAATTATTCCTATCTCAAACTCCAAAATATTCGTACCTATACCAAAACTCTTGCCGACCTTATATCGACAATCAACGACAGCACTGGCACCACTACACTCCGCAACACCCTTAGTTCCATAGCTCGTGGTCTCGAAGGTATAAAGGATGCTCTCGGACCCTTTGTAGAAGCAAAAATTCCTGACGCACCCGAAGCACTGCTAGAAAAACTTGAGGGATACCAGCAACAGCTACAAGACATAGAAGAAACACGCAACGAAATAAATAAAATGGCAAGTGATATCAAAGCTCAGTTTTCACTTTCAGAAAAAACCCTCGAACAATCTAAAGAGGCACAAAAAACTCTAAAGCAGTATTCTGCTCAAGCAAGCCTACAGAACAAGGCCATCAACGAAATATACGAAAAACTCCAAAACTACGCCCGCACCGCACAACGAAACGAAAAAACAGCGGTAGAACGCTTTGAAGCCCTAGAACAACGAAATCAAGAAGTAGAACGCCTCACCGACGTATTTGATGATTTACACAAAAAAACTCGTGCACGTCACGAAGAACTTCTTCTTACTCTTGATAATATTAAAAATTCCCAAGATCAGATACGAAAACTCGAAAATCAGAGTCGCCACCTCCTTACAAGCACACAAGGACGTACTCTTGTCCACACATATGAAGACCTCTATCGACAAGAAAAAAGACTCATCAAAAAAATTCCATGGATACTCGCTATCAGTCTTGGATTTGTACTTACAAGCATCTGTAGCTATGTCACCTACAGCGTCTTAAGCCGAATAGGAACGGGTGCCGAACTCTTACCACTTATAAAAGAGAGCCCCTTGCTCACATTCATACTCACCGGAATCGCTAGTATTGTCGTATTTCTGTTTGGATTACATCGTCTACGTAAACAAAGTCTCAAAACAGCATTTTATCGTGCCCGCGTTACATCGCTAGACTCGTACCTCAAAATTGCTGACACTATACCTTCTGATAGCCCCGAGTACTTGGCTGCCTCAAAACACATACTCGGTTGTATAGAAGAAGATTTCAGCATTCTTTCGCCATACGCAGAAGCTACCGAAATACTATAACATAATCACTCGTTTGTTCTGTCGCATCTAAACTGTCGCATCTAAACTGTTGTAGCTAAACTGCCGTATCTAAGCAGGCCATCCAAAGAAAATACAACACAGGGCTCAGCCATTATAATGAGCCTATGGACACTCCTTTCCGAACACATACATGCGGTCAAATTGACTCAACACTCCTCAACAAAGAACTACAACTTGCAGGATGGATACACCGTATTCGTAACCATGGTGGCGTGTGTTTTATACAGCTACGAGATCGCTACTCGAGCGTACAACTTGTCATTGATGACTCAAGCCCACCCACTGCAAGACACCTTATTAATCAACTTCACCCCGAATACTGCATCTCCATCAAAGGCATTCTACGTCGTCGTCCCGATTCAATGATCAACTCCGAACTACGCAATGGAATGTTTGAATTTCATGTACACGATCTCCGCGTGCTCTCCCCCGCTCCCACACTCCCGATTACCATCGAGCCAAACCATGCCCAAGCCTCCGAGGACATTCGACTCCATCACCGCTATCTCGACCTACGAAGTGGGGATATGCAACAGGCACTTCTTGTACGCCATCTCGTGTCACAAGCAATACGTCACTATCTAAACGCTCGCCACTTTGTAGAAATAGAAACCCCCACCCTTATACGTTCAACACCAGAAGGAGCACGCGACTTTCTTGTTCCATCTCGCCTTCAACAAGGCATGTTTTATGCCCTTCCGCAAAGCCCCCAACTATACAAGCAAATACTCATGGTATCCGGCATGGACAGATATTTTCAACTCGCACATTGCTATCGAGACGAGGATGCGCGTGGTGATCGACAACCCGAACACACTCAGCTCGATATAGAAATGAGTTTTGTGACTCAAGATGAAATTTTTTCTTTAGTGGAAGGCATGATAGCTGAAATTTTTGAACAGCTCAATACCGATGAACACATACGTTATAATTCCTTTGATAAACATCTCCCACAATTTTCTCTTGCCCAGCCAACATTTCGACGCATGAGCTATGACTATGCTATGCGTACCTATGGTACCGATAAGCCCGATCTACGCATTCCCTATCTAATACAGGACTTTAGTCATCACGCAGTAGCATCGGGTATACCTTTTTTTGCAGATATTGCTACTGATACTACAAAAATGATTGCGTGTATACGTATTCCGAACGGAGCTGATCTGAGTCGTAAGCATATCGACGCATTGGCACATCATGCACAAGAACAAGGTGCAGAAACGTTTGCATGGACAAAAATTAAACGCGGTGTCTTTGAGGGAGGAATTGCATCAAAACTGCAACTCACACCATCGGCTATTGGACAAGAATATAGCTTAGAAGACGAAGACTTAATGCTCTTTGTAAAAGGAGTACGACATGATTATGGAGTACATAAAATATGTGGCGCTATTCGGACTACTGCATACCACCTTGTTAACAGCAAACATGACAGAACTCATCAAACAACAAATCCCAAACAACTATTTGAATTTGTATGGATTACAGATTTTCCTTTGTTTGAAAAAACAACCGATACTTTTTCATCAAATATGAACAAAGCTGATACTCCCTACGCCCAAGCATGGACTCCCGCACACCATATGTTTACTCAGCCACAAGAACAGCATCTTGAATTTTTAATGCAACACGAACATCCCGTTCCCGATTATGACTACTCACAATTACGAGGAATGCTTTATGATCTTGTATGCAATGGAGTAGAACTCGCTTCAGGATCTATTCGTATACATAGCACCGAGCTACAAAGAAAAGTATTTGACATAGTCGGTGTTACTCACGAAGAACAAGAATCGCGTTTTGGGTTTTTGCTGAGAGCACTTACCTATGGAGCACCCCCACATGGAGGAATTGCCCCAGGTATAGACCGGTTTATTGCTCTTTTGCTCAACAAAGATAGTATACGCGACGTCATTGCCTTTCCTAAAAATAGTATTGGTGCATCTCCGCTAGACGAATCACCTGGTGCCGTTACGCAATCACAACTCGACGAATTAGGCATCACAATAACTAACACAAGCAAGTCATAAGACTAGGGGCCTAAACAAGTTTAGAATGGCAAATCAAAAATGAATAATGGATCTTGATAAAAGCTAACGATAAAAAAATACCCGACAAAGTAGATCGTATGTTAAAAGTAGGTCATACGTTAATAGAGACAAAATTAAGAATGGCTACATGAGCAAGGTGTAGCTATATTGTAAGCGCCTTTACGCCACGTCCTACGCTCTATCAAAGGACTATACACACATACAAATCAACGAACGTTCGGCGCAAGCAAAGAGGAAACCCCTCTCACCCTCTAGCTATTTTTTAAACCAAATTCTGCAAAAAGCCTTTCTGCCACCTTGTCAAGCACATCTTCAGAAGGGCGCGTGAGGGACTCAAGGTTTGCTTTTGCATTTGCAACTACATCGGCCCGTACATCGGGCGTTTTATTAACGATAGCAAGTGCTTTTTTAAATGCAATTTTGTTTTGACTTTCTTGAGTAAGTGCAAACGCATCTTTTTTCTGATCGCCGGCATTTATGGGAGAAGCCTTTGAAGTTTTTTGCCCTCTCGTCATATGTTGAGAAGGGTGTGCGGGGCTTATTTTGTCTATGCTCATACTAACCTTGTACCTTTTGTTTATCGACTAATCGATATTATTAATTTACTTATATTTTATCATAATCATGATAATATACAAGAAGCGAATATTCACCTCGTTTTTCCCGATTTTCCAAATGTGTACTCCACCATTCCTGCATTTCTCCAACTCGCATCCGCACTGATCGCTCGTACAACTTGGTAATCTCAGAACTAAGCAAGATAATCCTCTCTTTATCTATATCGGCAATTTCTCGTAATAACCTCTCGATTCTGTAGGGAGATTCAAATAACACTATATTTACGTTCCACGTCATAAGTGTTTTCAGTCGAGAAGATCTTCCTTTTTTATGCGGTAAAAATCCTTCAAACCAGTATCCATGATTACGAGATGTCTGCCCCAATGTACCAGCAATTGAAAGAACTGCCGAAAGCGCACTTGGTCCGGGAACTACGCGTATCTCAGTATTATTTTTCCAGGCTGATTCGACCAATATTGCCCCAGGATCACTGATACCCGGAGTACCCGCATCGCTCACAAAGGCAATATCAATACCCTGTAAGAGTTTTGGAAGCAAGACACGTGTAGTAACTCTATGCTCATTATAACTATGACAACTTATACAAGGAGTATCAATCTCATAATGAACAAGCAACTTACGTGTCTGACGTGTGTCTTCGCAGGCTATAAGAGAGACTGATTTGAGTATACCTAAGGCATAGGTACTTATATTACTGAGATTGCCAATGGGAGTTGCAATGACATAGAGCATAGGCTACATTGACTCCTACACTGGTCCTATGCTGGTCCTAGTCTTAGGAGACACAATCTCGAGAATCTCATTCTAAGAGATCTCTTCTTTAGGTCGGCTTTCAGAGCCTCACTTCTATAATCACTCACGGGTATACAGCGTTTCTCCACGAGTTTAGTGAGGCTTTGCATGCATTTTAGCATTGGCATACGAAGCATGAATTCCTTCAGTTAATTGACAAAGCATACATCTAAACTGATTATGATGGCAATCTTCGTGTTGGTGTGCATTGGTGCGCGAATGCGTGCGGAGAAATATTTCCATATGACTAAGCACATCCTTAGTAAGTAATTTTTTCATATCTTGAGCAACTTTATCAGCCTGATACGTATCAAGTCCCAAGACAAAATGAAGAAATTCATACGACCGTCTATGACGATAAAGCAAGTACTTACTATACGATATACCTTTCTCCGTAAGAACAACACTCTTGTATTTTGCATATTGTATGTATCCATGCTCCGAGAGATGCCTGAGCGCACGTGTCACAGATGAGGGTTTTACATGAAGATAGTAGGCTATCTCGCTTGATTTGGCATGGCTACGATGTTCGCATATGTAGTAGATTGCTTCTATATAGTCTTCAAGGCTTGCACTAAGGGAGACCGTCGGATCAAAGCCGTGGTGAGAATCATAGTGAGAATACATCTTAGATATACTTGAATGATCATCTGTAGGGGAAAGCATATAACGACTCAGAATACCACCGTTCTATTTTTGTACACGATGACTCGTTCATCACATACGGCATCTATTGCTTTGCTGAGAGTAACCGTCTCGATATTACGCCCTACTTCGCGCATCTGTTGCCATGAATGTCGTTGATCAACCCTCGTTACTTCTTGCGTGATAATGGGGCCTTCGTCCAAGTCCTCTGTAACAAAATGGGCTGTCGCTCCAATTATCTTAACCCCTCTATCATAGGCTTGCTTGTAAGGATTTGCCCCTATGAAGGCTGGTAAAAATGAATGGTGTATATTGATTGCCTTCTCTTTGTATTTATTCACAAAAAAGGGAGTAAGAATACGCATATACCGGGCAAGTATAAGGTAATCAGGAGTGAATGCTTCAATTTTTTCTAACAAACGTTGCTCGTGTTTCTCACGCGCTTCTCCTTCTATCACAGGAATATAATAAAACGGAATACCAAAGCGATCAGTAAGGTCTTGTAGATCATTTCTGTTTGAAAACACCGCACACACTGTATAGTTGTGTGTATTGACATAGTTGTTGATGAGGAGTTCGCTTAGACAATGATGATCCTTTGTAACCAAAAGCACCAATTTTTTTTTCTCCAAGGTCGACAGGGTAACACTTAATTCAGGATCGTCTATGGTCGAGCGTATATAGCGCTCAAGTTCGGCATTATCTTTGTCACCGGTGAATACAGCATGGACAAAAAAATGATTATAAAAACTATCAACATGCTGTTGAAGCGAATAAATATTATATCCCGCTACAAATATTGCCTTTGATATGACACTATCTAATCCGGGCATATCTTTACACGATACTCGTAATACGTGCATCAGTCCTCCTTTGTTGCAAACACTGAATACTGGTGATCAACTTGGTAGAGATAATCATATATTATATCTTCAAGTTGCTTAAACTCAATCAAAAACGCATCATGACCGTATATCGAAGTAATTTCACGGTATTGAACATGGCGAATGTCTTTGAGGCACCCTTTTAATTCTTGTGGAGTGTACAGTAAATCAGAATCGATTCCAATAAGAAGAATGTCAGTGTTGATGGTTCTGAGGGCATGAGTGAGCGAGGCAAACCCTTTGCCAATATCATGTGAATCAAGCATATAGAGCAAATAGTAGTAATTGAGCGCCTTGAATCGTTGTACAAACTTTTTTCCTTGGTAATCTATATAAGAATGAATAGAACTGTTAATTGTTGCGTTTTTATTACGTATCTTAAATCCCCGCTCGTCCGCCCATGCATGTGTATTAGTAATAAGCGACTCACGAGAATCTAATTTAGAGAAAATTAACGGAGATCTATAACTCAAAAAGGCAATTTCACGCGCAAGTTTAAGCCCCTGTTCTCCCGAGCCTTCTTTTTCTGCCTCAAAAAACGTTGCGTCATTCATGAGCGCCTCTCTTTGAGCATAATTTGAAGCTATCATCCACTGCGAGGTTTTTGGGTTTGCAGCTATGATTATGGCATGACGACAGGTGTCGGGGTAACTCACTAGCCACTGAAACACATGCTGTCCACCCATAGAACCACCTACCATGAGGTGTATACTTGAGATTCGCAACTTTATCATCAGATGCCTGTATATATGTACTATATCTCGCGGGCTTAAAAAAGGAAAATTAAAAAAATACGGACGTTGTTCACCTCTCGTGCTATCCTTAAAGGCGTCATCGGGCATGGTATTATATGGCGAAAAAGAGCCATAGGGCGATCCCGGAACATTAACACTTATTAAAAATTGTTTTTTTGGATTAAACACTTTGTTTGTTCCTATGAGTGGTCCCATCCAGTTTTGCGGGTTTGAATCCCCCGAAAAAGCGTGAAAAAACCACACTACGTTAGTACGCTCTTTGTTTAATTTACCAAAACAATGGTAGACAAGTGGCACATGTGGTATATGCTCTCCTTTCTCCGTTACAAAATTTTTTATGCTGTCTTCAAAATACGCGATCGCTTCCTCCTCTCACGTGTTCTAAACCGATTGTGTACGTTGTTCCTTTGTACCACTAGAATGCTCATTAGCTTTTTTTATGGGATTTTTCTGACTATGTTCTTGGGATTTTGCACCTCCGTTTGTATTAACAGAAGAATCTTTTTTTGCGCTTGCGTTTCCCTCCTTGTTTGTACCACCAGCATTGGCAGAGGCTTCTGCCCCAGCGGATGAACCTGAAGATGAATCAGCGGTCACATCAGAGGACGAAGATGATGGTGCCTTGTTGTCCGTCACAAAAAATCCTGAACCTTTAAACACAATACCAGCACCACGTGATATTAAACGTATAAGAGTATCCTTTTTACATTCTGGACAAACAGTAAAAGGATCTTGAGATATAGAATGGAAAAACTCAAATGTTTTACTACAACGCTGGCACTCATAGTCATAAGTCGGCATGTTATTGATTATACCATACAGTTATACACTCATATGATACCAAAATGCACATTGGATAGCCAACAACATCCTAAGAATTTGTCAGCTATCCACATTGTATCTCCCTGTTGTGATATCGGTACTAATTGTAAAGCATTAGTCGTAAAACCTTGCCTGCCTTACATATGCATATGATCTTCACTAGCCTCCCGTCGAAAATCCTTCTGGTATTGCTGGCACCGAAAGTTCAAGTGCTTCAATTTCTTCTGGCATAAGAAGCAAGGGCCACTTACCCGCTTCAAATTTCCACGTTCCTTTGGTGGTACCTTCCGTTAAACCTAACATGTTTGTTTTTGTTGCATTAGCAATGCCTCCTACCCCTGTTGATTCGACATCTGCGTCTGCTAATCCGGCCACACCGGTTGTGTCAAATCTACCTACGTGCGTTTCTGAATTATCAAAATACGTGGCGAGGCTTGTCGCTGACGCTTCTTGTCCTAAAGCAGAACCAAAGTACACGTTTGTATTTTCTTTAGAAGTAGACACAAATCCCAGCGCATAGCCTTCGATACCTGATTTTTTTACAAACCCGGCGAGCCCACCAACAAAGTTACCTTTATCTACATAAACGTTTCCGCTTGCATTTCCCACTACATCGGCCAAGGCTAAATAGCCTATTGAGCCACCAACATAGGTTGCATTAGTTGCATATATATCACCACTCGCTGTTCCTACAATAGAACCACCATACACTGAACCTACGAGTCCACCAACTGATGAACTACTAGCACCAGTGCTATTAACAGGTCCTGTTGCTATCCCGTAAAGTGTACCACCACTCATTTCTCCAACTAGACCCCCCACATAACTACTTGAACTTGTTACCACACTGCTAGAACTTCCTATTACCTCAGGGGCGACACCACCATCATCTACGTCGATATATCCTATGAGACCACCAGTATAAGCACCCCCTAAAATAGAACCACTTGAAGTGCCATACACATAATTCTCAGTCAAACCTACCAATCCACCGATTGCCATTTGAGCAGAAGAAATTGCTCCCTCGACGGTAGTCCCTCCCTCTATTCTTGCTTGGTTAAAGCCAATCACTCCCCCCACGTAAGACTCATTACTTTCTATTTTAATAAAGCGGCTCTCTACATTTTCTGCTTTTCCTCCGTTGATAAATGCTCCTATTATCCCTCCTAGTAAACTTCCGGATGTATCACCAACGCTGGTAGAGATTATATATGGCATAGCAATAGCGCCACTAGCCTCAATATGTGCTTCGGACATTTCCTTGTCCATCGGTGCCACTACAATAGTTGACACTATAGCCTGATCTGCCAAACCTGCGAGCCCTCCTATGATAGCTTTTGCATGTATCTTATCTATCCCTATTGCAAGATTATGCACCGAGGCATCTTTTCCTAGTACGGCAAAGAGTCCCGCATAGAGACGATTTTCATCATCTATTGACAAGCCCACTATAGACCAACAGTTTCCATGGAGAGTACCCGTAAACGCTTCTGCATTATCTCCCTCTATAGGACTCCAGCTAGTGGCAGATATACCAATATCGTCAACAAGGTAATACGTAGCAGTCAGATCTTCTTTTATTGCTTGTAGACCTGCACTATCACTAATAGCAATCCCCTCTTGTGTTCCCTGATCAGTCAAACCCGTATCTATCAGACACTGTTCACGAAATGCGACAAGAGTATCAGGAATAAGATTTTTATCAGTGAACGAATCCGGTAGTTCGGGTATTACTATGGAGATATACTCATTCTCACTAAACAGCATGCGTGGCCATCCCCCACCAAACTCCCAAGTCAATATATCTGTGACATTAACAAGACCTGGCATTGTGGCGCTTGTTGCGTTTTCAGGACCATCGATTCCCTTAGAACTCGTATCTGCATTTTTGACTCCGATTCTTCCTTTTGGATCGACTTTTCCGACATGGTCGCCCAGAGAGATATCGCAATACGTTGCGACTGTGATATTAGTTGCATTTAATCCTATAGCACATCCTAGCCCTGTTGCCTGATTCTCAGCACCCAAAACAATCCATCCCAAGGAGTACCCTTGTATATCTCCAGAAATGAGGACCCCCACTAATCCACCCGCAAAATCTCCAAACTCTACATTCACAATAGCATCAGTCATACCCGCAAGCACACCACCAGACATAGTACCCACTAATCCTCCTACATGAGAACCAGTTTCAGAACCCACTGGACCACTTGCATATCCATATATATTGCTTTCGTTAACCTTTCCCGCAATTCCTCCAACATGACCGCCTACAACTGCCATAACCGAACCTTGGATATTAGCGAGAATAGCGCTATCTTTTACGTATCCCACTACTCCTCCTACCATGGATCCCATTGTACTTTCGGTATCTACTCCGTGTACCTTTGTTTCAATAGAAGGAACATTTATTGCCATACCGAGTACCGCTCCGACAAAAGCCCCTTCTTCTCCTGTAGTAGCATCAGAAAGCGATCCTTTTGCCACGACATCTGGAGCAGGATCGTCTGGAGCATACGTAGTTACAAAAATATTCTCAAGGTTACTACCTTCAGCCCGTCCTGCAAGAGCACCTACCATAGACTGAGCACGTATAGTTTCAACAATAATACTCAAATGTTTAACGGCACCTCCCGTACTTTTTATACTTCCAAAAAGTCCCTGAAAACTTGCGTCTGGCGCATCTATCGCCATTCCTGCTATTGTGTAACAGTTTCCGTACAATGAACCCAGAAATGGTGCGGATTCATCGCCTATGGGATCCCAGCTAAACCCCGATATATCAATGTTATTGGCGAGATGAAATTCACCTGAGTTTGTCTCACCTATCTTAATTAGATCTTCAACAGTTGAGACTGCAGTTCCCGACACATTGGGGTGTACTCCCTCTTTTTCTGCCCTTATTATGCATTCATCTTGCCATTCTTGTACGGGATCGCTTACGAGTAAGCGTCCTTGCCTCATGGCCTCGGGTTTCATAATTTCATCGTGGGCTTGTACACCAAAATCGCGTGCAAAAGTGAGTTTTGGCCATTCATTATCAGTAAAAACCCATTCTGCAGCAAAGGCTTCATTTTCTAGGCCTTGCATATTGTCTCGTATTGCCTGTCCTACTTCTGTTATACCAACTGACGCCGTATCATCATCGATTAACCGAACGTCATCTGATGCGCTATCTGTTCCTATATGAACACCATCAGACATATCACAATAGCTATACTGCATTGCTTGTTTAGACGCAAGTCCGACTGCACACCCAAAATAGCCACGCTTGTTTTCTTTATTGACCATGAGCCACATTCGTGAAATTCCACCAAGCGCTCCTCCATCTAAGTGGCCAATCAAGCCCCCCACATTCTTACTCATTTTCGCATTGAGCATGCCTGCTGCATAGCCTTCGGCAGTACCATCGATAACTTTTCCTGAAAGCCCGCCTACATTTTCTGCGGCAGAAGAATCTAACAGACCCGTGTAATATCCAACCAAGCTACCCTGCACCATATATCCGACAAGACCACCTATGTTTTTCCCGTTTTCAGACGCTACCGAATTACGGGCAAAGCCACGTATTGTTGCTTTACTATACCCTACAAGCCCACCAACGCTACTGCCTCCGGCGCTTTTAACGGAGAGACCAATATTATAGCCTTCTAGCTCTACTCCTTCATCTGCTATTCCTAGCACTCCTCCTATGTATGCACCTGCTTCGGGATCAAGTTCTGCAACAACCGATTCTGAAACACCAAATATCTCAGAAGACGGATCGCTTTCTTTGCTAAACAAGCTGTTACTCGCACTCTCCTGCGGAACATACTCTGATACAATAACGTTTCGTATGCTCGCTCCCTTTGCATACCCTGCAAGCCCTCCTGCTATTGATGAGGCCGTCAACTGAGATACCTCAATACCAATATTTTCTATCTCAGCATCATCGCCTATATATGCAAATAGCCCTTGATAGCGTTGATCCGACGCCTTGATCGTCAACCCTGCAATGGTATAGCAATCTCCTCGTAATATACCGGTAAAGGCTTCGCTCTGGCTTCCCAATGGTTCCCAGGATTCTGTAGAAATATCTATGTTTGCAGCAAGATAATACGAGCCTTCTAAGTTTTCGCGTATCGCTTTTAATTCGTTGATCGTTTTGATCGCTGTTCCTTGCTGTGTACTGTCGGAACGAATAGCAGGACTCGCCTCAATACATTCGTCCTGCCATGCTTTGAGTGCAGCCGAAGTATTTACTACTGGTATAACAGTATCCGTCACCTTCTTTTTACTACTCGTTACCGATGTTGCGACGCCACATGAATAAAGAGTAGAAACCAGAATGACTATATATGTAAAAATATATACTCTTTTATATGAATTGCTCATAGCATGCTCCTAAAATTGTTATTAATCTGTAGTAATAATGGATGATTTAGAATAATTTTCAAGAAAGAAGTATATAAAAATTGGTAGAAGTTAAAGAAAATCCTAGATAAAAAAAGAAAACAAGTCGGGTGCAAGGCAGTCGCTTTTGAACGTGCGATATTTAGTGTTTAGTATTTAGTAATGTGGTGTTCTTAGCTATTCACTTATTGGGCGAACAGGAATTCCACTTTTTTGCATCGCTTCTTTTATCTGGGTAATGGTGTATTCACGAAAATGAACCATGCTTGCCACGAGTGCTGCATGGACTCCTCCCTTTATAAAGGCTTCTACTATATGTTCGGGTTTTCCTGCACCTCCCGAGGCTACCACAGGAACAGATACCGACGCCACCACGTGTTTTAGTAGTTCGCAGTCGTAGCCCTGCTTTGTCCCATCTGCATCTATACTATTGAGGACAATCTCTCCCACCCCTCTTTGTTCAGCTTCGACGACCCAGTCGAGTAAATCTTTGTTGCTCGCCACACGTCCACCATTGGTAAATACTCTATAGCCACTAGGACACATAGCGTCTCGTTTTGTGTCAACCCCCAATACCACACATTGACAACCAAATTTAACTGCACAATACTCTATAAGTTCTGGATTTTGTACCGCTTGCGAATTAACACTCACTTTTTCGGCGCCACTCTCAAGCGCACGCTCCATATCTTCTACACTTCTGATTCCCCCACCCACAGAAAATGGTATCGATATAGACTGAGCAACCCGTTCCATTGTCTTGTACATAAGCGAACGATTCTCAACTGACGCGGTGATATCATAAAATACGAGTTCATCCACGTTCTGAGTTTCGTACATTTTTGCAAAAAAAAGCGGATCACCAATATCTTTGTTGGCTTTAAATTGTACGCCCTTTGTAACCATCCCATCTCTCACATCAAGACATACAATGACGCGTTTTGTCAACGCCATACTGTACTCATCATATACCACACACCTTTGTCAAAAAACGATATAACAATGCAAGTCCAGCCTTCCCTGATTTTTCAGGATGAAATTGCGTTCCTATCGTTTTATCCATTCCAATAATACTCGAAAATCTAAGTCCGTAGTCCGTAGATGCAATGCAATGGTGTGTGTCGGTATCAAGATAATACGAGTGCACAAAATAATAATATGAATAATACAATGCCGAATCGCAGAGTAGACCTCCCCGTTCATGACTTTGAGAAGCTTCTACCGTGTTCCATCCCATATGCGGTACGCATAATTGTTCGTTTATCTTGTTATGGTGCGTATGCATATCACTGTAGATATTTTTGTAAAAATCAAAACGACGACAAACCCCCGGTACAATTCCTAGACACCTTGTGTCACCTTCTTCTGTACTATCAAGTAAGACCTGTGCCCCAACACAAATTCCAAGAAGTGGCATGGACTCTTGGGCCCATTCCTGTAAAAAATCGACAAAGCCTCGTTCTATGAGAGAACGCATCATATAGCTCCCATTTCCCACTCCCGGCATAATGATAATGCTTGGATTGTACCGTTTCATTTGATCGACATCTTCTATTTGTGTTAGAGAATGTCCGAGTCGCTTAAATGCATGCACTACAGAATGAGTATTGCCAGCACCATATTTCAACAATGCAATGCGCACACCTGATATGGCGCTAGAAGAATTCATCTGTCTTGTTGGCAGGCAACGTCAGATCTCGGACAAGCAAATGATTATCAATGAGCGTAACATCGGGCAAGGATGATATCATATCAACATCAAAACTATTAAACAAAAGGGGTATAACAGGCTTTATAAGCGAGCCATACTTCTGCACGACTTGCACTGACAACGGGACAAACAAAGACACAAGCGACTCTCCGTTTTGATTTAACTCGGTTACGCCCAAAAAAAACCACTGTGATACGTTTAGCCAGTCTGTAGGATTTGATCCTCCACCATCAGAGAAAAAATTGATTGCGTCTTTCCCCCGTTGTGCGTATACCCATAGTACAGACGTTTTTTGTAAGTCCGATTTTTCTAGTACATCAGGAAAACGCTCCAACCACTCTATGTCTCTAATATCGACATGTGCTACTTCAAGAAAAACAGCATCAACATCATTATTACGATCATCACTAATGGCACCCTTGGTAGCGGTATTGGCGTCATTACTCGTATCAATGGCTCCTCTCTCAACACGTGCTGTGTTATCGCGTACATTAAACAGGCGCAGTCCTTGTCCGATTAATACAGTTATCGTATCCTTATATCCTATATCAAAATAGAACGGGGGAGATTCCTCTTTTTCTAGCACAAAATAGCGCCATGCATTCTTAACATCTGACTCGTTCTGGAGGCGTGGGGCAAGTGCTTTGGCCCCTATGGTTCGTAAGAGACTTCTTCTTTGCCCGATTTTTGAAAAGTTACCATCTAAAACAATGAGCGTATCTTGCTCAGAAATTTCGCTCAATGAAATCGAATTCAGTTGTGGCATAAAAAAACGTATCGCACCTAAGTCCTTGAGTCTACTATCAATAAATTTTCTATCGCTAACAAAGGCATGAATTCTTGCATGCTTCTCGAAAAAAAAGTCACGCTTATCCAATTGCTGTGGTGGCGAAATTCGCCCTGATACACGACGCTCATTTTTGTTTGTAGCGGGTTCGTTTCCTTCTACTGTCTTACAGGACACAAAGCCAAAGACAAAGCCGAAGATGAAGACAGTACAAAAGATAAAAGCAAGCCTTACAATAAGAGAAGAAGTATTCTGTAGCAGACAGCGAAACTTATCTTTTTTTGTATAAGATACTATGGATTCACGTGTGTGACTCATCATGATAATAGTACTCCCATAGGTATTCCCTGTATATCAACACGATGAAGCACAGATGTGGCAGAGCCATTATTGTTGCTAGTACTGCTAGTGCCACTATTACTCTTAACACTACTGGTTTCTTTACTACTTGTACTGCTAGCGTCTTTTTTATGCACCACATACGTTTCAGCCAAGACCTCAGTTTGTATATGGGACGCACACGATTCTAAGGCTTCGATGATTGAGTCGTACTGAGGTGGAACAAATAATTCTAGTGTAATCCTATCGCTTACAAAAAAACCACGTTCTTTACGTAGGTTCTGTACTGCCCTAACAACATCACGTGCGATGCCTTCTTGCTCTAACTCTTTTGTCACCATAACATCTAAAGCGGCAGTAAGCGTTCCCTCATTTAGCACCTTGAGCCCCTCTTTTTCATGTCTCTTAAGTATTATATCATCCAAAACTAGCTCGTGTGATATGCCAGCAATATCAATGCTCAGAGTATCCCCGTCTACGAGGCTTTTGAGTTCTCTACTACTCAAACTCGCAATGAATGCAGAGACTGCCTTCATATTTTTTCCAAACAATGTACCCAATTTGGGATAATTTGGTTTTGCCGAATAGCTTACAAATTCTTCTTCGTTTTCTCGAATGCCTATGGTTTTTACATTGAGCTCCTCTGCGATGATCTCTTGCATTTCTTGAAGTGTATGGCGCTCCTTATCATCTTTACTCACAAAATAGCAAGCGAGTAAGGGCTGACGGTTTTTTATTTGATGAATATTTCTGATTCCCCGTCCTAGCGTGACTGCTGCACGGACAATGTGCATTTTGTATTCTAATTCTTTATTTGACACCGAGCTAGGAACAGGATAGTCACAAAGATGTACAGACAGAGGCATCGTTTGTGTTTTAAGGTGTTGGTATAGGTATTCCGTAATAAAAGGGATTATGGGTGCTGCGAGAGTAACAAAATTGAGGAGTACTCGGTATAAGGTTTGGTATCCTTGCATCTTATCTACATCATTTTCACTTTTCCAAAAACGCCGACGAGAACGACGAATATACCAATTATTGAGTAAATCAATAAACTGTGAGAGGTGCCCTATAGCCTGTGCTATGGTGTACTGTGCAAGCGCATCATCTACATTCTTAATAAGTGTATTGAGTTCGGAAAGTATCCACTCGTCGAGAGGGTTCACTATATCCTGACTATATTCACTTATATCTTTTTGGGGGTTATAGGTAAATTTATCGATATTCGCATAGGTAGTAAAAAAACTAAATGCATTCCATAATGGCAAGATAAAATTTTTTATTTCATCTCTTACCCCGTCTTCATGATACTTGAGATCTTCTGCCTTTAATATTGAAGAACTCATGAGCAAAAGCCGTATTGCATCTGCTCCGTATTTTGCTATCACATCAGTAGGAGCAGTATAGTTTCTTTCTGACTTACTCATTTTTTTGCCATCGGCAGACAGCACAAGCCCACTCACAATGACATTATTAAATGCAACCGAATTAAACAGACCTGCAGAAAGAACGGTAAGCGTGTAGAACCACCCCCTTGTCTGGTCAAGGCTTTCACTGATAAAATCACCAGGATAATTACGCTCAAAGTAGGCTTTATTTTCAAAAGGATAATGATTCTGTGCAAAAGGCATAGCGCCTGACTCAAACCAGCAGTCTAACACCTCTGGTACCCGCCTCATTGTAGAGCCATCTTCTGCCTTCCACGTAAGCTCATCAACATAATGCTTGTGTAAATCCTTAACCACACATCCCGTTTTTTCTTCTAGTTCAGCTACAGAACTTATTACCTCCATCTTACTCCCATCTTCACTCATCCATACAGGAATGGGGTTTCCCCAGAAACGATTGCGTGATATTGCCCATGCACGAGCATTTTCAAGCCATTTACCAAAACGACCATCCTTTATATGCGCAGGAATCCAACGAATCGTCTTATTAGCATCTATCATATTTTGCTTAATGCACTCAACGTCTACAAACCACGAACTTACTGCTTTGTATATCAATGCTTTTTTTGTCCTATAGCAGTGCGGGTAGCTATGAAGATACTGTTCAGATTTAATGAGCACTCCGGCGTGCTTAAGGTCTGCTATGATTGGTTTGTCGGCATCCTTTACAAACAGCCCCTCGTAATCCTTGACCTCGGCAGTAAATATACAATCATCGGTTACAGGACATACTATTGGCACCTTTTTTTCTATCGCAAGGAGTTGGTAATCATCTTCGCCAAAGCCCGGTGCCATGTGCACAATACCCGTTCCTTCGTCGGCATTAACAAAACTACCACAGTGTATTTTAAACGCACCATCTTTGCGAATATGAGAAAAATAATCAAAGAGCGGTATGTATTCCTGCCCTTCGAGCTCGTCTCCTCTAAAAGAAGCCACTGTTTCAAACTGATTTTGGATAAGAAGGGTCTTTGGCGACTGCTCAAATATGCGTGTACGAGCATCTTTTGCAAGAACAAATTCTCGTCCGTCTTTTGCTCGCAGAACCTCATACTCCATCGTAGGAGATACCGCAAGCCCTAGATTGCTTGGGAGTGTCCATGGCGTTGTGGTCCACGCGAGATAGTATCGACGTTTTTTAGTGTTTGACTCAAAAGCAACTGTAATTGCAGGATCATGAACATCCTTATATCCTCCAAGATTGACCTCAAAATTTGAGAGTGGTGTCCCTAGCTGTGGGCTAACAGGGAGGATAGTGTATCCTTTGTAGATAAGCCCTTTTTTATAGAGTTGTCCAAACACCCACCATATACTCTCCATATAGCTCTTGTCCATAGTTTTGTAATCATTATCAAAATCAACCCATCGACCAAGGCGTTCAATGACACTTCTCCACTGCGTGGCATACCGTAGCACTATGCTTCTACAGTATTCATTAAACTTATCTATACCATAAGACAGTATCTCGTCTCGTCCCTTGAGTCCCAATTCTTGCTGTGCTTCAAATTCGACAGGAAGCCCGTGACAATCCCAGCCAAAACGTCGCTCGACATAGCGCCCTTTCATCGTCTGATATCGAGGTATTACATCTTTGACAGTATTAGGAACAAAATGACCAAAATGAGGAAGCCCTGTTGCAAACGGGGGACCATCATAAAATACAAAGACACGTTCATCTTGCAAAGATGCCGTATCTCTTTTTTGGTTTTTTTCTGTCTCTTTTTTATGAGGAATGTTTACATTCTGCGCTATATCTTCTTTTGGAGTTTTTTCTATATTTCTTTCTATATTTCTTTCGAGACTTTTTTCAAATATACGTTCTTCTTTCCAAAAGTCGAGTACCATTTTCTCTATTTGTGGAAACGAAACGGCACCTTTGGGAAGGTTGAATCGACTGTCACCCATACCATTATGTATCTTGGAGGTCATTGAATCGTCTGTCTCCAGATTACTTCATTATTGTACAAGGTTTCAAGAATCATGCCACTCTCAAGCAAAAAAGGGAGGTTTATTTGTGTTTTTTTTCCAGTATATTGAAAGTAATCTTCGGTATCCCTAGTGCCCGTAACCCTATCGTTACGCGTAACACGAATAACTACGTTATTACTCCTCCTATTCTTTACATACTCTGGAATCGTTATTGAAATAATATCAACATAGGAGTTTTGAGTCGTAGACACATCTACAGTTTGAGATTCGGGGCTATCTAGGTCTGCTTCATTATTTTCTTGTGTGTCTTGCGTTGACTCAATCTCTGACGTTACTCGTTGCGATAATGGGATGGGCGGTATGTATACGCCAAGACGGAGTATATTATCAGGCTTGTAAGGTGCTCCCGCAACGGGAAATTGTTCAACAATAACCCCTTCATCAATACCCCCTTCATCATCGGTAAAAAATTCTATATTTTGCACATCCGAAATAGCGTCTACTCGATAAAATTCAAATTCAAATCCATGTAATCCTAGATATGCCAGTGCCGAACCAAAATTTTCACCCCGTAATTGTGGAATTAATTCGTCCGACAAAAGCGAACCCCTGCTCACAAGCAAATTGACTTCTGTACCCAAGCGATCGACGCTCGTACTCGGAAAAGGCTCCTGCGCAATAATTCTTTCTACTGGGTACTCGTTGCTAAATACCCAGTTTACTGTTTTCAGGCTAAGAATATTTACCTTAGAATACAAACCCTCAAATTCTTCCATCACAATAGAAAAACGCCTATTTACAAAATCAGGCACTTCTGACAACTGTGCTCCTCTACTCACAGTAAGGAGTACTTCGCGTCTTTCTCTCACAAGTGATCCTGCCACAGGAAAACTCTTTAATACCCTGTCTTTGTCTGCAGGATTGTCCGTAAACTTTAATTCCACTTGCGCAAATAGGTTTTTTTCTTGCAAAGCCAAAATAGCATCTACAAGATGCTTATCTTGCACGTTTGGCACTGTGACTTGCGGCGTGGGAACAAACACGATAAGAAACACAACTGCTCCCGTTACAAGGATAATCACGGTGAGAAAAAATGCATACACAAAAAATTGGCGAAATGTTTTAACTGATATCATATATCTGATGTTTGTACGTACTCAGCACAGAACATAGCGGGTAGCGGATTCTTCTGCTTATTGCTACGGTATTCTTTTATACCGTCCGTGTTCTGCAGTGTGCTCAGTATTATCTGCGTAATGGCAAAAATAGTTCTCCTACACGCAGACGCATTCCGTTAGAAAAATCAAAGGCATCCATACTCCGTTTGCCCGCACGTTGAACCGTCTTAAATGCTATAATTCCACGCGCCATTTGGACATATATTCCCCGATGGGTAATCTCGCACACGCGTCCCCAGTCCTCGCAAGAAGCATCACCATGATTTGTCACAACAAAACTCGACATTATCCTTATTGTATCATCACGCAAGGTTACACACACTCCTCCATGCCCCACCATGCCACGGACAATATTGCAGAATCGTCTTGCATCCTGTGCAAAATGTGGTGCCCTGTGACCAGTTCTAATCTTAGTACAGTAGGTACTCTCATCATCGTTCTGCGGTTCTGCCTTATCAACTATGGCAGGATAGCACGACAAAACGCGTAGGAGCAGTGCAGCTCCTTGCTGTGCTAGTCTCTCTTGAAGACTACTATGATCATCATCGTCTGCTATTGTTTCTTCTGACTGCAATAAAACGTCCCCCGCGTCCATATCTTGTGCCATCCGCTGAACACAGACCCCCGTATGGCTATCCCCATTCATTAATGCCGCAGCGATAGGCGAAGGCCCCCTATATTTTGGAAGCAGGGATGGGTGCACGTTTATTGCATGTTTGTCAAACAAGCCCAAGAATCGCGGTCCAAAAATTTTTCCATAAGACACACACACGAGCATATCATATTTTTTTTTTCTAAAACTATCGATGCATTCTCTATCGAGTCGCAAAGGAGTATGGACACGCATTTTGTGTTCATGAGCATAGTGTTCTACAGGGCTATGTATGAGATGTTTTCCTCGTCCTCCGTGCTTGGGGTGCGAAGTCAATACCTCTACTGCATACCCATGTTTATTGAGAGCAATAAGAGAAGGCATAGAAAATACTGAAGATCCTGCAAAGAGTATGTTCATATATGTATGTACCACGTTCTGCGACTGACTATCACGATAGATTTATTGACGTGTCATAAATGCTTCTGAATGAAGCCGTTTATACAGTCTGAGAAGCCTCCGTTGAGCAAATGTACTCAAATGCGAAAAAAACAATATTCCTTCAAGATGATCGTATTCATGCTGTATAATGCGTGCAAAATACCCTTCCGCATCCATGACAAACTCTTTTCCTTTTCTATCGTAGGCTCGCACCCTTATCGCTATAGGTCTTTCAATCTCAGCAAAAACATCAGGAATACTAAGGCACCCTTCTTCGGCACTTTCGGTACTTTTTGACCGTGAGAGTATTTCTGGGTTATCAAAGTAGACATACTCATCACTATTCTTGGCAATAAAACACCTTCGAGAAACATTAACTTGTGGTGCTGCTATTCCAACTCCCTGTGACTCATCCAATATGGTACGCATTGTTTCAAATAAACGGGGAGTAGATAAGGCCCCAGTGCTGTCTTCTTTTTTTTCGTGGGAATCGCTTTGGATTTTCTTGGTAAGAATTTCGTGAGGATATAACACAAGTGCAATAGAAGCCATATACTATAATAATAACGATATTTATATACTATATTCGTACACGTCGTACAAAATACATACAGTAAGGAGACATGCATGCATTCAAAACTCATCATCATAGGAAGCGGCCCCGCAGCCCACACTGCAGCAATTTATACGGCACGCGCCCGCCTTGAACCACTGCTCTTTGAAGGTTTTTTAGCAGGAGGAATTGCCGCAGGTGGTCAACTTACTACTACCTCCTTAGTTGAAAATTTTCCAGGATTTGCAGAAGGCATTGAAGGACCAGAGCTTATGGAACGCATGCGATCTCAATCACTTGCCCATGGTGCCCGTATTGTAACTGAAACAATACATTCTGTGGATGTTGCTACCACTCCTTTTACCGCACAGAGCGATACAGGCACTTATCACGCCGACGCTCTCATCATCGCAACAGGTGCAACTGCATTACGGCTCCATGTAACAGGAGAAGAAACGTTTTGGGACAAGGGTATTTCGGCCTGTGCTGTATGCGATGGTGCTTTGCCGTTGTTTCGCGACAAACCACTGTTTGTGATAGGCGGTGGCGACTCTGCCTGCGAAGAAGCACTGTACCTCACAAAATTTGGATCAAGTGTTACCTTATGCGTCCGTAGGGATGAGTTAAGAGCTTCGCGTATCCTGCAAGAGCGTATCAAAACACACGCTAAAATTAATATCCTATGGAACACCGAATTGCAAGAAGTACGGGGCGATACTCTGCTACGGTTAGTTATACTCAAGAACAACAAAACAAACAAAAAAACAGAACGCCATGCTGCAGGTCTTTTCTACGCTATTGGACACAAGCCTAACACTGACTTTCTCCCTCCCGCACTAAAAAAAGATGCAATGGGATACGTACAAACAAAGGCTGGGTCTACTCTCACTTCAGTAGAAGGCGTGTTTGCCTGTGGTGATGTTCAAGATGCAATATACAGGCAAGCTATTACCGCTGCGGGGAGTGGATGCATGGCTGCACTTGATGCCGAGCACTGGCTCAGTTCGCGTTCTTTATAATCGTCATACCACTGCAAATAAAATTCAGTGAAAACATATATACCTTTTGTCGCTTATAATACTACCGAATATAGTACTATGATGAGTACATTAGTATTATATAGAAAAATTTTCTTTACTATTATGATGCACATAACATATCTTAGACAAGGGATACCATACCTTGGTGTAGGATTGGGCATTCTATTATATACAAGTTGCGCGAGTTATGGGCTTCATCAGGCAATCGTCCAAAATGACACAGAAAAAGTCACACAACTGCTTAACGAAGGAACAGCAATAGAATCTCCTTCTGTGGCAAAAGAGAGCACCCCTCTTATCACTGCATCCTTGCGTGGCTATACCGAAATAATGCAAATCCTCATACGCCGTGGTGCCGACGTCAATCGTACTCGACCTGACTCTAATACGCCCTTGCGCGCGGCCATTGCAAACAATCATCTTGAAGCTGTACAACTGCTTGTCGAATCTGGTGCCGATGTTAACCTAGTATCAAGTACAGGATGGTCTCCTCTCATGTCCGCAGCACGATACAACACTGACACAAGCATTACTAAATACTTGATTGCTCAGGGCGCAAACTACAAACAAAGAAATCTTGAAGGTGGTACTGCGCTAGAAATAGCTTTTGAAGCCAAAAACCTACGCGTCTTTAACTACCTCCTTGCACTAGAAGAAGAAGCAACAACAGAAGCAGAATAAACCTAACTGTATCAGTCTAAAAAACTTCACTCTGCTTCTTTTTATTGTATGTGGTTATATTGTATGGGCACTAACGAGCTATTTGTTCCATACTCTAGTAAGAAGTATTACTCATCTTTTATGAGACCAACAACAAGCGTACTACCGTTTCTCCGTATCCTAAAGAGCACTTCCTGATCATTTTCTACAGAATTAAACTCCCGGTAAAATTCTTGAAGATTTGACACTCGTTTGTTGTTAACTCGTTCAATAATATCACCTCTTCGTAGCCCTGCAATTGCTACAGGAGAACTAGGTACAACTTGACCAATCAGTACCCCCCGATCTGATGAAAGATCAAGCCTATCCTTGAGTGCTTTGGTAATATCAACAAAACGAGCACCAGGCCATAATTGCTTTGCCGAAGAAGATATTTCCTCATCTTCGTCTCTTTTCTCCAAATACACAGCATATGAAAGAGATTTATTCCCCTCACGTATCACACCCACGCGAATTCGCTCCCCTGGAGCAGTTCTTGCAATAGTATTAACAAGCTCATTAGAGCTACTAATCGGCTCACCTTCGATAGACACAATAATATCACCTGGGCGTATGCCTGCTTTTGCTGCTGGTGCATCAATATAAACACTTGTCACCATCACTCCCATATCACTTTCTTCCTTTAAGAGCGAACCAACCTCGTTAGCACGCGTGTCAACAATATTGACACCAAGCCACCCATATTCTACTTTTCCCTTCTGTATGAGCTCATTTAATGCTACTTTTGCATTATTTATAGGAATCGCAAAACTCAGCCCGTTATTGCCTCCACTCCGAGAATATATCCACGTATTTATTCCTACAACTTCGCCGTTAATATTGACAAGCGGACCCCCACTGTTTCCTGTATTTACTGCAGCATCTGTCTGTATATAGTTTGTAAGTTGCCCTGATAATACCCTGCTTCGTGACGGGCGATTAAGGGCACTCACAATTCCAAAAGTAATCGAGAACTGAAAACCAAAAGGATTGCCAATAGCAAATACTATATCTCCCTGTTGTATAGAATCAGAGTCTCCCAATTGTGCGACAGGCAATGATTCATCAGTGCTTATTGCTATTACCGCAAGATCACGTCCCTTATCAACGCCAACTACCTCTGCTTTGTACGTATTTCCGTTGTTTGTAGTAATACTTACATCATCACTATCCGACACTACATGAGCATTCGTAAGTACGTAGTACGTATCCCCGTTTGCCTGTACTATGACACCCGAACCTTGACTTGTTTGCCTAAATTCTTCTTGTGGTTCTTCCTCTTCATCTCCAAAAGGGTTACCAAAAAAGAAAAAGAAATTGCGCTGCTTATTAACTTGCACTTCTCCAACAACATCTATTTGCACAACCGATGGGAGAACGTTGTCTGCAATAGAACGCGTTGCAGATTGCATGTCACGCAGAGATTCATACTGTGCATATGCATAGTGAGAAGATTCGCCTGTAGCAAATCCACCATTCGTAAAAACGTAAATCGTCATAAACGATAAGAATAATAAAACCGATTTTTTCATATTTCCTCTATTACTAACAGTAAACATACCTACTAACTTTATTATAAATAAAAAATTACTATTTTGTAAGTTCATAAGCATTCTCTTCTAAAAGACACGTGGCTACTATGTTATCCTGAAACGTTCTCAGTTTCGATATGGGGATTCACAGGCAAAGAAATGACAACTTCTGTCCCGCCTTCGTCTCGCGTATTCACGCTTATTTTACCCCCGTATGCCTTTACGAGACTTCCGACTATACCCAAACCATGCCCCCGATGTTTCTTACTTCGTTTCCAAATGGGAAGAAAGAGATCAGGTATATTCTCTTGGGCAATACCAATACCCGTATCAGTAATGCATATAGTAACAAACTCTTTTTCTTGAATACTAACTGTACAGGTAATTTGACCTTTCTGTGGTGTGTACTTAATCGAATTATCAATTATGTTGCTCACTATTTGTCGCAGTCGTGTTGGATCAATCCACACAAAAAAGTCTTCAGGACAGTGTGTCACAAGCTGAATACGCTTGTCTTCTGCAGAATATTCAAATATATCGTATATATCGTCGACTGCTGCTTTTATGCTACTTGGTTGTACTGGTCTGATAATATTACCTGCCTCAATCTCAACTTGCTCAAGCACTTCTTTGGCAAAACGTTGTATTTCTTCGATGGTAGTTATACTTTCCTCAAGACGTTTGCGAGGTGCGGACGACTCATCGCTAGAATCCAATGCACTTATACTCTGCTCAATATTGTTTCTCAAGTAAGTGAGTGGCGTTCTAATATCATGCCCTATTTGAATTGCAACATGCTTTTGGTTGTGTACTTGCGTCTCGATTACGTCAAGCATCGTATTCATATTGCGTTGTAAGCGTTCAAATTCTCCTTTTTTAGTAATTGAAAGGCGTTCTGAAATGGTTTTGCGTGTGTTGATACGCTCTATAAGTGTATTGATAGTATGTATAGGTCTCATAATACGTGAGATAGAGAGGACTGACATCACAAAACTCAAGACAATGACAAATAAAAAGGTAAGGGCAGACTGTCGTCGTACATTTTTTATAAATGAGTCTCTTTCTATGGTTGATATAAGCACCTGAATTATGTGCGATCCCGTGCTCAATGAGTGTACTGTCACACCCGTATATGTCCTCTGATTGTTTGTTCTCCGATATAACTTATTTCCTCCACTGCCTCCCTCGCTTGCGTAGTCAATATCCGAATAATCAGCGTTAACCAAAGAAAAACTCTCCCATTCGTCGGGGTACAGCGTATATCGTTCTTGTTGCACTTCAATATCAACAATACGAAGACCATACATATGTTGGGTTTGTGTCACATCATTTGCCCATAGTATTGGTATGTAATTAATATTATTCGGGGAAAACTGAAGATAATTCCAATAAAAAAAGAGCTTGTCCCGTGCAAGTCGTTCTTCTTCTTGCTGATAAAAAAGATTGATAGAAAAGACCACAACAAACATCGCAAGTGATATGCTCACTACATTGATAAGCATGGCATTTATTATCAATGAACCCCGAAACATACGTCGCACTAATTTTCTCCGCCTGCTTTTTTGAGCACATAGCCAATACCTCTTACTGTCTGAATATAATGCGCCTTAAACTCCTTATCGATTTTTGCTCTCAGTCGTGATATAAGTACATCGACGACATTTGTTTGCGGATCAAAATTATATCCCCACACACGCTCCATGATCATAGTCTTGCTAAAGACCACTCCAGGGTGCTCCATCATCAGCTCAATGAGTACAAATTCTTTTTTTTGCAATGCTATTTTTACTCCTCCACGCTCTAGCATCCGAGTTTTTATATCGAGGATGAGATCTTCAAACGCTAGCGTATTTTGCGAAACAGGGTTTGCTTTGCGTTTAAGCAAACTATTGACTCGAGCAAGGAGCTCAGAAAAACTATATGGCTTAGTCAGGTAATCATCACCACCCGATTCAAATCCTGCCAACTTGTCTTCTAATCTATCGCGTGCACTGAGAAAAAGAACGGGCAACAGCACACCTTGCCCCCTCCATCCTCCTACCATTTGTAGTCCAGTACGACCGCCTTGAAGCATGACATCCACTATTGCAAGATCAAGGTTTTTTTCTAGTACGTACCCGTCAGCTTCGTGGGCATTCCGCACACATAGACAGGTATGCCCAGCTTGCACAAGACCTTTTTCTATAAAGTCTGAAATTCTTTCTTCGTCTTCAACAATAAGTATTGTCGCCATAGCTTATGTTTTTTTACCTACCCGTCTTTTGTCTTTATATGAACCTCGTGTAGTCCTTTTACTGTTGAATTAGGGGGAATAGACTTTGTAAGAAATACATTACCTCCAATTACACTATTTTCCCCTATCACCGTATCACCACCCAAGATGGTCGCCTGCGCGTATATGGTAACATTTTTTTCTATTGTCGGATGTCGCTTAGAAGCCTTGAGACTCCGGTTAACCTGCAGAGCACCAAGCGTAACACCTTGATAGATTTTAACATCATCGTGTATCTCCGTGGTCTCACCTATTACTATACCTGTCGCATGATCCATAAAAAATCGCTTACCAATTTGTGCTCCTGGATGAATATCTATCCCCGTGCGAGTGTGTGCATATTCACTTAACATTCGTGGGAGCAGATCAATGCATTCCATATACAGTATATGACTCAGTCTATATATGGCGAGCGTATATATACCAGGATAACACTGTATAATTTCTTGAATAGAATTAGCGGCGGGATCATGCTGCAATACTGACTCCGCATCTTCTAGCAATATCTCTCGTGATTCACTGCTACTCTGCAGTATGCGGTCTACTATTATTAGACAACGTGTAGCATCAACCTTACAAATTTTTCTAAGGATTTTGGTAAGTATGCGCCTAAAGGAGCGTAGTTGGGGCTTCTGAGAAAACATGTTCTCGTACCAAGAATCGCATAGAAGTACTATGTATTTTTTTATAGAGAAGTCGACGTGCACATTTTTAATAGTACTAAATTTTAATGTTTAAAAAAAAACAAGCACAAGAGCTAATACCCTGTGCTTGCCTAAATAAGCTACAGTAAGTTACTACACCACATAGTTACTACCGTCTCTCTCTCTTTTGTCTCTCTTTTGCCATTATATCTCAAACTGCTACAAAATTGTTAAAAGTACCATACAAATTCAACACCGAGTGCAATATCAGTTGCAGATTTGGTTTCAATATAATATTTTCTATTTTCAACATCTGCTGTGTCACCAATCTTGAAAAATTCAAACGGATAATACGAACCACGAACGGAGACTCCCATTCCCCATCGAGGAGAAAAAGGAAAGTGAATGTCAACATCTCCAAACAATCCGATTAGATTTGAGTTTCTAATCGTTTGGAGGTAATTTTCTACAATACTTAGCGTAGCGAGACCTGCAGCAAAATTAGCATTAAAGTTTCCCTCATTAATCCTAAAATTTGGACCAATAGCAAAATTAAGTGCTACTGCATAGGGGATAGGAAACACTTGAGCATTTTTCTGATACAGACCCGTTAAGGTAGCTCCATAATCCCCTTGGTTGTCCGAAGAAGAATTTGTCTGGTAAAAAGACTCACTTATTCCAAGAGGAATAAAAAGACTACCGTAAATATAAAGTCCATAAGGCGATAATGTAAGGTACTTTAAGCCCATAGCCAAGCCATCATAGACTGAGTCTTGGTTTATACTTGTACGACTATTAGTAGCACTGTATTGTGCAACATCATAGTTCCATACAAGATGTTGATACATAAGCGTGAGCATAACCTGTGAAGCACTACCACCTATTGTTGAGAGTAGCTCAGTCGAATCAGAGACTTCAGAATACAAGGGTTCGGATGCGCCGTTGTCAGAGGTCTCCAAAGATTCGCCAGACTGAGCAAATCCGTTTACACTCAAACCCACAAACAAAATCGTAAATATGAGATAAAAAATTAATATTCCTTTCATTGTAAAATTTTTCATAGTACAGTTACCTTTAGCTATTATATCGACATTATAGAAGTTTTACTTTAGTTTTTTATTTATATATATATGACATATTATATTTTTTAATATACCAAACATGGGGTATATGATAGGCATATTCTCATATTTTTGTTTTTTTCTCATGCTTATTCAGTATCTGTACTTGGAGGTGATTCTCAGTTTATGAACGGACTAGTTTTGAGTGCATCTTTTTGAGTGCATCTAGTGTGACATCCTTGGACTTGACTTGCTTGGTCTTGATTTGGCTTTGGCAGATTTGGCAAATTTTTAGGCTTGGATAGTAGGTTTGGATAATGGGTCTGGATAGGTTATAAATTTGATGATTGGATTTTTTCATATTTCTATATATCTCTGTGGTTCTTAATGTGGTAGACTAAAAATATCATGTGCATTACCGTTTCAGAATCAAGAGTATTTCCAGTATCGCCAGTATCATCGGGCCTGGCCCTAGCTTGTATAACTACTGTACTGTTACTATGCCTAGGTATTGTTCCCCTTTACAGTCAATCCACAATACCAGTACCCCCGACAATTCAAAGAGCACAAACCTCTCCAAAAAAAGAATCCACACCCACTCAAACACATAACAGTCAAGCAAACTGGAAGATCAACGTCATAGAAAACGACCTTAAAGCCCTCGGTGCCTTTGTTCAAAAACAAAGCCTCGACAGTCTTTTTATACGTGGGCTGAGTCGCGATGACCAAGGAAAGTACGTGATCGTCAGTCAATACCAACCACAGGTTACTATCAATGCCTGGGACATACAATTTTTTAAGACCGAAAAAGAAATGCAAAATGATTTTGTAAAAAAAATAGAAGAAGGCTGGACAATCACTGCTATTGACATATCCTCCAACTCTTCTATGGTACTTTACTACAAAGTTTCCCCAAAAAATGTCTCAAAAACTTCTCAAAACTTTTCTTCAATTTCTTCTCAAAATAGTATTCAAATGAGGCCCATTGGTATACGTCTACTCAAGCTCAAGAGCCAGAATGAACTCAAGAATTCCATCCTTGTCTATCAAAAGCTGGGATTTTTGCCCGTTGCCCTATCCACCTATAAAAATCAAATATGGCTTATTTTGCAGGCCTACCTTGAGGATACCACTGTCCACAATATCAGGATTATGGGCGACTCGCTTAGTGAGCTTGAGTCCGTCTTTACCACAAATTTACAAGAAACTGAAGAACAAGACACCTATATCACTGCATTTACTCTCATTCCCGGTGGCAAGTTCTTAACTATATTACAAAAATAGCAGATACTTTTTGCTGTAAAATACATACTACCGAGAGCATCTTGCGACGAGCACTCAAGCATCCCACCAAAACACCCCACTAGAACATTCTAGAAAAGAAAGAATTAGAGCAAAAAATATGAGCGAGTAAATAATAAAAAACTCATATTATAATTTGAACATACACAATATCCTTATTGCCCATCCAGCACAAAGTAAAAAAAGCGTAAGGCTTGAATTTAGGTGGTAGGGTATATTATCTTATGCCCAAACATCGCGCATACCAGACATCACGGACGATGCAGGACGATGCTATAGACACCCCTCTATCCCCACTCTAGGTACGTGCTCTCACAATAAAAAGAGCACGCCTTGTGAGCGTGCTCTTCTAATAGAATTTTTACGATCAAACTATAAAACTAGAATGATACCTTAAACCCTAAGACAAGATCACCCGCGACAGCACCAGTCGCACTTGTAGAACCGTAGTACGTTTGACTCTGTTCTATGCTAGCATCATTAAGCAAGTCGCCTGTTCTGTACTTTAACGAAATAGTCGCATTTGGTACAATGTTTGCTGCTTCAAGACCAACAAAGAGACGAAGATCATGCTGATCATTATCCTCTGGTCGTACTAAGTCTTGAGAAACTTTTTCACCTGCCCCATTTATATAGGTAACTTTATCTTCGCTCAGGTAGGCAAGATAACTCACACCAAGACCTAACTCGTAGATATCGGTAAGAGCATAGTAGGCTTCAAAACCAGTACCCACATTCATGCCTGCACCGCCTTCAAAATCTTTATTCAGACCAATTGTATCGTCTGCGGTATCCTCTGGAGTACCACCATCATTTGGAGTAAGAACTATAAAGTCATCACTCTTATTGATACCAAGATTATAGTTAAAGTTCAATATTGCACCTAGCTTTAGATCAGGAATAATAGTACCAGCACTATGGAAGGCTGCTATTTTTGCACCAAGGTATGATGTACTCAAGCCTACATCGCTTATAGCCGTACCATAAGCAACACCAAGCGAGACACCATCGGAGACTTCTTCATCTCCCGCTGTCAGGTCAATATGTCCATCCTCATCTCCTGAGAGTGCACCATCTCTATCATCCCAGAGCAATTTGACCGCTGCTGCAACTTCAAACTCTACTGCATCAAACTCTGCAGTAGGAAATTTTCCGTCTGTGCCTTGTGGACCTTTTGGACCAACGATTTTTTCATAGCCCAAATCAAAGCCCACAATCGGTTTTAGAGTATATCCAGCTACAGGGAGACTGTATGAAATTCCTACCCACGCAGTTGCTGGATTGCCTGGAGTCAAGAACGTTGACCAAAACTCGCTGTTTGCTGGCTCTGCTCTTCCATCATAAATATTTTCTACACCATCAGCTTGATTGCCACCCGCAACCATGTATCCGCCGAGTCCAAATCCAAAAGCACCAAAAGTTAGATCAGCCGAAAGACCAAAGACGGTCTCGTTGCTCAAGAGTTCATTGTTTTCATCAAGAGCGCTATTAACTTCATTATACGAGTATTTTTGTGCAATCTGAAGATTTATATCAACACCATCCGTCTTAAACCCTAGCTTGGCACCTGCTTTTCTTTGTACTAGTGCGCTATCTTCTACGCCATTAGTACTACTTGAAATACCACCATTAAGGTCTACCGTAACTCCTGTTTCGTATACCCCGATTAGATCGGTGCTTATAACCGCGTAATCTGCGTCAAGACCGCCTACTTTTCCTAAATCACCACCTGTATCGTCGAGCGTTAAGTAAACAGAACCAAAATGTATGGTTCCTATAATATCGCCTATCGATGCAGTGAGCGGAGCCGTAGACTTTTTAGAATCATCGCTAGGCGTTAGATCATCCGGCGCAAACTCAATTTTTAAGTCTTCAACGGTGATTGATCCGTAGTTACCAGATCCCTCGCCAAATTCTTGGTTAGCCTCGTCTCTAATAGTGCTTGATATTGATATCTTAGCACTAGAGTCAATGCCAATATGACCCCAATCCAAGTTAAAGCCAAAGTCGGTTGTGACTTCTGGCTCAAAAGTCCAGTCAACAAGTACCGGATTACCATCGTTTATTGTGACATCTTCTGCTAGAACCGTAAACGGAACAACGAAAAGTGCTATCAAAGCAATAAATAATAATCTTTTCATATTACCTCCATAGATAATTATTTTCTTTTATTCTATTCTATCTTTTATTTTTTGTCAAGCCTTATACGCTTTTTTCCAATTTTTTTCACTATTTGTTCAAATCCTTTTTTTACGATGAGCAATCTCCCCTCTTCAATTATCACACTTATATCAGATACTCCGCATACTGCAAGGGCTTTGAGCGAATGATCTCTCGCAACGAGCGTTACGTTTTCCGATGCTTCTAGCGCATGCCAGGGGGGATTTTGTGCAAGCAGAGGAGCGACTTCGCGCCAACTCCCCAAATCATTCCACTCAAAATCAACCGGCACAACACCAGATCGTTCAACATGTTCCATTACGGCGTAGTCTATGGAGTCTTCTGGCACATCGGCAAATATAACTCGGCTAATCTTGTCTAATCGTGCAAGCCTACAAACAGATTGTTTATCTAAGATCCAGCGAGCAGTATGCTGAGATATGGCAGTAAGCCCGTGCGCCAATGCGGGGGCATGGGCGACAAAGGCCTCTTGCATATACGTCATGGTAAAGCAGAACATACCACTATTCCAGACGTACCGCCGCGTGTTTCTTTGAGTATCTTGCCGAGGGGTACTCCTATTTTGTTTGATAAAGTTCTGCGCTTGCGCAAGCGGAGGTTTTTCTATAAATCTGACTACCTCTTTACAGCGTAACTGATGAGCCTGTTTACTCTGTGCTGTGCGGGGCATTGCTGTGCGGGGCATTGCTGCTGTATTGGGCGTTTTTTCTGTAAAATGCTCTGCATGCAAGATATGCGCTGTCTCCTTATACTCTATATATCCAAAACCGGTTTCGGGACGGGTAGGAGTAACCCCAAAGGTAATAATGCTATAGTCTTTCAGGGAGTCATAGGCCAGCTTAACTGCCTTTACAAAATCGTGTAGGGGAGAAATAAGATGATCTGAGGTGATGACAAGGAGCATGGCATTTGCAAGATCACCAAGTTGTCGTGACCATGCTTTTTGATGACTGAGGTTCGTAAGGTAATCCATAGCGAGTCCAATAGCAGGAGCGGTGTTTTTTGCTACTGGTTCTCCTATCATATGAACGGGGTATGCCCGTATATCATTGTTTTGTTCTGATTCTCTCTCTGACTCTCTTTTTGTTGACGTATTTTTTGCAGACTGAGGAGTGAGTTGTAAAATAGAAGCGCTTGTTTTGTTGCTAACTATTACTCCCTGCTCTATGAGGTGATTTTTACACGCATCTAGCCATCGCTCCGCAGTTACAATGAGGCAGGGTGGACTATCAGAGGCAGTTGTTCCCATGAGTTCTGTGATGACTGTCCGAGCACGACGTACTGCATGACTGAGAAGCGAGCTACCATCAATACTAAGAAACTGCTTGGGGCTATCACCAATTGATACAGGCCAAAGACGCGTTCCGCTTCCGCCAGCGAGGATGATGGGGATAATAGTTCGCTTTTGTTGATCTATGTTACCTTTTTGCTTATTTAGTTGTTTTTTTGGTTGTTTTCTTGCTTGTTTTTTGGGTTCGTTCTGTTTTGTCTCTTGAATCATAGTTGCAATCGTTATGGTCTGCTACCACTACTATATACTATAATGAGAGTCTTTATAAACAATACGTATGAAATCAGCGAGTTTTAGTTTTCAGCCCTATCCAGTACGCGCAATTATAAAGTACTCAGATCCTTACTCAAACACGCAATCTAAGCTCTGGACTACAAAGTACGAGACCTTTGCTCATCTTGGTGATAAAGAAAAGCATCTGGGTCAACAAGAGCTTCAGGCGATCTTTGATGAGAGAAATAGTGCCGCTCATTTTCCATTCATAAACTATAGCACCCAGTACGGACTCTCCTGCTTTGAGGGGCTCAAGGCTATGCCACATCCCGACGGTTCAGTCGCACTGTTTCGCCCTGACAAAAATGCTACCCGCATGTACAAATCCATGACAGGCCTGATGATGCCTGCGCTTCCTCAAGACTGTTTCTTAAAAACAACGAGAGAGCTCTTAAAACGTGCTGTATCGCTCGGTTTTAAGCCACCGTACGATCCCGCCTGGGAAGAAAATGATTTTTTGACTGCAAAAAGCATCTACATTAGACCATTTACCCATAGCGAGGCTGGACTAGGGCTTAATATATCTCAAAATCCGTGGGTCATATTTTATCTGAGCGAAGTTGGACAATATTTTGATGTTGAAGAAAAACCAAGACTCCTTGTTAGCACCATGTCGCGTGCAACGCCCAATGGAACAGGCTGGATTAAGTGTGCGGCAAACTATGTAGCATCTATACTTGCAAAGAAAAAGGCAAAAGACCAAGGATATTCCGAAGCACTTTTTTTGGATAGCCGTACCCAGAGTACGATAGAAGAATGTAGCTCATGCAATATCTTCTTTGTACTACACGATGCCACTATAGTAACCCCCGCATTACAAGATACCATCCTTGCAGGAATAACTCGAGATAGCATCATAGAACTTGCGCGAGAACAAGGCATCACGGTAGAAGAGCGTACCATTACAATAGAAGAAGTCTTTGATTCTGCAGTCGAATGCTTTGCAACAGGCACGGCAGTGGGGGTATCCCATTTTGGATCAATCAGCTACAAAGGAAACACGCATCGCTTTGGAGATGAGACTATAGGTCCCACATCATATCAACTGCAACGAACACTAAAACGCGTGCAATACGGAATAACCAAAGACACCCATGGCTGGCTACAGAAAATTTAGCTTTCCGATATATTCCACCACGACGAAACATTTTCTATAGTAAGCGGTATATCGGGATAGATGGTAGAATGTATACCGTCATAAAGTTCTTGCTCAAAATACACGCCAAGATTGAGTTCAGGAAGTGTTTTATACCCCACTCGTTGAGCGTTTTTTTCGTCTCGACTAATGAGTTGCGAAGTCTTGGTCGCGTTTGCAAGCCGAATAAAACTTTTGTCTCCTTCAGAAAGGGGGGTTCGTATCCGTGCGAGGGCAACACCTAGATTATTGGATAACTGTAGTTTGAATTCATTTTTCTTAAGCTGGGTAGTGTCCTCTAGAGCTAAAAAGATACTTTTTTCATCATCACTCCCAAAACGTTCGTCAACGACCGTAAGTGCGCGCTTATAAAACGCCACCGCTTGATAATACTGCCCCGCATTAAAAAATGCATTACCCGTCGCATACACAACACCCACATAGGCATCATCGTATTCCCTAAGATTTGCAAGCACCCTAGTAAAATAACGACTAGCATCTTCCCATTCTCCCTCAAGGTAACTTAATACTCCTAAGTGATAGGTAAATTCAGATCCTGTGACTCCATGAACAACAGCAGAGCGTGCGTATTCAACAGACTTGACTAGATCTCGTTCTTCAAAATACAACTTTGACAAAAAGAAGTACATACGTGCAAGCGAGCGCTGTTCATCCTCAGAAAATTCAATATTTGTTTGCTCAATGTATTTTTGTGCTTGCAAAAACTCTTGCTTCGCTAACAGAAGGTTTCTCCCCTGTATAAGACGTATATGCCCACTCAGTATACTCGCATTTATTTTTTGATATTCTATGTTCTTTTGTGACACATCCTTGTATTGTAGGGGATTTTGTTGATACATGACGCGCGCCTGATCAAAATAGTCGAGCGCTTGGCCATAGTTGCGGATTTGAAAAGAGTATAAACCACGATAATACAGGAGCGGGGAATAGTTCTTTTTGAAACGTTCGGCTATATCCAGCAATTCTGCAACAAGGTTAAAGTTGCCTTGTAAAAGAAGATAGTCGCTTGTTTCTAACAGGGGAGTAACCACGTCTGCCCCCAATAACTCCGGACGTCGTGCACGAACAATACTATCGCGTATCTGAGCAACATACTCCATGTCATCTGCCCGCACTGCCCAACGAAGTCGTGCAACAACCGCATCCTGTCGCTGATTAGAGTACTGTATTGCGGCGCTGTATGCTTGGTCAGCGAGTCGTAGACGAGATATTTTTTGATCTCTATCATACCATTCGCTATAGATATCTCCTAACACTATATTAAAATCTATATCTCTGGGATATTGGTGTATCCATAGTTGTGCATAAGATTGTGCATGTTGGTATTGCTCTCGTTGCATGATTTCAAAATCAATGAGGCGCCTAAATCCCTCGGATTGATAATTGACTATGTCCTTGATGAGAATATCTTTGCCGTTTATTCGTATACTTCTATATATATTTCCTGACTGGACAGCATCTCTGACCTTTGTCTGTAATGACTCGTCAAGTCCAAATAATAGTTGCTCAAGCTTTGTGCGTGCATGCTTGTAGTTTCGCATAGAAAGATAAAGATCAGAATACCGAAAATACTGCGGAGCAATTTCCCATGTAGTGGCTGCCTTGAGAAAGTGCACCTCACTTGCTTCGTATCGCTTGTTTTGTAGAGCTCGATATCCGAGATGATAATGCACCTGAGCGTATAAATACTGAAATCCAAATACATAGCCATAAAAGCCTACCACTGTAAGCATCGCTACATATCCCAATGCCCTAAATCGGGGGCGCGCTACTTGTACAACCTTTGTAAGCGCAGAGGTAACGGTTTCTACTATTTCATTGCTTTCGTATATCTTTGCATCGGTGGGAACAACAATGCGCGTATTGAGAAGCGATTCTATTTCGCGCTGAATGCGCGCAGTTGTTGCTTTGTCGAGCACTAGTTCAATGAGTGCTTGTATATAGGGTACGAGTTTTTGATCTTGTAGTATCTGGATGACAGCATTGCGGATACTGACATTGTAGAGATTAAGATTCTGAAAGAATATATCTATTGCGTCTTCATTGTAGCCTGATTCAACTTTGGAAATTTTGGGCTTTCCTTCTTCGTCTTGACTTACTAATGTTGCAGATATTTCGTCTAGCTCTTGCAAGTCTGCAAGATAGCTTTCTTCCTTAGTTTCGTATTCTTCGGCAGGAGCTTTTTCTGCTTCTTGACCGGGGAGTTCAAACGGGGGTATATCAATCGAAGAAAAATCACCCGGTAATTGAAACCGCGTGAGTACCTCGCCTCGCTTCATTCGTTTTTCGGCTTCTGGTTCTGCGCGCTCATAGTCCGAAATATCATCGCTGACAATCTCAACATCGCTCTCTTGCTTACGATCTTCGAGCATCTGTGAAAAATCAGAATATTCGCCTATATCGAGCTCTTCAGTTAAGTCGGCATCCGCTCTTGCTACACCTGCTTCTCCTGGGGTTTCGCTATGCGCACCTTCTTGATCACTGTCTTCTGAATACTGAGAAAATATACGCCCTAGCTCTTCTTTTTGTTGTAATTGGCTGGTCTTTGTGGTAACATCAAGCGCACTGGTAAAATCTACATTACGACTTTCAAGATCTTCTTTTTCGCCTGCAATGGCGAGAAGCTGTTGTTCGAATGATCGTAGTTCTTCTTGATTGAGCATTATGGTCCCTTATATGTTTCGGCTATTATTGAGTCGAGATTAATGATGTTTGAATACCAACAAATTCTTAACCTACCGTAAAATTATACGATACTGCATAATATGAAACCTCTTGCCACTTTGTGCATACTAAGCGTATGGTTCTTTATATCATACCGAGGATTGAGTCAAGATCAAACACCCGATGCTTTGAGTCAAGAAATGCTGATTTCACAAAACCTCATACACACAAGTTCTGACTTTATACATCGTTTGTTTAACAATCATGCAGAAAAAACGTATACCCATATGGTATTTAATGACTCTATACTGCAATCCATGGTAAGTAGCCTTACGGGATCCGTTCGACCTTTTTTGTGGGGAAAAAGTGTGCTATTTACGTTCTATGATCCAAGCCTCGAGTCTCAAGTGAGCATTTCATTTAAAGACGAAAAATTTAACACAACATATCCTTTTCTTAGACTCAAAGCAAACCCCACCATTCTTGTATACGCCCATCCAAGAGAATTTGAACATACCACCATTGACTACCGACTCATCATTAATGGCGCATGGACACATGACACTAATAACCCTGACTACACAAGCGATATAAATCAAGTAAAAATATCGCGCATAGAACTCAAACAACTTCCTAGTTCTTATCTTGAGCCTATCGTAATACGCGATGACTCCGTACGATTTTATTTTTACTATCAACCAACAAAAACCTTGTTGCAATCCCTCGACAAAAAATATATTCAGAACTATCCACGTTCAGAAGACCTTGTTCTGTATCTTGTAGGTAATTTTACCTCGTGGGATCCATATATGATACGCCTACAACAGTCAAACATTGATGATAATTTATATTACGCAGATGTAGCACTCAGTCCTGGCACGTATCATTACTACTACAATATGGGTGAATATAGTGTTCTCGATCCAGAAAATCTACTCGTCTCTAAACGACACAAGTTACGTGGATTTGTCAATACGTTTATACTTGACTACGAGCGCGGGAGCACCCAAAAACTTGCGGTGTCTCTGCACGCACCATAATAATTTTTTGATATTTGTTTATCTATTTTGAATAAAATTCAACCACAAGTTGTTCTTCTACTGGCAAGGGAACCATTTCTCGCGTCGGTAACATGGTAATTTTTATCGAAAGATCATCAACGGAAAGCCAATCGGGTTTTGCTCTCCCTTGAGAATCCGCAATTTGCTTTCGCACAAATGTGATAGTACTTTCTTTGCTTTTTATCGTAATCATGTCATTCACGCGCACCCGTATAGAAGGAATAGTGATACGCTTTCCATTATGAATCACATGTCCGTGGCTTACCATCTGTCGTGCTTGTAGACGACTACTCGCAAAGCCCGCACGATATATCACATTGTCAATACGCCTTTCAAGTAACGAAACCATATTATGACCCGTTACCCCCACTAGTGTTTGTGCGCGACTAAAAATTCCTCGTAGCTGTTTCTCTGAGACACCATAAGAAAACTTGAGTTTTTGTTTTTCGATTAACTGACGACCAAATTCAGTAATCCTAACACGCGTATTACGCAACTCACCCGGTGGATTGGGCTTGCGTTTGAGTAGACGATCGTATTTTGGATGCCCAAAAATATTTACACCAAGTCGCCGAACTATTTTTCCTTTTGCTTTGGTTAGTTTTGCCATGTTTCCTTATTATTATAGCGTGACAGACGGGATATTGTCAAGTAAAAAAAGAACATTGCAAATAGTAGCCTTTTATGATACGTCAAATTATGATTATGTCAAACAAAAAACAGTACACTATTAATATAGACTTAAGCCCGTACACATGCATACCCATAAGCCAACGCAAGACCACAGCACAAATTAAGTGCAGTGTCACCATGATGCCTATACAATGCAAATATGACGCCAAATGATAATAGTACACCAGATGATAGCCAAATGACAAACAGTACAATAACAACACAATGATAGCCACCCACACAATCACCCCTCGTACACTCAAAGGCTTTAGAGACCACCTCCCCCCCCAACAAACTATACGAGAAACCTGCATACACGCTATTTGCCGACTCTTGCGAAACCGTGGCTTTTTACCCATCGACACTCCCATCCTTGAGTACACAGAGATACTCCTTGGAAAAGGAGGTGGCGAAACTGATAAACAAATTTACCGATTTGATGATCATGGCAAACGCGACATTGCGCTTCGATATGATTTGACTGTTCCACTTGCTCGATTTGTCGCTACTCACGTACCAAAACATACCATTCCTCTCCCCTGTATGCTCTACCATATTGGCAATGTCTTTCGTGGCGAAAATTCGCAACGGGGACGATACAGAGAGTTTACTCAATGTGATTTTGACATAATTGGCGCTGATTCGCTCGGAGCAGACTGCACCATACTCTTGACCGCAGCTCATGTACTACAGCATATGCTACCGATGCTCAACACTACACTCGAGAAAAAAGGAGCCATTCTTTTTTCGCATCGCACACTGCTTACCAGTCTTTTTGACGCATTAGACATCAGAGAATCCCGTGTAGAAGTACTCAAAATTATTGACAAAGCAGACAAAATTGGTAGAGACAGAACGCTCACACTTTTAGATCAGCTCGTAAACCCCACGCAACGCGAAACGCTGCTCCACTGTATTTCACTCAAGGGCAGTCCTTCTGAGGTCTGTAAAGAACTCGCAAAAACATGCCCGATTGATGACTCACTTCTCACTCGTCTCAAAGATATGTATGATATCGTACAGCACTACCTCAGCACCAACAACTATCCACTCAGCTGCCAACTTGACATGCATATTACTCGAGGGCTTGACTATTATACCGGTTTGGTATTTGAATGTTTTATAAGCGATACGAGTCTTGGATCCGTGTGTTCTGGGGGAAGATATAATAATCTCGCCGGATTATTTGGCAAGACAACACTATCGGGAGTGGGAGGCTCCTTGGGCTTAGATCGCATATTGGAATGCGTCGATACGTCAGCTTTTTACCACACTGATGAAACACTACACTGTGTAATTGCATGTAAGAGTGAACAAGAACAAGGTCGCGCCTATGCACTACTCGCCGAACTTTCGGCACGGCAGGTTGCACACCCAATACACCTCTACCCTTGTATAGACAACAATAAGCAACTTTCGCGCTACCTCAAATACGTAGGTGCAAATGTGCTTATTACCTTTTCAGAACACGACTATTTGATCAAGTACATCGGATCAAATACCAAACATGCACAAACGATAGGACTCCCCATACAAAAGACACCTATGACCGACACACAGCTCTACCATCTCCTACAAGCCAAGACAGACAATGCACCTAGTCCCGCTATCCACTAAATCATGACTAACGTATCAAAAAAATTTTATGCACTCCCTGTCTATAAACAACGTCGTAAAATTCTTACCGCACTCAATACGCATCAAGTAATTATTCTAGAATCAGAGACAGGTTCAGGTAAGACTACGCATATTCCTGGCATACTGTACAAACAAGGGTACAGTAAACACAAAAAGATCGCCATTACCCAACCACGCCGTATTGCAACAATTTCGGTGACCGAATTTGTGCGAGAACGCTTACAAGAAAGTTACAAACTCCCTGCTGACTATATTGGCTATAAAATTCGCTTTCGAGACGAAACCAGTCCACAGACCAAAATAAAAATTATGACCGATGGAACCTTACTCCAAGAAATGCGCACCGATCCTCTGTTACATGAATACAGCATCATCGTCATAGACGAAGCACACGAGCGGAGCCTCAACATAGATTTTGTACTAGGTCTCTGTAAAAACATACTTGCACAACGTTCGGATCTCAAACTCCTCATTTCTTCTGCTACCATCAACACTTCTACCTTCACAGATTTTTTTTCATCATCAACACTTATCCGTATCAATGTTCCCCAGAACCCCATCACGATACAATACCGACCCAATCCCGACACCATGCCACGTACACAGCGTCGCGTCACTATACGCCAACAGCAACAAACTCAAAAAGAGATTCAACACCAACACCTCATACACACGATAAAAGAAGCGCTCAAAATACATAACAAAGACATGCTAGTATTTTTATCTGGCGAAGGCGACATTAAAGACTGCATCCAATCACTTAAAAAACAAGAATTCACAAAGGTTAAACTCTACCCACTTTACGGTAGGCTAAGTCAGGCAGAACAGCAAAGCATATTCGAAGTCCTACCAAATGATACTCGCAAGATTATCGTTTCTACCAATATCGCGGAAACAAGCGTCACCATAGACGGCATAGGAGTCATTATTGACTCTGGTAAAATGAAACTCAACAGCTACCAACACAGCACGCTTTCAAGCAAGTTAGAAGAGATCTCAGTAAGTAAGAGCGCTGCAATACAAAGGGCAGGTCGCTCAGGACGAACGGGACCGGGAGTGTGCTATCGACTCTACTCAAAGCAAGACTACGAAACATTTGCCGATTATACAAAAGAAGAGATATTGAGAACCAATCTTTCAGAGGTATTGCTACGCATGGCATACCTCAATATTAGCAATTTTGCTCAATTTCCTTATATTTCTCAGCCCACACACACTGCACTTAAAAACGCAACAAGAGAATTACAAGACTTGCGAGCACTCGACGCGCATAATATTATCACAGAGCAAGGACGCATTATGTCTCAGTTTCCTGTCTCTCCCAATCATTCGCGTATCATCTACCACGCTATGCGTACTTATCCTGATATTATCAGGCATATACTCATTGTCATTTCTTTTTTAACCTCACAAAATCCTTTTCTGCTCCCTATTAACCAAGAAATGCGGGCTCGTCGAGCACATCGGCAGTTTGCATACAATGGTGACGATATGCTAAGCTACATACTCATCTTTGAAAATTTTCTTTGCATTCCCGAGGCAAGGCGCCAGTCATTTTGCGACTATCATTTTCTTGATATGCAGAGTATGATAGAAATCGTAAACGTATTTGAACAACTTAAAGAACTTGTCGAAGCGCAAGGAGTATTTGTTTCGAGTCAAGAAATAGAATTGCCTATGCAGGTATCGGCATCCACCTTAGATAAAGCACCATGGTACCACCATCTGAGAGCAAGCCTATGTGTTGGCCTTCCTTATTTTGTATGCAAGCATATACAGGGCTATACCTATCTCAATATCAAGGGAGAAAAAGTGTATATACATCCTGGTTCTATGTTAAGCGAGCGTAAGCATTCGCCTTCGTTTATTGTCGCAGGCGAAATCGTTACCACTAGTAAGTGTTTTGCACGTTCCGTCACTCCGCTCACCCAAAAGATCATAGAAGATGCGCTACCTCACACGCTCGGCACGTTTGATACACATAATCCTCATATCATGCTTAGCCCACGAACTGAAAAAAATTCTACACGGAACTCTGGGGGTATTATCGCGGGAACGACACATTACCCATTTGTTAGCTCACGACGCCACTCCCCACCCTACCTCTCGCTTGAATGGAAACAGATGCTCACCCTCTGTTCTGCAATTACGCACGAACAGTTACGCGTATCAGGGAGTACTCCTTGCGAAGTGTACTACAAATCCCAGCGTATATTTTCTCGAATCAAACTCACAACGCTCGTATTGTGTACCCGCTTTTTTGGTCATCATCCTAGGATTATTTCGTATATAGATACCAAGCGACTGCGTATTGACTCACTATTTGATAATACGGCAGTACATACAAGTACACCACCAGTTTCAAAGGCAATAGCAAATAAAGGGGCTAATAAAGTAACAGAAGTGTTCGACACGATTGTGAGCATGATCAGCACTCTACAATGCCTTTACATCCCTACCAGTACAAAAAAACTATATACCACATTTGTGGCGTTTACGTATGACGCTACGTCGCACTACGCACAACTGCTTGTCAAAGAACACTTTGTAGATGCACTCAATATCAGCTTACATTCGCTCGACTCACTTGGCGATACACTAGAACACAGTAAACAGTCTTTAAAAGCATTGACACCATCCGCTCGTGAGTCACTCAATATTCTAAACACAAAAATAACTAAACTCTATCACAAAATAATGGAAACCCTTTCTGATCACAAGCACTCTTAGCATTTCTTGGGGAGAATTTTTCTTTGCTCCGTAGTATTGATGGGCTTTGTTGAGTCTATTATCATAAAGAATCTATCGTATAGGGGAGTTATCGTGAGGGGGACTCAGATGAGTCGTACGGTAACCGCTTTTCTTGTTTTTCTGTACTGTTTTCTGAGTTTGTTGGATTTGTTGAAAATTTTTGAGAATGAGTAGGGGGATTTTCTGCTGCGATATGTGCAGAATATTCTTGATTAAAGTGGCTATTGTTAGTGGTATTTGTAGATACCTGCGATAATGTTGACAGACGCTCTGCCACGGTAAGAAGACACATTCTATCTTCTTTGGACAAGGAAAGAAACATCTTGACGCATGTATTGAGTTGTGCTAGCTGACCTGAGTCAAGAGATTCGCACTGTTTTACGATACCGAGAACGGTTGGGTGTGAGCTAATACGGTGTTTATTTTGTGGATCAATGAGGTCATACAGACTCATGCCCATTGCATTTGCGAGTTTATATGCCTCAATGAGGTTTGGTACGCCTGCACGATTTTGGTGTCTCCAATTTGACAGTGTAGACTTTGGTATGTTGAGAGTACGTGCAAGTTCTTCGGCTTTTCCGCGTGGTAACAGCGCGTTAAGTTGCTGTTTTATTTTCACATAGAGGTCGTCATTTTCGCTCATTATTCTTTCCGCATAGAGATATACTGCTTTCAGTATTACCATACATAGCTACCTGCCATACACACAAAGCGTTCGTGTATAAGGTGCGATAGATTTTGACAAAAAAAGTTTGCAAATACATCTTCTATACATATGCTAGTATAGATATGCTTTTTTGGTAAGAGTATTGACAAAAAGTTCCTTATTTGCGACAATATATACATGAAAATTGTGGGTAAACGACATACATACATGTCTGTTCGGGTTAGTATCGAAGAAGAGCAATTTAATTCATTGCAAAATTTTTTTGAATTAAACCCAAAAATAAAAAAGGCGCACTGGTTTGGAGAAGCCATTGAGCAAAAATTAAAGCAAGAATATAGTTCTTTTTCTGTTACACACACACAAAGACATGGCAAGACCTTACCCTAAACTCTTTAGGTATTGTTGTATTGTTTGTTATATTGTTTAATGCATCTCAGTAGTTAGGCCTACTGACACGCTCTTGGTAAACCTATACTAAGTACCCGTATGCCATGATATATAACAAGATACGTTTACAAGCAGATGTATACAAGCAATATATGTGTCCCTCTGCTATTTATTCTGGTACTTATTTTTGGAGCCCTGCGCTACTTTTGATAGCCTTTGCTTTGTAGACGTATCGGTCTTGCGTTATCTTTTGCTGTATTTTTTTTGCGCTATCTTTTTTTGGTATCTATTAGCTTGTAGCGTCTGTCCACCACTGAGGAGGTAACAGAAAAGGTGGGCTAGCAGTACTGGGATCGCAGTCTGTAGTTCCTGCACCAGTAAACATATCAGTTAAGGTAACGGTTATAGCGCCTTGATCATTTTTCTTAAGCTTGTCTCCCCAGCTACTGAGATCCTGACAGAAAGACTTTGCACCTTTAAAGGTATTAATCATAGATTCAACCGACGTCACATCAGCAAAGAGCGGAGCATTAAAACTGGTAGCACCATTAAATATATTCGTCATACGCATCACACTGCCAGTATCCCAAGCACTCAAGTCTTGGTTAAACGCGACTGCACCCTCAAACATAGATTCCATATCTTCCACTTGATCTACATAGCTAAAGAGAGCGCTATTAAAACTTTTCGCATTATAAAACATGCGAGCCATATCCTTAGCCAGTAGCGGTTGCCAATTGCTGAGGTCTCGATTGAATGCCTCCGCGTTCTGAAACATACTTCTCATACTGGTTACTGCGCTCACATCCCAACAACGTACATCGCCATTAAACTCGGTCTTATCGACAAACAAACCACTTATGTCTGTAACCTGCGAGATATCGATATAGTTGAGGTCAACTTCGTTGCCGTCATCATTGATCGCCTTGTTTATAAGCGTCAGCAATGCATTTTGGGTCGTAGGAGTCTCCGTGATACGTATATTGTCGCAGTTCACTTCCGAGCCATCGCCTTTCCCGCCAGTACCTGTATTACTACCCGTAACCTCGCAACTGGAGAAGCTAATCGTAAAAAACAGGATGAGCGCTACTCGTACATGCCAAGTGTTGTGTTGTTGATTATTATATTTATTCATACATTACACCTCTTATTCTATATTTTATACATATTCTATTAATATGTCCAGTGCTTATAGCATAGCAAAATTGTAAATTTTTCATATTGTACGCAAGTAATAATCCAACTATAGTAATCAGTTATGTCGACTGTGCGAGTACCAGTCTTACGCTAATCCTTAACCACCTGTAGCAGGGGTAGTAGCATCAACATACCACTGAGGAGGTAACAGAAAGGGTGGGCTAGCAGTACTGGGATCGCAGTCTGTAGTTCCTGTATTATAAAACATACCATTAATTTTGGTAGTATTAGTACCTTGGTCATCTTTCTTGATCTTATCTCCCCAACTACTGAGATCCTGACAAAATGCACGAGCATTAAAAAACATAACTGACATAATAGTGACCTCTGAGATATCCCAGTCGTCGAGTGATTGATTGAAAGCGGTTGTAGCGTTAAACATAGCACTCATATTGGTAACGTGTGAAACATCCCAATTAGCAAGTGACTGGTTGAAAGCGGTTGCACTAGCAAACATATTGTCCATAGTGGTAACATTTGAGACATCCCAGTCGAGCGCTTGATTAAACGCAGGCGTAAAAGAAAACATTGAGTTCATAGTGGTGACTTGTCCAACATTCCATGTAGTAAGTGGTTGATTGAAAGCAGTCGCACTAGAGAACATAGCGTGCATACGAGTGACTTTTGAGACATTCCAACTACTAAGTGGCTGATTGAAAGTAGTTGCCTTATAAAACATGAGTGCCATATTAGTAACTTCTGAGACATCCCAATCATTAATAGAATTGTTAAATGCTCTTGCACCAGAAAACATGGATTCCATAGTAGTGACACGTGAGACGTTCCATGTATCTATCGCACCATTAAATGAGACCTTATCCTTAAAAAGCTCACTCATATCTTTGACATTGCAAACCTCAATATGATTGAGATTGGGCGAGGGGCTGTCTGCTGTTATCAGCGCATATATTGTTTCTTGTAGTTCTGCTTTGTCTGCAACTATGTCTTTGTGGTTTGTCGGATGAAAGCATACCCCTGCATTGTTCCAGTCAGGCATTATTTTTACCCCCGATCCAGCAAACATAGACTCTGTACTTACCGTCGCTTGTACGGTATTTTTCCAGCTTGTGAGATCTTGATTAAATACCTTTGCATCCTGAAACATAGCATTCATGTTCGTTACCTTGCTCACATCCCATTCTTTTATATCTGCGTTAAATGCCACTGCTCCCTTAAACATAGCGCTCATATCCTCTACCTTGCTTACATCCCAGCAGTGTAGTACGCCATTAAATGCTACTCCTTCTGGGTTATCTTTTGTAGTGGCAAACAGCTCCGCCATAGTAGTTATACCCGAAGTGTTGAGGTAGTTTAAGTTGACCGTCGATCCTTGATTCTTAATGTCTTTTTGTATGAGTTGTTTTAATTCAATTTCGTCTTGTGGCGTGTATTGTTTAGTAGCCTCTATGCTATTACAATCCTCGCCTGCGTCAAACCACGCATCGGCGTCGCCTCTATCATCACTATTACTGCCATCTCCACTACTTTCTTTAGAGTCAGAAATACAGGAGAGCGTTCCCATCACAAACAACAGATATACAAGACTGTACAATGTCGCACCAATTATACGTTTATGCAATACTATCATATGCCCTCTTATTATTTATCGGCTATGTACTACGGGATTAACACACTATAAATTTTATATTTATTGTAATAAGCCAATATGTGAAACTCGAACAATAAAACTATAGCATTCAGTGCCTATGATTCCATGATCCACGAATACATACACCTAAAAAAACTCCTAACAAAGATTTCTAAATGACTCTGAAATCCAAAAAAATAGAGAAAAGAAAATAGCCGAATTTTGAAACGTATCTTGTATCCTCTAACGCAATATCATACTTAATTAGTAGATATGTCCTGCTATTCGCTGGTATACTGATTTTTAAACATGAAAAAATTAACCCTTCTTGACTTTTCTTTCAAATTAGTATAGAGTAAAAAGAAGCTATGGTAGACCAAAAAACAAAACACAGTACCGCTAAAATTATAGAAAAAAAATGGTATATCATTGATGCCAGCGATAAAGTTCTTGGTAAAGTTGCAAGTACTGCAGCAGTATTACTCAGAGGAAAACACAAGACACAATACAGCCCTCATGCAGAGATTGGTGACTATGTTATCGTAATCAACACCCAAAAAGCCATCCTCACCGGAAACAAGCGTGAACAAAAAATGTATCATCGTCACAGCGGATATCCAGGTTCGCTCAAATCAGAAAACTATGAGACGCTTGTCAAACGAAAACCAACGTTTCCGATGGAACGTGCCATACGTGGTATGCTCCCAAAAAACAGGTTGGGTCGTAAACTCATGAGCAATGTCAAGCTGTACAGCGATACTACCCATCCACACGATGCCCAACAACCGCAGGCAATTGACGTTTCAACCTTTACAAGATTATAGAGACATATACTATGGAACAAATTTATTCACACGGAAGAAGAAAAACCTCGGTAGCTCGCATATACCTTAAAAAAGGCGAGGGTACTATCGTTGTCAATAAAGAAAAAAATCTTAAAGACTATCTGGTACGAGAAGATCTCGTACAGCGTGCTCTTATGCCACTCAAAACTGTCGCCCTAGAACATCAGTTTGACTTAGTCATCACTGTTAAAGGGGGAGGTATCTCAAGCCAAGCTGGTGCTATCTCACATGGACTAGCACGAGCACTATTAAAATACCAAGACGAACTACGAGAACCTCTCAAAAAAGAAGGCTTACTTACCCGCGATTCGCGCATGGTAGAACGCAAAAAATATGGTCAAAAAGGCGCTCGCAAGCAGTTTCAATTTTCTAAACGATAGCGATACACAAAAAAAATAGCATCATATGTGCATACGCATATATGAAGGAGTAAATATTATGAAGTTATCTATTCTTAGAATGGGTCTTAGAATGGGTCTTAGAATGAGTCTTAGAATGAGTCTTATCATGGGAATTATTCTTATGGTCTCCTGTTCCAATTCTGATGGAGGTGGGACAGGCGGTAATGTCGGAAATAAAACTATTCCCGAATCCATAAAAAAGAATATTTGGTATAGTGGGGATATCAATTCCAATAGGGTTCTTGTTGTGGTACAGGGAGGACCTTCATATTCACTCGAGAATGAAGGCCTCAATCAAATCTTTACAGGTCAAAATATCAATACCGATAATCTACTTATTGTCATGCCTCACCAGCATCAAACCATAACAGCTAACCATTCACTCTATGACTATCCTGATCCTACAAAATCTCTCCCCTTTGAAACTATCGAAGGATACTCTAATCAAACCATTAATATATTAAACGATACGCTAGAGCATTTTAATGACTCGGGATATAAAGTCTACCTTATGGGAATCTCTGTTGGAGCCTTTATTGTAGAGCGGTTCATGAGTACGAAGGACATCAACCTTGTCGATAAGTACCTTATCGTCGTTGGAAGATTGGATATACCTGAAGTATTCTGGAAGGCTTACAAAGAAGGAAACGCAGGTCGTTTTGAGAACGGCATTACTCCAACCATTGAAACAGAAACAGATATTGCTAATCAGAATCTTTGGAAGATAGCTGCGAGTTTTGGTCAATATCGTTATACAGAAAAACTAGCAAAATATGATGATCTTTCAAATGTTACGTACCTTTACGCTGAAAAAGATGATGCTGTTGGAGGCTTAAACGCAACTGAACTCTCTTTTCTTAGCAATAAGAAAGTACAGGTTATTAAGGCTCCCGATGATTATAAACATGAAGATACCTTTACTGGTAGCCCGATGAAGGAAGCCCTTAAAAAGGCTTTCAATATCGAATAAACTTTTCTGGACTCTCCGCTAAAAGCCATTAAAAGCCATTAAAAGAACGTGATCAAAAGGCAACTGCTACTAGCTAAGTAGCTATTAGTTAAGGCAACTGATATCAAGTGGTCGCTATTAACTGTTTCTATTAACTGGCTTGTCAACTGGGTCATTAACCTAGCTGGCTAAAACTGTTGGCTTATCAACTGGCTTGTCATCAACTGGCGCTATCTAACTCCGCAAGAGAATCAGAAATATCCTGGTCAGTGACCTCGTGGTTTACCAATTTTCCTTCAAAATAATCTTGATAGGCTTTCATATCAAAGTGACCATGTCCACAGAGGTTCATAAGTAGCACTTCTGACTTACCCTCACGTTTACACCGCTCGGCCTCGTCAATGATACCCACTATTCCATAGTTAGCTTCGGGAGCGGGGATAATTCCCTCAGTCTTAGCAAACAGAACACCTGCTTCAAAGCACCTGATTTGATCGTATGCGCGTGCTTCGATACACTTATCCTTAAGCAGTTGACTAACCAATACACCCGCACCATGATAGCGCAAACCACCTGCATGTATGGGTGCAGGAACAAAATTATGTCCGAGCGTATACATAGGAAGAAGCGGAGTCATCTGCGATGTATCACCAAAATCATATCTAAACTGCCCTCGTGTCAATTTTGGACACGAACTTGGCTCAACGGCGATTGCTCGTATCTGCGCACCTTGTGTAAAATTGAGATGTAAGAACGGAAAACTAAGCCCTGCAAAATTAGACCCCCCACCAAAGGGTGCGATTACCACGCTAGGAAGGTCCTCTCCCGCGAGCTCTAACTGTTTAATAGCTTCTTGACCATTAATTGTTTGATGTAATAGCACGTGATTAAGAACGCTTCCTAGGGCATACTTGGTCGTATCAGCCTGCACTGCCATTTCTATGGCTTCGGATATAGCAATACCAAGACTACCGGGCGATTGTGGGTCTGCCTCTAGTATCTTAGTACCTGCCTGTGTCCTTGTAGAAGGCGAAGGATAGACATCGGCACCCCAGGTATTCATCATTATTTTTCGGTAGGGCTTGCTTTCGTAACTTGTTTTAACCATATACACTTCGCATTCTATGCCAAAAATATTGCATGCAAAACTCAGCGCGCTCCCCCATTGACCAGCGCCTGTTTCGGTAGTGATTTTTTTGACACCCTCTTGCTTATTAAAATAAGCTTGCGGAACTGCCGTATTGGGCTTATGCGAACCTGCGGGACTTACGCCCTCATATTTATAGTAGATTTTTGCAGGAGTATCGAGCGCCTTCTCTAATTCTGTAGCACGAATCAGTGGACTTGGTCGCCAGATTTTATAAATATCGCGAACTTCTTGAGGTATTGCAATCCATCTATCCGTAGCAACCTCTTGCTTTATCAACTCCATAGGAAACAAGGGCGCTAGTGCCTCAGGACCTATAGGTTCTTTTGTCGCGGGATTAAGAGGTGGCTGTGGCTTGTTTGGCATATCTGCCATGATATTGTACCACTGATCAGGCACCTGATTTTCAGGTAAATAAATTTTTTTTGCACTCATACTAGTATAATATCACATCATACGATATTATTTCGTATCAATAGTAACTTTTTATATACGTTTCTACATGTTTTTCCGATATATCTGCCATAGTATAGATGGTAATATGCCTTCTGTACTTGCCTTTACCCGCCAGTACCCCATAAACATCTTGTAATGTGTATCCCTCACTAAAAACAAGCGATACATACTTGCTATACACATAGATTCCGCCACGTATTTCTTGCGCATCATGAAAACTCAAGCCACCATACATAATGCGTTCTGTAAGCGAAGGATTTTTATTTAGGACAAGCCTACGGAGCATGGCAACTATATCGTATACACGAGTATCTCGTTGCAGATCGTCAAAATATGCTATAACTCTGTTATCCATCGGTGCGGGTACTGTGGTGGTATGCGTGGGCTGTTTGTTTTTTTGTGTACTCATACTATTCAAGTATACCTCCTTGTTTTTGTGTATTCACGGTATTCTGTTATCACCCATTGTTTTTTTGAACTTTTAAGGTGCCTATTATACTGTTAATATAAGACATTATGCTCACCATCATTATCAATGTAATAAAAGGACTTGTATTAGGATGCACCGCCGTTACTCCAGGTATAAGCGTGGGTACCTCTGCCGTTGTTCTCAGGGTGTTCGAACCCGCTATAGAATTTCTTTCCGCTCTCTTTAGCCCTCGTGCATGGAATCGCACCCTTCTTGTGCAAGGCTTGCTGTTCTTTATTCCTACTGCGGTAGGATTTATTACTGCAATGATTTTTTTTGCTGGGGTATTGCTTTACTTTTTTGAAAGCACTCCTATTTTGCTTATTTTGGTATTCTGTGGGCTCATTTGTACCACCATACCTTTTTTTGCTCATGAACATATTACACCACGGTATTCGTGGTGGCATGTATGCTTTGTCGTATGTGGTTTTATGCTCCTCTTTTTTCTCACGGGAACGCCAGAAACCACAAAAATACAAGGCGGTGTTGTGTCCGCCCCTGTGTTTTCTGGTGTATTTTCTGGTGTATTCTTTGGGGGCGAATTGCTTAGAGCGTTTTTTGTGGGAGGAATGTTGTCAGCGGCAGTGGGACTTATACCGGGTTTGAGTGGATCCTACATACTCTTACTCATAGGATACTACCCCACCTTTCTTGCCATAGTTGACAATGCGTATCTCCCATTATTCATTCCCCTCCTCATAGGGAGCGTTGTTGGATTAATTACCATGTCGATTGCACTCAAATATATAATACGATATTTTCCTGCTCCTTTTTATGCATGCATACTCGGTCTATTGATAGGAACTCTCTATTATTTTGTGCGATTTTACCTCGTCCCCTATTGGGGAAACGTTTCGGGGTTTGCGATATTTATCTTTTTTTCTTTGGGATCAGGACTCGCTTTGCTCGTCGAATTACTCACGCGTAAGACCAGCTTGCACTCAAAAAAACCAGTTGCTTGATTACTGTTTACTTTTTTGCTTGGCTCTCTGGTTTGCTTGGCTACTTGCTTGGCTCTTGGTTGATTCTCTTGGTTGTGAGGTAATCAATGTCACCACTCGCCCTGCTTGCAAAATATCTTCTGTATCATGACTCACGAGCAAGGTAGGAATACCAAGCCTTTCGACACAATCTTTTACCAACGCCCGTATTTCGGCACGTAGCGGAGCATCTAAACGCGAAAATGGTTCGTCCAAGAGCAAGACCTTAGGATCAGATAGCAAGGTTCGCATCAGGGCAACACGTGCAACCTGCCCACCTGAAAGGGTATCAGGATATCTATCAAGCAAATTACGACTGAGCTGGACATCATCAAGTGCCTTGTATAATCGTTCGTATCGCAGTTCCTTTCTATCTCTCCATGATAGCTGACCATTCGCTTGTTGTATGGGGGGTATGTGTTTCATGCCAAATAGCAAGTTTTGCCCTACTTTTAAGTGAGGAAAAAGCAAAAAATCTTGTACCATCATACCTACCTGTCGTTGGTGTGGCGCAACACTTGAAATTTCTTGATTGTTAATACAGATTTTACCGCTGTATTCAAACCTTTGCCTATCATGAATACCGCTAATTACGTTAAGCAATGTTGACTTACCTGAGCCACTGGCACCCATAACGGTATATAGCTCTCCCGAGTGTATAGCTATATTAATTGATAATAATGTGTGTGTTGTATACGGCAACACTCGTGTACGCTTTGTTGTATGCTCGCGTTTTTTAATAGTAAGATGGATAAGTTCTATTTTCACTACCTGATTCCTTCTTGTCTACGTGTTTTATATACACGGCTACTGGTTTTTAGAGATTGCAGAAGCGTACTACGCCGAAGGTAAAATATACAAGCAAGAAAACATAATACAAGGGCGAGCTGTAAAAGCATCAATAGTACCCCAGTACTCGCAAGCAAGCGCCTATCTCTTCCGCTACTCAAAGACACAAGCCATACAAGAAGTGTCTGTATTCTTCCTCCCCCGACAAATATTGTACTCGTATATTGCCCCAAGCTTACGAGCATTCCAAACAAAAACGCAAGCATAATTTCTGGCAAAAGTAACGGAATATACACACGTATCACCGCATGCATATAGTTTTTGCCGAGCAAATAGACACTGTGCATGTACCTATAGTTAAAGCGTGTGAGCGTACCATACAGCATCACATAGCAGTAGGGTAATACTGTTTGAACATGTGCCCATATTACTGCACTCATACTACCGTGCCTTCTCGTCAATAAAAAAAAATCATTGATACAGATAGTCTTAAAAATATCGGGTATTAACAACAGGCTGAGGATAACAAAAAAAACGTTTTTAGTCATGTACGAACCCCTCATGAGCTCGTGTATAAACAGGACTCCACATACGCCAATCGCTGCACTCCATGCCGCAATGACTATACTCTGTTCAATTACCGGTACAAGCGTTTTCCACGAAGACATCAAAATCCCAGCATCCCATTCTTGCGGAAAAACAGATGGATACTCCCAACGACGTGCATACGCCCACATACATAATATCACCATTACCGCGAGCATCGCCAAGACAAAAAACATATTAGTCACATGCCCCGTAGCACCAAAGCACTTTCCCCACACAGTACGTATAGCTCCACGACTACTCAAACCCGTTATACCCGTATTGAGTGCCCCCGTTAGCTTCCATATTCCTATAACAATACCCAACGATAGGAGTATTACTATCGCAGCGGCAACACGAGCTTGCAGACGTAGTTGGGCAAAAGGAAGAAAATACAATTGCTGTATCCGAACCCCTACCGCAGCCGGATCTCTCGAACCAAGTATAAACGATATATCAACTGGACTTATGGTGTATACTGCAACAACACAAAGCAGTGGTATGAGTTTGTAAAGTACCTGTGGAAATACTACAATTGCCCATGCACTTCCTTCGCTATGACCAAGCGTCTGTGCAAACTGATATTCGCGAAGTATTGTCTTATCTCGTATTTGATGAAGGAGTGGTAAGATGACAAAGGGCACCATTTTGCATATAAGGGTGAGTCCAAGTGCTATGCGTGTTCCCCGATACTCATACCCACTTACAGAAAATGCCTGCAATACCCTTGCAATTAATCCCGTAGGAAAAAGTAAAAAAGAAAGTGCTACAGCAACACAGATATGTGGTGTTACCATTAATACCATTTGTGATATTGACACAGTACGATGACCTTTGATAAGCACAAACCCTAAGACAAATATCATCATGATCACGACTACAAGAACCACAGGAACACGAATCGTCACGTCCAAGAATGACTTCCACCAATTTCCTGCTACAAAGTCACGTAAGACCTCTGGTGTCTTTGCTACTCCTACAATAGTGCGAACAAAAAAAATACATATACCACATATACTAGGCAAAAATAGTACACAAGATAAAAGCGCAACAAGTACGTAGTTTCGCTCTTTTATTCGAGTATTGGCAATACTCCTAGATCCGCTGTGCTTATTAAAAAAACGGGCAATCAACGCGCGTAACGTCGCTGCCACTCTTCAATGAGTGGTAGTTCCCAACTACTATGAAACTCAGGTATGGTATTCACTCCAATTTCTGGGGGTGGAAGTGCAGCGGGATACTGACTCACCATATCGTCAAAAGCAAACTGGCTTTGTTGCTCCACAGAAAAACGAGAGAGCTCGAGTACTGTTGGATCACCCCAAAACTTAGGATCTGCCTTGCGTACTTGTGCTTCTAATGAAAGAAGAAAATTAATGAGAACAAGCGCAGCTTGTGGTGATCTGCTTCCTTTGGGTATCGTTAAAAAGTGTGCGTTGGCAAGCGTTCCTTCTTGAGGAACAAAACTCGTTGTAGTCTTGGGAAAGCTACCGTCAAGTATTTTATTTATGGCTTCATAAGGATTAAAACTAAACGCATAGCGTATAAGCCCATCACTATACCACTCAAGCATTTCTGCGTGATTTATTGGAAAGACCTCACCTTTTTGATATAGCAAAGGATGAAGCGTATCAAGATACTTCCATAGAGGGTGCGCTTTTAAGAGTTCGTTTTCGATAGGTAACACGTCACTGCTATCGGAAAAGCCATCATCACTACCGTCTGTCATGGTATCCATGTGCACCTGATATGGACTAAAAAGAAGATCTTTGTCAGACGAAAGTACATACAACAGGGTCTTAAGAAAACTTAGACCATGAAAATCAAGTGGAGTAGGATACGTAAATGTTCCGGGAAAAATCTGACTGTTCAATATCAAAGTGCTGAAGTCAAATACTGCTATCTTTTCTTGATCTCCATAGCTATGAAAGAAAGTCAACTGTGCTGTTCCCCAGGGAACCTCTCTTCCCATTGTTGGGAGGGTAAAGTCTTGGTAAAGAAGAGGATTAGCACTAATATTGTCTTTGTTGGGTATGAGGTTGAGTATATCGCCGAACAAGGCATCATTTTCTGCGAGGCTACGAAAATTCTGTCCGTTTACCCACAAAACATCAACGCTACTCGGACTTTCGGATGCACGTTCTTGAAGAATTCGCGTCACCGCACTACCGGTTGTATCCAAGGGTACAAATACCAGTTTGATTTGATACACGTCTGCAAGTCTTGCTTTTACCCATTCTATATAGCTGTTTATGGTGGAACTTCCACCCCATGCATTAAAAAATACTTCCTGACCTCGTGCCTCTTCTACTATTGTCTCCCATGTGCGTGTGCTGATATCCTGGTATTCTAGTACCATGACCTGCTTTGTACAATTCACATACATTAGCCCTAGACACGCGTATAAAAAGAATACCATTAGCTTCATCTTTTTTAATTGTACAGTACACATTAGTTCATTTTCTCTGGTATTTTAATACTTTGGTATTTTAGTACTTTAGTACTTAGTGTTGAGCCTTAGGTTTTGGATGTTTGATACTGATACTTGATCTTGAGTAATTGATTTTATTTTGTGTATGCCATGTAAGGTAAGCAGAAAGGTTAAGGTAAACAGAGAGGTTACTTTTTATAGAAAAGTATATAGCGTGCCGTGAATTATGTGGGTTGGATTATATGATGGAGTCACCTGTTTCAGAATCAAAGACATGTAATTTAGCAGTGTCTACCGTAAATGAAGTAGATTGGTTTACTTTGATGTCATCGTTTCTCCCCAATTTTACTATCAAAAAGGTTTCGCCTTCTTCTGTAAACCCACGAGGAAGATATACATACGTCTCTGCTCCAAGGTGTTCTACTACCTTAGCAACGCCTGATATATAGTTATCTTCTTTTTTCTTGACAGAAAACGTCATGTCTTCGGGTCTAATGCCAATATTAGCAGTGTCTGCTTCGTATTTTTTGAGTTTTGGAAACTTAGAAAATGAAAGTTTAATATTTACATCCGAACCTGTAAAAGTAATATCCGTGCTACTACGCTTTACATCAACGTCAAAAAGATTCATAGGAGGCGAACCAATAAATCCCGCTACAAAACGATTGACAGGGTTGTCATACAAATCAAGTGGCGTTCCCACTTGTTGAATCACACCGTCTTTCATAATGATTATCCTATCTCCCAGTGTCATAGCCTCTATTTGATCGTGTGTTACATAGATCATGGTCGCGTTTATGCGAGTGTGTAATGATGCGAGCTCCGCACGCATATGAGCCCTCAGTTTAGCATCAAGGTTAGAAAGCGGTTCGTCAAAGAGAAATACTCGTGGCTTACGAACAATCGCCCTCCCAAGAGCAACACGTTGGCGTTGACCTCCTGATAGTTGCTTGGGCTTTCTGTCGAGTAGGCTCTCCAGTTTGAGAACTCGCGCTGCTTCACTGACACGCTCATTTATTTCTTTTTTAGGAATCTTACGCAATTTGAGCCCAAATGCCATATTCTCAAAAACATTCATATGTGGGTATAATGCATAATTCTGAAATACCATTGCAATGTCTCTATCCTTTGGAGGGATATTATTCACCACTTTTCCTGCAATGGAGAGCTCTCCGCTGGTTACTTCTTCTAAACCAGCTATCATTCGCAGAGTAGTCGTTTTGCCACAGCCCGAAGGACCAAGAAGAACAACAAACTCTTTATCATTTACTTCAACATTAAGACTGTTGACGGCAACAAAACCATTATCGTATGTTTTTCCTACGTTATTTAGCTGCACCTGTGCCATACTTTCATTATATTGTTTTTCTCTTTTTTTGTCAAGAAAAAACTAAATTTCTTTAAATTAAACTCTGTGGCACGTCAATAACTCGGCAAGGAGGACGCTAAAGGAAAACGCTAAAGGAAAACGCCAAAGAAACCTATGGGTCAGACACCTTTAAAGATGCCAATAATGAGATGTGGTGAGGATACGGTTCAATATCTACTATCTTTTTAGATTATACCAACTCGGTGGGGAGAATGTCGTATCACACTCTATGCCAGTATATGTAAACATATTGGTCCTGTCCACTCCTGTCTTTAGCTTGGATTGCCAGGCAGAGAGATCTTGACAAAAGGATTGGGCATTATTAAACATCCATTGCATGCTGGTAACCGCTGAGATATTCCATTTGCTAATATCTTGGTTAAATGCAGTTGCCCAAAGAAACATAAAGTCCATATTAGTGACCGATGAGACATCCCAGTCTTTAATATCTCTGTTAAATGCATCTGCGTCATCAAACATCCGCTCCATATTAGTGACCGATGAGACATCCCAGTCTTTAATATCTCTGTTAAATGCATTTGCGTCATTAAACATATACGACATATTTTTAACTAATGAGACATTCCAGTCTTTAATATCTCTGTTAAACACACTTGCGCTATGGAACATATGCTCCATATTAGTGACCGATGAGACATCCCAGTCTTTAAGGTCACTGTTAAACGCATTTGCGGCATTAAACATATACGCCATACTAGTGACCGATGAGACATCCCAGTCTTTAAGGTCACTGTTAAATGCATTTGCTCTTCGAAACATATTATCCATACTTTTGACTGCTGAAACATTCCACTTGCTTAGATCTTGGTTAAACATATCTGCTCCACTAAACATATTTTTCATACTGGTAACCGATGAGACATCCCAACATGCCATACTCCCGTTAAACTCTCTCCTATCCTTAGTCCCAAACAAACCATCCATATTGTTTATCTTTGAGGTATCGATGTGGTTAAGATCTGCCTCGAATCCTTTGTAACCAATGGCCCTGTTTATCTCTATAATAAGGGCTGTTTTGGTATCGGGTGCTGTTGTAGTTACTACAGTATCGCAGCCACCTCCAGCACCATCGAGGTCATCTGCACACGATAGCATGGCTCCCATGAGCACAAGGCATACTCCTACAAGGGTATATCCATTATAAATACGGTTTGATTTAATACTACAATTAGTCATATATAGCTCCTATATTTGTTCAGTTTTGTATAGTTACTAACTTCTGCACATGCCTTAGGCTGTATAATGAATGTACAATTTTACTTCTACAGTATAACATTAGTATGCACATAGTATCAAATATGACTACGTAATATGCATAACGTGGTAGTTTTACTATTGTATGATACATATACCACTATATGTATATATAATATGCGGTATGCAATATGCCGGTAATCATATAACAGGTAAAAGGATAAAACATACAAGATCGGCTATCACCCTACAGTCATGATGCACATGATTACTAAACTTATAAAAAATTGTGGGGTATGGAGCCCCACAATTTGTCTATTGTGCACATGTGACTATGCCATTTTGGACCACTTTGGATCATACCGAGTACCGTCCTACAGTACCGTATCTTGGCCATACCTTGTGCAACAATAGCGTGATTCCCTATACTGGGGAATTACACTATATAATTATATAGCTATGGGTAACTCTTGTGTAACAAATATGCTAATAGTCTAACATTCAAAAATACAAGAACGTGTTATCATCCTGCTTGTTCTTTGTTCGTCATGTCTGTTTGTGGCGTTTAGCTATTGTATGTGGTCAAGTATGTTTATTAATTTTTCAATAATTTTTTAAAGAGGTGACTACATCGATTCTTTCTTTGACTTTTCAAGAAGTTTCTGAGTCTCTTTTTTTGCCCGAGCACGATCAACCACATCTGCAACACCCAGTAAGAGAGCAAGCACTGCAAGCATAAAAAACCCAAAGGGAATAAGCCCTTTTATTACAAAAAGAAACTCCGCCATCCATCCAGGTGACCATGTCACATCGCTAATAAAATAAACACCAATGAGCCCTGCAAAAAGACCCAACACTATCGAAGCCACTACAGTTTGATTATAGTATATACGTACGTGATTTGTCAATTTTTACGATGAAATACGCAGCGTTAAATGCCCCTAATAGCCTAATAGCCAATAGCCTAATAGCCAATAGATAGAAATAGCGCATCACACCATTGTAGTACTCTTTTTATATCATCGTGTAATGCGAGATATCGCTCATACCGCAAGTAAACACCTCCTACTATCTCACTCAATTATTTGCATAGTGTCTTCTTCGTGCTGTACCATAGCCTGACTTAGGAGTTTGTCTTAGGCTATCATGCATATATCGACCAAAACTACAAAGGATAGCATGAACATATAAATATAACAAGCGGTATACCTGTAAGTATATATGGCTAGGAAACGCAACACTCTCTGCCCCTATCTATAGCAATACATCTACATTAGAGTAATACATTTAAAAAATTGTTCAAATTGACTAAAGTCATGTCGACTCATCCATTGTGGCAACACAAGCACCCGTAGATCAGCAGGAACGTGTATCTGATACGCGGAGGCCTGTGTTACAAACTGCATAGCGGTATCTTTCCTGAGCTTTGGAATGTACAAGTACGCACCCCTTGATTTGATTCCTTGAGGAAGATCAAGGCTATGTATCAAAGGGTTTTTAGGATGATTGCGTTGTTCGTGTAAACGAAGGCCATCTTTGTGAGAAGGTACCGACACATAGTGTATCTTTGTTGACTGTCTCACACTGGAATCAATATGATGCATGAGAATATCTGTTCTATGGCGTCGATGTCTTATGGGAGGACGTACAAGATAGTGGGTGGATATCACTTCTATTGTTTTATGTATGAGCGAAAGCTCTATGGCAGTCGGTAATTCTAGTGATGGCTTTGAAATCTGTACAGGGCTAGTCCCGCTTACTATAAGTTGAACACCCCAATGGCGCGCCCATTCAAAAGGAAGCACAATGGTCACATGTAGTGAGTCGCCAAGAGGTAGGACATCGTGCTTCTTTGTTTTGTGATTTTCCGTACTATATCTATCACGTATCGTATCCACAAGCGACATACCTGAAAAAGGATACCATACTACATGTACGTCGCTAGACATAGCCTCTTGTATATAGTGAGCATCAAGTGGTTCAAAACACCATTCCTCGTATATTAGGGAGCTCTTATCAAAAAGCACAGAGAGCAATGTTTCTACTGCCCGCTCGCAACGACGCATTGATACACTGTTAGGATAGGTTCCCCATACTCCCTTATCAACTGCCTGTTTTATTGCTTGCGAATATCCTCTCGGTTTATGACCAAGAGGTGCAAACCCATTGTTCATAGAAAGATCTAAAAGACGCCTACCATCATAGGTATAGAGATAAAAATCTCGTGCTCTCTTTATCGACACGGGAGAAATGTGCATAGCAGGCTTATCGGGCATAGATGGCTTAGCGGGTTTAGTGGGCATTACTCTTTAGACACATCACATTTTTTTAGTTCGCGCGTGTATTTTGGCATAAACATCGCAGTAAAATTATTAGCAAAATCTACTTCTATCACCACATGACCTTTATTGACTCGTACCTCACGTACATGCCCTTTACCATAAGCGCTATGTTCTACCTTATCGCCGTTCGTCCAGCCCTGAGCATCATACTCATGTGGAACACCTGCTGTGTAACTACTGCCTCTATCGTCATTACGGTCTTTGTCATGCTGACCACCCATTAACCTGTCGATAGAGTACCCATGTTGTGAGGCACAGATGAGATCTGTATTGTCTCCACGCAAAAACGTCTTGAGAAATACAGACGGATCATTGTACACGTAGTGCCCGTATTTTTTTCGTGAGTAGCAAAACGTAAGAGAAAGCGACCGCCGTGCCCTACTCGCTCCAACATAAAACAAACGCCGCTCTTCCTCAAGATCATCTACGGTGTCACCTCCTCTACTCAGCGGAAGCATTCCCTCTTCGAGCCCACAAATAATCACGTCGTCAAACTCCAAGCCTTTTGATCTATGAAGCGTCATAAGCTGAACAGGCGCATGCGACTGAACGTTGTATTCGCCTTTATCGAGCGAAATTTGACTAAAATAATTAGCAAAACCATCGTTATCTGCCTGATAACTTTCAGAAAAACTTATGAGTTCCTCGAGATTATTGATTCTATCGGTCAAATGTAGTGAGTCTTCGCGCTCGTACATATCCCAGATACCCGATCGTTTTAGTAAGGTTCTGATACAGCCTCCTATACTGCGCTCTTGCAGAGGCACAAACACATCAATAAATATATCAAAGCCTTGCAGAGCTTTTTTACTGACCATGTTTTGAAGAGCAGGTCTGAGATCGTGCATGCTCGTTCCAGCACGAAGCGCTTCCGAAATGAGTGCTTGTGTTTTTCCTCCTAGACCGCGTGCTGGTTTATTTGCAACACGCAAAAAACTCAACGCATCACTAGGATTGGTATAAAGTCGTATAAGGCTAATAGCATCTTTTATCTCTTGTCTATCAAAAAAACTGAGTGCACCTACTATTCCATAAGCAATGCGTGCACGTTGTAGTTCCATTTCGTATAATCGCGACTGGGCATTGGTACGATAGAATATTGCAAGACTGGTCTGCGTGTACGCAGTTTCTCGTGCCTGATCGACAATAAAACGTAGCTCTTCTCCTTCGTTATTAAACGTAGCGAGCGCAGGCTTGTCACCTTTTGCTTCTGTACTAAACACTTGTTTTCCGTGTCGATCGCTGTTATCCTTTATAAGGGCATTACAAAAATCGACTATTTGGGGACTACTTCGATAATTTTGCTCAAGTTTTATCGTGGTGGTATGTGGATAATGAGAAGAAAACTGTAAGATATTGTCAACCTGTGCCCCTCTAAATTTATAAATGGACTGATCGTCATCTCCAACCACACAGACATTTTTGCTTTGTGCACACATAGCGCGCAATAACTGATGTTGCACGCCATTGGTGTCTTGGTATTCGTCTATAAGAAACCAGGACCATCGATGCTGAATCCACTCTTGTACATCTTGATTGTCCCGTAGTATCGTATACGGAAGCAGGATGAGATCACTAAAATCTACATAGTTGGATGATAGCTTTGCTTTCTCATACTCATGAAACAACTCAGCGTCAACAAAAAAAGACGCGAGTTCTTGGGCAGGCGCGCGGTAGCTAAGCCCAAAGTCTTTACAACGTGCTATATTTTTAGCATGGATATTAGCCGTTTTGCTGTCTAGGCTCGGACTAATAGTTTTTAGTAGCTGTGCCTGCTCTTGATCATCTATGATAGAAGGAGTATTGCTAAACCCAACTTTATGACCAAAGTGTCGCATAAAATAGTACCCAAAAGAATGAAAGGTACTTACAAAGGCATGGTGAGAACGACGCAATGGGCTAGTAGAATCTCCAGCGTCCTTTACGGAAGCCTCGGATACCCCAGATGCCCCAGAAAATTCAGAGGACTCGTTTTTAGTCGCAGTATCGAGTATTGCATCGTTTTTAGAAGGTAGTGCAAACAGGGCATCGATTCTCTCTTTCATTTCATTGGCTGCCTTGTTTGTAAACGTCATAGCAAGTATGCGGTGTGGCAGAATACCCTGACATTGTATAAGCCATGCTATTTTAGTGGTGATTGTCCTCGTTTTTCCCGAACCTGGACCTGCGAGAATAAGTAAGGGCGAGCCCATATGCAATACGGCCTGCTTCTGCTGAGGATTAAGCGATGCAAGCATATGAGGAGCAGAATGAGGATTAGAGTACGTCAATTTTCTTTAGTATATAGCCACTTGTTTCCTGTGTTGGTTGAACACGCTGATTGTCCCGATCATTATCCACTACCTCTGCTGATGAATCAATCTTGTTCAAAACAAGCACGAAGCTTTGAGGTAAGGCTGAATTACCCAGTGGGAGCGGTACATCATTCACAAAAAATTCCACTGTACTCGTATGCGCCAAGTAAAAAGTCGCCATTGTTGTAAGTTGTACCATTAGCTCTTGTTCGGCAGAGACGACTTGCTCTTGACTACTTTGGTTGCTTTGGTTGTACTCTACTATTACATACAAGTCATCAAGACTCCGTACTCGCAGGGTAAATGGAAACGGGCTTGTTTTTTCAAATACGAGTTCAGTCGCTACTGTCTGTGCATCTATAGTAACATTTTCTGGGATACCGATAATAGCAAGCGTATCTGACGAAGGCACACTAGACGATGGCGAATCTGTACCCGTAAAAGCTATACCAGTAAGAAGAGAAAAATCTTGGTATATATTTGGATCGATGCGTAGCACAACCGTATCCGATACATCGATACTACTTGTTGCTCCCTGCGTTCCATCATCCACAGTACTTAAAGCCTCACGAGAACCACTGGAATTACCAGAGTTGCTCAATGATACCCCGCGTGAAAATACCGCAAAGTCATCCTCACCCTGATCATCAACATTAAAAAACACTACTTGATTATCAGCAAGTACAAATTCATCATCTCCTGAACGCAGTACTGCGGGATTTGTCTGAACAAGCTCAAACGTCATGGCGCCCTTATCTGATTCAAGTATAAACCTCTCACCACGCATAAATTCTCGTTCTTCTAAATTCGATATACGTGCAATACGTTCTTCGTCTTGTACACGTCGCTCTCTTTGTCGTGTACGTAGCTGACCAATAGTAGCAACAATGGTATCGTAAGAAACATACGCCCCCACGCCAACACCAATCACAATGATACATACAACAGCAAGTCTAACCAGCCCTAGTATACGGCGACGTTTTTCGGGAATAACGCTGGTGTATTCAAAGTCAAGGTGGCGTGATTGCAGTTCATTTTTTTTAATTAAGTCAAATACCTCATGTGGATTAATACCCAGATAACTACAATAACTACGGATCAATCCCCTTAAGTAGGCCTCGGGAGGAAATTTTGATGTGTTCATAGACTCAAGATCTATAATCACTTGACGCGTTATTTTGGTTGCTTTATATACATCTTCGTAGCTGAGGTTTTTTTCTTCGCGAGCTGATCGTAAATAATCTCCAAAGGTTACGTTATTCATGCTGGGTTTTATTCTTGCAAGAAGTTCTCTATTACACTTGCGCTGGGCGGGGGATCGTATACAAAGATTGTACTTGGTATACCTTCGTTTATTTTTATGTTATCAAATGAAAAAGTAACACTACTGCTATTATAAGTAAGTCCTTCGACTCTATAGATAATATTATCTCTTCCCACATAGAGGACAATTTCTCGAAAACTCTGAGTAGAATATTTCCATGTAAGTTTGATACCAATAACGGGTTGCAAAATGCCTTCTACTCGTTTGTACGTAGGCGTATCGACAAAAGATGAAAAATAGTTTCGACGAAGTTGCAAAAGTCCTTCTTCATTAAGGATATTTCCTATGGTGCCTGTGTCGCCTAAGTCCGCAGTAGCGCCAGCAGATGCCTGTGTATTTTTTTTTTGGGATAACACGACGTTTTGCTGGGGAATATAGATTTGGTACAGTTCTCCATCGCTTACTATGACTTGCCTTGCAGGAGATTCGTATTGAATACGAAGAAAATCGGGTTTTTTAAGATAGAATTTTGCCTTGCTTTCCTGTGAGTCCTGTATTATGGTGAGGTCAGATTGTATGTCGCGTATAGTGGCATAATCACGCGATATCTCAAGGAGTAAATCAGTAGCCGTTATTATGTATTCTTGATTTGTTGCATCGCTAGGAAGTATACCACTCGTGGAGTCCGTCGTACTATCAGGATCTTGTATGGCGCTCTGTTCGTCATCACGTGCACGCTCGTTTTGACTTTTTTGCTGAGCCCATGATGCAAAAGACCAGAATGTAAAAAAAGAGAGCAATACTATTGTGAGCAGTACTATGTGTTTTTTTGGCACGTGTCGAATAAGAAGGTAGCTACCTCCGTCTAGTATACCATATCGCCGAATGATTTTGCATTTCATATCAAATGCTTTTATACAAGTATCATATACAATAGTAATGTGACATATTTAAACTTTTTTCTTAAGATTTTTAAACCCAGCGCTTGTTTATTCGTTTTATCTGCCTTTGTTTTGTCCGCCTGTAACGACGGAGACGGAAGCGGTGGCGGTGGCGGTGGCACTACCCCACCCAACACTCCAAGTCGATTAATCGCTTGGCAAAACACCTGCAATACAAGCAACACAGCAAATACCATAGGCACTGCCATTAGTTCTGTCAGTGGTCTAAAAGCCATTGCCGATGGTTTAACGGGTGAGTATCACCTAACCACCAATATAGATGTAAGCAGTGAGGCTAACTGGAATGCCATAGGTGGCACCACAGACGGTGCTACAAACATATTTACTGGCACACTACACGGTAATTGTCATGCCATTGTCGGCTTAAGCATAAACACCACAGATAGCTATCAAGGGCTATTCTCACAGTTAGGCACAGGCACCACTATCAGTAACTTAGGCATAGGGGTAACCAAAATCACCGCCAATGCCGCAGTGGGTGCATTGGCAGGCTATGCAACTGCAACCTCAACAAGCCCGACCACACTAACCAATATCGCTGTTGCCCCTATGGACACCACCACAACCAAAACCATAGAAGCCACTGGTACAGTAACAATCACTGAGCTAACTACAACTGAATACGGCTATGCTGGCGGTGTCTTAGGTGCTATCAACACTGATGTTAGCCTACTAAGTGCCACCAATGATAACGTAGCCGTATTTTCTTCTGACTCTAGCCTAGGAGGATTGGTGGGATACAACAAAGGCACCGCCATAGGTAGTTCTTCAGGAGATGTCTCTTCTAACTCTGGAAGTAATTTAGGGGGATTGGTGGGATACAACACAGGTACCATCATAGGCAGTTCCTCAGGAGATGTCTCTTCTAACTCTGGAAGTAGTTTAGGGGGATTGGTGGGAATAAACTTAAGTGGTACCATCATAGGCAGTGCTTCTGGCAATATCTCTTCTGGCTCTAACAACACGGGCGGATTGGTAGGACAGGCTGTCAACAATAACACCACAGGTTTTGCCTTAGGGTGGATTAGTAGCTTGTCTACTAATACTGCCTCTGCCTTTGGTTGTGGAATAGGTTTTAACGCTTCTGGTACAGCCAACACCTACTGTGGCAGAGAGACTGACAGCGAGGGCGATCATGTCGGCAACACAGACGGAGACGGTTCCACCGCTCGCAATGATAACGATGCTACCTCTAACACGTGGTCAGTACGCATCACAGGCCTTGCCAATGCAGGCACTATGTCAGATAAAAACACACCAACAGCAGGAAAACTACCCGCATGTAGTGCCAACCCAACCTTTGACAGCACTAAACCTTGTTTTGTATTTGAATCAGGCAAATGGCCTCGCATTCTACTACCCGAAGAGCTTAACAACTACCCCGACTTAACCATACCTGCCCAACCCGCTGGCTATAAAGACTAAGCCACGCTTAAACCACATAGAACACAAATAAAAAAGGATAAGAAAAGGGCATAAGAAGGGCAGAGATTTCTCTGCCCTTCTTTTTTTTGACCTTTTGTATTTTCTGCTTTTTTATTTTGGCTTTCCCTGGGCTTTTTCTGGACTTTTTCTGGGCTTTCCCTTCTTATATGCCTTTTTTATTTTGGCTTTCTTTATGGTATTTGAAGAACGATAAAGCCTTCTTGTTGTCTTGCTGTCTTGCTTATCTTATATCTTATTGTTCACTCTCTCACTGTACGTATGGGTGCATTAGGTAGAATAATATAGTTTATATTCGAGAGGCGTAGGAAGTAGCTTATTGGGCTCTATTTCTTCTGTCATCTTATGCTCTCTATAAGAACCGATAAAATCTTGTGTAAAGACATCTCCTGCATTCAAGTAATCAAGATCGCTTTCGAGCTCTTCGAAGGCAGATTCAAGACTTGCACAGGTAGACGGAATGTTTTGCAATTCTTCGGGTGGAAGATCATATATATTTTTCTCTAAGGCATCACCAGGTTCAATCTGGTTGCGTATTCCATCGATCATCGCCATTGTCATTGCTGCAAAACAAAGATAGGGACTCCCCGAACTATCACAACACCTAAATTCTATTCTGCGTGCTATATCGCTATGTACGTATGGTATGCGTACTGCCGCAGATCTATTAGTAGAACTGTACGCAAGACGCACAGGTGCCTCGTAGCCAGGAACAAGACGTCGGTAACTGTTAACCGTTGGATTGGTAAACACCTGTATAGAACGCCCATGCTTGAGCAATCCACCTATTGCGTATAACGCCTCTTGTGATAAATTAGCGTATTTATCACCAGCAAAAAGATTTTTTCCATTCTTCCATATAGACGAATGGACGTGCATACCACTCCCATTATCGTCAGCAAGGGGCTTGGGCATGAATGTTGCTGTTTTACCAAACTGTGTCGCTGTATTTTTGGTCGCATACTTGTACTTATGAACATTGTCACCCGAATACGTTGCTGTATCGTATTTGATTCCTACTTCGCCCTGTGCTGTCGCGACTTCGTGATGATGTAAAAACACGGTAAGTCCCATATCTTGCATATTGCTCGTAATTTCTGAACGTATGTCCATGAGCGAATCTTGTGGAGTAACGGGAAGATAGCCTTCTTTTGGAAATACCGGATGCCCGTGCTGAATTTCTTCATACTGGCTTCCACCTGTATTCCAAGGTCCTTCGGAATGGTCTACTTCAAAAAAAGCGGTGTTGCTTTTAATATCATATGCCACTCTGTCAAAGATAAAAAACTCGGGCTCTGGTCCAAAAAAAATGGAGTCTCCTATGCCTGTCGATCGTAAAAATTCTACTGCTTTCTTTGCTATGTTACGGGGGGCACGTTCGTACATTTCGCCCGTTACGGGCTCAACAATATCTCCAAAGAGTATCATAGTCTTGCGTGTCCTAAATGGATCAATAAAGGCAGTGCTTGGGTCGGGGACAAAGAGCATATCTGATTTTTCTATGCTTCGCCACGCACGGATGGACGAACCGTCAAAGGGTAGTCCTTCTGCTAGTTTTTCCTCATCCAAATTTTTTGCAATAAATGTAACGTGGTGCAAACGTCCAAACATGTCGCCAAATTGGATGTCTACGTATTCAATCTGTTCATCTTTTATTCTTTTTAATATAGCTTCTATACTCAAGGCTTATGTTTCTCCTAACTTTTACGTGTATGTTTATTTTAGTATAATAAACAACTCACTGCTTGGTAAGTATTATTGATAAAACTACATAATGGTAGTAATGTTTTGATTCTTATGCTATGCCAATGCGTTCTGCGTTACGTTTCATCGCATCGAGACAATCGTTGATGAGTTTATCTCGTTCTATCCCTGCCATGTGGGCACCTCTATCTATGATTTCTCTGTTTGCTCCCGCAGCAAAGGCTTTGGCACTCCATTTCTTTTTTACAGAACGCAATTCCAAATCCAAAATTGATTTGCTCGGACGCACAAGCACACAGGCAAGTATGAGCCCTGTCAGTTCGTCGCTTGCATAGAGTAGCTTTTCTAGTTGATGTTCTGGAGCTACATCGGTGCATATTTGATACCCGTGGCTCATGATAGCATGGATAAATCCTTTGGAATACCCTTGTTCTTTGAGTATTTCTGCCGTTTTTTGGCAATGCTGTTGGGGGTATAGTTCCCAATCTATATCATGAAGGAGCCCTATGTTTGACCAGTAGAGCACGTCTTCTTGATATTGTTCTGCGTATTGGTGCATGACCGCTTCGACTGCATAGCAGTGTTGCCTGAGGCTTGGATTTTGTATGTAGTTGTGGAGCAGTGCTTCGGCTTTTGCTTTATCTCTGTCGGTTTTATTGGCTGTCTCATTGGCTATCTCATTGGATGTTGCATTGGTCGTTGCATTGGGTATCGTGTTATTGATGTCACTCATGTACTCAGTATATCCAGTGCTATACACTCTGCTAAAATAATAGGCATGACTCCCCTGCCTCCTACAACCATAGTGTTTTTAGGTGCTACGCTTATACTCGTCAGTGTGCTTATTACGTTTCTTCTTACTCATTTGGCTAAGCAACAAAAAATTGCTAGCCTCTCACAAGAAAACGTGAGTCTCAAAGCAAAGCTCGCTGCTGAGATAGAAAAATTTTCCTCCCTCAACGCAAGTATTACCCATAACGAAGAGCATCTCACTCGTATTTTTGATTCAATATCCGCACAAGCACTTCAACGAAATTCACAACTATACCTACAACAGAGTCAGGAACAACTCAAAGGAGTCCTCACACCGCTTTCACAAGACCTTAGCAAACTAGATACGCATATACACAAAGTCGAACACGAACGGACGTCATCATATGCATCCCTTTATAAAGAATTAGAAAACCTCCAACGTGAGATACTGTCACTCAATAAGAAAAACGAACAACTCATGCTCAGTACTAGTTCGCTCGATCAAGCACTTCGTTCCGATATAAAGACACGGGGAAAATGGGGTGAAATACAGCTACGTCGTATAGCTGAGATGGCAGGTATGGTCGAACATATTGATTTTGCAGAACAATACGCGGTTCGCTCTGAAGAAAGCAGGCAACGCCCTGATATGATTATTACGCTTCCCCAACAGGGCATTATTCCCGTAGATGCAAAGGCCCCCATGAATAACTATCTAAAGGCTTCACAATCACAAACCCCTCAAGAACGCGCAGAGTTTCTTGACAAACACAAAAAATCGATGTCCGACCACATACGCACGCTTGCAGGAAAAGAATACTGGAGACAATTTGATAATTCACCCGAGCTTGTGGTTCTCTTTGTACCCTACGAATCGGGTCTTGAATCATCGCTGTCGCACGATCCAAACTTGCTTGACTGGGCACTCGATAGTAAGGTTATTATTGTTGGTCCTTCAACACTGTATGCCTTGCTAAAGGTCATTTCGTATGGATGGATGCAACTCCATCTTACCCAAAATGTCAAGGAGATCGCCTCCTTAAGTAAAAAGTTGGTGGAGCGTTTTAATAAATTTGGTGAGTATTTTGCACGTGTCGGAACGCAACTAGGAAGCGCCGTTAAGTCCTTTAATGAGGCCGAAGGGTCTATGCGCTCGCGTCTGTTTCCCACTATGCGAGACATTCAACGTTTAGGCGGTAGCTCTGAGCAGATCTTTAGCGATGCAACACCCAAATCTATAGATGCGAGTCCACGTACCACTTAGCCTATCGGATAATCCTATCAAAACATAACATGTCGATTGATGACTACATTTTTGTGTACGTGTATAAGCAGGCAGTGCGCGTTTTCTCTTTGTTTTGGTTATATGGTCTACTAGACAGTACCCTACACGAGCACACGCGGTACACGACCCATTACGCCTGTCAAAAGGGTGTAGTTGAGTTCTCCACTTATGTGCGCCTGTTCTTCTACTGACAGACCTTCGGACCCCCACAGCGTAACCGTACTACCTATTCTTATATTAGCTACTCTTGTATTGTCTACTTTTATATTGGCATTATTTTTATGTGCTCTTTCTATATTGTGTTTTATATTGTGGTCTATATTGTAGTCTCGTATATGCTCCTCTCCATCTTTCTCTCCATCTTTCTCTCCTTCCTTCTTAAAATCTGCACCAAGATCAACCATAATAAGATCCATCGTGACTCTTCCAATAATAGGATAACGTCGCCCCTCAATCATCACATCTGCTTTGTTAGAAAACGATATAGGAACACCGTCGCCATAGCCTGCACATATGACCGCTATATACGTATCAGACGGCGTCGTATAGAGAGAGTTATAAGACACCCCCCAGCCCTTAGGATAGGGTTTTATGCTGACTACACTTGCCTGAAGCTCCATCACTGGTTTGAGTGCTCTGGCTTTTGTATCATTAAATCCTAGGTCGTTGTTAGGCATTGCACCATAGAGCGAAATGCCCGGACGAACCATTGAATATTGGTATTCAGGATAGCGGAATATTGCCCCACTGTTTGCACAGTGAATTATATAGTCGTGTTTTTTTATTGCGAGCGCCTGTAGTAGTCGTTCAAATTTTTCTATCTGGCCTTTCGTATGCGTATGACTACTAGAATCACTTAGATGGGTACAGATGCCCTTGGGCTGAATATAAGGATTTTTATGAGCAAGCACGTATGCTTGTTCAAACTGTATGGTGTCCATACCAAGCCTTCCCATACCACTCTCGTATTTGAGATGTACGGCTACTGTTTTCTTTGTTTTTTGTGCGGCAATAATTATGTGTTGCAGATATTCGATATCTCCCACAACAAATTCACACTCGTTGTGTATGGCATCTTCTAGTTCGGTTACTTCTTGATGGCTATAAAGAAGAATAGCAGTGCGTATTCCATATGAACGTAAGGCTCTTGCTTCGCTGTTATGTGCAAGGCCAAAATAATCAATACCCCTGCTACTGTAGACGATGTCATTATTGTGTACCATGTCATTGGAGGCTACATCATCAAGAGCCATATTGTCAAGAGCCAGTGCTACCTCTTTGAGTCCATGTCCATACGCATTGGATTTTACCGAAACACATACTTTTGTTTGTGGATCCACGATAGCAGAACGTATGAGAGCAATATTATGATACAAGTTATCTTTTTTTATGAGTGCGCGAGTAGGCATAAAACTAGACTAATTATAATAAAGTGATACTAGTGCTTTCATTTGAGTGTTAATTATAACAAATTACTTTGCTAATAAGACTAATGCAAAACCAACCGTAGCACAACAGGATAGCATGCGAGACTCAAAAAAGACTATCCATTATCCTTGCTTTGCTGTTGCCTTGTTTTGTCTTAGTCTTTCTGCTTTGCCGTTGCCTTGTTCTGGCATTGCTTTGGCTCCATATTCCGTAGCTACTAACTATCTGTACCAACTTGGCGGAGTAAATGCTACATCACAATTTGTACCAGTATTAGTAAACATATGTAATGTATTCATCCCTGCATCCAGCTTGGATTCCCAGGCAGAAAGATCCTTGCAAAAGCCACTAGAATCCTGTAGCATACCTATCGTAGTAGCAGTGCTTTGAACATTCCACTTACTTATGTCTTGATTGAATACCTTTGTCTTATAAAACATATAGCTCATAGTAGTAACCTTAGAGACATCCCAATCTTTGATATCACCATTAAACGAACTTGCAAAACCAAACATACTAGACATGTCAGCGACCTTTGCAACATTCCAGCGCCCGATATCTTGATCAAATGCTTCCGCCTCATAAAACATAAAACTCATAGACGTAACGTTTGAAGTGTCCCAGTTACTTATATCTTGGTTGAATGAACTTGCCCCATAAAACATATTCTTCATGTTAAAAACGCTTGAGGTATTCCAGTTACCAATTTTGCCATTAAATGCTTTTGCTTGATTAAACATACAAAACATATCCTTTACATTTGAGGTATTCCAATCGCCAATATCTTGATTGAATGAACCTGCCCCATAAAACATACAACCCGTAGAAATAATGCTTGAAGTATTCCAGTCACCGATGTCTTGGTTAAACGCCACGGCATTAGCAAACATAAATATTACAAGCTTAACATTTGAAACATCCCAATTACCTATATTTCGATTAAATACCTTCGCATCCTTAAACATAAAATTCATATTTGTCACTGCACTTACATCCCAGCATTCTATTCTCCCGTTAAATGTAGTTTTGCCTTCAAATAGTGCATTCATATCTGTTATTTTTGAGGTATCAATATGGTTAAGATTAGCCTCATTGCCCTCTGTAGCAATAGTCGTATCTATCAATGCTTTAAGTTGTGCTCTTGTCTCTGGTGTTTCTGTAATTTCTATATTGTTACAATAGCTATCATCACGCTTGTTCTTTTTATCGGGAACAGAGGTATCTGGCGTATCTAGTATACCAATATTATTTAGAATAGGAGAGCCACTATTACACGAATACATGAACACTATAGATAAAAAAAAGAGCCCCACGCAATTCATGCGCATTATATACATAATAAACTGTATAACAGTATAATTTCTTGTAAGTTGATATAGTATATGTGTTTTCATAATTTTTTTCCGCAATTTATTTGTATTTTGTTAAATTATGTATACAAAATATTAAAAAATTGTTATTTAAATATACTAATTAATTATTATTTATCAAGTATTTTATTATATTGGAGCGTGTAGCTTAACACTCACAAGTGAACAGCATATATTTATATATAAAATTAGAGAAATGTTTGTATACCCGTACTTCTTGGGCAGTAGATATGTACTTAAAGAAAACCAATATCTATATATGTAGGCATCAACGTGTATAAATAACAACGTGGTAGCCCGAGTATTCCCGGGCTACCACATACGTGCTACCATCACTGTTATATAATATTTTTTTGTTTCTGACTATATATTGGGCCTCATCATTCTACCAAAATAGAGATAAGAACGACAATAAGTTAACCGTCCTGTCAGTAAACGGTGCCTATGTTAAGTGCTCATCCATTATACCAATTCGGGGCAGTAAATTTTGATCCACAACTCGTTCCTGTATCAGCAAACATATTCGTTTTTACAACGTTCTCATTTAGCTTAGTACTCCAAGAAGAGAGATCGTAGCAAAATGCGACAGCACCCCTAAGCATGTCATTCATTTTTACAACGCTTACAATATTCCAGTTACTGATATCTTGGTTAAACACAATCGCATTGTGAAACATATTTCTCATATCTGTCATTTTTGCAGTATTCCATTTGCTAATATTTTGGTTAAAAGCACTTGCATCTCTAAACATAGCAAGAATATTCAAGACATTTTCAGTATTCCAACTATTAATGTTTTGGTTAAATGTACTTGCCTTCCTAAACATACTAGCCATACTAGTAACACTTCCAGTATTCCAATTACCGATGTCTTGATTAAACGAATTAGCATTATAAAACATATTCGACATATTCATCACACTTGAAACATTCCAATTACCAATGGGCTGGTTGAATGAACTGGCATTGTAAAACATTTGTATCATACTCGTGACACTTTCAGTATTCCATTCGCCTATAATTTGGTTGAATGTAGTTGCACCACTAAACATACTATCCATTTTTGTGACTAACCCTACATCCCAACATTTTACAACACCGTTGAACTCAGTTTTATCACTAAATAGATTAGCCATATCCGTTATCTTTGAAGTATCAATATAACTAAGATTAACCCTACTATCTTGAGCAATAGCGCTATCTATCAATGCTACAAGCTCTGCTTTACTGTTTGGTGTCTCCGTAATCGTTTGAGTATCGCAGGCAACATCAATGACACCATCATCGTCGTCGTCATCACCTGGATCATCGTCATCGTCGTCACCTGGATCATCATCGTCATCATCCTGCGAATTACTATTACCATTGTTATTCGCACTATTGTTATCGTTAAGATTGTCATTACTATCAGAACCATAACTACATGAAATCATGCCCACTACGTATAAAAAGCATAATAAAAGTACACAACACCTGCCCACGGTATATGAAACGCGTAGCAAAATAGAACGGCACTCATAGTTATTATATGTATTCATAAATATCTCCTTTGTAACCATGTGCATGGTGTGCACACAGTGTATTATGATATATTGTTACATATGAGCATATATAATGTGATTTTCAAGTGTAGACATAGTGAATTATCATATAGTATTTTCTGCTTTTCTTTATAATTCGTTTTTCGCACTTTAGAGTACGATTTACAACGTGCCCATTATAATAAAGTGTACATGAATACATCTGACGATATTGTTGCCCTTTCAACACCGTATGCAAAATCAGCGCTTGCCATCGTACGCGTTACAGGATCACAGAGCTATACAAAATTTAATGCCCTCTGCATTCCTGATGAACTACATTCTTCAAAAGTAAAAAAAGTATCATACTCTTGCCCCCAATTTACACCACGACACATTGCTGTACGCACGCTCGTTCATCCAGTCAAGCAATGCGCAATTGATACCGCTGTAATCATCCCCTATCGCGCACCAAAAAGCTACACTGGAGAAGACATGATGGAGATAATCATACACGGTGGTATTCCTGCAATAGACATGCTCTTGGATGCACTCATTTCTGCACAGTTTCGCTACGCTGAAGCAGGCGAGTTTAGTAAGCGAGCTTTTCTCAATCACAAAATAGATCTTGTACAAGCCGAAGCAATTCAACAAATAATCGAAGCCCCCACGATGGATGTACACATGCAATCAGTCAAACAAATGGGGGGCACCCTAACTAATCATATTTTAGCTATCAAGACCGATATTATCTCTCTCGCCAGCAAATGTGCAGTGAGCATAGACTATCCCGAAGAAGAGATTGCAGAAACCATCACCCTTGACCCCAAGCACGCGAGGACAATCATCACTCGTCTCGAACAACTCTTGCTCAGCTATGACTACACACAACAAAAAAAAGATGGCATTGCTATCGCCATAGTCGGACAACCCAATGTAGGAAAAAGTTCGCTTTTTAATGCCCTATGTAATGAAGAACGTGCCATTGTATCAAAACAGGCAGGTACTACGCGTGACTATCTTGATATCGTTATACAGGACAATGCGGTGCGCATAAAACTATACGACACGGCTGGTCTACGGGTAATCAATCAAGAGATCGAACAACTTGGTATAGAACGTAGCTATGACATAATTTCAAAAGTCGATATAGTACTGTATGTCATTGCAGCTGATAGGGGAATTGAAAAAAAAGATGAAGCATTAATTAAACGCTGTCTTGAAAGCAATACACATAATGCAAACCTGCTTTTTGTCATTAACAAATCAGATCTTGTATCTCCAGAAACGCTTGATGCATGCATTACAAATGTAGCAGACGTACTATCGCCGCTCAGTGCATTACACACACCACATACGACAAAACCAACACATACACAGGAGGGCAAACAGGTGCTCTCATGCTCGTGCCTTTCGCAAAAATCAGTGAACGATGTTCTCAATGCATTGTTTGTATCTGCGCATGCTCGTTTGCCTTTATATCAATCGCCCGTAATTGTCCAATCGCTTAGACAACGAAACTATTTTAAGCAATGTCTTGTCGCTATGCAAGAAGTAAAAAAAGGAATCGAGGAAAACCAACCGCTTGATATGATTAGCCTTGACCTTGATGATGCGCTACGCTCATTGGGTGCCGTAATGGGAGAAATCAATGCGGACGAGGTGCTCGACGCGGTATTTAGCACGTTCTGCGTAGGAAAATAATGCAATAATGCCATAGGTCCTGTCCATTCTTTGTTTAGAGTTTTTTTAGCGAGCTTTATTTGATAGGGAGATGAGAGACACGATACCGTGTATCAGTAATTTGAAAATGTTCTTCGATACCCGAACTCACATATACCCGTCGTTCTTTGTCAATAAAAATCGCCTCAGCATGCCCAAGCGTCTCAATTAATGCCATTCCTTCGATGAGCCCCATAACAAACACCCCTGTCGAAAGTGCATCCGCTTCTGTGCTATTAGGAGATATGACCGTGGCACTCAAAAGCTCATTGTCAACCTGCCATCCTGTATCGGGATCAAGAAGATGATGATAGGCAATGTCGTCTTCTACAAAAAAACGTTCGTAGGTACCACTTGTGACCACTGATGTATCGGTGACAGAGACTGTTCCTACCAAGGTACCTACAGAATCAAAAGGAGACTGCACCCCTATATTCCACATACTACCATCTACTTTGCTTCCCATTGCATATATGTTTCCTCCAAAATCAATGAGTGCACTCTGCACCCCTGCTGTGCGCAGTATCTCAACTGCACGATCCGCTGCATAGCCTTTTGCTATTCCTCCAACATCCACTTGCTGTCCTGCCATCATCGATATTCTTTGTCTCTTGTCGCCAATGAGAGAAGGAGGAAAAGAAGGGGGGAGAAAAGTAGCACGAGAAACCGAAGAAGGATCAGCAACATCATCTACATCAAGATACAAGGTAGAATAGTCAACGAGTGGCAAAAGCGACGCTATATAATCACGATTTGGACGTTGTGGCTGTGTATTCCCAAACCCCCAAGCATTAACCAGAGGTGCAACAGTAGGATCAAATGCGCCTTTTGTAATTGTGGCTATCTTATGCGCCACTTGTAGGACATGGTACATTGGCTCGGTGACAACATAGCTCAATGGGTTTGTGGCTGGAATGGCGACAGTATCAATAAGGACTTGTGCAGAACGCTCATTAATATCAATGAGAATACTAGAGTCGTAATCTTTTTTTGACGTAGTCATCGTTTCTTCTATTTTTTTTACTTCTTGATATACCGTATCTATAAGTTTTTGTGCTGTAGTGGTGGGGCAACATTCGTAAACTCTGATTATGAGTGGTGCACCAAGATAATAGGCATTCTCTTGGTGTACCTTGTTTTCTTTACAAGAAACTGATAGGCTAATAATAGCGATGAGGCATAGTATTTTAATACTACTTTGCCACACTCGGCATCCTTGATGCCTTGAGTATGCTTTACTTGGATTACAACAGCAGTATGGAAAAATCTTTATACCCCATTATTCATTATTTTGAACAAGACTATATTGACATGTACGACAAAACGTGGATTGCCATAGAAAACGTATGCAAGGACCACCAACGTGACGAAAACACCAAATCTCACTATATGGATTATAGCAGTCGCACGCACATTACTGCACTAGAAGCAGTATCGTCATCTCTTTTTCTCGTATATTCTAATTTAAATTTTAATCCAATGGCCATGGTCGATCTCTTTTACAAACATCAACATAAGGACGGCTATATCCCCAATTTTATAGATAAAGAAAAAATAGAGAAAACAGATGCTCCTGATGAGCAAAAGAAGAACGACTCAAGCACAAGCTCTAGTACAAAAAACACGCCAGAAAGCAATACAGAAGTGGAATTTGACCCTATGACCATACCCCCCCCTCTTTTTGCTTGGGCAGAATTTAACTACTTTAACAAAACGGATAATAGAAAACGCCTCAAAGAAGTCACCCCCATATTAGATAAATTTCATCAGTGGATAGAAAAAAATTGTCTCGACACCTCTCCTATTGACGATCCCGAAATCAACAGTTCGCCTGATTCTTTTTCTAGTTCAGAAAAAGCTGATGGGCTAGGTTTGTTTGTCGCTCCCGTAGAAATAAACGGCTTTGATAATACGGTCAGAAAAAATGTAAAATATCCCATAGATTTTAATTGTCAAATGGCACTGAGCTACTACCTCATGTCCCAGATTGCGACCTATGTAAATCAAAGAAGCCTTATATTTAAGTACACTAAAGCATTCTACGCAATTAAGAGTAAAATAAATGAATTTTTTTGGGATCCTTATGAAAAATTCTACTTTGATCTTGATAAGGACAGAAACTATGTACCGTGTAAAACCCTAGCATCGTATTGGTCTTTGTTAATGGGAATTTCGAGCGAAGAACAATTTACAGCGATGTACGCACTCCTGCGAAACCCAGACTATTTTGGCACAGAAACACCATTTGCGTCGGTAGCAAAATCCGAAAAAAATTTTGACGACACCAAGATTAATGCTTCGGGGGCAGTATCACCATTTTTGTCAGCTATGGTCATCAAGGGCTTAGAGGTATACAAACGCCACGAATTTGCACGAGAAAGCGCAATGCGCCTTTTGTATTCACTCCATACCCGTTTTGCCATGGGTAACAAGAACACACACAATAATTTTTATGATTACTATCCCATACACGACACCGAAACGATTCTTGAATACGGCACCCATGATCCCCCTTCTCCTAATGCGATGCCCTTACCCACGTCAAACAAGTCTGTGTTTTTTTCGGGACTTGTGACTATTACCCTTCTTATAGAAAATATCATCGGTGTTGATATTTGCCTTCCTAAAAAAATGTTACACTGGGTTATCCCGTGTTTAGAGAATATGGGAATAGAAAAAATGCGATTTAAGAAAAATGGAATCTCTACTATTATTGAGCTCACCAAGCGTGGCTGGGAAGTTCGCCACGCCTCTGAAAAACTCTACTATTTTTCTATTGATGTGCCCGAGCTAAATAAGCTCAACACCCTCCCTATTCCTTCGGGAAAATGTTCGTTGCTCCTAGAAAAAATATAGAATAAATATAGCAAGATATAGCAAAGATATAGAAAATACGAGCTATATAACAAACATCCTCTATTTTAATTAAAAGCTATTTTGTGGTATTTGCCGACCTGACGAGCCTGTCTGTAAGTCTTGGTGCTATGCGACCAAGACAATAAAAAATCCATAGCCGTATAGTAAATGCTAGGTATATTGTAGAACGTTTATTATTACGTATTGCCTTGCATATTTTTTTTGCGACCTTGCTACTGGGCATTCCACTTTTTTGCAAGTTGTCTTGTACTCCCCATGTTTGCATAGTCTCAGTGAGTGCATGGAGCGATATATCAGTACGGGCACTCCCTACAATCACACGAAGCATCGATACACGCAGTTCTTCGCGCTTTGCCTCTATCTCCATGGTTCTTAGATACAGTTCGGTAGCCGCTTTGCTTGCACAGTAGCTGGAGCGAAGTGGTACGGCGTTATGTGCAGCAAGACTACTAATATAGCAAAACTGTCTGTTTATTGGTTCCCGTGATATACGTGGCGAAGCCCTATAGTATTCCTTTGCCAATACCTTTGGTGTTCGATAATTTAAGGAAAATATATAGTCTTCTACTGCATCACTGGTATTGTACGATACCCCTCGCTGACTGATTCCTGCACAATACACCACTCTCTCAGCATCCGTATGACGAAAAAACCATGCACGCACTGCACTGACTTCGCTAAGATCCATGCTTACGACACTCACCTTGAGCGCACTATGTATATGTTTGCAACGTGTTGCAAGTGTCGCAAGCACTTCGCTATTCCGTGAGCACAGTATAAGGCTTTCGCATATTGGTGCAATCTGTAGCGAAAGATCGTAGCCTATTCCTCTACTCGCTCCAAAAATAACAACCTTTCCAAACATAATATGATAGTAATTGCTAAGAAGTTACTATTGAAAGCGCGTATTCCATCATGGTAGTAAAGCCTTGTTCACGCTCTAGGGCGCTTGTTTCTTGGTGAGTAATAAGGCTGTCACTCACGGTCAAGATTGTGAGTGCTTCTCTTTTGTATTTTGCTGCGAGGGTGTAGAGCTGTGCAGCTTCCATTTCGACAGCAAGTACGTTGAACTGAGCCCATTTTTTCCATTCCTCTGGATCGTCATGGTAAAATGTATCGGTACTTACTATACCACCAAAATGTATGTTGGATGCCCCCACCAATGATTTTTTTTGAAACGCCTTTTCTAATAGTACCGCGCTTGCACTTGGTGCATAGTGTAGCGTGCCCATTCTCCCGACATTCATGCCAGAGTCTGTGCTCGCTGAGAGTGCCACTATAATGTCTCGTATGTTTACTTTTGACTGCAACGAACCACACGATCCTATCCGAACGAGATTCTGTACTTTGTAACTTTGGATTAATTCGTTTACATAGATGCCAAGCGAAGGTTGTCCCATTCCCGTACCTTGTACTGACACACGAACTCCCTTGTATACACCAGTAAAACCTAGCATTCCTCTAATGCGGTTATAACAATTTACTCCTTCAAGAAATTCCTTTGCAATAAATTCTGCCCGTTTTGGATCGCCAGGTAATAATATGCTCTCTGCAATTTCTTGCTCTTTTGCTTCTATATGTATACTCATGTATTTCCTCCATAGTAAGTATAGCGTAAGTGTTTTAGTAGTGCTCGTATTGCACTAGTTGTGCCAGTCGTGTCAGTCGTGCTAGTTGTGCCAGTCGTGCTAGTTGTGCCAGTCGTGCTAGTTGTGCCAGTCGTGCTAGTTGTGCCAGTCGTGTCAAAACTATTGGTAGCTCCTACAACGCGTACCATACTATCCTTACAAAGGGTATCGAGACCTTTGTACGTAATGTCTATGCGCTCATCCTTATACGTGTCTGCTTGTTTTTTTGGCGCCTCTGTTTCTGTGTTTGTCTCTGTTTTTGGTGGTGGTGCTATGGTGTTGGCAACCGTATGCGGTACATACTCAGGACCACGCGCGAGCTTGCTAAATACGCCTCGTGTGCATTCTAACTCAAGATTCGATATGTGCTTAGCGTGCTTTGCCATCGGCATCGTAGCCCGCACCATAAAACGAGGAGTTCTTCCATAGATCCAACTGTCACTTGCAAGATAGCTACGTATACGTGTGAGAATCATTCTTTCCTTACGACCTAAATTTTGTATAGAGAGCAGAGCAGGCGTACTATATCCGAGAGAATGAGCAAAACACTCAGTATATTCACGAATGATATCGTGAACACTGAGTGACAATTGTGTAGTGCTACTCCTACGAGATGGTACCCCTACGCTGGCAATAGTAAATGCATCATTACATGGCGTCTTGAGCGAATTATGGAGGTGCTGTGTGTCAACACCAAGGAGCAAGGTAAAATGGTGTAATACATGACTCGCCGTGTACTGCACCGCACTCCCGCTTATTTTTTTTTCTTTATGGAGAATATCGAGTGTCTGGGTAATACGGGTGTCTATACCATGTCGCTGAAGTACTTGAGTTAGTAGCTTGAGATTGTGTTGGCGAGTAGTAGGCTCACGCAGTTCGGATGCTTTATCATTTACCCCATTGTCTCTTTGAGTTTTTGGTACAGTCTTAGGGTAGATTATCGATATATTGAGGTTTCCCTCATCGTGGTATACTGTACCTCCTCCGCTCGGTCGTCGAGCAAGGGTAATACCATTCGTATAGCAGTAATGAGGATTGCATTCGAGAAAATGGTTTTGGTTCACCCCCAGCACTACCGCCTTTTTTGCACGCCACGTTAGTAGCACTGTTTGATCCGTTTCTAGCTCAGAAAGAATCGTATCATATCTTTCTGTAGAGATATGTGCGGCATGTGCATTAGATGCCTCCTGTCTTGTTTCTTTGATACCCCCTACACTAGAATTGGCAGTCATATTGGCACTCGCTACGCCCATAGCTGTGCCCATATTTGCACTGGTATTTGCGCTGGTATTTGCACTGGTATCTGTCTCAGCAGAGTGTAAAGCAGTACGTGAGTTTTGAATGCCGAGTGTTTTAAACAAAGAAGTGTTTTTGAGAAACAACTGTTCAAGCGCAAGCCCATCAAAAATAGAGAGTGGTTCTTTTGGAGAAAGCGCTAAGAAACGTATACTTTTAGTGTACTACTATTTTGCTTGCAGTTATGCTTGGCAGTATTTTATATATGGTATGCCCACGCCACGGCGTCCACGAGCATCGATACCCGTCTCATACATAGTCCATGCTAATGAATATTCTCTATTTTTGCTACTAACCTATACACCATCCAACTCTCGCTAACCTCGTCCCAAACCCAAATATTTTTTTGAGGGAGGCGTGGAACTGCAACAAATATTGTATTAGTATCATCTGCCAGATAAAGATGGTGCTCATCATACGTATATTGGTAGAATGGTTTTTGGCTAAATGGAGTCTGATTAATCCACGTACCATTATTATATGATATAAAGCGCCCACCATCATACAGAAACTGTACAACAGCATTACTATTTTCTCGTGGAGCATTATAAATAAAATCTGTAGTACCCCGAGGATTAGCAACAGGACTATGTATCTGTGAAAAATATTGGGGAGGCTGCGGAGGAATCACCACTCGTGACTGTGCGCGACTATATGCAAGTGCTGAGCGTAGCAAATTAGCTACCGAACTCGGTGCAAGCAAAGCCCCCGAGAGCCTACCCAACGTACGATCAGAGCGTAGCTCTATTATAAGCATTGTAGGAAAGTTTTGTATATTATATTGTCGTGCGAGTGGAGTGTCAGCAAGAACAAAGAGCGGTATAAACGAATTATTTACTGTCGAAACTATGCTTTCATTTGAAAACACAGACGCATATACGTTTTTTTCTACTGTTGTAGAAGGATAATTTTGAAAATAAAGAAGTATGGGCCTATTGTAGCGCAGTGCAAGCGTTTGGGCATAATCAACATTACGAACCCAGTTTACGCTTTCGGGCGATATAAGATTTTGTGCCTGTACAAAACTTCCGACACATAAAAATAAAAGCAAAATTCTTAAGTACTTCATGCTACCTACAATATCGACTTATTTACCTGTTTTCTCAATAAAAAAATAGCGGGCGCCAAAGAGCTTGATAGGTTATTGCACGCTATTGCTGGTATTGCTGAGGTAATCGCTGCCTCAGCCCCATATGCAGTAGAGATAAATCCGATTGTCGTATACCAGATATTTTTGATGCGTGTAAAAGATTTCGTGGTTTGTGTAATGTTAATTTTTCGAGCCCTTCTTTTGAAAGACCTTTTATGGCGTCATAGTCAAAGTCATGGGGAAAAACAAGATTTTCTGCTTTTTGTAATTGTGCTATCTGTCTATTTTGTCGCTCAATATAGCCCTCGTATTTGATATCTATTTCGACTTGCCTATATATTTCAGAAGATCGTACCTCTTGCATATCAACCGTTTTTAAGAGCGACGCGCCCTCAAAATCAGTAATACGTGCCTCAGGAGATTTGAGTACATGGTAATAACTTTTTCCAATAAAATTTTTTGCACAATGCCCTGCTTCGGTATCTTTTTTGCTTACAAAACTTTGTTTTAATAGAGATTTTATTGAGTCTATTGTATCGGTTTTGTTTTGCAATGCACGCATACGTTCGGAGGATATAAGCCCTAATGAATGCCCTAACGCACTCAGTCGTTCGTCTGACGTGTCATGCCTTAAGTTCATTCTATGCTCTGCGCGAGAGGTAAACATACGATAGGGTTCTTTGGTGCCCATGGTCACAAGATCATCAATTAATACTCCTATATATGCTTCGCTCCTGCTTAATACCAGTGGCTCATGCCCATGCAAAAAATTTCCTGCATTGATCCCTGCCATTAGCCCTTGTGCAGCTGCTTCTTCGTAACCTGACGTACCGTTTATCTGTCCTGCAAGAAACAGTCCTTGTACCAGTTTTGATTCGAGCGAATGATAGAGCTGCAAGGGATCGCAGTAATCATACTCTACCGCATATCCTGGACGCAGTACTTCGGCATCACTAAGCCCTTTTATACTACGGATAAAAGAAACCTGCACTTCCTCGGGCAAAGAACTCGATATTCCGTTTAGATACATCTCGTCTGTATACAAACCTTCGGGCTCGATAAATATCTGATGTGCGTTCCGATCAGGAAATTTTTTAACTTTGTCTTCTATCGAAGGGCAGTAACGCGGTCCGTTTCCTACTATCTTTCCAGAATACAAGGGTGAACGTGACATGTTATCGCGTATAATGTCGTGCGTTTTTGCGTTTGTATACGTAATATAACATGCTACCTGCTCCTTGCTGGGCAGATTTTGAGAAAAAGAAAAGCCCTGTACTTCTGCATCGCCAAACTGTGCCTCTAGTTTATCAATCTCTATCGAACGTCTGTGTACTCGAGCGGGTGTCCCCGTCTTGAGTCTCCCCCTGCAAAATCCCATAGCATCAAGAAAGGATTCTAGCCCTGTTGCTGCAGGTTCAGCAAGTCTTCCTTGTGATGCGGTGTATTCGCCTACAAATACTTTTCCATTTAAGAATGTGCCCGTTGTCAATACGATGGCATGGGCAGTAATATACCTATTACGTTCTGTCTTGATTCCACATACTGACGGTACGTGATTATTTATTTTACGCGCACGGGGAGCATGGCTACGCCACGTGGTGCGTATGTCGACTACGGTATCTTGTAGTAAGGTAAGCGATGGGTGTTGCTCTACTTGATGTTTTGCTTCTGTCTGATACGCGAGTTTATCGGCTTGGGCGCGTGGTGCTTGCACCGAAGGACCTTTTGCTCGGTTCAATATACGAAACTGTATCATGGTCTTGTCAATAATATGCCCCATTATTCCGCCAAGCGCATCTATTTCTCGGACCATATTGCCTTTTGCAAGCCCTCCCACTGCGGGATTGCACGATAGTTTTCCTATTGTATCAAGGTTTTGTGTGATAAGCAGAGTGGACACATTCATGTTTGCAAGGGCAAGCGCGGCTTCTATGCCTGCATGACCACCCCCCACAACGATGGCTTGGTATTCGGGTGTGTTACTCATGATCACAATATAGTCTAAATAAAATAGCTTGAATAAGATAGAATTGTTGCATACGTGCTTGTAAAAAACTACCTCTATTATACACTATACATGCTACAAATATGAGCGATCATCAATCGTCCTTTATTTAATGCTGGCTTTTTTAGTGATGGCTACTTCTTTTTTTTAGTAAGCCCGTGTTTTCTCAATGCTACTCGTATGTATGTCAAGGTACTAGAGATAGTCTTTATCTCTAGTACCTTATTGTCCTGCTAGCTACTGGCCTGCTAGTTGCTGACCTGTTAGCTCTTGGCCTGCTAGCTACTTGGCTCTCAGTCTTCTGTTGCTGGTGGCTTACTTACTTGCCCAGTCGGGTTGAGTAAACGTTGTAGGACAACTTGAACCGGTTCTGGTAAATGCATCCGTCTTATTAAGGTTGCTATTTAGCTTGGATTCCCAGGCAGAGAGATCTTGACAGAATCCAGATGCATCTAAAAACATAGAAGCCATACTAGTAACATTTGCAATATTCCAACCACTGATATCTTGGTTAAATGCTTTTGCTCCAGCAAACATAGTGTTCATACTGGTAACCTTTGCAACATTCCAGTCCTTGAGGTCTTGGTTAAATGCTGTCGCTCCATTAAACATTGCCAACATAGTAGTAACCTCTCCAACATTCCATCCACCGATGTCTTGATTGAAATCGCTTGCATTGTAAAACATTTCGCTCATATTTGTGACCTTTTCAGTATTCCATCCACTGATGTCTTGATCGAAAGCACTTGCATAGTAAAACATAGCAGACATATCTTCAACGTTTTTTGTATCCCATTTACTAATATCACTATTAAATGCACCAGCATAAGCAGCCATATAGGACATATTCTTTACCTTACTCACATCCCAACACTGCATGCTACCTACAAAGCCCTTACTCTGAAACAGATTACTCATGTCGTCTATCTTTGAGGTATCTATATGATTGAGACTAGCATCGTTTGCAGCTGCATTTACTAATCCTTGTAGTGCTTCTTTAGTCTCGGGTGTTTCTGTAATCTCTACAAAATTACAAATATCTGCCCATTCAGGTTCTTCAAAATTTGGAGTACAGCCTGTTCCTGCACCACTAAACATATCTGCTGCCTGTAGCGCACCGTTTAGCCTGTTTCCCCATGATGAAAGATCTTGACAAAAAGCACTCGCATCCTTAAACATATTTTTCATATTGATGACACCCGCAACATTCCAGCCACTGATGTCTCCATTAAACGCTTTCGCTCCACTAAACATTGACTCCATAGTGGTAACCTCATTAACATTCCAACAGCTTATATCACCGTTAAACGTAGTTTTATCCTTAAACAATTCACTCATATCGTCTATCTTTGATATATCTATGTAGTTGAGATCTACCGTAGAACCATTAATAAGCGCTGCTTCTATTTCTGTCTTGAGTGCTTGTTTATTCTCAGGTGTTTTTGTCCTTTCTAAGTTATCGCAGTATGTATACCAAATAGGGTTAGTACGTGTAGTGGTACAACCTGTCCCTGCGTTGACAAACATAGCAATCTTATTAGCATTGGGATTAATCTTCCACGTAGTGAGATCTTGACAGAAAGCACTCGCATCCTTAAACATATTATTCATCTTTGTGACCTCTCCAACATTCCAGTTCTTGATGTCTCCATTAAACGCTGTCGCTCCACTAAACATTGACTCCATAGTGGTGACATCCTCTACATTCCAGCCACTGATGTCTCCATTAAACGCTGTCGCTCCACTAAACATTGACTCCATAGTGGTAACCTCTCCAACTTTCCAGTCCTTAATATCTCCATTAAATGCTGTCGCTCCACTAAACATTGACTCCATAGTGGTGACATCCTCTACATTCCAGCCACTGATGTCTCCGTTAAACGCTGTCGCTCCACTAAACATACTGCTCATATTGGTAACTCTACTAACATTCCAACAACTTATATCACCGTTAAAATCAGTATTATCCTTAAACAATTCACTCATATCGGTTATAACTGCAGTATTTATATAGTTGAGATCTACCTCATTATCTCCCCCATCTATAGCCTCTTGTATTATTGTCTTTAAGTTACCACTCTCAGCATTTTTTGTTAGTGCTATGGTATCGCATTGGGTATACCAATCTGGAGAAGTAAAAGTAACTGATGACGTACAATCTTCTCCAGTGTTAGAAAACATTGTATTTTTTACTAGCTTTGAGTTCAGTTTACCCTCCCACGTAGTGAGATCTTGACAGAAAGCTGTCGCTCCATCAAACATGGAGTTCATATAAGTAACACTTGAAACATTCCAGCCGCTGATATCTTGGTTAAACGAAGTCGCATCCCTAAACATACCGTTCATCCTTGTGACCTTTGCAACATTCCAGCCACTGATATCTTGGTTAAACGAAGTCGCTCCACTAAACACATTGCCCATATGAGTAACACTTGAGACATTCCAATTACTGATATCTTGGTTAAATGAGGTCGCTCCATTAAACATAAAGACCATAGAGAAAACACTCGAAACATCCCAACAGCGTATATCACCGTTAAATGTTCCATTACCTTTAAACAAAGCATCCATATTGGTTATCTTTGAGGTGTCTATATAGTTGAGATCCACCTTATTGCCCTTATCTGCTATAGCTGTATCTATCAATGCCTTAAGATCATCTGTACTCTCAGGTGTCTCGGTAGTCACTATGGAGTCACAACTTTTAACACCAGGCTTAGTGCCACCATTGCTTGATTCACTGGGATCATCGCTACACGATATCACGGCAATCGCTAGCACAAATACTAGCGTAAAACAGAGTCCTGTCCAGTACGTATCTGCATGTGCTTTTGTATGTGTCATGATACGTCGTTTTGTTGAATATGTATTATTAGTAATCATACTTGTCTCCTTGCTTGTGGCATTGTGGCATTGTGGCATTGTGGCATTACTAGCTTAGTATACACAATAACACTTTTCTATATTGATACTTTAATCATACTAATAGTATCCACTCTTGTCAAGCGTATTGCAGGAGGATAGTAGCAGGCACATGTGTATCTTATACGAGAACACGTGGCATGCATCCTTTTATTTTGCAACCAGTAAACCCGCGTTTTCTCAATGCTACTCGTGTGTATGTAAGGTACTAGAGATAGTCTTTATCTCTAGTACCTTATTGGCCTGCTAGCTACTTGGCTCTCAGTCTTATGTTGCTGGTGGCTTACTTACTAGCCCATTCTGGTGGGTTAAACGTTGTAGGACAATTTGTCCCTGTGCTGGTAAATGCATCCGTCTTATTAAGGTTGCTATTTAGCTTGGATCCCCAGGCAGAGAGATCTTGACAGAAGGATTGTGCATTAAAAAACATACTTCCCATGCTGGTAACATTTGAGATATCCCATTTACTTATGTCTTGATTAAACATTCTTGCGTTTGCAAACATACCATACATATTAGTGGCTTCCGAGACATTCCAGTTACTTATATCTTGGTTAAATACGAGTGCTTCACTGAACATTGATTCAAAACTAGTAACTGCTGATACATCCCAACCACCAATATCTCCATTAAATGCGTTCGCTCCACCAAACATACCTTTCATACTGGTAACTCCAGCAACATTCCAGCCACTGATATCTCCATTAAATGCGTCCGCTCCCCTAAACATATTTATCATACTGGTAACTCCAGCAACATTCCAGCAACTTATATCACCGTTAAAGGTAATATTTTGCTTAAACAAGTCACTCATATCGCTTATCTTTGAAATATCTATATAGTTGAGATCTGCTGTAGCATCGCTAGTAAGCGCTGTTTGTAATTCTGTCTTAAGTGCTTCTTTAGTCTCAGGTGTTTTTGTCCTTTCAATGGTATCACAATAGGTATACCAACTGGGGGTAGTATATGATGGTGTACAACTTGTCCCCGTACTAACAAACATAGTAGCTTTTACTAGCGTTGTGTTCAACTGCGCCTCCCACGTACTGAGATCTTGACAAAAAGCACTCGCACCCTTGAACATATTTTTCATACCAGTAACACTTGCAATATTCCAATCCTTGATGTCTCCGTTAAATGCTGTCGCCCCACTAAACATACCGTTCATATTGGTAACTTTGACAACATTCCAGCAGCTTATATCACCGTTAAACGTAGTTTTATCCTTAAACAAGTCACTCATATCGTCTATCTTTGATATATCTATGTAGTTGAGATTTGCCGTAGCACTACCAGCGATCGCTGTTTCTATTTCTGTCTTGAGTGCTTCTTTAGTCTCAGGTGTTTTTGTCCTTTCAAAGGTATCGCAGTATGTATACCAACTAGGATTAGTACGTGCAGGGGTACAACCTGTCCCTGCATTGACAAACATAGCACTCTTATCAGCATTAGGATTAATCTTCCACGTAGTGAGGTCTTGACAGAAGGCACTCGCATCCTTAAACATGCTGTTCATACCTGTAACACTTGCAATATTCCAGCTACTGATGTCTCCATTAAACGCTGTCGCTCCACTAAACATACTGCTCATAGTGGTAACCTCTCCAACATTCCAGTCCTTGATATCTCCATTAAATACTGTCGCTCCACTAAACATTGACTCCATAGTGGTAACCTCTCCAACATTCCAGTCCTTGATATCTCCATTAAATACTGTCGCTCCACTAAACATTGACTCCATAGTGGTAACCTCTCCAACATTCCAGTTCTTGATATCTCCGTTAAATGCTGTCGCTCCATTAAACATATTGTTCATCTTTGTGACCTTTGCGACATTCCAGTCACTGATATCTCCGTTAAATGCTGTCGCCCCACTAAACATACCGTTCATATTGGTAACTTTGGCAACATTCCAGCAACTTATATCACCGTTAAACGTAGTTTTATCCTTAAACAAGTCACTCATATCGTCTATCTTTGATATATCTATGTAGTTGAGACCTACCGTAGCACTACCAGCAATCGCTGTTTCTATTTCTGTCTTGAGTGCTTCTTTAGTCTCGGGTGTTTTTGTTCTTTCAAAGGCGTCACAATATGCATACCAACTAGGGATAGTAAGTGCAGGTGAACAACTTGCTCCTGTATTGACAAACATACTCGTTTTATCAGCATTGAGATTAAGTTTCCATGTACTGAGGTCTTGACAGAAGGCACTCGCATCCTTAAACATGCTGTTCATACCAGTAACACTTGCAATATTCCAGCTACTGATGTCTCCATTAAACGCTGTCGCTCCACTAAACATTGACTCCATAGTGGTAACCTCTCCAACATTCCAGTCCTTGATATCTCCGTTAAACGACGTCGCTCCATTAAACATATTGTTCATCTTTGTGACCTTTGCGACATTCCAGCCCTTGATGTCTCCATTAAACGCTGTCGCTCCATTAAACATTGACTCCATAGTGGTGACATCCTCTATATTCCAGTCACTGATGTCTCCGTTAAACGCTGTCGCTCCACTAAACATACTGCTCATATTGGTAACTCTACTAACATTCCAACAGCTTATATCACCGTTAAAGGTAGTATTATCCTTAAACAATCCACTCATATCGGTTACCTGTGAGGTATCTATATAGCTGTAATCACCCTCAGCACCTGTTTCAATGATAGCCTCCTGTAGTATTGTCTTTAAGTCATAATTTCTAGCAATTTTTGTTAAATATATGGTATCGCATTGGGTATACCAACTTGGGGTAGTAAATGGTGACGTACAATTACTTCCAGTGGAATCGACAAACATCCTGCTTTTTACTAGCTTTGAGTTCAGTTTACTCTCCCACTTAGTGAGATCTTGACAGAAAGCTACCGCGTCATTAAACATAGTGTTCATATTAGTAACATTTGACACATCCCAATTACTGATATCTTGGTTAAATGCATAGGTTTCACTAAACATAAAGATCATATTAGTAACACTTGACACATCCCAATTACTGATATCTCCATTAAAATCTCTCGCACTAGCAAACATTTTGTCCATATTAGTAACACCCGAGACATTCCAACAGCGTATGTCACCGTTGAAGGTAATTCTATCTTTAAACAATTCACTCATATCGGTTATCTTTGAGGTGTCTATATAGTTGAGATCCACCTTATTGCCCTTATCTGTTATAGCTGTATCTATCAAGGTCTTAAGATCACCTTGTACTCTCAGGTGTCTCGGTAGTCACTATGGAGTCACAACTTTTAACACCAGGCTTAGTGCCACCATTGCTAGATCCATTGGGATCATCGCTACACGATATCACGGCAATCGCTAGCACAAATACTAGCGTAAAACAGAGTCCTGTCCAGTACGTACTTGTGCGTACATGTGCTTTTGTATGTGTCATGATACGTCGTTTTGTTGAATGTATATTATTAGTAATCATACTTTTCTCCTTGCTTGTGGCATTGTGGCATTGTGGCATTGTGGCATTACTAGCTTAGTATACACAATAACACTTTTCTATATTGATACTTTAATCATACTAATAGTATCCACTCTTGTCAAGCGTATCACAGGGGGATAGTAGCAGGCACATGTGTATCTTATACGAGAACACGTGGCATGCATCCTTTTATTTTGCAACCAGTAAACCCGCGTTTTCTCAATGCTACTCGTGTGTATGTAAGGTACTAGAGATAGTCTTTATCTCTAGTACCTTATCCACTACCCGCTATCTATTACTTGTCTGTAATCTTGGCCTTGCCATCTTACGTTAGGGGCGTACAAATTCTAACTGCTCGCTCGCAAGATCTTTTGCCCCTTCTATATCTGCTAACTCAGGAAGCTTGATTGTAGGCCAGGTGCCTTCTGCGAGTTCCCATATATCACCCACTCCATCAAAATCATCCAAATTACTAAACAGAGTTTTTAGATCGGCAAGACTCGTAGTTGACAAGACCTCTACCCCTGTCTCGTTTTTCTCAAAAACGCTCGCAGATGCATCAAAAGGAGTTAGTGCACCGTTATTATCTACATCATAATACTTGCTTTCTGACCCGTCAGATTTTTGAGAAAAGTAGGTATCGTCAGCAGAACTAGTACCTCCTCCTCCTAGTACTCTTCCAGTTTCTTGCGAGGCACCCCCATTGCGCCTTATATTGCCTCTTGCATACCCTTGTGCATTAGCTCCAGACATTCGTCCCGCAAATCCGCCGACCAAGACTTCGCCCGAAATATCACCAGTAGCATACCCTGTTACTGTGGCATATGCATTTCCTGTCAATCCTCCTTTGTAATTACCTTTTCCTATCACATTACCGACAAAATACCCAGTAACTTCTTTTATATTTCTTCCTACCAATCCGCCAACATATGATATTCCGCTAATGGTTCCTGTTGAATACCCTGTTATGATTTGGGTACTATAGCCAACAAGACCACCAATATCTTGGGTACCACTTATATTACCTGTCGAATACCCATGTACCTCGCCACGAGCGTGTCCTACGAGGCCACCAATATACTCCTTACCGGTAACATCGCCTGTCGAATACCCTGTTACCAGCCCTTGCGTATACCCTACCAGTCCGCCTGCCACTTTTTCTTGTGCTGTGACCGTAAGCTCTGACATTGAGTTTATCAGTGATGAGGTATCATCAACTGTACCCAATATTCCTCCTGCATGGGCATACTGTGTAGATGAAACTGCACCCACTTGTGCTGTGCCGTCTGTAATTATGCTTCCTGTACCTATTGCTTTAATATTTTTTGCAACACCTCTTTGTATAAGTCCCGCAAGCGCACCCGCTGCTGCATTTGCGTTTACGTATACATCCTTGAGGGTTAAGTCTTTCACTAGTATGTCATCATTGTTGACACCGTGCAGTTTCTTAAACAGACCTGCATAATCGAGCGATGGATCATCTATATAGAGGCCTTCTATGGTATATCCTCCACCATCAAATGATCCTCTAAAGAGCCCTGTTGCTTCGCCCCCAATGGGAATAAATGAAATATCATTATTGTCAGATCTCTGTGCACAGGTAGCATGAGGAAGCACTATGTCATTTACAAGTACATACGTACTTGAGAGATGTGGTTCTGTAGTGGTTGCCTCTGGTGCATCAAGCGAGAGGTATGCGATTTCTCTCCACGAACGTATCACAAATGCGCCGAGATTAGCGTCGTATGTGGGAACCGTGGTTTGATCCAGGGTATCGCATACGTTTCCGAGTATTATCTGTATCGTTGTTGTCACTTGTATTCCATGTACTGCTGCAACCACGGTATACACACCGCTAGCGTTTAGATCTTGGTAGCTCAATGTAGCATCTACGTATACAATACCGGTGTCCTTGTCTACGGTAAGCCCCGCTGGTACCGATCCCGTAGTACTGGTAAGTGAATATTCTACGCCAGGAGGCGTGGCACTGTCTTTCCACTGGGGTGATCCCGAATTAGCAGCATCTCCTTCTGTGGTCGAAATCGGTTCTGCATACGAAAACTCGCCGATTCTCATAGAGATTTGCAACGTTTGCTCTATCTTTCCTTGATACGGTGCAATACCCGTTACGATGACTGTATATTGCCCTGATTCACTAAGCGTCGTGTCAGCACCGATAGTAATATCTCCCGTAGTAGCATCCATAGTAATATGCCCGTTAGCTATATCCTTGTTTGATTCAATTGTGTACGACACCGCTTGCTCTTCGTCTTCTCGATCACTCCAGTTGCTTTTGATGACTATTTCAGTGCCTTCGTCAAATTGGACGGTATAATCAATGTCGGGTGTGTCAGGAGTATGTGTGATTGTGGTGTTAGCGTCGTCTGTAGTAAAACTTAAGGTTCCGGTGATGCTTTTAAAGGTAGGAGCAAGAATACGAATGCTCGTGCTTATCTGTCCGCTGTATGGTGACACTCCTTCTGCAGTGACCGTATAGTCGCCGACGTCGTCTGCCGTAGTCTCGGCACTTATCGTGATATCTCCTGTAGTTTTGTCTATAGTAATATGCTCGTTGGCAGGCTCCATCGTGTACGATACTACTTGCTCTTCGTCCTCTCGCTCAGCCCAGCTACTGTTGAGCATTACCTCAGTTCCGCTATCAAATGAAAGAAGATAGTGTATTTCTGGTATTTCAGTAGGCTCGCTAAATTGTACAGATTGATTCTCGGTTGTATAGGCGAGTGTTCCGGTGATGGGTATTATTTCAGCAACAATGGATACTCGTAACACAAGTGATAGTGTTCCAGAGTATGGTTTTACTGCAAAAATCGTGATGACATAATCACCATTATCTTGTGGGGTTGCAGTGTCTGATATCCTAATCGTCCCGTCAGTGGTGTTTATAGAAATAACATCACTTTGCGGAGTTATGGCGTATGTTACCATTTGATCTTCATACTCCCTGTCCTCCCATACGCTTGCCAATACAATCTCTTTTCCTTGTTCAACGTATGCAGAGATAACGGTCTTGCCGTTTTCTTGCGAACGCTCAAGACTTACACCTTCTGGGCTACTATCAAAATTCAGTGATCCCGAAATTACATATTCGTCAGACTCAGCCTCAGGAAAAAGAAAAGATACGTCACAGCTAGAAAAAAATATCATCAATAGTATGCTAATGCTGCTTTGTATGAGTACTACAACTCTTCGTTGTATCGATGATGGATTTAGTAGTAATGTAAAAAAATTACTCAACATAGTATGTTCTCCTCTGGCATATATGTACGTGGCATAAGTACATGCCTTGCTACAAAGCAATACCTACTGCTTGCCAATATATGCTAGTTTGATTTTATATAGCTAAGATAAACAATAAATAATTTTTTTCAAGAATTACTATTTGTTGGTTTTGTAAATGTTATCAATACAAGACTACGCGCGACGCACGGTATAAAGATATTATAGAATCAAAGACTCAGCCATACACTCAGCAAGTGCACGGGGATTATCTGCGTGGATAATATGCCCCGCATCGACAGTGGCTATGCGAGCCTTAGAAAAAAACTCCTGTATTACACGATAGTCATCTTGTACAATATAGTCGGACTGCATTCCTTGCACAAATAGCGTAGGTCCCGCGTAAGACATGCGATTAGAATCAAAATAAGAAAACTGCCACAAACGTTCGTAGTTTTTTCTAATTATGTCTATTCTGAGTTTTGACACACATGTCCCTTGTTCAAACAAAAAATTTTTTTGTAAGAAGGCACGCGTAGTCACATCCTCTATTCTCCTGTTTAATATCTCTCGCAGTTCTTGTCTTGTCGAAGGAGCTGAATTCATTATTTCTATCAGGGTATTCATTTCGGTATCTGTTTTGCTTGTATACGCTCTTGGGGCAATATCGAGCACCGTAAGTGATGCCGTTTTTTGCGGATACAGGAGTGCGTATGCCATGGCAAGTTTTCCACCCATAGAATGCCCCATAATATGCATCTTGCCTTTGTGCACTACCGTTAGCTCAGTAACAAGCTTGTCTACCTCAGTAGCCATATCGGGATAATCACAGGGGTTTAAATCTGGAGAATGCCCGTGGTTAGGCATGTCGACACAATACACACTGGTTGGCACCATAGCAATATTGCTAATAATACGGGCTATCGGCATTACGTTTGATGCCATGCCAAATAAGCCATGAAACACAAGACAAAAATCTGCTGGCTCTACGTCATGCTGGCTCGCTTTTACAATAGAGAGTGGCAAAGATGCCCTATTATCGGATTGCATGTATTAAATAGTGCTACTTTTTTTTATGTTTTTTTTGTGTGAGCATTTCTGAACGGAGCCTTTCTATTGCACTTTTTGAAAGAGGGCTTGTAGTTTCCGTTGAGTTATTTGTATGCTTTTTTGTTGCCATAGTACCCAAAACACTACCCGTATTTTTTGTATTCGACAAGCCCACGTTTGCCTTTTGCGTGATTGCTGAACCATGACGCTTTGCTTCTTGTGCGACAAGGGATTTTCCTAAAAAGTGTAACATAGGCACTGCAATAAAAATAGATGACCATGTTCCTTCGAGCACGCCTATCATAAGCGTAAGTGCAAAGCTCTGTACATCACCAACAGAAAATACAAAGAGTGCTGTAGCAGCCAGCAAGGTAGTAATAGAGGTAATGAGCGTACGGGACAAGGTCGCATTAAGGCTTGTATCAGTAATGCGCGTAAGCGATTCACCTTTGAGAATTTCAAAATTTTCTCGCACCCTATCAAAGATGACGATGGTATCGTTGAGCGAATATCCAATAATTGTCAAAACCGCCGCAATAGTGGCCGCTGTAACCTCAATCTGAAACGCTCCAATAATTCCCACTACAAAAAGAGCATCATGTGCAAGGGCAACAATGCTCGCAAGCGCATATTGCAACTTAAACCGAAACCATATGTATGCAAGTATTAACGCAATAGCGCTCAGCACCAAAATGATTGATGACCTTACCAAATTAGCCGAAATCGTTCCGCTTATAAATGACGATCCTAGCAATTCGACTTCGCCATATTCTTTTTCTATCGCCTCAATAAACTCGTCTACACGCTCCTGCGTAAGTGACTCTGCCTCACTTGCAAGTTTTACCGAGTAGGCAAATCTTGCTACACTGTTTGTTTCTGCACTGGTATCTCCTACAGTGACATCTCCTACAGTGGCATCTCCTGTACTGGTATTTGTTGCTATACTAGAGTCAAGTCTTTGCACTACTACTTTATCAAACTGCGTTTCAAGCACACGTGCAAAAGCATCAATGGCAACTTCACGCTTTAAAAGCACTTCGTACTTTTCGCCCGAAGTAAAATCTATGCCCAGATTAAACCCACCACGAAGAAAAACAACCACCCAGAGACCCAAGCTTATTGCCACAGTAGCAAAAAAGAACCCCTTGCCAAAGCGAGAAAATGCTATCCTTGTTTTCATCCTTTTACCCACCAACTAATATACACTCGTTTCATACTAAACCAGTCACTCATATAGTCAAACAAGAGGCGCGACAAAAACAAAGTACTAATGAGCGTAGTAACTATTCCTGTAGAAAGCGTCACTGCAAAGCCCTGTACTGGTCCCGATGCAATTTGCGATATAAAAAATGCTGCGATGAGCGTCGTCACGTTAGAATCAAGTATTGCCCAAAATGCTTTTTTAAATCCCGTGTCTATTGCTACTCGCCTACTCTTATTGAGCAAGAGTTCTTCTTTTATACGCTCAAATATAAGCACATTAGAATCTACTGCCATACCGACAATGAGCACAATACCCGCGATACCCGTGAGTGTCATAGTAAAGTTAAACGTCGACAATATGGCCATCAGAAACAGCATATTGAATGCGAGGGTAATAACCGACACAAGGCCTGCTCCCAAATAGTACACCACAATAAACGCAACTACCGCAATAAATCCATAAATAATTGCCGCTATTCCCGCGTCTATGGTTGCACTACTAAGTCGCGGACCTATAGACTGCTGATTAATAATCTCAAGATCTACCGGAAGCGCCGCAGTACTGAGCACAAGGGCAATGTCTTCTGCCTCTGAGATGCTAAACCCACGGATGAGCGCTTCTCCTCCACGAATTTCTTGTGTTATGGTTGCGTAGGCCCTTACCTTGCCGTCTTGTACTATTGCTAACGAACGATTTACGTTCTCGCTGGTGAGCAATGCAAATTTTTGTGCACCCTCGCCACTGAGTATAAAATTAACAGTCGGTTCTCCTGTGGTAGGATCACTCCCTATTCTCGCTTCGCGAAGAAACGAACCATCAAGGCCTTTGGTATCAAGGTCCTTATAAATGGCTATCCAATTTTGATGAACATCAAGATCAAAACTGTCCTTTGTTACGTATTCTATTATTTGAGAATCTTCGGGAATAAAGTCTGGTATATCGAGTTCATTGTACTCCCATGCAAAGTCTTGTCTCTGCAAAGCTAATAAGGATTCGGTGGCTCGATCGTTGACGAGTACAAAGGATATTGTTCCTTTACCGAGAATAAAACTGTTTATCTTTGATCTATCGCTCTGACCGGGCACCTCGACTAATATGCTCACATCATCTTGTCTCCGTATAACGGGCTCACTCACGCCAAAGGTGTCAATACGGCTTCTGAGCACCACGAGTGCCCTGTCTATTGCATCGCTTATCTCTTGCGCCGTAAGGTTGGACTCGTCTTTTTCAAGTCGCTCTGCAAGACTGGCTGTATTGGCTCGCAGGGTAGCACTCACGCCTCCTCGCAAATCAAGCCCTAATGTAATAATGGAATTCTTTCTTTTCTCTAATTTTGCAATATCTCTTGCATAGTAGTCTAATAAGACATCAAATACTTGACGCCGATTTTCAAACACGGCAAAGATATCTTCTGCTTTTGCGTTCTTACCGAGCGAAATATCGGCAATACTAGCAAGTCTTTGGGCTTCTTTATAGACAAACTCAAAGCTGGGATTGAGTTTCTCCCTCGTCAAAAAAGGGTCGGTAGTTTCGCCTGCGAGTATAGATAGTATTTCTTCTTGATCTTTTTGTGCCTTTGACTCTGACCATCGCCTCACTTCTGTGCGGGTACTTTGGGCAAGCGATTGTTCTTGCTCACTGGTAAAAAGATACCACATAACAGTGGGATAGAGTGCAACTGCACTGAGCCCCAATAGTACAATCAAGAGAATAGTACGGGTGATTTTTGTCATGAATTGCTTTTTCTTGTCCTGGGCCTAATAGATGCTTTGGTATTTTTTCGGTTGTTGGTTTGGTTGGTTTTTGAGGCACTTGCTCTTTCACCGCTAGACGACACCTCGGGTGTTGTGGTAGCGTCATTGCTTGTGTCATTGCTTGTGTCATCATTTAGAGAGGTATCACTTGTCTCTTTTATTTGTTGTGGTGCTTTTGACTTTTTACGGGTAGCTGATTTGGAGTTTTTTGCACTGGTCTGTGCACCAGAAACATCTCCAGAAGGAGCAACACGAGCTATTGACTCCTTGTTAAACTCTATGGTTGTCGATTCATCAACCCGTAATATTGCTGTCTTATCCTTTACGTTGACCACCACACCATGTATGCCACCTGCTGTTATACAATGATCCCCTGCTTTAAGCGCAGAGAGCATGGTAGCGCGCTTTTTTTTATCGCGTGAGCTGGGGCGAATCACCAACACATACATAATCAAAAATATGAGTCCAAAGGTAATGAGTAATGAGTATGGCGAAGAAGAACTCGCACCGTCTGCGGCCTCAGGGCTCGCAAGAAGTAAAAAATAATTGTACATACAATATCCTTAGAATAAAATTTATCGTTCTGCTACTACGTAGAGATTTACCACAATTTGCAAAACGACTTCTTTAATGATAGCATACAAGCCTGTGCAGGTCAATATATGGCTACTCAAGAGCAAGGTCTTGCTTAACTCGACTACAACTTGCTTTGCTCTATATTTTAGAACATTGTATAAACAGATGTGTCTGTGTCTTGCCCACAATATAGCCATATTTTACCTATGCTACCACGGTGCATAATACGAGATATTTCCCCTTACTGTATTAGCCCAAATACTGTTACTAGCGTGGATATAAGTACCGTACTTATTGTGATAAAGGTAAAAACCATAGTAAAGCGCTTGTTCATGTCCTCCCGCAAATCAGCAAAGCGCTTGTTTGTGTCTTCTCTCATATCTACAAATCGCTGGTTTGTTTCTGCCCTCGCATCCTCAAAGCGTTGATTCATTTCATCAAAACGTCTGTTTGAATCCTCTCTTGCCTCCTCAAAACGTCTATTTGTTTCTGCTCTCATATCCTCCAGTCGCTTGTTCGTCTCATCAAAGCGTCTGTTGCTTTCATCAAAACGAGTATTCATGTCTTCTCTGAGATGCTGCATGTCTTCTCTGAGCTGCTTTATCTCTTCTTCGACCCGCACTATTCTCTGTATTAGATCAAGAGCCGTATGATCAATCTTTATAAAATACCCTTGTGCCTGTAGTTCTTGTGAAGATGGCTTTGAGGAGGCTGGTCTTGGGAAAATTGGTCTTGTTTTTGTTCTTGTGTCATGGTGCTAGTATACCACATATTCTCTTTATGTGCTTGCTGAGGGTTGATTGCGTTCATAGGTATATACAGTACTGGCTAAAGTGTATGTTTGCTTTGATGTTTATGGAATATATTTTTTAAATACTCCAAATACTTTAGGTGAGATGCGGTGAGTAGACAGCACTAACTTGCTTTTTGATCCTAAGCACTTGCGAGTACTTACTGGTGGTATTGTGGTATTACTAGCTTAGTATATACAATATCATTTTTCTATATTTATACTTTAATCATGCCATATATCTACTCTCGTCAAGCGTATCGCAGGAGGATAGTAGCAGGCACATGTGTATCTTATACGAGAATTAGTGCTGGCTTTTTTATACGGATTTTTTTAGTGCTGGCTACTTCTTTTTTTTTAGTAAACCCGCGTTTTCTTCTTCTCAATGCTACTCGTATGTATGCAAGGTACTAGAGATAGTCTTTATCTCTAGTACCTTAGCTCTCTGCTAGCTACTTGGCTCTCAGCCTTCTGTTGCTGGTGGCTTACTTACTTGCCCAGCCGGGTTGAGTAAACGTTGTAGGACAACTTGTCCCTGTGTTGGCAAATGCATCCGTCTTATCAAGGTTGCTATTTAGCTTGGATCCCCAGGCAGAGAGATCTTGACAGAAGGATTGTGCATTAAAAAACATACTTCCCATGCTGGTAACATTTGAGATATCCCATTTACTTATGTCTTGATTAAACATTCTTGCGTTTGCAAACATACCATACATATTAGTGGCTTCCGAGACATTCCAGTTACTTATATCTTGGTTAAATACGAGTGCTTCACTGAACATTGATTCAAAACTAGTAACTGCTGATACATCCCAACCACCAATATCTCCATTAAATGCGTTCGCTCCACCAAACATACCTTTCATACTGGTAACTCCAGCAACATTCCAGCCACTGATATCTCCATTAAATGCGTCCGCTCCCCTAAACATATTTATCATACTGGTAACTCCAGCAACATTCCAGCAACTTATATCACCGTTAAAGGTAATATTTTGCTTAAACAAGTCACTCATATCGCTTATCTTTGAAATATCTATATAGTTGAGATCTGCTGTAGCATCGCTAGTAAGCGCTGTTTGTAATTCTGTCTTAAGTGCTTCTTTAGTCTCAGGTGTTTTTGTCCTTTCAATGGTATCACAATAGGTATACCAACTGGGGGTAGTATATGATGGTGTACAACTTGTCCCCGTACTAACAAACATAGTAGCTTTTACTAGCGTTGTGTTCAACTGCGCCTCCCACGTACTGAGATCTTGACAAAAAGCACTCGCACCCTTGAACATATTTTTCATACCAGTAACACTTGCAATATTCCAATCCTTGATGTCTCCGTTAAATGCTGTCGCCCCACTAAACATACCGTTCATATTGGTAACTTTGACAACATTCCAGCAGCTTATATCACCGTTAAACGTAGTTTTATCCTTAAACAAGTCACTCATATCGTCTATCTTTGATATATCTATGTAGTTGAGATTTGCCGTAGCACTACCAGCGATCGCTGTTTCTATTTCTGTCTTGAGTGCTTCTTTAGTCTCGGGTGTTTTTGTCCTTTCAAAGGCATCACAGTATGTATACCAACTAGGATTAGTACGTGCAGGGGTACAACCTGTCCCTGCGTTGACAAACATAGCACTCTTATCAGCATTAGGATTAATCTTCCACGTAGTGAGGTCTTGACAGAAGGCACTCGCATCCTTAAACATGCTGTTCATACCTGTAACACTTGCAATATTCCAGCTACTGATGTCTCCATTAAACGCTGTCGCTCCACTAAACATACTGCTCATAGTGGTAACCTCTCCAACATTCCAGTCCTTGATATCTCCATTAAACGCTGTCGCTCCACTAAACATTGACTCCATAGTGGTAACCTCTCCAACATTCCAGTCCTTGATATCTCCATTAAATACTATCGCTCCACTAAACATTGACTCCATAGTGGTAACCTCTCCAACGTTCCAGTTCTTGATATCTCCGTTAAATGCTGTCGCTCCACTAAACATTGACTCCATAGTGGTAACCTTTCCAACATTCCAGTCACTGATATCTCCGTTAAACGCTTTCGCTCCACTAAACATACCGTTCATAGTAGTGACCTCTCCAACATTCCAACAATCTATATCACCGCTAAACGTAGTTTTATCCTTAAACAAGTCACTCATATCGTCTATCTTTGATATATCTATGTAGTTGAGATTTGCCGTAGAACTACTAATAAGCGCTGCTTCTATTTCTGTCTTGAGTGCTTGTTTAGTCTCGGGTGTTTTTGTTATTTCAAAGGTATCACAGTATGTATACCAACTAGGATTAGTACGTGCAGGGGTACAACCTGTCCCTGCGTTGGCAAACATAGCACTCTTATCAGCATTGGGATTAATTTCCCATATAGCAAGGTCTTGACAAAATGCACTCGCATCCTTAAACATGTTTTTCATACTAGTAACACTTGCAATATTCCAGTCCTTGATGTCTCTGTTAAATGCTGTCGCTCCACTAAACATACTGCTCATAGTGGTAACCTCTCCAACATTCCAGTCCTTGATGTCTCCGTTAAACGCTGTCGCTCCACTAAACATTGACTCCATAGTGATGACCTTTGCGACATTCCAGTCACTGATATCTCCGTTAAATGCTGTCGCTCCACTAAACATACTGCTCATAGTGGTAACCTCATTAACATTCCAACAACTTATATCACCGTTAAACGTAGTTTTATCCTTAAACAAGTCACTCATATCGTCTATCTTTGATATATCTATGTAGTTGAGACCTACCGTAGCACTACCAGCAATCGCTGTTTCTATTTCTGTCTTGAGTGCTTGTTTATTCTCAGGTGTTTTTGTTCTTTCAAAGTTATCGCAGTATGTATACCAACTAGGATTATTACGTGCGGGGGTACAACCTGTCCCTGCGTTGGCAAACATAGCACTCTTATCAGCATTGGGATTAATTTCCCATATAGCAAGGTCTTGACAAAATGCACTCGCATCCTTAAACATACTATTCATCTTTGCGACCTCTCCAATATTCCAGTCACTGATATCTCCGTTAAACGCTGTCGCTCCACTAAACATTGACTCCATAGTGGTGACATCCTCTATATTCCAGTCACTGATGTCTCCGTTAAACGCTGTCGCTCCACTAAACATTGACTCCATAGTGGTAACTCTACTAACATTCCAACAGCTTATATCACCGTTAAAGGTAGTATTATCCTTAAACAAGTCACTCATATCGGTTACCTGTGAGGTATCAATATAGCTGTAATCACCCTCATCACCTGTTTCAATGATAGCCTCCTGTAGTATTGTCTTTACGTTATCATTTCTAGCCAATTTTGTTAAAAATATGGTATCGCATTGGGTATACCAACTTGGAGGAGTAAATGGTGATATACAATTACTTCCAGTGGTATCGAACATCCTACTTTTTACTAGCTTTGAGTTCAGTTTACTCTCCCACGTAGTGAGATCTTGACAAAAAGCATACGCGTCATTAAACATAGTGTTCATATTAGTAACATTTGACACATTCCAATTACTGATATCTTGGTTAAATGCATAGGTTTCACTAAACATAAAGGTCATATTAGTAACACTTGACACATCCCAGTTACTGATATCTCCATTAAAATCTCTCGCAGTAGCAAACATTCTGTCCATATTAGTAACACTCGAGACATCCCAACAGCGTATATCACCGTTGAAGGTATCTCTATCTTTAAACAAACTATTCATATCGGTTATCTTTGAGGTGTCTATATAGTTGAGATCCACCTTATTGCCCTTATCTGTTATAGCTGTATCTATCAAGGTCTTAAGCTCAGCTGGATTTTCAGGTGTCTCGGTAGTCACTATGGAGTCACAGCTTTTAACACCAGGCTTAGTGCCACCATTGCTAGATCCATTGGGATCATCGCTACACGATATCACGGCAATCGCTAGCACAAATACTAGCGTAAAACAGAGTCCTGTCCAGTACGTATCTGCATGTGCTTTTGTATGTGTCATGATACGTCGTTTTGTTGAATATGTATTATTAGTAATCATACTTGTCTCCTTGCTTGTGGCATTGTGGCATTACTAGCTTAGTATACACAATAACACTCTTATATATTGATACTTTAATCATACTAATAGTATCCACTCTTGTCAAGCGTATCGCAGGAGGATAGTAGCAGGCACATGTGTATCTTATACGAGAACACGTGGCATGCATCCTTTTATTTTGCAACCAGTAAACCCGTGTTTTCTCAATGCTACTCGTATGTATGCAAGGTACTAGAGATAGTCTTTATCTCTAGTACCTTAGCTCTGCTAGCTACTTGGCTCTCAGTCTTCTGTTGCTGGTGGCTTAGCCCAGTCGGGTTGAGTAAACGTTTTAGGACAACTTGAACCGGTTCTGGTAAATGCATTCGTCTTATTAAGGTTGCTATTTAGCTTGGATTCCCAGGCAGAGAGATCTTGACAGAATCCAGATGCATCTAAAAACATAGAAGCCATACTAGTAACATTTGCAATATTCCAGCTACTGATGTCTCCGTTAAATGCTGTCGCTCCATCAAACATTGACTCCATAGTGGTAACCTTTGCAACATTCCAGTCCTTGAGGTCTTGGTTAAATGCTGTCGCTCCACTAAACATACCGTACATATTTGTGACCTCTCCAACATTCCATCCACCGATGTCTTGATTGAAAGCGCTTGCATAGTAAAACAGTTGGGTCATATTTATGACCTTTTCAGTATTCCATCTACTGATGTCTTGATCGAAAGCACTTACAAAGTTAAACATATAAGACATATCTTCAACGTTTTTTGTATCCCATTACTAATGTCACTATTAAATACAGTGGCAAAAGCAAACATCTGGCTCATATTCTTCACCTTACTCACATCCCAGCACTCTATACTACCTGTAAATTGCTTACTCTGAAACAAGTTACTCATATCAGTTATGTTTGAGGTATCTATATGATTGAGACTAGCATCGTTTGCAGCTGCATTTACTAATCCTTGTAGTGCTTCTTTAGTCTCGGGTGTTTCTGTAATCTCTACAAAATTACAAATACTGCCCATTCAGGTTCTTCAAAGACTGGAGTACAGCCTGTTCCTGCACCACTAAACATATCCTGCTGCCTGAAGCCCACCGTTTAGCTTGTTTTCCCATGATGAAAGATCTTGACAAAAAGCACTCGCATCCTTAAACATGCTTTTCATACCAGTAACACTTGCAATATTCCAGCTACTGATGTCTCCGTTAAACGCTTTCGCTCCACTAAACATTACTGCCATAGTGGTAACCTTTGCAACATTCCAGTCCTTGATGTCTCGATTAAATGCTGTCGCTCCACTAAACATTGACTCCATAGTGGTAACCTCTCCAACATTCCAGCCACTGATATCTCCGTTAAATGCTGTCGCTCCATTAAACATTGACTCCATAGTGGTAACCTTTGCGACATTCCAGTCCTTGAGATCTTCTCTGTTAAATGCTGTCGCTCCACTAAACATACTGCTCATAGTGGTAACCTCTCCAACATTCCAGCCACTGATGTCTCCATTAAACGCTGTCGCTCCACTAAACATTGACTCCATAGTGGTAACCTCTCCAACATTCCAGTCCTTGATATCTTCCATTAAATACTGTCGCTCCACTAAACATATTGTTCATCTTTGTGACCTTTGCAACATTCCAGTCACTGATGTCTCCATTAAACGCTGTTGCTCCACTAAACATTGACTCCATAGTGGTAACCTCTCTAACATTCCAGCCCTTGATGTCTCCGTTAAACGCTTTCGCTCCACTAAACATACTGCTCATAGTGGTAACTCTACTAACATTCCAACAGCTTATATCACCGTTAAACGTAGTTTTATCCTTAAACAAGTCACTCATATCGTCTATCTTTGATATATCTATGTAATTGAGATCTGCCGTAGAACTACTAATAAGCGCTGCTTCTATTTCTGTCTTGAGTGCTTCTTTATTCTCGGGTGTTTTTGTAATCTTTCAAAGTTATCACAGTATGTATACCAACTAGGGTTAGTACGTGCAGGGGTACAACCTGTCCCTGCGTTGGCAAACATAGCAGCCTTATCAGCATTGGGATTAATCTTCCACGTAGTGAGATCTTGACAAAATGCACTCGCATCCTTAAACATGTTTTTCATACTAGTAACACTTGCAATATTCCAGTCCTTGATGTCTCCATTAAACGCTGTCGCTCCATTAAACATACTGCTCATAGTGGTGACATCCTCTATGTTCCAGCTGCTGATGTCTTGGTTAAACGCTGTCGCTCCACTAAACATACTGCTCATAGTGGTAACTCTACTAACATTCCAACAGCTTATATCACCGTTAAAGGTAGTATTATCCTTAAACAATTCACTCATATTGGTTACCTGTGAGGTATCAATATAGCTGTAATCACCCTCATCACCTGTTTCCATGATAGCCGCCTGTAGTATTGTCTTTACGTTATCATTTCTAGCAAATTTTGTTATATATATGGTATCGCATTGGGTATACCAACTTGGGGTAGTAAATGGTGATGTACAATCTCCTCCAGTGGCATTGAACATCCTGCTTTTTGCTAGCTTTGAGTTCAGTTTACTCTCCCACGTAGTGAGATCTTGACAAAAAGCATACGCTTCATTAAACATAGTGTTCATATTAGTAACATTTGACACATTCCAATTACTGATATCTTGGTTAAATGCATAGGTTTCACTAAACATAAAGGTCATATTAGTAACACTTGACACGTCCCAATTACTGATATCTCCACTAAAAGCTCTCGCATTAGCAAACATTCTGTCCATATTAGTAACACCCGAGACATCCCAACAGCGTATGTCACCGTTGAAGGTATCTCTATCTTTAAACAAACTATTCATATCGGTTATCTTTGAGGTGTCTATATAGTTGAGATCCACCTTATTGCCCTTATCTGCTTATAGCTGTATCTATCAAGGTCTTAAGCTCACCTGGATTTTCAGGTGTCTCGGTAGTCACTATGGAGTCACAACTTTTAACACCAGGCTTAGTGCCACCATTGCTAGATCCATTGGGATCATCGCTACACGATATCACGGCAATCGCTAGCACAAATACTAGCGTAAAACAGAGTCCTGTCCAGTACGTACTTGTGCGTACATGCGCCTTTGTATGTGTCATGATACGTCGTTTTGTTGAATATGTATTATTAGTAATCATACTTGTCTCCTTGCTTGTGGCATTGTGGCATTGTGGCATTACTAGCTTAGTATACACAATAACACTTTTCTATATTGATACTTTAATCATACTAATAGTATCCACTCTTGTCAAGCGTAATGTATCGTCAGACAAACACTCGTGTTTGAATAAACAGCTATTCAAACACGCTTATACCGTTTGCTTCTTCCGTCGCCACAATGATATAAGGAGTACCCCCCACACTTGTATGCGTTACCGATACGGGCGTCTCCAATGAATAGTCGTTGCTAGTGTTTGAGCCAGCATTATGTATTAGGCTACCATCTGTGTCTACAGTAAATATACTGACTCCGTTGTCATTATATCCCGTTGCTATGATATAGGGGTTACCGTCAATTTCTACTGCACTCAGATCCGTCGGTCCATCTATCATAGAAACTTCATCATCGATGATAGTTGACTTATGTGTCAAAGCACCTTCGGCACTGACTGCAAAGGTATTTATCCCATCTTCGTCATAGCCAGCCACATAAAGATAAGTTGTACCATCGACGAGGAGTGTTTCCACTGCTTCTGCTCCTTTCATCTTAAGTGTCGTATTATCGTTCACGACCACCTTTTGAGTAAGGGTGCCACTGGCATCTACACTAAATACGGTTATCCCGTTTTCTAGGGCACTTGGCACAAATAAATAGGTAGCTCCGCCTATGGCTACGGTTGCCAAATCGCTTGGACTTTGTAATATGCTGGTGCTGGCTGTGGTATCTTGGACACTGACTACGTGTGTTAGTGTGCCTCCTGTACCAACACTAAATACATTTACTGCATTGTCTTCGGATCCTCCAACAAACACATACTGTGTTCCTTCTATGGTTGCTACTGCCAAGGTATCGGCTCCACCTAATAAAATATGTTGTTCGTTATTGTCCTTAGTGTATGTCCTTTTTGTTTCTTTAGACACATAGGTGAGCATGCCTGTAGTAGCAATGCTAAATACACTCACCCCATCATCTCCAGAACCTGCTACAAGAAGATAATCGACACCGCTGAGTTCTAGGGTAGCCAAGGCGCTCGCTCCTGATAAGGTAGTGGTGCTGGTGTCTTCTAGGCTTTGTATTTCTGTTAGTTCTCCATTCGTTTCTACCTTAAATACACTTACACTATCATCTCCAAAGCTTGCAACAAATACATAAGAAGTACCCCCCACGTCTTTTGTTACTACTGCGCTTGGTTCGTTGATCAGATAATCATCTGATTCGGCACTATAGCTGTTTACGTGGATGAGGTTTGGATATACGTTTGCTTGTATCGTGACATTCTTGCTCGTTCCATTTTCGCCTGTAACTGTGTACGTAACTGCTGCACTATAGTCATGTTGACTGGTTCCAGAAATCTGCGCTGTGTCTTGCACGGTCACCTGTGCTCCTTCGCTCGCTACAAAACTTGGGATTAATATCGATCGTGTCGCTTGCGTGCTTTTCCAAGATACTGGTACGTCTGGTAAGAGTTGGATATTTGATGTTGTTATATCGTGAAGAACATTAGTGTCGAGTTGGGTGGTGTGTAGTATATTGGGATTACTTGTTTTTTCAAAACTGAATGACTCAAATAAGCCTAGCAAACTTATATCGATGCTGTATGTTTTGCTCACACCATCGGATATTACGGTATACTCTACAGGGTTGCTAAAGTCCTGTGATGATACTCCTGTCTCCTGCGCAACGTCATTTACAAAAACGGTTGATCCTGCGGATACGTCAAACGAGGGAATAAAACTACGTGGGCTTGTCACTGACGAAGCCACAGCGAGTTCTATGGTTCCTGCATTGTCGGTAAATGTTGCTTCGATTTCTTCTTCTTCTTTCTCACTTAAAATATGTGGGTTGTTTTCGTGAAAAAAACTAAACCACAAGAGCGAGGGTTGTAATGTGACGCTTACTGTGTAGGTGTATACCTCTCCACTTACGGTAGTTATGCTGTATTCGACGGGGGTACTGTAGTCTTGTGCTGGTATTGTTTCTGTTGGTTCTTGGTCTGCTCTGGTAATTGTAATGAGAGGAGCTCCGTTCGCGGTCACATTTACTATTCCAGAAGGTACGGTAATAGTGGGAACAAATACGCGGGGACTATCGTGCCAGCTTTTGACAAGCGGTGTGATGGTTGCTGTCCCTCCCGTGCTATCTACGACGAATGTTGCACTAAAATCTTGATCATCGATAAGCTGGGGGTTATGTTTTGCTTGAAACTGGATGCTTATGTGTGGATTGTCTTTACTGGCATCAGCACTAACATCAAACAAACAGTTGCCCTTGCCATCGTTTTGTTCGCCCGCTAAACAAGGAAGAGATGCAAGGTCTACACACTCACCAAGTAGTTTGATTTGACCTGTTTGACAATTTTTGTCGCCTCCAGGGGATGAGTCTGTATTGTTGTCTGCAAGATTGTTGACCTCATCAGAACAGGTAATTACCAATGCTACTGTACATGCAATTACTATACATGTAAGGATACTAATAAGACGTAGATGTGTGTTTTTCAAGACTCTTACTCCTTTTTTTGACATATTGTATGTAGTGTTTGAAATACTATGTCTTATAATGATTACTACTTTTGTTTTTTCAATATAGATAGTGGTTTTTGTACTATTATTCTTGTACTATAGTAGATGGGCATACTAGCATATGAAAGCTCTGATTCTAAAAAACTATTGTTCGCCACAAACACTGCGTGTTAGCGATATACCGATACCTACGCCACTTGTCAACGAAGTGTTGGTTAAGGTTCATGCGACGGCAGTTAATGATTGGGATTGGGGTATGATACGCGGAATCCCGTCTTATATGAGACTGATTTGTGGTCTCACAAAGCCCAAGATAAACATTCCCGGAACTGAGATTTCGGGTACGATTATAGAAGCAGGCTACGAGGTACGCGGTTTTAAAGAAGGTGATGCAGTCTATGCCGATCTTTCTGAGTCTGGGTTTGGTGGGTTTGCCGAATACGTCTGCGTTCCTCAACAGGCACTAACAAGAAAACCAAAAACTATGAGTTTTGTCGAAGCCACGTGCATTCCTCATGCTGGGGCACTCGCCATGCAAGGCTTGCTCGACAAGGGGCATATTACTTCTGGTCAGTCACTCTTAATTAATGGTGCGGGTGGAGGTGTGGGCGCTATAGGGGTTCAGATAGCGCATTACTATGGGGTACGCGAGATTGTGGGTGTTGATCATGGTGATAAGGCTCATGCTATGCAAGCAGCGGGTTTTACAAAAACCATAGACTATACTGTAGAGGATTTTACCAATACTGGTGATTCTTACGATCTCATTCTTGATACAAAATCAAATAGACCGATCAAGCACTATATTCGTAGCCTAAATTCAAGAGGGATATACGTAGCGGTGGGTGGTAACCTACACTCCCTGCTTGGCATTCTGGGAGCAGGGCAACTCATCACTATGTTTTCTAATAAATCACTCAAAGTCCTAGGACTTAAGCCAAACAAACAGTTAGACTTTATTAACACCCTGTACGAACAGGGCGATTTTACCCCTATTGCCTGTAATGTGTTTTCGTTTGAAAAAATAGTAGACGCTATCTGTCACTTTGGAGAGGCACGACATCGGGGTAAGGTTGTAGTAAGTTTTAAAAACTAAGATCAACAAACTATGGACAACAAACTAAGGACAACAATAGGTAAGCATCTCATTTTTGCGGGAATTGATTTGATATTGATTGGGCATTGATCTAATGTTGATGACTCTTTTACTAAAAATTACTAGGTCTATACCTATAATCAAATATTCAGGTGCCAAATATCATATAATTAACTAAACATAACACGCACAACCTCGGAGGTTATATGAAACATGCACTCGAACGTTTCTTTCAAATGAAAGAAAATGGATCTTCTCTACACACAGAAATAGTTGCTGGTCTTACCACGTTTTTAACGATGGCTTATATCATCGTTGTCAATCCACTCATACTCTCTGATGCAGGGATAGACAAAGGCAGTATCTTTATTGCAACAATCCTTATATCTGCATTCTCAACGCTGTTGATGGGGCTTTATGCACGATGGCCAGTGGCACTTGCACCCGGTATGGGACTCAATGCATTTTTTACCTACTATGTTGTGCTAACGCTAGGAATCGCGTGGCAGCAAGCACTTTTTGCGGTGTTCTGTAGCGGGATTTTGTTTTTGATTGTGAGCGTAACGCCAATACGACGCAGGATTATTAAGGCGATTCCTCATAACCTTAAAATCGGTATCGGCGTAGGAGTGGGCTTGTTTTTGTTGTTTATTGGCTTGCAAAACGCTGGCTTTGTGGTCGCAAACCAAGCCACTATTACGGGAATAGGCGATCTTAAAAATCCTACGGTATTAATGAGTGCGTTGGGGTTTTTACTTATCTTGGTACTAGAAGCACGCAAGATACGCGGGTCACTTATTATCACGATGCTCTTGATAACTATCGTGTCGTTTTTTACTACAGACAATGAGTTTGGCGGCATTGTGGGTAGGATACCTGAGTTTAAAACCTTAGGAGCACTTGATTTTAATATGGCATCCCTTATAAACGTATCGTTTCTTATCGTGGTATTTTCTTTGCTTTTTGTAGATTTTTTTGACAGTACAGGAACCTTGCTTGCTATTCATAAATCGCTACATCACCATAAGAGCCAAGAAGGAGAAGAAAAAGAAGAAGAACTCTCTCGTCGCCCACTCATTGTTGATTCTATTGCTACTATTGTAGGTAGCATACTCGGTACATCGACGGCAACTGCATATATAGAAAGCGCTACGGGTATACGACAAGGCGGTCGTACTGGTCTTACCGCTGTTGTAACTGGTCTGCTTTTTATTGCATGCTTGTTCTTTTTTCCACTGATCAATTCTATACCCTCGTATGCAACAGCTCCTGCTTTGATATACGTGGGGTTTTTGTTTATACAAAATCTGAGAGATCTCGATTTATCAAATATATTTGAACTTATTCCTGCAATGGTGGCGGCAATACTGATGCCTTTTACGTTTTCTATTACCCACGGCATCATATTTGGATTTTTAACGCATCTTATTATTATCATCGCCGAAGGAAAAATAAAATCCATGTCACCCATAGTATGGATAGTGAGCGCATTAGGAATCGTGTATCTTGTACTGTAATCACTACTATGTACATGCATAACAATACGCTAAAATAATATGCACGTGAGTACGATGAACAGAGAAAACACTCACACAAATTATACTGCTCGGGGCTTTACATACAGTATGTACGCAAAGAATGGTCAAAGAATGGTATATTGTATATCTCCATACTACATGGTGCTGATAATGTTGACGACCTTGGTATTGTTGTTATGAATCTTGCTATGCCTACAAATCTTTCTGGTTCTTCTTCTGGTCATTCTTCTGGTTCTTCTTCTGGTCATTCTTTTGGCAGTCATAGTAGCACGCGTTATGGCGATATTTCTGTTAACCTGTCAGGAAGAACCATAAGCAAAATAAGTGATCTGAGTAAGCAAGAGCGATTGCTACTTTACCTACATACACGTATATTAAAAGAAGCAATCCTTGCAAAGGATACCAAGACCCTTCAATCATACAAAATCAATCACGAAAACCTCGGTGACACAAAGCACAACAAGACCGATACTGCTGGACCGAGCACCGTTGGGCTTTATGAAGTCTTTCTCGAAGACAGCACTCGTACTCGTGAGTCATTTAAGAATGCCGCTCAGTTTCACAATATCAAATGTAATGAGTTAAATGCAGAAAGTTCTTCATTCAATAAATTTGAAAGCTATACCGATACCATTACCAATCTCATTGGCTATTACAATACTGTCTTTGTAATACGTAGTAGCCTTGAGGGAGTGTGTACTCATCTTGATAAAAGCACACGAGACTATCTCAAACGTAATAAGCTTCCTTTTGATATTTCGTTTATTAATGCAGGAGATGGAAGACACGAACACCCTACCCAAGAGTTTCTTGATGAATTTACGTTTTTTGAAGACCTTAACTGGTCAAATAAAAAAATACATCTCGCTCTCGTGGGCGATCTATATTATGGAAGAACGGTACATTCTAAGATAGAAGGGCTTAATTTTTTTGACGAGGTTGTACTCGATTTAGTAGCCCCCCCCGAACTCGCACTCCCTGCACATTATATGGAACGAGCACAAGAGCTTACGTATACTGTGCGGGTATATAATTCTATCGATGAATATTGTAAAAAAGCGACACAAAGCACTCAAGGCATTGCACACCATTGGTATTTTACACGCCCCCAACTTGAGCGTATGGGAGAACGCATACTACAACGTCAGTCAGAATTACGAAAAACTATTACTATCACGGTAGATCATATGCCTTACCTTAAACCAAATACCGTCTTTTATCATCCCCTCCCCCGTCATCGTGAATTTCCAACTATCTCATATGATTTTGATAATACTCCGTTTAATGGATGGGAACGTCAGTCTCAAAATGGCTACTATCTGCGCATCGTATTACTTGCGTTGATTGCGGGTAAACTTAATGGTCATACTCCCCAAGTGGCACAACCACAAAAAAAACAAGCACTCCATACCCCGTTATCATATCGTGTTTTTGTCTCCCAAGATGAAGATTCACCTTCGGACTCAATACCAGTCGATACACACCCCCAACGTGACGCCCCTGATATGCCCGACATAATAGTAAAAGAAAATAAGCGATACGCTGAGGGAATTCGCCCCATTAAAAAAGGTCTTGTTATTGACCATATTCGCGTCGGTACGAGTATCCCCCATATACGACAAACTATTTTGCGCCTCTCGCGTGTGATAGATTTTAATGGAAGGGGCGGAGAATGGATTGCACATAGTAAAGATGGCTTATTTAAAGGTTTATTATTTAGGATAGGAACATTCGCCTTGACTACTGCAGACTATAAACTGTTTTCTGCACTCGTGCCGGGCGCAACGGTTAATCTCATTGAACATAGCCTTGTTAAAGAAAAGGCTCGCCTTCTTTGGCCACCCCAGATAGCAGATATTAAATGGCTCATATGCCATAACCAACGCTGTATTAGCCATCCTTCTCACCGCGAACATATTAGCGCCTGCTTTAACAAGGATAACAATAATAAGTACGTATGTGAATACTGTAGCACACGCTACAATTTTGATGAACTATGGAACGAATAAGCCCTACACCCACTGATACCGCTATCCCCTCTCCCCCACGTCCATGTGCTAAAACAGATATTGACCAGCCAGTTGCACAACCAGTTGACCAAATAATTGACCAGGTAATTGACCAGATATTAGAAAAAAAAATTCTCGTGTGTACACCCCGAGCACCGGTTACTTGGGCTTCGGGGTACACCATGCCCGTGTATATAGACAATAGAGTCCTACTACGAACCCACCATACAAGAAGCGCTGCCTTACAACTCATGCTACACCGATATACTCACATCAATAATAGCAATACCATATCCCTCATCGCCGCGACTGCCACTGCGGGCATACCTCTTGGAACACTCATAGCTCACACACTCAAACTCGATTTTGTATATGTGCGCCCTAGCCCGAAGTCCCACGGCCTCGGATACCGTATAGAAGGGCTCAGCCCACAAGAACACAAAAACCCGAAGCCCCTTGCCGGTCAGCATGCACTCATTATAGAAGACCTAATTTCTACGGGTACTAGCTTTGCCAGCGTTGGCACAGAGGTACGTAATGCGGGGGCGACTGTCTCCCATTGCCTTGCTTTTTTTTCGTATGGCTTTGATGACATGGCACTGGATCAACCGAGGACTACCCCTCCTCCTCCTCAACACACCACGGTACGCCATGCACACAATGACATATCTGTGAGCGCTTGCATCACGTTTAGAGATGTATACAAACGAGGAGTTGCGTGTGGCTATTTTTCTGAAGAAGAACAAGACGAACTCACCCGATGGATGCGTGCACCTTTTGTATGGAAGCCACGCAAGAAACAGAGCTCGCATACATAACTACCAAAATGACTCATGGCACAAGGATTGACAATACAACAGGAGCAGGAGCAACAACACAACAGTAACAACAACACAACAGTAACAACACAATGGCGATAGAATTTGACTCAAACCCTTTTTTCAAACGACTAAAACAAAGTGCAGATCAAGCACAGACGATGCTCTGTATGGGAATCGATCCTGTGCTATCGTACATTCCTGATTCTTTTGCAAAAAAAGGCATGGCTGGTTTTGTCGAATACGTACACGAACTATGCACTATTATGGTAGACTTATCTCAGCCTCCTTCGGCATTTAAGCTTAATATTGGATTTTTTTCGTGTTTTGACACTCCCCTTGTTCATCACGCAGACCCATATATGCAATACCAAGGATCACATGCACTCGCTCAAATAATTACCTTACTAAAAGAACACTTTCCTCATATTCCTCTTATTCTTGACTCCAAAAGAGGAGATATCTATAACTCAAGCATACAATACGCAAAAGAAGCGTTTATCACGTGGGATTGTGATGCAACTACTGTTTCGCCGTATATGGGTAAGGACTCAATACAGGCTTTTGCAGAATATGCATCACAGCACAAGCGAGGGCTGTACGTGCTTGTCCGAACAAGCAATGTCGGTGCTCACGATTTTATGGATATACACGTGAGTCGCGATCCTACGCATCACGCCATGTCTACACGCACGGCTACTGTGCCACTTTATAGGTATGTACAACAAGGCCTGCTTACGTGGTCACAGGAATGGAATATTCCGCTTGGCATGGTCTTTGGTGCAAATACATTGTCCCATCTTAATGAATGTTTTACACATACTTTGTCACACACACCACTTCTCCTTCCGGGAATTGGAACGCAAGGTGGTACGGCTCATGATCTCACTAGGCTTATACGCGAGAGCGCTTATCCCCCATGGCTTGTTCGTGCAAATGTTTCTCGCTCCTTATTATATCCATGGATACATGATACTATGATCCCATCTAACCAGCACTGGCGTGCATATTTTACAAAGCATTATGTACAGTTACATGCTTCGCTCAATACTCGCCTGCCATGAATTCGCCCCATACTATCCTCAACTTTCTTAAAAACATTAAGCATTCATACCTAGACGATACTCATATGCCCCTCCCTCTTGCATCAGTGAGTGGTGTCGGTGGAGCACATATTGGGATACTGGATTGGATGCGCGATACCTGTGCACTCGCCATAGTCACAAGCAAGAGCATACAACTTACTCCAAATAAAGGTAATAGAGAACCCATCATCACAGAGCAGTCGGCAGGATGCTATGGTAATGCGGTTGGACTGGCAAATAAAGGGCTTACAAAAAGTTTAGATGATTTTAAATTTTTTAACGCGCGTCGAAAAAAACAATTGCATTCCCATACTGCTGGCCATAGTACTGGCCATACTGCTGGGCATAGTACTGGCCATACTACTGGGCATAGTACCACGCGACTTTCTCCCTCACACGTTATTGCAAGCCCACTCTTTTCTATTTCGCTTGCCGCAAATTCTACAGAGGACTTTGAAACCTTGATAGATGCGTGTTGTCCATACGCTGATATGATAGAACTCAACCTCTCTTGTCCCCATGCTAGGTCAGGCTATGGATCTGCTATAGGCGCTCGTTCTGACCGCGTCGCAAAAATTGTCACGCACGCACGTAAACGACTCTATGCATACCAGCAAAACACCAACACGCGTCCTCTGCTCGCCATCAAACTTACGCCCAATATAAAAGATATAGGTATAATAGCTCATACAGCACAAGATGCAGGTGCCGATGTCCTCGTAGCAATCAATACCCTTGGTCCCTATCAATATCGCGAACACCATACGCGTGCACCCATACTCACAAACCCACCCGGGGGCTATGGGGGGCTTAGTGGTATATGTATCAAGGATACTGCGCTCAGGGCAATCAATCAAATAAGAACACACACAGGAACACACATGGTAATTATCGGTACCGGTGGGGTAACAACAAAAAAAGATGTTGATGCTATGATTGACGCAGGGGCAGATATAGTCGGAATCGGATCGGCTCTGGCACGAGTACATCAGAAAGATTGGCCATCATATTTTTATTCACTCACCCATCGCAAGAAAACAATCTCACATATACCGAGTATCCACGCCTCTCTTTATACGCAGAAACAAGACTCTCTTACTAAGTATACTCCTATCCGTGTGCAAAGTGTCAACCCTCTTGTGCACATACCAGCACAGACCAGCACAAAAACTCCCTATCTGCTATATTGTCAACAGAATTTTAGTTGCGAACTAGGACAAATGCTATTCTTGTGGATACCAGACATTGGCGAAAAACCCTACGTTCCCCTATGCACAAACCCACTATGCTTTTTGATATATCCCCGTGGTTTGCATTCTACATCGCTCACACAGCTACAAAGCGGTGACACACTATACATAAGGGGTCCGTATGGATCTGCACCTAGCTCCCATCGTTTTACTGACAGTATCTCTCGCTCTCATAAGACCAAAACAAAAAACCTCAAAATCTTAGAATCCATGAGTTGCATACAAAATCTTTGCATCATTACCGAGACCTACGCGCTTGCACGCGTGTTTCCGCTTATCAGAGCTCGCCTGAACCTCGATACAAAAAAGAAAGCACATAATTCTTACAAAACAAACACACAGTTGTTATCTGATATACCTACTGCCGTACTTACACGTATTTTTGCTCTGGCTCTGCTCGACAATGGTGTAGATAATAATGCAAAAGATCGCACAGTAAGCCATACTACCACACAGTCACAGTTGACTTACAAGGTCTTTGAACACATCAATACTATTGCTTCCCTCGCCACAGATTTTATACACGATCATACCACCGTCAAGCATTCCAGTGATAACAATACCGCACTCAATCCTTTTCTGTATAGCAGTTCTACCCACGACCATTCCGCTTATCATAATTACACAGTGCATGATACCCATGCTTTTATACTCGCGGGAACTCAAAAATTTCTCTCTCATGTGCTTAGTGCTGTTTCTTTATTGGCTACACACCCTCACTGTTGGGTAAGTGTTGAAACACATACCTCATGTGGAATCGGGCTATGTGGAGCCTGTGCGCTTGGCTCAAAACTCACGTGCCACTATGGCACATATATGAGAGCCACAGAGTTTCTTTTCCAGCTCAATACATATGGAGATTTGTACCATGATAGTTGACCCCCATGTGCATCTAAGAGATTGGAGTCAATCTCACAAAGAAACACTTTTTTATGGGCTTAGAAATGCGTGGCTTCTCGGGATCTCAGGGCTGTTTGAAATGCCAAATACCGAACCCCCTCTTATACACGAGCCCGAAATACGAACACGCTTACACGAGGCAGACGAGGCTCGCGCCCTCATTACAAAGCATTACGGTGCTGCCCCATTTCATGGTCTTTATATAGGACTTACTCAAGGCAAAACATACAAGGCTAGATCAAATAGTGCATTGCCAAAGACACAGCCAAAGAAACAGTGGAATACTACGGATTCTAGATACTCTACAGAGTCTGGGCAAATAGCTAAAGCAGTCGCCTTGCACAAGGAGTTGTTTCCACGCGTCGTGGGATTCAAATTTTATACAAGCCATACCACGGGTTCGCTTGGTATCGTTGATCCTCGTGCACAACGTACCATCTACGCCGACCTCGTACAAGAACGCTATCGTGGTGTCCTCGCTGTCCACTGTGAACACGAACATTTGTTTAAACCTACCCGATGGAATCCCCATACTCCTCATTCTCACAGTGCTGTACAACCATGGCGTGCCGAATACCAAAGCGTCAAGGATCACATCAACATGGCAACTCAAGAAGGGTTTTTAGGAACACTCTATATCTGCCATGTAAGTAGTCCGTACACGATGCGCTATATTGCTCATATTAAACCGCGCCTTCCTTTTAGGCTTGTGTTTGGACTCACGCCTCATCATCTCATTTGGAATACCCGTACCAGCAAAAAATTATCAAAAATAACTCCTTCCTTTATACCACGTGACGATACCACGCTGTCTAATACCATGGCGTTTCTACATAACGCTACTCCTGCATTACTCAAAGTAAACCCACCGCTCAGAAGTAAAAACCAACAAAGACAACTCTACAGATATATGCACGCTGTTGCAAGAGATATTCCGATACTGTCGCGTACACACACACCAGAATTTTGGATAGAAAGTGATCATGCACCCCATACCTATTATGAAAAACTTTCTTTTTACCACAAAAATAAAGAATACCGTCGCGCTGCCAGTGGTTTTCCGGGGTTAAGGGGAATGACCTATCTTTATCGTAGACTACAAAATGACCCACGGGTTTCGCAAAATCAGCTCAATATGTTATTTTATACAAAAGTCTGTGATGTCTTTGGTATCGATCCACGTTTGTTTCCTCATAATCCACGCCTTGATACTAACAAAAGTCATGATGATATTAGTACTCAACTCAGCCTAAGGCACGCCTTTATGTACGGAAAAAAACATCAAATACCTCAAATACAACAGATGTTGCAGATGCCTGAGATATCGAGATATGCTCCTGATGCTACTGCCAGCTCTATTGATGGCACATGGGAGCAAAAGAAAAATGTACGGAAAACACCCCCCAAGAAAATTCGCAAAAAAACTCGCAAGAAAATTCGCAAGAAGCCATGCTTGGTTGGCAACAATGGGATCCTTGGTATCATCTTCCTCCATCGCTACTGGGGGATATACGAGATATTAACAAATCTTAAAATCACGTATGTATGCTACTAGTGTGCCGCTGTTATTTGGATGGCTCTGTACATGCTATGCTGTTTTTGATCTTAGTCTCTTGTTTTAGTTTGGGGCTTTGGGTTTTTGGGTTTTTGTTTTGGGGTTCAATCAGTCTTGGTTTTTATTATAAATAAATTACTTTTTTTGTGACCTTGACCGCATCGGTATAGAGCCCAAACACGCGCTCTACATTTATAAAATGCTCCGCAATATCCTGCGTAGTACTAACAGCAGAGTGTTTGGTATCGTCACTACGTTGCTCTGGTATGTTTTCTGGTATGTTTTCTGGTATGTTTTTTGGTGTCTTGCTTGGTGATTCTTTTTGGTCTTTTTTTTCTTGACGACTAATGAATGGAACGTGACTTGCGCTCTCCAAAAATTCTATGACTGTCTCATAGTCATTGTTATCTTTCGTATAGCTTGCATATCGCACAGCAGGAGTATACAGACCCATCGCGAGTAGCTGTGCAAGCGTTTTACCGCGACATTGTTTTTTAATATGAGTACTTACAAGTGCAACATCAGCGTAGTACCCTACTATGCTAATGTAATCAATGAGCGATAGTTTCTGAATTTTTTTCATGCTACGTTCTCTATCATTACATTATTTTTTCATTAACTTATCTTTATCTTTTACTATAAAAATCTCAATAAGGAAATTCAACACACAATAATTTAGTACCAAAATGTGTGACATAGGAGTCTCAATATGTACCATACAAGACGTTTTCTCCATATAAAAAGAGCGAGCCAAAAGAGAGGCTCGCTCGGAGATGGGGTTCTTACATCATGCCGCCCATACCACCCATTCCGCCCATGCCACCCATTCCGGGGTCAGCTGCGGGAGGAGTTTTTTCCTCTTCGGGGATATCGGTTATGGCTGTTTCGGTAGTAAGTAAAAGCGAGGCTATAGACGCCGCATTTTGCAAGGCAGAACGCGATACTTTAGCAGGATCAATAATGCCCGTGCTGAGCATGTCAACCCACTTGTTGCTTGCTGCGTCAAATCCTATGCCCTTCTTTTCTTGGATTGCTTGATTTACAATAACGGCACCATCAAGTCCTGAGTTGTTAGCAATTTGGCGTATAGGCTCTTCGAGTGCGCGAATAATTATCTTAAACCCTAGTTGTTCATCTTCTGAAAATTTTGAAAGATTTGCGTTCTTGAGCGAAGATATAGCGTAAAGATACACCGTTCCTCCACCTGGCACAATGCCTTCTTCCATAGCAGCACGAGTTGCAGAGAGTGCATCCTCTACTCTATGTTTTTTCTCTTTGAGCTCAACTTCGGTCGCAGCGCCTACATTGATCACCGCTACGCCTCCTGCCAGTTTAGCAAGACGTTCTTGTAATTTTTCTCTATCATAGTCAGAAGTAGTATCTTCTATTTGCGCTTTGATTTGCGCAACGCGTTCTTGTATCGCTGATTGCTTTCCGCCACCGCCGATGATGGTAGAATTCTCTTTGTCTATCTTTACTGATGTTGCAGTGCCTAGCTGGCTTATATCAGTACTCTCCAGCTTGTGTCCTAAGTCTTCGGAGATAACTTCACCGTCTGTCAATATAGCAATGTCTTCGAGCATGGCTTTGCGCCTATCCCCAAAGCCTGGTGCCTTGACTGCACAACATTGGAGCGTACCACGTATTGAGTTGACTACGAGGGTTGCCAATGCTTCGCCATCTACGTCCTCGGCAATGATAACGAGTGGCTTGTTTTGCTGTGCGACTTTTTCGAGAAGGGGCAATAGGTCTTTCATGTTTGAAATCTTTTTATCGTGTATAAGAATATATGGATTCTCAAAGTTGACCACCATGACGTCTTTTTTGTTTGCAAAATAGGGTGACACATATCCCCTATCAAACTGCATACCGTCAACAAAATCTGTAGTAGTATCTATGGTCTTGGATTCTTCGACCGTTATTACCCCATCCTTTCCGACTTTTTCGAATGCATCTGCGATTTCTTTACCTATCGCTGTATCATTGTTTGCCGAAATAGATGCAACTTGCGCACTTTCATTTGTCGTTTTGATAGTTTTAGCATTGCTTTTGATATTATCTACCACTATTTGCACCGCTGCATCTATCCCACGCTTTATTTCCATTGGATTAGCACCTGCTGCAACAGACTTGAGCCCTTCCCTTACGATAGATTGCGCAAGTACCGTTGCCGTAGTCGTACCATCTCCCGCAACGTCGTTGGTTTTTGTTGCAACTTCTTTAAGAAGTTGTGCCCCCATGTTCTCGTAGGGGTCATTGAGTTCTATTTCTTTGGCGACAGACACACCGTCTTTTGTAACGGTAGGCGCACCAAATTTTTTGTCAAGAAGGACATTTCTTCCTTTGGGTCCGAGGGTAACTTTAACAGCATTTGAGAGTTTATCTACTCCCCGAAGAAGTGAACGCCTTGCCTCTTCATTAAATAATAGTTGTTTGGCCATAGTAGCTCCTTTGATTATTGTTTTTTGATTTTTTTTTAATTTTACTTGAATGCTACTTTTTTTTCAAGTTATGTTCTTTTTTTATGGGTAATTTTTACCCAGTATCCGCATGTATCAGTGTGCTAAGGGAGCTATTATTCCAAAGCACTTTGTCAACATCCTTCTTTACTGTGCGCCACTCACTTTTTAGCACATGATCCAGTTCGTTGAGCAAAGTATGACACAATGTAACTCTATTATAGCCTTCTGGCAAATCGTGTGACTTGAGCATGTCTGGTGAGTCATATATATCGCAATGCTCGTATAAAGATGTTGCTAAAAATTCAGTATCGTAGAGGGGGTAGGGTTCGGGAACCATATTACATCCTATACCTACAAAAAAAGTGCTCGTCGTCGCTTCTACTAATACACCCGCACATTTTTTTTCGTCTATAAGTAAGTCATTTGGCCATTTGATTTTGACTTTTTTCTGCGTATCTGTCTTAGTTATGATAGTACGGGTAATGGCTCTATAGAGGGCAAGTATGGTACGGATTCCTATAAAATGACGCTCTTTGTAGACGTTTTTTTTGTAAGGGGTATCCCCAAAAACACTACCAGAAACACTGCCAGAGACACTACCAGAAACACTACCAGAGACACTACCAGAAACCTGTGGTGCAATGATATCTGGAGTGACAAGTCGGCTTTTTTGTAAAACGAGGGTCATGAGTAACTGCTGCGTACCATGAGTACACCACTTTTTTCCATACGTTCCTCGACCTTGTGTCTGCGTATCGGTACAAAACACGGCTCCGTGTAGCCTATTGTTAGTGGGTTTGGATAATGCCTTGTTTTGTTTTTTACTTAAGATAGCACGCGTATTGGCATGCGAGTTGCGATATGCATATTCTTGTTTTGCAAGATCCATAGTACTGGTACAGATGGGAGTATGGTATATCCACTCTCCAAACAGCCCTTTTCCCCAGCGGGTGTACGGAACTATAGAAGAGACAGAAACCATTTGTGAACCTCCTGCTTTACCGATTGTAGCTTTTGTACAAAGACATCTGCATCACTCTCGCCTATCAGATACCACGCAAGCTTTTGTAAAAATTCCTCGTGATTGTATGGGATATGGTGGAGCTGTCTGTCCTCGTAGACTTGTAAAAAGTGTTCGATTCGCCTAAGAAAGATATAACTATCGCGTAAGCGTGTTGTGGTAATGTCATCAATGATTGAATGTTGATTGAGTGTTATGAGTGCGTCAATCGTAGCTGCAGAAAATGGTGGACGTGTATGGAGAATCTGTAGTAACTGAACACCAAATTCTATATCCCTGATACCTCCTTTGCTGTTTTTTACCTCATAGAGATCCTGGGTATCGCTGGCAACCTGACTGATCTGATTAGTTATTTGGAAATGCCTGCTAGTCTGATTGTTACTAGCATCCTGCATATGCGAGGTCGCTGGTGTACTGGTTTGCATGCTGGTGTGTACGGCAAGTGCGCGGTGCGTTGCAACATTCTTTTTCCATTCCTCACTATCAACAGATTGACCCGTACGCCTTATGAGTTGTGCGTGGAGTTTTTCGACCATGCTATACCCCATTGCAATATCCCCCCCTACAGGTCTGCATTTAATGAGCGCCTGGAGTTCCCACAGACGCGCCTTGTGTTTGTAATATTCTTCTATGCTCGACACATTACTAACGATACTACTACCTACACCAAAGGGACGAAGTCGTAAATCAATACGATAAGCGGAGCCCCCGTAGACGTATTCGCTCAGTAGTTTGATACACGTGCGAATCAACTTGATAATCTCGGGTTCACGCGCCTTGTATGAGTCCTCATATACACAGATAAGATCAATATCAGAGCTGTAATTTAGCTCGTATGCGCCAAATTTTCCCATGGCAAGTATCACAATACCATCAGAGGGTAGCCCGGGATACATAAGACAGCTTTGGCGATAGGCGTATTCTAATATGGACTGTGCAAGATTGCTTATCTCAGACACGATTTTTTCAAATGCAACCCCGAGACAAAGATCGCGTGCTATGATTCTGAGTATTTCTCTGTTTTTATAGAGGCGAATGAGTCCTTGTGCGCGCGGGAGAATGTCTATATTTTCTGTATGTTTTGCATTCTCTGTGTCTTTTATGTCTTTTGGAGAGGACGACTGACCAAGCGCTTCTATTCCCTTACGATATTCATCAAGACTTTTTGTTTTATGAATATCAGAGCTAAGCATGATAATGTCGAGCTCGGTTGGATTGTTGATGATTTTGTCACTCAGATATCTACTACCGGCAAATATTCTCACGAGTATAAACAGTTTTGCTGGCTGCGCTATAAGCTCCTTGTACAAGCTATGTTGTGACTCAAGCGAACGAGCGTTTGTTATGCGTGCTAAATTAACAAGAATTTCATCAGCAACACCCGATCGCTCTAGCTCTCCCCATATGAGCAGAAGAATTTCGCTCAATCGTGGCGCAAGGCTTGCATCTCCGCATTTTTTAAGGGTCTCAAAACTCATTTGTGGTTGTTTACAGAAAGAAAAAAGTTCCTTACAGGTCTCAAAATCATCGGTATACACAATATCTGCTATACTCGTTTGTGTTCGTTCACCAACAAGATACGTCTTGTCTTTGCCCATAAACTTTTGTAAAAGAGAACGTGAAAAAGAACGTATAAACGCACAGGTTGCATCAAAATGCACAAGAAGCTGTTCTGCCGAAAGCGCTTTTGTTCCCCAGTCAATGCGTTTAGCAAGATGAGCGAGTTCCCATGTGCCCTCGGCAGGAAGGGAAAGATCTTCGGCGTTACCCCGTCGCATGCGAAGCGCGTTTATCAACACTCTAAAAAATTTGTAGGCATTTTTTATGGTTTCGCTATCTTGGGGGCTGAGTTCTCCCAGTTTTAAAAGATAATCTATGGTAAAATGAAGGCTCGGTTGTCTAAGCGCAGAGTACTTTTGACCGTATAGTACCTGCAGTATTTGTATTGTATACTCAAGATCAGCGAGGGCACCTCTGCTAAATTTTGCATTTCTTTCTGGTGCTTTTTGATGGAGTTTTATTTTTGATTTGACCTGTCGATCGCGTAGTTCTATCACTTCTGCGATTTTAATCGAATACGCTCGATACAAAAGAGAGTCCTTAATTTTAAGCACTTGTTCGACAAAGGCTGGTTCGCCACATACGGGTCTCATACGGGTGAGGGCTAATTTTTCGCTACTATGTGCTCCCGTATGTTGTTGCTTTGTTTCTTTTTCTTGCTTTTGCTCTTTGCGAAATTCTGATTCTTTTTGGAGTTCTGACTTTAGTGCTTTGCGGGATTCCGCTTTGTCTTTTGACGGCGCTCCCTCATCCTGGTGTTTTAGATCTTTTGCTACTTTGTCTGCTACTCTGCTTTCTACTTTGCTTTCTACTCTGCTTTCTACTCTGTCCGCTACCCTGTCCGTATGCTGTATGCCGTAATAATCTATAAATGCAGGAAGACTCACTGCCAGCGGGCCATCTATCCCATAAGGGCGCATTCGATCGTCTATTTTAAAGATACCACTACGGATACTTCGCACACTGCTTTTGAGGAGCTTCATCAACCTTGCATAAAAATCACCATTGCTGATACTCACGGCTCCTTTAGTACATCCTGCTCCTTCGTAGACAAGCATAACTTCTAGATCTGATGCATACCCCATTGCAGATCCTCCAAATTTACCCAAGCCCAGCAAGGCGTAGCGGGTAGGGATGCCTACATCCGACATCGGATGTCCGTATTGCGCTACTAGATAGTCATAAATGAGGTATGTGGTAGTCCGAATAACCAAGCGAGCAAGCTCTGATAACTCGTGGCTAAACACTCTAAAGTCTTTTTTATTAATCAAACTATCTATATCGATAGCAAAAAACTGTTTATTCTTAAATTCATTAATACAAGCGATCTTTTCTTCAAAGTCATTGCACTGTGCTAACCTGTCTTCTAATTGGGTCTCTAGTTGCTCTTTTAATTGTGCGTTGGGTGTTTCTATGGACAAATGCGGTTTGGCGTGTTCTATCTGCTCGACCATGCGCAAAAATTCTAGAGAATTGCTCTGTATAAATTCATGCCATATAAATTCGCTCGCTCCGAGCACGTAGCTTATCTCATCTTGCAAGCGGGGATTATTACTCAAACGAACTAAATCAAGTATGCGTCGCTGATCAACTAAGGTTTCTATAAGAGCACTAAACCTGAGTAAGGCTTCGCGAGGCGAAGGCAAATTACCTAACTTGCTCACAAGTTGAATAGTAAGCAAGATCACTACCCGTATTTCTTGTTGTATCTCGTGTTTGAGTGCACGAGCGTTGCTAATATCCAAGACAAAACTATCGTGTATATGATGTTCAATTGTTGCTATCGTAATTTTCTGCACGGAGATATGTAAAAGCTCAAGTGCTTGGCAAATCATATACAGCATATAGGGTCTGTCATCTCCTTCTATATCCATCTTGATTTGCGTCTCAGACAGCTGGTCTATAGAGATTTCTACTAGGGAACCTTGTATGGTCTTGTCTTGTGTGTCAACTATATCTGCATTGATTCGTTCAAGGAGTTCTTTGCTTGCCTTGTGTCGATTGCGAGTAAAAATCAAAACCCCCAATCGTTCTACTAGCTCTTTAAGCTTTTCTCTCCAGGTATCATCAGCAACATGAGCAGTGTGTACCATTATAGAGGTTATGACAATTGGTTTGGATTCTTGGGATGTGGGCTGCTGGAATTTGGAGTGTTGTAGTCTGGACTGATGGGGTCTTGACTGTGACGACTTTGACTGTGACGACTTTGATGGTTGGTACACCGTTTTTGAACTCCCTTCTACTATTTCGAGTTTATGAAGGCTAATGACTCCAATGATATAAGGAAGCACCCCAAAGAGCTCGTAACTAGCAAAATTGAGGCGTGCTCTCGTTGTTTTGTGGACTAGTGAGTTTTTGTGTTGCGTCTTTGCAGAAAAAGCGCTATGCTGTATGTCGTCGGTATCTTGTACGATCTCGCACACAAGTGGTCTTGTAGAACTGATATCGGATATTAATCGGTCCATACAAAAGGGGAAATACGATACTTTGGGAGCAATGCATCGGGATGATAGCTTTGTTTTGCTTTTCTGAGACCGCTATTTCCGAGATCCTGCTCCCTATTTATAAGACGGCATTGGGGGGGAAGGCTCTGCGCAAATCGTTGATTGATGTACTGCGCACTCCCACGTACACTGAGATCAGATTTTTCCATATGTACCACGCAGACCTTGTCATCTAACCGTAATTCACCTATGGCAAAGCCCACTGCCCGCGTATCTGCATAACAGATAATGCCACACAGAGGGAGTCGATCGTAGTATTCAAGAAAATGCAATGTCTCTTGATAGTCGGTTTTTCCCTGATGTTGCTGTTCCCAACGGTCTAGTAAGGCGTATGCATGCGGAATATGCTCACTACCTAGTGCATAGCAAGCGATAGTGTTGTTTTTAAGAAAATAGTGGATATGATTTCTCTTTTTGTGAAATCTCGTTCCTGCTAAGTCAGCAAGCGCGCTCCGTTTGTGTATATAGTCAAAATCATTTAGGTCTGCTTCGAGTATGTATTGTTGACCTGCAAGAAATGTACGTAGCTCGTCTCTATAGCGTAGTGATACGGCTTTAAGCCCATATCCTTTTTGCAAAAAATATCGTACCATAGTCTGCATGCGTTGCGAACCAGCAGTGAGCCCACAGCCGTGCGGGAGTATTAGATATGGAGTTTCGTTATCTCTCCCTCGAATTACCAAGTGCTTATCAATAACACAATAGCTATACTGGTGCAATTGCGCAAAGCAAAACAATCCCGTAAAACTGTATTCACTTATTAGTTGGGGAGCAGATAAAAACAGCCTATCTATTGCATCTCTGTCATTCAGGGTAAGCGGAGCAAACATGGATTCATAAGGTGTAGCAAGGCACTCTGGCGAAACACAACTTTGGCTATTGTACTTTTGGCTACGGTGAGTCGGTGCATTGACGTATGCCATATCAGATGTCGTGCAGGTGGATGCGGAGTGTATTGTTTTTGGTGAAACTTTTGTAGAAACCATAGCAGGCGCTATCGCAGGTATCGCAACACAAGAACAAGGAGTAGTACAAGAAGAATTCATGCTATATAGTTGATTATAACGTGCTACTATACTGTATATTTTGATATTGGGTGTATCGATACTGTATATATGGATATTGTGCCTACGATACATGTATAGCGCGGTATGCCTGCCGATACATAGTAGCAATGCATGACAATATCTGATGACTATGCCTGATAACAGTCACGATAATACAAAAATCACAGTAGTTAGACACCTCATCATTTTATATAATGAAGATTGGTGGTAACTTGAAAGGCTATAATTTTTTAGAAATAGAACAAAAATGGCAACGCTATTGGGATACCGAAAAAACCTTTGTAGTAACAGAAGACCCTTCGTTCCCCCCTGAAAAACGTAAATACATACTCGATATGTTTCCGTATCCTTCTGCAGCAGGCTTGCACGTAGGACATCCCGAAGGCTATACGGCGACCGACATATATTGTCGTTACTTACGCATGCGTGGGTACAATGTACTGCATCCTATGGGCTTTGACAGTTTTGGACTTCCTGCAGAAAACTATGCCATACAAACAGGAACACACCCCTCTGTTTCGACCACTAAAAATATCGATCGTTTCAGAAAACAAATTAAAAGACTTGGACTTTCTTATGATTGGTCACGAGAAGTATCCACCCATCAACCCAGCTATTACAAGTGGACACAATGGATATTTTTACAACTATATAAGCAAGGGCTCGCATATCAAGAAGACATTCCCGTGTGGTTTTGTCAAGAATTAGGAACAGTACTCGCAAACGAAGAAGTTCTCATTACCAAAAACGGTCCACGAAGCGAGCGTGGCAATCATCCCGTGGTAAGAAAAAAACTCAGGCAATGGATGTTGCGCATCACCGCCTACGCCGAACGACTTCTTTCTGATCTCGACACCCTCGATTGGCCAGAATCTATAAAATCCATGCAACGCAACTGGATAGGTAAAAGCCATGGTACAGAAGTAGTATTTGCACTCACAACAAAGCGACCTGATGAGGCCTACAACAAAGAAAACAGTATCTGCGTTTTTACGACTCGTGTCGACACTATTTTTGGAGCGAGCTATCTAGTGCTTGCCCCCGAACACCCCCTCGTAAGCACCATCACCAAAGAATCGCAGACCAAAGAAGTAACAGAATATCAAAAACGTGCCTCGTTAAAATCCGATCTTGAACGAGGTGATCTCTCAAAGCAAAAGACAGGCGTCTTTACTGGATCGTACGCCACCAACCCCCTTACTAATACCGACGTTCCCATATGGATATCGGACTATGTCATGCTGGGATATGGCACGGGAGCCATCATGGCAGTGCCAAGCCACGATACCCGTGACTTAGCCTTTGCACGCACATATAAGCTTCCACTTTGCAAGGTAGTAGAACCATACGATACACCTGAGGCATCTACCCATGCTAGCGCTAGCTCTAGTACTGATTTTTCTGTTAATTCTGGCACTGACCCCTCTGCTAATCCCTCTCAAGAAGATACTATTTTTACGGGAGACGGTAAGCTCATTAACAGCGGGCAGTTTACCGGACTCAGTTCAGCAGAAGCACGAAAAAAAATTACGCAGTGGCTCTCTGACAAGGCCATCGGCACACACAAAGTACAGTACAAGCTCAGGGATTGGATTTTCAGCAGACAACGCTACTGGGGCGAACCCATTCCCCTCTATTTTTTGCAAGACGGGAGTATTGTTCCCCTACAAGAATCCGATTTACCGCTTACGCTTCCACAAGTTGACTCGTACCGACCAGCTGGTACAGGCGAATCGCCTCTCGCTGCAATAGACTCGTGGAAAACCATAGCTCTTTCGAACAACGAGCATGCTCATAGAGAGACCAATACCATGCCACAGTGGGCAGGCTCATGTTGGTACTACCTTCGATACACCGATCCACACAATGCGGACCTCCTTGCTGACCAAAAGAACATCGCGTATTGGCTTCCTGTCGATCTGTATGTGGGGGGGGCCGAACATGCAGTGCTCCACCTGCTCTATGCACGTTTCTGGCATAAAGTCCTCTATGATCTCAAAATAGTCCCTACCTCCGAGCCTTTTCTCAAACTTATAAACCAAGGAATGATACTGGGCGAAGATGGAAATAAAATGTCAAAATCTTTGGGCAATGTCGTCAATCCCGATGAACTGCTTACCACCTATGGCGCAGATGCCTTTAGAATGTACGAGATGTTTATGGGGCCACTTAACCAAGAAAAGCCGTGGTCGACGCAAGGTCTCAAAGGACTCTATCGTTTTCTAAACAAGGTATGGTCGCTTACTGAGTATGCTTTTAGCACCGAGCCATGCCCTACCGAAGTCACAAAAGCAACGCATAAAACACTCTATAAAGTAACGCACGATATCGAATCATTTTCGTATAATACTGCAATCGCACACCTCATGAGTCTTGTTACACTGCTTCTCAAACAAACCGTCCGTTTTCGTGAAGAATGGGAACTGTTTATTCTCATGCTCTCACCCTTTGCCCCCCATATCGCCGAAGAACTCTGGAGTCTTGCAGGACATACACAATCACTCGCCTATCATCCTTGGCCACAGTGGAAAGAATCGTATCTTAAAGATGATGACAAAGAAATAGTGTTTCAAGTAAATGGCAAGGTACGCTCTAAAGCCCGCCTTGCAAGCGATCTCCCTGAGTCTGAACTAGAAGCACACGCACTCGCTGACAAGCGCATCAAGACTTTTATTGCAGACAAAGCCATCAAAAAAATTATAGTAGTAAAAAACAAACTAGTAAATATCGTAGCTTCTTAAATATGTGTAGTAGTACGGTAGTGTTACTCTGTATTATTTAGAAAATTTCATCGCCATTATCATAGAGAACACTAGCGTAAAACCGTAGCTACTCTCGTCAAGCGTTTTTAACGTATATTTTTTATCGCTATATTTTTATACGCTATGGCGTGTATTAGCTCATTAATTTAGGGGTAGTAAATATAAGATATATGTGATATACTACAAAGAGCAGGAGGGAGATGTCTTTGATTGTTCTTGTGTTTTATAATCTTATAGGGTGTCTTCCTTCTCTTTCTATTTTTTTACAATTTTTTTGAATGAGCAATATGCCCCAAAAAAATTCCGCTAAGCCTGCCCTAACCAATATCCTTAATTTTATATTTTACTAGCTGTCATTCTTGGATTATTAAATACAACTTAGAATCCCTTATACAAAGCCATGACACGACCATCTTGTACATTTTTTTGTAGCAGTACGGTTGCATGTGCCGACGCACAAGGCATATCCTTATCGCACACTGGACAATCAATACACTCATAATACCATAAACCAAGAGGCAAAGCGAGCATCCCAGCACTGTCTCCTGTAATACTTGCTTGGTCGCATGCATCAGTCGTAGCCGTGTTTATAATGCAGGGCAAACCTGCATGAAGCGGAACCCAAGAGTATTGGGTAGCAATGGAATCGACAGTATAACGAACACGGGGAATTATATCCCAATAACTTAGCCCATCTTGCGTAAAAGCCATAAGAATACGATCGAGATCCAAGGGCTCATAGATATCTTTTTTTTGTATTGTATCATGTAGCTTACGTGGGTTTATCGTGTCGATATCTGCTCCGTGCTCGTATAGCCATAACAAAGCATGACTTGCCACCGCCCCCTGCATGCTCAGTACCAACTCATCCTCATAAAACAAAGTAGCAAGCTGTCCTGCTGGCAAGTCAAGAGGATGGATAGCTCCTAGGGCAAAAGGACAGGACATGCGCAATGACTCCATTGGCCACGATGTATCTGTATCATGGTATTGTGGAACAACACAGGCAAGCACTGGAGCAACGGCATAGGGGCGTAACTGTACCACTGTACTAAACTGCCTTGATGCCACCTGGTTAGGATACCGTACGTATAAAAGTGAATGTGTTTGGAAACCCTCATCACGAACAACAATGATCCATGTAAATGAATCGGTAAAATGCGCGGCAGTATCGTATACAGTAGTCAGCGCAGGAAAAACAAGACGTACCGATTGCATTGCTTGCTGTTCACCACACGACATATATAAACATATCAAAAACACCCCATATACCAAATGAGAAGATGCCAGATGTGAGAACACCAGATAAAAAGGCGTCAGACAAAGCGATACTAGATAAGTTAAAGCTCGTTGCATTGCGCGATAGGTATGCAATGCATGCATGTATACGTGTACCATATCTACAATACTGGAACATAGTATATCTTGCTTTATTTTGCTTTATGTTCTTACGTTCTGCCCTCTTTAATTATCCTGACCACTTGAGTAATCACTAAAACCGCATAATTTATTGTCATTATCCTCTATATTGTCTGCAAATATCTTGAGTTTATACAAATGGGCTACCCCCCTTTTGCAATGGCAACATAGTCGGTAGCATAGTCGGTAACATAGTCGTTTTGGGCATTAGCGACAAGGGTGAAACGCATCATAATGGAAAAACTCGTAGGTATAACAGATCATACTCATCGCAGAGTATACAACATGATAACCTAAGTCATTCTTAGGCTATCATGCATATGTATTGATCTCAACTACCATCACGGTAGCTGCTTGTTTTTTGGTTGTTTTTGGTTGTTCATAGTCGTTTTGTGTTAGTTTTTATCAAAACTATATCAAAACGGTGCCTCAAATGCTGGAGCGCATTTTGTGCCCGTACCTTTAAATATATCTGGTTTTTCTAATCCTGATCTTAATATATTTTTCCATGCAGAGAGGTCCTTGCAGAAAGCAGTAGCATTTTCAAACATAGCATTCATAAAGCCGACATTCGCAATATTCCACCCGCTTATATCCTGGTTAAATGCACTTGCTCCGTTAAACATATTAGCCATATTCGTGACTGCTGAAACAGTCCATTTACCAATATCTTGGTTAAATGCACTTGTTTCACCAAACATACCGCTCATATTGATAACCTTTGAAACATCCCAGCCACCTATGTCTCCATTAAATACTGTTGCTCCGGCAAACGTAAAAATCATACTAGTAACCCCCGACACATCCCAACATTCTACATTACCATTGAACTCTGCCTTTCGCTGAAACAATTCATCCATATTGTTTATCTTTGAGGTATCAATATGGTTAAGGTCTGCCGTATGGTTGCCGTTCGCGGTAGCTGAGGCTATGAGGGTAATAAGTGTAGCCTTAGTCTCTGGCGTTTCTGTAATTTCTACATTATCACAGAAATTATACCAACTCGGTTGGGAGAATGTCGTATCACACTTTGTTCCCGTACCTTTAAACATATCTGCTTTGTCTGATCCTGTGTTTAGCTTGGATTCCCATGTGGTGAGATCTTGACAAAAGGATTGGGCATTATTAAACATACTATTCATCTTTGTGACCTTTTCAACATTCCAGCCACTGATATCTCCGTTAAACGCTGTTGCTCCATCAAACATTGACTCCATAGTAGTGACCTCTCCAACTTTCCAGTCCTTGATATCTCCGTTAAATGCTGTCGCTCCACTAAACATACTGCTCATCTTTGTGACCTTTGAAACATTCCAGCCACTGATATCTCCGTTAAACGCTGTTGCTCCATCAAACATTGACTCCATAGTAGCAACCTCTCCAACATTCCAATCCTTAATATCTCCATTAAACGCTGTCGCTCCACTAAACATTGACTCCATAGTGGTGACATCCTCTACATTCCAGCCACTGATATCACCGTTAAACGCTGTCGCTCCACTCAAACATTGACTCCATAGTGGTAACTCTACTAACATTCCAACAGCTTATATCACCCTTAAAATCAGTATTATCCTTAAACAATTCACTCATATTGGTTATATATGCAGTATTTATATTGCTGAGATCTACCTCACTACCTCCCCCACCTATAGCCGCCTGTATTATTGTCTTTAAGTTACTATTCTCAGGATTTTGTGTTAATTCTATGGTATCGCATTGGGTATACCAATTTGGGGGAATAAAAGTAACTGATGACGTACAATCTTCTCCAGTGTTAGAAAACATTATATTTTTTACTAGCTTTGAGTTCAGTTTACTCCCCCACTTAGTGAGATTCTGACAGAAAGCTTTCGCATCCTTAAACATGTCTCTCATATTGGTAGCACTTGAAACATCCCAATTACTGATATCTTGGTTAAATGAAGTAGCTCCATCAAACATATCGCTCATATCGCTAACACTTGAAACATTCCAATTACTGATATCTTGGTTAAACGAAGTCACTCCATTAAACATACTACCCATATGAATAACACTTGAAACATTCCAATTACTGATATCTTGGTTAAACGAAGTCGCTCCATCAAACAATTGGAGCATATAGTATCATAGATAAAACACTCGAAACATCCCAACAGCGTATATCACCGTTAAATGTTCCATTACCTTGAAATAAAGCACCCATATTGGTTATCTTTGAGGTGTCTATATAGTTGAGATCCACCTCATTACCCTTGTCTGCTATAGCTGTATCTATCAATGCCTTAAGATCATCTGTACTCTCAGGTGTTTCGGTAGTCACTATGGAGTCACAGCTTTTAACACCAGGCTTAGTGCCACCATTGCTTGATCCACTGCTAGATCCATTGGGGTCATCTCCACACGATATCATGGCAATCGCTAGCACAAATACTAGCGCAAAGCAGAGCCCTTTCCTGTACGTATCTACATATGCTTTTGTATGTGTTATGGTACGTCGTTTTGTTGAGTGTATATTATTAGTAATCATACTTGTCTCCTTGTTTGTGGCATTGCGATATTACTAGCTTAGTATACACAATAACATTTTTTATATTGTACTCTATATCCTACCAATAGTATCTACTCCTTGTCAAGCATTTTAACGCATATAAATTGAGTTATATTACCTTGGTTATCCAATAATCCAATAGCCAATAATCCAATAGCCAATAATCAATAGGTAGATGCCCTCTATATATTGCATCTGACTACGAATAAGTAATCCTCTGTAGATAGCCTACAGTAGGCGCGCCGTACCTAAGACCACAGTATATACTAGCTAACCTGCTTGTGCTCTATTATAAAGACCGAGTACTTGCAAGGTATGCACATGATTCTGCAGTTTCTTGATGACAGCAAAAATTTCATCACGGCGTGCCTCCTTGCAGTCTAACTCTGCCACAAACTGATATTCCCAGGGTCGTCCTATAATAGGGCGAGACTCAATCTTATGTAAGTTGATATTATGGTGAGCAAGGTACTGGAGCGTTGCAAGGAGTGCTCCCGGCTTATCCTCGGTAGTAAACAGGATATACCCCGCATTGATATGACTTGATTCAAAATACGTATTAACCATTACATTGTCTTTTTGAGTAATCACTACAAACCGCGTAAAGTTATTGTCATTATCCTCTATATTATCTGCAAGTATCTTGAGGTTATACAAATGGGCTACCCCCCTGTTTGCAATGGCGGCATAGTCGCTTCGAGAACTAGTGGCAACATGATGTGCGGCGGCGGCAGTATCCTTATAAGGAATTATTTGCCACGAAGCGTGTTGTTCAAGAAATATATGGCACTGCTCAAGACCGGGTAATTGCGAATACACAAAGCGAATGGATGACAAACTTGCATCCTTTGTTGCAATGAGTGCATGTTCTATCTGTATACTGATATCCGAAACAATATGTAAATCAGTAAATTTTTTAAAGTTATCAAAACAACGATAAATAGTACCTATGAGCGAATTTTCGATAGGCAAGACTGCCGCATCAACAGACGCAGAGTCTACACTTCTAAAAACATCCTCAAACTGTGCCAAGGCCTCCACCTTGACCTTATTGCCAAAACATCGTAAAAGAGCAGTATGGCTAAACGAGCCTTCGCTCCCTTGATAGGCGACTTTAATTTGATGCGATGGCTTCACGTGTTTCAAATAGTCTTGACATATATGCAATAAATCTACGTTGCAATACTACAACCTGTGTTTCGATTTTTTCTACATATTGCACTGTACTATCAGGAATGCGACCGCGCAACGGTCGTGCAGGACCAGCATTATAAATTGCAAGTGCAATTCCTGGATCGGGGTCTAAGCTAAAGGCGTAAGTAAGGTAGTCGGTACCTGCATTTATATTTGTCTCTATATGTAGCTTGTCCTCATGAGATATATGACGAAATGTCTTAGAGTTTATCTGAAACAGCCCATAGTCAGAAGAGCTTCCATTATTGTTTACAACCTGGGGTCTAAACCCACTCTCAACGTACACGAGTGCAAACACATAGAGAAACGGAAGTCCTTTTTTTTCAGCATACCTGAGTATGGTATCAGAGATATACCGGTCTCCTACTTCTTCGGCAAAAAAATTTGTGACTGCCGAATGAGTAAGTGAGTTATTATACAGTGCCGTAATAGGGTCAGATGAGATATGCAGGGTATCCATGACATGCGTTCGTAAGGCTTCTTCGTCAATTTGATATCCGTTGTCAAATCTTTGATCTTTGAGCGGATACAGCGCAAGCGTATCCCAATACCCTTGGTTCTGTGTTGGTACACTTTCTATGAGAAACAAAAATAACAAGCCTATGCAAATACGTACGTTGCTCATAACTATACACATTATTATATAGCATTATTGCAAGTCGTATTACCTCTTTTTTGTGAATGAGTGCAAAATTAAGCCCCAAAGTACAATATCCAAAAATATGGCAAAGGGTTATTCATCACAAATGTTTGTTTGTGCCTATTTGTTTTTTTGGTTTTAAGACTGGTTTCGGTATGGTCTGTTGTGGTGCTACTCTTTTTTCAGTGCTGTTCTTTTTTTGTGTCGCTTTTTCTTATCAAGATGCTAGCACATGCACTTCAAGGTACTCGAGATAGTCTTTATCTCGAGTACCATTATTCCCTGCTGGCTCCTTGGCTCTCAGTCTTCTGTTGCTGGGGGCTTAGCCCAATCAGGTATGGTAAATGCTGGGGTACAGTCTCTGCCTGTGTTATCCTGTTCTGTATCAACAGTAAATACCTGTGTTTTTGTTACCAGTGCATTTAAGTTGGTTCCCCATGCTGTGAGATCTTTACAAAAGTTGCTAGCGGCATAAAACATTGACCTCATATCAGTAACATTTGCAATATTCCAACCACTGATATCTTGGTTAAAAGCTCGTGCATAATAAAACATCCTATACATATTTTTGACCTTTTCAGTATTCCATTTACTGATGTCTTGGTTGAACCCTGCGACAGAACTAAACATTCCACTCATATTCTCAACGTTGACTGTATCCCATTTACTAATGTCACTGTTAAATATACTGGCATAAATAAACATCTCGGACATATTGGTTACCCTACTCACATCCCAACACTCTATACTCCCTGTAAATTGCTTACCCTGAAACAAGTTACTCATATCGGTTATCTTTGAGGTATCTATATGATTGAGATTAGCATCAAGTGTAGCCGCATCCACTAAGGCTTTTAGTGCTTCTTTTGTCTCAGGTGTTTCTGTAATCTCTACATAGTTACAAATATCTGCCCATTCTGGTTCCTCAAATAGTGATGTACACCCTGTTCCTGTACCACTAAATATATCTGCTACCTGAGTCAAACTGTCTAGCTTGCTTTCCCATGACGAAAGATCTTGACAAAAGGCATTCGCGTCCTTAAACATATTCTTCATATCAGTAACACCGGCGACATTCCAGTTCTTGATGTCCCTGTTAAACGCTGTTGCTCCATCAAACATTGACTCCATGGTGGTGACATCTTCTACATTCCAGCCACTAATATCTGCATTAAACGCTGTCGCTCCACTAAACATACCGTTCATCTTTGTAACTCCAGCAACATTCCAATCCTTGATATTCCCGTTAAACGCTACCGCTCCGCTAAACATTGACTCCATAGTGGTGACTTCTTCTACATTCCAGCCACTAATATCTGCATTAAACGCTGTCGCTCCACTAAACATATGGTCCATCTTTGTGACTCCAGCAATATTCCAATTCTTGATATCCCCGTTAAACGCTACCGCTCCGCTAAACATTGACTCCATAGTGGTGACCTCTTCTACATTCCAGCCACTAATATCTGCATTAAATGCTGTCGCCCCACTAAACATACCGTTCATCTTTGTAACTCCAGCAACATTCCAACAGCTTATATCACCGTTAAAAGTAGTATTATCCTTAAACAAATCACTCATATCGGTTATTTTTGAGATATCTATGTAGTTGAGATCTGCCGTAGCATCACCAGCAAGCGCTGTTTGTAGTTCTGTCTTGAGTGCTTCTTTAGTCTCTGGTGTTTTTGTCTTTTCAATGGTATCACAATAGGTATACCAACTCGGGGTAGTACGGGCGAGTGTACAACTTGTCCCTGTGTTAGCAAACATACTCGTTTTATCAGCATTGGGATTAAGTTCCCATGTACTGAGATCTTGACAGAAGACACTCGCATCCTTAAACATATTCTTCATACCAGTAACCTCTCCAACATTCCAGCCACTGATGTCTGCATTAAATGCTGTCGCTCCATTAAACATACCGTTCATATTGGTGACTTTAGCAACATTCCAATCTTTAATATCTCCACTAAACGCTACCGCTCCATCAAACATTGACTCCATAGTGGTGACATCTTCTACATTCCAGCCACTGATGTCTGCATTAAATGCTGTCGCTCCACTAAACATACGATCCATCTTTGTAACTCCAGCAATATTCCAATCTTTAATATCTCCACTAAACGCTACCGCTCCATCAAACATTGACTCCATAGTGGTGACGCCTTCTACATTCCATTTACTGATGTCTCCATTAAACGCTGTCGCTCCACTAAACATATCGTTCATCTTTGTAACTCCAGCAACATTCCAACAACGTATATCACCGTTGAATGTAGCCCTATCTTTAAACACACTACTCATATCGGTTATATTTGAGGTATCGATATAGCTGAGATCTACTTCATCACCCTTGTCAGCTATGGCTGTATCTATCAAAGCTATAAGTTCCTCTCTATTCTCGGGTGCTTGGGTAGTCACTATGGAGTCACAGGATTTTATACTAGGACTAGTGCCACCACTGCTAGATCCATTGGGATCATCGCTACACGATATCATGGCAATTGCTAGCCCAAACACCAACACAAGCGATAGGGCAAAACAGAGCCCGAGCCGATGCGTACCTGCATGTATCTTTGTCGTGACACGCTGTCTTGTTGAATGTTCATTATTAGTAATCATATGTTCTCCTTGCTTATGACACTGTGGTATTTTGAGTTGATACACAAAACCACTTTTTATATTGAGTATGTTATACCATACCAATAATATCTACTCTTTTCAAGCGTTTTTAACACATATTTGTGAATTAAACCCTGAGGTACGACAAAACCTGTAAAGGAGAACACCTGTAAATGAGAACAATAGTCAAGGCACTTTCGCGGACGATTATTTAACTCTCTTTGTATCTCACTGAGCCTCTCTGGAGTAATGTAATGAAAAGATGTCCCTTTGGGAAGATAGTGTCGTAGTAACCCAATGGTGTTCTCTACTAAGCCCTTCTCCCAAGGACTATGAGGATTACAAAAGTATGCGTGACTCCTTCGTTCTGTATCTAATAATTGGTACAATGCGTTCTCCGAACCTCTATCAAAAGTAAACGATTGAGACAAAGAATAGGGGAGTGTGCGGAGGATAAGTAGTATATTGTGGGGTATGGTTTCTAATCCAATGAGCAATGTTGCATGGAGACCAGCGACACAATAGAAGAGAGGTAACCCTTAGGAGTAGCGGGGGACAAGTAAGAGGTGGATAGGTACGAGCAAGTGATCTGCGTCGTTCTGCTTTCTTATGAGCACGAGAAGCGGCATACGAGTAATGCCTTTTTTACGAGGGAGAATGAGCGGTGTACCATTTCGTTTGAGTTCACGGTACACGGTTGAACGATGGCATTTGAGAGCGACTGCGATAGCGTTGATTGAATCACCTGCAAGATACGATTCCATGAGTATATCACGGTCATCGCTATCATGGCGATTGCCATCAAAGACATTAGTACAAAACAGAGCCCTGTCCAGTACGTACCCACTTTTGTATGACTCATGGCACGCTGTCGTCTTGTTGAATGTACATTATTGGTAATTATATGTACTCCTTGCTTGTGGCACTGTGGTATTGTGGTATTGTGGTATTGTTAGATTTATATACACAATACTACCTTTTATGGTTACACTCTATACTATATCAATAGTATCTATTCTTGTCAGGCATTGTTAACATATACAAAAGTTTGGCGAATCAACCCTTAATAGGGTGACAGATAGCATAACATAAGAAGCGCATTAAAAAACATACCCCACGTTACGCCAGTTTCTGCATTTTTTGACACGTAGCACACTTCTATTTATTAGATATGTCAAAGCCCACAGTGTAAAGCCTACAGTGCAAAATCCACAGTACCAAAGTAGTAGCCGCACCAACATTTCTTCTTTTTCTCCCTATTGCCCCACAACACCACTGATTATCTGCTATACGTTTGTAGCGAGATACGAAATACCAATAAACGTACCAATGGCACTCCCTATTGTTGTCATGATTACCACGATAAGCGTTCTGCTCACCCTGTTTGCATAGAGTTGCTTAATACTAAACTGTAATTCTACCACCTTGACAACATCTTCTCCCTTTGGTGGCACAATGCTCGCTTGTACCAACCCTGCAACGATGCCTGCACCCATAAAAGGATTGATAGACGTAAACGGCGCTGCAACAAAACTGGTGAGTATTGTCACGGGATGGGCAAGTGCAATGACAGCGCCAAGTGCACAAAGCCCTCCATTCACCAGAAACCACACAAAGACATTTTGCACCCCCGCTATTGCTCCTTCTCTAAAAAAGCCTAAAACAAAAAGCGAGATGATAAGTGCGGGGATACAGTACGGCAAAAAGGGAATGCGTTTTTTTTGTGGAATTTTTTCGAGATCTGTACGCAATGTATCACGTTCTTCTTGACTACGAAGCGCAAGCTGTTCTAGTTTTTCTGCGATGCCTGGAACATGCGCTGCGCCGACAATGAGCAATATGGTATGTGCATCCTTGCTGAGCACATGGGTGGCAATATACGAGTCACGTTCGTCGACTAATACCTGTTTCATTGACGGGAGATAATGAGAAAGCTCATCCATTATCTGTCCTTGCAAGGATTTTTCGCGTAGCTCCTCTAGTTCTTCTTTACTAATGTTTTCTTTAGAAAAAATAGAAGCAACAATACTCGCAAGCAATTTGTTCTTTCCCCAAAAACTAGACAAACCCCATATTCGTCTAAGCGTCATCTCTACAGGGCGATCAACGCATGCAAAGGGAATATTGTGGTCTCGGGATTGCTGTAGTGCTTCGAGCATCTCGGCGCCCGGCGTTGTACCGTGTTCACCTCCTAATTTTCGTTGAAAGGAGGAAAGTAGTATGCTCGCAAATAAAAAAAATGATTTTTTTTGCTTGATGATATTAAAGATGTTGAGGCTCATGAGTGGATCAACTTCGTTCTCAAGGCGCTTGCGTCTGTTTTCATCTAGTTCTATGGCGACAAGATCGGGCGAAACTGTTTGTATGCTTGTCTTGACGTCTTCTACGCTTTCTTGCGAAATATGTGCAGTACCGAGAATGTATATGTCCTTGTTGTGTACTCTGACGTACTTTATGGTGGGCTGCCGTGGTCCAGAAGAAATCGGAGTGTCTTGGGAAATCGGAGGCTCCTGTGAGCTCTGCGAATTTTGTGAGTCTACATGTGCTGTATTTTGTTGACCGCGCGTACTAGTAAAAGAGCGTTTTATTGGTTGGTTGGCACGTTGCTCAGCAGTAGATGTCTGTTCGTTCTGCGTTTCCATGTACCTTTTATTGTATTGACTTAGGGAGGATCTTGCAAGGACAAAACTCAAGAGACCCTATTGATACGAGAGTCGTATCTGATATTTTTGATTATATGTTATCTTGCTTGTGTATGCGTGCGATGACGTTACCTGTTTTGTAGCCAGCATTGACATACTCGTAGGCTGCCCCCATAGTATCAAGCGAAAAATACTCATCAATAACCGGAGTAAACCGCTTTTCTTGTATGAGTCTTGCAATCATAGTGATACTCCGCTTTATATTATATGGATACGGAAACACTACTCGCATCTTGTCAGTAAGTGGAACAATCGCTGACCTCAACGCTAAGGCTACATACTGTCCGCCTGGACCTAATTCTGAAGAACAAAATATACCGCCTCTGTGGAGTAGGTGCCTACATTGTTCAAAGCGAAGCGCTCCAACAAAATCAAATATACCATCGTATACATCATCGTCTTGTAGAATATCATGCTGTGTATAATCAATTACCTTGTCAGCTCCAAGTGTTTTCATAAGTGCTGTGTTCTTGGTGTTACACACGGCACGTACATATATATGCTTATCTTTAAGAAGCTGAAGAAGTGCCGAGCCAATCGCTCCTGTCGCCCCATTGATAAGCACCTTTTGTGATTCAACAAGCGTGGTTTTATTGAGCATATTTATCGCATAGTGCATTCCTTCTATGCTTGCCGCCGCTTGTTCAAAAGACAGGTCTTGTGGCACATGTGCTATTCCTTTGTCTTGAGCAAACACCATGTATTCGGCTTGCGAAGAACACCCCATATCATCAAATCCCCATACCCTATCACCAACCTTAAAATGTGTTACTCCCGAACCACACTCTTCTACTACCCCAGCAAAATCCGTACCTAAGATAATGCGTCGTGGAGCTATAACTCCCGCAAACAAACGATATATCTTTGGACTACCTAAGAGGGCTGCACAGTCTGTTCTATTGACTGTGGTAGCGTATACCTTTATCAAGACTTGGTTACGCATTGGTCGTGGCTGTGGGAGGTTGATAACCTTGACTATATGAGGAAGACCGTATTGTTTTCGTACTGTTGCTCGCATAGCGATGCTGCCTACCTTGGTCATCTAGTACGACCGCAAGATCGCAAAACCTAAGGCAAGCATAGTACTATACTATATCACAATAGCAATACCAACAGCTAGCCACATTGACACACTATACGTAGCATGCCAATGTGGTATGTATTACCGCTATAGTTAGCAGGTATTAAGGAACAGTGTATATACTTTGTTCACTTGCCGTGTTTACCGCACCTTCTAGGGTATCTAATTCTGGCAACTTGATAGCAGGCCAGTGTCCGTTTGTTACTTCCCACTTAGCGTCGTCTCCTTCAAAATCGAGCAAAGAAAATCTTGTTTTCAAAGTAGTGGTGGAGTCACTACTGGACACCGACACACTAGAACCTAATACCGTACTATCTCTATTTTCACCATATTCCCCTCGAACATCAGTAGAACTCAATTGATAGAGCGTGCTTTCGCTTGCTTTTGAAGAATAATATCCATCCATGGTTCCATTGTTTGTAGCAACTAATTTCCCAAACGTATCATAGAGCGTACGACGATACTCTGATTCTACATTTGATCGCGAATACCCTAATGCAGAACTATTGCTATTGAGTTGTCCTATCATTCCTCCTGTATTCATATCTGCGGTAACCGTACCCACAGCATAGCCATGTATAGTTCCTGATGCATAGCCCACCACGCCTCCTGTATATCGAAACCCAGTTACTGATCCACTAAAATACCCATATAATGTAGTGCCAGTACTCGTTAGCCCTGCCAACCCACCAACATAAGATGATCCTGTAATGCTACTTGTCGAATATCCTCGTGTGGTACCTTTTGTATATCCTACTAGTCCTCCGACATAATTCTGTGCTTCAATTGTTCCTGTAGCATATCCTTTTATAGTTCCTTTACTATACCCTGCGATACCACCCGTATAATTAGCACCTCCTGTGACAGCTCCTGTTGCAAACCCAAGCACTTCTCCACCTACGTATCCTATCAGTCCTCCTGTACCCTGATTTTGCCCATTCACCGTAGCACTAGAGGACGAATGTGTAACCACCGTATCTTCTCCACTTCCTCCAATCAATCCTCCCGTATATCCATACGATATACTTCCTCCTAGCACACTTTCAGTGTACCCAGCGTCGGTAGAAACGCTCCCATTATCACTACGTACATTTTGTACGGTACCACGAAACAAACCACCCGCAAGCCCTCCCGCTACTGCATTGGCATTGATTGAAAAGTCAGAAAGCATGAGGTCTTCTACAATTACTGTTGCTTTGCTAGATGCCTTTAGTACCCCAAAGAGCCCCACATGGTTTCGTGTGGCATCGTCAAAATAGAGTCCCGTAATGCTATTACCTTGTCCATCAAAATATCCAGTAAAATGTTTGCTATTTGTTCCTATTGGATCAAAGGCTATGGTTGCTTCTGGTCGTTTTGCTTTACAGGCTTTATGCGGAAGAGTGATTGATCTGTCTAGTGCGTACGAGTCAGAAAGCCGCGGGCTCTCTGTCGCATCCTTTGCTTCGATTGAGAGGTATAACAATTCTTTCCAGTTAGTGATAGCATATGTATCGCTTCCGTCAGCTTTTTTAGGTGCGATACCTGAAGTCAGTGCATCGCAGGCATCTACCAATGCAATCATGAGCACCGCTTCCACACTCCCAATATACTCCTGTCCTCCGGTTACCGTTACCGTGTACGTCCCGTCACTCGCAAGCGTTTCTTGGCTTGCCTGATCTCCTACCCGTATCTCCCCAGTTGTCGAATCTATGTCCACTACATCTGAGGTCGCGTCACTCGCTATCGTATAAGTTACTCCTGTAGGCTCTGATTGTGACCATGTGCCTTTCGAAGATTCTATCGGTATGCCCTCTATTACTTCTATGTCTGAATAACTGAGTATATAGGTACTGAGTAATATCCCTATGTTCATGTCTATGCTATGTGTGATCTCCCCTCGGTATTTCTCTATTCCTGTCACGGTTACCGTATAGTCGTGCGAATCATCATACGTCGCTCCCGAAACGATAGTAATATCGCCACTTGTAGCATCTATGCTAATATCTGTATTCTCGGGATTCAAGGTGTAACTTACTTTTTGATTTTCGTCTGTACGATTGGTCCATTCTGCATTTAGTACCACCTCGTTTCCTTGCTCGAGTAATACCTCACTGTCTGTGGAGAATGGTTTTTCTTGCCCTTCTTCTTGCGTATTTATAAGCACTTTGTCACTGAGAGAGGTATAGCTAAGTTTTCCATCTATGCTTGACTCCGATGTAAAACGTATGGCGTGCGATACCTCGCCCTTATAGGGCGTTACTCCAGTTGCCCGTACGACGTAGTCTCCTAGACTAGTACTCTCTATACTTGCTAAGAGGGTAAGTGTTCCTTCAGTAGCATCAATGGTAATGTGCTGACTTGTAGGACTGAGGCTATAAGCAACCTGCTGTTGCTCATCACTTTGTTCTGTCCACGTTGGGGTGAGTATTACTTCTTCTCCTTGTGGTATGTTGACAACACTATCCAGTGCTTCTGTATTCTCAGAAGATTCTTCTGGAAACGTAATAGTCACATTTGTATGTTCTGTACTATAGACAAATCGACCATCTATAACTTTTTCTACAACTACCTTATCTATAATAATGCGCAAGCTTACTTCAATTGATTCAAAACCTCCGTTTATCTGTGAAACAACAAGTGAATAGTTTCCTGAATCTTCAACACGTGCACTAGTTGCAATAGTAATGGTACCATCGGTTTGATTGATAGATATATGCTCATTTTGCGGAGTAAGTGTATATAAGGCACTTTCTATTTCTGTTTCTTCGCTCCAACCTGCGCTGAGTACTACCTCAACTCCTTCCAAAAACTGAACGGTAATATTTTTCCCAGAATTCTCACTTGTGATAGAAACGTCTTCTACCGTACTCGAAAGACGTAACTGAATACTGGTACTATCTGTTGCTATTGCTGGAAAAAGGAAAGAAAAATCACAAGAAATGATAGTCACACTCAGTATAATCTGAAAAAACACGAGCATTTGTGTGAATAATTGTCTATATTGTTGTCTATATTGTTTTATTATGAACCTTACAATGAAGGCAAATAAAGCGGTGGCAAAAAATAATGTGAAGAAAATTAGGGTAATTGTCATGATATATATTCCTATTTATTGTTTTTTTCACAAAAAAGTGATAACTTTTGATTGCTAATTCAAGGGTATAATTAAATTGTTTGTACATAGATACAATATGTATATAAATATAGGGATAGATTACAAGGAGTAGGTTAAGAACCACACTACCCCATCATCTCATTGCTCGTCATCTTATGAAACGCTATTATATATTTCCGTTGATATACGTACTCATTGTTGTTGCTCTCATGACAAATTATTCGTTGGGGCGAAGAAGAGTCATGTTTACTTCTGGTAATCTCGAAGCACGGTTTGTTCCTACGCGAAGTCAAATAAAAAAAACTCAATACTTGCTCCCCGAAGAGGAACAATTTGCCGTTTCGTCTGCACAAATTTCATTTCGTAATATTACCTTTTATTTTTCTGACAAGCCCAAAAATGAAAATAACCTTGTACTCACTTCGGTCACGATTGCCAATGCTGAAAACATAATTCTTTCGTTTGAGCGTAATATTACCATCAGTTTTCAAAGCCACAAACTATTTAAAGAAGAACTCATTATTTCAATGCGAAGCCCCGATTTTTTTCGCTATTCTATACCTCTTTCATTTGCGATAGGACATACATTAGCCCCTAAGTCAAGCACATTACTGAGCACTAGTTTTGGAGACAATACGTTTTACCTTAATAGCACAAAACAATTTGTCGTCACCAAGCGCGGGCTTCGCCATTATCTCGAAGTATTTACCGATACTATCAGTCTTAGATATGCAAAAGGGAGCACAACAGACTTTGTCTTTTTAGAAGATATTCCAACCGCTTCGCCACTTTCGCGTAGCCAGTATACTCAGGTGCTCGCATCCTATCTTGATAAGGCCTATGAAGGCTGGCTCTTTGGAAGATATAGTGTTTCAGAAGGTCGTTGGCTTATGCCAGAAGGAATATTTAGTTTTTCTGACGATATTGTGATGTGCCTTTTTTCAGAACTCATTTTGCGCGACGATACCGACAAATACTACGCACAGCTCACCCGTGCCATTAGCAAAAATTCTACCGGCAAAAACCCGCATCTCGACATAATTCGTGGCTACAACCGTCCTGCGCTTGAATACGTCGAATATTCGTCTGCCGAAGAACAGTTTATACGGGCAAAAATCATACTTGGTGATACCTCGGTGTTTACTCAGCACGATATATTTGCACGACTGTACGCAAGCTCCCTCGATGAACTAAAAATAAAAATGATACAATGGTTGGGTACATTTTCGCTACAAGAGTTGTCTACGCTCGAAGCCATTTCCCTTCTCTACTATGGCTCGCAAGCAAAAGAATGGAAAGAAGTTCAAGAATTTATAGAACAAAATCGTTCTTATCTAGTACTTCGCGCTTTTCAGCAACTTACTACGGTAGATGTCGGGTATTTTGTCGTAAACGGAACGTCAATCGACACTAAAGCTACAATCCTGCTCGGCAAATACCTTATTTCATCGAAACAAGAAAGCAATATCGTCAATTTTGGCTACAAGATGCTCGTAAACATCCTCAACCTCTCAAATACCTTAGCGTATATTCCTAGATTTTATGTAGTCAAAAGTCACGAACTCCTTCCCCGTGGTATTATTCCCCCCGAAGAACTATATTTTTTACTACAAAAGCCTGCGGTTCGTACACGCCTTGTGAAACTAGAAATACCATCTACCAATACCTTGTCCCATAACGAGAACCGCCTCACCACTATCCAAACGCTTAGTGTATTAAGCTATATGAACACCACCGCAGACTTGCTCGTAAGTAAAAATACAAATAATGAAATTGTCATCCGTTTTACGCCTCCTTTGCGCTTACAGCTACCATTTTATGCCTACATATGGCCTTTTTCTTCGCCCTCCAGCGTAGAAGCCTTTGGCGAAATACAAGGGCTCTCTCTCCCGGTAGAAAGTACCCAACAAGGTCTCTACCATAGCTCAGAAGACATACTCATATACAAAACGCAGGCACGAGAACCGTTAGAAGTTCTTCGTATTCGCTATTAACGTACTTACAAAGCGTTCTTACCCATCCTTAGACACGCACAGCATAGCATTAACCGTGCTACCATATATAATATGAATTCCTTATTCTCCAAAATAAATCGTTCATGCACGATTCATCTTGTGAGACATGCCGAAAGCCTACACAACAAAAAAGGACTTGTTGCTGGTAGAATTGAATCCCCTCTCACCGAATTAGGCATTACACAAGCCCACACAACTGCCATACACCTCAAAGATGCCGCAATACAAGCCGTGTTTACATCATCTCTTTCACGTGCACATCACACAGCTACAATAATTGCAGAAGAACATGGAATTACTCCCATAATTGACGATCAATTTACCGAAATAGACGCAGGAGTATTAGAAGGAAAAAACATTGCACAATTACAGGACCACAACCCCAGCCTCTTTGAAGATTTTAAGTGCTATTCATGGGAACGGGTTCCTAAGGCAGAGCGCATTGCCCAACTTATCGTACGAGCAAGCAGTGCCTGGACACATATTGTCGATTACATCATGACACAACACGTTAATCAAGTCCTCCTTGTAAGCCACGGAGGATTTTTACAATGGTTATTTAAATCGTCATTAGGAGCAGAAGGTAATCATGTGCAACAATGGGCACCAATTATCACGTTTTCTAATTGTGGAATCAGCACACTCGTAATAGAACCATACGTCAAGAATAAGGTTACACACAGTCATTTTGCATTTTGGAAACGTATTAATTATATTGCATATGAGAACAATCATAGACCCCACCACAAAGACAAGACTAGCAGAGACAAAACTACATGATATCAATAGCTGTTTTGCCTGGAGATGGAATAGGTCCCGAAGTAATGGCGCAAGCTCTGCGCATACTCGATTATCTCACGGAGCACTCATACATCCGTGCACGCTATACCACTGCCCTTGTAGGCGGGGCCGCACTTGATGCCACTAACAGCCCCTTACCACGCGACACACTTTCGCTTTGCGAACGTTCCGATGCCATACTTTTTGGATCGGTTGGTGGTCCACAATGGGAGTCGCTTCCTCCTCATCTTCAACCCGAACGTGGCGCCCTCCTCCCGCTCCGCAACCATTTTTCGCTCTATGCAAACCTTCGCCCAATATTACTACCATCACAACTCGCTCATCTCTCACCCATACAGTCTCATAATCTTCCTGACAATCTCGACATACTCATGGTACGCGAACTCATAGGTGGCATATACTTTAGTACCCCAAAGCAATTAGAACCAGAATACGGGCTCGATACACTCACCTATACACGTGCCCAAGTCGAAAAAATAGCCACCCTTGCCTTTCGCATAGCAAGAACTCGAAAAAAAAAGCTTACCAGCATAGATAAGGCAAACGTACTCAGCTCTATGGTCTTTTGGAGAAATACCGTCGAAACCATTGCCGCCAACTATCCCGACGTGACGCTCACCCATCTCTACGTTGATAACGCTGCAATGCAACTAATCGTCAATCCCGGACAATTTGATGTCGTACTCTGTCCCAATATGTTCGGTGATATATTATCCGACGAAGCATCGGTTATCTGTGGTTCGTTAGGCATGCTCCCCAGTGCGAGTTTATCATCGCACAAAACTATTTCGGAATCACCTGTTTCTGGAGCTTCTAAAGAAGAAAAAACCTTTGGACTCTTTGAACCCGCTGGCGGTTCAGCTCCCGATATCGCAGGAAAAAACATCGCAAACCCAATCGCACAAATACGCTCACTTGCACTTCTGCTACGACACAGCGCTCTTCGCCCCGACCTTGCGGATGCGATAGACAATGCAGTCACCCACACGCTTATCGCCGGCTATCGCACGAACGACATCTATCGCTCATCACCTACCAACACCAAGCCCACAGTACAGAACCCTACTTCTAATAAAGAGTCACCCTCCCACACACACACAACCGCAACACCGTCTCCCACAAAAGAAACACTCGTTAGTACAGAAAAAATGGGATCGCTCATCCTTCATACACTCGCGGGGACAATAGACACCTTTGTCTCGCACTAAATCTCCGTCGCCCATATACGGTCAAGCTGATCATTATGCGCGCAAGGCACATGCAGAAGGATATCGTGCTCGATCAGTATACAAGCTAAAAGAGATAGAGCACAAGTTTACATTATTACACCATGTACGACGCATACTTGATCTTGGAGCAGCTCCCGGCTCATGGGCACAATATTGTTTACAATACATTACGCATCTAGAAACCTACGTTGCCGTGGACGTACTCCCGCTACAGATCACACAACAAGACCACATACACCCCACACTTACATATATACAAGGCGATTTTACCACCGAGGAACTTGCACACACCATACACACACGCGGTCCTTACGATTGCATACTGAGCGACGCTGCCCCAAACACCTCAGGCATTAAAGCACTTGACGCAATGCGTAGCCTCTCTCTTGCAGAATCTGTGGCTTTATACAGTCACACTGCGCTCTCAACAGGTGGCACCATGGTCATCAAACTATTTGAATCATCTGACGAAACACGATTTATTCACAAACTACGTACCCTATTTCAGCGCGTTCACGTGTACAAGCCACAAGCGAGTCGCACTATTTCTAGAGAGCGCTATCTTGTATGTCTAAAAAAGACCTCCACTTAAGGCATTTCTCAAAAAACCCATCGTCACAAGGACAGATCTCATAAACATACACGCTAATCCCTGAAGTGCGACCAAAATATACATTTATATTAAAAATAAATCCTTGTTATTTTTGCAAAAGCATGCCCTTATTTGTATAGGCAAACGCATACGAAAGCAGATCAGCACTAGAGATAAACGTATATTGTAAATTCATCAATTCATTGAGGTTAAGAAACGTCATGGGTGATACAAAAGAAAAATGTGATTCAAGACTCAGCACCCTCCGTCGCTCCTGCAACAATACTATATCGGAAAAACTCTTTTGATCTACTAAGTCGGGAGAAAATATATAATACTTTTGTTGTTTAGGAACATTGAGAAACGGCGCCATATGTTCTTCGCCAGAAAGATACGATGTACACATACCTTTGTTCTTTTGAGCAAAATGTTGTGTTCGTTTTTTTGTACGATACATTTTGTATTTTGATAATTTTACTACCGTTCGGGGAAACGCATAAAATTCGCCAAAGCGTTCAATTCTATTAGGATCATTAGTAAATCGATACAAACCTGCATGCCGTATTTTTGAATAGTCATATACCCGCTTTTCTGTCAGCGTTGGGAGTACACTGCAGTCTATCCGTATACGTGCAAGATTATACGCCTCTTTGAGATTATAAAAAGGCTGTAATTTGCTCTCCAACAAACGCACAACACAGCCAGAATTTTCTATCCTAGAAAGAGGAAAGGCTCCATTACCTTTTTTAGACATCTCACTCATAGGATTAGAAATTTCACTAATACCACCATCGGTACCACCATCGGTACCACCATCGGTACCACCAGCAGAACTAGTAGTGCCATTTGCCACTGTCTTTAGACGCATTTTAGTCTTTTTTTGTTCTCGTGAGTTATTTGGTTTGTACGCCGAGCTAGACTTTGATGATTGTATATTTGTGATGTCGGTAATTAGATTTTTTCCATAGGCAAAATAATCAAGTACTTTGTCGTTATGAATACTGTGTATATCGTCGGTATTGTCCCAGGTCGTTGACACGAGCGTTTCAAGACTATGACCGTCTGCATAAATCTTTTGGAGTATTGCCCGTACTTCCGTATACTCAACAGGATTAGAGACACGTATATGTTCAAAAAATACGCTATCTAAAAAAAATACCACCTTTATCTCGCCGAGTGCTGTAAGTGATTCGTGAATTTTTGCTAGCGTAGAGGCAATTGAAGTAACATAGAGAGAGTAAAGCGACGGATGTACGGTAACATTAATCGAATAATAGACTTTTGAAGCGCTCATTTTGTTAATAATAGCACGTTATATCGCTACTGTATTTTCATTGAATTCTTATTTTTTAGCTTAAGATGCTTTTCCTTATTCAATACAAAAAAAATATCTTACATTTTTTGCTTTTTTGCTTGACAAAACTACAATAATGTAATACGCTTACAGGCAAGGAGACATTATGAAAAAAATATTCGTAATACTTATTATAACCCTCTCATTTTTTGCATTCGTTAATAGTGGAAATGAAGAATCCGAAGATACTCTCAAGGTAGGAATGGAACTCCAGTTTCCTCCTTTTGAAACCGTTGATACCGATGGAAACCCCACAGGCTTTAGTGTTGACTTTGCATATGCATTAGGAAAACACCTTGGTCGTGAGGTAGAAATCATCAACACCGCGTGGACAGGTCTTATTCCATCCTTGCAATCAGACAAGATAGACATCGTCATCTCGTCTATGAGTGCAACTGATGAACGAAGAAAAACAATAGATTTTAGCGATTCTTATGGAGATTGGTATATCGTCTCGCTCTTGAGCATAGACACCAATGTGACTACTCCCCAAGAACTCAATGACTCAAAATACTCTATTGCTGTCAAAGTAGGCACAATACCAGAAACTATCGTAAAAGAAGAACTTCCTAATGCTAATTTGCTTCTATTTGATACTATAGATGCGGCTGCCTTAGAAGTTGTACAAGGTCGTGCAAATGCTGTCATATATGATCCACTCTTTGTATATGAAACATGGCAAAAGAATAGTGACACTACTAAACCGCTTTTTGTACCTCTTAAAATCACCAATGTTGCAGCGGGAATCAAAAAAGGTAACGACGAATTTCGCAAACAAGTCAATGAGTTTATCGCTGAGATAAAGGCAAACGGTACACTAAAAACTATCTCTGATCAGTATATAGGTGACGTAAACGAAGCCCTTATTGAGCAAGGTGCAAAACCTCTTTTTCAGTAGTATATGGATGTATGGTGTGTGAGCGTATCAATTATCAACTGCTACGCTACAAGATAGCGCAGCATAAGAATACAGTATCGCAAACAGCACGGTAATGTCGCAGTTTTTCAGTGCGGTAGCATCCTATACTGTTGTGTCTCATGTATGTATTGTTGCATCTCATGCGATTACCCCGTACTATTAACATAGTACAATAAAGGCAATACGGAGTTATCTCATTTAGCTGAGATAACTCCAGTTTTTTTATGAAAATTTCTCGATTTATCAAGTATTCCCCTCAAACAAAATGGTATCACTCGCTCACAAACGGGCTTACCGTATTGACATTATTTGCTGTTTTGTTTTACATCTCTGTACAGAGCTATGGGCAAGCATTTCGCTTTAGTATATTGTTAGAATACAAAAACCTATTTTTAGAAGGCTTTAGTAGGACCATTTTACTTTCCATAATCTCGTTATGTGGTAGTATTTTTTTGGGCATTCTTATTGCCTTAGGACAACTTTCTCATATTATCTTTTTTCGCGTTTTTTCAAAGATATTTATAGAAATTATCAGAGGCACCCCCTTTTTAGTACAAATACTCGTTTTTTTCTACATAATAGCTAACTTTTTTCAATTAGAAAATAGGTTTGTGGGGGGTGTTGTCATGCTTTCCATGTTTTCTGGCGCCTATGTTGCCGAAATATTTAGATCTGGTATAGAAAGCATCGGAAAAACCCAACGCGAAACTGCGATATCCCTTGCATTTACTCCCTTTCAAACCTTTGTTTATATCATTTTTCCCCAACTAATACGACAGATACTTCCTCCCCTCGCAGGACAGCTTGTGTCCCTAGTCAAAGACTCTTCTCTCTTATCCATTATCTCTATACGAGAATTTACACTCGCGGCCCGCGAAGTCAATACGAGCACGTATTCGACTTTGGAGTCATACGTTCCCTTAGCAATAGGATATTTGCTTCTTACGTTTCCTATTTCTATGCTTACAAAGACACTTGAAAAGAAATTTAAATATGAGACTTAATATTATTAACCTTACCAAACGATTCGGATCCCATGTTGTTCTTAATAAAACATCAGTGCATATAGATAATGTCAATACGCTTGTTATCATCGGACCTTCTGGTGGGGGGAAAACCACCCTTTTGAGAATCATCGCAGGACTTGAGTCGCCCGAAGGTGGAACAATAGAAGTAAACAATCATCCCATACCCACAGATACAGAACAAGACATAGAACATAGCCCTATCATGCGCGCCTATCGAAAAAAAATCGGTGTCGTATTTCAGGCATACAATCTTTTTCCGCATTTAACTGCACTTCAAAACATTACCCTTCCTCTCATCAAAGTACACCAACTCTCAGAACAAGAAGCCAACGACAGAGCTACTCACTTACTCAGTCGATTTAAACTCGGCGAGCACGCCCATAAAAAACCGTTCAAGCTATCAGGAGGACAAAAACAACGCATTGCCATTGCACGCGCTATTTCCCTTCAACCCGAATACCTTCTCCTCGACGAACCGACATCCGCACTAGATCCCGAATTTACTTCTGAAGTACTCGAGATGATAGAAGAACTTAAACACCAAACCGATATCATTATCGTAACCCATCATCTTGGCTTTGCACGCTCCTCTGCAGATCATATGTTTTTTGTATCAAACCAAAAGATACTAGAGAACGGTCACCCCAACGATATTTTTGATAGACCGCAAAGTCCCGAGCTAAAAAATTTCTTTTCTAAGGTACTCGCTCATTGAGATTTGTTGCACCCCAGCAAGTCCCTTGTCCCCTGTCTCTTTGAAACTCGCTGAGCTCCAATAGACTTACTGTGTCTCTCTGATTGTATACGTGTCACTGTGTTCTTGTGCGACAGGTTAGCTCATCAGTGATTTGATGCGCTCTACTTCTTGTGTTGTGGGTTTTCCTAAACGCAGTTCGTCTTGCACATTATGCACCGCTCGTATACACGAAGTATGCGAAATATTAAACATACGCCCGATCTCAGTAAAAGTCGCCTGTAAGTACGTACGCAAAAGATATATTGCTATATGCCGTGCACGTGCAATTTTGCGAGAACGTTTTTTGCTTTTGAGATCAACAACATCTATTGAAAAATGGTTTGCAACTATTTGTAATACTCGTTTATCATCAAGCCCCATTTGATTACTATGTGGTGCAACTGCATAAATCCACTGTTGTAAGGTAGGAATATCTACTGTTTTGCCTGTCAGCTGGCTATACCCAATAACTCTATTTAAGAATCCCAACATATCCCGTATATTTGTCCTCATATTAGTGCTAATAAAGTCTAAAACTGTTTCGGGAATCGTGACATCGGGCTGTTTTCTATCGAGTGCGTTGTGCAATATACCCGATGCTAATTCGGGCGACGGGGGTTGCAAGTCGACACTGATACCACTATGAAACCTACTTGCGAGCCGTTCTTCTAGATCCTTTATCATCATAATGGATCTATCGCTTGCAAATACCATCTGACTTCCGCTATGCTCCAATACGTTGAATGTATGAAAAAGCTCATCTTGTGTTTGTGCTTTTCCAGATAAAAACTGAATGTCGTCTAATAATAGCACATCAACAGTTCGAAATTTGTTTTTAAATTCTCCTGTCTTTTGCTTGCGTAACGAAAACACAAACTCGTTTACAAAGTCTTCTGTCGTTTTATAAATGACATTGAGATGTGGTTGAACGCGTGATACTTCGTTGCCTATTGCGTGAAGAAGGTGTGTTTTGCCCAACCCCACGTTGCCGTATATGAGTGTTGGGTTATAAGCATCTCCAGGGTTGTCTGATATGGCCTTTGCAACACTTGCTGCAAACTGATTACTTTCACCCACAACAAAAGAGTCAAATGTAAATCGCCTATTAAACGAAAACAAAGTCTGTACCTGCGTCTGTCTTTGTACCTCTCTTTGAGTCTGCATTGCTTGTGTTGTCTGCGCCACTTGCGCGTGCCTTATGTTTTTTGTTTGTGTTCGAGAATGTTGTTGAGAATCACGGTGAGGGGCTATCTGATTACTTGCATTTTTTACATTTTTTTTTATGGTATCTTTTGTCGACGTTGTAGACACAATATGAGACGAATAATCTTCGTCATCAAAATCACCGAGTATAATTTCATAGGTATCTACATGTGCTACTTCTTTTAGTGCTTGAATGAGTACATCATTATATTTTTTTTCTATTTCGTTTTTATAATATAGTGACGGTGCGCCCAGCACTATTTTTTCTTGTGAAATGTTTAACACGACAATGCCAGAAAACCATAGCGCCAGCTCTGATTCAGACATGTGCTGACGCAAATATGTGAGTACTCCTGAAAATATTGCCTGCGCTGTTTTCATTCGTACTACTAGTATACTGTACTACACCACTATCTCTCACTAGACCCACTATAAAATGAATGCACCGATACAAAAAATACTCATACATAGTAAAAGCATTATAATGTACTATATTATTATAGTATTGCTCTCCGCTCGCATGCCTCGTACATCGTAGACAGGGTATAAGCCAAGGAACAATAAGCAACAAATCTTGCAAAAAACCAGAGCTACAAGGAAGCAGTAATAACCCCGATATAGGTCAAAAAAGACCAAACACTAAGGCCAAGTAAATAGTGGCCAAAGGAGAATGCCATGCATTACAATACAATATCACACCAAGAACAAGGTCTCAAACAAAGTCTCAAACAAAGTCATAGTAGCAAGGCAAGCACCAAAGCTACCACCAACCAAGCTACCACCAACCAAGCAAGGAGTTGCCGAGCAAACAATCGGACACGGGGACTCGTCCTCATCTCCCTAGCGCTTACATGCATACTAGGAGGACTCCTCCTCACCTGTAGTAGCGACCCAGAACCAGGAGAAACAAGTCCAAGTAAAAGCACATTGAGTGGAGAGCTAAGTTATAGCCTAGAGAACCAAGCCAGTCAGGCAGAGGGTATCATACTATCACCCTTACAAGAAGTAGAGGGAGTAGCCTCAATGATCATAGGAATAGTAGCAGGAAAAAGCATAACACTCTACCCCCAATGGAGCAAAGCAGGACAAAGCATAAGCTATAGCCTAGAACAAGAAGGAGAAGGTCTAAGCATAGACAAAGAAAAAGGCATACTCACGATAACCGAAGTAGACGCAGGGCAACATAACAAAGTATACACCATAAAAGCAACAGGAACAGGAAACTACAAAGGAACCTACACCCTAAACATCAAACTAGAAGTAGGAACCTTGATAGGGAGTTTTGAGTATAAAACAACAGGAACAGAACTGAGTATATTAGAACAAACAAAGCACACAACAGAAGCACCCGAGTGGGAAGGAGGGAGTGCCCCCAGTGGAGTAGCATACACATTGAGCAAACCCAATGAGCATGTACAAGTAGATGCGAGTAGTGGAGCAATCAGCATAGGGAGAGGACTCCATAAAGAATACACCGAAGGCTATACAATAGCAGTACAAGCGAGAGCAACCGATGCAGTAGGAGTAGCGAGTGTAATCATAGTAATAGATATAGAGAGTTGGTGTGGCGTAGTAGGCAAGGATAGCGGGACCGTAGTACCAACGAAGAAGACAGGAGAAACATGGTATACGATAGAAGGATGGCGAGAGTTAGAGTGGTTAGCGAGGAAAGCAGGAACAGCAGCAACAGGAGCAAGCTTAGCGAGTAGCTATACGATGACAGAAGATATAGAACTACCCTATCAGTCCTGTAATGAGCGGGGAGAAACAGTAGCAGGGTATGACCCTATAGGAGACAGTACCACAGGTTTTAGTGGGAGTTTTGATGGGGGAGACAATACGATACGAGGCTTAAGGATAGAGAGTAGTGGAGATGATATAGGATTATTTGGAGTAGCGAGTGGTAATATCAATGATGTAAGGATAGAGGGAGCAGAGATAATAGGAGGAAAGAACGTAGGAACACTAGCAGGCAAGTATACTGGAGGGGCAATAAGCAATGTCCATATTACAGAAGATGAGGAAGGCAAGGGATCGGTGAAGAGCACAGCAGCAGCTGACAGTGATGTTTATGTAGGAGGGCTTGTGGGGCATATGAGTAGCGATACAGCAGACCCAGCAGTGACAGAGAGCTCATCAGCGGTAGCAGTAGGGGCCTCAGGGAGTTATGTGGGAGGTTTGATAGGGAGACAAGAGGGAGATAAGGACATAACAAAGAGCTATACCACTGGCAATGTAACAGGAAAGAACTATGTGGGGGGCATCGTGGGACGAAATAGAGGCTACGTATATGGCTATACGAGCGGAGATATAACTGGTGAGGAGAATGTCGGAGGCATATCGGGATATGCGTACGGTGGGTATGGTTATACAACAGGTACCATACGGGGCACAAAGCGTGTAGGCGGGCTGGCAGGTTATAGCACTGAATATCATTCGAAGGGTTATAGCACTGGAGATGTTAGTGCGAGCGGGGACGACGTGGGGGGATTGGTAGGATATATAGTTAGTGGCAGTTTGAGTGGCTTTTCTACTGGTACTATACGGGGTAATAAAAACGTAGGTGGGCTTGTGGGTAGTTTAGGTGAGGTTCCTTTACATGGGTATGCCATAGGAGATGTGATGGGAGCAGATAGCGTGGGAGGACTAGTGGGAGGTATGTTCATTAAGCTTAATACAGGACAAGGATATTTTAGGGGCAATGTTATCAGTACGGCGAGTGATCCTAGTAGTGCTACTTTTTTTGGCATCACAGTGGGAAAAAGTGCTAGCAGTGAAAACACTAGTTTTTATTATTCGGCTAAGGATGGTGAAGGGGGATTATACCAGTTGAGTAATGGCAAACGAACTGCCTATAGCCCTACTACTGACGAAACTGCAGAAGGCTACCGCGCCTCCACTGATCTTGGGACAGAAGTGAGCGTAGCGAGCAGCGATACCGAGGAAGAGATAAAGGCAAAGTTTATAGGATTTACTCCAAACAAGTGGAGTTTTACCGCAGGGCAATGGCCAGCGTTTATAGCTGCTGTTAACAATGATGATAAGCAAGAACTCCCCGACTTTGGTGATATACCAAACAGCGCAGAAGCGCAGAAGCCTTATACCGCACCTTAGGATGCTAAAGGAGTACAAAAAGGCACTGCAAGGCGCTATAGTGCGTTTGAGAAACACTATAGGGGCACTTGAGAGCACATAGGGCATAGTAGGTTTGGTCAGGCGGGCTTTCATTGATGTATATAGCGGGCACTGTCGTATTACAGAGCCTTTGTTCTTGATCATGCTGTATTCGCCACTATACTAGAGCCACCATCTTTTGCCTTACTACCTGCCTCAACTGCCTCAAATTGGCTATATTTTGATTCTTTTCGTGCTAGTGCTAAAATACACTAACCCTCTATGCTATAATTAAAAAGAATGGAAAATTCTACCCTATTAGACCAGTATGACGCAAAAAAAATCCATGTGCAAGAAGGATTAAGTGCCGTTCGCAAGCGCCCAGGCATGTATATCGGCTCCATCGATGGGGATGGGCTACACCATCTTGTATATGAGATCGTAGACAACGCCATAGACGAAGCCCTTGCAGGATATTGTTCACAAATTTCTATTACACTACACAAGGACGAAAGCATCACGATTAAAGATGACGGACGCGGAATTCCCTTTGATACTCATTCAAACGGCAAGAGTGCATTAGAAGTTGTTATGACCCAGCTTCATGCAGGAGGAAAATTTAACAACGACGTATACAAGATATCGGGTGGCTTACACGGAGTTGGATGTGCCGTCGTTAATGCACTCTCATCACACTGTATTGCACGCGTACATAGAAATAACAAAATCGTAGAACAACGCTATGAAAAAGGCGAAGTCATTACCCCAATCACAGAAATTGGTCGTACAGATCACACTGGCACAGAAATACATTTTATTCCCGATAAAAACATTTTTACGGAAACACATCAATTTGTTTTTGATAAATTAAGCGCACGCTTTAGAGAACTATGCTATCTCATCAACAAAATAACTATTTCTATTGTTGATGAACGGACAAATCCCATCCAATCACACCAGTTTAACTCTACTGACGGACTGAAAGACTTTATAAAATTTCTTTGTAAAGACAAACGTAAGCTACTCAAAGAACCCTTGTTTTTTTCGGAATCTTCTTCGAAAAACGGACCAGAAGTTGACGTTGCATTAAACTATATTGCCTCTCAAGACGCAAACATACTCTCCTTTGCAAATAGCATCAACACACGCGAAGGAGGAACACATCTAGAGGGCTTTAAGTCTGCGCTCACACGAACCTGCAATAAATACCTCAAACAAGAAGACAAACTTACTCGGACATTTAAAGAAAGTCTTCAAGGAACAGACGTCCAAGCAGGGCTACAAGCAGTGCTTTCGCTTAAACACCCTGATCCAACCTTTTCGGGCCAAACAAAAACAAGGCTCAGCAATACCGAAGTCAAAGGAGTAGTAGAGTCATCGACCACAGTGGCGCTTTCAAACTTTTTTGACCACAACCCCGAAGAACGTCGCCTCATACTTAGCAAATGCGTACAATCGGCCTTAGCACGAATAGAAGGGCAAAAAGCAATAGAAAAAACACTACGTAAGAGTGTCTTAGGAACCCTCTCTCTTCCGGGAAAATTAGCAGACTGCTCAGAAAAAGATCCCGAAAAATGTGAAATATTTTTAGTCGAAGGTGATTCGGCAGGGGGAACTGCCAAACTCGGTCGCGACAGGAGCACACAGGCTATTCTTCCGCTCTGGGGCAAGCCTCTGAACGTAGAAAAAAGCCAAGACAGCCATAATAAAATTCAAAACAACGAAAAACTGTTTCCAATTATTGCTTCATTGGGTTGTGGCATAGGACCAAACATTGATCTCAAAAAACTTCGGTATAGTCGCATTATCCTTATGGCCGATGCGGATGTCGACGGTTCTCACATTCGTACCCTACTGCTGACCTTCTTTTTTCGCTTTATGAAACCGCTCATAGATGAGGGGCATATGTATTTTGCAATGCCTCCCCTTTACAAGCTCTCATGGAACAAAAAGCACGCATACGCCTACGACGACGACGAACGCGAAACTATTACTGCTTCTCTGCTCAACGAGGGTCTTGCACAAAATAAAATTGCCGTACAACGATACAAGGGATTAGGAGAAATGAATGCCGATCAACTTTGGGACACAACAATGAATCCCGAAACACGGAGCATAACAAAAGTAAACATGGACGATTCTTTGCTTGCTGACAAGATTTTTACGCTTCTCATGGGCGAAGAAGTTGCACCACGAAAAGAATTTATTGAGTCAAATGCTCTCCATGTATCAAATTTAGACGTCTAATTTCTTATAATACGATGACAAGGAAATAAACCCATACACAAGTGAGAACACTATGCCAAGAACAAGTCAAATAATCAATGTTCAAATAGAAGACGAAGTACAAAAGTCATATCTCAATTACGCCATGAGCGTTATTGTAAGTCGTGCGCTTCCTGATGTACGTGATGGACTCAAGCCAGTGCACCGAAGAATTCTTTATTCTATGCTAGAGCTTGGGTTGCACCATAACACAGCCTTTAAAAAAGCCGGAAGAACGCTCGGTCACGTTATTTCCTATTATCACCCGCATGGTCAAGATAGTATCTATTTTGCACTCGTTCGTATGGCACAGGATTTTTCGCTACGATATCCCGTAGTATGGGGACAAGGTAACTTTGGATCAATAGATGGAGATCCTCCCGCCGCTTTTCGGTATACCGAATGTAAACTAAAAAAAATTACCGAAGAAATGTTGCAAGACATCGGAAAAAATACAGTTGACTTTGTTTTAAATTATGACGATTCACACAAAGAACCCACGGTACTCCCTGCAACCCTCCCCTACCTGCTGGTAAATGGCGCGACGGGCATTGCCGTCGGCATGACCACAGAAGTTCCTCCGCATAATATACGTGAGATCGTGGGCGCTATACGTGCGCAAATACAAAACCCCAATATAAGCCTAGACGAACTCATGTCACACGTGAACGGACCTGATTTTCCTACTGGCGCCATCATAAAAGGCACCCAAGGCATTCGTAAGGCCTACGAAACAGGGGTGGGAACTATTACCATACAATCACGATACACCATAGAAGAAAGCACACAAGGTCATGAGCGTATCATATTTACTGAAATTCCCTATATGAAAAAAAAATCAGATATGATTGTTCGTCTTGCTGATCTTGTCAATAACAAAACAATAGAGAGCATAAGAGATATTCGTGACGAATCAAATCGAGAGGGTATACGCGTCGTAATAGAACTAAAAAAAGAAGCGAATGTCAATATCACGCTTAACAAAATACTTAGTCATTCTGATTTTCAGTGCAATTACAATATCAAATTAACCGCTCTCGAAAAAAATCGACCAAAAACATTTTCCCTCAAAGAAATCATTACTGCCTATATTGAACATCGTAAAGAAATCATCACCCGTCGCTGTACATACGAGCTAAAACAAGCCGAAGAACGTGCCCACATACTAAAAGGGCTCATTATCGCACAAGAAAACATTGACAAGGTCATCACCATCATTAAACAGTCGCCAAACCCTTCTGTTGCCAAGCAAAATCTCATACAAACCTTTCCGCTTGATGAGATTCAGGCACAGGCGATACTCGAAATGCGTCTCCAACGTCTCACGGGAATAGAAATCAAAAAAATTCAAGAAGAACTCAAAGCCTTAGAAGACACCATTACCCGCCTCAATGCAATATTGAACGATATTTCTCTTGTTCTTGAAATAGTCGACCAAGACCTTGCACGTATTGATTCCGCATACGGCGATGAACGAAAAACAGAAATCTCTTTTGAAGAAGCATCACGCCTCACCGATGAAGAAATGATGGACAAAGAAGCGATGGTGGTTGTTATGACAAAAGCAGGCTATATAAAGCGCTGTGCTTTACATGAATTTGGGCTACAATCTCGTGGTGGAAAGGGAAAGCTCGGCACAACGTTGTCAAAAGACGATATGCTGGAACACCTCAGCATAGGCAATACGCTAAGTACTACGCTCTTTATTACATCGCAAGAACGCGCCTTCGCTATAAAAAATTATCAAATTCCTCTTGCTAAACGAACATCAAAAGGAGCAAGCGTCAAGTCGATTCTTCCCCTTGAAAACAATGAAAAAATATGTGCTATATTAAACTTTGAGGATATACACGATCCCGATAGCTATCTCCTCCTTACTACCCTTCGAGGAAAAACTAAGCAGGTTCATCTTCCGAAACTCAAGGGCGCTTTCTACAAGCGTGGTATCCGCACAATTACTCTCCAGGACGATGATACCGTTCAGAGCGCTCTTATAATGGATAAATCTCAAGACGATATTATGATGTTTTCTAAACACGGAAAAGTTGTCCGCATAAATAAATCACAAATCAGAATTATGGGTCGTAGCGCTGCGGGCGTTTCGGGTATGCGCCTCAAAGAAAACGATATAGTCGTAGGCTTGCTTTCGTGTAAAAACGATGATATTGTTTTTCTTATAACCGAACAGGGCTATGGAAAACGCATCCGTGCTTCTGAAATAAACGTTAGAGGTCGCGGTTCTGTGGGCGTGGGCGTTATCAATATCAATGAAAAAACAGGTGCCTTGCTTGGTGCGTTTCGTATTTCTGAAAGACAGTCAGTTATGGCAACTACAGCACAAGGAAAGACAATACGATTCAATTGTGATGATTGTCCTATTCAATCACGGTTTTCACGAGGGGTCGTTTTGTTTAAGGTGGATGGTGACGACATTGTAACCTCTGTAGCTATCGAAGCGTTAGAAGAGAAATAAGCTCTCCTGCGCTATAGCTCCATACTTTCTGTGATGTTTCATATGAAACATTGCGCTTCATGATGCGTTCCTTATGCTAGTAATAATCTGCAGACACCACAGCGCTATAGCTCCATGCTTTCTGTGATGTTTCATATGAAACATTGCGCTTCATGATGCATTCCTTATGCTAGTAATAATCTGCAGACACCACAGCGCTATAGCTCCATGCTTTCTGTGATGTTTCATATGAAACATTGCGCTTCATGATGCATTCCTTATGCTAGTAATAATCTGCAGACACCACAGCGCTATAGCTCCATGCTTTCTGTGATGCTCGTTATAAGCGTGGTGCATGTATCCGTCATATCCTTGTACCTATTTGACATATGCGCTATGTTTGCGTAGTCGTAGTTATTTTGTAAGGGATGATAATGAGATAAATTCCACCCACTACCGATGTATCAAACCAAAGCCCCACCCATCAGGGAGTATACGGCTCCGTCTCTCATTAACTAGATATCTGGTGAGCATCAGGAGGCGAGCATCAGTCCAGACGTCAGCTAGAAAAGAATGCGTGTGCTTTTTTTGAATATTGTTTTATGAGTTGTTTTTTTATTTTTTCTGGGAGAAATGCTGCTTCTAAAGAACGTATATTGATATTAATAAGATCTTTTGATGAAAATCCAAAATACTTTGCGGCCGCCACGATATCATCGGTGAGTGTCGTGTTCTGAATATGTGGATCATCGGAGTTAAGTGTTACCAGCACTCCTGCTTCGTGCAGTTTTTTAAACGGATGGCTTGCAATATCGGGCCAAGAGCCGGTCATTGTATTTGAAACAGGACACTGTTCCAATATGATTTTGTGTGCAATAAGATATTCTTGTAGTTTTTTTTCTTTTATTGCACTTGTTCCATGCCCAATCCTCGTTGCGTGGAGAAGAAGAATTGCATCCCATATCTCTTTTGGAGACGTAACTTCGCCTGCATGTATTGTTATTCCATGCCCACCTTCTTTAACCTCATCAAAAAAATTTGTAAACTCGCTTGCGGGGTTTAATAATTCGTTGCCAGCCAAATCTATACCGACGATATCATCCAAATGTGCCCGCTGAAGATTTTGGAAAAGATGACTCATTTCTTCTTGCGTCTGTTTGTTGCGGTTAAACGTGATGATGTACTTAATCTGAATATTCGACACTTCTGCTGCATGATTACACGCATTAATGATTATTTTTGCTACGTCAACCCTGTTAAAATTATTTTTTAATGAAAAATGTTCGGGAGAAAACCTAAGCTCAATATAAAACAGATGTTCTTTTCCCATATTTAACACTGAGTCGTGTGCTATGTCATATACATCCTGTAGGGTATTGTACCAATCATTTCTAAATTTTGACAAAAACAAGGGAAAATCGGGTTTGTGATTTTTGGGGAATTGTATCGTCTTTAAAAATTCCTCATAATCTCCCGGTACCCCTATTTTGTTTTTTTGTGCGATTCTATGTAAGGTCCTTGTATTAAACGTACCCTCCAAGTGTCTATGGAGTTCTACCTTTGGAAATGAGGACATAAAATCAAGGTCTACTATCGAATTTGTCTGCATATTATACAAGTCTATATGATATATATATCGGAGCAGGAGGCTTTAATCTTTAATTTGCATTTATTTTTTTCGAAATTATAATATATGAGAGAGAAATTCACGTGTTCGCTCTTCTTTTGGTTGTGCAAAAAAATCTTGCGGGATCCCAGATTCGATAATCTGACCAGAATCCATAAAGCACACGCGATCCGAAACCGCTTTTGCAAACCCCATCTCATGAGTAGCAATAAGCATAGTTCTCCCCTCAACAGCCAATGTCTGCATGACATCCAAGACTTCTTTTATCGTTTCTGGATCGAGTGCAGAGGTTGGTTCGTCAAATAATAGTAATTCTGGATCCATTGCAAGCGCACGCGCAATAGCAACTCGCTGCTGTTGTCCCCCCGATAGTTCAGAAGGATAATCGTTTTGCTTGTTAAACAGCCCAACCCGCTCTAATAGTGCCTTGGCTTTTTTTTGTGCTTGGTCTAGCGGTTCTTTTTTTACTTTGCAGGGCGCTAGACACACATTGTCAAGTATACTCAAATGTGAAAACAAATTAAAATTTTGAAACACCATGCCAATTCGCTCTCTCGCGAGATGTGCGTGTAGGCTGTCTTTTCTCTTCATTTTTTTTTGTCTTTTTTGTGCTTTTTTTTCGAGGCTCTTTGAATCTTGTACAGACTCTCTACCTATGTATTCCCCCTTAAATTCAATGCTTCCTTCCGATATATGCTCAAGCAAATTAATACACCGCAAAAACGTACTTTTTCCAGAGCCAGAAGGACCAATCAAACAGATAACTTCACCTTTTTTTACCTCTAGGCTTACATTTTTTAAAGCATACCCTGTTCGTGGAAAGTGTTTTGAAATATTCTCGACACGCAAGACTGTATCATTCACGTGTTTTTTTTCTCCTTACCTCAAGTGACATACGTGCTTCGAGCAAAGAAACAAATTTTGACAAGCACAGGGTTAATACGAGGTACATGAGCGCCACTATGGTAAAGGCCTCAAAATAGTTAAACGTTGCTGATGCGTATTCTCTTCCTCGTCGCATAAGATCAGAAACAGCAATAATAGAAACGAGGGATGAATCTTTTACCAACATGATAAATTCATTGCCAAAGGGGGGCAAAATAATACGAAACGCTTGCGGAATAATCACATGTTGATATATCTGAATCTTATTCATTCCCAAGGCTGTCGCCGCCTCTATTTGCCCACGGGGAATTGAAATTATGCCTGCACGGACAATTTCTGCCATATATGCGCCGTAACAAAGGCTGAGCGCAAGAATAGCGGATCCTTCTCGTGGCAAACTAAGAAATCGCCCAAGCACAAAGTAAACATAAAATACCTGCACCAAAAGCGGTATTCCACGAAATATCTCCACGTAAATTGAAAGCACCCTGTTTAGGACTTTATTATATGACCGCCCGATTCCCACAAGAATGGCAATTATTGATGCTACAAAAATTGAACCTAAGGTCACAATCAATGTAACACCAATACCATCAGGCACAAACTTGATTATATCTAAAAAAGGATCGGGCTTTACAATAGGAAGAAGTACTAAAAGCCCGAGAGCCCCGCCAAGCGAGACCCTCCACGAAAACTTATCAGAATTTAGATTATTAGGATCGTTTATTCGATCCATGCATTGTATATTGTTTCGTATGTTCCGTTTTGTTTTATTGTTGCAAGCCCCGCATTAATTTTTTCTCTTAATTCGCTCCCCTTAGAAAACACTATTCCATATTCTTCGGTTGTAAGCTGCTCTCCAACAACGGTAAAAAGTTCACCGTATTTTGGGTTTCTTAATAAATACTCAGCAACAAGGGGCGTGTCTGCAACGATACCATCAATCGTACCGTTAGCGAGTTCTTCAACAGCAGGACCCAGATCATCATATGTCTTTAAGATGAGCCCAGAAACGCCAGATATAACATCAGCGCCAGACGTGCCAATTTGCGCTCCCACCGCTTTTCCGACCATATCCTCTATAGATTGAATCGAACCAGCGTCAGCGCTTCTTATTGCAAGTATTTGGCCTGCATTAAAATAACTGTCCGAAAAATCCATTGTCTTTTTTCGCTCTTCGGTAATGGTAACGGACGATATAATAGCATCGTATTCGCCGTTCACAAGACCAGCAAAAATACCATCCCATGCAGTAGTTACAAAGTCAATAGTTATTCCGACTTCGTCTGCTATTGCACGAGCAATATCGATATCAAAGCCAACGAGTTCTTTATCTTCGTTGATATATTCCATTGGTGGCCATGTCGAATCTGTTGCAAATACGTAGGTATCTTTTTGCTCTTCGTTTCCCATGGCAAAGCCAAGATGTATCGATACACTCGTTATTATAGCGATCATTGCTATAAAACGAGCTATTCTATTGTTGTTATTAGTAATTTTTTTCATTTTTTCTCCATTATCAATAGTATACTATATCTGCCCTGAGTAGGTATACAGACATAAAGGTACAACGCAGTTTTACTATAGTTATGTAAGGAGGTCATGGCTGTACGTGATTTTTGCAATAACAAACCAAAAAGGTGGTGTAGGCAAGACTACCTGTACAATAAACCTAGGTGCTTGTCTTGCTGAGACGGGCTTAAAAATCTTGCTTGTAGATTTTGATCCACAAGCAAATTGTAGCAGTGGACTCGGAGTTGAAGCGCAACATAATACGGTTTACGATGCCTTATCACTCGGGCATATTCCACCCGATTTTATTTTACAAACTTCTATAGAAACCCTCTTTTTACTCCCCGCAAATCAACACCTCAGTGGCGCAGAAATAGAACTATCATCTTTTGAAAATCGCGAATATTTTCTTTCGCGTATTCTTGATTCTTGCAAAACACAATTTGATATCATTTTAATCGATTGCCCACCCTCTTTGGGGCTTTTGACGGTAAATGCACTCTGTACAAGCGATGCAGTCTGTATCCCTTTACAATGCGAGTATTTTGCCTTAGAAGGTATGAGTCACCTATTAAAAAATATAAGTACGATCTCCGAAACTCTAAATAAAAACTTGTTTATCTTCGGTATAATTTTGACCCTTTATGATGGAAGAACGCGCCTTGCACGTGACGTAGTCGAAGAAGTGGTTTCTGTGTTTAAAGAAAAGGTATTTGACTCTGTTATTCCTCGCAATATAAAAATTGCCGAAGCCCCCTCTTTTGGAAAACCAATCACAATATACGATAATACTAGCATAGGGTACGAAAGCTATAAAGCACTTACAAAGGAGTTTATTTTACGATGGCAAAACCACAAAAACGTTTAGGAAAAGGGCTCTCAGCATTACTGGGAGACGCCCCACAACACAAAACACACAAAGAAGGGGATACGTATCAACTTCTCGCTCTTAACCAGATCAGTATTGATGCACAGCAACCAAGAAAATACTTTGATTCCCAAGCTATTGAGCTACTCGCAGTATCCATAAAAAATTTTGGTGTTCTTCAGCCCATACTTGTAAGAAAGGAGCATGATACTTACCGGATTATAGCAGGAGAACGTCGCTATCGTGCGTGCGTATCCCTTGATCTCAGCCATATTCCTGCAATTATTACGGATTCTTCTCAGCATTCTTCGTTAGAAAAAGCCCTCATTGAAAATCTTCATCGGGAAAATTTAAATCCCATAGAGCTTGCGAGTGCAATAGAACACATAATGTCCTCTCTTAACTATACGCAAGAAGATATTGCTAAAAAAATAGGTATGAGTCGCCCTGCCATTACAAATATTCTGCGCCTCCTTCATCTCCCCGATATTGTACAAGACGCTATTAAAAAAAATATACTTTCTCAAAGTCATGCACGCACACTTTTAAGTACAAAAAACAAAGAAGATTTACTGTATGCCTTTGAATTTATAAAAAACACACAACCTTCCATCACAGAACTTGAAGAATTTATAAAAACACTTCATTCCCAAAAAAATTCTTCTCAAAAGAAAGTAAACAATATACATCGAGAGCATACGAAAAAAGAAACAACATACATAGAAGAAGCGCTCTATAAATACTTGGGAACTCGGGTTTCTATAAGTCCTTCGTTTAATAAGGGAACAATGCAAATACACTATTTTTCTAAAGAAGACCTTGAACGTATTCTTGAACGCTTAGGCATACCTCTTTTGTAGGTTTTCTGTAATTTCTTTGAAATTACTTTGTACCGTTTATTGCATATATTTGGCAATGCTCAATAAAAAAAATAAACCAACAGAAAGCGAACTAATTTTGTTCCGTATAAGGTCAATAATAAAACTGGTCTAACTGCCTGTACAATAAGAGTTTATTGAAATTGTGTTCAATGCACAGTTATAACTACTACTACTACTACTAATTTATATATAATAGTAATAGTAATGAAATTTTCAATACATTCTGACTACTTTAAAAGAATATTAGCATTAGCAAATGAAATAGTAGAAAAATCTAGCATCAATACCGCTTACTCTTATATCGCTATACAATGTAATGAAAACCAAATAGAAATAAAATCAGCAGATAGACACAAAACATTTTACTATGTAATTACCCACACAAAAGAAAACAAGCTCTCTATTGAAAAAGAAGGAAAAGCACTCTTTTCTGGAGAAAAAATTCTTGCAATATTTCAGACACTGAGTGGTGAAGTAGAGATAGAAGTTGATAAAACAAAGGCACAAATCATTCCCATAGCAGAAACACGAGAGAATGAGCATCAGATGTATATACGAGCCTATTCCGATTATCCAGAAGTACATAATACGTTTCCAGAAACCTTTGTAACAATAGACAAGAAAATCATGGAGCAAAGTCTCAGTAATACATCATTTGCATCATCGTCAGATCTCAGAGAAGGAACTATATTTTTAACAGGGGTACTTTTACATATAAAAGATCAAAAGATAAATGCAGTAGCAACAGATAGAAACCGCATGTCGCTATCAGAATTTACTGTATCAGAGCAGAGTAGAGAAGTCCTACAAGCATTAGAACCAAAAGAGATTATAATTCCATCAAAGTTTATTGGGTTTATTAAAAGAGTATTTAATGCAGAATCAGAAGAACAATGTGACTGTGCCGTCGATCATGAAAAACTTTATATACGACTAGGAAATTGTCAGATCTCTGTTAATCAAATAAGTGGAAAATACTATGATTATGCAAGAATAATCCCGACAACAGAAGGGCGAAACTATGTCACACTTAATCGAGAAACGCTCAAAGAAACCCTTATAAAACTTGCATCTGTCTTTAAAAAGGGAAGAGAACAATCTATTCAGTTTACTTGTGAAGAAACAAGTCTCTTGGTTAGTGCCGAAGAAAAGGAAGAGGGAAAGTCGCAATACAGAATACCAGAGGAGTTAAAGGGAAATAGCGGACAATTTACCGTAAAGGCCTTGTTTATTATCGATCCCTTACACGTGATGAAAAGTGAAAAAGTAATTATTGGGTTTGGTAACAACAAAAAAGATCTCATAACGATAGAGTCTGTACCAGCCCACGATACTCTTCATATTGCTGCACCACAAAATGTTTAGTATGGCAGCGTGTACCTTTCACAACTAAGCGCAATCAACTTTCGGTTATTTTCTCATCTTTCTCTTTCTTTTGAACAAAAAGAGTTAACGTTTTTGATAGGTGAAAATGGACAGGGAAAAACAAGTTTTCTTGAAGCAGTATATTATCTTTGTTTTTTTTCTTCATTTCAATCAGTAAAAGAAGAACATATAATGAAACAAGGAACGAACTTTTTTTCACTATCGGGAGAACTAGTTTCAGATACAATTACGCATACTGTACAAATACAGTATCATCAAACCAAAAAAAAGATTGAAATAAATAAAAAACAGATTATCGATCGAAGTGAGGTCATAGGTGAATATCTTAGCGTAATATTTAAGCATTCTGATATTTTACTTATACAATCAGACCCACAAATCAGAAGAAATTTTATGGATCAAACGCTTTGTCTTACAAGCAAAACGTATATGAAAGCATATAAAACCTATAGACGGCTACTACGACAAAAAAATAGCGCCTTAAAACAGCAACAGTATGATATGGTAGAAATACTTAATGAACAACTTGTCGATGCCGGAATTGTGCTTATTCAGGAACGAAAAAAAATGCTTGGATTTTTTAGAAAGGGAATAATAAAACATATTCCTGATTATCTAGGAAACGCATTGGATATTGAGTTACAATACGAAGAAACGTGGAACGATGCTCCTGTACAAGAAATCGTGCAACAAATACGAGCCTTATCCGAACAAGAAAAACGGTATAAAACGAGCCTTTCAGGACCGCATCGCGATAGATTTGAGATATATTCACAAGGAGTTGTTGCAAAACAACGACTTTCGGTAGGGCAATGTCGTTATTTTGTGTTGCTTTTGCGACTGCTACAGTCACAATATATTCATCATAAAAAAGGAAGGTCACCTATCTTTTTGTTTGATGATGTCTTTTTGGAACTGGATACTACTAGACGAGAGCGATTTTTACAATCCTTACCACCAATAGAGCAAGCAATTTTTACCTTTTTGCCCGAAGAATCGCTTCCTTTTCTCCATGGATATAACAAGAAGGCGTATCATGTTGCTAATGGTGTTGTAACACCACAAAGAACGCTCTAATAGTATTTTGGGCTATACTACTATACAACAATACAGAGCTTATGCGACGCTATAAAAACATACTTGAACGGTTTTTTTCTCAACACCGTGGGCTACAGCAATTTAAAGATCGTGAGCAAACATTTAATGCCATACAAAAATTGTGGAGAGAAGAAATACAAAAACAATGCTTTGGACAGGTAGCTATTCAGGCAGAACCACGATCATTTATCAATAATATATTGTTATTAGAATATAATAACAGTACAGACCTTTTTTATCTACAAAACATGGAAGCAAAAATTTGTGATATACTAAAAGAAAAGGTACTACGAAATACAGAATTCAGGATTTTATACAGCAAACAAGATCCTCGTTCTTAAGGAAAAGAAAGCACGATGAAAGCAACATATCAACCAAGTAGAACAAAACGAGTACGCAAATTTGGATTCATGAAGCGATCGCAGTCTCCTGGTGGAAGACTCGTGCTAAAACGAAGAAGAGCACAAGGAAGAAAAAAACTTACTGTTTCGGATGAAAAAAAACCGTATTAAGTTAGTTTGCAAAATCAAAAGCACCTAAGGGAAAAAAAAGAAATTCAAGGACTATTCAAATATGGGACGCGAATACGCATACGCAATGTATGCATAGTTTATATGAAAAATGAAATACATTCAACGCGATACTTAATTACGACGAGCAGGACATGTGGATCAAAGCCAATACGAAATCGGATAAAACGTATCGTGAGTACAATACTCACACAAGTATCATTAGCTTCTGGGTTTCGTTTTGCTGTAGTATTGCAACCTATAAAAAAAAGCGACATACATACCCGATATATATACCCGTGCGTAATAAGAGCGCTTACCCAAGGGGGTATTATTGCACATGAATAATCGAGGATTCTTTTTGGCAATAGCGCTGTGCACACTCGTAATTATTTTTTCAACGTATCTTAGACAACGTGATTCCGTAGAAAACTTATCACAATCAAGAACGGGTCAAGATAGCAATAAAGATGCAATTACCACGCAATCTTTATTTGTTCCTGTTGATGATGGTGCGGTAGAAGAATCCTTTGTATTAGAAACAGACATATATAGGGTAACATTTTCAACAAAAGATGCAGCTGTTACCTCCTTAGAGCGCAAAGAATACATTGTGAGTAGTGGCAAGGAAACAATCGTCGAAATCTTTCCTCAAACACAAGAGCTCAAGGATCAAAAAAAAGGAACGTTTTCGATTTTATTCGGGAAAAAAGGCTGGAATAGTCAGTTTGAATCTATTAATTATAACTATGAAATTCTTGATAACAGCGTGCGTTTTACAAAGGAATTTATGGTCCAAGACCAACGAGTCTTTGTCGAAAAACTCTATTCATTTTATTCTTCAGAAGACCTCTTTGAACTTTCTATATTGATGAGAACTGAGGAAGGCAGTACCCTTCCGCTTCCCGACAGAACCTATACGCTGATGGTCGGTCCTCAAATAGGGCCAAGGCCAGAGGTTGCTATAACACAAAAATCAAAGCGAACGAGCCAAAGACGATTAACAAGTTACAATGGACAAAAAACAAAAACATATAGTATTCGCAAAAATAGACAAACAGAAATAGCAGATTTTTACAAATGGATTGCAATAGGCGGGCGATATTTTTCGGTAATAGTCTTTCCAAATAGTGCGTCATATACGACTGTGAGTTCGGGCTATGATGTAGACGGGCTGATTTCTGGGGCACAGCTATCTTTGCAAAGAGGCGATATTTCGCAGAGCTTTCTTAATGATACGTATCGTATCTACGTAGGCGCAAATGAAAAAAATCGCTTGATTCGATATAGTAACGCAGGTAACAACTCAGTCGGAATATCTAATGCAGAGTTTGAAAAATTAATTCCGCGACGCCTCTTGGGATTTTTAGAGCGTGGGATAAAGTTTCTTATGTTGCAGTTACACCGACTTATCCCTAATTATGGCGTGGTTATCATCATTCTTACCATCCTTATTAGACTTGCCCTCATGCCACTGCTCAAAAAATCTCAAAGAAGTAGCCTTAAGATGCGATCGCTTGCTCCTGAAATGCAAAAAATAAAAGAAAAATACCCAGAAGATAGACAGAAACAGCAACTAGAAACAATGGAACTTTACAGAAAGCATAATTTTTCTCCCTTTAGTTCTATCACGCCTATATTGATTCAGTTTCCGTTTTTTATTGCAATTTATAGGGTGTTTTATGAAAGTATAGAATTATGGCAAGAGCCATTCTTTGGCTGGATAAACGATCTTTCAAAACCAGATGTCCTTGTCTCGTTTGGTGATTTTGTGCTTCCGGTACTTGGGTGGAATGGACTACATCTCTTGCCAATAATAATGCTTATAACCCAATATATATCAAGTGTAGCGATGATGAAAACACAAGGAAACGTGTCGAGCTCAGGAATGAAACTATTTACTTATTTTTTTCCCGTGTTTATTGTGTTTTTGTTATACAGCACACCATCGGGACTTGTACTATACTGGATAGTATCTAACCTATTTACGTTAATAACGCAACCTGGTGTTTTGTTTAAAATAAAAGAAGAATCGTTGACTGAAAGGCAAAAGCCAAAACGGAAAACACTAGAACAGGTCTTAAAAGCTCGATTGAAACAACAAAAAAAATAATGAGAGGAGATCGTTATGGAAAAAATATTTGAAGCACGGACAAAAGAAGAAGCCGTTGAAAAAGCACTACGAGAACTCGGTGTGAGTCCTGAACACATAGAGGTAGAGCTACTCAACGTAACAAAAAAAGGTTTGTTTGGCTTAAATAATAAGGTAAAAATAAAAGCAAGAGTGCTGGGCTTGCCAAAGCACGACGGAGAATTTTCGTCAGATGATGACTATTATGATGCAACAAAGCATGCACATGAGACACAGGGGCAAGGTCAAAACAATACAAAGTCTCGTGCGCACGCTAAGAAAAGACCAGAACGCAGGACAGAAAAAACCCCAAGGAGAACAACAGAAGGAAGAGAACCTTTATTAGATAATCATGAGGTATCACCGCAAGCAAGTGAAAAAATCCTTGTAAAAAAAGAGCTTACTCCCGTCCAGCAAGAATATCTTGAAGAAATTGTTGCGCACTTACTCAAAACGTTTGAGATAGAGTGTGACTCTTCTATAGAAGAAGATGAGTTTGGTGCCGTTGTTATGCTTTCTATACAGGACGAGAACGATCAAAACTTGCTTATAGGAAAACATGGAAAAAACCTCAATGCATTTCAATCGCTTGTAAACGGAATAATGTTTCATAAATTTAAGAAAGATGCTGCAAATATATTAGTTGACATAGAGAATTATCGAAAAAAACGAAATCAATGGCTTGTAGAAATGGCAGAAAAAAAAGCATATAAAGTTCTACAAAACAAAGAACAAGAAATACTCGTTGAACTTAATCCCTATGATCGTCGGGTTGTACATACAAGCATAAAGAATATCAAGGGGGTAGAAACGATAAGTATAGGCAATAGTTATCTCAAAAAGATAAAGATAGTTCATGTCGGCAATAAACAATAATTTAAACAAGCAGGCAAACCAAAACATAAAGATGACCACCCAAACCTCGGCGCAAACGAGTGCCATCCAGTGTGGACTTCGTTATTATCTTGCAACGCATGAATGGATGGAGGTGCTCGAAACATCAGACAAAGGCTACCTTACAAAAATAGGATTGTCTGATATCGGTCAGCAAGAAATAGGAGAAATCGTGTTTGTTGAGCTTGTTGATCCGGGAACAAGGGTAGAATATGGTGCACCACTTGGCATCTTGGAGAGTTCAAAAATAGCAACTGAGATATTTTCTCCTGTCTCAGGGCTTGTCAAAGAAATAAACACAATCGTGCATACAGTTCCCAAAAAAATAAATACGCATCCTATGAGCGACGGGTGGTTATGTACTATCTTTGCTGATACTATTGTATTATCAGAATTAATACAAGAATCGCATTATAGGAAACGCATGCAAAATATTACCAATAATTGATATACATCTCCTAATACAGTAAAATATAAATACGAAATGAACAACACACAAAGCCAAACCCTCTCGCAAGAAGAGCCCTACTATGAAATAGCCGACATCAGTTTGGCAGATATCGGGAGGCGCGAAATTGCCCTCGCCGAACATGAAATGCCAGGGCTTATGTCTCTCAGAACTCGGTATTGTGATCAACGCCCATTACAAGGAGCGAGAATCACGGGGAGTCTGCATATGACTATACAGACTGCCGTGCTTATAGAAACGCTCAGTTCACTGGGAGCAGAAGTACAATGGGCAAGTTGCAATATTTTTTCAACACAAGATCAAGCAGCAGCAGCCATAGCGGCAAGCAATATACCTGTGTTTGCCTGGAAAGGAGAAACCCTTGCAGAATATTGGAATTGCACACTTAAAGCACTCAGTTTTTATGTGAGTGAGGGCGTAGTAGAGGGACCACAAATGATAGTAGATGATGGTGGTGATGCAAGTCTTCTTGTGCATAAAGGGTATCAACTCGAACAAGGGAGTCAGTGGGTATACGAAGAGGCACAATCAGAAGAAGAAGGCGAAATAAAGCGTGTGCTTTTACAACGGTATAAAGAAGATTCACGCTTTTGGACAAGAACAAAAGAAGAGCTTGTTGGTATAAGCGAAGAAACTACAACAGGAGTCAAGCGACTATATCAAATGGAACAAGAGGGCTCTTTGATTGTTCCTGCTATAAATGTAAATGATTCGGTTACCAAGAGCAAGTTTGACAATCTTTACGGGTGTCGTGAAAGCCTTATCGATGGTATTAAGCGGGCAACAGATGTAATGATTGCTGGCAAACATGCCGTTGTGTGTGGCTATGGCGATGTAGGAAAAGGATGTGCACATGCCTTGCGATCCATGGGGGCAAGGGTCTCAATTACAGAGATAGATCCTATCTGTGCCTTGCAAGCAGCCATGGAAGGATACCGAGTGCAATGTCTTGATGAAATAATCCATGACGTTGATATAATCGTTACCGCTACTGGCAACAAAGATATTGTTACCTTGGAACATATGCAAAAAATGAAACACCTTGCCATAGTATGCAATATAGGTCATTTTGATAATGAAATACAAATACAAGAATTACAAGAAGCAGGTATTGAACGTAGACAAATAAAGCCACAAGTTGATCTGTATACCTTTGGTGCAAATACGCCCAAAGCTACCTCTATACTTGTTCTTGCGGAAGGAAGACTTGTAAACCTTGGGTGTGCAACGGGGCATTCTAGCTTTGTCATGAGTACAAGTTTTTGTAACCAGGTGTTTGCACAAATGCAACTATGGAGCGAAAAACAAAATAGGACCCCTACAGTACGGGTGCTCTCAAAAAAGCTAGATGAAGAAATTGCACGAATACACCTTGATGCATTAGGTGCACGACTTACCACACTCAGCGAAGCGCAACTCGATTACATGGGGCTTGCAAAACAAGGACCGTTCAAAGATGCGCACTACAGATATTAGGTGTTTATTGCAGAAGGTAAAGGAAATAAATGTACACACAGTTTAGTTCAGAATCGGTAAGCGAAGGACATCCCGATAAGATAGCAGATCAGATATCTGATGCTATATTAGATGCCTTCTTAAAAAAAGACAAGAATGCTAAAGTCGCAGCGGAGACGTTTGTTGCAAAAAATTTTGTACTTGTAGGAGGTGAAGTAAAATCAGATGCGCATATTGATATTGAATCGTTAGTTCGAGAAACTATCATAGCCATCGGCTATGATTCTCCAAAATATGGATTTGATGGAAATACGGTGCAAATACAAAATATTATTGCCGAGCAAAGCCCCGAAATTACTAAAGCAGTGGTAAAACAAGGTCAGCGACTCGGTGCAGGAGATCAAGGAATGATGTTTGGGTATGCAAGCAACGAAACCCCCATGTATATGCCAGCTCCTATTGTACTTGCACATGCAATTTTGAAACACGCAGCAAAAAAACGAAAAAACGATGTAGCGTATAGGTGGATGCGACCTGATGCAAAATGTCAAATAAGCATGACGTATGATAAACAAGGAAATATTCAAGCCATTACTGATATTGTGATGAGCCAGCAACATTCAGAAGACGTTACGTATTCTCAAATAAAAGAACAATTGTGTGAAGACCTTATTCGTCCAACAGTCCAAGAGTTATTTTCTCAGCTAGACGTATCGCAAATACAGTACCATATTAATTCATCAGGAAACTTTGTATTAGGTGGACCTGCTGCTGATGCGGGATTAACAGGACGAAAAATTATATCCGATACGTATGGGGGTATGGGACGACATGGTGGTGGTGCGTTTAGTGGAAAAGACCCAAGCAAAGTAGACAGATCGGCAGCCTATTTTGCGCGGTATGTAGCAAAAAACATAGTTGCCGCAGGATTTGCTGACCGATGTGAGTTACAATTATCGTACGCGATAGGCGAGGAATCACCTATTGGTTTTGCACTAGATTGTTTTGGAACAGAAAAGCAAAGCCTTGCAACTATAGAAAAAAACATAGCACGCGTGTGTTCTTTTTCGCCTTGGGAATTGATAGATAGGCTCGCGTTACGAGATGTTGAATATATACAAACATCAGTATATGGTCATTTTGGAAAAGCAGGCTTGCCTTGGGAGCAACTTAGCCTTAGAGATGAACTTCTTGCATGATACGACAACAAAAAATTTCGGAACTCTTTCGCCAAAAAAAAACAAAGAGCATAGAAGTATTTCCCCCCCGTACATCAGCACGCTTACACGACCTTTTGCATATAGTGGAGACGCTCGCAACTAAGTCATTTGATTATATTAACATTACGAGTAAGTTACAGCAAGCGTTCTCTATTGACCATATAGTTGAACAAATACTAAAACGATGCAATACCATAGTGGTGCCTCATGTGCTTACCTACGGTATGACGAAGCAATACGTGCGTACTATGCTCGCTATGCTACGCGACCTTGGGATTACAAATATATTAGTCATACGGGGGGATACGCGAGGATCAGAGAATGAATTTGAATCGGTGGTAGATTTGCTACGGTTTGTCAAGGAAGGGTTTCCCGAATATTGTATCGGCGTATCTTGTTATCCCGAAGGATATTCGGAAAGCTATGAGCCTTGGCAAGAGATGGAGTATATTAGAAAAAAAATAGCAGAAGGAGCCGACTATTTGGTTACGCAGTTTTTTTTTGATAGCGAACACTATCATCAGTTTGTAGCTCGTGCACGAAAAGAAGGTATAGGGGTACCAATAGTACCAGGAATAACGATCGTGCGTGATACTGAGCATGTTCAGCATCTTTCAAAATTATCACGCATGCCATTATATATTCCCCAAGCACTGCAGAATGACTTGTACGAATCACAGTCTTCGTTTAAAGGACTGCCGTATTCGCTACGACTTATCCAGGATCTCATTGCACATGCACCAGGAATCCACTTGTATACGTTTAATACCATATATCCATTTGACAAAGTGCTTGATTTTATTGCTCAACACCAGCCAAAAAACAACTAGAAGAAACAGCCAAAAGCACCACTAATAAAAAAAATTCCCTAGGGGGAATTATAATCTCCAAAGAAATTCCCAAAGAAATTCCCAAAAAAAATCTAGTAAAATTGAAGGCTAGTAAAATCGAAGAGTAGAGACGCTAACTTCGAGATCGTTTCTGTCTATAGAATTGGTAGAAAAAATAGTAAGCATATCGAGCCCAAACTTTACTTCTAATCTAAATCCTCTTATAAAATTAAGAAAGAATACAAGACTTGTACCAGACGTGAGCGCGTATCTATCATCAAATCCTGTAGCAGAGGTAAGTTGAAGTTGCTCTTGCTGGTTTTGCACGCTACCGTCCTCGTTTATGTCATCAAACCGCACTGCAAAATCTGAAAACAAACCTAGATGTAACGTTACTGCTTGAGGGTTTGAAAAAAGAAGAATAAAGGCATCAAAATTGGTGTACAGGGCACTGTCAGTATCAAACGTATCATCGTATATCCCGCGCAGTAGATAGCCCAGCTCGTATTCTGCGAGATTGACAGAGCCCGGGATTCTATCCAAAGCACGAATGATAGGTGGTTTAGAAGGATAGAAATAAAAGCGGTATATTCCTCCCGCGCGCATGCTTAGTTCAAAAAGAGAAAAGAATGATCGGTATGCGGAGAACGAAAGATTGAGATGGTTACTAAACCCGTTATAATATTCGGAATAATAGTGGTTACTTGAAAACAGAGTAGAGAATCCAGACCTGAGCCATACTTCGTCGGTTTGTAAGGCTGTTGTGCTAAGCGATTGTGAGAGTTCGACGATTAGCCCATCATTTGTAGGAGGGAGATATGCAGTGGGCGATAAGGTATTGTTGCTATGGAGTGTACTTGCAAGCGAGTACCGAAAATTTTGAATAATTTGCGTTTCGATGGGGATATGTCGGGTCAGAGCTATTTCTAGCTCACTATTTGACAGATTGATGTTTCTTTGCGCATTAGAACGAAGTATAAATCTCTGAAACGCACCAAGGCGAAATGAAAGATCATCATTCATACGTAGCGTAAACCATGTGCCTATGCTTGTTTGGTTTCGCAAGTTTTGGGTATTAAAACCAGCAAGAAAGCTTTCATTGAGGAATCCATAGCCCTCGATATATCTATTGTCCTTTAAATAATATATGCCAAGAGGAACTCTCCCAACAATAAAGGGATTGACGAGGAATTCGCCGGCGTTGGTATACGAAAAATTAATAAAAACAGCGGCGCTCTGTAACAAACCTAAGAAATTTGAATCAGCACCAGCGAACCCTATGGTTAGTCCTTCGTTGCTATCATAGTCAACAATACCAAAAGGGAATGCAGTGAGTTTAACGAGTAGATATACATCAATATCTACCAAGTATGCATTTTTGAGACTGTCATAGGTAGTGTCAAACACAAGCCCTGATATTGGCTGTAGAAAAGAGTAGCTGTTGATAACATTATTCTTATCACTAATAAAGGCAACAAGTTCATCATATGTTGTAAATTGGCGACCTTCTCGTATCTTTAGTAGTTGGCGTGCTGCGTATGGACGAATTGTTCCTTTTAACACGTATTGTACATCTTTAATAATGTATACTGCCTCAGGCACCTCTGAAACTTGTTCTGGAGTTTGTTCTGGAGTTTGTTCTGGAGTTTGCGCATGTACGAAAAATGACGTAGATATAATTATTACTGCATACCAAAAAAAAAGGTAAGCCATGTTTCGTTCCGCTAGATTGTAGACTATTTTTTTTCCAATATTTTTGGTTGTGGCTTTGGGTGTTGTATGAAGCGTCATCTTTGCATGGGTGTATGGAAAAACATATATCAATAGTGAAGATTTAAGCCGAAATCAATTTCGCCAGAGCCAAGTATATTAAATGTATTTTCATCAAGTATCTTTAGTATATCAATACCATATGATAATCGCACGACAAAATTACGAGAAAACAAAGCAAAGGCAATACCTTCTATTCCAACGGCGTGCTTTATATCCTTAGACAACGAAAACGTTTCTGCATGTACTGTACGGAGTCCAACATCATAGAATATTGTTCCGTGAAATTCTGCAAAACGGGGTATGGAGAAAAGCCTAAATCCTATATCGGTATTGAGAATAGCAACGTTATTGCTATCAAATTCATCATTTCTTATTCCACGTAATTTTTCTGCGGCAGACGTACTGGTAGGAAAAGGATCTGTGTTTTTTGAGTAGTATAGATCTTCTATTTGAGCATAAAGGCGGTAACTAAGTCCCATGAATGTTGTAGGAGTAAGAAACCCACGATTTTGAAACACAAAGGAAAGTTTCCATCCCTCGTAATATTGATAATACGCATAAGGGTTTTCAAGCGAAAATTCAATTCCTTGTCTAAAATTATTGTACCAGTCTATTCTTCCTACTGTCAGTATATGCGACAGCGTGACTACATAGCTGCTTACCTTGTCTGGTAAATATGTATTGGTAATTGGGTACGAAAATGTCACATTAGCACGGGGTTTGTATCGTATGCTGTTTATAACAGGAATAAAATCAGCGAGTATGGTCTGATAGGCTGTTTCAAGTTTTGTTGAAAAATAATTAGAGTCTAGCTCTAACTGTGCACCTTGGAGTATGGTAGTGTGTGCTTGCTCTATAGTGAGCAACAGATCGTTTTTTGGATTGAGTGAATACGCATAATTAAATGCTAAAGCCGTTCTGTTGGTAAATTTTTCAAGGTAGGTATACGTTAATCCTTCTGAAATAGCACCAACAATCGTGTGATTTCCAAAAGAAAGAGGATAGGAGAATCCCAAATTGGTCCCAAAAGATTGCGAAGTATCATTGTCTAGTGTATAGTTTATGTCTATATACGCGCGCTCTAGCGTACCAAGAAAATTATAATCCCTTCCACGAAGGCTTAAAACGAGTCCCTCGCTACTATTGTACTTAACATAGGGGAGGGCTATAATTGAAAAAGCTGATTCAACAAAGAAGTATATAGTTACTTCAAAATGACGCTCTTTTTCGTTCCACACACTATCGTAGCTAAGTGAAGAGGTGTTTTCAACTTGTCGCAGGTTAGTGAGTTCTATTCTTTTTTGCGTAATAAACTCAATAAATGTTGCACGAGACTCAAATACAATATCATCTTTTAATTCAAGGGTGTATCGCAACGCGGCTTCTAAGATGGTTCCATTAATAATGTATTCGTATCGAATTAACTTATAAGGAACCTCCTCATTAGAAGGAGCAGGAGATTGTTCTTGAGCTACTATATGAACAGTGTTGCATACCAGCGATAAGAAAATAACAAAACATGTACCAAGAATAAAACGCAATCAAACCCCTTTGTCGACAGGAACCATACCATATATTATATAATACAAATATGCGAATCGGACTTACAGGAGTCGCTGGATTTATTGGCATCAATCTCGCAAACAATTTATTAATGCAAGGACATTCTGTTGTTGGAGTTGACAATTTTTATACAGGTTCTCGAAATGCTATAAAGACTCTGTCTAAAAATCCACGGTTTTTTTTTGTCGAACACGATATTCGTAGTCCATTCCCACAAAATCTATCCATTGACTATATGTGCAATCTTGCGTGTCCTGCAAGCCCGGTTCACTATCAGAAAGATCCTTTATATACGATAGATGTATCTACAATGGGTACTAAGAACATCCTGGAATACGCACATTCTGCCTCTATACCAGTACTACATTTTTCTACAAGCGAAGTATATGGAAACTCTAAAGAAACACCCCAATCCGAAGACTACTTTGGTAATGTCAACTGCACCGGGCCACGAGCCTGCTATGATGAGGGAAAACGTCTTGCTGAAACACTCTGTTTTGATTATAAAAGACAGAGGGGACTTAACGTCAAAGTGGTACGTATTTTTAATACCTATGGTCCTCATATGAAACAAGATGATGGACGAGTGATAAGTAATTTTGTTGCACAAGCACTGCGCGGAAACAAACTAAGCGTTTATGGTGATGGTACGCAAACGCGATGTTTTTGTTATATAGATGACTTGGTCGAAGGGCTCACGCGCTATATGTTTCTTGAATCAACACACGATATATCGGGACCAGTAAATTTTGGGAGTGATAAAGAAATAACCATCGTAGATCTAACAAAAAAAATAGGAGAACATATTCCCAATATAGATATTGAATATAAACCAATGCCAGAAGATGATCCTGTACAACGGAGGCCTGATCTCTCGCGGGCCAAAACCCTGATTTCTTGGTATCCAAAAGTTGATTTGTACGCGGGCTTACAAAAAACCATAGAATGGATGAAAAACAATTGGTCAAAGGTCTAAAGCATGCATGACAAAATCGCCATGATTACTGGAATAACGGGACAAGATGGAGCATATCTTGCAGAATTTTTGCTTGATAAAGGATATACCGTTCATGGTATAAAAAGGCGGTCGAGCAGTTTTAATACCCAAAGAATAGAGCATCTTTATCATAGTCTGCACGAAAAAGGGCGAGCCTTTTTTCTTCATTTTGGAGACCTTACGGACAGCACAAATTTGATTCGGCTTATCAAACAAATTAAGCCCGATGAGATATATAACTTAGGGGCACAAAGTCATGTTGCAGTGAGTTTTGAAACCCCAGAGTATACTGCAAATTCTGATGCGATAGGGGTACTCAGATTGCTAGAGGCAATACGTATTTGTGGAATGGAAAATACGGTGCGATTTTACCAAGCATCTACAAGCGAATTATATGGAAAAGTTGTAGAAACACCACAAAACGAACACACTCCCTTTTATCCACGGAGTCCTTATGGGGTAGCAAAACTTTACGCGTATTGGATTACGGTAAACTATCGAGAAAGCTATAATATGTATGCAAGCAATGGCATACTGTTTAATCACGAAAGTCCGCTCCGTGGCGAAACCTTTGTTACAAGAAAAATTACAAGGACCGCAGTTAGAATCAAGTACGGACTAGAAGAATGTCTTTATTTGGGAAACATAGAGTCAGAACGCGATTGGGGCTATGCAAAGGATTATATTGAGGCTATGTGGCGTATCTTACAACAAGATAGCCCGCAGGATTTTGTAATTGCAACCGGTGAAAAACACAGTGTGAGAGAATTTGTTGAAAAAGTTTTTGCTATGCTGGATATGCCTATTCGATGGAAAGGCGAGGGCCTTGATGAATGTGGAATAAACGCAAATACCGGCGCCACAGTGGTACGAATTGATGCTCGTTATTTTAGACCTGCCGAAGTAGATATACTCTTGGGTGATGCATCAAAAGCACGAACCGTACTACAATGGACTCCTCGCACAAGTTTTGCAGAGTTGGTGTCGCTCATGGTAGAATCAGACATAAAAGAAGTGGAAGGAATACTTGGAACTAGAAAGTAAGGTTTTTGTTGCAGGTCATAGAGGTCTGGTTGGGAATGCACTCGTATCCCATTTAAAGGAAAAGGGGTATACAAATATCCTAACGGCGAGTCATCAAGATCTTGATTTGACAAGGCAAGATGCCACAGAACAATTCTTTAGACAGAACAAGCCAGAGTACGTGTTTTTATGTGCAGCAAAAGTGGGAGGTATCCATGCAAATAATAGCTATGGAGCGGAATTTATCTACCAAAACGCTACAATTGCGAGCAACGTGATACAGGCAAGCCATGTTTCAGGTGTAAAAAAGCTACTCAACCTTGGCTCAAGTTGTATTTATCCAAAATTTGCGACACAACCAATACCAGAACAGGCCTTGTTGAGCGGTGCATTAGAGCCCACAAATCAGGCCTACGCGATTGCCAAAATATATGCGATATATCTTTGCTACTATTATTTTAAGCAATATGGGGCTAATTTTATTAGTGCCATGCCTGCAAACCTGTATGGACCGCATGATACATTTGACTTAGAAAACAGCCATGTACTACCTGCGCTTATCCGTAAATTTTATGAAGCTACGCGAGATAAAAAAGCACAGGTTGTTGTATGGGGAGATGGTTCGCCATTGAGAGAATTTTTGTATTCAAAAGACCTTGCTGAGGCACTGTTATTTCTTATGCAACATGTTGATGCAAATGAACAGTATACCCATATTAACGTAGGGAGTGGAGAAGAATGTTCAATTAAAGTACTTGCAGAACACGTGCAAAGCATAAGTGGGTTTGAGGGAACAATAGTCTGGGATGCAAAGCGACCAAATGGAACGCCACGCAAATGCATGGATTCGAGCTTGATTCACTCCCTCGGATGGAAGGCAAAAGTCTCTTTGCAAGAGGGCTTGCAGGCAACGTATAATTGGTATACATCGCAATGCTAAAAAAAATCTGGTATTTATCGCTAGGTATACGGAGAAAGATACCTATACTCCTACTTGTTACATTTCTTAACTCCATGGTACAACTTTTTAGTATTACTTTTATATTTCCTCTGATGCTTTTTATTTCAGGGGATTATATAAACCAAGATATCAATAGAGATAGTATGCAATGGTACGAATACTACGTAGCTCGATTCTTTAAAGACATCTTTGCATTGTTTGATTTCAGTGAGCGTGGGTTTGTCGTGTTTTTGGGCCTGTTGTTTATAGGTATGTTTATTTGTAGAAGTTTATTTATATTGTTTCAGGGATATTTTTTTGAACAAGAGCGTGTGCGTCACGAAAAATTTCTTAAAACACGAATATTTTCTTCTTTTTTATTTGTAAGCTACAGCTACTATCTCAAGCGGAGTGCAGCGGAGTCACAGTATGTCGTTAATCTTGCAGGTGTCATAAGCAACTTTTATGGAAAATTAATTATAACAATAGGTAATGTTGCCTTTCTTTTTATTATTGTGGGGGTAATTGTCGTAGTGCAGTATCAGGTGCTACTCCTAATGATAGGTTTTGGTATAATCTTGTTTTTTATAATGAAAGTCGTAACTAAGAAGCTACGAAATTATAGCAATATGCGAGTACTACAAGAAAGCGAACAGAATGTCCATCTCTATCAAGGTATTCATTACTATGTGTTTAGTAAATTGCACGGAAAGGAGCACTATTTTCTCACCCGCATGGAAAATGTTTATAACAAACATGAAGTGATTCAAAAGAGACAAAGTCTTGTAACCCTTGTTCCACGCAACGTGCTTGAGCTACTAGCGGTCACTGTCGTGATATTTATGATGATATATTTATATTATTTATACTCGGGTAACGTTGGAGCAATATACAGTTCTCTTGCAATCATTGCACTTGCCTTTTTGAGAGTTATTCCTGCGATACAATCGATCATTGCTTTTTTTACATCGCTCAGCAGTATTTCTGGAACTATCAAAAAATTTTACAATGAACTCACTACCATGCAAAAGCATGTTCGTGCTACAAACGCACATGCAACACTAGATGCAAAATCAAATACAAAAACGCCACTACTGTTCAAAGACAAACTCGTGTTCAATAAAGTGAGTTTTACCTACCCGTATTTTGATGACAAAGGAAATATTTATCACTTTGACGATATGCAGCCAACGCTACGCAGTATATCGATTACAATACCAAGGGGGCACACCTTAGGTATAGTTGGTCAAACAGGTGGTGGAAAAACCACGCTCGTTCATCTACTCATGGGGTTTTTGAATCCGACAAAGGGGAGTATTATGGTAGATGGACAAGACATACATAAGAATATTCGTGGATGGCATGATATTGTTGGTTATGTTCCGCAAGACGTACAACTCATGAATGCAAGTATCAAAGAGAATATAGCTTTTGGTGTGAACGAAAAAGACATAGATGAAGCATACGTACAACAGTTAATACAAAAGGTTCAGTTAAAAGATTTTTTGAAAGAGCAAAAACACGGCTTGAATACGGTTATCGGCGATTTTGGAAAACGAATAAGCGGAGGTCAGCGACAGCGTCTTGGTATTGCCCGTGCACTATATCGCGATCCGAAAGTAATCATCTTTGACGAAGCAACGTCTAATCTTGATATAAAAACCGAAGCGAAAATTCAGAATACAATTTATTCTATTTCAACAAAAAAAACTGTTATAATAATAGCTCATCGAACGCATACCCTTGCACGCTGTGATACAATCATATCACTTCATCGTGGTAAGATAGATTTTAGTGGATCATATCAAGAGTACATACATGAGTCAAACAAGTCATAAGCCAGAAAAATTATTACATGAAGAACTCGTAAACTACAGGGGTACTGGTAGTTTACTCTTGGATTTTAAGGATTATGCGCCATTTAGAAATGATATGGATCATTATTTTGAAGAAGTGTATTTGCAACCGCATGATATGGTAGAGGTGTTGGGAACAGGGATTGTTTATAAAAAAGGAACGATGAAAATAATGTGTAGAGGTGACCATACGTTTAAGGTTATAGAACGGGTTAGAGGATTGTTTCAAAAGATGTTGTTTTCACCAATGAATACGCTTTATTCTGCTTTGATTTTTACGGATTTGTCAAAACTTGATTATTATAGTTGGTTTGTCGACATACTGGCTAAACTCGTCATTGCAAAGCAGTATATTTATAATTTAGAATTTGTGCTTCCGGCAGAAAGTATTCTGTCGTATAGCAAAACGAGCCTCGAATACATAGGGATACCGTGGAAAAAAATAGTGGTTGTCCCTTCTGAGAGAAAAGTAGTCGTAGAAGAACCATGGTATTTAGAAAGTGCCAGCGACGAACATTTTGTTCGTCCACGTGTCATGCAAGAACTAAGTAATACTATCCTTAATCGGTATGCACTTGCCAATGTAGAAAAATCAATTATCCTTTCAAAAAAAATACACAGAAAGAATAAAGCTATGGTAGTATCACGCATGCCCGGTGACCCATACTTGGTCAATCAAAAAAAAATAGATGGAATACTACATTCCTACGGTATAAAGACGTATTATATTGACAGCTATAATGTAGAGTTTTTTATTTACTTATTCAAGCGCATACAATTTTTAATAACGTTTTCGCACGATCTTCTTACCAATATGCTATGGATGGATAAAAATAGTACAATTATTGAGTTGCATAGAGGCAAAGTACAAGCACGGTTCTTTTGTCTTGCGAGTTCGCTCAACCATGATTACAATTATGATACTGTCGACAAGAAAGGCGAATTTGGATATCACTGGAATTATAAGCGAGCACAGGCAACAATACGAAAGTCTCTTAACCTTTAATAAATGAAAAAAATTCAAACACATATTCTTGATTCCGAAGTTGTTGTTAGAAAAAAACCACGCAATCTTGTTTCTACAGACGAACACTTGTTTAGCCATGAATATAAAAAAACCTTCGTGGCAAGCCATATCGAAACCTATTACGATATACAAATAAATTTTCGTGGTTTGGTTAATCCAAAGCAGTCTCGTATTTTTACACTATTAGAAAAAATACAAAAAGCACTAAAGGTGACCAAGACAGTAAAGGTACACAAGACATCTGCTCATTCAGTTTGGAAATATGTGTGTATCACCGACCATGACTGGAAAAATTATTTTCATTGGTTTACCGAAGAATTTCCGCGGGCGTGGACCTTTGTTTCTCATCTAAAAGAGATCATAGTAATGCTTCCGTGGAAGGCAAAATTTATACCGTATATCAAGGAAAGCCTCGCTATTCTTGGTATTACAGAACAGTATTATCTCCCTTTGTTTCCTAGTGTTCGTCTTGCCGAAGTGCAACACCTCACGCCCTTTGCGCCTTCTGGAAATGTTCGTCCATGGCAGGTAAAAAAATCACAAGACTTGGTATGGAGGTACTATGGCATCACTTCGGCGCGCAAGCAAGAACACAAAGATGTGGACAATAAGAACCAGCGCATATATATAAGTCGTCGCCAAGCGAAAACCCGTAACATTGTAAACGAACACGAGTACATAAAAATGTTGACAAATTTTGGATATCGTATCGTATACCTAGAACATGTCAGCTTAGAATATCAAGTCAAGCTGTTTAGTTTTGCAAAGACTCTCATAAGCATACACGGTGCGGGGCTTACTAATATGATGTGGATGTCATCAAGGTCTACCGTAATTGAGATACGAGAAGAGAACGACAGTCACAACAACTGTTTTTTTTCTCTTGCATCAGCTTGCAACCATGCCTATTATTATTTAAAAGCAAAAAAAATGTATCCTGATCGTAGTGTTCAACACAATAACTATATTGTTGATTGCAAGGCCTTACATGCCCTCCTTGTTGATCTACATACATAAGCATGAATACAAACCATACCACGCCCACGCCAATCCTCTCTATTATTACTGTCGTCAAAAACAACCCACAGGATCTTTGTAAGACTATAGAGAACGTTGCGCACAGCATATACCTAGCATTTTGCGAGCATCTTATTATCGATGCAAGTTCCCAAGAAACAATATTCGGCTATGCATCACTGCTTAAGCAAACACATATTCGACATATTATATCGCAGGATAGAAGTATATATGAAGGAATGAACCTTGGTATAATGCACGCGAAAGGGGCATGGTTGTGGTTTATTAACAGTGGCGATCTCGTCCGTCCGTCATCCCAACTCACTGATATCCTTACCCATGCCACAATGGAAAAAAAACCACTTATTATTGCTCCTACCATAGAAATATGGCGAGAACAAGAGGTTATACGCACGGTAAAACCACTGGATCGCTGTTTAGTAGAAATGCCGACGTCTCATCAGGGCATGGTATTTTTTTCCGGGCTTCACAAAGCGTTTTTATATAATACAAATTATAAAATATGTGCAGACTTTGAATTATTTATGAAACTAAATATAAATGCCGATAAGATATATAAAGTGTCCGAACCCATTGCATGTACACAAGCAGAAGGATATTCAAGTCGTAACTGGATGCTTATGCTAAAAGAAAAAAAACGGATTCTACAGTCCTATGAGACAAGAATTACAATAAAAATTCGTTATTTTTTTTATTTTTTAACCAATGTATGTAAGAAGGCACTTCGCATGATAATTCCAAAATCTTTTATAAAATATATGAGAGCAAAAGTACATACGTCATGAAGATTTTATATGTAACAACATGTTTAGATAACGGATCGGTGTCTCGTATTATTGCAACGCTTGCTATACGAATGAAAAGTCATGGATACGAAGTAGTAGTGGTCTCCTACGAAATGAGTTCTGATTCCAAGGTACAGTATCAGCTTGAATACAATCGTATAAAAGTAAAATATTTGAACTGTAAAAAAAATGAGATACTGAAAGCAAAAAGAAGACTACAAGACTATATACGAGGCTTTAGTCCTGATATCGTCCATTCCCATTTAGCACGAGGACATATCACTGCCCTCCTCGCAAAGTCTGATAAACAAAGGTTTAAGCTCGTGGGAACCTTTCATAGTACGATGGATTACTTGCATCCCATATCAAAATTTTTTATTGGTACGTATGCAAAGCGCTTTGATGCGATAACGGCGGTATCGGCGTCTACGCTTAGTACGTTTCCCTTTGCACAATCTATGGGGCAAGATGCACATGTAATTTACAACCCATTGTTCAGCGAATTTACTGGGTCAGAAGGAATCTCAAATAATAGAGAGCGTCTGATAACCATATTAGGGGTGGGGCGACTGCTACCCGACAAGGGGTTTATGGAACTTATTCGAGCTTTTCGTATTGTTCAAAAAACATTTAAGAGTGAGTTATGGATTGTTGGCACTGGTCCACAAGAAGAAAAGCTCAAGATACTGGCAGGAAAATTATTACTCGGAAACGTTAAGTTTATGGGCTTTAGAAGCGATGTTTCTTCTTTGATGAGGCGTGCACATCTTGTTGTTGCTCCTTCGACAAGCGAAGGTTTTGGCTATGCTCCCATAGAGGCTCTGGTAAGCGGAACTCCCGTCCTTGCCCACGCTATGCCCGTAACAAAAGAAATATTGGGCTTTGATTCTCCCCGTTGGCTTACAAATTGCAAGGTGACCAAAACGCTTGCAATTGCCATGATGACAATATTAAAAAACTATGGAACGTATCTAACAGCGGTAGAAAAAATAAAGGCTGATTTGCTTACGTGGTACCATCCTACCCAAATAGTTAAGGAGTATCTTGCTCTGTATGGTCGTCTTACCGATTTAGAACCAGATTCCGTAGAAACGGTTTTTGAAGAATAGCACAAGCAAATGACAAGCAAATGAATAGTCAAAAGAGATGTCAAGGTAGGTAAGGTACATGTTTGCTGATACAGAGGCATTCAATCAGCCACTCAATAGCTGGAATGTATCAAGCGTTGAAAACATGAAGTCTATGTTTAATAATGCACATGCATTCAATCAGTCACTCAATAACTGGGATGTTTCGGAGGTCATTTTGATGGGCAACATGTTTACTAATACAGAGGTATTCGATCAGCCACTCAATAGCTGGAATGTATCAAATGTCACAAATATGGCAGGCATGTTTTTTGTCGCAAAGGTGTTTAATCAGCCATTGAATAGCTGGGATGTATCAAGCGTTAAAAAAATGGATTCTATGTTTACTAGCGCGCTAGTATTTTGTCAGGATCTCAGTAGCTGGGGAGAAAAACTTCCTAAGAATGATCAAGGCGTTATTGAGACTACTCTCTCTCTTACATTTGGTCTTGTAGGAACCATAAACTGCGACCCTAGTACAGCAACTCCTCCCTTTAAACTGCCGCCTCAGTGGTATGAGGATGCTACTGCCTCTCCTTCCTAGGAAGCGGTTATATGAACAACAAATGATCCAAGAAAGTTGTTGTACATGTTCTTGTAAAAGCCCTGAAAAAGCCCTGAAAAAGCCCTGAAAAAATCTAGCAAAGACAAAAGACCAAAGACCAAAGAAAAAACCAACCAACCAACCAACCAACCAACCAACCAACCAATGAATGGCGGAGCTACATAATGAGTTATAAAAACAGCAGGCTACCAATTAAAGAGGGTAACCCACATTTTTATACAATTTAGTGTGTTATTATACGCAATGGTAATATGTTATAATTATTATGTGCTATAAATAAGATATAGGTTATGATAAGGAGAATATACTATGAAACATAACGCAATAACGACATCACGTACAGTGCATATAAATATCGCATATACGGTACTTTTTTACGTAATAAGTACTCTTACTCTCCTTATAGGAGCGTGTGATCTGTTTATTATAACGAATGTAAGCAGCACAACAAATGGCGGTGGTGATGTATCATACAGCCACAGTCCCAAAGACCAAACAGAACTCCTAGATGCTATAAAAGAATTACAAGATCGTACAAAAGAGACGCTGGACAATGGTAAGCCAAACCCCAACTATGATTCTAGTTCTACTGATACTGAAGATCCTACTGCCAGTCTCAACAGTATAGACACCTCTACCGTTACAAATATGAAAGAGTTGTTTAAGGATAAGGATACCTTTAACGGTGATATCAGCAGATGGAATGTGAGCCAGGTGACTACTATGGAGTCTATGTTTAATGGAGCAGATGCTTTTAATCAAGATATTAGTGGCTGGAATGTATCAAGTGTCCAAAATATGAATAATATGTTTTTTGGTGTAGATATTTTTAATAAGCCACTGAATAACTGGAATGTTTCGAGTGTTACCACTATGATTAGTATGTTTAATGGAGCAAAGGTGTTCAATCAACCACTCGATAAGTGGAATGTTTCAAATGTTACTAATATGGGAACTATGTTTAGAAGTGCCGTAGTTTTTAATCAACCACTCAATAGTTGGGAAGTATCAGAAAAAATTATAAACATGGGTAATATGTTTTCTAATGCTGAAGCATTTTGTCAGGACCTCAGTAGCTGGGGAGGTAAACTTCAAAATGATAAAGATAATATTTCTCTATTTTTTATGTTTCAAGGTGCAGGAACCAAAAACTGTACCCCTAGCTCTGCTACCCCACCTTTTAAAATGCCACCCCAGTGGTATTTGGATCTTTAGGTAACAAAAGGAAAGCGACTAAGAAACAGTAAAAATGTCACCAAGTAACAATTCATACACATTGAATCTTTGACAAATTCTTGGCGACAAAGACTCCTAAAAAACCCCCCTAGAATTTTTTGGGAGTGAAAATATGTATGATTGCTTTCATATTTTACTAGACAAAGAGTGGTGTTAGTTTTATATCTAATCCCAGATATCCCACATATCCCACATATCACACGCATACGACGCTAGACCTTTTGTCTTAATGTTTGATATTGGGGGGCACGTACTTTCTGCTACTTTTTTGGTACTTTTTTGGTGTTATTGTAATTTTGTTTTAATATAGTGTCGATAGCACGTAATACTTTCATGCTTTAGTCGTTCTAAGGACCATCGTGAGAGGGCATTATGTGTAGCATGTGTCCCCATGTTGTGTCGTGCTTGTGGAGTATCGAGTAGATAGCTGAGTGCATGTACAAATTCATGTCGAGATTGTTGTGCCGAATGTGGAATGCGATTGATAATAAAACCACTTTTTTTGTCTTCAATGATTTCCTTTGCTCCTTCTACATCAAAACAGACTGTTGGTATGCCTGCTGCAGAGCATTGTACAAGTACACGAGGCAGGCCTTCTAGGTATGAACATAAGCAATTGACGTCTATTCCATACAAATACTCTGGAATATTGGCGACATGACCAACAAATATAATATTGTTTTCGAGTTGGTAGTGAGCTACGAGTTCTTGTATGGTGGCAATTTCGGGGCCATCACCAAATAACACCACATACACCGAAGTTCTCTTTGCAAGCAAGGGTCTAAGCATTTCTATAAATTCTCTATGATTTTTTACTTTTTCAAAGCGGGCAATCATTCCCACAAAGAGGGCAGAAGGATCTTGAATACCACCAAGCACATGCCTTGATGTCTCATCAGATATATGTTTTGCTTTCTGATGAGCGCTATGCCTTGTCTCATAAGGTGTTGGATTTGTTGTATTGTATACGCTCTCGCGATGAATGTCTTGCAGTTTTTGTAAGGCAAGAGAGCGCCTGCGCATATAGTTTTTGTAATCATGCACGCGGTCGTAATGAATTTTTTTAAAAGCATCAAGCGTCATGCCAGTATAAATGACACGGTGTTGTTCGGGCTTACCAATAGCATGCGCCAATAGAATATTCTGCAAATCTACCCCTACACTTATGAGTGCATCGCACCATCGTGCCGCTCGTCGCTCAAGCAAAGTAAATATCCACGAACGAAACAGCCCATGATATGTAGACATTGATGTTCCGTGTACCGTATGCAATATTATGGGAGTGCGTGTACGATAAGCCGCATAACGTCCAAGAATACCCGCTTTTGCTAAGTGTGTGTGGACAATGCTATAGCGTTCTTGGCGTATGAGGGTTTTTATTTCTTGCACAGCACGAATATCATATAGCGGGTGTGGAGAGCGTACGAGTGATGGGATACGTTTTATTTGCGTGTGTTCGGGTAGAGGGTGTTTTTTTAGATAGTGCGGGTTAAATTCTTTGCCTATTGCAAGGTCGCAGGTAAAACCAAGATCGTCTAAAGCACGAATTTGTTCTAATACTGATTCCTCCGCACCGCCTGTTCCGAACCGAGTGATGATATGTAGTGCGCGATAAGTCGGATGTTTCATAGGATCAAGCTATGGTTTTAGGATTGAGGCATGTGGTGTATCTCTAGTGGTTTGCGTGGAAGAGAGACAAAAGATGAGTCGGGTATAAAGTATCTACGGTTGTCTTTTGCTTTGTCATTAAAGCCAATACGTTTGGATGTAGCATATTCAGCGCCGTGATGGTGTGGGGAAAGCGACATAATGATGAATCGCCCAGCTGTAGTTGGTGTTTGGTTTACGGTTTCTTGAAATATTTGTTCTAGGTATCCGTCGTTGTTGATGTGATTTTTACGCGAAAAAATACTTCGAACACGTTTTTTTTCTGTTTGTGTGGATTGGCTTGAGTGTGCAGGTTCGAGCAAATTCTGAGGTATCTTTGAGTCAAAGGGAAGATAATTGTTTCTAAAATCAATACCACATGCACTGCATACTTTACCGGGTCCGTTACAGAGTTCGGTATCTTTTATTGTTTGGTTTTTTTTGCCTTTTAGTATGCGGGTATTACTTTTACTTAAGAGCCTGTTTTTTCTAAGAATGTCTAGTCCGTATAGGGGTTCAATAGCACGGATAAGCACACCGCTACCGATTTCTTCATGTTCACATACAACGTTGAGGCAGTAGTTTATGCCATATATTTTATATATGTATGCGACTCCTCCTGTTTCGAACATGGCACTATTTTTAAAGTTTTTTCCTTTGAATGAATGCGAAGCAGGATCGTTTTGATCGTATGCTTCGGTTTCGACAATGCGACCACCCCAATAACTGTGAGCGTCGTGACATATAATTACTGCATTTAGTAAAAGCTTAGCAAGTTTTTGAGGAGGGCTTAGATAATGGCTTGCTTCAAAAGGTATGAGGTTCTTTATGTCTTCTATGGGTGGAGTAGGTCGTGTCGGGAGTACGGATGCGGGTTGTTGTTCTGTTTGCTGTTCTTGTAGTAATGCTGTTTGATCTTCTTTATTTTTAAGATGTGTTGCCTTTGTTGAAGGCGTATGGATGGTGGAAAGCGAAGAAAGATCGGGCGAAGGTGGGGTGGGGGGTGTCGGAATGGACGAAGGGGTAGGCGCAAAAGATGTGGGTGGCACGGATGTCGAAGAAGACTTAGAGGTGGATAAGGTTTTGCGCGCTTTTGGTTTGGTAGTAGCAGGCTTGGCAACAGTTGGCTTGGCAGAAGCGGGTTTGACAGCAACGGGCTTGGCAGTGGTTGGCTTGGCAGCAGCAGGCTTTGTGGTAGCGGGTTTGACAGTAGCGGGTTTGACAGCGGCAGGCTTGGTAGTAGCAGGTTTGGTAACGGTTGACTTAGTAGTAGCTGGCTTTGTAACAGTGGGTTTGACAGCGACAGGCTTGATAGTAGTCGCGGGCTTAGCAGCGGTTGGCTTGGTAGCAATGGGCTTTGTGGTAGTAGCGGGCTTGATAGTAGTCGCGGGCTTCTTGGCAGCAGCAGGCTTTGTGGTAGCGGGTTTGACAGTAGCGGGCTTGGTAGCGGTGGGTTTGGTAGCAATAGGCTTGGTAGCGAGAGGCTTGGTAGAAGCGGTTGGCTTGGCAACAGTTGGCTTGGCAGAAGCGGGTTTGACAGTAGCAGGCTTTGTGGTAGCGGGTTTGACAGTAGCGGGCTTGGTAGCGGTGGGTTTGGTAGAAGTGGGTTTGACAGTAGCGGGCTTAGCAGCGGGTTTGACAGTAGCAGGCTTTGTGGTAGCGGGTTTGACAGTAGCGGGCTTGGTAGCGGTGGGTTTGGTAGAAGTGGGTTTGACAGTAGCGGGCTTGGTAGCGGTGGGTTTGGTAGAAGTGGGTTTGACAGTAGCGGGTTTGACAGCGACAGGCTTGACAGTGGCTGGCTTGGTAGCGAGAGGCTTAGTAGAAGCGGGCTTTGTAGCGGCAGGCTTTGTGGTAGCGGGTTTGACAGTAGCGGGCTTGACAGTGGCTGGCTTGGTAGCAACAGATTTTGCAGAAGCGGGCTTGGCAGCGACAGGCTTGGTAACGGTTGGCTCGGTAGTAACGGGTTTGGTAGTAGTGGGTTTGACGGCGATAGGCTTGACAGTGGCTGGCTTAGTAGCAACAGATTTTGCAGAAGCGGACTTGGCAGTAGTAGGGGTTTGTGTAGCTTTTTTTGTTTTGGCTGGGCGGGTTGTGGTTTTTTGTATTGTTTTTTTAAGATGGGATACAAGACTATTGTGTTTCTTTATGGGGGCAGAGGGGGGTACGGGGCTTTGTGTTGACTCTAAAATACTTTTTACCGTTATGAGCGGTTCTTTCGTGGTATCACTGGTAATTTTATTGGTAATTTTATTGGCAGGGCTATTGGCGATATTTTTTACTGGTTCTTTTTTTGGTTCGGATTGTTTTTTGGTGGTAGTGGGTTCTGGTGCAGAAAAAATTTCTGCAGGAAACGGATTGCTTGCACTAGGTTTTCCTTTGAGTATTCTTGATAAAAAAGAGTGTCTTTTTTTTTGTCTGAGGGGAGGCGGTTGAATAGTAGAAGAAGAGTCGGAGGCTTGTTTCTTTTGTGTCGACGAGCGTGGAGGTGGAACATTCTTTGAGGCATATAGCGTGTGCGGTGTTTCTGATGGTTCTTGTGTGAGTGAAGGCGTGGTGTCTGTCTTCTTTTTTTGTGTTGTCTTTGTGGGAGATGCGATTTCGACTGTTTTTGGTGATGGCTCTTGTTTTTTTTCTAGAAGTGGCGCTGTAGTTTTTTCTGTAGTTTTTTCTGTGAGTTGCTTTGCGGGTTGTTCAGATTGTTCGGGTTGTTTTGGAGATATTTTTTCTAGTTTGTTTTTAGGAGAAATGTTTTTGGGGCGTTTTTGTTTTGTTTCAGATGGCTTGATTGTTATATTAAGAATCTTGTCAATATCAGTGCCAATAAATGAACTCTTGTTGTTTTTTGCCATACTCATATAGTATTATATAAGAACGCTAAGGGGTATATTTTTTTTATAGAATCGGACGTACGTCATTTAAAACACATAACATAACACAATATTGATATACATATATTTGTATCAAACAAAAAATAAAAAACAAGGATATACCAACGTGGTATAATGTAGAAAGTCGACGGGAGAGATGTCCGAGCGGTTTAAGGAGGCGGTCTTGAAAACCGTTGTGCGGTAGTCCCGTACCGTGGGTTCGAATCCCACTCTCTCCGAAATAGTTTATTCAATACAATCAATAGCTTAATGCATTTCACTGTCTATTTTGATTAGTCGTAGGCAACTTGCACCTGCTATTTAGGCTGCTGTTATTGTAGAATGCATAAGTTGCCTTGTGCACTGTGTTGTTTATCTTACAGTACTATTCCCCAAATGTATAGGCTAGCCTCATGCTATAATCAAACCCTGAGGGGCAATAACGTATTATGGTAACAAAAAAAACGGCAGCACCAAAAAAACAAGAGCCTATTGAAGCAACCCTTTGGGATTCAGCAAATAAATTGCGTGGAAGCGTCGAGCCTTCGGAATACAAGCATGTTGTTTTAGGCTTAATATTTCTAAAATTTATAAGCGATAAGTTTGAAGAAAGACGCGCAGAACTAATTGCAGAAGGAAGAGAGTCATACGCAGACACGGTGGTATTTTATACCATGAAAAACGTATTCTATCTGCCAGAAGAAGCTCGCTGGAGCCACATCAAGAAAAACGCAAAACAGCAAGACATCGCCGTAAAAATTGACACGGCACTCCATACTATTGAGAAAAAAAACAAATCGCTTAAAGGAGCACTACCCGACAACTACTTTTCTCGGATTGGTCTTGACGCCAGCAAGATGGCAGCACTCATAGACACCATAAACAACATTCAAACCACTCAAGACAAGCAAGAAGATATAGTCGGGCGTGTGTATGAGTATTTTTTAGGTCAATTTGCCGCAACAGAAGGGAAAAAAGGCGGCGAGTTTTACACCCCTCAGTGCGTAGTCAATCTTATTGCAGAAATGATAGAGCCACACAAAGGCAAGATTTATGATCCCTGCTGTGGCTCAGGCGGTATGTTTGTCCAATCCCTAAAATTTGTCGAAAGCCACCAAGGCAACCAAAAAGATATTTCCATCTATGGGCAAGAAAACATTGCCGCAACTTACAAACTAGCAAAAATGAATCTTGCCATTCGTGGCATTGCCAGCAATTTGGGCGATACTCCCAGCGATACTTTTTTCAAAGACCAGCACCCAGACCTCAAAGCGAACTACATCATGGCAAACCCACCTTTTAACCAAAACGACTGGCGTGCCGAAAACGAGCTCGCCGATGATCCAAGATGGCAAGGTTATGACACACCACCAACAGGCAACGCCAATTACGGCTGGATACTGCACATGCTATCCAAACTATCCGAAAACGGTATCGCCGGTTTTGTGCTTGCTAATGGCGCTATGTCCTCTAACACCACCACTGAGGCAAGTATCCGCAGAAAACTCATTGAAAATGACCTCATTGATTGTATGATTGCCCTACCGGGCCAATTGTTTTTCACCACACAAATCCCAGTGTGTTTATGGTTTATCAGCAAAAACAAAACCCAAGCGAACGGACACTCAAGGGCAGGCACAACCCTCTTTATAGATGCCAGAGCATTAGGCGCCATGATAAGCCGCACCCAAAAAGAACTCAGCCGAGAAGACATCAAAAAAATCAGCGATACCTATCACAATTGGCAACAAGGCAAAAGCTATGAAGATACACTCGGTTTTTGCAAATCCGCCAACTTAGACGAAATCAAAGACAATGACTATATTCTCACCCCTGGGCGTTATGTCGGCATCCAAGAAGAAGCAGAAGACGAACACATATTTGAAGAAAAAATGCACAGCTTAAGCAAGCAACTTTTTGCACAAATGAAAAATGCGCAAGAGCTAGACAAAACCATTAAAAAAAACTTAGTAAAATTAGGGTTTAAGGAGTTGAAATGACAGTCAAATACCACTATGGCAAATTTCCACCTAATATAAAACAAGATTCACTTTATGAACTTGTTGCACAGACCAGAACCTCTTTAGACCGTTATGATGGTTTTTTACATGCCATGCAAAGTCAAGCGACTTTGTTATCTCCACTACTTACTCAAGAAGCCGTACTATCTTCAAGAATAGAAGGTACGCAATCAACGCTTACAGAAGTTTTAGAGTTTGAAGGACAAGAAGGCAATAATAAAAAAATATGACAACCCAAAAAATAGATGAAATATGTGAAATTCTAAATTATCGTTTTTGCCCCATAGAAGATGCAACCAAAACCATCAAAACAAACAAATTGCCCTTATCAGGGCGTTTGCTACAACAAAGCCATAGAATACTGATGAACAGTGTACGTGGAAATAATAAAAGCCCCGGTCAATATCGCAAAATACCCGTGTGGATAGGTCATGACCAAACAGATATAAGCAAAGCACGCTTTATTCCAATTGAGTCTCAACACATACCATCAGCTATTAACTGTTTTGAAAAATTCATACACTATAAAAATCAGTACGATGACTTAATCAAAGTAGCTATCCTTCATGCAGAATTTGAAGCGATACATCCATATTTAGATGGTAATGGACGATTAGGTAGGATGTTTATTCCTCTGTATTTGTACGATAAAAAGTTATTATCTAGCCCCGCGTTTTACATCAGTAACTTTTTCGAAAAAAACCGTGACACTTATTATGAACTATTGCTGAATGTATCTAAACACAACGACTGGTTGTCTTGGTGTGAATTTTTCTTAAAAGGTATTGTTGAACAAGCCGGCGAAAATTTTAATCGCGCTCAAAAAATTATTGACTTTTATGAAAAACTAAAAAACCAAATACCCAAGATTAGTAAATCACAATACGGAATAACTGCCTTGGACTTTATATTTAATAACGCGTATTTTAATTCTAAAAAATTCTATCAACAAGTAGGCATTCCCAAACCAACCGCTCAAAGGTTACTAAACATTTTCACGCAAAACCATATTTTAAAATGTATTATAGGTAAAGGAAGAACGCCTAATTTTTATGTATTTAAAGACCTAGTTGATATAGCAGATGGAAAATAAATCTGTGGCTCACTTATGCGACACTATAGCGGACAAATCTACTAATGACTAATCAAACACAAAAACAACTACCCGATGGCTGGCGTGAGGTTAGGTTGGGGGATGTAGTTAATATTATTGGAGGAGGAACGCCTAAACGTAACGTGAAAGAATATTGGAATGGAGATATTCCGTGGTTATCTGTAAAAGACTTTAATCATGGGTATAGGTATGTTTATCATGCTGATGAATCAATTACAGATTATGGTTTACAAAATAGCAGTGCTAAAATACTTGAAAAACAAGAACTTATTATATCAGCAAGAGGCACTGTCGGAGAGTTAGCACAAATTACAAAGCCAATGGCTTTCAATCAATCATGCTATGGCATTAACGCTAAAAAAGATTCGACAAATAATTTCTTATACTACTTAATTAAAAATAGTATTCATTTCATGAAAAGTATAGTTCATGGATCTATTTTTGACACCATAACAAGAGACACATTTAATCATATTACTGTAAACCTCCCACCCCTCCCCGAACAAAAAGCCATTGCCCATATTTTAGGCAGTTTGGATGACAAAATAGAACTCAACTGCCAAATGAACCAAACCTTAGAAGACATGGCACAAGCCTTGTTTAAAAGCTGGTTTGTGGATTTTGACCCTGTGATTGACAATGCCATTATCGCCGGCAACCCCATCCCCGAGCCACTACAAAAACGCGCCGAAAAAAGAAAAAAATCCCTCAACAACGGCACAGCGAGTCGTGAAATCGCCAACCACTTCCCCAACGCATTTGAACACCTCCAAAAAATGGGCTGGATACCGAAAGGCTGGGAAGTTACAAATTTTGGAGAAGTTTCAAAATGTTTAGATAATGCTCGAATCCCATTATCAAAAAAACAAAGAGACGCAAAACAGCCTAAAAAATACCCTTATTATGGAGCTACATCAATAAATGATTATATAAACGAATATATATTTAATGGCACTTATTTATTGTTAGGAGAAGATGGTTCAGTATTAAGAGCTGATAATACTCCCTTTACTCAATATGTGTGGGGTAAGATATGGGTTAATAATCATGCGCATGTTTTACAAGGTAAAAATAGTGTTACAACAGAACATTTATTAATATTTATTAGACAACAAAATATAGCTCCCTATATTACTGGAGCCGTGCAAATGAAACTAAATCAAAAAAATATGAATAGTATTCCTTTCTTATTTTCGTCTTGTAGAATCAATAATTATTTTTCTAAAAAATTATCTATCATTTACGAAAAATATAAAACAAACTCTAATGAAACCCAAACCCTAACCCAACTGCGCGATACCTTATTGCCCAAACTTATCTCAGGAAAAATCCGCATTGCCGATGCTCAAAAAATGGTAGAGGAATTAAAATTATGATTAAAAAAATCAATTTTATAAAAAATTTAGCATCGTTCAAAAATTTTAGTTGGGATAATAATGTTGTAGATTCAAATGAAAAAAAATTTCATTTCGAAAAAATTAACATTATTTATGGTAGGAATTATTCAGGAAAAACGACATTATCTAGAATTTTTAGAGCCATTGAGAAAGGGTCAATGCCAGACAATTATGATAATCCTGAGTTTGAATTAATTACTAAAGAACCTGAGCAAAAGATCAACCATAATAACTTGTCTACATTTGACAAAAAAGTTCGTGTTTTTAATACAGACTTTGTTAAAGAAAAACTGAGTTTTATATATAGCGATGATAAAGATGTTGAAGCATTTGCTATATTAGCAGACAAAGCTGATTTAGCCGAAATAGACGAATTGAAACAAAAGCTTGGAAGTGATGAAAAAGATAAAGAGACTGGTTTGTATTGCGAACTCTCGAAACAAGAAAAAACACATAAATCTAAAATCGATGAACTAGAGAAAAAGAAATCTGATTTAGAGGGAATACTACGTAATAAAGCAACTAATCGAGAATCTGGTATCAAATATCGATCAGACGAATTTGGTGATCAGAATTATACTGTTGTAAAACTTAAAAACGATATTGCGAAAGTTTTAAAAGAAGGATATGAAAAAATCACCAAAGAAAAGGTCAGCACGTTAAAGGCTTTAATTCAACAAAACCCAAAAGAAAAAATAGTCATATCAGCAGAAAAATCTCTACAAATTGATACATTTAGCGATAAAGCTAAGGAATTAATAAATACTGAGTTAGTACAAGTCGATAAAATCAAAAATTTATTGGATAACTATCAACTTAATAATTGGGTTGAAACAGGAATTACATTGCACAAAAATGAGCAAGTATGTGCATTTTGTGATAATAAAATTACTGAAAATAGATGGCAAAAATTAAATAATCATTTTGATGAATCTTCTAAAAACTTAAAAAATTCCATTGTTGCCCTCATCAACGATATTGATGAAGATATTAAAGAGCTGTCTAATACAGAAAAACTAAATAAGGATGCTTTCTATTCTGAATTTCACAATAAATTAACAGAGTATTCAAAAGATTTTAAAATAGCAATAGATGAATATATTCAACAACTTAAATCCTTGAAAGCACAGTTAGAACAAAGAAGAGATAATATTTTCAATACTAGTGAATTTAACCCTGTATCAAACGATGTATGTCAAAAAATAAAAGATGCAATAAAAAACATTAATGACATCATAGAAGAATCAAATAATTACTCAAAAGATTTAGAGAAAAAACAAAGCTCAGCAAAAGAAGAATTAAGACTAAATGCGGTTTATATTTTCACGATAGACATTGGTTACTGTGAAAAAATACAAACAATAGAACTTTTAAAGGGCGAAGCATCTACTGAAGAACAAAAACTTATCAGTATAAAAGGTGATATTGAAGACTTAAAAAAAGAAATAAGTAAAAAAGAAACTGACCTACAAGATGAAACTAAAGGGGCACTCAAGATAAATGAATATTTAAATTCATTTAACAAGAATGACTTAAAATTAGAACCTATAAAAACAGAAAATGATGTAGAACCAAATAAGAAAATAAAATTTGAAATTTTGCGTAATAACAAAAAAGCTTTTAACTTAAGTGAAGGAGAATCTGGTTTAATAGCTTTTTGTTATTTTATGGCTAAACTTGAGGATACAGAAACCAAAGGAACTAAGCCAATTATTTGGATAGATGATCCTATTTCAAGTTTGGATGACAATCACATTTTCTTTGTATATTCTTTAATTAATGCAAAATTGTTTGGGAATGGGGATAATTTTGGTCAACTTTTTATTTCAACTCATAATTTAAACTTTTTTAAATTTTTGAAAAGATTAAAGCAACCAGAAAATACCAACAGAGGGCACTTTATTGTTGAAAATGGTTTTTGTGGCTCTGCTATCAAATTAATGCCCAAATATTTAAAAGAGTATGTAACTGAATTTAATTATTTATTTAATCAAATTTATAAATGCTCTGAGATAAAGAGCACAGATGATGATAATTACTCATATCTTTACAACTTCCCCAATAATGCTCGTAAATTTCTAGAAATTCTTCTTTACTACAAATATCCAGACTTAACAAAGGAAAATGAAAAAATGAAACGTTTTTTTGGTGATGATATTCCTAGTTTAATCACAGAAAGAGTAGAAAATGAATATTCGCACTTATGTGGCGCATTAGAAAGAGGAGCTAATATCATTGAGTATCCAGCAGAAATAATACAAGTAGCAAAAGCATTAATGAACAAACTTCAAGAAAATGATAAAGATCAGTTTGAAGCATTGAAACGTAGTATTGGTGCTTAAAATAAAACTCACCAAATCACCCTTAGAACAAGCAATCATTGAGCTATTCCTCAAGCAAAATATTTCTTATGTTCCCAATAAATAGCTTGCTATTTTTGATTGTTAATTTAAATGTATAAAATACTATGGAAAAAATATTAACAAGTAAAGCGGTATCGATGACTGAGTTGCGCGATACCTTATTGCCCAAACTTATCTCAGGAAAAATCCGTATTGCCGATACTCAAAAAATGGTGACGGAATTAAAATTATGACTATAATAAAAGAAACTCGCCCTGTGCTTATGCGTGGAGTTGCTGAGAATAATATTAAAAATGGAAAGATTAATTAATAATAATTTAATCAAATGGGCTAGAGAAAGGCAGAACTTTTCTGTAGATAATGCTGCAAAAAAATTAGGGATAAAAACAGATACTTTTAATGCTTGGGAACAAGGTGATAAATCTCCTAATTTTAAACAGATAGAAAAAATAGCACAAAAATTTTATGTACCTTTGGGATATTTATTTTTAGACGAACCACCAATAGAGAAACTTCCCATACCAGATTTCAGAACTACCAATAATGAAGAAGTAGTAGTTCCAAGCCCCAACCTATTAGCTACCGTTTATGACGCACAGCTAAAACAATCTTGGTTAAAAGAAATCAGAGAAGAGGAAGGCGGTGATCCAATCGTAACAAGTAATAACCAAGAAACCGCTTCTTTAATTAATAAAAAATTAGATATTGTTCAACTAAGAAATAATGCAAAAGATTACGAAGATTTTTTAAACAGTATTATCACACAACTAGATAAACAAGGCTTTATCATCATCAGAAATAGCATTGTAGGCAATAATACACATAGACCGCTTGATGTGGGAGAGTTTAGAGGATTTGCTCTTTATGATGAATGTGCACCACTTATTTTTATTAATGGAAAAGACGCCAAGGCAGGTCAAATTTTCACGGTAATTCATGAATTAGCACACCTGTATTTAGGTGAAAGTGCTTTAGACGGTGGGTTTGACAAAAATACAGAGCAAAAATGTAATCAAATAGCAGCAGAGGTTTTAGTTCCAGAAAAAGAATTTAAAGATAATTACAAAGAACATCAGGAAGAAAAGATTGCCAAAGAATTTAAAGTCAGTCGCTTTGTTATTCTCCTTAAAGCTAAGCACTTAAACTTAATTACACAAGAATATTTTAATGCTCGTTGGCAAGAGCTTAATAAAAATGTTCAACGGGACAATCGTAGCAGAAGCACTGGTGGAGATTTTTATAAAAATATTAAGTTTCGTGCAGGAGGTGAGCGTTTTCTAAATACTGTTATTCACTATACATTAGCGGGCAAAGTGCTCTATCGCGATGCTTATAGACTAACAGGGTTAAAAGGTAAAACGTTTAATGAGTACTGTAAAAAGATAGAGGCAATATCTTGAAATATGTACTGGATGCAAATATTTTTATTGAAGCGTATAAACGATACTATCACAACCAAATAGTTTCTAGTTTTTGGCAATGGCTGATCAATGACGAAGAAATATACACCATAAAAAGAGTAAAAGAAGGAGTAAAGGATGGCAATGATGGAGTACTTCTTTTTTGTATGTAACAGAAAGACTTGATAGCTTTTTAAGGGGAAATTGATATGGAATTTATGTAACAATAAATTCTAAATAACCATCCCCAATTTTGATACTCTGTCTCCAAACTCATTTCTGATAAAATCAAATAAATGACCTTGAAAAAATAATTAATAGGTTACGCTTATGATTAAAAATGATGAGGCATTAATGACAGAATACTTACTACTTAGAATAATTAAACTATGATAGGTCATTAAATTATGACGAATACATTACAATTTTTAGAATTATTTGCTGGTATCGGTGGATTGAGCGAAGGATTCATTGAAAATTCTTTTACTCCTGTTGCTTTTATTGAAAAAGATAGGCATTGTTGCGATACATTGAAAACAAGACAGGTTTATTTTGAATTAAAAAAGAGTAACAACTTAAAAATATATAACGATTATTTATTAAACAAGATTACCAAGGAGGAACTCTATAACAGCGTTTCAAAAAAGATCTTAGACACAGTAATTAACCAAGAAATTAATGCAAATACACAGACGATGTTGATCGAAATTATTAAAAAAAGACTTAAGAACAAAAAACTAGATCTAGTGTTAGGAGGTCCTCCCTGCCAAGCTTATTCGCTAATTGGCAGAGCACAAAATAAAGAAAAAGAAAATGATGATAGGATATATCTATACAAATACTATCTAGAATTTTTAAAAAAATTAAAACCAACGAGTTTTATTTTTGAAAATGTGCCTGGGTTATTGAGTATCAACAAAGGAATCTTATTTCAATCTATTATGCAAGATTTTAGTAGTATTGGTTATAAGGTGAGCTACAGAGTCCTCAATGCAAATGATTATGGAGTGTTACAAAACCGAAAGAGGGTAATAGTAGTTGGTAATCGATATAAAAAAATAAATTTAGATAACTTAAAAAATAATAAATATGATTTTAATGTGCATTCAATTTTTTCTGATCTCGCGCCTTTGAGACCTAGTGAAGAAAAAAATCAATATCTGACAAAACCTAATGAATATTTATTAAAAACAAAAATTAGACAAGAAGGTGATATATTAACGGCACACCATACACGACGACATAATATAAGAGATTTAAATATCTATCGAGTGGCGATTCAGCTATGGAATGAACATAAAAAAAAATTAAAGTACTCAAACCTCCCCAGTCACTTGAAAACACATAAAAATGAACACTCATTTTTAGATAGATATAAAGTAGTTTGCTCTGATTTACCAGCTACCCATACCTTAGTTGCTCATATTGCTAAAGACGGACACCATTATATTCATCCTGATATTAATCAATGCAGAAGTCTGTCTGTAAGAGAAGCTGCAAGAATTCAGTCTTTTCCAGATAACTTTTTTTTTGAAGGACCAAGAACATCTCAGTTTATACAAATAGGCAATGCCGTTCCTCCTTTGTTGTCTATAACTTTATCTCAAAAATTTAAAGAATTATATGCAACATAATTTTCAATTTGAATTTTCACCGCATCTAATTGTTTTATTGGGTGAGCAACTCATTCATGATAAAAAGATAGCACTTTCTGAGTTGGTAAAAAATTCTTACGATGCCGATGCAACTGCAGTTGATGTTGATGTTTCTCAAAAGTCTATAACCATATGCGATGATGGTTGTGGTATGGATATAAATACGGTAAAAAATATTTGGTTAAAACCAGGATCTAGCAATAAACAAACAAATGATATCACTCCAAAATTTAGAAGAGTTCCAATAGGAGAGAAGGGGATTGGACGTTTAGGTGTTCACAAACTAGGGAACATAATTGAGCTTTATACAAAAAGCGAGTATTGTAATGAGATTTATTTGAAAATTGACTGGACCAATATAGCAGAAGCGCAAAGCCTTCAAGATTTACATTTGATTAAGGTAATAGAAAATATAGAACCAAAGGTATTTAAAAAAGATTCTACTGGCAAGGATCGTACTGGTACAAAGCTAATTATCACAGAATTAAAGGATAATTGGGAAAGTAAAGACTACAAAAATTTATCTAGTGATTTAACTAATTTAATTTCACCATTTACTAGCAAAACGGAAAGATTTACAATAAATTTTAGTAAGGAAAATGCACTATTTAAAAATACGTTATTAGATGACGTTGAAAAGATAAAGAAAACAGCATTATTTCAGTTTGACCTTATTATTGAAAATGGCTTATTAAAAAAATTCAATTATACATTTAAGCCATGGCAGGGTTTGGAGAAAGTTAGTGGTAGACATATAAATCTGTCCAAGCATAAAGACCGTATTATCAGCCACATAGGGAAGAAAAATAAATATTTAGATGCTAATACTGAATTAGATGTATTTAAAGATATAGAAATAGGTGAAATAAAATTTACTGGTTTTATTTATGATTTTGATCACAAACTTTGGAATACACAAACAGAAATAGAAAAAAGTAGAAGGCAAGTTATTAAAGAATATATGAAACTCAACGGTGGCATTCGAGTTTACCGAGATAACTTCAGGATATTCAATTATGGTGAATATGGACATGACATTTTAGAGCTAGACTTAGAAAGAGTAAATAGACCTGCGGGAAAAATAAGCTCAAACCAAATTCTTGCTTCAATTCGGCTCAATAGATCTGCAAGCAAAGGACTGGTAGAGAAAACAAATAGAGAAGGTTTTATCAATAATCAAGCTTTAGAATGCTTGAAAAAATCTTTAGGTGGAGCACTTGATATAGTGAGTGTATTAAAGCAAGATGACAAATCAAGAATAATCAAAGCATACCTAGAGAATGCAAGCGATAGAGCAGGAATAGAGAACAGAATTAATGAAATTAAAAAACTAGTTGTCAGTTCTAATATTGAGGACGAAAAAAAACTACAAATAAATGATAGACTAGATTCATTTACCAAAGAATTTGATCATATAAAACAAGTGTTTTTAAGCGCTTCTTCGACAGGACTTAATTTGGCAATAGTAGTTCATGAGATGAGGCATTTGACCAATAAATTGAATGAAAAAATAAGACAATCAAATTGGGAAGAAGTTAATAATTTAGCAGAACTCCTGCAAAAGACAATCAAGAATTATGGTGACATTATGCGTTTAGACAAAAAAAATAGTCTTGTTTCGGTTAACGCCCTTATTGGAACTGCGCTATCTAATGCAGAATTGAGATTTAAAACTCATAATGTAGAAATCGTTAACAATATGCCTACTAACTTAGAAATTAGTGTAAAAAAGAATTTGGTAACTGGAATTTTTAATAATTTATTTGATAACTCATTATACTGGCTAGAGGAACAGAGAGTAGAAAATAGAAAAATACTAATTAATGCGTATAAAAAAGACAAGCAGCTTCATGTTATTATTGCTGACAATGGTCTAGGTTTTACAATTAGTTTTGAGTCAGCTCTAATGCCTCTTGTCACAGGTAGAAAAGATGAAAGCTCAATGGGAATAGGGCTTTACTTAGCAGATCAAGTGATGACTGCTCATCAGGGATTCATTGTTCAAGGAGATTTCGAGGAAGAAAAATTGCCTATAGAATTCAAATATGGAGCAATTATTAAATTAATATTTAGGCTTTGACTTTATGTACGATGTATTATTGATAGATGATAAATTTGAAGAAATTAAGGAAACTTTCCTTAAACTAAAAAAACATCACATAAGGTGTTTTTATTCTGATGGATCAGAAGAGAACTTGCCAAAGGGAAAAGAGAAATACCTTTTTCACAATATACAATATATTTGTTTAGATTTTTTTCTAGAAAACCGTGGTATAGATGAATCAAATATTAATAACACTTCCGTAGCTACTTTAGCTAATATTGTTAGAAAATTTATTGATAAAAATAGCCCTATAGCCAAGATTATTATTGATTCTGCTCATTTAGATGTTTTTAAAAATTATGAAAATCAATTTAGAAAGTATTTGGATATGGAGCATATCACAATAATAAAGGAAGCCAAAAAACCCATCGATATTAGTTCTAATCAAGAGCCAAGATTCTCTATTCTACACAAGGATCAAAAGATTATTAATGAGATTCTAAAAAATTTCATAGATAATAACCTAAGAAGTCTAGTAATTAGAGAATCTATTGAGATCGAAAATCTAATTTGGAATGAAACAAAAAATGCGTGTGATGGTTTAGAGGATTTGCTGGGTATATTGCCTACAAAAAAAGACCCAACTTTTGAAACAAAAATAAAATTATACGGGCATTATTTTGGTGATAAGAGTTGTATCGAAAGCATACGTTGTCAACTTGATGCACTTAGAAAGTTTAGAAATCACTTAGCTCATAAAGCAGAAACAGTGATAAACACAGAAGTAAAAAAATTTTGCACGAAATTCAATAACAAATTTTCATTTAAAAGCGAAACTGTAATACCTGAGGTACTTGATTGTATTAGGCAACTGAAAGACAAAATACACCAACCTCCATGAGCTTTACCGAATCCGCTCTTGAACAAGCCATTATTGCACTCATTGGCAAACAAGGCATTTCCCATGTACCGAGTGAAACGCTCAACCGTGCACCATCCGACGTTTTAATCAAAGATGATATACGCCAGTTTTTGCAAACACACTATGCAAATGACAAGATAACTGCTCAAGAAATTGAAAGCATTATCCGTATGCTGGAGAGCAAACCAGCCTCTGATCTTTATCAGAGCAACAAGACTATTATGAACATGGTGTCGGATGGTTTTGTGTTGAGGCGAGAAGATCGCAGTCAAAAGGACCTGTATGTACAGCTGATTGATTATTCCGATTTAACCGAATTTCGTGTGCCCGATCCACAAACACTGGATAGGGTGGTTGCCGAAACTCCCGTTCCGTATCGCAGTGATAACAATATTTATAAAATGGTCAGCCAAATAGAGATTACCCAGTTTGAAAAACGTATACCTGATGGCATTTTGTATATCAATGGTTTACCGTTAGTAGTGTTTGAATTTAAATCTGCTGTTCGCGAAGAGGCAACAATCCATGATGCCTATGTTCAACTGACCATTCGATACAAACGTGATATTCCTGAGCTCTTTAAGTACAACGCATTTTGTATTATCAGTGATGGCGTCAATAATAAAATGGGCTCCTTTTTTAGCCCTTATGAATGTTTCTATGCTTGGCGCAAAGTCACCGGTGATGAAAAACATGAAAAAGAAAGCATTGATTCCTTGTTCACCTTGATCCAAGGGATGTTTGACACGCATCGTTTGCGTAACTTGATCCGTAACTTTGTGTACTTTCCTGATACCTCTAAAAGAGAAGAAAAAATCGTCTGTCGCTATCCACAATATTATGCAGCGAATAAGCTATATCAAAATATTCTCAAGCATCGCAAGCCCCAAGGCGATGGTAAAGGTGGAACTTATTTTGGTGCCACTGGTTGTGGCAAGAGTTTTGTAATGTTGTTTTTGACCCGCCTGCTTATGCGGAGTGTCTCGTTGTCGAGCCCAACCATTGTGCTCATTACCGACCGAACCGACCTAGACGACCAGCTTTCGGCTCAATTTACTGATGCTAAAGGATATATAGGCGATGAAAATATCATAAGCGTAGAAAGCCGTGAAGATTTACGCCAGCAGCTTAAAGGGCGAGATAGTGGTGGCGTTTTTCTGACCACCATTCATAAATTTACCGAGGATACTGAGCTCCTGACGGATCGTAGCAATGTAATCTGTATCTCAGATGAAGCTCACCGAAGCCAAGTCAATTTGGATCAAAAAGTTAACGTCACAACTGAGGGGGTTAAGCGTGGCTATGGCTTTGCCAAATACCTACACGATTCGTTGCCCAACGCTACGTATGTCGGCTTTACCGGCACTCCTATTGATGCAACCCTGGATGTATTCGGTGATATTGTCGATGCCTATACCATGACGGAATCCGTTAAGGATGAAATCACGGTACGCATTGTTTACGAAGGTCGTGCTGCCAAGATTCTACTGGATAACAGCAAACTCAAAGAGATCGAAGATTATTATAACCAATGTGCCGAAGCCGGTGCTAGTGGTTATGCTATAGAAGAAAGCAAAAAAGCCACAATCCAGATGAATGTCATTCTTGGCGATCCTGATCGTATTGCAGCCTTAGCTAGTGATTTTGTCTCGCACTATGAGAAACGTATTTTCGAAGGTGCAACGGTCAAGGGTAAGGTCATGTTTGTGTGCAGTTCTCGCGCCATTGCCTACGAATTTTATAAAAAAGTCATTACTCTACGTCCAGAATGGAACAAAGTCAAAGTCGCCGAAGAAGGTGTCGAGCTAAGCGACAAAGAGAAGAGAGAAATCAAACCGATGGAGCGAATCAAGATGATCATGACGCGTGGTAAGGATGACGCACAAGATCTTTATACTATACTTGGCGATAAAACATATCGCAGAGAACTGGATCGCCAGTTTAAGGAAGCTAAGTCCAATTTCAAAATTGCCATCGTAGTTGATATGTGGCTGACGGGGTTTGATGTGCCGTTTTTAGATACGATCTACATCGATAAACCGATTCGGCGTCACAACCTCATTCAAGCCATCTCACGCGTAAACCGCAGGTATGCAGGCAAAGAGAAAGGATTGGTTGTTGACTACATTGGCATCAAGCGCCAAATGAATCTCGCACTCGCACATTATTCCAAAGCAGACAGTCAAAATATTGAAGAAATTGAACAATCACTCATTGTGGTAAAAGACCAACTTGATCTGCTGAATACACTGTTCCATCAATTTGACAAAACCCCTTATTTCTCTGGTTTTTTTTCTGGTTCTTTCTCTGGTTCTTTCTCTGGCTCGTCATTGCAACAGCTTGAATGCCTTAAGATGGCTGCGGAGTTTGTACAGAGTACCCAAACGACCGAAAAGCGCTTTATGATGCTTGTAAAGCGCTTGAAAGTAGCCTATGACATCTGTTGCGGTAGTGACACGCTATCGAAAGAAGAGCGCGCTCTTATCCATTTTTACATCGCCGTTCGTTCCATTGTCTTTAAACTAACCAAAGGAAATGCGCCCGATACAGATCAAATGAATGCCCGTGTACGTAAGATGATTACAGATGCGTTACAAAGTGATGGAGTAGAAGAAATCTTTAAACTTGGAGACGAAGAATATAAAGAAATTGATATTTTTGATGATGACTATCTAGCAAAGATTGAAAAAATTAAACTTCCAAACACTAAAATAAAATTACTCCAGCAGTTGCTAACCAAAGCAATCGAAACCTTTAAGAAAACAAACAAAGTTAAGGGCGTAGACTTCTCGGAAAAATTTCAGTCTTTAGTTTCCAAATACAATGAGCGCAAAGAGCAGGATGTTCTTCGCAGTGAAGTCTTAGAGCAATTTACTAATGAAATTATCAACCTTTACCACGCTCTAAAAAAAGAACGAGAATCGTCTGTAGATCTTGGGATAAGTATTGAAGAAAAAGCATTTTATGATATTTTGAAGGAGCTAACAAGGCGATATGATTTTAGCTACCCCGATGATCAACTCATTTTGTTAGCGCAAGAAGTCAAGGAGGTAGTAGATGACAAGGCAAAATATACTGACTGGAATCAGCGTGATGACATTAAAGCAGAACTGAAAGCCGATTTAATCATATTGTTGGCAAAATATAATTATCCTCCCGTAGATAGAGACGAAGTATACAAAGAGATCTTTGAGCAAGCAGAAAACTATAAAAGACACGTATCCTAGACTTGCCAATTAATCAATTTAGCACATTTATTTTATTAACAACACGATCAAGCCAATTCGTGAGTAAGAAAAATTTCTCTGAATGTATAGGGTAGTATTTGCCATATTTCAACACGTGCTTGTGATAAAAAATCAACAAAGGCACGACTGCAGAAAATAATGCAAGCAACAAGCTCCCCGACGGCTGGTGCGAGGCGAAGGAAGCGACGTAATGTGGCAGAGTATTCCAGCGCTATGCGGTGGCGTGTGGTTTGCGTTCACAAAACTCACAGGGCGTGTTAGGTTTTTGTTTCTTCTTCGGGGTAGAGTGTCTGCATGATGTCAAGGCAACGCACAATCATTTCTTTTAATACGTTTATGTCTACGTCTGAAAGACCTTTTATATAAAGGCACGATACCGCATTAGTGGCCTTACCGAGTTTTTTGAGAAGGTCTTTCATTTTGTCATAGCCCGAAATAAGATAGATGGTAAGGTATTGCTTTCGAGATGAGAATCCACAGCGAAACCACTCTGATTCGTAGTTACTTGCTTTGTAGTGGTATGAGCCAAAACCAACTATCGACTTACCCCACATGAGGGGTTTTTTACCTGTGATTTTTTTCATCAGGGAGAGGAGTGTTTGACAATCTTTTTTTCTTTGCTTGTCTTTGATTGAGTCAATGTATTCTTTTACTGATCCGTTATTTGCTACCGTTTTAAGTTGATATTTTGCCATAACATGTTCATTATAGTAGAAAAGGGTTTTACACGACAATGCTACCATAAGACGCCACCATTAAGACGCCAGTATAAACAAGACTAGTATAAACAAAGCCAGTATAAAAAGGCTAGTATAAACAAGTCAATATAAAAAAGGTTTTTGAAGCACAGCAACTCATGAATAGAAGAGGATTTGGGTAAAAGGGGTTAACAGACATTGAGTACTATTCAATACATCGCCTGTGCCTCGCAAACCAGTATGTTGAAAATTTATATTGCTATAAATAATCATAGCGCTATATCACCGCAACTTTCAACATATATATTATAACAAATATACTACAAAAAATCAATGAAAAAAATGTAAATTAATATTATTTTTATGTTAGGTTCTTTATCATATTTGTTATATTTTTGGTGTTTTGAGGGAAGGAGTGTGAGTATGTCTTAGGCAGTAAAATAATATAATAAATAGGAGTAATATCAAAGCACTGGTAGGGGTTAATTCGCCACAACTTTTTTAGAAGCAGGAAAATAACTCGCGCACTCTGTGCTAGAATAAATGTATAGCTAAGTACATACGATAATGAAAAAGCAAGAATCTTGGAACGAAAAACTTTATCGCTTTAAACCACATAAGGTTAAAACTCTCCATGTTGATATAGCTGGTATGAAAGCTGGTCAAGCCATGCTTGTTCCTTCTGCTCAGATTGTTGATCAGTTTATTAGGACTATACCTTTGGGCTCTAAGATGAGCGTAAAAGACCTACGTATAAATATTGCTAAGCAATATGACGCTGAGGTGACATGCCCTATTACGACAGGATTTTGTTTAAAGATAGTTGCCGAAGCTGCTTACGAAAATTATGCAAGTGGTATGAAGCTAGATGAGGTGACTCCATTTTGGAGGGTTATCGATGAAAACACCCCAACGCTCAATAAACTCTCATTCGGTAAAGAATTTTTGATAAATCAATGGAAAGATGAAGGGCTATTGTGAAAGACTGTTATGGCAGATGGTTTAGTGAAAATCTATTAAAAATAAAAATCGATCTCCATGGGAAAAATCAGATAAAACCCCAATCCCAAACCTAAATTCAAGCCTAAACCTAAATCCCAATCCCAAACTCGAGCTCAAGTTCAAGATCAACCCAAGCCCCAACCAAAATTCAAGCCTAAACCCAAGCCCAAACTCGAGCTCAAGTTCAAGCCTAAACCCCAAGCCCCAACCAAAATTCAAGCCCAAACCCAAACCAAGCCAAGCCTAAATTCAAGCTCAAGCCCAAGCCCAAGCCTAAACCCAAGCCCAAACCCAAACCCAAACCAAAACCCAAACCCAAGCCCCAGCCAAAACTCAAAGCAAACCCAAGCCCAAACTCGAGCTCAAGTTCAAGATCAACCCAAGCCCCAACCAAAATTCAAGCTCAACCCAAACCCAAACCCAAACCCAAACTCGAGCTCAAGTTCAAGATCAACCCAATCCCAAGCCAAAATTCAAGCCTAAACCCAAACCCAAGCCTAAATTCAAGCTCAAGCCCCAACCAAAATTCAAGCCTAAACCCAAGCCCAAACTCGAGCTCAAGTTCAAGCCTAAACCCCAAGCCCCAACCAAAATTCAAGCCCAAACCCAAACCAAGCCAAGCCTAAATTCAAGCTCAAGCCCAAGCCCAAGCCCAAGCCCAAGCCCAAACCCAAACCCTTCGCATTTTCTATAGCGTCTATAAAGACGCTTGCATATTTTTTATGAAATAATAATATTTACATTCACATTATTTGAGATGTAATGCAAAGTGTTCTCTCGGGATGTCGCTGTACTTTACTTTCTGAACTTTCTGAGATGTCTTTGCTTGATTTCGAATGCTTTCTGTTTTCTGCAAGTAGCCTCTATTGAGCCTAGCCATTACGTGTCGGTACACTTACAAAGCGTGCGGGAGCTATGGACTTGGTATGTAGTTTGAGTACGGATGCGCAGTGCATATAGAGTACAATAAATCAAGATGCCATATTATGGAGAGGTGACCGAGTGGTTTAAGGTGCACGCCTGGAACGCGTGTGTGCCGTAACAGGCACCGAGGGTTCGAATCCCTCTCTCTCCGCCATAAATTTGTTCAGCAAAATCAACGACCTGCAAAAATTAAATTGGGAGAAGATCGTAGAGGCTTCCTGTTATTCTAAATGTATAGATTTAGTAAGATCCCTAGCTTTTACTATTTTTGATACTAATTCTTTGTAATTTAAAGTTCCATCTTCATTGAGTGGCATAGACTTTTCTCCATCAAGATAAATCCATGCTGTTGAGGTATATTCTCCCAGTCTGAATTTGCCAGCTTTTTCAATGTTATTAAAACCAAAGTCTGCACCATTTTTTTGCAAGAATTCTAATAATTTCCACCTATAGTGGTTATTAGTTCTATACGTTTTCAAGATTAAACGCATACCTTTTTCACGCCCTTTGCCGGCACAATCCTGTTCAAGTTGTAAATAATATGCAACTCCTTCTCCATTTCCTAAAATAGATTTTGGTAAATCTTTCCAAGTATGATTAATAAAAAACCATTGTGAGCCACCACTAAAGTTAGCTGCATAGCCCCATGAAGACCCTCTTAGCGCTTCTTCTTGTTCTAAGCAACTATATAAACCATATACATCATGCCAGCCATAATCTTCAACTTTTTTATTTTGCCATTTTTCGTGAAGTTCTTTATGATGAATTAAAAAATCCTCATATTCTTGAATAATTTGATTTTTACATTGGCAAGCCTCAATAATGTTAAGGAGTTCGATAAAGCTAATATACTTAAATCCTTGTTTCTCAACATCGTCAACGTTATGGCTACCCTCAAGCACAGACTGAATGTATAGCAGAACATGTGTTTTGCTTGGATACTCCTTTTTAATTATTTCTTTGTATCTCTGCAGTTGATTACTATGCTGATGAGAACCTTTTTTATTTTCAATTACCATAATCAAATCATCATTATTGATTCTAATTACAACATCTATGTTGTTCCATTGCGTTTCAACTTTTACGTCTTGAATTTCTCGACTATAGGTTGAATGTGTGGCTTTAATTAATGATGAAATAAAAGACTGTGCAACTTTATATTCAGGATATTTGACATAACGTATATCAGCCCAAGAGGCGATATATGCTAACACAGCATCTTGAGTAAGTTCGGTAGTTCCATAAGAAAAGATATTTGGAGATTTCATAAGTAATTATAGTATAACATATTTTCTAAATAAACATTTTTATTCAAATAAAACATGTTTTTTGCTAATCAGTTTTTAATTTTCATATACAAGTTTATATTGATGCACAAAAAAAGTCGTGATATAATTTCTTTATAAGTGAGTTGCAACACACCAGCCAACAAGAAAAGAGGATAAACACTTATGGCAATAAAAAAATCAGAACTCTATTCATCATTATGGGCGAGCTGCGACGAACTTCGCGGCGGGATGGATGCAAGTCAATACAAAGACTATGTACTGTTTATGCTGTTTGTTAAATACATCAGTGATAAATATGCTGGTCAACCTCACTCAGCCATCACAATACCTAAAGGTGCCAGCTTTGCGAATATGGTCGAACTTAAAGGTAAGCAAAAGATTTCTACTAATATGTTAAATTGTATATTATAAACATTTTAATAATTTTATCACTCATAAACACTGTATATATAATTTATATATGATAAATGAGTGTAAATACACCGAACTCAATCCAAAAGAACCCAGTCAAGCAACAAGTCACGACAGGGAAAAAAGAATGTCACTTTTCAAAGGTAAAACAGATATTCTTGCTACTCAGAAAGAGCAAATAAATACACATTCGGATCTTAGCTATCAGTTTACGTCAAAATCTGAATCAATATCAGAACAAAATGAAGGATTGCAGAAATTGAAAAAAGAGATCAATAAGATATTTTCGTCATCTCATTTGTCTTTTTTATTTGGTGCTGGAGCATCCATGCCTGCTATACCAAGCATGCAACAACTTAGCCAAGGCTATTTTTGTAATAAAGAAAAAGAAGAAACAAATGCAAGAAAAAATCCAATCTTTGAGGAGGTGCTACTTAACAAAGTATGGCAAGGTATAAAAAAAGAAAAAAATTTAGAATCATATTTGGAGTTATTGTATGGTCTGTCCCATATATTAGAAAAAATAAATAAAACAAAAGAGGAGGTCATAGAAGAAATAAACAATGTCAAAAAATATATTTTTGATAAAGTCAACACGCAATCTGAAAAAGAGGGCTACTCAGATACGGTAAGTGTATACGAAAACTTCTATAAAAAAATCATGTATAGAGAGAGTTCTCTTTCAAAAATAAATATTTTCACGACAAACTATGATTTGTTTAACGAAAAAGCAATGGATAACTTAGGAGTTATTTTTTGTAATGGATTCAGTGGTAATATACATAGGCATTTTAATCCAATGACCTTTGACTATGCCTATGCAGAACAAATAGGGCTAAGTGCTGATAAGTATACCGTTATTGATAAATACGTCTATTTATATAAGCTACATGGTTCAATTAACTGGATTGAAGAAAGTAATAATCGTAGTTTTTATAAAGTAAAAGAAGTTCAAAACCCACAAAGTCGTGACCAAAAAATGATGATTTATCCGACCCCTACAAAGCAGAGTGCCAGTTTTTCTTCTCCCTATAGCGACTTGTTTAGGGGATTCCAAAAAAAATTAATGGTGCAGGATAGTATTTTAGTTGTAATTGGCTATAGCTTTTCTGACGAGCATGTGAATACTATTATTTATCAAGCGCTCGCAACCATTCCCAAGTTTCGGTTAATTATTTTTGCTCATGAGATGTCTTCAAAAATAGAGAAATTGAAAAAAAAAGACGATCCAAGAATTTGGATTATAACGGGATCGATACAGGATGCAAGTAAGAACAATGAAGAAAGTACAGAGAATATATCAAGTTTTCAATATATCGTTGATAATTTGTTTTCAGAGCTCAATGAAGATGATGAGACAATTGAAAAAACATTAAAAAAATACTTCTCAAAAAATGATTAGTGAACTTAAAGAACGTACAATCGGCAAGATCACGACAGTGGATGCTTATCGATTAGAGGCAGAATTATTAGATTGGGTGAATAGTTTTAATGTTAATGGCTATGATGACATATATCAGTTTATCCGCCTGAATGGGTATGTGTTAATTCGAATAGATACTAACTTTATCGTTGCTTCCATTTCTGCTATACGTGAAAAAGACAGTACTCATTCACTTCCCACAGATATAAGAGCGTTAAATAAAATCAAAGCGATAAAAGTGTTGGATTTGTTTCCGATGGGCCTTATATCAGATGGTGAATTTTCTTTTGGTGTATCGAACTATCCGGTGTTATATAGTGATGTCCTATATGTCAAAGAAAAAGAATTAAACAAATTGTTTTTATCAGATAAAAAAGGAAATAATCATGAAAGCCAACATTTAGTGATTGGTACTTGGACACTGATGGATAAATACAAGATCAAGATAGATATTAATAATTTTTTTGGTTTTCATAGTGCTGTTTTAGGTAATACAGGAAGTGGAAAGAGTTGTACCATTTCAGCTATGATTCAAGGTATATTTTGTAACAAGATGTATCCTAGAGCAAGATTCATTTTTTTGGATGTGAATGGTGAATATTCAAGAGCGTTTAGAAAAAAAGACAGTACGTCCTCAATTTACGATATCAAGTTGCGTACCTATGGTTTTAATGGACGTGGTGAAAAGGATAACCTTCATTTTGGGTTACCATTAAATCTTTTGACCATTGATGAGTGGGAATTATTACTAAAGGCAAGTAGTAAAGCACAAGCTCCTATCTTGAGAAATGCACTCGGTCTCTACTCGCTCTGCAAAGAAAAAGATGAAGGAATGGAAGATAAAAAATTAGATATAAATACAAATAAGATAAAGACTTATATATTTTGTAAAATTACGAGGCAATTACTGAGTAGCGATTCTTCTTTGGTAGTTAGTAAAATAATTGCAAATCTAAATAAATTTAATAATGAAATTTTGGAGAATTCGTTTAAAATAAAAAATTACTCTTTTGAAAAGGGCAAGGTATCAACTGAGTGTATCAAGATTGAAGGAGTTAACGGTTCTGCATCCTGCTACTTTGGACTGTACTTTGGAAATATAATGAAACTTGATGAGTTTGGTGGTGCATTAAAGAAGTTAGAAGAAGAAAATCTAGTGGATAATCAACATTGGTTTCGTTATGTGGGCAAAGCTAAGATTAATCTGATTGATTTAGAGGAATATATAGAATTGGCTATTTCATGGGAAGAGGCACATGGTAACAAGCAAGTAAGAGATTATTGTAGCGCTATGATTACTCGACTAAAATCCCTAGCCAACAGAAGAGAGTTTGATTTTTTTGGGAACAAAGAGCAAGATGAAATAGAAAAAAGAGCAATAGATGCTACAAATATTGACCAATATATCGAACAATTAGTCGGCGATAGTAATATATGCATCATTAACTTTGATAATATAGATGATGAAGTTATTGAGGTGGTGTCTGCGGTACTCACACGAATATTCTTTGACAAGTGTAAAAAAAACACTGACAGAAACAAAGAGCCGATTCACTTAGTGCTTGACGAAGCACATCGGTATGTTTCAAGAATAAGGGGAAAAGAATATTTTTTTGAAGCTAATCGTATATTTGAGCGAGTTGCAAAAGAAGCAAGAAAATACGGTTTATTCTTGATGTTGTCAAGCCAGCGACCTTGTGAATTGAATGAGACTGTACTATCTCAGTGTAGTAATTTTATCATTCATCGTATACAAAATCCAGACGACTTGCAATATATTCGTTCGATGACTCCGTTTATATCAAAAGCAATACTGAGCCAGTTACCATCCATACCACAGCAGGAAGCTCTCATATTTGGTACTGCAACCAACTTACCTGTATTGTTTAAAGTAAATGATGCAGATCCTCTGCCAGATAGTAAAAACAACAATGTTGTTAAGAATTGGAAGGAAGAAAAACAATCTAGCTAATCTTGCTTCTAGCATTATAGAGACACATTGTAGAAAGTGGCATTTTACTTGGTAGATAAATGCTTATGATTTAGCCTGTTTTTCTTGATACTCTTTCTCTATTTGATTAATCATTGTAGTTTGTCTTTCTATTCCTTTTTTCCCCTCATTTTTCATTTCTTGATGTCTATACTCGGTATCTTTGTAATTCCAGTTTCTGTCTTCTGGTGGTTGAAGCATTGCAAGGTAAATATTATTTTTCCAGTGAACATACGGTGGTCTGCCTTTTGTGATTTTTTCTGCTAGGGAATCATTACTGGTGGGCGTATCATCTAGAATGTGCTGTATTTGGCGTCTTCCTTCTATATCAAAATCAAAGAGAGCGATGATGAGTTTATGTGAGGCTATGTTCTTTAATATAGGTATAACATTAAAACATTTTAAAAAGCTTTCTATATTTCCGGCTCCATCACATGGTACGTATGTACAGTCGTCGGATTCTGAGAAATTCAAACTATCTTTTTTGCCCTCAAGAAAAACTATAGTATTAGAGTGATCCCTTAGGACATATTCTAGATTTCCAAATTCGCTGTAATAAACAAATTTTGGTGCTAGTTTTTTCAAGATCTCCTTTTTGCCAGCTGCATCATTAGCACAGACAATTTTTTGTTGCCCATTGTCCAAGGATAATTCAAACAATTCTTCTGGCTTTAATTCAGCTACTGTAGATGGTGAATGTGTTGTTAAGATAACATTTATGTCCTTATTACAAAATTGTGTTCTAATAATATCGAGATAGATCTCAACCAAAGCGGGGTTTAAGTTTGCATCGAATTCGTCTAGTATCATTAGGTCTATTTTGCTGTCCTTATTGGCAATAAGGTAATAACACAATAACTCAAATACTACTTTTTCTCCACTGGATAAAGAATCAAAGTGTATTTCTTTATTACTCCCATCGATTGGTTGGAAATTTATCTCATAACTTGATGAAAATAGAGACGGTGGGTTTATTCTATACTTAAAATATGTCTCTTGATATTTGCTTAGCTCTGCGTTTATATTCTCCCATAATTTGCTGTCATCAGATTTCTTTCCCTTTACATCTTCATAGATTCTTTGTGACATTTTTTCAATTATCGATTCAATAGAAAAAGAAAAATTTAGTACCAAATCATGAATATATTTTTCAAACGATTGTCTATCTTGTACTTTGCTATTCTTTTGTTTTTTATGTAGTATATTGGGTATAATCTTATCTTTGACTTTCTCAATTATCTGTCTATCGATATCCGATATTTTTTTATCTTTATATTCATCATAAAGTAATTTACCTTGTTTACACTGAGAGTCAAATTCATTACTTTTTATTTTTTTATTTAATGAGTCGATAATGCTGGCATCAATTTCTTTCTCAGTAGGAATTCCCAATTGCTCTTTGATATTATCTTCATCATCAAGCTGACTCAGTTCAATACATAATCTATTTAAAAACATATGCCTGTCTTTGTATAGATATGACCCTTCGTCAAAAAGCATAGAAAATACTTCGTAACGATGCGTGTATTGCGTATCTCTTGTAAATCTTTCAAATTCTCGATAAACAGAATCCATAATCTGATCAAAAGTAGGAATTTCTTCAAGGTAATTTCTACGAAGTATTCGATTTCTGAGATAGCTACTTCTTTCTCTTCTTTTACTACTTTGAGTTTTAAAGAATATGTTCTCACTCTTGGAGTATTTTTCAAAAATATACGTTAGAAACGTAGTCTTTCCGCTCCCGTTTAGACCTGTTATAACGGCAAGCTTGGAGTTTGTTTTAAATTCTAATTTGCTTCTTAAGCCTTTATATCCACTTGGAACTGTGTAGTGCATTTTTATTAATAATAATCCTCTATATTAGATTATAATGCATAACAACATATTTTTTCTATTTTCAAAAGTATTTATTTGTTTTTTGGCAATGTTTGACGACTAAGTTTGACAAGAGTGCGCCAATAGTATGCTGTTTACGGTTTTCTATATGAGAGGTAGTGATATGAGAATATGATTTGTGTGTACCGTAATATATGGAAAATCTCCTTAGGTCATGATTAATATAAGCTTACACTGGAAGTTTCACTTTTTTACCTTGTGTCGTACTGTTTTTATCTCTTGGGTCATTGAACACTACAAGTATGCTACAATACAAGTGATACTAACGTAATGTATTTGGCGGTTTGAAGGAATCGGCGTAGGCCTAACCATAGCTGTAGCCATAGTCGCAGAAAGAGCAGTGAAAAATTTTTTGATGGCGTATTTATGATTCGCTTGCTTGATGGAGCCAATTCTAAAACAAGTAGCCAAAAAAACAGACGGAGGCGACAGTCATTAGAGGTACTACAGTGAGTGCACATCGCATGTACAGCAAATTTGAAACACGCGCCGAAAAATTTTGGGATAAGGCAGCATCTCAATATGACAAAGAAGAAGAGAAAGCCAAAACAGCCAAAAAAACAGCCAAAGCAGAAACAAAGAACAGAAAAATCACTGACATACTTATCAAAAAAACAATACCTTACTTAAAGTCAACCGACACCGTTTTGGACGTGGGGTGTGGGACAGGAACTTTTTCTATACCAACAGCCACAAATGTTTGTTCTGTAGACGCAATTGATATATCATCAAATATGATTGCGCTTGCGAGAATGAGAATGGCAAAAATGAAAACGGAAAAAACAAACATCGCTCAGCCTCACGCCGCTCAGCCTCACGTCTCTCAGTACGAAGCCAACCAAACCAAAGCCAACCAAAACAACACTAACCCGCTCCAAGCCCACCTTCCCACAACAGAAGAAACAAAAACAACCATATCAAACATAGATAACATCACCTTTGTACACGCAAGCATGTTTGATAGCACCCTAAAACCAGCCCACTATGACGTCGTGTTTTGCTTTTACATTATTCACCTTCTTGACGACCAGCAAAAAGCGTTCAAGCGACTCAAAACCCTACTAAAGCCTAACGGCATTATAGTATCAGTCATTCCCTGTCTAGGCGAAACACGTATACTAAAGTACTTGTTTTGGTTACTCAGTACCGTGGGGCTTATTCCCAAAATCAATCTAAACAAACGACGCGATATAGAACAACACATGGCAGAGACATTTGACATTATTACAAGCGAAAGCGTACCATATGCCAGACATCAGCAATACCTTGTTGCAAGGAACAGCCCGCAAACAAGCGCATGACCACATTACAGGACACAACACAAGTATGATAATCGATGCTTTTGACCATTTTACTGGACACCACTGCGAGACCACTGCAACAGGGACACTTCTAAAACAAATCGGAATCGAACTGTCTGAACCGATGCTTTTTGGGCTAGGCGAAGGGCTCGGTTATATTGTTTGGAACATGACCAAAATGGATACACCGTTTATTGGAGGTCGTGTTAAGCCCGATAGTATTACTGAAACCCTATGCAAGCATCTAAATCTGAGATTAGAGGTGACTGAGACAACTTCTATATCAAAGGCGTGGGAATGTGTTAGTCGCTATATTGACCAAGGAAAAGCAGTGGGGTTAAAATTAGACTGCTATCATTTGGACTATTTTTCAAGTAGATTTCATTTTGCTGGGCATTATGTTGCAATGTATGGGTACGATGATACATTCGCGTATCTTGTCGATACCGTACAACAAGGCGAAAAAGTAAGGACTACGCTAGACAGTCTTGCACTGGCCAGAAACGAAAGAGGTCCAATGTCTTCAAGAAACAAGGCCTATGTTATTTACAAAGACTCAAACAATACAAGCGCCACAACAAGCGCCAAAACAACGGTCAAACACACAAGCCAAGATGCGTTCTTAAAAAAGGTAGTCATGCATGCCATGAATAACAATGCTACCGCATTTTTAAATCCTCCCATCAAAAACATCGGCTACAAAGGAATTAAAAAAACGAGCTCAGAAATAAAAAAGTGGTTTAAGAATGGCAAGAATATAAAGCGAGAATTTCAGACTATTGCGATGCTCATGGAAAAAGGCGGAACAGGCGGATCCTTGTTTCGTAATATGTATCGTGATTTTTTAAGAGAAAGTGCCACACTACTCGCATCCGATGATGTATATGAGGTATATCTCGACTATAAAAAAATTGCCAAACAATGGAAGATAGTCTCTGATGTATTGTACAAAGTGGGTGAGACACAGGACAGTGCCTATATACATCATGCTTCTGAGCTATTGACTGAACTATCACAAAGCGAATACGATGCAATGACAAAACTGAAACGAGCAAGCACGACAGGAGCAAACGAGAGCAAGTAAGGTTAGCATGTAGCGTGGTAGAAGCCTGTGTAACCTATGAACAACATGACCACAGAAAAAGAAACAGCAAAAAAAAGACAAAAAAAGGACAGCAAACCAGATAGCAAGTCAGATAATGACAAACATAACAGTCCTACGAGTACAAACAAGCACAGGCTCCGCGAGCATAAATACAGAGATGTGGTGGCACTAAACCACAATAAAAGTAGGAAACATCTTTGAACGATTTAAAGCACGCACAGAAAAAGTTGTCACACCGTCACACGGTATAACACTAAGTAATTGTCGCTGTATCATTTTATGATAGTGTTCCGTGAGCCTTTCTACTATTTTTTGAGATGAAAGGAAGAAAGATCTGCTTTTATGTGACAATGAACATTTGCAATACATCTTTTTGTGTTGTATGCTACACGGTTATCTATATATTCATTTTGGTGCCTATCGTCCTTCTGGCATCTATCACCTCCGGCATCCATTTGGCACTTTCGCGCACTTTTTATACACTAAAAATACCAAGAAGGAGTGCAAGCACCGACAAACATATTTGTTTTAGTGAGTCTTGTTCTTAAGTTTGGCTGTTATCCGAGTTGTTTTTTTGCGATTTCTGCGGTAGTGCCCTGTGCGGTAGTGCCCTGCGGTAGTTTTTTGCCTCAGTTACTGAGGTCTTGACAGAATGCAGATGCATCTTTAAACATATCTTCCATAGTTGTGACTGTGTCTGTGACTGTCAGCTTTTCTATCAGTCTTCTGTTTTTGGTGGTCTAGCCCAATTAGGTAGGGCAAATGTTAGGTCACATTTTGAACCTGTGTTTTCTTCGGGAAAGTCACTAGTAGTAAAAAATACATTTGTTTTTGCTACCTTTGTATTTAACTTAGATTCCCATGCTGAGAGATCCTGACAGAAGTGAACTGCACTCTTAAACATATCATTCATATTTTCAACATTGCTAATATTCCACCTACTGATGTCTTGGTTAAACGATCCTGCACCATTAAACATAGATTCCATATTTGTGACTGCCCCAACATTCCATTTACTAATATCATGAGTAAATGTTCTTGCAAGCTGAAACATACCATACATATTGGTAACTTTACTAGTATTCCAGTTACCAATATCTTGGTTAAATGCGGATGCGCCAGTAAACATTCCACTCATGTCTGTTACTTTGCTGGTATCCCAACTGCTGATGTCTCGGTCAAAAAGATCTGCGTTAATAAACATTCTTTGCATAGTTGTTACCTGACTTACATCCCAGCACCTAATATCACCATTGAATGATCTCTTACTATCAAACAATTGTTGCATGTTATCTATCTTTGAGGTATCAATATAGTTAAGATCAGGATCATTGGTGTCTTTTGTAGCCTCTGTTATTTCTGTCCTGAGTGCTGTTTTATTCTCAGGTGTTAGGGTGGTTTCTATGGTATCGCAATATTCATACCAACTAGGTGTAGTATATGATGGTGTACAATTTGCTCCTGTGTTGGCAAACATACTCGTTTTATTAGCATCGGGATTAAGTTTCCATGTACTGAGGTCTTGACAGAAGTCACTCGCCCCCTTAAACATATTTTTCATGTCGGTAACACTTGCAATATTCCACCCACTGATATCCCTGTTGAATGCTGTCGCTCCACTAAACATACCGTTCATATTGGTAACGCTTGCAACATTCCAGCAACTTATATCACCGTTAAAGCTAGCATTATCCTTAAATAAGTTACTCATGTCTTGTATCTTTGAGGTATCTATATAGTTAAGATTAGCTTCATGATTGTCATTTTCCGTAGCCGAGGTTATTTCTGTTTTAAGAGTATTTGTATCTTCTGATGTTACCGTGGTTTTTATGGTGTCACAGTAGTGAGGCTCTGGGTTATCGGGATTACTATTGCAGGATAGTGTAATTCCTACAAGTAAAAAAAGTAAGATAATACACATATGCAGAGGGTATTTTCGTAGTATGATATTTGAAGGATTCATTAGTATTCTCCTTAGTTTATATAATAAGTTTTTGCTATATACTATACTATACTATACTATAATATAATATAAGTGTATAGTAGACTACTCATAAGTATAGCATATATGTAATTTACAATTCTTCTCTTTTACTACCATTCTATCCACACTTCGGGGCTTTGTAACTCACAACCTGTAAAAACACTACGCCTATGACAAATACAGAATATTATCTATAATGCACGATACCCTAGGATAATACGGAACTATGTAGCAGGCATATAATGTTTTACATGACAACAATGAACGAGAATAAAGGTGCATTGAGTAGTAGAAAGGAAGCACCAAGATATAGAGGTGCATTGAGTAATAAAAAAGGAGTACCACGATGTGAGTGCTCTCAAAGTGATGAGTTAAGGTATCTATAAGAGAAATCTTCTGGTTTTTAATTTTGCCATTATTCTATTTGCGGTAGTTTGCGGTGGTTTTTTGTGCTAGTTTTTTGTGACTTCTGCGGTAGTGCCCTGCTGTTATCCCAGTTGTTTTTTGTTTATTATTCTACTTGATTTTTTGGCTACTTTTTTATGGTAATTTGTGCTAGTTTGCGCTAGCATCCTGCTATTTTTTTGGCTGTTATTCTACTTGATTTTTGGCTACTTTTTTATTGTTTTTTTATGGCGTTTGCTTATTATTAGCTACTGTTTTTGGCTCGTTCTATAGCCCTGTAGTCCTAAAGTCGTGAGCGGAGAGCGCGCATTTGGTGTTCTTGGTTCATCCTGTAGTCCTAAAGAGCGGTGGCTTTGTTTACAATAAGAGCGTATGTTGTGACTAATCTCTCGTTTTATCTTTAGGCGGTGGAGGAGTATACGTGTACCATTGTGGAGGAATCAGCGTACATGAGGCGGGACCTGCGCCAGTAAACATATCAGTTGTACTGGGATCCTGTGTTGTCATTGACTCATTCCATGACTCAAGGCTTTTGTTTCCATTGCAAAACGTATTTGCATTGTAGAACATCTCGCTCATATCGTCTACCTTGCTTAGAGTCCACCCGCTAATATCGTGGTTAAATGCAGTGGCATTATGGAACATATAGCTCATATCTGTTACTCTGCTCACATTCCAGTTACCGATGGGTTGATTGAATGACTCAGTACCGTCGAACATCTTGCTCATATTTTCTGCCTTGTTTAAAGTCCATTTCCAGATAGGCTGGTTGAATGCTTTTGCCTTAGCAAACATGGACATCATGTTTGTCACGTTGCCTACATTCCACCCGCTGATATCTTGGTTGAATGCATCAGCACTAAAGAACATCATGCGCATAGTTGACACATTACTCACATTCCAATTACCGATGGGTTGATTGAATGACCTTGCCTCAGCGAACATCCATCGCATATTTGTCGCGCTGCTCACATTCCAGTCACCGATGGGCTGATTGAATGCTTCAGCACCGGCGAACATATCGCTCATATTTTTCACCTTGCTTACGTCCCACTTGCCGATGGGCTGGTTAAATGCTTCAGCACCGCTGAACATCCTGCTCATATCCGTTACATTGCTCACGTCCCAGTTAGTAATATTTCCGTTATACGTTTTCTTATTTACAAACAACAAAGACATATCTTTAACATTACAGGTCTCGAGATAGTTGAGGTTGAGTGATGGTGTAAGGTTTGTTATCAGTGCATCAATCTTTCCTCGTAGCTCTGTCAAATCTTTCATTACATATGCATGGGCAGTATGGTGAAAGCAGATCCCTGCGTCTTTCCAGTCAGGTACGGCTACCACGTTGGTGTTTATCAGCATATACTCAGTGTTTACTGTTTGTTGTACATAGTGCTTCCAATCGGTGAGATCGTGGCTAAATAATTCTGCTCCACTAAACATCTCGCTCATATCTGTCACATTGCTTACATTCCAGTTGCTGATGGGTTGGTTGAATGCATTCGCCCCCCTAAACATTGCGTGCATAGTGTGTACATTGCTTACATCCCAGCAGTGTATTGCACCATTAAAGGTACTAAAGGCGACTTTTTCTGTGACTTCTCTTGTAGCGTCTTCTAGGGTCTCTGTAGTTGTTTCTGCAGTGGTGTCTGCAGTAGCAAATAAGCCCGACATATCAGTAATAGCTGAGGTGTCAAGATAGTTTAGATTGACTTCTGCCCCATGAGTTTGGATATCTTTTTGTATGAGTTGCTTTAGTTCTGCTGTGTCTTTTGGGGTGTACTGCTTGTCTTTATCTATGGCATCGCAGTCGTTCCCTGCATTATACCATGGGGTGGTCGTGTCTTTGTCGGCGCTACTTCTATTGGACGTACTTGTTCCTGATTCGCACGATACAAGTATTGCTATTACCCATAATAGGTGTAGTGTCTTGGAGCCGTAATGTAGTAAGGTGTATTTGCTATATATTTTCATGCTATATACCTGCGACTCATACGGCAGTACGCACGTGTTGAGTTATACGCAAATTGTAACATATTATTGGAGTATAGGGTTAAAAAAAGATGTAGAAAATAGTGATATATATGCAACAAAAAGAATAACAAACAAAGAAAATAATGTTCTCATCAACGATAAGTTGGTTATGTTTTGCTTGCCTGGTGATGGTACTATATACTCGCTATGTTTTGTTTTTATTTAGGTCTATTATTTAAGAAGTTCCCTAAGAAAAATCATTCACTTTATAAGCAGTCATTCAGATTGGATATCTATGTGCATGGCATGTCTTGCCTCCCTTAAATATGAGGGTGAAGGACAGATATAAATGCAAGACTGTTGTGAAAATGTGGAGTAGGTAGCATAGGATTAGTGGAACATTTGAGTGGTCGTATTTGGCTGGAACATGTGGCTGACCACATTTGACTAGTCACATTTGATTGGTTGCGTTCAGTTGGTGTGATTAATGAGCAAGCCCTGCGGGTACATGTGAGCTATACACTATGTACCCGAGGTTTGTCTAAAATTGTTGTGGCTTTGGTTTGGGACGAGCGCTAGTTACCTGTGATGCGTACCGCTATTTGATCCCTTGTCGCATTTGAAAACGGGCAGGCCCTATGGGAATCATGCAGTAACTCATCAGTTTGAGCCCTGTCAAAACCGATTCCTTCCACATGGATGTCTACGTCAAAGTTAAAACCATAGTCAATCGGTCCTACACCAACTTTTACCGTAACTTTGATGTCACTGGATAGCTGAATACGCTTTTTAGCTGCGACATAATGCATTGCTCCCAAGAAACATGTGGCATAGGCACCTGCCAAGAGCTGCTCGGGGTTAGTGCCTGGTCCATCGTCGCCACCCATGGCTTTTGGTTTAGAAAGCGTAAGATTCAAACGACCATCGTCTGATTGTAGGGTTCCTGCTCGTGCACCGTCTGCTACAGCCGTGCCGACATATAATATTTTGGTTGGGGTTTTCATTAATTCCTTCTCCTTGAATGACCTGTCTTTTATCATTCCCCTATAGTGTATCAGAAAGCGTATGTGTTATGTAAGGGTGTTGGGGGCGGGTCTTAGTTTTATCGCAATAAAGCTATAAAAAAGGATCAGTAAATTCTGCAACGCAATGGTAAAAGCAGGTGCATTTAGTTTATACGGCTGAGCATTGGGCGTAGTATTCCCGAAGGCGACATGCCTTGTGGCATGCCAAAAGATTTGGCGTGCCCAAACACGATAAAGACATTCTGAGCTCTTGAGACGGCTACATTCAACATATTGTTTCCAGCATCATAAAATTTGCTGGCATTGATGTCGCTAACGCCATATACACTAGAAAACACTATAATAAGTCGTTCAGCGCCTTGAAAGCTATGAATAGTTCCTGCTGTAACAGCGCCAAGTTGTGCTTCTTCTAGCTTGCGAGTAATAAGTCGTGCTTGCGCCTTAAACGGTGTGATGATTCCCACCGATTGTTGTAGTATGTGCATAGCATCTTTGGTGTTCATGCTTTTGTTGTGCTGTTTTGCGTAAGAGTGTATATTCCATTTTTGTTCTGCAAGCCATTCGACAATGCGGTCTGCTTCTGCGGTATTTCGTCTACTGCTACCGTACTGTTCTGATGTTGAATCTATATGAAAAAACGACATGGTACTCCAAGGATATGGTGGTTTGTCAGTGGGGTCAGTAGTGTCGGGTGCGTTTCCTCTTAGTGGTTCTAATATGCCTTTGTATACGAGTGTATTGCAGTAGTCGATTATTTCGTTGTAGCAACGTCTATGTTCTGTAAGGTACAGCCCTCGTTGGAGCGTTTTAAATTGATGGTAACGACATTGATTTTGTGCTACCTTCATTACACTACCACTGCTTGCAAGCAAGCCATTTTTTAGCCATATTTCATCGTAGTCTTTTTGGGAGGTACACAGAGTATATGTCTTTAGGTTTGAGATGTCAGTAGCTGCTGAAATATTCCATATGGGTTCAATTTGATCGACGTCACCTACGACGAGCGCTTTTTTTGCTAAGGAAAAACTCGGTGCTGCTACTTCTGGCGTTGTCTGACCTGCTTCATCTATAATCAACAAATCAATGTCGCTGAATAAAGGCACGTCAGTCCAGACATCATCCTTAAATTTACCTGCGGTGAAGGCGAGAGGGGTCATATAAAAAGTTGATACAAAGCACGGCGTCAGTTTTGCAAATCGTCTATATTTACGAAGCACTTTTGCTACTGATTTTTTGTCATCTTTTGGATCAAAGTCTTGCATCTCGAGTAACCAACGTGCTTCCCAGTAGTGCGTCGCTAGTTTAAACATTTTGAATCGTAAGCCTTTATCGATGAGCTCGTCTGCTTGTTCGACAATATCATCTGAGGTACAGGCATTACCAGTAGCGCTCATCTGCTGATCAATCCAGTGTTTGAGTGCTTTGTATGCACGCTGGCATATGGCTTGTTTTTCCTTGAGTTCCTGCATTTGGTGCTGTATTTTTTTAAGGTGTAAGTGTGCTGCTTGTACGCGTGCGTCAAGGTAGTGTTCGGTTGAGGTGTCGGTATATGTTGTTAATTGAATATCGACGCTGTTAAGAAGTTGTTTTGTTTTTCGATGCTCTGGGTTTCTTATGGGGGGAAGCCACATGAATAGTTTTGTAAAAAAACTTCTTTTATCCCATAGTGCGTAGGCTTGGTTGAGAATGGTCTGACTGTGTTCATAGGTGTTTTTTGCTGCCAGAAGTTCATCTTCTGTTATTTCTATTGTTTTTAGTAGATTTTTGTAGCTCAGATGGGTGTCTATGATTTCGTCTCTAATCTTAATGAAGGCTTTTTTTGCGTTGATGCCGTGTTCTATGTGCGTTTTAGTATGCTGTAATGTCTTGTGGAGCTTGTTTTGAGCTACGTCAATGTCATCTATGTTAGGAGCACCCTTATTCCACTTATTGTATTTATCTAAAAAATAATGATGTAATTCTTCTATGTTGAGATTTTGCATTGTGTGCATGATGCTTTTTTCTGTTGTTTTGGCTGAGCAATACATTGGATATGGTGTTTTTGTTGCTTGATGTGTGCTACAAAAAAAAAGACCGTAGGTACGTATTTCTGGGAGCCAGCGACCTCGTAAGGATGCATCGATGTTGTCTTCGTTTACATTGGCAAAGCTATCAAGAATATTTGTCACTGCTTGATTGTTATTTGAGCAAGCAACGATGAGTGGGGGATCTGCGTGATGTAGTGCAGCAGTAACCCACATATCAGCGACGATTGTCCTTAACAAGGTGGTTTTGCCAGTGCCGGGGGGACCGTTAACTGCTAGTATGTCTCCGTGGTCAATATTATATAAGTGGTGTAGTGCGTTGCGCTGGTTGGGCGACAGAGCAAATTCGCCTGTCATCTGACCGAGGTGTTGGACGGAAAGCCTATGTGTGTGCTGGCAGTTGGTGTACTGGTTGGTGTGTGATGGGTTTTTTTGACAGAATGTTTCATATAGGGAAAGATCGTGTTCTTGATCGCGTTCTGTATCGTGGTAAAGGTTGCCTATGATGTCCAGTAATTTTTTTATGTGCCTTGTCGTGTTTGTGGGGTCTAAGTCGAGTTGTAAAATAGATGCGCGTTCTTGTTGGATGTATTCATCATGGATAGTAATGTCAAAGACTGAATGGGTATCCAAGGTGTTGTGTATGTCTGTTTTGTGCTGTGCGTCTAGTTTGTGATGCGCTCCGAGAATTACCCAACTGAGCAATGTATTACCGTAGTCTACTAATTCGCTCCAAGTGTGCACGCTTTCAAATGGGTGATGGGTAAAAAAGTCGCTGACTGCGTCTAAGGTGCCGATTTCTGTGTTTGTTCTTTCGTTGGGAAACAGCCATATTCTTGGTATCCACGGGGGAGTGGTGCTGGGTGTTAATGTGCCTGTTTTATTTAGCCAGCAGTGTGCGAGTAGCGGAACAAGTGTTGCAATTTTGTTTTGTGGTCTTTCTGTTCCTTCGTATTTTAATAAGTCGATTCTTGGCATAAATACAAGTTCGATGTCTTGGTCTTCTTCTTGGTGTTTTTTTCTAAATATTTCTTTTGTGGTTATAGGATCAATGGTGCCTGTGATCCAGCAATCACGGCTGACTAGTTGGTATTTTTCTGAACTGTATGAAGTGTCAATAAATGTTTTGTATATGCTCAGTAATTCTTTGTCTGCTGGAACGTGTAAATCAGAGTCAATGAGAGATTGTCTGAAGTATGCAGTTATGTTTTCTATATAGCTGTGCATGTGCATGCTGTGTCATTTGCCAACTAGCTTTTTTCAGTGTAACAGATGAGGCGAGAGCGAAAGTAGGGGGAAAGGTCTTGAGATCTAAACATGTGATTGATAGTAGGCTAAAGGCGAGATGGATGAGATAAGTGGTTGGCGGATGGGTAGGGAGTGGCTAGTGAAGGAGAGATGGATGAATTGATTGGTGAAAGGAAAAATAGAAGCGTGGTCACCGAGATAGGTATGGTAGATACGAAGCCGAGTGAGGGAGGGAATAAGGTGGTGTAGAGGTGATTTGGTTGCAGATGAAAGGGACAGGTAGCGATGAAGCGGTACTAGTTTGTTTGTTTTTATTTAGCAGAGTTACAGAGTTCGGCTGTGTCCCATGTTGTTTCAACTATGCTTGCACCAGTGTTTTCGATAAGGCCAATGCCTGCAGAAATTGCTATGCTGTAGGTGAGGACAACTTCTTTTGGTCTTGGATCAGATGAGCATGAGATTGCAATCGCGTTTTGCTTCATTCGTTGTCCGAGTCCTTCGTGGAACTGTTCTTTTTCGATTTCAACAGCATTTTCTCGTATTTCTTTTGCTCTTTTTTTGTTATATTTTTTGTCAATGTAGCCACTTCCTGATTCTGTGTTTATGGAGTAGTATGTCACAGATCCGTCATCATCAATGATGGCTTGAACGTTGTTTGTGGGTGGGATAGGTTTATCAGACCTCTCTGATAAATCTGATCCAATTTCATGAGATGAGGTGTTTTCTTCTGGTACTAGTAAAGCGGACGCGCAAGCATTCAATATTAGAAATGAGATTGTCAGAATAACGATTAAGCTATTGTGTTTTTGCATAGATTGCTTCCTGTGGTTTTTTGTTTTTTATCCATCGGGTTATGTGGGATGATGTTGTGTTTGTTTTGGGTTTTTAGTAGTTTACTTATTACGGTTGAAGTTACACTTGCCTTAAATTAAAATTCATCTGGTGGGTCGTCGTTCAGTGTTGGTTGATGACCGTTAATTGCATTGTTTAGTTTATTTACAATTCCGGCTAGTATACTTTCACACTTGTTTATCCATCTTCTAGCTTTTCTTTTCATGCTCCCTTTTACTCCTTCTGTTTCAGGTAGATTAATGTATGTTATGAATTTAATGCTATTTTCTAGGCTAGAAAGACACGCTTGATATCTAGTGCTTTCTTCTTGAGAATTTTCATATTGTTTTTTAGCGCTTTCATATGCTTCTTCAGCATTTTTGTAAAAGTTATCTATGTTGAGTTTGATTTGACGACTATACGATTCTGGATGTTCTATGTCTTCAGTTGTTTCTAGATCTTTATTTTTTTCAGAATCTCTCGTATCACTGATATTAGATTTTGAGAGATTAGTTGGAGGAGGTATTGATATTTTACTTGATGCGGTATCAGTAAGGGAAGAAGAATCAAAAAAGGCAACTATATCACCATTGCTACTTGCAGGTGTTTCGTTATCATCATCATAAAATACTTTATACGCAATATCTGAATCTTTAACTGCTTGTTCAAGACTATTTACAAGATTTATTGACAGCTCTTTACAGAACTTTATACGGTCTTCAATAACCTCCGTTTCATTTGGTTTTTTGTGCTTAATCCAATATTGAGAGTTTTGTTCCATACAATAGATATATGCATCATTTTTTATTGGTTTTGTGGCTGAATCACTATCAGAAATTTCCATGGCTTTATTATATGATGTCTCAGCTATATCTGAGATATCATCTTCACTAATTGGTTGTTCTTTCTCACCTTCGGCCTCTACTGTTGTTTCCATAATCATAAAGATTGTGAAAACTAAACTAAATACTATCCATCGAGTATAATTTTTTTTGTTCTTCTTTGATTTTTTCATAATTTTAATTGAACCTTAAATTTTGTATTGATTTTTTTTTACCTAACTAGATTTATTCTTGTAAATGAAGGAAACCTTAAAGCTACAGTCTCTGTCTTGCCACGACTCCTTGTTTTTACTAACTAATTGTAATTCCTTTAATAATTGCTGCTATAACAATTGCAGCTCCGCAAATTGTAAAGATTGTGCCTGGGGCTGCTTTTTCTACGATGAATTTTGCATATTTAACCTGTACGTTTACGTCTCCAGATTTTTCTGTTATTCCAAACTTAAATAGCCTATAGCCAAAATACATGAAAATTACGCCTATTAGTAGTGAAATAATTTTGTATGTGGTTCCCAATATCACTTTGCCACTAATTGATTCAGCTCCTACAAAGCTAAATGCGGAAAAAAATAAAAACAATAAAAAAATAAGTTTTTTTATTGATAATCTTGTAAAAAATTCTCTAAAATTGCTTTTGCAATTTTTAGATATAACACTTAACATGTATTCCTCCTATTTAGAAATCTTACCTTTAGAATCTCGATGTGGAAACCTAGCTTCCGCAAATTTTTGTACCGCTTTGGGAGCAAAGGCCGCAAGTAAAAACACTATTGTAATATATAGTCCATTTTCTATATTGGCTGATTTGTGAAAGATAGTAATGAATCCAAACCCTATGCTTGCTAATAAGGCAATAAAACTCATCATTCGCATTGATGAGGGATTGCCTTCGTTGTCCTCAAAAAGCCGTGGCTTTGAGGATTCTTGTTTTTCTGTCATGTTTTTGTTTTAGGTTAATGCCTACCTCCTTAATGATTGTAAGATTTTGTATCGCTTTGTTGTAAAAGACAATACAATCAACACCTTTATTATAGCATAATAAAAGTATTTTTAATAAAAAAATATAATTTTATTTTATTTGTTGTAATAATGTTATATTATTGTGATATAAATAAAAATCTGTTGTAAAATATGTCATGTTTTATTTTAATACATGAGAGTTTCGTGTAAATAGTCTTTTCTAGCATTCATTTCGCAAGAACAAAGGAAAGTGCAAAAAATACTATACAGCAAGCGAACATCGTGTCTATATCAAATCCTACTAGTGATACATAGTATCATTGACGGTTTTGGTAACGCTGTGCCAGCTTTCTGCCTGCATCTTAGTGGATTCTTTGTTAGATATGTGCGTTTAATTGTGTAACTATCTAATGTAGGTAATTGGAGTAGTGTTATTCGTTGACTTATATTTCTTGCTTATTACGCAAAAAACATGCATGTTAGCTCTACCTACCAGTGGGCTATAATCGAGTTCTTCTTGATTTAGCATCCTTTGCTATTGTCTTGTAATATTTGGGGTGTCGTTATGTAGTGTTTACTATGTCTGGAGTGATGGTGAATGGGGGATAGGTAGGGGAATGTGTGCTAGACTTGGGGGGTGCGACGGTAGAACGTAGCATAATTAAAGTATAGTGGCAGAAAAAGACCAAATAGTGGCGAACCTTGTGACGAATGCATGGGAAAAGAAAATAAAGATGACTGCTTTGCAGAATAGTAGTTTTATAATCCTATCTTACTTTGTTTAACATCTTTTATTTTCTCATTAATAATCTTCTTAAAATGAAACTAGTATACAAAACTCAGGTTGTCTTTTGAATTACCGAGTTTAAGTTCACTCGAGAAAAGTCACTCATCTCACGGACAATCATATAGACTTAATAACTGTGCTCATAGTATGTTCTGCCTTTGAGCACAGCAGTAAGAAACAAATATCAACTAAAGCCATTCTGAAAATATGGGTAGGTGTAATTATTGTTTTATCGAGAATATGTACGAGATGTTGTATATTTGGGCATGGTGGCTAGTTTTATCTCTCGCTAGCTTAAGTATGTAAGTTCCTATTTTTCGTTATCTAGGTCAACTCTTCTTTTTAGTGTCAATGGCATATAAGATGTTTTCTATTATTTCACTTCTAGCGTAAATGGGATAATCGTATATACGCAATAGCACGCTTGTTACTCGCTTCATTTCTCTCTTCACTGCATCTATGCCTTGCCAGTTAATAAACATTAGTTTTGAAAGCTGTTCACAGAGTTCGTTAGCAAGAAGTGCTACACGACTTGGATTAGAGTCTTCTTTTTTAAGATGATTTGTGAGTAGATCCCTAATTTTTTCAATTCTAATGCTTTTTTCTGAATGTTGATCTTGTTTGGTGCTCGAGGACGAATTTTTTGTTCGTTGTTTTTTTATTATCAGAGCATTGCAATAATTGGAAGCACCAAAGATGTCTGGAAACAAGCTAGCATGATGTATATTCATGTGGCGTAGGTATTCTAAACAGTCTCTTTGTTGTTCATTTTTGATGTATACTTTACAAATATGCTTAGCTAAAATATTTGGTGGAGGAAATTTTTTCTTTAGGTTTTCTACTAAGGTTTCCCCAGTAGTAGTTAATCCAGGTGGCGAGATAGTAAAAAGACCATCCTGGCTTACTAGACGTTTATAACTATCTTTTTTGGGCTCAAACAGAACATTCTTACATGAGTCTGACTTAACAACAGAATTTTTATTCAAGATATAAATTGCTCGATAAAGATTTTCTTTTTCCTCGTTAAGTTTATCTTCTTCAGAAAACGCAAAAAAAAGCGCAACGTAAGGCGAGTGGGTCCAGTCAAGCAAAGGCGTCATCAAACCATGGTGCTGACCAATTGACCAAAGCTCGTTGTTTTCTTTCTCAATCTCTAATAATGAATAATCTGTAGCATGAGCCCGCATTGTCTTGCGAAACGTAGACCATTGCTCCTTAACTAATTCTTCCGATAATATACCGTTTCCCAAGATGCGTGCTAGTGTTGGTGTTAATTTCCAGTCATACCGTCTGTGTCCTCTAAAGATATGCTGTACGTTATTAAAATCAAAAAAAGGATTCTCTAGAAATTTTGAAAAATCTTTCCAACTTTCAAGACGGGTTGCAGGGATGTTTTCGTTTGTTGGATTGGAAAGAGTTACAAAACTTTTTTCTGGTTGGTTTTCATCCCACACTGGAATATTATCAATATTATCGGTCACTATAGTATCCTCTTTTTGTGTGTAGGTTTGTTTTATTAAATGAGAGTCTGGGAAGGAGGGCGTCTCTTGTTTTTGATAGAAGGTTTATTGCAGTTTTGTTACTAGCTATCAGATTACAAAGAGTACAAGCTGTGCGTTTATATATACTAAGTAAATTATATTCAGGGGTTAGTATCTTCATAGGGCGGAAATTTTTCTTACTCATTTCCGAGAACGTAGTACTATTGGATTGTAGTTTTTTTTCATGCTTCTTCACACCATTGGATAATAATACTCGGGAGGTATAGATTTGTTACATTTTATTGCTATATAGCCTTGATTAATGGCAACAGGATTTTTGCAAATGCTAAGTATACTACTGGAGCACGGAAAGACATCAGAATTGTGTCTTTTGGTAACAAGTTCGAGTTTACTTTCTTTTTTAAAACCCTGCAGTGTTATTTTTCTTTCAGTATTTAGCAGTACTTTACTAGTGTTGTTGCGGTTTTCGACTTGGTAACTTTTGATGCGCGGGAGGAAAATGCCTATGAATTTTGGGGTTGCTGGTTTCCTGTCGATTTTCATTTTCTGAAGAAGGATAGTCCTAGATGGCATTATCTAAATCAAATGTAATTTCATGTAGTATGAGTTTACAACTCATTATCCAGTCCATAACTTCATCAGCCTTAGATTCTTTCATTCCATTTAAAGTGGCATATGTTACAAATTTCACACTTTTTTCTATGCTATTAATGCATAGCTCGTACTGAGTTGTTTTGACGTTAGAAATTTTTTCGCGGGCAATTTCAGCTATAATATAGGCCAATTTTACATCATCATAAAAAGGGATGAGCATACGTGATTCAAGATGTTCTTGACCATTAGTCTTCTCTCTGCTATTATCATTATCACCTAGGGATAGGGAGGCGTTTGTGGTAGCAATAATCAAGTTGTTGGGAGAAAATTCTAGAGTTAGAGTTGTTGTTCCTTTGAGTTTAGCATTACCAAGATTAAACTGATTTGAAGGTGAGGGATGATTAAGCGTGTAAGATTTCTCTAGTCTCTGCTCGAAATCTAATATTTCCAAAGCAGAATTTTTGATTTTTTCCTCAGATTCACCTACAAGGCTTATTGCTTCTTCTTGGCAAAACTCTATCCGTTTCTTAGTCGCATCTACGGACTTTTTCCTACGTTCTTTGTTTTTTTGAGAGTGTTCATATTTAATAGCGAATACAATGTTCATTTCTATACAGGTAATGTAATCTACGCTTTTTGTTACAAGTGATTTTTCTTGATTACTGGTTCTTTCGGCAATTTCATGCGCATTGTTAGCTCTATCTCTAGAATCATCTAAAGAACCACTTACTGCATCCAAGAAATTAAAAGATTTTTCTTCAGAATTTCCTAGAGCCTCAGCAACTTTTCCTGTAAATGTAAAACTGATGAAAGTTAGAGCTAGTAAAGCTAGTTTAACATGTTTATTCATTGATTTTTCCTCAAAATTTTTTTATTCACAATTGAGAGATGGAAGTTTTTTGATAATGGCTACTATAATAATAACTGCACCACAAATTGTAAAAATAGTACCCGGTGCCGCTTGCTGAACAATAAGTTTTATGGATCTAGCTTGTACATTCATATTACCAGATTTTTCCGTTATACCTAATTTAAACAACTTATAGCCAAAGTACATAAAAGTTAGGCCTACAAGTAAAGGGGTAACTCCAAATATAATATTCTGAAAATTTTCTTTACTGTTACTCCGTACTGTGGTTTTTGCGAAACTGAGTGCTGAAAAAGAAAAAAATAAAATCGATGAAAAAATTGTTTTCTTTATCGAATATCCAGTAATTTTTTTTTTTAATTTGTGTATACAGTTTTTATACATGATATTCATATGTGTATTTCTCCTAACTTTACGTATATGTTAATCACTTGTCTTATGTTAACGCTTCTATGACCTTGTAAAACATGAGCAACAGCATTAACTGCTTTTTGTACTGCAACTCTTATCATGGTTTTAAGTCGATAATTCGACTAGTAAGTCTTTTTCTGTTGAAATTTTCTATGTTAATTATATTTTTACCTCCCTTGTGGTTTTCCTTTCTCACCAGCTATTATTGCATCAAATACACGAAAGTTGTCTGACCTTTGATTTATTAAATCCTTATCAGATAGGGTGTTTTCTGCTTCATGGGTTTTTCTATTATCAACCCACAGCCATTGCAGGATTTCGATCATGTTAATGGTAGTCCAATTATCTTTCCTAGCTTTATTTATAAGAAGAAGGGCGCTAATATCGCTCTCAATTTCAATGTACTCTTCCTTAAATTTTGCATATGCTCTTTCTGACTCTACAATGGATTCCATGTTTTCCAAGAAAGCATTTGTTTTTTTTGAAAGAGCAACTGCTTCCGAAAGTGCCTCTTCATTGTAAGTCGCAACGCTCATGCAAGCGTTTAATATAAAGAGTGAAAAAAGCAAGACAACAACAGAAATATTGTGTTTTGAAAATAATTGTTTAGACAAGATTTAACCTCCTCTAATAGTTGTTATATGTCCACTAGTTGGTATCACCTATAGTAAGTGATGTTATTGTTTTTATTTGCGTTGAGTTTTTCATGTCAATAACTTTTATTTCTAAGGCAGGTTTTAATGATATCTTTTCAAATCGTAGGTTTATTCTACAGATGTGTATTCCCCCTATTTTGAGATCTTACCTTTAGAATCTCGATGTGAAAACCTAACTTCTGCAAATTTTTGTACCGCTTTGGGAGCAAAGGTCGCAAGTAAAAACACTACTGTAATATATAGTCCATTTTCTGTATTGGCTGATTTGTAAAAGATAGTAATGAATCCAAACCCTATGCTTGCTAATAAGGCAATCCCTCATCATTCGCATTGATGAGGGATTGCCTTCGTTGTCCTCAAAAAGCCGTGGCTTTGAGGATTCTTGTTTTTCTGTCATGTTTTTGTTTTAGGTTTGTGCCTACCTCCTTAATGATTGTAAGATTCTGCATCGCTTGGTTACACAGAATGATACATTTCTTGCTTTTATTATAGCATAATAAAAGTATTTTTAATAAAAAAATATAATTTTATTTTATTTGTTGTAATAATGTTATATTATTGTGATATAAATGAAAAATTTACTAGTAGACATGTCATGAAAAAATCAAGTTGTCTGGTATTTGGCGGTACTGAGTGGGTACGAGATATTTCGTTGTGCTAGGTAAGATTTATTTTACAGGGGTAGATTTTTGCTTGTACGTATTTGTCAGGATTCTATACTTTGTTATTCTTTTTCAATTATGGTATCCAGATTTTGAAGGGCATCATTGAGTTGTATCCAGGGGAGTGCCTCTGGCAAATTAGGTGAAAGATTTTCTTGTAAAAGAAATGGTAGTGTTTCTGGTAGCCTTGGTGCCACTCTACTACTAGTACTAGAGGATGTTTTGTCATTGATATCTTTGTCCTTTTGCTCTGTTTCCGCGGTTTGCAGTGAAAGAGGGGGTTGGGAGGGTGTGCTGGCAGAGGCATTAAGGGTTTCGATTTTTTGTTCAAGTTGTTGTATTTTAATGGTACTTGTTGCCATTACCGCTTCAATCTCTTCAATTACCTCTCGAAATCTCAGTGTAATTTCTTTTTCTTTGACAAGGGCAACCCTTGCTTCATCAAGTTCTTTTTCTGCATCCTTTAGTTGTTCAAAAAATAGAATTACTATCGCTATACCTAGTCCTACTATGAGACCTTCAGCAAGTCTTTTAAGAAATTTTTCTAGTTTACTACTAATTTTTGGCATTGTTATGCTAGCTTTTTATGTATGTGTTTATAGGTCTCAGTGTATGTGCGCTTTGTCTTTCTTCTTTATGTACATGAGCTAAGGCTGTTTTGATTGTGCTTCATTTTGTTTTATAAAGATTAAAAGGACGCTTGTACACATATTTTATCTAAATATACTTTATATTATATATTAAATGGCTTAGTTTGTAGAAGAGAATGTGTTTCGTTCCCAAAAAATTCCGTCAGAATAGCCTTGAATAGTCTTATCGGACTCGGCCATTGCGAGTCGTTTTTCTGCAAGGCAGCTGTAGTATTCGTCTATTTCGATACCTACGTAGTTTCTTTCTAGTTTTTTTGCGACAACAGAAGTAGTGCCTGAGCCGAGAAAGGGGTCAAATACGACGTAGGAAGGTTTTGAGCTGGCAAGAAGAATTTTTGCAACAAGTTTTTCTGGTTTTTGTGTTGGGTGGTTGGTGTTTTCTGGCATAGACCAAAAGGGAATCGTGATGTCTGTCCACATGTTTGATGGGTGCGTGAATCGGTATTTTCCGTGTTCTTCTTGGCGCCAGTCTTTTGCATTGCCTAAGGTATCTCGATAGGGGGCGATGACTTTTCGTTTGATTTTTACTGCGTCAACGTCAAAATGATAGTGTTTTGACATTGTGCAAAACCAGATATCTTCTGAGCTGTTTTTCCAGTTTGCTTTTGCGCCACGCCCTTTTTCTCTTTCAAATGTTATACGATTTTGAATGATAAAGTATTTTTTTGCAATGTTGAAGATGGGACCGGAGGATTTCCAGTCCCCACAGATGTAGATGGACGCGCTTGGTTTTAGGAGTCGTAGCATTTTGCAGATCCATGAGTCAAGCCATGCTTCATATTTTTCTGATGTTGTTTCTTTGTATGTTGTCAGGTTGAAGGTTTTGTTTTGGTTGTACGGCGGATCGACAAATACGATATCAACAAATTGACTGGGTAAATAATCTAAGGCATCGAGGCTGTCTTGCTGTATTGTTTTGTTCAAGATGTCATTAATCGAGACTGCTGTGTCAATGTGGACAAGGTTTTTTTTGTAGCGAATGCGCTCGTCTTTGCTCAAGTCAATGGTACGATTTCTAGGTGCTCGTTGTGTGCGTGTGCGCATCGCTTGCATGTAATACAGTATATAGTGTGTTCTTTTTCTTGCGTGTTGTATGCGTTTGATTGGTGAGTGCTGTGGTTATTGTGCTGTGGTTTGTTGTTGGTGTTTTAGGTGCAGATGTCGGCTGTTTCCCATGTGGTGCCGAATGTAACTGAGCCTTCGCTTCCAATAATACCGATGCCTGCTGAAAGAATTTAGTTATTGTTGTTGGTGATTGACTGAATTGTATCTGTAAAGATGCGACATTGCTTGTTCATATATGTGGTAAAGCTAGGAGATTCATGTTGAGTTGGAATGATTAAAAAGAGTATATAAAAGGGGATACTTTTATTGGATATACAGAGGGTATCTTGTAAATATCTCACTTGTTGCGTAGCGTCTTCTTTTCTATATGGATAATCTTTTTCTTTACATGGATAAATGAGACCACATCCTGCAATGGAGCATTCATTACTCCATTGACCAACATACGTATGCAACTGAAACAAATCTTCACGCTTTGCGCCGTTCGTAAAATCAAAATATTTATATTTGACATCAAATACGTATAATCCACTTTTGCCTTTGCCTTTAAAGACAAGATCAGGCTTTAACGCTCTTTTTTTGTGTGGTATTCCCCCTGTTGGTATCTTTCGTGTTGTATACTTGCTTTGCAGTTGTATATCGTGATTTTTTTCTATGAGCTTTCTTATAAAGTATTCAAACAGCATAGAGACATCAAATAAAAATGTGCTTGACGTATGGGTAGTATCAAAGCCAGTACCCGCATGAGTAATTATTTTTTTTGACAAGTCTATGAGGGTATTGTATTCTTTGTAAAAGGGATTGGTAAAATGCTTAGTGCTTAGTAGCTCTTTGTAAGTTCTTTTTTTGCCCTGACTAACATAGAGGAGCGTGTTGTAGATATTTCTTGTACTTTTCCAAAAAGGAAACTCCCTTGTGTTTTTGTGGGCATGTATAAATAGTGCTATGGGAGGGGTGTCGTAACTGTGCTCACGGTACGAGCACTGGTATGTTCCTAGTGTCTTGTACTGAAAGTAATCTATAAGATTTAATTGCCTGCGTACTTTAGCTGTGTGTTCATTTTTGTTGATATAGCTCTTTGGTAGCCCTAGTCGATGATACGCTTGCTTGAGTGTGGTATTCCAAAGATAGATGAGGAGCCAATAATAGCCATCATTAGACATTCCACCATAATGCTCTAATTCTAAAAATCCATGCGCATCAGCAATCATGTATCTGAGAAAGTCATCACCGAATCGAGAACTAACATACAATGTATAGCTTTTGTTTGTTATGTATCCAATTAAGTTTCCTGTGCGTATGGTAAAGTCATGGGGGTTTGTTCCTATTACGCGGATGAGTGGGTCGGATGTATTGTGTTCGTACTTTTCTGTATCAAACACGATGACCTTCCTCTGAGAGTCGGTGCCATCCTTAGGACGAGAAGAAACTATAGAAGCAGTGCCCAAGAATTCAAAGAGTGCTTGCTTGTTATTTTTTGAGCAAGTCGGGCAGTGGGTTATTGGCATTGGGCTTGCTTGAGAAGGATACAGTTTGGTAATAGTGTCATTAGATATGGTATAGGTTTGATTATCCGTGAGGGTGCCGTTTTTGAGTATGTCACATAAGCACGTAGAGTCGGGGGTGCTGGTCTCAACTGACGACATTATGTATCTCTTGGGTGTTTCTATCTGATAACGAATGTTTCTTTGAGGGCATTAATGTTTTGTTCGATTTCTCCCGCTCCCCGAAGATATTCTTGTAGCAAAGGAAGTATAGACTCTCCCCAGATTTTTTCACTTAGTTCTTCTTCAGAGAGACCTTGGTCATCTCTTAGGTTCATCAAATAAGCATGACCGATTTGATAGTCTTTTCCTAATAAAGGCGTGTCTGATATTGCTGCATTCAAGTTTTTAAGTCTGTCTGCGAGACTACACCATGCTTCGTTTACTTTGAGAAGTTCGTTTTTTAAGATATTGGTATCTGGGTTTATTTCGTACCAAGCAAACCTACGACGCAGAGCAAAATCAAAGCTTTCTACGCTACGATCCGTAGTGTTCATGGTGCCAATTACGTACACATTTGTTGGAATAAAAAACGCGTATGTGTTTTGTTTGGTATCCGTGCATAACATTCCAGTATCTTTTGTGTTGAGGTGTGCGTATTGTGTTTTGATGGCATTCTTTATTCCTCTATATTCAAGGCAATACATCAGTTCGCCAAATACGCGTGATAGTTCTGCTCTGTTTATTTCATCAATAATAAAAAAGAAAGGGGGTATGACTTCTGACAAGAGAAGGCTTGTATCGTTAATATTAAATATATACTCCCAGTAATGTCCCCTCTGCAATAGATTTTCTCTGAATGGGAGAATGTCTTCTACTGTTAGAGACTCCCACTTGTCTGGTGAGAGTGCTTCGTTTTTGTTTTCTTTTTTGGTATTGTCTTTGTCCGTATTGTTATAAAGGCGGTTAATGTCAATTTCCCATTTTGCTGCGCGCATGCAAAATGTCTTGAAAGTTCCATTCTGAAGAGTGAGCTGTACTTGTTTGTTTTCATCCATAATTGGGCGCATGCCTTCTATAAAATCCTCATAGCTGTATGATGGATGAAACTGAATGAGTTCAATGTTCTTTTGCTCAGTAAAGGTATTCTTGACTTGAGGATATTCTGCTTTGGTAGAGGGGCTAAGACTCGCTATTTCTTCATGCCAAAAACTTAAGTGTTTTTGTGCATTGAGTTTTGCTATATATGTCTTTCCCGTTCCGGGTACTCCGTAATATACTAATTGTTTTTTTTTATTAAAAATATTCTCTGCTGGAGCTTGATAGTCTCCAGATATGTATTGATATAGGTACCATACAAATTGACTTAAATATAATTCATCAAATTCTTGATTTGTGTTATTGTCTATTTTTTTGTTTTGTAATTCTTCTTTAAACGTTTCTTTTAATTGTTTCATTAAAAACACATTCTTCAAAAACCAGTTATTTTCTTTTTCTGTAGGATAGTTTGGTATGAGTTTTTCAACAATCAGCCAGTTAAATGTGGTATTAAAGTATTCTTCGTAGACTTTTGTGGAGACGTCGTGGGTGCAGGCTGCGACTATTCGATTAATTATTAGGGGATTATTTTGTTCTATTATACGTGACCACGTATTACCCAGTTTTTTATAGTGTTCGTTGGTTGGCTCGCATATCACTTTTTCAAGTGTATGTAAAAAATCTTTATCTTTGATTACTACATTAAAATTATCTTTACTTATATAAGATCGTCCTTTTGAACCAATTCCGTTTGAATCAGTATAAATTAGTAACTCAAGAAACGCTTTGTCATCTTCTGGGTTTAGCTTTTTGCCCTTCTTAATTCGCTTTTTAATATCTTGTACTGTCTGGAAAATGTGTCTATATTCACGATGCCATTCACGGGGTTCTGGCAATGTGGGACTTCCCATTCTTTCTTCAACTAACGTTTTATACAGATTTTTTAATGTATAAGTAGTCATTGTGTATCTCCTTTTCCTTTAGAATAGCATTTTTACAATACCTAGAGTATCTTTAACTCTACAACACAGCTATACGGGCGTTCCTCGCTTGTGCGCAGACACATAGGGGCTGTCTATAAAGTATCAACACAGCCAATCTTCTGACTTGCTGACACCTATGCGAAGACTCACTCCTACAGGCGAGTGTGGCAGGTGGGGCATATGCGCGAGATGAAGGGTCGTCTTGGGTGTATAGGGTGATATGCGCGGTTGAAGAAGTGAGGTTCTGCTACTATTTATAATATATATTAATTTTTCTTGAGGAGGATAATAATGGCAATAAAATTATCAACAAGTTTATTCGTCGACGATATCAATGCATATGTCGATACGCTTAATACATGGCTGGGGGGACAAGTTCTGAGAGAGCGAAAAAATGACGACGGCGATGTCTATTTTGTTATGTATGGATTTGATGGAGTGACAATAAATCTCATCAAGCCGTCTAGTGAAAATACTAATACTGCGAAAAAAGTAAACGGCAGTACCAATGCGACAGTTATTTTTGCTGATTCGGTAGATAAGGTAAAGCAATTGTACAGTGCGGCCGAAGCTGCAGGGCTGTCTCCTGTAGGCGATGGCTTACAAGATTTGGACGAATATGTATTTGCAAATTTCCAAGATCCTTATAAGCATTATTGGCATGTGGTATTTCTCAAGGGATAGTATTGTATTAATGATTCAATAGCCAATAGAGAAATATCTTTTGAAGTATAAGCGGTATAGTGCGGTGAGTATTATACCGCTATCTTTTATATTCCTACTTTTAATTGAGTGTTATTGAAGTAAGCAACTCTTAGAAAAAATTATCAAGTTAAATTTAACCTTTCATATTATACTGATGTATATTTTAATTTATTAATCCAAGTATGAGGAGGATAATGATGGCGACAAAGTTATCGACAAGTTTATTTATCGATGATCTCGATGCGTATGTCAACACGCTTAATGTATGGCTGGGTGGCAAAGTTATTACAGAGCGAAAAAATGACAACGGTGATGTATTTTTTATTAGATATGAGTTTGATGGGGTGACAATAAATCTCATCAAGCCGTCTAGTGAGGGCACAAACACCGCACAAAAAGTAAACGGTAGTACCAATGCGACAGTTATTGTAGTTGATTCGGTAGATAAAGTGAAACAGTTATACGATTCTGCAGAGGTAGCGGGATTTCATTCAAGGTATGACGGAATACAAGAAGTCAAAGAATATGTGTATGCAAGTATACAAGATCCACAGAAGCATTATTGGCACGTGATATTTTTCAAATAGGCTATACCATTAGGGACTGCTTCTATGTGCGAGGAATAACCTGCACTACACATGGGTCTATACTGCTTTATTATCATGCATAGACTGATAGAAAGGAAGATGTAGAGCTTGCTAAGCAGTGTCAATCTCTTCTACTATGTTTGTTCTTGCATGTTATACGTATGTGGTTGGTGAGTTCTGTGGCTTTGTTGTATAACAGTATAGCGCATGTAGGTAATGGAGTATGTAGCATAAGTATGCATTGTGCTACTATTCTAGTAGCACACAGTTGCTGTATATACTTACTAAGTCAATGAGTTGCTTTGATTAATCTGCAACCAACTTTTTCTAGTATAGAACTAGTTAAGAGACGAAGAGTAACAAGATGCTCTGTTGCCCATGTTTTAGGTGCAGATATCGGCCGTCTCCCATGTGGTGCCGAATGTAACTGAGCCTTCGCTTCCAATAATACCGATGCCTGCTGACACGGCTATGCTAACCGTAACTACAACTTCCTTTGGTTTCTTGTTAGAGTTACAAGAGACTTCGGTGGCTTTTTTTAGCATCTGTTTGCCAAGTTTGGCATTAACTTCTTTGCTATCGATAGGAATTCTTTTTTTGTTATTTTGACTTTCTGGAAAAGAACTACTCCAACTTGGATTGTAATATTTGCTTATACTATCTTGTATGAATTCTTCCAGTTGATTTTCTGTAAAAGATAATTCTCCATTGGGCAAAACTCTCAATCTTGGTTCTGATTTTTCGTTATCAAAGTTAAACGAGGATTCGTCTGGTTTTTTATTTAATCTTTTATTTTGGTTGTCTCTTCTTGTTTTATCTTGTATGGGTACTTCTTCTTCGACTATGTAGTAATAGGATATTGTTCCATCAGCATTGATGGTAGCTTGAATGCTACTTTCTATACCTTCTTCTGCAAAGCAGTAAAACCCCGAAAATAATACTATCAATAAAAACAGCGACTGTTTTATTGAGCGTCCAGTAAAATATTTTTTTGCATTGTGCATGCAACTTTTATATATGATGTTCATGTATATTCCTCTGTGTTTGTTTGTGATTTGTCATTTAATTCAATACCAATGATTAAGCAACAGAACTCGACATTTGTATCATTGGGCGTTGCCTCTATGAGTCTCAAAAATGCCTCGTGGCTGTATAGCTTTGCGCTGACGTTGTTGTTTGTGTTCTTTGGCATGATGTTCATTTTATTTTTAACGGTCCGCCGAAGCGGACACGCTATATACATAATCTTAGGAAGATCTACTATGTGTAAATTTAAGTAATGCTTTTGTTTATTGTTCTCATAAGAAAATCAATATTAGTTACATTATATTAAGGCTTTTACGGCATTAGTAAAAACATCGATGGCAGCATTAATGGCTTTTTGTACAGCAACTTCTGTCATAATTTTTACAGTTATTAGCTGAAGTTTCATAACTTCTTTTTCACGAATCAGTTCTTCTTGAAATGTTTCTTCATCAATTTCGCCTCTCTTCCTAGCGTTTGCGAGTCTAAGAAGAGAACCACTACGTTTGCTTAGTATTTCTTTAACATATTTGCCCATTTTGGGAGCATCAGTTTTTGTTACATCAACCATTGCGTTTCCCATGTCTTGTAATACGTTTGCTATATCAAAGTCCATATTATTCTCCTTCAGCTTCCTTTACTTGTTCTCCTAGGATTATCGCAGAGAAAGAGTCGCTGTATTGTATTATTCTTTGTTGTATTATAAAGTCAATCATTTTGTTATCTTCTTTATGTTTTTTTATATCCTGATCCCAATGTCCGCTAAGTATTTCAATTTGTTCAACTGTGTCCTCATTGTTAAGGCGTGCTCTATTTAAAATAAGAAGCGCAGTAATGTCTCCCTTAATTTCTGCGTATTGAGCCTCAAATTTTGAGTATTCTCTTTCTGCTTCTGGTATGATTTGCATTTCGCTAAAAAATGTCATTACTTTTTTTGAAAGAGTAACAACTTCAGCAAGTGCTATTTCATCACGTTGGGCAACGCTCCAACAAGCACTTAGCATAAATAGTGAAGCAAGTAAAGCTACAACTGAAATATTGCGTTTTGAAAATAATTGTTTAGACATGATAACCTCCTATAGTTGTTCTATGTCTCTTTTATAGTCATCGCGATTGATGCGATGCTATTGTTTTACCGTGTTAGATCAATACCAATGATTGCAGACATATGCTACTGGAGACAGTATCGGATGCAGTTTTGTTTGTATCGAAACACTGCGTTTCGTTGTTTTTGCCTTTACCGTATTGACGTTGATTATGTGAATTTTTTTTACAATAAATTACAATAGAGCGTTGGTATATTTGCATTACGCTTGTATGAGCGATGTACAATTTCGTCTTGTTGTATTTAATTCATGCTTAGTCTGCGATCATGTTTGTGCAATTGAATTGCATATGGCAAATTAGCCCAAATAGAGCCACAGATATGGCAGGATATGCAGTATTGTAAAATACTATCCATCTTGAACAAATGTAATTAGTAGTGTCTTTGGTCGATATCTATCTCCTTGTAATATGTATGATTTTGTATCGCTTACTTTGCATAGGTGATACAAATTATGTATTTATTATAGCATAATAAAAGTAAATTTATAAAAAAAAAATAGAATTTATTTAATTTATTTGAATAATAGAGTATTTATTGCGAAAATACTAGTGTATACACATATAAATAAGTAATTTTATGTGTATATATAGGTATCTTGCGTATCTTGTTTGATTTGCACGTGGTAATCATGCTCAAGCCGTCTCAAAGACTTTAAGAATTCTACTTCTTTTTTATATGGCGTATTCCTTACCTATTTTTTATATAGTGTGCTACCCATATCCATATGCCCATATACCCCTATAATAGGTACTAATCAGATCATAACTAGATAATAAAACATATCTATTAAAGCTATTAAAGAAAACGAAAGACACTACCTGTGTCATTGTGCTGTGTCATTGTGCTGTGTTATTGCGCTGCGTTATTGTGCTGTGTTATTGCGCTGTATTATTGCGCTGTATTATTGCGCTGTATTATTGCGCTGTGTTATTGCGCTGTGTCATTGCGCTGTGTCATTGCACTGTGTCATTGCGCTGTATTATTGCGCTGTATTATTGCACTGTATTATTGCGCTGCGTTATTGCGCTGTATTATTGCACTGTGTCATTGTGCTGTGTTATTGTGATTAGCGTGTAGCACGTTTGCACAGTACGTCGACAAAGCCATTTTGTTAAGATTGTGCTAGACAGGTCTTAAAAAAGCTTAGTAGCTCTTGTGTTACGGCCTTGTCTCTTTCTTCGATATCTTCTTTCAACCAATCGTGCTTAGCATATTTGGATAGCTTTATTACTTGGCGTATTTTGGACTTTTTGTATCGTTTTTTCTTTTCTTCAAAGTAGCTATTGCCAGCCTGAATATTTACTTTTTTTTCTATAGGTACTAGATTACCGAGTTTGTCTAGGTATTTTTCGGCATCTGATTTATTCCAGCCATTGTAGTTTGCGGTTTGCCATTTTTTAGGAAAGATGTGTTCAATCTCAAAATCACGTGGGATAGGTTTGTTTTGCCTTCTATCAAGATAAGTGTGAAGCAAGAGTATTCCTTTTTTCATTCTGGGGGAGGTATGTTTAATTGTTTCTTCTTCAACTGGTAATGATGGTGTGTAGTCAGGGCCTTTGTTGTGATAGAGTGAGATACAATACCTATAGATGGGGTCTTTTATATAGGCGATGCTGGGGTTTTCTAAGAATTTGTAGAATAAGAATGCAACCGTACGTTTTAAGAATGTCTCAAATGCACTTTTATCAAACAGGTCTTTGTTCCTAAAATAAAACACACTGATTACATAGCGCCAAAACTCGTTTGGGTACTGAAATAGACAGTGTATGTAACATCGTGCTTTCTTATTTAAAAAATCGTTATAATTTTCTGAGTCAAATTTAATAATCTGAGTCCAGAAATTACATAGGCCTGACAAGTCATCTATTAACTTTTTGTTTTTTAATCGTTCGTGATTGTTGAAAGAATAAAATTTTCTGAGTCCAATTTCTTTTTTTGAGTTTTTGTCTTTTGCTCTGATGATATGAGAATAATATCGAAACAAATCATTAAACCGTAGCCCTATAGCCTGGGTGTTTTCGTCGAGTTCTTTCCATTTTTTTATAAATGATTCCTTATCTTTCTTAGCAAGGCTTTTATACATATTTGCCTTAAAGATATCAGAATCTGACAAGGGCAGACCGCGGTCATTGAGTGTAGAAAATATGGTAAGTGCTGTTTCGGTATTTGGGCATTCTATCGGGAGTACTATGCATCTTTCGATGATAAATACAATAAGGGCTTGCCATTGTATTGGGTTGTTTTGGGCATATGTATTGCATTGTTCATAAAAAAAATTATAATTTTTTTGGTATTTTTTATGAGAATGGGGCGTGTTTTTTTCTTCTGTGTGGGTACCTTTTTCAAGAATGTTGTATAAGAGTTCGTTATCTGGGTCAATGTTTGCGTTGGACAGTAGGTGTATTTTTGTTTTATCATCTACCTGCTTTGATATTTTGTTTGTCTCCCATATACACGGTTCAATTTGACCAGTAAGTCCGCGGATATTGTCATCTGGAGTCATTTTTTCTAGTTTAGAATAAAATGCACGCAACAAAAGCAAGAACGATGTTATTCTCTGTTGCCCATCAATTATTTCAAGATCATTGCTGTTTTCTGCTTTGCATAATACAAGTGTGCCTAAAAAATACTCTTCGTCATTAGTGACATTTTCGCCAAAAAAGCCTGTCATGTCATCCCATAGCGTTTCACATTTTTCGATATCCCAGTCGTATTTTCTTTGATATTCGGGGATGATAAACTTGTTCTTATTTAGCTCAGTGAATAATGTACCAATATTTTTTTTAGTTGCGTTTAGTTTTTCCACAGTGTTGTTTTTTATTTAGAATTAATTATTTTTACTATATAAAATAATTATATAGTATATTACATTATATGTTTTATTTTTGTGTTTGGATGGTGATCGTGTCAACAAATAAACCAACAGAGCAGGTCAACAGAGCAGGTCAACAGAGCGAGCCAAAAGCCAACAAGAAAGCAGACCAACAGAGCCGACCAGGCGGATAGATCGTGATATCTACATCGCTGATGTTATGTTGCAGGTGTTACACTAATGGTATTGCGTCATCAATGTTGTGCCATCAGTGCAACATTGCGAGTCTGTGTTTTGTTCGCTTTACCGTTGGATATGCATATGTTTCTGTGTATTTCTTTGTGCATTTCTTTGTATATGTCTTTGCGGAATAGTTTGTGGTATGGACCCTGTAGTATTCCTTGACAACTTTTTTGCTCTTTTTGCTTTTGTGGCCTTGCAAGCCTCATATTTAGCAAGAAGTAAAAATATAAAATACTGCATATATCCTGTCTAGCAAGGTCTGGTAATTACTAAGGATAGATAAAATATTTGATATAATCTTGATAGTAGCAAGGATGCCATTTTTTATCTACAAAATGCAGTTCTTTGTTTACATAGTAGCAGTGATAGTGCAATGGTAGAATAGTGTTAATGTCGTATAAGAATCTTTTATTTTGTATTGCGCTTGTTATGTGCATCGTGGTTTTTTCGCTTGCACCGCTACGAGCTCAAGTGCCAAATGAACAGGCAACCCAAACACAAGAGCAGTCACACGAACAATTAGTACGCTCTGCGGCGGGGCTTATTCCCTTAGAAGAAGATTTTATTATTGTTACCAAAGACGTATATGACGAAGTATTGGATTCGCAGGAAACCCAGACAAACAAAATTATGTTTTATTCGGCGACCCAAGACGACAACAGTACGCTTTCTACTCTCATCAGCACAGAGCTGTATAGCTCGTATGTGTTTGAGCGTGACGATCCAACACAACAGTCCTTGGAGCAATTTGAAGTAGACTTTGACATATCAAAATCCTCCGAAAGACAAAAAAGGCGTCTCCAAAATTTTTTTCAAGAAGGCTTTGATATTGTAGTATCCGTCGTAGTAGAGAACGCCAGCGGAAGGACAACGCAGAGTACAACAGAAGATGAGCCCTTGCAACCAAAGCGAATTGTTTTGAGCGCGTTTCATAGTTCATCCTTTGATGTTCAATTTGCGCAAGAATTTGAGGAGTCCAGCGTATTATCCGCAATAAAAAGGATCACCTATGATAATGTCGAACTTAAAGAAAAACTCAGAGAGCTTTCAGTACTCCCGCAAGCCAATACTGAGTCTTTTCTTGCTTTAACTTTTCCATTTGAAAGTGAAGAAGATTATTTTACGCTAAAAACTTCTCAAAAAGAGATACGCATCGAAGATCCTGAAACGTATTATTTTATATTTGCATCAGGCATTGGAAAAATTTCTGTGTATCGTCAAAGCAAGACAAACAGATTATTACGATCCTTGGAGGGTAGATTTTCTGTGGAGGAATTAGTGTTGCTTGCACAGGAGCCCGATAGATTAGTAGATATTGGTGCCTTGGTTTCACGTGATGTAGCTCTAAAGACACGAAAGCCCATAATAGAGGGACCAAAAATAATTCAGGGATCTCTGTTCTACGGGAGTTTTTCTTCTTTGTATGAGAACAGGGTAGATAATACTACCTTGACGGAACAGTTGGTGGGAGGTGAAGTAGGTCTCAATCAACTCAATATACCATCAATGGTGGGAATTCATCTCCATTCTCCGTTTTGGTTTAATGTTGCTGTTGGCACAAGGATCTATTGGTCCTTTGGAGGAGAATCTCCGACCAATGGTCAGTCTGTGTATCTTGCAGTACAAGATGGGTCTTACGATAGCTATCTTGTTGATTATTTTAGTCTTAGTGTTGAAGCTTTGTATAATGTAGCGCTACTTGATGCAGTCCGCTTAAGCCCATTTGTGGGGTTAGGATATGGGTATTTAGTTGCAGAGTTTCGGAATAATAATGTTTCTCAAAGGAGTATAGTCGAAGAATCTCTTATTAATTTTATGGCTGGTACGAGTATTAAATACCATCCCTTTGGTTTGTGGAAACAGGGGAGATTACTTGTACAATCGGATGTGTTTGCTACATTTTCTTTTGATAGTACGAGAATTGGAGAGAATGCCGATGCTCTCAGTGATATTTTACTGATGTATTCTATCGGGGTGGGATGGAGTTACTGATGTGATGTTTTTTGGAGTGGAGATGTCTATATACCCGCGAGATTGCCAAAAGAGATTACCAAAAGAACTGTGAGACTGCATAGTTAGCACGGCTACGTAATTATACGACGATGTGTAATTGGTTAAGGTTAGAAGTTTACAAGCAACATACGTATCTCAAACTGTTCGCTGTTTTTGTCAAAATAAACGTTGTGACAATAGCATAAAACACAGTAAAAACATACACTGTAAAAACATATAGTACAATAGTTATACGGCTTTCTTGGATTATGCTGTGGGTCTGTGTGAGTTGTTTGCTCCCAATCCCGTCAGGTCTGGAAAGAAGCAGCGGTAAGAGCATGACGATTGCACTGCAGTTGCCTAGGGCATACCAAGGGGCCTCTTTGTAGTATGGCATCCTAAGGGATAGTATTGGATAACTATTGTTGGGATAGCAGATCCTTATGTATAGTATTGTAACTTGTACAGTATGCGGTGAGCGTATTCACGGTATTGTGATGGGGGGGTATGACTCAATACATAGAGTACAATTAATTACATGCAATACGATGTCACGGCGCTTAAAAAGAGACCACGCAGTTTTAGTCAACTCAAGGGTCAAGATTTTGTGGTGGCGACTCTCTCGCATAGTTTGCAGGATTTTTCTATTGGTCACGCATATTTGTTTAGTGGTCCGCGCGGTGTGGGCAAAACGACTGCTGCTCGTTTATTTGCGCTGGCGCTTAACAGACCATCGGGGAGCGATGTCGATTGTGTGGAGTATGAGGGTGCATCGCAAATACGTGAGGGAACAAGTCTAGATGTAATAGAGATTGATGGGGCTTCGTATACGAGCGTTGATAATGTAAGAAGCATACGCGAAGAAATTCATTATGCTCCTGTACAGTTTACTTATAAAGTATATATCATTGACGAAGTCCATATGCTGTCGCATAGTGCGTTTAATGCCTTGCTTAAAACAATAGAGGAACCACCTTCGTATGTCGTCTTTGTTTTTGCGACAACAGATGTGTATAAGGTTCCCGCTACTGTGCGTTCTCGTTGTCAGCAATTTTCGTTTAGGCTTATAGATCCAGAACAAATAACGCGTAGTCTGCAGGATGTGTGTGAGGAATACCAGCTTACGTATGCTATCGAAGCCTTACAATGGATAGCAAATGAGGCGGGGGGATCTCTACGCGATGCGTATATGCTGTTTGACCAAATTCGTTCTTTTAGTCAGGGGCATTTTTCGATGGAGGTAATAAAAGAGCACCTCGGACTCGCAGGAGTGGATAAGATTAATCAGTTGTTTGTTGATTGTCTTGCTCAGGATAGGTCGGCAGCTCTCAACCATGTGCATGAGGTTATCATGCAAGGAGTATCGTGCGAACAAATTATACGCGAAACGACTACGTATATTCGTAATGTTCTTCTTATCAAGTCTGAGTCTAGTGCTATTGGGGTCTTAGGATATCTGTCAGAGTCTATTGATCCACAGGTCGTTGAGCGTTTGAGTTTTGAACAATTAGAGAAAGCCTTGTTTATTTTTTTGGAGTTGTACAGAAATTTGCGTTATTCGCTTGACCAGCGCTTTGAGGTAGAGTTGGCATTCTCACATCTTTGTAATATCACGCAGTATGTTACTCCTTTACAGCTTGTAAAACGACTTGAGCAACTAGAGCGCACTATACCTTATACATCCCATGAGACATATGAGCAAGTCGATAGTATACCAGAAGATTTGCTAAAGCAATCCGCAAAAGATTCAGCAACCAGGTCAACAGAGCAAGCACCAGAAAACTTACCAGAAAACTCACCAAAAACTCACCAAGAAACTTACCAAAAAATATGTCAGGGCAATCAGCAAGAAATGTGCCCCTAAATATGCCTCCAAACATTACTAGCGAGGTAACCAAAAACGCATCCGCTAACGTAGTTTTTAACACGGCTACCAGCTCAACTGATACTATAGCTACTAACGAGAGTGGTAGTTCTTCTGGTAATGTACCAAGCAATTCACCAGATATGGTACTGGGGACTGTGCCCAGTGGCGCGGGACACGAAAAGCATAAGCAGGTAACTACAATGTCGGTGCGAGGCAGGCGTAATCCTCAGGTAGCGTCGTCGTCATTTGATTGGCATGGTCTGGTGTCTTCTATTAGGAATGATAATCCGCGACTTGCTCTTGTGCTTGATGCGTGCACGCATAAGGTCAGAGGTTCTGATGTGGATATCATTGCAAATTCAAGCTATCCCTATGATGAGCTCATCAATAATATAAAAGAAATTCTTTCGTTCTGTGCTAGATATCCTGTTAGCACGTTGTCAGTTTTGCTCATCGATAGCCCACATAATAGCGTGCCTCGTGCACAAAAAAGTTTTGCTGTCACACAATCACAGGCATCGCAACAAAAGAAAGATTCGATATCGTCGCCAGAGCTATCAACAGAGCCCGCAACAGCCCGCAACAATCGCAACAGAGCCAGTAACAATCGCCAACCCGCAACAGAGCCCGCAACAGAGCCCGCAACAGAATCGGCAACAGAGCCCGCAACAAAACCCGCAACAGATGATGAAGAAGTACAAGAGGTCGTTGATCTTTTTAATGGGACGATAGTTGATGAGCAAGATTGAAGAGCTTGCTAAACTCTTGAGTCGATTTCCGGGAATCGGTAAAAAGACTGCGCAGAGACTTGTGTTTTTTCTCTTGAAAGAAAAGCAAGAGTATTGTGCACAACTGGGAATGGCAATACAAGAAATAAAAAAGTTTATTAAGCCTTGTTCGATATGTGGGTATTTTACTGATCAAGATCCATGCGAAATTTGTACAAACATCAATAGAGATGTAAGACACCTTTGTGTGGTGGCGACCACGCAGGACATTATTGCTTTTGAAGAAAGCGATGTGTTTCAGGGTGTCTATCATGTGCTCGGGGGGCTTCTGTCACCCATAGATGGTGTTGGTCCTAACGATCTTTCGCTTTCGCAACTCAAGGCGCGTATTGCTAAACAAGATGAGGTTCGCGGAGGATATGTAGTGCAGGAGGTTATTCTTGCCACTCCGCCTACGCTCGAAGGCGAAAGCACGGCACGCTATATCAAAACGTATGTGCAACGAGATGGACTTCTTTATACACGGATTGCGCTTGGTATGCCCGTTGGTGGTGATTTTGAATACGTTGACAAGGGTACGCTTTCGCATTCTATGTTTGCACGGCGGGAGATGGAGTAGCTGTCTGCGAGTGTTAGTGTTTTTCATGTCTAGCAGTATATTTGTTTGTTGCCTGACAGTTCGTTGATTCTCTGTTTGCCAGATAGTCGGTGGCCAGATATCGGTGCCTGTTTTATTGATGGCTAGTGCCTTGTTATGCGTTTTGTTACTTGGTGTTTATTGGTTTGATTGACTCATTGCCATGTTGTTATCGGGTAGTGTTTGGCTTTCTATTTGGTCGTTTGTATAGTCTTTTGTAGCATAGGAGTCAAGCTGGGTGTCGCTAAGGGTTGCACTGCGCATAATTGGTAGGGTAAGTGTATTGGCTATCAGGTATTGTGCTGCGATACCAAGCAAGCGAGAAATACCAAAGAGCACGGTAAAAAAGCGTTTGTCGGTAACGCCTACCGCATGGAGCAAGGATCCTGTTATGAGATCAACGTTTGGATTTGGGTTTCTTACTTTACCTAACTGCTTAAGAATGGGGGGTACAATGGTGCAGAGTTTTTTGACAACTTCTATATAGGGGCTTGTGATAGAATGGCTATGTACAAATTCTAAAAATAAAGAAAAGCGTGGATCTTCTATGCTAAGAGAAGCGTGACCAAACCCGGGAATAACTTGTCCAGAATCGAGTGTCTGTGTGACAAAGTCTGTAATTGTTGACTCATTGGGTTGATTGTTTTGTGCAAAGGCAAACAGTTTATCTATCCATGAGACGACTTCTTCGTTTGCGTGCCCATGCAGAGGACCAGACAGCCCTAGCATACTGCCAGAATAACAGTAGTAAATATTAGCAAGCGAAGAACCTATGATTCGAGACGTATATGCTGATACATTGCTTGCACCGTGGTCAGCATGACAAAACACAAAGAGCCTAAACAGCTCGTGTACAACGGGGTCTTCAAACCCCATCATGTATGCTAGATTTGCTGCCCAATCGAGTGTGATGTTGGGGTCGATGGTGTCTTCGCCAAGGCTATGGTTGCGATAAATATAAGAAACAAGATGGGGTGCTCCTGCGATAAGATTGAGCGCATCGTGGTAATAGTATTTCCAAAATTCTTTTTTGTCGAGTCCACGATCGTAGCTATCCTGAAAAAACGATGACGTTGTCCACGAAAGCACGCCTATACAGTACCGTGTCATGGGACGGGTGCGTTTGGGGAGTGTGTCAATTGCACGATAGACATGTTGTGGAACGGTTGCACGTGACTTGAGGGTCATTTGTAGTTGCTCTACTTCTGATGGTTGGGGTATTTGGCCTGTAAGTAGATACCAGAATAGTGCTTCGGCAGTGGTGCTCTGTGCCTGCTGGGTCTTGGATTTATTGTTGGTATTGTTATGGGGAGCAGGAGGAAGGTGCACAAGTGCATCCTTTATTGGTAACGATCTATAGTGTGCTCCTTTTTGTGGATTGACGAAGGAAGTGGGGGTGTAGATAGTGGGAACACCACGCATGCCTTTAAATATGTCTTGGAGGGTGACGTGGTGTAGTGGTTCTGTTCCGTGTGTTTCTATGGCATGCGTTATTTTAGAAGAGAGGGTTTCTATATAGTCAAGGAATGTTCGTTGTAGATGTTCCACGTAGTTACCTATTACCTGTAGTCTGTTTTACAGCCTGTCCTGCGCAGAGCTTTTTTTCTTTCCTATTTTTCTTTTTGTCTCTCATTTTTTTGCTCTCTTTTTTTGAAGAAAGGCCTCACTCTTGCTTTTAATGTTTTATTTTTATTTTTGTTGTTTGTGAGGGTACTGCTTTTTTTGCTGTCCTCGTTATATGCAGTTTTTGTGTTATTATTTTTTTGTCTTCTTTTAATAGTATAACGTGTATTGGATTTTGGTGTATGTACTTGACGGCATGTAATTAATGGTGTCTAGTCAACTATGTCGATACGAGTTGTTTTTTTCAAAATAACAAACCAGATGGCAAAAAGCAATGCAAGTGCGACACCTGCAAGTATAATAAAGGCGTGGTTTTTGGTGCTTGCCACAACAAAATTGTCTGTGATTAATACTCCTATTACTTGCCCGAGACCTTCGCCACTTGCAAAAAAGATGGTCGAGATAGAAATCATAGCTACGCGGTACTGTTGATCTATCAGCACGCTGGCGAGGGTTTGCCATGCGGGTACTATGATCAATTCTGCCACTGATACCAATATCACTGCTACTAGTACCATTAAAAATGTAGTGTTAGTAAAGTATAGCAATAGAAAACATGCAAGAAACAGCAGATAGCCGAGTATGATGTTTTGATAGGGGTGTGATAGTCGTCGTTTGAGAAACTTGTTGGTAAGTATCCCAAACAAGGCAACCACGAGTCCATTACAGGTAGCAATAGTCCAAATGTATTTTTCAAGGTCAAAAAAACGGGCGAGCGCTATCGAGGAAAATGTCATGACGCAGTTGTAAAAGAGCCATCCTGTCAAAACACACAGAGCAATTACTACCGCATTGATATTTTTTAAGAGATACAGAAGGCTGCGCCCTACGCGTTCTTGTGGGGGAATGGTGCCTTGTATTGGTAGTATTATGCTGTACAGTGCACAGAGAAACAAGAATATTCCCCATAGAAAAAAAGGAAGCCTAGCATTAAATACGTAGAGTGCATTAAAGCCAAGCGGTCCCACCATTGTGGCTATATTGGTAATAGTGTGTTCTTTTGCAAAATCTACCAAGCGATCCTGAGAATATACTGAGATAAGAACGTGTACTGTGACAGAAGAAATGCTATAGCATATTCCTATACATATCACTCCAAAGAGGAGTAGCACGAGCGCCTTACCATACGCTATGCATAGCATACCTATTCCCCCCAGTATATAGGCATAGGCCATCAATCTGTTAAGATTCGTCTTGCTCAGTATTCCCATAAACGCAAGGCGCGACAGTCGGGCAGATAAGGAACCAACGAGTAGAATAAAGGCAGTTTGATATTCGCTAAGGTGTTTGTATGTTAAAAGATAGGGTCCAAGAAATATAAGGGGGACAAGAAAGGCAAGGCTAAAGAAGAAGCGTTGTATAAATATGCGGGTAAACAGAATGGCACCTCAGTGCGCTCGTATGTGTTTTATTATTTCATCGCGCATTGCAAGGTTTGTTACTGCTTTATAGTTGTCTTGCGGATCCTCGGACGAGGCGCCAAAAGGAGCATCAAGAGGAATGCCAAGAGGAATGCCAAGAGGAATACCAAGAGGAATACTAGTTGAATTTTTGTGGGCATGTTTGAGCTCAGCAATGTCCTGTGTTACGTGCGTTCCTTTTTTGATTACGGTAAGAAGGGATTCAAGTAGGCGGTTTGCAGCGTCTGTTTCGCCAATATCGCGCAGCAAAGATACCGCACAGAGCAAGAGTGCGCTAGGATTGAGCATGTGTGTTCCTGCAAACTCGGGGGCAGCACCGTGGGTGGCCTCGTATATTGAGCAATGTGTACCAACATTAATGCCTGGGGCAAACCCAAGCCCTCCAATAAGGCCTGCACAGAGGTCCGAAACAATGTCTCCGTATAAGTTGGGTAGCAGGAGCACATCAAAGTTTTCGGGTTCGAGAACGAGTTTCATACAGAGCGCATCGATGAGAACGTGTTCGTGGGCAATGTCTGGATAGTCTTTTGCGACGTCGAGTGCTGTATGCATAAAGAGACCGTCGCTGTATTTCATAATATTTGACTTGGTGATAATGCTTACTTTATGGCGCTTTTGGCGACGTGCGTATTCAAAGGTAAAGCGAGCGATGTCGCGGGTACCTGATTCTGATATGGGTTTTAGCGAAAGTCCGAGTTCTTGTTTTTTTTCTGAAAGTAGCGGAGAGCTAGTGTGGGTGAGCATGGTGTCAATGATGGCTTTGGTGTTTGCTTTACCTTGTTCAAATTCTATGCCTGCGTAGACGTCTTCGGTGTTTTCTCTCACTATGACGAGGTCTATGTCTTTTTTGATAGGGGAGAGGGTTTTGTCGAGCGTCTTGCAGGGGCGTACACAGGCATAAAGATTGAGCGCTTGACGCATGCGAACGTTTACGCTCCTCATTCCTTTTCCTATAGGGGTGATAAGCGGTCCTTTAAGCGCTTTGCCAAAAGAGGCAAGTGCCGAAAGCGTACTGTCAGAAAGCGCTTCTCGTCCTGCTTCTATTTCTTGTAAGCCCGCTTGCAATATGTGCCAGTTAATCGATACGCCCGTTGCGTCTATGCAGTCGAGGACTATGTCTATGAGCTCTGGGCCTGTGCCATCTCCTTTGATAAGTGCTATGTCGTGCATACTGTATTGAGTGCCGAGCTATTGCGTATCCACGAAATTTGCTGCGCGTTGAGCGAATGATTGGCAGTGATTGTTTCTGCTGGTTGTTTGGGGTGCGGGTGATTATGGTCTAGGTATAGGGTTAAAGGGGTTCCTGGGCTAAGACTCTCTATGTCAGGAATGCTGATGGTATCGTATTCTTGTATGTGAGCATAGTCATCGGGATTTGCAAATGTAAGGGGGAGCAGTCCTTGTTTTTTGAGGTTCGTTTCGTGGATGCGCGCAAAAGACCGAGCAATGACGATTCTGACTCCCAAAAAGCGCGGTTGCATAGCTGCGTGTTCACGTGACGATCCTTCGCCGTAGTTATGATCCCCTACGATGACCGAAGCGATATTGTGTTCTTTATAGTAGTGTGCGAGATCGGGAACGCTCTGCATACGCCCTGTATAGGGATTAACTACAAGGTTGACAGTATTGTTAAATGCATTTGTTGCTCCCATAAGCAAATTTTTGCTTATATTACTGAGATGCCCACGGTATTTGAGCCACGGCCCTGCCATAGAAATATGATCGGTGGTACACTTTCCGCTTACTTTGATGAGTAGCGACATGTTTTGGTATGCGGATGGATCATAGGGCAGGTAGTCGGGTAAGGCTTGCAAACGTTCAGAATCAGGATTGATGGTTATCGAAATAGACGATCGTTGTTCAGGTGGGGGAGGTGCATGGTATCCCTTAGGTAAGGATCCAAATACAAAATCGACTATCTCTGAATCAGGGAGTTCCTCGTCTTGTGGAGGTTCTAGCTGGTGTGGTGTTCCCTTTTGATCGTACAATACCTCAGTGAGCGGGTTGATATCCAGAGAACCCACTAAAGCGTAGGCGCAGACGATTTCGGGGGATGCGATAAACATGTGTGTAAGAGGGTTACCGTCGGTACGTTTTGCAAAATTTCGATTAAACGAGGTTATCACCGAGTTCTTTGATTGGGCATCCACATCATCGCGTTGCCACTGTCCTATACACGGTCCGCAGGCGTTTGCTAATATGGTTACCCCAAAGTCTTGAAAGGTTTTGAGATAGCCGTACATTTTGATTATTTGGTACACGTTCTCCGATCCCGGCGAGAGCCATAACGGTGTTTTTAGTGTAAGCCCTTTTTTTTGTGCTTGCGAGATAAGCGAATGCACCCTACTCAAGTCCTGAAACGATGAGTTTGTGCACGATCCAATCAAAGCAGAACTGAGGGTACGAGGATAGTTTTTTTCCTTGACAAAGTCAGCAAAGCGTGAAAGCGGAGTTGCAATGTCGGGCGAATATGGTCCATTGATATGAGGCTCAAGATCGTCAAGGTGTATTTCTATGACAGAGTCATAATAGTCAGCGGGTGAGTCAATGACGCGTGTATCTGCAGTAAGCATGTCTTGTATATTGTGTGTATGTTCTACTGCATGGGCACGCTTGCTGGCATAGAGGAAGCGTTCGGTAGCTATATCATATGGAAAAAGAGAGCTGGTTGCCCCCACTTCGGCCCCCATATTACAGATGGTTGCTCTTCCTGTACAACTAAGGTGCGACACTCCTTCGCCAAAGTATTCGATGACATGGTCGGTACCTCCTTTTACGGAGAGTATGCCTGAGAGTTTTAAGATAATGTCTTTTGCCGAACACCACGGAGAAAGTGTGCCAGTGAGTTTAACTCCAATAATGCGAGGAAATTTGAGTTCCCAAGGCATATCGATCATGGCATCAACAGCATCAGCTCCCCCAACGCCAATGGCGAGGCTTGCCATACCACCTGCGTTAGGAGTATGGGAATCGGTGCCAATTATCAACATGCCCGGAAGTGCGTAGTGTTCCAATGTCACTTGATGAATAATTCCTCCACCGGGTTGCCAATAATCGAGCCCGTATCGTGCCGATGTTGATTGTAAAAACTCGTAGACTTCTCTATTGGTGGTGTTAGCAACATTAAGGTCGTGTAAGGCATTTAGTTTAGCAAGTATGAGATGATCACAGTGTACGCTTGAGGGAAGCGCGACTTCTTCTTTTCCAGATTTTATAAATTGAAGCAGGGCCATCTGCGCTGTTGCGTCTTGCATGATTACTCTGTCTGGCCGTATGTAGGCAAACTGGGTTCCTCTGTGACGTGGTGAGGTGAGTGTGTCGAGTTCGGTGTCGCTGTGAGTGTCGAGATGGAGGTACAATATTTTTTCTGTTAGGGTGAGAGGACGAGTTATGCGTTTTTTTAGTGCCGCGTATCGTGTGTACAAACGGGTATACAAGTCATCAATATAGGATGAGTCGACAACACTCATTGTCTGTTGGGGATTGTGAGCCTGAGCCTCCATAAGAATACCTACTCATTATAGCAGGAAAGGTAACGTGTTGTGAGGATGTACGGTCAGCCTTGCCTTCTTAAGTATTATGGTATTATGGCAAAACTCCAACTATGACAAGTCCCCTAGCTATGGCAAAACCCCAACTATGACAAAACCTGTAGTATAATGTGGATATGCGACTAGAAATTTACCGACCTCCACGCGGACGCACAAATGAAAGTACCTTAGTACGCCAAAAATGGGTACAAGAAAAAACAGGGTTGGATTTTTCTGAGACGCTCATTGAGAAACCAGAAAAACTCGACGGCATAATAGAACAACACTTAGGCTATCAGACCCTCCCTCTTGCAATAGCATCACCCTTGAGCATACATGGAACGCATGCGCAGGGTACATTTATGGTACCCGTCTGTACTGTCGAAGGTACCCTTGTGTATTCGCTTACGCGGGGAATGCTTGCGACGGCAGACTCGGGAGGAATCGTCACACAGTATCTGGGTCAGCGGATAAGTCGGGCACCACTCTTTGTTCCTGAGAGCATGATGTATATACCGCACTTGCTCAAATTTATCAAAGATCATAGCAAAGAAATAATAGAAACCGCAGAGTCAACGACGCGATATGGCAAAGTTGTTGATGTTAAAACCTACGTTGTTCATAAATGGGTAGTGCTAGAACTCGTTTTTACCACGGGAAACGCAGCAGGTCAAAACATGATTACCATTGCGACAAAAGCAGCCTGTCAGTATATACAAGCTCATTTTTCGCATTCAGCGCGCTACTATCTCGAATCAGGGCTCAATAGCGATAAAAAAGCGAGTCGTCGAATAATGGCCGAAGGCAGAGGTCATTCCGTTATCGCAGAGACAAAGATACGCAAGCAGGTACTCAGGAGATTGCTCGGTATTTCTACAGAGCAAACCCTTGAATTTCAAAATATAGGGACTGCCGTATCGCAGGTTATTGGGAGTTTTGGATCGCATCTCCATATCGCAAATGCAGTAACGGCAGTATACTTAGCGATGGGGCAAGACGTGGCCTGTGTTGCAGAAAATTCTGTAGGAAATTTACATTTCTCAGGAGAAGACGAAGAGTCACTAACCATACGCTTGAGTACTCCTTCGCTCACGGTAGGAACTATAGGGGGAGGTACGCGCCTTCCTTCTCAACAACGCAACCTTGAGTTGATAGGGTGTCACGAAGGTGAATTTGCTGCGGCTAAACTGGCAGAGATTACCTGTGCCACTGCTATGTGTCTTGAGCTCTCGCTGTTCTCTGCAATTATTACCGATACCTTTGCCGAAGCGCATAAACAATACGGGAGAAAACAATGAACATACTCAATCCAGATGTAGACACTCGGCTCGTTGAAAAAGACGAACTCTGGGGGCATCGATGGGGGTATAAAGATACGTTTTTTGTTGTCAACGATGATAGAACCGTACGCCTACAGGGGAGTCGTTACAATATCTCAGGCTATGACATGCCTTATCTTATTCCCTTTGCAGAAGAAATGCTCAACTTGCCTTTTGATTCGCAACAGGTGCGACCAGAGATTCACCCCAGTCTTCCGCCAAGCAAGGTGAATAAAGAATTTGTTACCGCGGTTGCCCGTGTACTCGGAAAAAAGGCGCTTGTGTTTAACGATGAGGATCGCTTGCTCCATAGCCATGGTCAGACAACAGCGGATGAGGTGTTTAAGGTGCTCTATGGACAGTCCTTTGAACGATACGCAGATGCGGTGTATTATTGTGAGTCGGAAAAAGATGCTCAAAAATGTATCAAACTCGCACACTTGCACAGGGTATGTGTGGTGCCATATGGCGGAGGCACAAGTGTCTCGGCAGCCCTGCGACTTCCTCACGGCGAACGGCGAATGATTGTGGTGCTCAATACGCTGGGATTAAATCATGTACACGAACTCGATTCCACTAATATGACGGTGAGTGTTGGTGCGGGCGTACGAGGGCGCGTACTTGAGGACTTTCTTAATGAAAAAGGATTTACGCTTGGTCACGAGCCCGATAGCTTAGAGCTTTCTACGGTGGGAGGATGGATATCGACAAATGCAAGTGGAATGAAACGGGGGCGCTATGGCAATATTGATGACCTTATACGCAATGTAAATTTGGTTACTGCACAGGGTGAATTAGTAAGCTATGGAAACTTTCCTCGTATATCGGGGGGAGTGGATATGCGTAAATTATTGCTCGGAAGCGAGGGCAATTTTGGGCTTATTACACGCGCAACGCTGAGCATATTTCCTATGCCACGAGTCAAAAAATACGAATCTATTTTGTTTCATGACTTTGAGACAGGAGTTGCGTTTTTACAAGATTTGAGAGATAGCGGAATACGGATTGCAAGCGTGCGGCTTGTAGATAATACGCAGTTTAAGTTTGGGCTTGCCTTGCGACCATATCCACATGGTCTAAAAAAGAAATGTATGCGTTGGATAGAACAGCGGGTACTCTCATTAAAAGGGCTTGATAAAGACAGGATGTCAGCTGCTACGGTTATTTTTGAGGGAGATACACAAGAGGTCAAGGCGCAGTTGAAACAGGTTAAAAAACTCGTATCGCGTTATAAAGGGTTTCTTGCAGGTTCTCACAACGGGGAGCGTGGTTATCAACTCACGTATGCAATTGCGTATATACGGGATTTGTTTGCGGACTACTATATTATCGGCGAAACCTACGAAACAACCGTGCCATGGGAACATATACACAGAGTATGTAAAGCAGTTAAAGAAAAAAGCCTAGAATGTCAGAGAAAGTATGGATTTCCCGGTACTCCGTTTGTATCGCCACGTATAACACAAATTTATCAGACGGGAGTGTGCATATATTTTACGCATGGTCTCAGTTGTCTTGGTGTTGATAACCCCGAAAACAAGTTCTCTCAGTTAGAAAAAGAAATACGGAAATGCATATTAGACAATGGGGGAAGCATCTCGCATCATCATGGTGTCGGAAAATTGCGTAGTCAGTTTATGAATCAGATCCAGTCTGAACATAGTATTGACGTAATAAAATCGTTCAAAAAGACCCTTGATCCAAGCAACGTGTTTGGGATTGGAAATAATATATTTGCACGATAAGCCTTCACGCAGTGCTCTATGGTACCCTCTTGATAATGCTGCAAAGATATACCCTGCAGTAATAACAAAACGCTACACAAGCATGTTTCGTTTAGAAGCCGTGCTAACCGAACCTGTTGTTGTCGAAATTCTTCAACAGGCGGTGGCCTGTGCCTTAGAGCGATTTTCCTTGCTTCATGTTGAAGTAAAGTCAGGGCTATTCTGGAATTTTCTTCAAAATCACGTACACCCCCCCATAATTGAATCGATAGACAATGAGCCTTGTCGTCTATATTCTTATCGTCTGTATCGTATACTCGCAGGTGGACGACGACTTGCGTTTGAAGTAAGTCATCTCCTTGCCGACGGGGTAGGAGCCTGTGAAATATTTAGAACCTTGCTTTGTACGTATTACGACAAATGGTACAATGCTTTTTTTGAAAAACGAAGGCACTGGGATGAGGAGGAAGATTGGAGTTCGGTTATTTCGCCTTATAGTCAAGAACGACCCGAAGAGTACGAAGATGCCTATCTCAAATATTACAAAAAGGGAATGAGACAGCCTGCAAGGCTTGGCAAGGCCTTTCATTTTCCTGAAAAACGAGGGCATCGGTATCGTTTGACGCGTGTGTATTGTACGGCTAAGCAACTCACACATGTGGCTGCTGCTATGTCGATTGGGCTAAGTACGTTTTTGTGTGCACTGAGTTTATACACATGTGCCTGTTGCTATCCTCCTGCGATACGTGCTCGACATCCTCTGAGAAGCCTCTACCTCATTAATCTTCGCAATTTTTTTTATTCTGCTACGCTTAGAAATTTTTTTTTATATGTGTTTCCGAGTATCGATTATTCATTAAAGGAGTTTAGTCTTGAGCAAATTGCTCATAAAATTCACGAGCAACTGCATGTGCTTCTCAGTCGCGAAGAACTACAGCGCTATGTTTCTTCGTATGTACATGCAGAAAAAAATATTTTTGCAAGAATGACTCCGCGTTTTATAAAAAATCTTGCATTAAAGATACCGCAGTATTTTGAAGGAGAACGACAGTTTACCCTTAGCTGTTCTAATCTTGGTAAGATTGTTCTGCCTTCTGCAGTCATGTCGCTTGTGCAGGATATTGCATTTTTTCCGCCTCCTTCGCGTGTGCAGGGAAGAAGTTTTTGTGCGGTGGGGTATGGTTCGACAGTGTGTCTCACAACAGGTCGCTATATTGAGACCGATATATATGAACGAACCCTCGTCAAAATATTATCCGGATTGGGTGTTTCGTGTACATATTATGATTGGTAGGATAGAACTACAAAAGGAAATGTGACGTATGAAAAAATCTCTATTTTTACTAGAAGAGGCAGCGCTTGTATCCTGTACACGTTGTGGTGTGCGCTTTCAGAATAATAAAATGCGTTGTCCTATTTGTGAGCACCAGCGTGAGGTTCATACGAGTACAATAAACAAGACTGCGCACAATGACTATCGTGGCGAGACAGGCCATAGAGATACACAGCGACAACACGATACCACATACAATATTGAAAATGGCGCCGAAAACGGTGCCACATATGATACAGAAAGTGGAACAGAACTCAAAGAAGCCAATGCTAAAAAAGCTAACATAAAAAAAGAAATTCCAAAAGAGATAGCAGAAGAAGAATCAGAAGAAACAGAATCAGAAGAACCAAAAGAAGAAGAATCAGAAGAAACAGAAACTCCAAAGAGACCTCCCAAAAAACACAGTGCATCTCACACCAGCCGTGACACTGCTATGCGAGTTAGTAGCAAATTTAATAAAAAATATCGCGCAAAGTCTGATATCAACGCACAGCAACACACATACCCGAGGGCCTATGTAGACGAAGGGCACTATGCCCGTAACGACAATCAAAGAGTTAAAGAACAGCATCATGTAAAGAGGCGAGTAGTTATACGTCAATGGAGAAGGATATTTACTACGATACTCTCCCTTGCGTTTATGATTCCTACCGGCACGCTTTTTGTCATCGATGCCTTGTTTGGAACAGGCTTTGCTACTTCTATGGCAGTGTCTGCCGTCTTGGTATGCGTGTGGGCAGTCATTGTTTCTGCACTGTATCTGTATGCTCGACCTACGATAGCAGTAACGGCTTGTATTGCTATAGTACTTGCCTATTTGTTCTATCTTTCAAGGATGCTACAAGGTGATGGGCAGTGGTATATTGGCTTAGTACTTCCGCTTATGGTAGGGATGCTTTTATTTGTGCTCTGTGGTATGTATATTGTGAGAGTTCTTAAGACGCAAATAGTAAAAGCAGTGGTGGTGTTGTTTTTAATAATGTGTGTTGTGCCCTATACAGAACTCTGTCTCAATTTGTTTCTTTATGGTCAGTTGCGACTCTCGTGGTCTATCATCGTCATTGTTGCCTGTGCTCCCTTGTATTTTTTGCTTGTATATATTCATAAGCATAGGGATTCGTTTAGGGAGCTTAAAAAATGGTTCCATGTCTAAAGAAATCCATGTCTAAAGAAGCCCATATCTAAAGAGAAGATAGAAAAGCCTCAGGTGTGCCCCAAAGAAATAACCAGAAAAAGCCCAAAGTAAAAAAGAATATGCTAGAGATATGAGGCAATACTGCGAGAAGTAACAAGGAAGTCTTACATAGTTGGATATAAACCTAAGTAGAAGCAATACTACATTAGAATAGCCTATGGATAAACAATGATTTGAGAAAAATTAGAAGAAGACTAGCATTTTCCTACAGTACTTACTGAACTATCTTAGGAGCGTCATTCAAAAAGAACAAGGGCATCCTATGACGAGGAAGCACGGTCTCACTAAAAAAGGGTATATCACTCTGATATATGGGGTTTGCAAAAAAAAGCACATCACTATTTAATTGCCAGTTTGTTGAAAGAGAGCGACCAAGAAAATTAATGCTACGAGCTAACTCGTACTGTACATACACCGTGTCTGTTTGTATGTCTGTATCGAGCAACCATTTTAGAAATCTAAAATGGTATCGTCGTGGCTTGTCTTGTAATAGAGCAAGATAGACGGGATTAATAGCAGGGGTATGCAGGTCAGTATCACGGAGAGAATACACCATAAATTGCTCTCTAAACGAAAGAGGTTGTGCCCAAAAAAAATGCGAAGACACCAGTTTTGCAAATATCCGTGCCTGAGTAAGTCTAGGAATGGTTGGTACAGGAGTGTACTGGCGCCGATACTCGCGCTCTAATAGTTCTAGGTCTGCGTTGCTTGCGTCCAACCATGCCTCGTACAGCTGATCAGTAGCAAACATCGATTTGAGTTCGGGTTCTGACATCCACGGTACAAAGCCAAAACGCTCCACGTCACCATTGCTTTGTGTCGTATAGCGTGGAATGAGTTGCTGTAACTGGTCAAGTGTTAATGATGGATACTCTGGTATGAGCGCCTCAAAGTACTGCATAGAGTCGCGGTGGATGATGACCAAGGGGGTAGAATATGCGAGCATCAAGGTATAGGGATTGATTTTTTTTTGAGCAATAGTTTTGTTGTCCCACGGAAGAATCGCAAGAGGTAATGAACTTTCTCCCGTCAAAAATTGTGAGGTAATTACAAAATCTGCATTGTATTTTTTTGCAGTCTTATGTGCATGTGGATCTTCGATTACCCGTAAGGCACTGTAGGTGTGCTGTTCATTGTAGACCTCCGAAAGATATGCAACCTCTGGTATATCGGTTACAATAATGAGCTCGGAAGGTTCAGAACTACAGCCGGCAAGCATTATAAGAAAGAGCAAGAACAAAAGGTTTCCGCAATTACGCAATGCGCGTACGAGGCTAGCATGAAAAAAAGAAGTGCGGAAGGTCATGCTGTAGGCGAAGGTCATGCTGTATGCGAAGGTCATGCTGTAGGCGAGGACCATGCCGTAGGCGAGGAATGGTTGAGCTCAGTACTCAGGATAAACAGGCGCTCAAGTGCATCAGGAATATCTTCGATTTCAACAGAAGCAAAAGTAAAGCGTATAATATCACCCAAAGCAACCACGCCGATAGAATAGGTTTCAAGCAACGCTGTTCTGAGGATTTCGGGAGCATTGCCATCGTTTCCTGTATGTTTAAATGCGACAAAGTAACCAGAGTTTGCAGGAAGTGGATCGAGCCCAGAGTTAGGAAAACGTGAGACAAGCGTGGTTATGGTGTCCTTGGTGCATCTATAGCGTGCGTAAAGCAAAGCATGGTGTTGTGAGAGTTCTTGTGAGAGCTTGGGGTTCTGCAGAGAGCGAAGGAGCATGGACTGCGAATGTTGTGGTGAATTAGAAACGCTCGTGCGAATAAGCCCTGCTATTTTTTCTTGTAGAGCATCGAGTTGATCAGAGAGTGTGGCAGATTTGTGATGTGATGTTGAATGAGATTTAGAAGCGCCTGTTGTAGTAGAATTGCCCTTGCTAGTAGTACTATGATCTGTGTTTGGGCTAATCCCTATGGTGATAAATCCGAGACGCAATCCCCAAGAATAATATTCTTTGGTAGCTCCGTCTAATTTTACGGCAATGATGTTTGGATGTAATCCTACGAGAGAAGAAAACAAGGACTCGCGCATTGCATCTTGTTCATAAAGAATACCGTAGTAGGCATCGTCTATCACACATACCAGTCGCAGATCATGCTTTGCTACTTCGTGTAGCATATGGACAAGTGCGTGTGCTTCTTGTTGTTTGAGAGAATAGCCTGTTGGATTGTGAGGAAAATTAAGTAGCATGACACATTTTTTTGCTCCTTGCTCTACGAGCTTGTTGAGCTGATCATGCAATCCACGTATATTAAATCCGATATCAGTGGCTTTATTACTGGGTGTGTTACTAGTAAAGATAGGATACGAGAGTAGTTGTGCCTCGTGTACGCAGGTAGCCATGAGGGCGTAGTTTTCCCAAAATGGGGTAGGAATAAGGACGGGTGTGCCGGGATCGACAAAGAGTTTCATCGTAAGTTCGAGTGCGTGTGTGAGTCCTACCGTTACGATGGGGAGGGTAGTGTATGTTGTATTGAGCGATGGGTTTTTTTCGATGAGGTGGTTCTGCCATAAGGTACGTAGCTGTGGGTTGCCAGTAGTAGGGGCATAGGACACAATATTGCTGGGTGAGTATTCGGGCATGCTTTTTTGTATCTGAGAGAGTATGAGTGGTTCTTTTGTGCCTGTGTTGTGGTTTGTGTGTATGGTAGAATACGCCACACCGGCGGTTGCATTTATGCGCGAGTCCTTGGCTTGGAGGCTCTGGCGGACTATTCCTTTTGGAAAATATATGCGTCTTCCCAGTGAGCTAAGGCATGCACCTACTGGGTGAGTGTCGAGTATGCTATTGAGTTCAGTTACTCGTGGATCAATGGGTCTATGCATAATTTGATTGTATCATGAGGCTTGTACATATTTAAGGACATATGATGAAATAAGGGTATACGGTGTAGCTCATCTTTATTGTAAACATATACAATCTGGTAAAGTAAGACTATGGCAAAGCGACATCATCGACCTGACTGCCTTTCTTGTGTACATTTTAAAGTGAGTTGGGACGCTAACTATCCTCGTGCATGCCACAAATTTGGCTTTAAGGGAAAAGAGCTTCCTTCGTATACCGTGTATCAAACGACAGGACAAGAATGCCCATTTTACGAGCGCGCCCCGTCCCTAGCCCGTAAAACATCCACATCAAATACTCAAAAAAAGCTATAGTGCATACCCGACATCTGTGGTTTATACTGTGGTTTATACTGTGCTCGTAGCATAGTGATAGATCCTCGTGTTCCATGCCTTATATGGCTAGACTTATGCCTGTTTCTGTATATTTATATTTGGGTGTCTATAGTTAATGTGGGTCTAGAACTGCGCCTTTGAGCTCTCTGATAAAAAAAATAGTCATGGCGGCACTCCAAGAAAATTCAGATCCGCCACCACCCATACCAGAAAGTGGATTAAAAAATTCATAAAAGTCAAAATCCTGAAGCAATACAAGTGTTTTTTCTATAATGTGCCGAGATAGCTCGTGATTTCCGTTGGCTTTTAGTCCTTCACAGACCAACCACGTCCACACAGGCCAGGCAGGGCCACGACAATAGCGATCGGGCTCAAACAATGGATGGCGAGGATCAAAGCAAGGGAGACCATAGTGTACTGCGTCCATCCATTGTAAGAGTACGCGCGTCATAGCCTGTACATGTTTGGGAGGACAGTCAGGCAAGCCAAAGAGTGGCACCATACCCGTGATAGATGGCATGATGATGGGAGTATTACTACAGATGTCAAAGGGGGTATAGAGAGATAACTCGGGATTCCATTGGTTGTGGAGGGCAGAACGTAATCGTTCTATCCATTGTTGTAGTTCAATGATGCACTGTTCTTCTTGCAAGCGTGTTGCAAGCGCCAAGAGATCGATATCTGCTCTCAGTAGCATGGCATTTACACCGATATCCGTAATTTGAAAAGGAGAGTTATCGGCGCACCACTGTGCGTCGTAATTGTGCTCTCTAAATATCTGGAGGAGAGCGATATAGTGGTCGTAATCACTATCATGGGGACGGTTACTTTTTTTTGCGTGGGTAATGTCTTTTCGCTCATATGGAGTGAGGGTGTCGAGAGGTACGTTGTAGAGTGGAATATCGTAACTTTGGTTATTATCAAAGCCACTCTCCCAAGGATGAATAATTTTTACGAGGTCATTATGATTACGCGTTGTGTGGTACCAGCGGTGGTAGTTCATAAGTTTTGGAAAGACAGCCTTGAGCTTTGCGTACTCGGTGTCAGTAGAGCCTTCTCGTTCTATGATACGACGTACAAACGTAGACAGTACAGGAGGCTGGCTAATGCCACTAGACGGTATTCGTTCTCCTGCTTGCCAGACCTTAGAGTTTGGAAAATACCCACTATCGTCGCCATGAAACACAATATGGGGTACCATACCGTTCTGCCATTGCGCATCGAGGAGCATCTCCACCTCCTTCCACCCGCGTTCCCATTCGCCCATATACGCAAAGGCTAATGATACAAAGGCACTGTCCCAATTCCATTGAGCAGGATAGAGACCATCTTTAGTCGGTACCGTATATCCCCCCGCATCATTTTTATGCAAGATTTCTTTGGAGCGTGCAAGGAGGGTATCAAATTGTAATGCTTTGTTCATGTCTTTTTTCTCTATTCTTTTACGGCGCCTGCCGAAAGCCCACCGGTAAAAAAGCGTTCAAACGCAAAAAATATACACATGACAGGTACCGTAATAATAATTGCCCCTGCCATCAAAAATTGACGTGGTACTTCTTGCGAATTAAGTGATACTACTCCCCGCGAGAGCGTAAAAAGCGACTGCTTATCCAAGAACATGAAAGCAAAGAGAAACTCATTCCATGCAATCATAAAGATATAGAGCCCTACTGCAAGCAGAGCAGGGAGACTCAGTGGCAACGTAATACGCCATATAACCCCCACGCGACTACAGCCGTCGACAATGCCGGCTTCTTCGATATCTTTTGGGAGTGTTTGAAAGTAGTTATGTAGCATATAAAGAGACACTGGTATAGTCACTGCAGGATACACTATGAGTAAGCCCAAAAGCGTGTCACGTAATCCCAAACTCGCAAAAACGCTATAAAGCGGAATAGCCAAGACAATGGTCGGAAACATATAAATCAAGAGTATTGATTTTGAAAGTATTTTTTGTCCCTTAAATCGTAGTCGGGTTACGGCGTATGCGCCAAGCGTTGAGGGTATGAGTGTTATGGCAACCGTAGCAGTGGACAGTAGAAGACTATTGAGTATATAGCGACCAAACCGATACGTTGTCATTACTTCGCGATAGCCACTAAACAAGGTACGAATCCCCAGTTCAAAGCGTGGAGCAATATTGAGGGGGTTTTGCAAAAAATTAGCTCGTGGCGTTATGCTCGAAAAAAACATAAAATAAAAGGGCAGCAGAATAGCAATAACAAAACACACCAAGCCTACAATACGAGCAAAGCGCGCCAGCATAAGGGTTATTTCTTCTTTACGCTGTAGCGATAGGCGACGGAGTACGGCACGAATGCCACTCGTATGTGCAAGCATAGCTAACCCTAGCCCTATACCCATCACCCAATGCCATCCGATAGTGTACGCAAGCAGTACTGCTATCAACACAGAGAACAATAAGCATGTAGCGCAGATCACCCAAAACGGACGTGTATACCGACGTGGTATCCACATAAGCAAGAGCGTACAAGGAAGCCCCACAATAGCAGTAAGAACAAAGGGCATTGTTATACTAGTATTGATCAAGCCCATAAGCATCAATACGAGCATATATACAAACATGACCAGCAAAAACAGAGCGTGACAAAAAACAAAGGCAATCGTTGCAATCATGCATCTGCCTCTATTTGTTTGCGATTGATAATAGAGTACCACACCAAAAAGAAAGCAAGCATAACAAAGAGGTACACCGAAGTTGCCGCACCACCCCCGATATTTCCTGCTGCGATTGCCTGATCGTATACCTGAATGGGGAGTGTAGTGGTACCAGCGACACCTCCCGTAAGAAGAAAGATATCATCAAACCGATTGAATGTCCATATAAAGCGTAGTAAAAAGATAGCGCTCATTACCGTCTTAAGTTGTGGCAGTGTAATATACCAAAACGTGACTAATATCCCTGCGCCATCTATTCCTGCAGATTCGTAATAGGTCTTAGGAATACTCTTGAGGCGTGCCAGTATAAAGAGATAGCAAAACGGAAAATAGCGCCATGCATCAAAAAAGATAACAGATAAAAAGGCCGTGGGTCGGGAGCTAAGAAAATTAATAGGTTTTGCAGTTATTCCCAGTGTTACCAATATCTGATTGATAGTACCACTCAGCGGGTCAAGCAAAAATATCCATACAAATACCACTGCCACTATCGGGGCAACATAAGGAAACAGAAACAAGCCACGCACCAGCCCTCGACCGGGAAAATGATGGTTTACCAACAATGCCGCACAAAGACCGAGCATGAGTGCCCCCAGCGATCCAAACAAGGCATAAAACACAGTTCGCATAATTGCCGGAACGAGTTGGTATGCATTTGCAGCAGTGCGATAATTGTCCAGCGTAAAATGAAAATTGGTAAGGATGTTATCAGAAACGGCACGCACTACTGGTGAGCTATATATAATCTCGTCTTCGAGTGTCGCAAAGTCCTTACCTACCATTTTTTTATTAGTGTGGAATACATGGACAAAACTCTCTGAGTACTTACCGGGAAGGTTGGTCAGCGTGACTGAGAGTAGAGAATCTTTGAGGGTAAAGGGCGGGGTCAAGTCAACGAGGGTAAGCCTTGGAGGGAGGGTGTCGGTTATATGCACACGCTCTATGGGTTTGTTGGGATTGCTGTTGCGAATCTGATAGCGTATTTCAATAGTATCATCATTGATTTGTGAAACTCGCTCTCGAACCAATGGAGTGGGTGGGCGCAAGTCGCCTAGGCGTACGGGCTTAACACTTACCCAAAAATTAAGAAAGACTGGAAACAATACTATCGAAAACACAATCAAGAGAGAGGGAGTAAGTAGCCATAATGCCAACCGTGCTTCTTTTGTTGCCAGAGTGGTCTTTTTCATTGTATTTTGTGTATTCCGCTTTCTCATAAGACTACTATAATGTATGGTACTATTTCATCCATGATTCCATAGACTGACGATGTTATTACCTTCACACTGTTGCACGAAGGCACTGCACGACGGTTGAGCTATTTTGCAAACACTCATCAGGGATGTCACTCATATGATAACTTCGCCAATATCTAAGCATAGACATCTAAACACAGACGACCAAAAACAGACGACCAAAAACAGCGAACCGTCATTGTGCTTTAGGCATTCATCTAATATAGTTGCCTGTATTTTCAAGAACCAGTAGTTCTCGTATACGAGAACTACTGGTTATGCTCAATGACGAGTACTAGCTTAGTGTTATTGGAGTTTTTCTGTTTCTTCTTGGAGCAGGGCTAAGGCTTCTTGTGCACCAATATCGCCATCGGTATAACGACGGACTATTTCGGCAATGGCACGAGTTTCGTTTACTCGTGCGTACAGTGCTCCGTAGCCCTTATCAAATCCCCATCGGGTACCAGTATCCAAACCTGCAACGATGTTTTGAATAACTTCTTCTGAGTAGATAGAGCCGAGAGTGGCTCTGCGATCTACGCCTACTTCGAGCTTACTCCACTCTTTAACAAAGTATTCTGGATCAGATTTGTTACCACGGCGAACAGGAAATTTTCCTTCTGGTGCAATGGCGAGTGTTTTAAGATAGGCTTCGTCCATCGAATATTCAGCAAAGGCCTCAGCTTCGCGAGAAGCAGCGTCTACAGTGATAACCAAATATCGTGTATCGGCATAGCCGGAACCTTTTGGATTGCTTGGTCCTCCAATGCTTGTAATAAAGTTGGAGCGTTTTGCCAAGTCGCTACTTGTGGGGTCGTCTCCCTCGGTGACGGGTGCAGAATCGCGAAGTCCTGCCAGTTCATCTAAGATGAATGGAGACCATACAATCATGGCGGCCTTTCCGTCAAGATACAACTCGCGTGATTGTTGCCAAAAGAGATTACCTTCGGGACTTGCTTTGGTGAGAGTATCGTAAAATTCTAGTACCTCTTGCATTTGAGGAGTGTTGAGCGTGACATTGCCACGTTCGTCTACTATGTCAACACCGTTTGCGAGCGAGATATGTTCTAGCACTTGCATCATATAGGTTTGACTAGGATCGGTAGCTGCTACAAAGCCGAAGAGGCTTGGTGGGTTATGTAGTACTTCTATCGCACGAACAATAGATGCGTAGTCAGTCGGGGGAGCGAGTCCATTTTGATCAAAAAGATCTTGACGATATACCAAAAGTTGTGTCCAACCATCCACGGGCACACCAGCGTATTCGCCGTCTGTTTCGACAAGTGATAAGGCGCCAGAAGCATAGGTGTCTTTTCCTAGATTCTCTACTACTGCAGTTGCAGCAGAAAAATCTGCTATTCCTTCTTGACCCCAGTTTATAACATTTGCGAGAGGCGCATAAATAATATCGGGTAATTCACCAGAAGCAAATGCAGCGGTAGCACGTTCTCCAAGAACGTTTTCGCTGACGGGAACAACTTCGACGTCGATGCCCGTTTCTGCTTTAAAGGAAGCGGCTATTTCTTCTTGTACCGCTATTCTTTCGGGCTGTTCTTCAGTGGTCCATAACGTGATTTGATCAACTTGAGGACTACAAGAAAATATGGTGAGCCCCAAGATACCAACACAAAGTAGTAGTTTTTTCATTATATACCTCCTTAATGAAATATAACTAAATATACATGCTACTAATAGTATAACCGATTTTTTATATGGTTTTATGTAGAGTTGAATTATGTAGCTTACGTCTACTAGATGTACAACAGGTACATACAGTGGGGAAAAAAGGGTAAGGGGTGCATATGACAGGAGTATACCTATTGTAGAGAATAGGTATACTATAAGATGTACAGTACATAATGATTAAAGCGCCTTCAGTAGTATGGAAACATGCACTTCAGTTTATCTCGTATCTTTTATACGTATACAGTGCGGGTATAGTATATTTGTTCATACGGCTTTATGGACACAACGTTCGTGGAGCGGTGTATACTTCTTCGGTTGAACTTTTGATCAGTACTTTTTTTCTTGCGGGCTTTGGAATATCCTTAGTTATCTTTCTGACGAACAAGATATTTGATCACATAAATAGAGCAAATCGGCTCTCTGTTTTTCTTGCTATTTTTTTTAGAACAATAACGGGCGTGCTCGTTGCAGTAACTGCTGTTGGGCTCACTGCATATATGGTATCGCTCGATACCGATAATGCCTTTAGGCAAACGGTGTATAACGTGAGTTTTAACAATCCTTTTTTTGTTAGATTTTTGATATATTTGTTTTATACGCTCTTTATCCTCAACATAATTATTCATCTACAAAAACGCAATAGCATAAGTCTGATACAAACAATTTCTGGTCGCTATACTGTTCCTCAATTTCAGAAATATGTATTTGCACTCATTGATATGAATGATTATTCTCAAATTTTGAGCAGAATAGGCGAAGAGCGCATCTCAGTACTACTCCAAGACTGCTTTATTGAACTTGATGAATCTATCGCAAAATTTGGTGGAAGAATTGCAAACTACATGGGTGATACTGTGCTTGTCTACTGGCCATATACTCCCGCAAGGGTCTCATGTTATCTTGAGGTACTATTTGATTTTTTTGCACGCATACAAAGAAAAAAGGACTATTTTTTGAGTAGGTATCGCATTGTCCCAAGGTTTAAGGCTGGGTGTAATGTAGGAATGCTCACGGCATATACAATACGTACTCCCAGTACTAATGTATTTTCTTTTTTAGGGGATACACTCAATATCGCTGCTCGCGCAAAGTCAGCACATACACTCGCGGATGCTTCTGCTGAATATAGTGTATTTGTTACAAAACAGTTGTCAGACATGACCCGTACGAGCCATATACCGCATGTCAGCGTTCTGTCCATGGGTACTATACCGCTCAAAGGTAAAAAACACCCCCAAGAAATAATGCAATACAAGTATCAAAACCTACAGGATATCCATGGGCACTAGCGCAAAACCAAAAAAACACAATACCACTGCAACATATGAGCAAAACGCATCGGGAAGCACTGGCAATCCTCAAAAGCCAATCCAGAAAGTAGCCCAAAAAGCAGTCAAGAAGCCAACCCAGAAGGCAGATCAAAAAATAGACCAAGAAGCAACTCAGAAGCCAGTCCAAGAAGCAACTCAAAAGCCAGTCCAAGAAGCAACTCAAAAGCCAATCCAGAAAGTAGCTCAAAAAGCAGTCAAGCTCCGTAGATATGCATCTGTAATTCCGAAAGTCTTGAGTGAGTATGTTTTTTATCTTTTGTTTTGGAGTTTTAGTGCGGCGACGTATCTTTTCTTTAGTCTATATGGCTTTGACGAAATTTATCAGGGGCAACAAGACATTCTTTTTGGCTACAGTGTGTGGTCATTATTAATCACCTTTCTCGTAGGTGCATTTGTATCCACTACGCTGATATTTAGTACCAACCAAATTATTAATAAGCTGACAGTTGAGTCAAACATACGTTTTACCAGTCTTGTTTTGCTTAAAACGCTCTGTGGCATTGTAGTAGTTTTTGTCATCGTTATTGCGACGAGTTTTGTTATTGCAGAAGGTGGCATGTCGTTTGGAGACAGTGTCCGCGTGCTTGTAATTGGTAATCCTGAACTATATAGATTTGCGATTCAAGGCATGCATTTTATACTATTGTTCAGCATAGTAGAAAACTTGTATAGGCGAAAGTCAATAGATTTTTTTGGTGAGCTTTTAGGCAAGTATGCAAAGCCACGGCTTTCGCCATACATCTTTGTTAATATTGATTTAAATTCTTTTACAGCGGTAAACGAATCAGTAGGAGATGAAAATATCGCCTTGCTCCTCAATGATTGCTTTGTACTGTTTGACAAGGCAGTAACAAAGTACGGAGGAACAATTTATAACTATATTGGAGATTCTGTCATCGGATGTTGGAAAGCAAAAAAACGGTCGTATGGAAGATATCTCGCAGCTCTATACGATTTTTTTGATCAGTTGAATGCAAAGCAAGCTTATTTTGCATCACGTTTTAGGGTACACCCCACGTTTAAGGTGGGATGCTCCGTGGGAACCGTGTCGCTGTTTGCAATCAATACGCGAAACACCAATGTCATGTCCTTTTTAGGAGAAGCGGTAAATCAATCTGTGTGGCTCCATACCTGTGCCCACAATGGCGACACTGCTACGACTAATACTATATGTATTCCTAAATCTCTCCATGATGCGAGCGATGCTCGTATGCAAGAGATGTTCGCTGTTCGTAGTATTGGCACGGTACACTATAAAGAGAGCGTCAAGCCAGAAGAAGTCTTTTTGTATACTATGTATTCTCAATAGCAGGCATTCGCAATAAGCAAGAGCAATAGCAGTGCGACAGGCCGATGTATACATGCACCGTATAGTATTTATGGCTCTTGGTCTAAGGGTTCTCTGCTATATTTGGTAGTGTTATATTTGGTAATTTTTGCACTGCTTATTGATGGGTGTTATTTGTGTTTTTTATCAGCAGTTTTTTTACCGTTCTCAAGAAAGGAAACATTCTCAACATACGAACTCCTACGTAGATAAATGTATCTCGTATCCATGATCCCACTAAGGCAATATAACGCCAAATCCATGCAAATATTATACCATCGTGGAGTAAAGATCGTATCGAAAAAAAAGGGTATTGTTGTAACCTGTTCTCTTGAGAGATACGCATAGTATGCGCAGTATACTGCATTAGTTTTTTTTCCCGTTCTGCAAAATGTAAGGCATCAAAGCGTATTCGAGCACGGGCTTTTATGTTTATTCCATGGGCAACGCCGTTTGTAATATATAGTTTTTTTGATCGTATCCACGTCTGATGACTTTGAAACTTGGCTGGAAGAGTCTGGATATACGCTTGCTCAAGATATTTGTAATAGGTATAGCCCACCTTATACTCATTTTGTTCAAAGTTATCTCGTGAAACAATGCCATAATCACAGCACCGTTTGTCTTGTGGCAGAAGTAGGTTATTTATTCGTTTTCCATGACGATGATAAAAGAGATAGAGAAGTGACATGTCGCTAATGCCATTATGCCGTATTGCATACCTGTGGTGGTATGCAATATTTTCTTTGAGAATATCTACATTGTGCATATATACGTCTATCATAAAATTGCAAAATTCTGCAAGTATGGGATAGGTCCACATGCAGACATGTGCAGAGGCGAGCCATCGATTTTCATTGTATTGTTGCAGGGGTATGCATAGTGCTGCTTCTTTTTGTTCGAAATTGTAGGTCGCTTCCATTTCGGTAGTGCTCGTTGATAGGAGTACATCGCTATCGATATGATATAGTTTTGCTATTTTATGTCTGCGCATGTATCCAGCGAGTATAAACCAGCGTTTAAAGCAGAATAACTCAAATTCGCGTGGTTTTCTGCTCATATGCTTGTAGTGAGTGGTAAATACATGGTATTTTTTTTGATATTCTTCTTTTTGCTGAGAAAGTGTGTGCATTGTCCTAGGGTCAATGACCATTACGTGATTGCCATACCTGCGGGCGTGTTCTATGCATATGCGCTGGTACATCGTATCTTGATCGCTGATAAGTACGAGCGGGATGTCCTGTGACAACAAAGGAGCTTCTGCATTGTTATACGAGGAAGGGGGAATAGTAGAAGTTTGTGGTGTTTTTTTTGATGAATGCTTTGGTGAAGATACACTAAGACGAGCAGAATCAGAAGTAGACAAGCAAGAAATAGACATCCTAGAATTTCCTAAGCTTCCGTAAGCTAAAGGATGGTATCTTGTAAACATATCATTATTGTAATGATAGTATACTAGCGACAGTATACTGGGGATGCACCTATAGTATTTCGATGGTACTTGGCACTATACACTATACGTGACACTGGACACCGAATAGAATATAGAAAACGTCTCAGCGTTATCTTGATATAGTCTATAATAAATAGTATCTTTTTGACCGAGCAAATTGATCAAACAAACTGACCGAGCAAACAATCATGATACAAAAGAGCGATACAATTATTTCCATTGCTAAGTCAAAACTCATTGCTATTTTACGTATTGACAATAGCGACATTTTATTACGTACGCGTGATGTACTCATAAAAGAGGGAATACGTATCCTAGAAATACCCTTTACTGTTCCTCATGCCGCAACATTGATAGAACAATGTCGTAACGATGAATATATACTAGGAGCGGGCTCGATACTCGATCCTGAAACAGCACGCATCGCTATCTTGTCTGGAGCTAATTTTATAGTTGGGCAAGCCTTTAGTAAAAAAACCGCTTTGATGTGTAATCGCTATGCTATTCCCTATTTTCCTGGAGTCATGACCCCGCGTGATATACACGATGCAATGGAATACGGTGCAGAAGTACTCAAACTTTTCCCCGGGTCACTTTTTTCACCAGCGAGTATTGCTACCTTACAAGCTCCTTTTCCCTATGCACGGTTTATGCCGACGGGTGGAGTTACGCTCGATACTGCTCAGTCCTGGCTTGATGCAGGAGCAGTAGCGCTTGGTATAGGGAGCGACCTGATACGCGGGTGTAAAACCCAAGACTATCGTGCAGTGCAGGCACAAGCGCGTGCCTATCTTGCGTGTATCTCAAAACAGTGACTACTCTCATGTATGCCCAAATAATTTTTTTGGAGTATAGTCTTGTCTGATTCTCACAAGCGTGATCTTAGCTCCTCAAAGAGATCAGTTTTTCCAAAAAGACCAAAAGAACAAAAACATAAAAAGATAGTAACACTTGGCGAAATCATGCTTAGGTTATCTCCGCCTTCTTTTGGACGTATTGACCATGCCACTTCGTTTACAGCATCGTATGGAGGTGGAGAGGCCAATGTCGCAGTGTCGCTTGCCAACTACGGACTCAATGCGTATTTTGTGAGCAAGCTACCAAACAATGAGCTAGGCGATGCGGTTGTTCGAGCATTGAAAGCAGACAGTGTCGGGACAGAAGGGCTTGTTCGTGGAGGCGAGAGGCTTGGCGTGTATTTTTTAGAACGTGGAGCAGGGGTGCGTGCATCAAAGGTGCTGTATGATAGACGTAATTCGGCGCTAGCAAGGGCACATAGAGAAGAATTTGATTTTGAAGCCATATTTAAAGATGCGCACTGGTTTCATATATCGGGTATCACCCCCGCATTGTCTCCATCCTGCGCAAAAATCACCGAATACGCTCTCAAGACGGCGCATAGCCTCGGCATCACTACTTCTTTTGACTTAAACTATCGGGCTAAGTTATGGAGTGCCCAGGAGGCTCAGGCAACGTGTCTTTCATTGATGCCCTATGTTGATGTGTGTGTTGGTAACGAAGAAGATATAGAGCACGTACTTGGGTATGCTATTCCGCAGAACAATGTACGTTCGGGCACGCTCAATGTAGAGGGCTACAAACAGGTGTTCTCTACGCTGTACCGTAGGTTTAACTTTAAGGCTATTGCGACAACGCTACGCGAAAGTTACTCAGCATCCGAGAATGGATGGTCTGCGCTCCTCTACGATGGTAAAAAGTGCTACCATTCAAAAAAATATAGGTTACCAGTAGTCGACAGGGTAGGAGCAGGAGATGCGTTTTGTGCGGGACTCATATACGGCTTTGTTGCTGGTGATCCCAGTGTTAGGAAACGTGATGCTGGTGGTCTTGATGTGACCAGTACGATCTCGCCATATACATCACAGGAAATAGTGGAATTTGCGGTTGCAGCGTCTGCACTCAAGCATAGTATTGAGGGAGATGTCAATCAAGTGTCGGTGCAAGAGGTGGAGCGTGTTGCCTTGGGTGATGTGAGCGGGAGAGTCCTGCGATAGATAGGTGCCTAGGGTATAGTTGTAGCGTTTGTACTTTCTTAGTATTTTGGTTTGTTGTATTTGATTTATATATTATTTTCGATCAAATACGGGACGCTTTTCTTGACGAGTATGTTTTACACCCTATAATTTTTTACTTTGTATAATAGCTCATTCTGAATTTTTTTTATTACTTCTTCGTGGGCAAAGTGTGCCATTTTATGGTGATGAGCACATAAGACGGATAGGTTCCAAATGCTATCTTCACCCTTTTGATGTAAAGGAATAATGTGATGAACTTCAATATACGGTTTATTCTCAGTTGTTAAAAAGGTATTACTACACTTGTCCATCATGCAAAAAAGGCCGTATTTTTCTTTGGCATTTTGTACCCATCTACTGCTTCTTGCATACATTTCAATTAGATACTCTTTTTTGTTTGGCGTCTCTTTAGAAAGATCTATATTTTCTATATCGTTTTTCTCAGTTTCTAAAAGAACATTTTGCAAAGTATAATGACCAGATGTGGTAAGAAAAGAAATAATACCAGTATCTCGGAGTTCCTGTAATAACCTTCTGACTGTTGCTTGAGGTGTCTTGCCCCCAATCTTAATTATGCTGTAGTCATTGTATCTGTTATTTAGTTCTTGTAGTGAAAAGGTTTTACTACCTTTCTCGTTACAAAAGTCTATGACTAGCTTTTTAAGATTTTCACGTTGATTGTGATGCATGTTTCTAATTACATTATAGTGTTTTTTAGTGGAAGATCAAAAAATACGGTAATGAGATACAAAGAGAGTTGCATAATCATCCGCAAAGATACTTTGTTTATTATAGTTATATGCTATACTTATAATATATACTGATATTAGGGCTTCTTTAATGTAATTTCTCCTGGAATGTTGTGGTGTGTGTTACATTCAAGGGAGTCCTTTTTTATAGCTACTCCCATAGTGCACATAAATGTTTGCTGAGTCTGCCACGGCTACAAATCCAACAGTCCAACAAGTTCGCTAGTCACAAGAGCGTAGCTCCTTTACCCCGCAGGCTCGTCAATTCTACAAGCACGTGACCATGTAAGCACATAACCTCGTGAGTCTGCAGAGCGTATCTTTTGTTCGTTATAATAATAGACAATGAATAGCAATGGAATAGGGGTAATTACAAATTTCGCTAACTATCTCGCGAGTACAGAAACCCCGCTACCATTAGCACACGAGCACATTAAAACACGAGTAAAGATACATAATGAGTGATACAAGCCCGCCTTCTGACCAGACAGCAAAAGAACAAGAGCGCGCCGCATTGCATGCTACCATCTGGCGTATTGCTAACGAGTTGCGTGGTAGTGTAGATGGGTGGGATTTTAAGCAGTATGTCTTGGGAATGCTGTTTTACCGCTTTATCTCGGAAAACCTGAGTTTGTATATAAATAAAAGTGAAAAAGAAGCGGGTAAACACAATTTTAGTTATGCTAACCTAAGCGATGATCAAGCGGAGCGTGCTCGTACCAACATCACTAGAGAAAAAGGCTTTTTTATTCGACCGAGCGAATTATTTGAGAACGTATGGAAACGTGCAGTACGTGATGTAAACCTGAACGAGACATTAGAAACAGTATTTAAGAATATCGAGAAATCTGCCCAAGGAACAGAAAGCGAAAGCAATATGAAGGGGCTATTTGATGATCTCGATGTCAACAGCAACAAACTTGGCGCAACCGTAGAAAGGCGCAACGAAAAACTAGTAAAGATACTCAACGCCATAGGCGATTTGCCCACTCGGTTACCAAACGGTCAGAGTAGAGAGTATGGCGACAATTCCATTGATCTGTTTGGCGATGCCTATGAATATCTAATGACCATGTATGCTGCCAATGCAGGCAAGTCGGGCGGTGAATTTTTTACCCCACAAGAAGTTTCAGAACTGCTAGCATGTATTACCGTAGTCGACAAAAAAGAAGTAAACAAGGTGTATGATCCTGCCTGTGGATCAGGATCGCTCCTTTTAAAATTTATCAAAGTATTGGGCAAAGATAAGGTGCGCAAAGGGTTTTTTGGTCAAGAAATCAATATTACTACGTATAACATCTGTCGCATCAATATGTTTTTGCACAATATAAACTATGATCAGTTTGCTATTGCGCATGGCGATACGCTCTCTGACCCTCACCGCTGGGACGACGACCCTTACGAAGCCATCGTATCCAATCCACCGTACTCTATCAAATGGGATGGTGATGCTAATCCAATTTTGATAAACGATGATCGTTTTACTCCAGCAGGAGTGCTCGCACCAAAGTCAAAGGCAGACTTAGCATTTGTGATGCACGCCTTATCGTGGCTAGCAAACAATGGAACCGCAGCGATAGTTTGTTTTCCTGGTGCGATGTATCGCGGGGGAGCAGAGCAGAAAATCAGAAAATATTTGGTGGATAATAACTATGTCGATGCAGTCATCCAGTTGCCAGCAGACTTGTTTTTTGGAACGACAATAGCTACGTGTATTTTGGTGATGAAAAAGAATAAATCAGACAACAAGGTCTTGTTTATTGACGCCACTCATGAGTGTGTACGCGGTTCGGCAAAAAACAAGCTCCATGATCATAACATACAACGGATTCTGGAATGTTATAAAAGTCGTACTACGATCAAGCATTTTGCTCGTCTTGTAGATTACAAAGAGATTGTAGACAAAGATTATAATATCAGCGTTGGTACCTACGTCGAGCCAGAAGACAAGCGAGAAGCAATCAATATCAAAGAACTCAATGCCAATATCACAAAAATCGTCGCTCGTCAAAATGAACTCCGTACGCAGATCGATAAGATCGTGACTGATTTGGAAGGAAAAAAAGGCGGATGACGCTGAAAAACAAACTAAACATTACCAATCAGGTAGAACTAGCTAAGACCGAAGAAAAAATCAGCAAGCAAAAGGCAAAACAGCTTTTTGACTCCGGCGATATTGACAAGATCGAAGTTGGCACATTTGCTGGTCTTGCTTTTATCCATGCCTATTTGTTTAAAGATATATATGACTTTGCGGGCAAAATCCGCAAGGTAAACATTGCCAAAGGTAATGTTCGCTTTGCACCACTTATGTACTTGCAAACATCATTGGAACATATCGACGCTATGCCACAAGATAGCTTTGATGCAATCATAGAAAAATATGTAGAGATGAATATCGCGCATCCTTTTAGAGAAGGGAATGGACGTGCTACCCGCATCTGGCTAGACCTGATTTTGAAAAAAGAACTGAAGCAGGTAGTGGATTGGAACAAGGTTAATAAAAATGACTATCTTGCAGCCATGCAACGTAGCGTGGTAAAGGATGTGGAAATCAAAACGCTACTACAGCAAGCACTGACGAATCAGATCAATGACCGTGCTCTGTTTATGATAGGTATCGATGTCAGCTATTTTTATGAAGGATATAGTGCGTTTAAGACGGAAGAATTGTAGTAATGAGCAGAATTGATGAGTTGATAAAAAAGCATTGTCCTGATGGGGTGGAGTTTAGGGAATTGGGGGAGTTATGTAAATTGTCCCGTGGGCGCGTTATGTCTAAAGATTACCTTCGAGATAATGCTGGAAATTATCCTGTTTATTCCTCGCAGACAGTTAATAATGGTGTGTTTGGAAGAATTAACACCTATGACCAAGATGGTACTTTTATAACATGGACTACGGATGGTGCTAATGCAGGTTCGGTCTTCTACCGTGACAATGAAAAATTTAGCATCACAAATGTCTGTGGTTTAGTAGTCAATAATTTTCCAGAAAAAATTAGTCTAAAATTTCTTTACTATATTCTGAGCATTACTGCAAAAAGTTATGTTTATAGTGGTATGGGCAACCCAAAACTTATGAGTAATGTAATGTCTACTATTCTTATCCCCATCCCACCCTTACCAGTACAACAAGCAATAGTTGACATTCTTGACACATTCACTATACTCGAAGCGGAGCTTGAGGCGGAGCTTGAGGCGGAGCTTGAGGCACGGCAAAAGCAGTATGTGTATTATCGGCATGAGCTACTAAATTTTCGAAATGAGCCACAGATAAACACAGATAAACACGGATATACACAGAAAAGTCCACACCCATTGCAAAATTTAATAAAAAAGCATTGTCCTGTGCAGTGGCGAGAACTCGGAGAAGTAGGTATGTTTATACGCGGAAATGGGCTACAAAAAAAAGACTTTACCGAGAATGGCGTTGGTTGTATTCACTACGGTCAGTTATATACGCATTACGGTACTTATGCTGAGCAGACGAAAACCTTTGTTTCAGAATCTCTGGCTAGAAAATTGAGAAAGGCGAAGAAAGGAGATTTAGTTATAGCGACTACAAGTGAGAATGATGAAGATGTCTGTAAGGCAGTAGCATGGCTAGGCGATAAAGAAATTGTCATTAGTGGTGATGCCTGTATTTATCAGCATTCTCTTCTTCCAAAGTATGTAGCTTACTTCTTCCAAACGGATGAGTTTCAAAAACAGAAGAGACCATACATTACCGGTACCAAGGTAAAGCGTGTTAGTGGTAATAACATGAGCAAGATTAAAATCCCCATTCCGCCCTTGCCAGTACAACAAGAAATTGTCACCATACTCGATACATTTGACTCATTGGTCAACGACATCTCTAGCGGACTTCCTGCTGAAATTACCGCACGTCGCCAACAATATGAATATTACCGCAACCAGCTCCTTACCTTTCAGGAGGTTACTAAATTATGAATTATATTTTTAGACTATGTTTAACGTCTAGTGCCTTGTTTCTTTTTATTTCTATATACCTCATCAATCAAAGCATAGCTATGCTACCATTTGTTTCTGATTATGTCAATTATACAATTTACATAGCGATTCCTTTTATTTTTTCAGGTGTATCAATTTTTTTTTCCAAATGGTTAGGAAAAGGAAATATGGGAGAAGTGAAATTTGTAGAAACTTCTAACAATGATTTTTTGAGTAGTTACCTTGCCTTCTTCTTCGTAGCGCTAAGCATTGATAGTTGGGTAACGTTTTTTTTCTGCTTTGGCTTGATATTATTATTTACATTTTGTTCACGCGTGTCTTATTTTAACCCAGTTTTGCTTACTTTTGGTTATAAATTCTACTTTATACATTTGGCTAACAATAGCAAGGTGATGTTAATCACTAAGCAAACAATAAAATCACCCGCAGAAATCTGTGAGCAGAAACAATATAATAGAATTAATGACTACACATTTATTGGATAAAAATGAATTATACACTTCTATTTAAGGTTGAAAAGATAAAAAACCCATTTATTGTAGTTTCAAGAAGTAATGATGTAGAATTAATCAAATTTAATAATGACTTAGAAAGAGTAGACTATTCTCCAGATGTAGTAATAAGCAATGATCAATGTTATCAAATTAAGGACTTTAACAAAAAAGATTATTGTCCTGATTTTTTAAAGAATGCACTTTCAACAAATGGCTATGCTAAATGGGAAAGAAAACAACAAAGTATAGAGTATATTCTATATACTAATGGAGAAAATTTTTATTTTCAAAAGTTTATAAAGTCCCAACTCTTAAAGAAATACTGGTTATTAATCTCTGGCGAACCCATTCTAAGAAGTGACAACATAATTACAATTAATCCTTATGCTACGGCTTACTACAGTAGCGAAAGTAATACTCTACTCTTTAAAAAACTTGAGGACTTAAAGAAAATATTTCTAGGTATCGAAGAGCTCTATCGAGAAGCAACACAAGAAGAGGTAGCAACTTTTTTTAATAATGATTTATTCAATACTGAGAGTTACGAAAAAAATAACTTAGGAACCTTAAATAGAAAACGTATTGCTCTAGTCAAAGATAGATTAAACGAGATTTCTAATAAAAAATATTTTTGTAGAAAATTATCTCAATACTGCCCAAATATAGAAATCAGAAATGAAGATACTATAGTTATTAAAACAGAAAGCGATTTAAAGAATGCTCTATACGCTCTGGATGAAAAGTTCTATACTACTGAGATAAGTAATGAAAAAAGATTGGCAAATTCAGTCATTAAACTATCGTAATAATTATCTTTAGTTATACTAATAAGTATCTGTACTAACCCCTGTCCTTCTATAGTTTACTGATCAATGCATAGGCGAATATCTCTCCAAAAAGCAAAACCCATCAACAGCATAACCCGCTCAATTTGAATTAATCCGTGCATATCTGCGGTTTAAATAAGTAGGGGCAAGGCATGGTACATACAGACAGAAATGAGTTAAACCATATTTCAGAAACGATTATTAGGTGTGCGTATACTATTGCAAATAGTATTGGCGCAGGTTTCTTAGAGAAAGTCTATCAAAATTCCTTATTAATTGAACTAATTGATGCAGGACTAAGCGTAGAAAAAGAAAAAGAAATTACAATAACCTATAAAAACAAAATCGTCGGTGTATACTATGCTGACATCTTAGTCAATCAACAAATTATTATCGAAACAAAAGCCGTACAATCACTTCATGAAGTACACCAAGCCCAACTACTAAACTATCTCAAAGCAACCAAACTTTCCTTAGGACTACTAATCAACTTTGCAACCCCAAAAATACAAATCAAAAGAATGATTAACGATTATTAAAAGAAAAAATACCCGTATCCATCTGCGGTTAATATAAAGAATAACAAAAAAAAATGGAAGCACAATAGAGCAATCATTCCAACCTATACATCTGCACTCATCTGCGTTCATCTGCGCTCATCCGTGTTTATCTGCGTTCATCTGTGGTTTAGAACAAAATAACAAAAAAAGAAAAACAGACAGACACGAAAGAATACCAAGACCAACATAGCAACATCTGCGTTCATCTGTGTCCATCTGCGCTCATCCGTGTTTATCTGTGTCCATCTGCGTCCATCTGTGGTTTAGAACAAAATATCAAAAAAAAGAAAAACAGACAGACACGAAAGAGCACCAAGACCAGCATAGCAACATCTGCGTCCATCTGCGGTTAAAATAAAGAATAGCAAAAGGAGAAATAACGAAAGCACCCCAACCCCTAAAACACAACCATAAACATTCACCCATGACGAGACCATGACACATTACAACATCATTGCCCAAAACCCCCACAACACCGTCGTAGCAGAGTATATTCCCGAGTACCGCGCTGACCACGCATATCAATCAGAACATGAACTAGAGCAAGAGTTTATTCGCCTACTCCAGACCAACGGCTATGAGTATCTCAATATTACTCACAACGACGACCTACTAGCCAACCTCCGAACACAGCTATCAAAACTCAATGCTATAACATTTTCCGACACCGAATGGCAACAAATGCTCCATAGCTACCTTGCCAACAAAAACGAAGGAATCATAGAAAAAACCACCAAAGTTCAAGAAGACCATATTTTTAACCTTACACGCGATAATGGCTCAACCAAAAACGTACGCATTATTGACAAAGATAATATACACAACAACAGCGTACAAGTCATTAACCAGTACCAAGCAGAAGGTACCAGCCCATCATCGGGTACAGTACGCAAAAACCGCTACGACGTGACCATACTCGTCAACGGTCTCCCCATGGTGCACATAGAGCTAAAACGACGAGGCGTCACCATTCGTGAAGCATTCAACCAAATAGACCGTTACAAGCACGAAAGTTTTTGGGCAGGCAGTGGCTTATTTGAATATGTGCAGTTGTTCGTGATCTCAAACGGTACCAATACAAAATACTATTCTAACACTACCCGCAAAACAAAATACTATTCTAACACTACCCGCAAAAATCATTTGAGAGAACAGCAAAGTGGAACCCCGAGCTCACGCACCAGTCAAGGTGGCAAAAAAACGAGTAACAGCTTTGAGTTTACCTGCTCGTGGGCAGATGCAAAAAACAAACGTATCTCTGATCTCGTTGATGTGAGCAAAACATTTTTTTCTAAACATTCCCTACTTTCTATTTTGACAAAATACTGCGTCCTTACCTCCGACAAACAGCTGCTTGTGATGCGTCCGTATCAAATTGCAGCGACCGAGCGTATAATCAATAAAATTGTGATGTCGAGCAACCACAAAAAACTCGGTACCCTAGAGGCAGGTGGCTATATCTGGCACGCCACCGGAAGTGGCAAAACCCTCACCAGTTTTAAGACCGCACAACTCGCCAGCAAACTGAAGCAAGTAAGCAAGGTACTCTTTATCGTTGACCGAAAAGACCTCGACTATCAAACCATGAAAGAATACGACAAGTTTCAAAAAGGCTCTGCAAATTCCAATACCAGCACCGCTATTCTGACACAACAACTTGCTGATCCAAATGCTCGCATCATTATCACCACGATTCAAAAATTATCAAAATTCATAGCAGGCAATAAAAAACACAATATCTTTTACAGCCATATCGCTTTAATATTTGACGAATGCCATCGCTCACAATTTGGGCAGATGCACACTACAATTACCAAGACCTTTAAGAACTACCATATCTTTGGATTTACTGGCACCCCAATCTTTACAGCAAATGCTTCTTCTGGTGGTAACCCCCATCTTAAGACGACAGAGCAGGCCTTTGGTCAGAAACTCCATGCCTACACCATTGTTGACGCCATCAATGATGAAAACGTACTACAGTTTAGAGTCGATTACCTCAACACGCTAAAAAAGAAGGATGCCATCAAGGACAAAAAGGTGCGTGCCATCGATAGTGAGGCAGCAACCAGGGCACCAGAACGCATTGCACAGATTACCGATTATATCCTTGAACATTTTGACCAAAAAACAAAGCGTACTGACGGTTCGTACTCCTTTAATAAACTGACCAATATTGCAGAGCTAGCATCCGACACCAAAAAAGCAAACAGAAAAACCACCAAAGAAATGAACAGCAAAACTAGCACCACGCAAATTACAGAAACGAGAAGCAAAGCCACACTACAAGGCTTTAATTCTATCTTTGCTGTGAGTTCTATCGAAGTCGCAAAGGCATATTATCTTGCATTTAAAAATCGTAAGTCAGAATTAAAAATCGCAATCATCTATAGCTTTAGCGCACAAGAAACAGAGGATGAAACCGAAAACGAAGATGGCATATTACCAGATGAGGATTTTGATACAAAAGGACTTGACCAATCGTCTCGCGATTTTCTTGATAGTGCTATCGACGATTACAATCAGTATTTTGGAACGAGCTATGATACGAGTGCCGATAAGTTTGAAAACTATTATAGAGATCTCTCCATGCGCGTAAAAAACCGTGAGGTCGACTTGCTCATCGTCGTCAATATGTTTTTGACTGGATTTGATTCTACCACCCTTAATACCTTGTGGGTAGATAAAAATCTCCGTAATCACGGGCTTCTTCAGGCTTTTTCGCGTACCAATCGTATCTTAAATACTGTCAAAGTATTTGGGAACATCGTTTGTTTTCGTGATCTTGAGCAAGCCACAAATGATGCCCTCTCTATTTTTGGCAATAAAGAGGCGAGTAGCATCGTTCTATTAAAATCATTTGATGAGTATTATCATGGTTGGGTTGAAGACGGCGTTCCACAGAAAGGTTATCTTGCTATAATTTCTAAACTCAAAGAACGCTTTCCCCTGCCTATGTCTCTTGAAGGTGAGCATATTGAAAAAGATTTTATAGGACTGTGGGGAACAATTCTACGCCTTCGCAATATTCTTACATCATTTGACGATTTTGCAAACAAGGAGCTTTTGTCCGATCGCGATTTTCAGGATTATCAGAGTGCGTATCTCGATTTGTACGATAAGTTTCGCACGCAAAGAGAGTTCGACAAAGAAAATATTAATGATGATATTGAATTTGAAATAGAGTTGGTTAAGCAAGTGACGGTTAGCATTGACTATATTTTACAGCTAGTTGCTATCTATCACGGGTCTGCTACAGAGGATGAAAAAGATAAAAGCATTCTCACTACTATTAATAAGACAGTGGATGCTAGCATTGCGCTTCGTAGCAAAAAGGAATTGATTAAGCAATTTATTAACTCACTCAACGTTCCCAAAAATACTGACAGAAATATTAACAGAGATATTGACAAAGATTGGAGAGCATTCACCGATAAAAGCAAGGCTGAGGAACTTGAAAAAATTATCCGTGAGGAAGGGCTCAAGCCAGAAATAACAAAGAAATTTCTTGCTAATGCCTTTAGAGATGGGATTTTGAGAACTACAGGAACAGGATTTGCTGACATGTTGCCCTCTATGTCGATGTTTGATAAAGATAATACACGTGACAGAAAAAAGATGTCAATTCTTAACATAGTGACTGCCTTCTTTGAAAAATATATGGGGGTATAAGAGGAAGTGTCAAAAATACAGAGAAGCCAAAAATACAAAGAAACTAGAAGTTATGGGACATACTCTCTCATAATGGTCTTTTTACTAGCGCTAAAAGAATATGATTTTGATAGCACTTATCAATAGCACTTATCAATAATACTGCCAACACACACAAAGGCTTTCGCCGATACCATTTCCGCATTTCCTTATACGCCTGTGTATCCTTAGTTAGCGTGACCTCTTACTCTTTTATAGCTCCAAATGCGGCAAAGCAACTATGTTTGTGGAGTACGTCTACTGACGAAAATCCGACCTTGTACAAGAGATTAAGCTGATAGGTAAGTGAGCGGGGAGAATCTTCTTTTTCGATATAGGCAAATACATCATCACGATACGATGCGCCACCGAGGGATTCAAGGTAGGTGCCATAGCGTTTCCACATCAAGGCGTTGACGGCAGTGTGTTCGTGAGTAACGAGGTCGCTTATCCATACGCTTCCCCCAACTCGTAAGATGGAAAATAGTTTTTTAAATACAGATTCCCAGTCTGCATCGTCGCGTAAATGATGGAGTACTGCAGCAGCGAGTACAATATCGTATGTATTATCTTTGAGTTCGATGGTTCTAAAATCTCCAACGAGGGCGTTTACTATTCCCGCATTAATGCCTGAGACGCGTTGGTGTGCACGATCTACCATGGGGGTGCTTATGTCAAGGAGGTCGGCAGTAAAGTCATGTCCAAGTGATTGGCGTAGTTTTATGGTATTGTTTCCTGCTCCACACCCAATGTCCAAGACACGCGTGATTGGGCTTGTCGAATTGATGGCCGCACTGGTGATGAGTTCCATGACTAATGGTGCGTCGACGGTGGCGCTCTGTCCTGTCTCGAGGTTAGAGAACCGTTCGACCTCTTTATCAAAGCGTTCTTTAATTTCTTTGACTGTAGATTTTTTTGTGGTGTTTTGTGGTGGTTTTTGTGGGAAAGGATCAGGGTTTTGCATAGGTGTTTTTTTTATCGGAAGGTGCTACGTTAAGTATAGCATGGGTACTATTACATGCCATATGGTGAATGGTGAATATTTTGCAACAACACACTCAGGCTCGTGTCTTATCCCATGCATGTTGTACCATATCTTTGATATCGGTATAATGTGGTTTCCACCCTAGTACCTCATGTGCACGCAAAGAAGAAGCATAAATTTCTGCAACATCTCCGGGACGACGTGGTGCGTAGCGATGCGGTATGGGGGTACCGGTGACAGTACAAGCACAATCATATACCTCCTTTACCGAATAGCCTTTTCCCGTTCCAAGATTGAGAATCTGTGGTTCTGAAGAAGGTGCTTGCAAGTACTTATACGATAGATAGTGAGCCTGGGCAATATCGTGGACATGTATATAATCGCGTACGCAGGTTCCATCCTGTGTGGGGTAATCGTTACCATAAATTTCAAACATATCTCGTATACCTGTGGCAACTTCTAACAGTATTGGTATTAGATTTTGGGGGTTCTCTTCTACAATGTTAAGTTCCGTGTTGGGATCGTGACCCGCTGCATTAAAGTAGCGCAATGCAATATAGCGTATTGCGTGTATGTGGTTATACCATCGTAAGAGTTCTTCTATTATTTGTTTTGTTTTTCCGTAAAAGTTGAGAGGATTAAGGGAGGCTTGTTCTTTTACGGGGAGTGTAGTGGGGATGCCGTATACAGCGGCAGAAGAAGAAAAAACAATAGAGGCAATGTGATGTTTTACCATAGCGTTGAGTATATTGATAGTACCCGTGATATTATGCGATGCGTAGTATGGTGCATTAGTCATTGATTCGCCCGCTGCTTTTTTTGCTGCGAGATGTATAATGCATGAGGGCTTATATTTGCTACATACCCTATCCAAGAAAGCCGTGTCTAGTATTGAGCCTTGCTCGCATACAAGGGTATCGCTGATATGCGCTCGTTTTCCTGTCGAAAAATCATCTATGACGATGGGAGCTATTCCACGTGACTGTAGAGCGAGTATAACATGGCTACCGATATAGCCTGCGCCTCCAATGACAAGAACAGAAGGGTTTGTATGAGTTGAGGATGAGGTAGTGTTCATGTGCTTACCATTTAAGTATAAGTCCGCCAGTGGTAAAGCCTGCGCCAAAGCCTATAATTGCAACGAGCATGCCGTGTTTTAGTCTGCCTTGGGCAATGGTTTCTGCAAGAGCAATAGGAATAGAAGCAGCAGAGGTATTAGCGTATTTGTCTATATTGGTAAAAAAGCGCTCAGAGTCAAGGGAGAGTTTTTTTGCAACAGCACGAATAATTCTGATGTTTGCTTGGTGTGGGATTATCAAATCAAGGTCATAAGGGCGAATGGATGCCCTTGCACAGAGCGTCTGAATGCTCTCAGTAACGGCCTGTACTGCGTAGTTGTATACCTGTCTTCCGTTCATATTGATAGCATAGGTGTTGGTAGTGCCATGAGGAACAGTGGTTTCTTTAGGTTCTATACGAAGAACGTCCAAATAGTCGGAGTTTGAAAATAGGTAGTGGCTCAGCACGTGACTTTGTTCTGTAAGGGGAACGGGAGCTGTTTGTGTTTGTGCGGGAGAAGGTGGCTCATTTTCTGGTTTTTCTGGTGGTTTTTCTGTTAGCTTTTCTGGTGGTTGTTTTTTTGGGGAAGTTTCGTGGGCTTGTAAAGTGGAAGGGTTAGAGTCGTGATGGTTTCCGATGATCATCGCACCGGCACCATCTCCAAAGAGTATGCTTGTGGTTCTATCGTGCCAATCAAGAAGGCGGGACATTTTTTCTGCACCAACAACCAAAATGGTAGTGGCAGTTCCTGCCTGCAAAGAATTTATCGCAGTAACAAGTGCATAGACAAAGCCCGAGCACGCTGCACTGATATCAAAGGCCGAGCACGGTGGTGGAATATGGAGTGCTTTTTGCAAGGAACACGAGACAGAGGGAAATCCAAAAAAATCAGGGCTAGAAGTAGCAACTATTATTTGATCGATGGTATGGGGAGCAAGTTTTGCTTTGGTAAACGCGTCCATCGCTGCTCTTGTTGCCATAGCAACTGTAGTTTCTGAGTCTGAAGCTATATGCCTTTGGCGTATTCCTGTATGAGAGAAAATCCACTCATCTGACGTGTCAAGAAATTCTTTAAACTCGTCATTATGCATTATTCTCTCGGGAGAATATGAGCCAACCGAGAATATTTTCATGAGATTGTATTTGTATGATATCATAAAACATACAAAGCCACGCATGAAAATTTTGCCATTTGACAAGCAATTAATTGAAACAATAGCCACGACCCACGATACTCCTTTTTACCTCTACGACCAAGAAGGAATTGAGAACAATGCACGACGCTTACTCAAAGCTTTTTCTTGGGCACCAGGATTTAAAAATTTTTTTGCCGTTAAAGCTACCCCCACGCCACACATACTTGCACTTTTAAAACCTCTTGGTTTTGGATTTGACTGTAGCTCGTACACCGAACTCCTCATGATGGAGCGCATGGGCATATCAGGAAGCGAAATAAATTTTACCTCTAACGCGACTCCAACAAGGGACATGCAAAAAGCATTGGAGCTAGGCGCCATAATTAATCTGGACGACTATAGCCATATCGATTTTTTACTCACGCTGGGTGAGATTCCCCAAACCATATGCATGCGCTACAATCCCGGAGCGCTCCGTGAAGGAAACGTGCTCATCGGAAAACCCGAAGAGGCAAAATATGGCTTTACCCGTGAACAAATTGTGTCAGGCTATCGTGTACTCAAAGAAAAAGGAATAAAACATTTTGGCTTGCACACAATGATTGCATCCAACGAACTCAATAATGACTATTTTATTGAGACTGCCATAATGCTTTTTGAATTAGCAGTAGAAGTCTTACAGACAACGGGTGTTGCCATTGAATTTATCAATTTAGGCGGAGGCATAGGAATACCGTATCGACCCGAGCAAGAGCCAGTAGACTATCAATACGTTTCAAATGGCATACGTGAGGCCTACGAACGCATACTCTCACCCTACCATCTCAATGCTATTCGCCTCTATATGGAAAACGGGCGTGTTATTACAGGACCATATGGCTATCTTGTGGGAAAAGCATTACATGTAAAGCATACCTACAAAGACTACGTGGGTTTGGATGCTACTATGGCAGATCTCATGCGTCCCGGCATGTACGGTGCGTATCATCATATAACAGTACTGGGCAAAGAAACACAGCCGAGCGATCATAGGTACGATGTAACAGGGAGTCTTTGCGAAAACAACGATAAATTTGCTATAGATCGTCAGCTTCCCCTCGTTGAACGCGGTGATTTTGTAGTCATACACGACGCGGGAGCACATGGACACGCCATGGGATTTAACTATAATGGCAAACTACGTTCGGCAGAATTGCTACTTTATAAGGACAAGACGGTGAAAGAAATAAGAAGAGCCCAGACTCCCGATGATTATTTTGCAAGCCTCTATTGGTAATCATGAAAACTATCATTCCATCTATCGATATTAGTCATTCAAAGTGCGTCCGACTTGTACAAGGAAAGAAAGAGGACATAACGCACTACCCCCACGATCCTGTACATACTGCTGCACTCTTTGTCGAATACGGAGCAACGCGTATACACGTGGTCGATATCGATGCAGCCTTTTGCGAAGGAAATAATCGAGCTATTATCGGAGAGATATGCAGAGAAATAGAATCTTCTGCTCTGATAGAGGTAGGCGGAGGTATACGAAGCGAACACGATGTACGTCAATTAGTAGATCTAGGAGTGCAACGACTTTCGGTGGGATCGAGTCTCGTTAATAATTTTTTTGACGTGCAACACTGGATACATGCCTACGGAACAATATTTTCTGCAGCACTTGATGCACGCGATAACAAGATCCAAATATCAGGATGGCTAAAAGACAGCAATATTGATATCCTCACATTGTTAGAACAACTTGCAGTACTCGATATCACTTGTATCAACTATACAAATATTAATGTAGAGGGAAAGATGGAAGGTCCCGATATTAAGAGTACAAATCAAGTCGCGACACATGCACATGTACCTGTGGTTCTTGCAGGGGGAGTAGGAGACGAGTCACATGTACACGCAGTCATGAACGAGGCATCTGACAATGTTTTTGGAATTATTATAGGTAAGGCAATATATGAAAACACAATCGATATTAAAAAACTTTTGCAACAATATCCGCCTGCGCCTAGCGACACATGGTAATTATGACGCATACCACTGACACGCCTTCTTTACAACTCAAGCCCTTTGTTCTTATCAGTAGAAACGGTGAGATTTATGACGTAATAAAAACCACTAGAAAGGCGGCAGAAAAATCACTAGAAATGGGGGTACTGTGGATTATTCATCCTCAAACAGGAAGCCTTGTAGAACATAAACCGCAAGTTGTAGTATATTCCTTGCAAGAAAAAGATACGTGGTTTGAAGCACGCATTCAGGTTCAGGAAAAAGCGACACTCCCCAATAAGCAAGAAGTACGTGATTCCACTATAAAGACGTCCAGCATAAAAAAAACAGACACGCATAGCAATGCACCAAAACACAATGACCCACCAAAAAGGGTATCATATCCCCCCTTGTATGCTGACTACGAGATTCTCACCACGCTCGAACAAAGCATTCAAACCCGTAGTCAAACTAGAGATACGGAGAAAAAGCCAAAAAACGAAACAAAAAACGAAACAAAAAACGATCCAGAAAAAAACGAGGCACCGCACGTACGCACTGCTACTAGTACCTTACAAGACAATAGTGCAAGCGATGGATCGTATACTGCCCATTTGCTCAGACGTGGCCCTAAGCATATCAAAAAAAAATTGATAGAAGAGGCAGGCGAAGTTGCCCTCAGTGTACATGATCAAGAGCTCCTCAATGAATCAGCAGACCTTGTGTACCATCTCTTAGTCTTGTTGCATGCATGCGGATATACGTTTGGGCATGTAATTGAAGTATTAGGGGCTCGGGCTAAGAATAGCAACCAAGATAGAGATTTACAGTAAAAAGGACATACTATGAAACGTTTTTTACAGCTAATAACATCACCACTGCCATACCGTACCTATCGATACAATGTTACAACAATACTTATTGTTGTGTCGATTTTTGTATTCTTGTTGACCAGTGCGTTTCCGCAACTATCTAGATTCTTATTCTTAAATTTAAGGTTTTTTCTTAATGGGTATGTATGGACATTAGGAACCTATATGTTTATGCACGGAGATGTATCGCATATTTTGTTTAATATGCTCGGGCTGTATTTTTTTGGAACGGTGATTGAGCGGGCGTGGGGAGGAGCAGAATTTTTGGTGTTATACCTCGTGACTGGTATTTTGTCAGGGTTCATCTCTATAGTCTTGTATGCACTTACGTCAAGTATGCAAGTAATTCTCGTAGGAGCTTCGGGCGCATTGTTTGGGGTCCTGTTGGTCTTTGCCTGTCTGTATCCAAATGCATACATTTACATCTTTGGCGTTATTCCTGTACGAGCACGGGTGCTCATGCTGATATATTTGGGTATTCAAGTATATTCTTTGTTTTTTGGAGCAGGGGGAAACGTTGCGTATCTAACGCATGTCAGTGGAGTGCTTGTTGCATGGATATATTTATTTGTACGACATAATATTAACGCCTATCATCAGTTATTCAGGAGATACTAAAAAATGAATGCGTATTGGGCGGTGTATCGCATATCTTGTCAGCATAGTATACGCACTATAGTATGTTACCTAGTACGGGCAGTGATAGGATTATGCGCCATCGTGTACTTGTCAGAGAGTATTCCCATAGGTGCGCAACAGGCTAAGGAAGTCATCATTGTGCAACAATGGGCAGAGCTACCAAGCGAACGCCTGCTCCGTGACCCAAATGAGTTTTTGCTGAATGATGATATCGATCTACCGACTTTGGGATCACCATTGTCTGACCGAGCGGTACCAGACCCAACAATATCAGGTCTGACGACAGCACAACCTGATGCCCCTGTTTTTGATAGAGACTCAGAACCGTTTCCACAAGAGATCCCGAGTTTTTCGCAATTGCTCGGACTGGAAGGCGAAAACGAACGTCTTCTTCGTTTTGCCATCATCAAATCAGAAACACAACCCATGAGTGCAGAAATTGTATCAGCAATTATTTATGGCTATGAGTTCGAATTTGTTCCTGCTAGCCCTACGCGTTCGATAGAAGAAGAGTGGAAACTCGTGCCCGTTGCATTGATTGATGCTGAAAACTCACAATTCACGCTTTTGTCTGCTAAGCGTGATGAACGACTACTCTATACGGTATTTCGCTTTGATGTGAATAAAGAACAACAAGGCATACTCGATTCATGGAACAACGCGACGGCATTGTCAGGGTTTGGGCGAGGGAGAGCGCTTTTTGAACGCGACGGGATCACAACAAAGCGCACAGCACTTTTCAATGCATTAAAAGAAGCAGTGTTTTTGCGGTTGAAACAGCAATATCCTAACGCACCACGCCGAGTGACCGGACGTGTTCGCTTAGAAAATCCCCCACTTTTTACAATTATTGATAGTTCGTATTCAACAAAGGCCGATGTTGAGATTGTGTTTAACACGGTGGATGCACACGTACTTTTTTAGTGTACGTAATGTGACTATTATAAGACTTGTGACACTGTGATGAGAAAACTTCGTGGACTAGTGATGGGGCGTTTTATACCCTTTCACAAGGGTCATAGCTACTTGATAGAATATGCACAAAATGCCTGCGATGAGGTAGTAGTGGTTCTCTGCAGTACTACGCACGACGAGATTGATGCGGGGCATAGATTAAAATGGATTCACCAGACTTTTCCAAGAGTCACGCTTGTTCACTGTGACAAGGAGATACCAGAAGCCCACAGAGATAATCCCGATGCACCTATAATATGGGCTCGCGAAATCAAAAAGCTCTTAAAATTGTATCAGATAGGTGCTATAGATAATGTGTTTACATCCGAAGCCTATGGGGCACTATTTGCGGCGAGTATGAGCGCACAAGAGGTTGTAGTAGATGTGCATCGTGCAATAGTTCCAATTGCTGCAACGAGCCTACGCAAACACCCCTTTGCGCACTGGACCTATCTCCCTGATGCAGTAAAGAGGGATTTGCTACAAATAGTGGGTATACGAGGAGCCATGCCGTATTACGAACGTCTTGTTGTTCAACACAAGGCGATGCGGTATGTTGCTACGGTGCCGATCACCAATGTACCTATCAGCAATGTAGCTATTGCCGACGCTCAGTCTGCCGAATTTTACGATGGTATGCCCATGGTGTATCGAGCCATTGCTAGTGATCAACAAACGCTAGAGCATGGTTTTGTATTGGTCTATCTAGGCGATCGCGTGGCACAATACCGTGAAGAATGGGAATGTTCTGAAATACTTAGCGTAGACGACAAGGCGAATTTTAATGCGAGTAGTCAAGAGCTAAAAAAAATAGCAGATATGAACTTTGTGGACTTACTTAATAGAACATTGAAAGCTACTAAAAGACATTAAAAAAATATACAGGAAGATTTGCAAGGTAGCTTGCTGGTAATGTACAATAGCAGTGATTACTCGATTTACACCAAGGGTGTGAACATAATCAAAGTCACAAGTATACTATATAATATGGCTACAATGCATTCTCTCAAGACTTTCTCAAAACATTCTCTACACAATGCTCCAAAAGCGAATGATCTTGATGGCTTAGGTGATTCTCATTCCCAAAAGAAAGATATGAGAAACTCTAAAGACTCACGTGACTCCAAGGGCTCCAATGTAAACAAGCAGAACATTCCCGTGCTCGATAAGGGGTTTGTACGTCTTGTAGATGTACTTGGTGATGATGCACGTATCGTAGAATCAGCGAGGGTGTCATACGGTGAAGGAACAAAAACGTTTCGCGAAGATACACGACTAATTCGTTACTTGCTGAGGAACAAACACACGTCGCCATTTGAACAAGTAGTGTTTACGTTTCATATAAAACTCCCGCTTTTTGTTGCACGACAATGGCTCAGGCATCGCACTGCACGAGTAAACGAGATCTCGGGTCGTTATTCCGTTATGAGTGAGGAATTTTATCTTCCTAAAGGAAGTTGTATAGCCCACCAAGATAGCTCAAATAAGCAGGGACGTGAGCTACATCCTGTTGACATAGATACACAAGAAGAAGTACAGCGCCAGCTGAGCGCAAGTTTTGAGCAGTCCTACGCTACATATAAGCAACTATTGGATGCGGGCGTCGCTCGAGAACTCGCACGCATAGTATTACCGCTTTCTTTATATACGCAGATATATTGGCAGATTGATCTTCATAATTTGTTTCATTTTTTGCGTTTACGCCTCGATGCAGGAGCACAATATGAAATAAGAGAGTACGCAAAAGTACTTCTGTCCATTGCAAGCGCGCATTGCCCAATAGCCTGCAAGGCCTATAATGACTATCTCTATGCATCAAAAGAATTTTTTTCTTACGAACTCGCCTTGCTTAAGGAGATGCTCAATCATAATCTCGATGCACAAGACAAAGAACATATTCTTACATCAACATCTCCCCCAGTTTCTACACAAACATCTGCACCACGACCTACAAAAGTTCCAAAAAATGAATCCCCCAAAAAACTCCAAGAAAAACTCCAAGAAAAACTCCAAGAAAAACCCCAAAGAAAGCGTACAGCAACATCTATAAAAACGCCAATAAAAACACCAGTAAAAACTATAGAAGCGCTTGCAAAGAAACATAATATCAGCAATGCGGATCTCAAACGCTTTTTAGAAAAAATGAGCGACATTATCACTACTGTATGACAAAACACCGTGTTTCCTCTTTTCAGCTTTTGAGGTTTATACGTGGACTTGGCTATCTCTTTACTCCTTTGGATATTGTTTTTACCCTTGTATTTACAACGGCATCGGTAGTGACCTTTGCTGTGTTGGTGTCGGGGGCTAGTCCTTCAAGCACCGTAGAAATAGAGACGCAGAATGGCATCTTTGTGTATACTCTAGATGAGGATCGTGATATGAGTTTTGAGGGGCCAGTAGGTACCACGAGAGTATATATTAAAGATAGGCAAGTGGGTGTGAAGGAGTCGCCCGGAAAACTCAAGATATGCATTAAGTCAAGTCCCATCTCACAATCTAACCAGTGGCTTGCATGTCTTCCTAATCGTATATTTATACGCATTGTGGGTGAAGAGCAGTCCAATGTGGATGCAGTATCATTTTGACTATGATATCTCATAGGGTATAATAATTGCTATATGGACATAGGACTTATCTTTCCCGGTCAAGGCGCTCAATATCCCGGAATGATTCAGGATTTTTATCAAGAATTTACGCAAGTACAGGCTTTGTTTGACCTCGTTTCAGAAGAAACAGGAAAAGACATGAGGCATATACTGTTTGATGCAAGCGAAGCAGAGCTACAACAAACAGATAATACTCAGCTTGCAGTAACCTTAGCTAATCTAAGTGTGTACGAAGCAGTAAAAACCCTAGGACATACTATACGCGCAGTAGCAGGGTTTAGCTTAGGTGAATATTCTGCACTTGTGGTAAGTGGCGTTTTGTCTCTTGTAGATGCTATACGTCTTGTCAATGAAAGAGGAAAAATAATGGAGCAGGTGAGTGTGCAACTGTCTGCTTCTAATGCATCGGGTGATACAGTAGGAATGACCGCGGTGCTCGGTCTTGCTCCTGAGCGTATCGCCGAACTACTGGCTGGGCAAGAGGGAGTATATCTTGCGATGTACAACAGTCCTGTGCAGGGAGTAGTGGCAGGATACCAGCGTGCCCGCGAACGTGTGACCGAACTACTAAAAGAGGCAGGGGCAAAGCGTATCATTCCCCTCAAAGTATCTGGTCCCTTTCATACTCCCCTTATGCAAGATGCGCGGACTGCCTTTGCAGATATTGCGCATACCATAGCATTTAATACTCCAACGATTGCCTACTACAATAATGTGGACGGTACTCAACTGATAACGGGGGAGTCAATACGAGAGGCATGCATACAGCAAATTATCTCTCCTGTGCAGTGGATACGCGAAGAACAAGAACTGAGTGCACTAGGGCTTTCAAAGTTGATAGAAGCGGGGCCTGGCACGGTTCTCGCGGGCTTATGGAGGGCTCTTGCAAAGGAGAAAACAGAAGAGCTAACAGGGCTGACACCGCCCACTGTCGATTCCATAGCAAGCCTTGAGCAATTAGATGCCTTTCGCAAAACGATAATTTGATATAAATTTGATAGAGATTTGATATAATTGTAATCACGATATGAAAAACCTCCTACTTACTAGTAAAAGGGCTTTAATAACAGGAGGCTCACGAGGAATAGGCTACGCAATTGTTTCTAATTTTATTACGCAGGGATGTACCGTATATTATGTGTCGCGTTCGATATCGACCCAACATGAACAGCTAGTAAGCATGGCAAAAGAATACGGAGTATCAGTGACCTATATTGAGGCGGATGTATCCGATGAACACCAGTGTCGGTCTGTTATAGAACAAGCAAACCACGATGCACCGCTTGACATATTGGTAAACAATGCAGGAATTACGCGCGATAACCTTCTTATTGGTCTGTCGTCGGAGGACTGGCATACGCTCATCAATGCAAATTTAAGCTCTGTGTTTTATCTTAGTAAATACGCAACAAAAAAGATGCTCCGTAATAAACGAGGATGTATCATCAATATTAGTTCAATAGTTGGTATACAGGGTAATGCAGGGCAAACAAACTACGCTGCATCAAAAGCGGGTATAATAGCATTTAGCAAGAGCCTTGCAAAAGAAATAGGAAAACGAAATATACGTGTTAATGTGGTAGCACCGGGCTACATCGAAACAGATATGACACATGCCATGGCGCCTGATGCCAAAGAAAAATTTCTTGAAAATGTGCCACTAGGACGTACAGGTACCGGTGATGAGGTTGCTTCTGTATGTATATTTTTAGCGAGTGATCTTGCAAGCTATATTACAGGAGAAACAATAACGGTAAGCGGGGGTCTATAGTATTTAGGCTAAGGAATCATAAGATTGCTACGCTGTGTCACATTTGACGGGAGGGACGTGCTAATACGCGTTTAGCTCATATCTATGAGAGGTATACAATGAATCAATTTTCACGCATCGTAATCACGGGGTATGCAACTATCAATCCCATAGGAAAGAATCCCCAAGAATTTTTTCATGCACTTAGTCAAGGTAAAAATGGCGTAGGTGCACTTTCGCGTATTGAGTCAAGCCACCTTGCTACAAAGTATGGTGCCGAAATCAAAGACTTTGATCCCCAAGAGCATTTTGCCAAGCGTGAAATACGAAAGATGGACAGATTTAGTCAGTTTTCTTCTGTTGCTGGAAAATCTGCATTTCTTGATGCAGGGCTTGATGTACATACCATCAATCCAGAACGTACGGGGTGTATTTTTGGTGTGGGCTTGGGTGGTATGAACAGCTACGAGTACTCTTTGTTTAAGTACCGCGATGATGGACCGCGGTCTATTCCAATTATGACTATATCGCATATTATTCCAAATAGTGGTTCATCCAATGTTGCCATGAACATCGGAAATATATTGGGACCAAATTATACTATAAATACGGCCTGCAGTTCTGGCAACGATGCCATAGGTGCTGCAATGCGACATCTCTTGCTAGGAGAAGCCGATATCATGATCGCAGGTGGGGTCGAATCAAATATAACGGGGTTTTCTATTGGCAGTTTTAATGTATTACATGCACTTAGCACCAAATGGGAGCATGAACCTTCTCGCGCTTCGCGTCCCTTTGACAAGGATCGTGATGGCTTTGTTATGGGAGAAGGGGTAGGAGTCCTCGTCTTGGAAACATTAGAACATGCACAAAAGCGGGGAGCACGCATTAGAGCTGAACTTGTTTCAGCGGTCAATACCTGCGATGCGTTTCATCACACTGCTCCTGATCCAAATGGTAAAGGCATAGTCAGAGCAATGGAGTTGGCGATTACACGTGGAAACATTAGCCCTAATGATATAGACTATATTAATGCGCACGGTACCTCAACTCCAACAAATGATGTTGTCGAAACAAAAGCTATCAAACAGGTATTCGGTGATCATGCATATAACAAATTGCGCATATCATCTACAAAATCCATGACAGGTCATTGCATAGGTGCCGCGAGTGCAATTGAAGCGGTTGCTTGTGTACTTGCTTTAGAGCAGCAGTTTATTCCTCCGACTATAAATCTCGATAATCCAGATCCTGATTGTGATTTAAATTATACGCCTCACACAGCAATTGACGCACCAGTCAACTACGCCATGTCAAACTCTCTGGGATTTGGTGGGCACAATAGCTCGGTAATATTTAAAAAATTTGCTTAGCTTTAGTAAATTTTATATGTGCGTATAATTGTAGGCTCACTATCGAGTAAATAGTGCCTGTACGGTGTATTACATCGTGCCATTATACTGCCTTAGGACAACAAAACAATATAAATTAGTATCTATCCAAGCGAGACATAAAAAAGCCCACTCCTCTTTGTAGGAGTGGGCTTTTTAAGAGAGATTGACTCTCTTGCTACTTTAGATCTTTGCGTCTAATTATGCAAGGGCATGTTTTACGAAGATGCAATAGCATTTTTGAGTGTACTGAGGCTTTCCTTTGCATCTCCAAAGAGCATATAGGTTTTTTCTTTAAAGAAAAGTGGATTTTGAATACCTGCGTATCCGGGGTTCATGCTCCTTTTTAATACGACTGCTTTTTTTGCGAGTTGTACGTCAAGAATGGGCATACCGTATATGGGACTGCCAGGACTATCTTTTGCAGCGGGGTTTACGACATCGTTTGCACCAATAATGAGTACAACGTCGGTGGATTCAAACTGTTCGTTAGACGGCTCTAGCTCTAAGAGTTTATCATAGGGTACCTGTGCTTCTGCAAGAAGTACATTCATGTGGCCGGGCATACGACCCGCAACTGGATGTATGCCATAGTATACCTGTACTCCTTCTGCTTCAAGACTCTTTTCGAGTTCATAGCATACATGCTGTGCTTGTGCTTGCGCAAGACCATATCCCGGTACAATAATTACTTTTTTTGCATACTTGAGATCTATGGCAAGGTCGCCATGGAGTACTTCTTTTACTTCACCATCTTCAGAAGAAACGCCAGAACTAGAACCACCAAATCCACCTACTAATACATTGAAGAGTGATCGATTCATCGCACGGCACATGAGTACAGTGAGCATGATACCAGAGGCCCCCACAAGGATACCACCTACTACCATTACATCGTTATTGTATAAAAGTCCTGCTAGGGTTGCGCCTATTCCACTGAACGAGTTTAGGAGCGATATGACGACTGGCATGTCACCACCACCAATCGGGGTAACAAAGACGACACCGTAGATCAAGCCCGCAACAAAGAAAAGCACAACGAGCAGTATCGAAGGAAAGGGCTGTAATGAGATTAATACACCGAGAACTACATTTATTACAAAAAAGAGTAGGCTAAAAAATTGTGAAAATGGTAATACCCATTTGTCATTAACAAAGCCTGCAAGTTTTCCCCATGCAATCACTGAACCAGTAAAAGTAATCGCACCCACAAAGAGCGCAAACACACCGTTTATTACTGTCAGTTGAGATGAGCCAACGATCGATGCTTTATATAACTCTGTAAGTCCAATAAGCATAGAACACGCACCACCAAACCCGTTGAACAGTGATACCATTTCAGGCATGGCAGTAAGTGCAACTTTGACGGCTGCAAAATACCCTATGATTCCCCCTATAATCAGAGAGACAAATATTAGCGTATAGCTAACAGAGAGGTCAAAGGAACCTTGAAGTGGAGCAAAGAGGGCTATGAGTATTCCAATACCCATGCCTATGCCTGCGAGTAAGTTTCCACGACTTGCCGAATCGGGATGACTCATGCGCTTAAGCCCTATTACAAAAAATATAACTCCAACTAAGTAACCTAGATTAACGAGTGTTTGGGTATATGTCATTTTGTACCACCCTTAGCGTCGCTTTTTTTGAACTTGAGAAGCATGCGATTTGTCACCGCAAAGCCTCCAACAACATTTATCATACCAAAGAATATTGCGAGTGCACCAAGAATCAAGGGAATCCAATCGCCAGGTCCACTGAGACGGGCAAGTATGATGCCACCGATTACCGATACTCCACTTATTGCATTTGCACCCGACATGAGTGGCGTGTGTAACACGGTGGGTACTTTGCTTATGACTTCAGAGCCAATTATGGTTGCGTATAGTAAGGCCGTAATAGCGATAAAATTGACCGATAAAAAATCCATCACGCTTGAATAGAGAGTTGTTAATGTCATTTTTTGCCTCCTGATTTTTTTGTGCTTGCACTATTTTTTTTTACTGTGGTTTTTTTCACTGTGGTTTTTTTAACTGGGGTTGTTTTTGCCACAGGCTTTTTTACCACGCTTCCTTTTTTTTCCGTAGTGCTCTTTGATGTTGATTTGGCACCTGTTGATTTAGTAGTAGTTGATTTCGTCTTTTGTGTAGGTTTTGACTTTGTCGTACTGTTCTTTGATTTTTGCCTAGGATCAGACCCAGGACCAGACCTAGGACTAGAGGAGTACAAGGCTTTTCCTTTGAGTGCAATACAACTTTTTTCTACTATTTCTTGTGAAAGCTCAGTGGGGCTTAGCTTGGTCTTATCGTCACTCGTCTTAACAAGCATAAATTTGAGAAAATTAGCTATATTTTTTGCAAAAAGCAAAGACGCATGATTAGGAACGAGTCGTGAAAGATCAGAATCACCGATAACGGTAATGCCTTTATAGTTTACTGTGCGTTCGTTCTCCGTGACAGCCACGTTACCACCCGTAGAAGCAGCGAGATCTATGATGACACTTCCTGGTTTCATCTGATCGACGGTTTCTTTATCAATGAGTTTTGGGGCTTCTATACCGCGTACTTGTGCCGTGGCGATGATGATATCAGATTTAATAGCTGTTTCGTGAACTGCCTGACGTTGTCGTTGTTTAAATTCGTCGCTTTGCTCTACTGCATAGCCACCTGCAGAAGCGTCTTCTCTCGCTCCTTCTACTTCGACAAACTTAGCACCAAGACTCATGACCTCGTCACGTGCAGCAGAGCGAGTGTCAGACGCCATTACCACTGCACCAAGTCGCTTTGCGGTGGCAATTGCTTGAAGACCAGCAACGCCCGCTCCAAGTACCAGTACTTTAGCAGGAGGAATACTACCAGCTGCAGTAGACAACATGGGTATATATCGACCAAAATGTTGTGCTGCAAGTAATACAGCCTTATAACCTGCAATAGATGCAAGAGAACTCAATACATCAGAAGCCTGCGCAATAGTGATACGCGGAATCATATCAAGGCTAAATATAGTCTGAGACTTATGAAGACTTTTACTTGTTATGTCCTTATTATCGTAAGGAGCATAACGAGAAACAAGTACTGCAGTAGGTTTGGCCTGTGCTTGTAAAGCAATAGGTATTGGATTAAATGTTGCGATTATATCCGCTTTTGTAAGGACGGATTTTTGATCCATAATGTCTACATTGTGATCCTTGTAAAAGGCATCAGGATAGCCGGCGTCTACCCCTGCACCTCGAACCATTACAATGTCCAAGCCTAGTTCTTGTAACTTAGGCAGTACATCAGGGACAATCGCAACACGTTTATCTTTTTCTTTTAGTATTCCGAGGATCATAATAAACCTTCCGTAACGTGTATAGATTTTAGTCAAACTTTTATAGTTCTACATGAGTATTGTAGAACATTGCAAAAGCATAACTAATTACAAGTATACTGCAGAATGGCGACGTTTACAAGCCCTAATATTTGCTTTTGTGGTATAACAAAAAATAGAACTCATGGGGGCTATTATCATTTATATTTTTGCTAGTATATTTTGCTGTGTGAGAATACGTTTTGCTGTGTGAGAATACGAAAGATACCTCTTGTGAAAATTAGACAGATTTTCGAGAAAACCAAAAAATTTTCATAACATCCATTCACACCAAATATGGACTATATTCGTATTGACCTATATTCTGTTGGAGATAAGGTATATTTTGGAGAAACTACACTCTACCCCATTGGAGGTATTGGTCGTTTTGAACCACGAGATAGGCATCAGCAATACGATGAATTCTTTGGGAGTAAGTGGAATATTATGCCAGTGCTTGAGAAAGCAAAAAAATCATATCAGCATTAAAGATCTTTCCCCTACATATGTTTGTGAGCGTAAGTGTACGTTGAGTCTATTGCCAAATGCTACAGGTTTTGCTTATATTACTTCATAGATGTCGTGCAAATACATCACGATAATAGGAGACCCTATCTACATGCTCCTTACGCAAGGAAAGTCCTGTAAGGTAGTCATCCGATATGCTTCTGTATTCAGGGTTCGCCAATGCGCGAAAAGAGTGTATAAGGCTCTCTTCTAAAGAAGGAATATGGTACCCGCCTTCTAATGAATAGAGGGGACCGCGACAATGAGTATCATGACAAAAACGCATAAGCTGATGAGTGAGAAATCCGTAGTATCGTGAGGTCAGGGATAGTTGTGCAAGCGGATCCCTATGGTGTGCATCATAGCCCGCAGAGACAAGAAGAATATCGGGAGCAAAATGAGCAAGCGAAGGAAAAATGATATTCTCTACGATATATTGGTATTCGCGATCATTCGTGTGTGCAATAAGGGGTAGATTGATGATGTTGGGGTACGAATTATCAGGCTTTCCAGTACCGGGAAATACATGTTCTTGATGAGTTGATATAAACAATACGTTCTTATTTCCTGCAATACAATCTTGTGTTCCGTTACCGTGGTGTACATCAAAATCAAGGATTGCCACTTTTAGCGTTGGATTGCGTGCAAGAAGATACAAGCTCGCGATAGCAAGGGTAGAATAGAAACAAAATCCCATAGCTCGCGATGGGGTTGCATGATGACCGGGAGGGCGTACCAAGGCAAAACCACACGAGGTCTGCGATGATACGATACGGTTTGCAAGTTCTATAACTCCCCCTACAGAACAACGAGCTATGGATTCGCTATTAATAGCGTTACTAGAGCTACTACCAGATCTTGTGCCAAAGGGAGCACCAGCACCAGCACCAGCATCAGTAGCAGAAGAACTATCAGAACAGTAATACGTATCGCCGTCTATGTTGCCTTTGTTACCTTTGTTGCCTCGACCACCTTGACAGCGCTGTACAAGTGTATTAATGTGTGATTGAGTGTGAGCAAGGCCTAGCACGTCGTTGCTAGCGCGAATTTCTTTGTCGATAAGCTCAAACCCTATGCTCTTTGCAAGTTCGGGTAATGTTTGTTGAATAGATATAAGTCGTGATGCTGTTTCGGGATGGCGTGGATAATCGTGATAATGGTGAGTAGGGTGGGAATAAACACTCAATGTTTTCATCATACAAGTACGTGTTCCACTGAATAAAGATAGGGAACACATTCAAGTATAATTGTATCCAACGACCAGCGTATTATGACCAGCGTATTATGGACAAGTCTTTTTTAATACACTATTGCTGTACCATGTGGGCGTAGTGGCTAGAGCCGAATTTATAAACATATCTTTTACATAAATATCTCGCTGATCTCCTGAGGTGATAAGGTGTTCTTGCCATGCGCTTAGATCCTGAGAAAAAGCGTATGCTCCGCTAAACATAGTGCACGTATTAGTTACTGCATCTACAGCCCAATTTGAAATGTCAATATTGAATGCCTCTGCGCTTTTAAACATTCCATTCATATTATTCACGCTACTCACGTTCCAGCCTCCAATATTTTGATTAAATGCCTTTGCAAGAGAAAACATGTTACTCATATCAGTCACACTAACCATATTCCAACTTGAAATATTTCCATTAAATTTAGTAGCATTACGAAACATCGAACTCGTATCTTTCACGGAACCCATATCCCATCCGAGGAGGTTATTATTAAACTTGGAAGCATTATAAAACATTTCACTCATGTTTTCGACATTGCTCACATTCCAGCTACTAATATTTTGGTTGAACGCAGTCGCATTTTTAAACATTCTGCTCATATTTTCTGCGCTACTTACATCCCACCTACTAATATCCTGGTTAAAGAAAAGAGCAACAAAAAACATCTCGCTGAAATCCGTCACATTACTCACATCCCAGTCTCCAATGTCTCCGTCAAATGCAGCATACTCTTTAAATAATCCACTCATATCAGTTATATTACATGTGTTAAGATAATTGAGATTGGGAGAATTATTATCTCCTGCTGTGGCAGTACTGATTAATGAAGCAAGTTCAGTTTTGTCAGCGGGAATGTCGGGGCTATTTGTGGGATGAAGGCATATTTCCCAGTTTGGAGCAGTTGTTACTCCCGAACCAATAAATATACTCTCGGTATTTACATCGGGTGATATTTTTTCATTCCATGTACTAAGGTCTGTAATAAAAGAAGAAGCACCGTAGAACATTTCACCCATATTTTTAACACCACTTACGTTCCAGTTACTGATGTCTTGGTTGAATGCAGTTGCACCGTAAAACATCCTACTCATATCAGTGACTGCGCCCACATTCCAGAGCGCAATGTTCTGGTTAAAACTCGTAGCGCCCTCAAACATAGCGCTCATATTTTTAACACCGCTTACGTCCCAGTTACTGATATCTTGATTGAATGCAGTTGCGCCATAAAACATCCTACTCATATCAGTGACTGCGCCCACATTCCAGAGCGCAATGTTCTGGTTAAAACTCGTAGCGCCCTCAAACATAGCGCTCATATTTTTAACACCGCTTACGTTCCAGTTACTGATATCTTGATTGAATGCAGTTGCGCCATAAAACATCCTACTCATATCAGTGACTGCGCCCACATTCCAGAGCGCAATGTTCTGGTTAAAACTCGTAGCGCCCTCAAACATAGCGCTCATATTTTTGACACCGCTTACGTTCCAGTTATTGATGTCTTGGTTGAATGCAGTTGCACCGTAAAACATCCTACTCATATCAGTGACTGCGCCCACATTCCAGAGCGCAATGTTCTGGTTAAAACTCGTAGCGCCCTCAAACATAGCGCTCATATTTTTGACACCGCTTACGTTCCAGTTATTGATGTCTTGGTTGAATGCAGTTGCACCGTAAAACATCCTACTCATATCAGTGACTGCGCCCACATTCCAGAGCGCAATGTTCTGGTTAAAACTCGTAGCGCCCTCAAACATAGCGCTCATATTTTTGACACCACTTACATCCCATCCAGAAATATCTCCATTAAACATACTATTTCCTTTAAAGAGTTGACTCATATCAACAATATTGCAGGTGTTTATATCATTGAGATTTACCGTATCTCCACCAGTACGGATTCGTTCATCTATAAGAGCTTTTAACTCCGTTTTATTGGCAGGTATGTTTTTTAATGTATCTGCACGTGGGCATGTATTTCCTCCTGTATTATCGTTAGGAACAGAACCACCATTATTAGAAGCTGTAGTATCGTTATATGTGATTAAAAAACGATCAAGGCATGAGGTTCCAACAATAAGCATGGCTACGCTGAGTGAGATACATAAGTATGGAGATACAGTAGATTGTTTCATTTTTCTTTCTTCCTCTTTATTTTTTTAGTTTGTATGCAATTAGTTACATGCTACAGGGTACTATGATAAAAAAAAATGATGTTGCAATACAAAAAACCCTACTATTCTACAGGAAAGATACTACTGATAAAAAACGTACACAGGACTTTGGTGCAGTTTTAGCATTATAGAGATAGAGACGTATATTCTAGAGTTACTTAATTTTTCTAGTTTCTGCGAGTTTCTTTGTTGTAATTGAGACAAATCAGTTTATGTAGAGGTTTATACGTCCTCTTTTGTGGTATGACTTATATCACAGACTAACAGGTAGCGTAACAAAGTAATGCTCACTATCAAAAACAGACGTGTATAGCGTGTTTTTTATCTCTCATACTTAATTCAATGTTCTTAGGAGAATAAACTCAGTATTTGCTGTTTCCATGAGAGACTCATTTACATCCTAGTTGCAAATCTACTTTCTTTTCTAGGGCTGCATTATTGTACCATGTAGGATGAGTAGCTACAGAAGATCCCTCAAACATGTCTTTGACATTGATTGTTCGCTGATTGTCTAGAGTAATGAGGTGTTCGTTCCATGTGGTGAGGTCTTGGTTGAAGTCTTTTGCATCTTGAAACATACTGCATAAGATAAATACTGTATCTACGTCCCAACCACTGATATCTTGGTTAAACGGAGTGTCCTGAAACATAGAACCCATGTCATACACATTACGCACATCCCAGCCATGTATGTCTATATTAAACGAAGTACCTTTAAACATACTGTTCATATTTACCGCATTACTCACATTCCAGTTACTGATATCTTGATTAAAGTGCTGTATATTTTGGAACATACGGTTCATGTTTCTTACCTTACTAACATTCCAGTCCTTTATGCTGTGTTCAAAATCACTAGCACTAAAAAACATGCCAGCCATACTTTCAACATTACTCACATTCCAGCCACCTATATCTTGATTAAACGCACTTGCCTGTTGAAACATACCATTCATACTTTCAACATTACCTACGTCCCAATCCGAGATATTTTCATTAAAATTATATGAAAATGCAAACATATAATCCATGTTCTTTACACTACGCAAATCCCAATTTTTTATATCTTGAGAAAAGGCTAGTGTTTCAGCAAGCATAAAGGACATATCCCTAACATTGCTTACATCCCATTCTCCAATAGCTTGATTGAAGGATTTAGCAGAATAAAACATCTTACTCATATTGTTTACATTGCTCACAAGCCACTTACTGATATCTTGGTTAAATGCGCTTGCTCCATGAAACATAGCACTCATGTCTTCTACCTTGTCTACGTTCCACGCTCCTATTTCGTGGTTAAATACGCTTGCTCCATGAAACATAGCACTCATGTCTTTTACCTTGTCTACGTTCCATTCTTCTATTGCTTGGTTAAACGTACTTGCTCCATGAAACATAGCACTCATGTTTTCTACCTTGCGCACATTCCATTTACCTATTGCTTGGTTAAATGCGCTTGCTCCACGAAACATCTCGCTCATGTCTTTTACCTTGCGTACATTCCATTCTCCTATTGCTTGGTTAAACGTACTCGCTCCATGAAACATAGCACTCATGTCTTCTACATTGTGTACGCGCCATTCCAAAATGTTTGCATTAAATTGAGTAGCGTTGCTAAACATGCCATACATGCTCTCTACATTACTCACATCCCAGCCTGAGATATCTCCATTAAATGCGCTTGCTCCGCTGAACATTTCGTTCATATCTTCTACATTACTTACATTCCAGTCTGAAACATCACCATTAAACGTATCGTTTCCTTTAAATAGTCTGCTCATGTCTTTTATGAGACAGGTGTTTATATCATTGAGATTTACCGTATTGCCCTCATCTTCTATTCGCTCAGCGATGAGTTTTTGGAGTTCAGTTCTCGTACGTGGCACTAGGCTGTCGTTATTGGTGTTGGGATTGTTCGTGTTGGCGCAAGCATTATGTTCACTGATATTTGACGTATCGCTGTTGGATCCATCGTTGTTTGATGTTGGTTCGTATTCACATGCAAGGACAAATAGTATTGCGAGCAATAGTGAAGCACAAAAATATATACGTATGTGGTTACCTTTCATAATGGGTTCTCCTTAATGGTTACCTTAATGGTTACCTTAATGGTTAGTAGAGGATAGGTTTACGTTGTACAGCATGATGTACAGAACGTAATATATATTATAATAGAACAAGAACAATAAAAAATAATTTTTTTGTATTAAAAAAGAGAATATTTGATAACAAGTTCTTGTTTTTTTACTAAAATGGTCTTTTTGGAAGATTTTTTTACACATAATACAGCTAATGTTCGAAAAGTTCTTCTTTATGTTCTCCTTATACTATTTGTTGCACTTCAGGATTTAATGTGTCTAGCACTATTTTTTTATGGTATACTGTACTGTATTGTACAGTGATATAGTTATAAGTCCTATGCAAAAGACGTATGCGACTTAAAAAACAACTAAACTATGACTGTCAATAGCATGCAATATTTACTATATAGGGAGTAACGATATGGAAAGAAAGAAAGTAGCGATAGTTACAGGAGCGTCAGCAGGTTTAGGAAAAGACTTTGCTCATGCACTCATAAAAGAAGGAATGGTCGTTTACGCAGTTGCAAGGCGCGTAGAAAAAATGACCGATCTCAAGAAAAGCGGTGCAATTACGATTAAGTTGGATATTACCAAAGAAGCAGACATTGTTGCCCTCGTGGATACCGTCAAAAAAGAACACGGTAGTGTAGACGTCTTGGTTAATAACGCAGGATTTGGCCTCTTTGGTTCAGTCGAAGAGACAACAATGGAAGATGCGCGGTATCAGTTTGATGTAAACATCTTTGGTCTTGCACGACTCACACAACTTGTGATTCCCTTGATGCGCGAACAACAATCGGGTAAGATTATCAATATTTCATCTATGGGAGGAAAAGTATATACCCCCCTAGGAGCATGGTATCATGCTACCAAGCATGCGCTAGAGGGGTGGTCAGATTGCCTGCGTTTAGAACTCGCTCGCTTTAACGTTGACGTTGTGGTAATAGAGCCAGGTGGCATCGAAACCGAGTTTGGTGATGTACTTGCTAGTTCTTTTTTTGATCGCTCGGGTAGCGGTCCGTATGCGCATATCGTTAATGCACTAAAAAATCTAATGGGAAAGAGGAAAGGTTCGCCTACAGATGTCATTACTACATTGCTTATAAAAGCTGTTCGTTCCAAAAAACCAAAAACTCGATACGTGGCAGGAAAATTTGCAAAACCCATGTTGTTTATCCGTAAGTGGTGTGGTGATCGTTTTTATGACAAAACCATTATGGGAATGATTCGCTAAACTATTCTACCCTGTATTTACATTACTCTTTTGAAGGAGTGCTTGACATTGCAAGATGAATAATTTAATATAAATACAAGGGGGTATAGCTCAGTTGGTTAGAGCGCTAGATTTGCATTCTAGAGGCCAAGGGTTCGAATCCCTTTACCTCCATATATTGATTTTGAGATGAGGTCGGGTATAACAATAGCAAGAGGATATCCCTAGAAAACGGTAATTGACTGACGCACAATCTCACAAAAAATATGTACCGCACTCTTCCACTGGGACATCTCACCATGGCATTTCTTCTGTTGGCACTTCTTCTGTTGGCAATGCTCCCAAAGGTTTTCACCAGAACTCAAATCAAAATTCTAGTCAAAGCGCTCATAAACAATACGGCGATACCTATGTAGGCGAGCAGACCATGCGAGCACTACGACTCAAAGTATCACCGTACGTACAGCCCAGGGCACATATTACAACACTCGCCTATATAAAAAAACACGCTGCCCATGCTAATGCAGAATTAGGCTCTTTGGACAAAACAGTTGCCACTGCAATAAAAAAGGTATGCGATGATATTATAGGGGGTAAGTATTGGAATCAGTTTACCATAGACGTTTTTCAGACAGGCAGTGGAACTGCGTGGAATATGAATATGAACGAACTAATCGCCAATCGTGCAACCGCACTACAAGAAACACCGCATCGTGTCCATCCAAATGACCATGTAAACCTTGGACAATCGTCAAATGATGTTATTCCTTCGGCACTTTACATCGCTGTGCGAATACAGCTAGCACCGCTACTCAAGTCAATAGAACGACTTGTACATGCTTTTACACATTTATCCACACGCTATAATACGCATATCAAACTAGGGAGAACACATCTTCAAGATGCTGTTCCATTAAAAGTAGGACAAGAGTTTGATGCCCAGGCCGAGCAGTTACGGTATTCGTTTATTACCATCAATGCTCATCTCAAGGATTTAGAACCATTGCCTCTTGGTGGTACAGCGGTCGGAAGTGGAATCAATACCTCAGCAAAATTTGTAGGCCTTACCATAGACGGCATCAATAAAGAAACGGGTATGTGTTTTCGTCCTGCACACAATCCTGCGACTCGTATGGCAGGAGGAGAGGTCTTTTCTCATTGTGCAGGATTGCTCACAACACTATCCTCAAGCCTCATTAAAATTAGCACGGATATACGAGTGTTGGCAAGCGGGCCATTTGCAGGTTTGGGTGAATTGAATCTTCCTGAATTGCAACAAGGGTCGTCTATCATGCCCGGCAAAGTTAATCCAGTTGTTCCCGAGCTGGTATTGCAGGCCGCTCTTTCGGTCATAGGAAAATGTCATACTATAACGCATGCAGTACAGCACGGCCCACTCCAGCTATTAATGGTGTTTCCTCTCATAAGTTATGAGTTATTGACCAGTATAGATATTCTGACTCACGTATGTAGTGTATTTGAGTCGCATTGTGTACGAGGAATGCAGGTAGATACACGTCGTATTGCACGATCCTTAGAACAATCACTCGCACTCATTACGCCACTCACCCGACGTGTTGGCTACGATAAAGCCACTGAGCTTGTAAAACAAGCGCTTGCACAGGGATGCACATTGCGCGAGGTGCTATCTCAAGAGGGAGTCCTAAATCCCAAAGAAATAGACGCCGTATTAGATCCCAAAACCATGGTATACTAGCACTATGCCTGCCCTTGTATACCCCTATTCCCTGTCTGGTAATTCTTCTGGTAGTCCTTCTAGCAGTCCTTCTGATACTCCTTCTGGCAGTTCTTTTGGCGATCTTTCTGATACTCCTTCTGGTATCGAGCACGGATCAAAGCGACGAGTAACAGGCCACCAAAAGCAGATTGATACTAAGAGTGTTATACGTTCTCGTACTGCTCTCCCAATAGAGGCTTCCGCAAAGATCTCAGTAAAGGGCAGTGAGAAACATGAGTTTGTATTTGATGTTCCCGGTTCTAAGAGTCATTCAATTCGTGCATTATTGCTTGCGAGCCTTACCACGCAGACCATATTTTTGCAAAATGTCTTGGACTCACAAGACACCCAGAGTATGTATGCTTTTTTGGATGCGAGAGGTGTCAAGTATGATCGATACAAAACATCACATGGCTGCGTAAAAATATACGGGCAAGGACGTAGCCCAGTATACACCTCGCACTTTGTTGATCTTATGAATAGCGGAACGTCTCTGTTTTTTGCGAGTGCAGTACTAGGATTTTCGTCACAGGCGATGACGCTAACAGGAGACACCTCGTTACGTCGAAGAACTTCCAAACCCCTATTAGACGCCTTGCGTGAACGTGGAGCTACTGTAGTTGAGCGTAGCCCGCGCGAAGGATGTCCTCCGTATACTGTTTCTGGAACAGTTAGTGCGGGTGATATACGTGTAGTATGTCCCACAAGTCAGTATCTCTCTGCCCTGCTTTTGGTGCTCAGTTTTACCCAGGGTACAAGTACAATACATGCCCAGCTCTCGGGTGAATATCCTTATGTAGAAATGACCCTGCAATGGCTTATGCGTTTTGGGGCAAAAATAAAACATCGTGACCTACAACAGTTCACTATTCAGGGCATTGCCCGTGATCCTCGGCTACAAGGTATTTCATATCATACAAAAGACCATACAAAAACTCATTCGCAAGATGTAGAAGGGCTATCGGCAGACAATCCTATTCATATCATGGGTGATTATTCTTCAGCAGCCTTTCTTTTTGCCCTTGCACCTGTGCTTCAATATCAATGCCTCATACGGGGCATCTCGAAAAAAGATGTACAAGCTGATAGCGCATTCTTAGCTGTTTTAAATGCTATGGGTTGTATTTTGCAATGGAATCAAGAAGAAAATGAGGTACGCATTATTCCCCCTCAACTTTGCCCAGAGAGTATAGAGGGTGTAGTGAGTACAGCAGATACGGCTAAAGAATTTCCAAAAAAACTAGTCGGAGGAGATTTTGATCTTTCTGATTTTCCAGATTCGCTCCCCATACTAGCGGTTGTAGCATGCTTTGCCACAAGCCCAACACGTATATACAACGTCGGGCATGCACGAATCAAAGAAACCGATAGAATATCTGTCATGCACCAAGAACTCACTAAAATGGGTGCTCAGATAGCGATGAGTGATGACGGGCTCATCATCACTCCTCATAAATCAAAGATTCCATATGGCTTACAAAGTGCCGAACTCAACTCATATGGAGATCATAGGGTTGCCATGTCCTTGACTATTGCTGCTTTGGGTGCACAGGCTGGAATTAACACGCAATATAGTGTGATAAGAGAACATGAGGTTGCATCGATTACGTTCCCTGATTTTTATACACAACTTAACAAACAATTAGGTAAATGCGTATACACTGATATGTAAAACACATATATCGGTGTCAGCTATCCAACAACATAAACATAAGACCTATAGGTGTGGGAAAATCGTATATTACTTTCTTTAGTATACTGAGAACAGATGGCTTCTGTTACTATTATTGGATGTGGGACGACAGGTCAACACACTGCGCTCGCCTTAATGAAAAAAAATGTCTGTAGGAGCATTAACCTTCTTGATAATACCTTTGAGTATGCTCAGGGGCTTGCACTAGATCTCAATCAAGCAAACCAGATAATACAATCACATACTACTGTTTATGCTCAAGAATTAGTTGCCAAAACTGAGGAAGAATCGACAGATCCAGGTCCAGATTCCGACCCACGTTCAGATACAGGTGCGTCTACTGAGACTGCATCTGTAGGTAGCATACCAGCGACTATGTCAGAGGGCAGTATGCTCAGCACCGAGCAATCGATTACTATTGTGTGTGATGCTTATACAGCAAGTGCGCGAGACGTAACCGAGCATAGGAGTGCTTCTCCCCAATCTGGGAGAGTACTTGATGCTAGTATTGATCGCTCGCAATGCATTCTCTATGCGGGTGCTAATATCAAGGATATACAATCATATGCATCGTTTCCAAAACTCATTGATGTGCATGGATCAGCGCTCATGCAGGTACTTCGTGCGTGTATTGTTCGCTCGCTTTGTTCGCTTGCAGATTTTAAGTACCTTGATGTATCGACCATACAGTGCCAATTTTTTCTTGATAGTGCATACAAGGTCCATCTAAGGCCCGAATGGATTCGCGTTGGAGGGCTTGAGCTATCGCATTGTAGTCAGGACATCTTTTTGCATATACAATCAGATTTTGAGATAGAAGTGCAAGCATTTTTAAATGCAAGACAATCTTCTTTGCTTTGCGCAGAAACGGTAGCGTCAATGGCGCAAGGGCTACTCCTAGGAAAAAAATACCTGTGCCCCGTCGTAGATGTACATCATTTTACAGAAATTTATATGTCGCCTGCACTTGTTTCAATAGACGGAGTAGAGCAGTTTTTTGATAGCGAAATCGTTTTTGCTACTCGGATGGAGGATTGACGGGACACATGAAAAAAATTGTTATTGTTGGTGCTGGAAAAGTAGGGTCGGTTATTGCCAACTTGCTGTATCATGATGTAGATGCAGAGATAGTATTAATCGATGTGATAGAAGGACGTGCTGATGCTATTGCACAAAGCTATAACCACGTCTTACGTAACAGAAGTACATATGGTACAGGTTCTTTGACACAGGACATTGAATCTTCTTCAAATTATTTTTATGGGCATATACGTGGTAGCACACATTTAGATGATCTCAAAGATGCAGACATAGTGATTCATACTGCAGGACGTGCACGTACACCAGACATGGATAGAATGGATCTCTTGCGCACGAATGCAGAGATTGCTCACAAAGTCGCAACGCGTGTGGCAGAATGCGCAACACAGGCGCATATAATTGTAGTTGCAAATCCACTTGATATCATAAGCTACGTATTTCATAAAACAACAGGATTTACTCATAAAAAAATTGTTGGCATGGCAGGTGTGCTTGATAGTGCTCGGTTTGCATATTATCTCAATCGACATATAGGCTTGTGTTCGGATCAAGTTGCGACTCAGATGCTTGGTGGTCATGGTGATGCGATGCTAAGCGTGCCCGAACATAATTCAATGGGGGGGTTCTTGCCAAGTGTTTTTTTCTCACAAGGTGAGCTTGCTGAAAAAATTGAACACGTACGCCAAGGAGGAGCAGAGATAGTCAATTTGTATAAAGAAGGAAGCGCATACATGGCACCTGCCGCTTCTGTTTTTAGTATGGTCAAGTCGCTTGTTACTGGATGCAGTAGGATTATTTCTGCGAGTGTATATGTGGAAGGTGGTGTATATGGAAAAGGTATGTGTGTGGGACTACCGATACTGTACGGAGGTGATGGTATTATAAAGATTTTTGATCTCACACTAGATGAGCTATATCAAAGTCATATGAACCATTCTATACGCACGATCCAAGAAGGAATACGAGATGTAGCCTATATTATTGGCGAAGAGTCGTCATGACGAGCTATGCATGTGTGATAGTAGGTGATGAGATACTCGCAGGTAAAGTGAGGGAATCAAATCTCGTGTATGCAATTAATACACTGAATGCAAAAGGGTATACCTTGGCAGAAGTACGTATGGTGAGAGATGACATAGAGCAGATTAGTAGTGCGTTGACTTCTCTCAAGGCAAGCTACGGGTTTGTTATTAGTTTTGGTGGAGTTGGACCGACCCACGATGATATTACCATGAAGGCTTATGCGCATTGTTTTGGTAAAGCGCTTATTAGGAATGAGGTTATGTATACGTGGCTTATGCAAAAGCCTCGAGCAAGCAAAAGCGAAAAGGCGGCTGTTGACTATATGAGTACGCTCCCCGAAGGTATTGAACTCATTCAGCCTGACAATAAATGGCCAATCTTTAAGATTGAAAACTGCTTTGCATTTCCAGGGCTTCCTTCTATTTTTAGAAAAACCTTAGACAGCTTTGCTCAACTCATTCCTACAGAACAAGGCGAGTATTACGCAGCGCTTTTTGTTAATGAACGCGAAGGAGATTTTTCACTTTTACTTGCTACCTATGCAAAAGCACATCCACAATTAAAGCTGGGTTCCTATCCGATAGAGTCGGGCATGGAAGACGATGGGTTTTTGCAAGAACATAGGTACTGTACGAGAATAGCAATAACTGCACAGTCAGAAACAGAGTGTAGTGATAGCCTACATACTCTCAAAAAGAAATTTACTGCACGCGGAACGCTCATAAAAACGCTCATAGAAACGCATGGTGTAGCCAACGCTCGTATACTTGATGTCGACGCTACTACCATACGTACGGATACTTTGCAAAAATGAAGACAGTACGAGGACTGTGTTTTCATGGCTTTGGTGCGTCAAGTGTAGATATGCAAGCCTTAACCGAGGTAGTCTCCCAGAAGTGTGCAAGGCATGTAGAAATAGAGTGGGCGCTTCCTAACGCTCCGTATGATGTGCAATCGTTAACGGCAATGCCTAATAGCTATGCTTGGTTTCCTGATATTGACGAATGTGCAAAGATTACCACCCCTTTGTTTTGGAATACCCTAGAACACCGCCATTTTTTATCCTTGGATAAGGCGGTACATGAGCTCGTACATAGTTATGCTTTGATGCACGAGTCTCGCCCTCTTTTGCTTATGGGATTTAGTCAAGGTACAATGGTCGCTACACAACTAGCGCTTGAACTACTCAAGAGCGCCTCCCCCGTTTTTTGCCTAGCTTTGTTTTCGGGAGCTCTTGTGGCACGTACACAATGGGAAAAGCTCAGAGATGAGATCTTACCTGTACGTGGTTCTCATACGCTTCCTGCTGTCTTTGTTGCTCATGGAAGCAATGATGACACTATCGAAGTTTCAAGGGGAATATCATTGTATGAGTTTTGGAGAGATGTATGCAAGGATACACAACAAAAGCCCGTCTATCATGAGGATGAAAGTCAGCACGAAATAAGCGCTGAGGCATTGTCACACTTCTGTGATTTTTTGATACAGTGTGTATCGTAAATTTTTGTGACGCCATGCATACGCCATATTGCCACGAATAAAATCCCCTCTAGCAAGAGCCTAAAGAAAGCCTAAAGAAAGCTGGCGAGTGCTTAGTGCTATTTATAGCTATTGCTAATTGATAACCGTGTTACTCGATGATACACTTTACTTGTAGGACTACCTAAATTTACCTCAAGTACGCCAAGTATACCATCATGTTCATGGTGTTATTGAGGTGCAGAGCTAGTAGCGTTGATAGAATAGAAGGCATCGGGTCCAAGGTATTGGGCGCTTTGCCCCAGTTCTTCTTCTATGCGCAAGAGCTGGTTGTATTTTGCAAGTCGATCAGAACGAGACAATGATCCCGTCTTTATCTGTCCGGTTCCTAGGGCAACCACGAGATCGGCAATAAAATTATCCGATGTTTCTCCGCTACGGTGGCTTACTATTGCAGTGTAGCGAGCGCGATTGGCAGTTTCTACTGCATCGAGTGTCTCGGTGAGTGTGCCTATTTGGTTTACCTTAATGAGTATGCTGTTTGCGATTCCCTCTGCAATTCCTTTTTTGAGAAACTTGACGTTTGTTACAAAGAGGTCATCGCCAACCAGTTGTACTTTACTTGCGAGTGCGTCTGTTAGTTGTTTCCATCCTTTCCAGTCGTTTTCAGCCATGCCATCTTCTATGCTGATAATTGGGTATTTGTTACACCAGTCGACGTAAAATTCTTTCATTTCTTCGCGTGTGAGTTGTCTCTTGTCTGACCATTTAAACACATAGCGCTCAGACTGCGGGTCGTAAAATTCGCTTGCCGCAGGATCAAGTGCTATTTTTATGTCAGAGTCGGGGGTATATCCTGCTTTTTCTATGGCCTTGAGAATGATTTCTACTGCATGATCGTTTGATTTGAGGTTGGGGGCAAATCCGCCTTCATCACCTACTGAGGTGGCGAGATTGCTGGCTTTGAGTATGTCTTTGAGTGTATGAAAAATTTCGGTGAGTATTTGCATGGCGTGGCTAAAACTACGGGCAGATACGGGCATAATCATAAATTCTTGAAAATCGACTGAGTTATCTGCGTGTGATCCACCGTTGATAATATTTGCCATAGGAACAGGGAGTATGCGAGCGCCATAGTTGCCGAGGTAGCGATAGAGTGGTAGTTCAAGATAGTCTGCAGCGGCACGTGCGTTTGCAAGCGATACGGCAAGAATGGCGTTGGCACCGAGTTTGCTTTTGGTAGCAGTGCCATCGAGCGAGCATAGCGCCATGTCGATTTCTCGTTGATCGAGCGAATCCATTCCTGATAAGTGTTTGGCGATTGTAGTGTTGACGTTGGCGACTGCCTTGTATACGCTTTTTCCTAAGTACATATCTTTATCGCCGTCCCGCAGTTCGACTGCTTCGTGTTCGCCTGTTGAGGCACCAGATGGTACCGCAGCTCGTCCAAAACTTCCATCCTGTAGGATGACTTCTGCTTCTACGGTGGGATTGCCCCGTGAATCAAGTATTTGTCGTGCATGTATGTCTTCAATTAAACTCATGATGTGCTCCTTAGCGTTTGCATAGTAGTAAGTATTTCTTTATACTGTTTTTTTATGCTGTGTTTATTGCTTTTTACTTTATTATAGCGTAGTAAGTAGCGTATTAGGAGAGTCGCTCGCGGTATTGATGTGCATGGCTAGTAACTGTTTTTATGTACTTGTGTTTCCCAGTGCTTTTTATCTACTGGCTTTATTGTCTGTTATTTTATTGTATTTTAAAACGTAACCTTACTTAATTGTCATTTTCTCATAAAAGAAAAAGCCCAAAAGGACTCCCAAAAAAACTCCTAAAAGCAAAAAGATTCCCAGAAAGAAAAGGGTCTTAGTGAGTGTTAGAGGGACAGCGTTAGTTTCTTGGGGTGGAGTTTCTGCAATGAGGGGAGTACGTATCTTTGTCGCGTATTGATGAAGCGCTAAAAGATGTGAGGTTACGTGTTGTGCCACACCACGCTTATAATCAGTTTGGTTTGATGAGGCGTTTTCTTTTGTCATGCTTAGATAATCACGCGAGGGTATGGGTTCTTCAAAATAATAGACCATGGTATCTCTACAGGCGATATCTTGTTCCATCTTGTTATTGGGGTTGACCTTGAGGAGATTGCCGTCGAGGCTAAGAAAGCACACATAGTCAAAGCGTTTAATAAAGCTAGCGACTTGTTCAAGCGCATTTCGGCTATCTGGGTTCTGTGGGCGATAGCGTGTTCCCGAAGGAAACATCAAGATAATATTTCCTTCATTTTTGAGAGCCATCATTTTTTCAATGGCCCTATGATTAAAGCTATCAATCTTGTGGGCGATATCGTCAGAATACCCTTCGTCATTTTCTGACAGTTTAGAGCGTGCAGGATATATCATAATGCGATTAAAACTCTCGGCAAAGGCGAGTACGGTCTTGCTTTCGGTGCTAAGTTTAGCGGCAGCTAGACAAATAATTTGGTCAAGTATTGGCGCGTATTGACTATACTGGCTTCGTATAAGATAGAAGAGGGCAGGGACATCAAAGTTACTGTAGTGTTCAGGAAGGAGGAGGCAGGATTTTCCTTGCGATGCTAGTTTACCTAGTGTTTCAAAGTGTTCAATGCCGTGTATGGTGCTGTTTTTATAGAGCAAGGCTGCGATGATGGTGTCAACAAGGGTACAGTTTTTTTTGTTTGCGGGTTGATAAGCGAGCATTGTATCGAGGTCTTGAGAATAGATTGAATTACTAATCATTTCCTTGATTATATGTGTAAAGAGTTGGTATTCTTTACTCTTGGTAACATCCATTATTAGTAAATTATACCCTAGTGGGACGCCATGTATCGTAAAAAATCGCAAAAATCTAAAAAGACCGAAAAATATGCTATCAAAATGCAATACTGTCTGTTTTTTTCATGCTAAAAAAAGTATCGCTAGAAAATATGATATGGTCAAGTATAAAAATCCCCAGTATTTTTCCTGCATTTATGAGTAAGTCGGTGACTTTAATATCTTCGGCGCTTGGTGTGAGATTTCCGCTTGGATGATTGTGTGCAATAATGATTGAGGTTGCTTTGTCCATAAGCGGACCAATAAACACTTCGCGTGGGTGTACGAGTGTACGATTGATAAGACCGACTGTTACGACACGTTTTTTGATTATCTCATGTGCACCATTTAGACTAATAACGATAAACTGTTCTTGGTCGGTGTCGGTATAGTGAATTAAAAAAGGATATACATCGTCTGGGCTTTTAATAACACATTTGCGGGGTATGTATACTCTTCTTCCTAGTTCTAGACTTGCAAGCAGGCTGGCTGTTTTTGCAGATCCCATGCCTTGTATATTTTTTACTGCATTCACTGAGATTGTATTGTTTTGCTTGTAGATAAAGGGAAGTATTGTCTTTGCGAGGGTATAAACAGGTGTCTTCTTTGTTCCTGATCCCAGCATTGCCATTATCAGTTCTTGGTCGCTGAGTGCCGGGGCACCGTAACTAAAAAGTTTTTCGCGTACGTTTGGTCTTTTATCGGTGTGATATTGGTATAAGGGAGAAGTTTGCTTTCTTGCCATATAATATAGTACGTACTTTTTGTACAAACTGCTTGTACACTGGCTATGTTATAAGGACTATATTATGATGGTCATGCCATGAGGATTTCGCTATAGGTCATATACTGGGGGTCATACACTGAGGGTCATACACTGGGGGTCATACACTGGGGGTCATACACTAGAGGCCATGAGGGTATAATAAAAGATATGAGTGAAATACGTTCGTCTTTTGAAATTGCTATGGATAGGGTAAAAAATATTGATGCTGATAAGGCATCGCTCAAAAAGAAAAATGCTTTAGATTTTGGGCGTTCGCTTTGTAATAAGTACATGAGTGGCGAGATTAATGATGTCGTATCCGAGATTTCAAACTATCAACACGAGTTACAGGACCATGTGCGCGATGGTATATGCGAAGCACTTTTGCGACAGGTATATTTACCGAGTTCGCAGACATATCTTGAGCAATTTGATAGACTTGTAACACTGGCAAAAAAATTTACAAATCAAGAGGTAGTAACAGAGCAGTTATTTGATCAGTTTAGAAATGTTGTACTACAATATTTGGAGGAACAGTCTAAATTGGGGGAAACTATCCGCATGCAGTTTGAGCAGATGATTAGACAAAATCCAGAATTGGCTGCACAACTGCAACAGATGGGAGGAAATATCGCTGCGCATCCAAAATTTGTGCAAATTATAAACGAACAACGCAAAAAACTCGATGAGCATTTTGCTCCTAGCGTTCGTAAAGTGCGCAATAATCTTAGACAGCTTTGTGGAATGTCGCTCGAAAAATAAAAGGTGAGAATATGTTGGGTGCAAGGGCATATAACAATGTATGTATATCCATACTAGACTAGTACTGCAGTGTGGCTCAGGAGTGTAGTATATGCTAGGTAAGGTGGCTTGCTGTAATTATTCTATTTTTTTATTTTGGATGCAGTGTGCAGGCTTGTGCCTGTGCCTAAGTTGTGGTATAGTGCCAGCCATTATTATAGGTGTTCCTGACGGTACCCTAAAGCCCGATCCCGATCCCGATCCCGAACCCGTTTCCTGTGATGAGATAGAGAATGGACATGTTCCTTTGTTGGTTGATGGGGTATATCACATTTCTACGTGGAAAGAGTTGATGTATCTCTCACATAATATACAAGACAGTACGGTATACACACGCTCGTCTAGTATGTCACAGGGTATATCACCGGGGCTTGCTCCGCCATCTAGTGAGCAATCTTCTTCTTTATCCTTGCCAAAGAATTTGTCTGATTCCCTACAGAAGCCATCACTCTCGGATACGTATCAGCTTGTTGCGGATATCGTTTTGCCCAACGCTGAATGCAAAAAATCCTTTGTGCCTATCGGAAATGCTACGGTGCCTTTTAGCGGTGTCTTTATTGGGAATGGGCATCGCATATCTGGTTTGTATATACATGATGAATCTCTTATTAATGCAGGGCTTTTTGGTCTTGTTTCGGGTATAAATACAGGTGTCGAAGTAATACAAGACCTTGTCCTTAATACGCCACGTATAGAAGCACATGCAATTGCAGGAGCATTAGCGGGTCATGTAAGTATGGGAATCGTACGTAATGTGCATGCAGTGGGTAATAGCGGAGTTATCACTAAAGGCTGGGCAGCACCAGATTGTGGTATAGATCAGTGTTCTGGAAAAGGCTATACGGGTGGATTGATTGGTGTTCTTGGAAAAAACGCCTCGTTACGGCATGCTTCGTCTGAGTTATATGTGTCGGCTGAAGATGGTTATATAGGAGGATTGGTGGGCTTTGCTCTTGGCGCGGTGAATGGATACGCATCAGGGAACGTTGCGGGTGACCATGTAGTAGGAGGAATGGTTGGGCAAGCCAATGGAACGGTACAGGGCTTTGCAAGTGGTTCGATAAGTGGTAACTGGTATGTGGGTGGACTGGCGGGGGTCGCAACAGGAGAGGTGAGGGGGTATGCTACTGGTAAAATTTATGGCTTGCATGCAGTTGGTGGATTGGTTGGTCAAACGAATGGTAGTGTGCATGGGTATGCGAAAGGTGATGTATTGGGTAGCAATGAGGTGGGTGGACTCATAGGGCATGTAGCACAGAATAGTACGGTAAAAGGCTATGCTAGAGGGCACGTTATGAGCACGTACGGTTCTACAGGGATTGCTTTTGGACACGTTGTGGGATATGCTCACGCTGATCAGAATGCAATATATGCTTATTATTCTGTTACGTCCGATGGATCAGAGAGTGGGCTATTTCAACTAGATTCCTATGGTCACAGACAGAGTTACGGCTCTGCTAATCCTGCTGATACACAATATCGAATAAAAAATACTCTAGGAATCGGGGTTAGTATTACGGACATGCTTACTCGTGATGACTTACGAGATGTTTTTTCTGGATTGGATGACTTTGACGCCAACAATGCGAAATGGGCGCTTATTAGGGGCATGTGGCCCACGGTGGTGCTTGATGTGGGAGCTGGCAGGTAGGATTGTGACGGGTAATTGATTTTGATCTTGAGGAATGGTATCAGGTCAGTTTGCTTTTGACTTACTACATAGCTTTAACGTAGAGCTAACAGTACATCGCCACCATATCTCACAGAATATCGTGTATATGCAACAAAACCTTCTTTCTATGTAGATACATACTGTATCTCTACATAGTAAAAGCACTATAATATACTATATTAATATAGTACTGTTTTCTACCCCTATGTCTCGTAGATCGTAGACAGGGTATAAGCCAAGGAACAATAGCCAAGGAACAATAGCCAAGGCAAAAACCATGGAGAAAAACCAGAAAAACTAAAGCTACAAGGAAAGCAGTAATAACCCCGATTAGGTCAAAAAAGACCAAACACTAAGGCCAAGTAAACAGTAGCCAAAGGAGAATGCCATGCATTACAATACAATATCACACCAAGAACAAGACCTCAAACAAAGTCTCAAACAAAGTCATAGTAGCCAGGCAAGCACAAAAGCTACCAAAAAAGCCACCACCCAAGCCACCACCAAAGCTACCACCAACCAAGCAAGGAGTTGCCGAGCAAACAATCGGACAGGGGGATTCATATTCACATATCTCGTGCTCACCAGCATACTAGGAGGACTCCTCCTCACCTGTAGTAGCGACCCAGAACCAGGAGAAACAAGTCCAAGCACATTGAGTGGGGAACTAAGTTATAGCCTAGAGAACCAAGCCAGCCAGGCAGAGGGTATCGTAATATCACCCTTACAAGAAGTAGAGGGAATAGCCTCAATGATCATAGGAATAGTAGAAGGAACAAGCATAACACTGTACCCCCAATGGAGCAAAGCAGGGCAAAGCATAAGCTATAGCCTAGAACAAGAAGGAGAAGGTCTAAGCATAGACAAAGAAAAAGGCATACTCACGATAGCAACAGTAACAGCAGAACAAGATAACAAAGTATACACCATAAAAGCAACAGGAACAGGAAACTACAAAGGAACCTACACCCTAAACATCAAACTAGAAGTAGGAGCCGCCTTGATAGGGAGTTTTGAGTATAAAACAACAGGAACAGAGCTAAAGGTAATAGAACAAACAAAGCACACAACAGAAGCACCCGAGTGGGAAGGGGGGAGTGCCCCCAGTGGAGTAGCATACACATTGAGCAAACCCAATGATCATGTACAAGTAGATGCGAGTAGTGGAGCAATCAGCATAGGGAGAGGATTACATACAGTATATACAGAGGGCTATACAATAGCAGTACAAGCGAGAGCAACAGACGTAAAAGGAGTAGCGAGTGTAAACATAGTAATAGATATAGAGAGTTGGTGTGGCGTAGTAGGCAAGGATAGCGGGACCGTAGTACCAACGGCAGAAGGAACAGAGTATACGATAGAAGGATGGCGAGAGTTAGAGTGGTTAGCGAGGAAAGCAGGAACAGCAGCAACAGGAGCAAGCTTAGCGAGTAGCTATACGATGACAGAAGACATAGAACTACCCTATCAGTCCTGTAATGAGCGGGGAGAAACAGTAGCAGGGTATGACCCTATAGGAGACAGTACCACAGGTTTTAGTGGGAGTTTTGATGGCAAGAACAAGACGATACGAGGCTTAAGGATAGAGAGTGGAGATGACATAGGATTATTTGGAGTAGCGAGTGGTAATATCAAGGATATAAAGATAGAGGGAGCAGAGATAATAGGAGGAAAGAACGTAGGAACACTGGTAGGCAAGTATAATACAGGAGGGACAATAAGCAATGTCCATATTACAGAAGATGAGGAAGGCAAGGGATCGGTGAAGAGTACAGCAGCAGCTGACAGTAATGTTTATGTAGGAGGGCTTGTGGGGTCTATGAGTAGTGATACAGACCCAGCAGTGACAGAGAGCTCATCAGCGGTAGTAGTGGAGGCCTTAGGGAGCTATGTAGGAGGCTTGGTAGGGGGACAAGACAGCTCGGGTCAAATAACAAAGAGCTATACCACTGGTGGTGTTACAGGAAAGGACTATGTAGCGGGTATTGTAGGAAGTGCGTACGGTAGCAATGTATATGGCTATTCGAGCGGAGATATAACTGGTGAGAAAGATGTAGGGGGGCTAGTAGGATACACTGAGAAAAGTGTTTACGGTTATGCGACTGGTACCATACGGGGTACAGTGCGTGTAGGTGGATTAGTAGGGAATTTTGGGATTGGGGGTGGTGAGGCAAAAGGTTACAGCACTGGAGACGTTAGTGCGAGCGGAGACTACGCGGGGGGCTTGGCTGGAAGGGCTTCTGGTGAAAAAGTTAATGGGTTTTCTACAGGTACAATACAGGGTAATGAATACGTAGGTGGGCTTGCGGGTAGTGTAGCTAGGGGTTCTTTATATGGGTATGCCATAGGGGATGTGATAGGAGCAGATAGCGTGGGAGGACTAGCGGGATATGCTTTACGTAACTTTACTACAGGACAAGGATATTTTAGGGGCAATGTTATCAGTACGGCGAGTGATCCTAGTAGTGCTATCGACTTTGGTCTCACAATAGGAAAAAATGAGAGTAGCAGTACAAGTATCAACTATTATTATTCGACCAATAGTGGCGAAGGGGGGCTGTACCAGTTGAAAGACGACAAACGAACTGCCTATAGCCCTACTACTGACGAAACTGCAGAAGGCTACCGCGCCTCCACTGAGCCTGGGAAAGGAGCAAGCGTAGCGAATAGCGATACCGAGGATGCGATAAAGGCAAAATTTACAGGATTTACAGCGACAGAAGGTTGGAGCTATGCCGCAGGGCAGTGGCCAGCATTTATAGCTATTGGCAATGATAATAGTCAAAAACTCCCCGATTTTGGTGATATACCAAACAGCGCAGAAGCGCAAAATCCTTATACCGCACCTTAGGGTATCATAGAAATGCAAAAAGGCACGGTAAGGTGCTATAGGCCAGCAAGGCGATAGGTATAGCGCAGTTGGTAAGGTGGGCGTATAAGCCCACCTTACCAGTTTGCAGAGAAGTGGGTTTGTCAGTTTACAAGCATGTTTAGGGCACCTTAGGTGGGATGAGTGTGTCTTGTTTGCAGTGGATGAATCTTCTAGTAAGCTAGCAAGATAGATAAAGTAAACAGACTGGAAAAATTCGCATGCCTATGTAAATATAGGTAAAAGACCTATGTAAGTATAGGTAAAAGAACAGTGCGGGCGGAAAATAATAATATAACCATGGGAGTACGAATGCCAAGAATTGGACACAAAATAAAGTGCCAAGGTGATGTGCAAAGTATAATAGACAAAACAGTGAGCACACAGCTATTGCCTTGCATCGCTTGTATATGTGCTTGTATATGTGGTAGTCGCATGGGAGGCTTGTATATTTTAGGGTGCAAAACGTAGTCATCGTCTTTATATTTTTTCCTCAATACCTCTGGTCCCTCAGCATTTCTGATCTTGGCACCTTGCGTCGCACCACACTGTACTGTGCTTTTTTATTACATACACAGGCGTCCACTGTTGCGACTATCTTTAGTCCTAATGCGATTTTCTAGTACTTCTTTTGGTACTTCTTTTGGTACTTCTTTTGACCTTGGATATTGTTGCGTTTTGTTTCGTTGAATAATTTTCTCACTCTCGCAAGTATAATGTAACATATGCACACCGTACAAAACGTATTCCCTAAAAGAAACAGTATGCTCGTATCGTATAAAACCGGTAGCAGATATGAGTCGCGCACGCGTCTACCTATATACAATAGTGGGAAATACCGCGTATGGCTTTAACATGTGGCATAGTAGGCTTACCCAATGTAGGAAAGTCAACCCTGTTCACGGTACTCACAAAGGTAGCCGTTGACGCATCCAACTACCCCTTTTGCACTATAGACCCCAACATAGGACGGGTGGCAGTCCCTGATTTACGACTTGACGTTTTAGCGCAACTGTACAAACCAAAAAAAACAATCCCTGCAACTGTAGAATATCTTGACATCGCAGGACTTGTGAAAGGCGCCTCAAAAGGCGAAGGATTAGGAAATCAGTTTTTAGCGAATATTAGGGAAACATCGCTGATCATACACATGGTACGTTGTTTTGATGATGACAATGTGACGCACGTACATGGAGCGGTAGACCCGATTCTTGACATAGAGACCATACACTATGAGTTGGCACTTGCAGACTTAGAGACGGTGCGTAGGCGTAAAGAACGACTCATTAAAGATAAAAAGCACAGTAGCACAGCGCTTCGATTACAGGCAAAAACAAGCGAGCGTATTTTAGAACGTCTTGAGGCACATCTCAATCAAGGTGGTCAAGCGCGCAGTCTCTTGCATACCCAAGACCCTTCACTATCGGACTGGTCAGACGAAGACCATACATGCGCACAAGAGCTTATGCGTGACATGCACCTACTAACAGCTAAACCTCTCATATATGTCTGCAATGTAGACGAATCCACGCTTACCACAACTGCTACAGCTACTGCAAATACGGAAAATCCGTCAAGCTTACGTGCTCGCTCCGTAACCGAACGCGCCATACGCGAACACACAAGAGCAGTATACGTCAGTAGCAAATTTGAGGCAGAGCTTGCGCAACTACCCATTGACGAACAAGAAGAATTTCTCCAAGACAGTGGAATACGCATGCGTGGACTAGACCTTTTGATACGCGAAAGCTACACACAGCTAGGTCTACAGACATTTTTTACCGCTGGCCCTCAAGAAGTGCATGCATGGACCTATACGCGAGGAACAACAGCACCAAAGGCAGCGGGGATTATTCATAGCGATTTTGAGAAAGGCTTTATCAAAGCCGAAGTATTTGACTACGAAGCTATACGCAATCTAGGAAACGAGGCAGAGGTGCGCGCAGCGGGCAAACTACGCATAGAGGGAAAAGAATATGTAGTGCAGGATGGGGATATTATGTTCTTCAAATTTAATGTATAATATACATACTGTCTACAAATGGTGTAGGGTAGTCGCTTTTATTAGGTAAGGAACATACAATATGAAATACACAATATTGGGTGCGGGATTTGTCGGATTTTCTGTAGCAAGTAGTCTTATTGAGTCGGGACACGATGTCTTATTAATAGAAAAAGATAAAGAGCGGGTAAGCCAAATACTCCCACGGCTAGATTGTAAAATTCTTTCTGACGAAGGCGAACGGTTTCAAACGCTGAGAGAGGCAGGCATTGAGACAAGTGACTATTTTCTGTCTGTTACTAATCAAGAAGAAGTCAACCTCATGGCATGCAGTATCGCACGAAAACTTAACCCTCATATTAAAACGCTTTCTCGTATACGGTCACTTGAATACTTTAGGAATATTGATGAACTCAGCAAGATATTTAAAGTCGACTACTGTGTTCATCCTCATTTTGAGACAGCCATATCTGTCATTCGTACGATAGAATACGGCGGGGGAGTGAGTGATATTTACGTGCTCAATAAATTCAAACGTGTCTTTTTACGGAGTGTTCCAATACTTCCTAATTCCCCCATCAAAGGAACGCGCCTTGCTGACTTGCGATTAACACTTAACAGTAGCTCGCCTCACTTTGACAAGCAGTTTCTTGTGGCTTTTATGACGAGGCGGGGCGAATCGATAATACCGAGAGGAGATACTATCTTTGAAGAAGGTGATGACGTATATCTTTTGGGTGAGCCTGACACCCTTGAGCGTGTGATTGATGAGATCAGGGGTGAATCATCAGAATCAAAAGGTATACGCAAGGTCATGATAGTTGGTGCGAGCCTCATGGTGGACTACCTATTGGGTCTTTATACAAATTCGCTCGGAAGCGATCTCAAATTGTCACGCTTGCTTGGGCGCTCTCGCTTTGTCAATCGTAATATTACCGTGATAGAAAAAGATCTGTCTCGATGTGAAGAGCTCTCAGAACTCTACCCTCAAGTTGATATACTCAAAGCCGACTATGAAGATGACGCAACTCTCAGAGAAGTTGAGCTTGAATCAGCAGATATGGTCATTACTGCGACAGAATCACAAGAGCGCAATATCATTCTTGCCGCACATTCAAACAAGATAGGAGTCAAAAACACTATTGCGCTTGTTAATTCGCACCTTTATACCGATCTTGCACAGGAGCTCGGTGTTGACCTTACCGTCAGTGTACGAAATTCGGTGATAAGTTCTATCCTCAATTTTGCAAAAGGACAAAAATCACTTATTACCCTTGTAGGTAACCAACACGATATTATTCACGTGACCGTTGGTAAAAACAGCGAGTATTGTTTTACAGAGATAAATAAGATCTATCTCCCCGAAGAAGCCATCATTCTTTGTATCAAGCGAGGCGAAAATGTAATTATACCGCGTGGCGAAATACCCATATTAGAAGATGATGAGTTACTACTCATTGTCCGATACGAAGACATTACCCGTATACAGAAAATTTTTGATGTTACGATGCCACTACATCATGAAAACAATCATGATGTACAAGATAATGGAAGTGTACTATAAATTCGACGTGTGTATCGTGTGTATTGTGTGTATATATGGTGGATTATGCTACAAACGGTATTTATGATACCCCTAATAAACCGCACCTAGAATATGGTATAGATATTGTGAGTAATAAAATATTACTATTGCATCTCAAAAAAGAAATAATGAGCCGAATAATAAGCCAAAAAATAAGCCAAAGGTAAGGGGTAGTAGTATATGAGATGGTATATTTTTCTTAGAGTTCTTTCATTTTTAGTACTACTTTTTTCTTTTTTTATGGTATTGCCAATTATTGTTGCGATCGTGTTTAATGAACAAAACTATATTGCGTCTTTTGCCTACCCTGCCATAGCAATATTGATATGTGCGGGAATCGTAATCATTGCCACCTCAAATCGAGAAAAAGAACCATTAAACCTTAAGATAGCCTTAATGATAGTACCAATTAGTTGGCTTATTACTGGTCTTTTAGGATGCCTCCCTTTTATTATTTCTGGGTATATTCCAGAATTTAGTGCTGCATTTTTTGAAACAGTCTCGGGGCTTACTACTACGGGCGCCACCATACTTACCGATATTGAGAGTTTACCTCGATCCTTGCTGTTTTGGCGTGCTCTAACCCACTGGTTAGGGGGAATAGGAATAGTTGTTATGACGGTTGCTATTTTTCCTCTTTTAGGCATAGAAGGTACGATGATGCTCTCGGCTGAGGCGAGTGGCCCAACGCTCAATAAGATTACTCCTAAGATTACGCAGATGGCTAAGGTATACTGGCTCATTTATGCGACGATTACCTTTGCGGAGGTGATCTTATTGATGATGGTGGGAATGAGTTGGTTTGATGCTTTTACGCATAGTTTTGCAACTATAGCAACAGGTGGGTTTTCGACGTATAATGCAAGTATCGCTGCATTTCAGTCGCCAGCAATAGAGTGGATTATTGCGATTTTTATGATGTTGTCGGGCATTAACTTTGCACTTTATTTTGCCATTGTTACCGGCAATCTTGCACTCGTGTACAATAATTCAGAATTACGATTATATCTCCTTGTTTTAGTCAGTGGAGCGATTACTATTTTTGTTTCTTTGTTAATAGTAGCTGGACAAGGGTGGCACGATAGTGTGCGGGCTGCATTTTTTACGACGACATCTATTATGACTACTACGGGATTTATCTCAGTCGATTATGAGCTCTGGCCGAGTGTTGCTCAGACTGTGATATTTTTATTAATGTTTATTGGTGGTTGTGCAGGTTCTACTGGTGGGGGAATAAAAGTGATACGAACGCTCACTTCTATAAAATATGTATTCAAAGAAACGACACGCTTCTTTTATCCGTTAAAGGTAAAACATATCAAAATCAATAAGCGACGTGTTGAGGATCGCTTTATTAATTCGGTGATGGTCTTTGTTATGGCCTATTTTATTTTGTTGCTACTGACAACTATGGTTTTGTCATATGAATCAGTAGACATCATGACTGCGTTTTCTTCTGGACTCGCGCTCTTAGGTAATATAGGTCCTGGCTTTGGTGGAATCGGTCCGGTTGAAAATTATGCCTTTTACTCAGATTGGGCAAAAATCTTTGCATCGCTCATAATGATTATGGGGAGGCTGGAGATTTTTTCGGTGATCATTATGTTTTCGCCTAGCTTTTGGAAGCGCTTGTAGTCTAAGAACAATTAAACTTTGTATGTCATGGCTCCAATGTAGTTGTGATATTTGTAAAAAATCTTTATGATGTCTATTCATCTTTGACGATACGCCATGTTCCACTCCGCTTTGTACCTACGTATGTGATTTTTTTTGCTTCTCTGAGTTGTCTTACATAACTTTGGGTTGTGCTTTGGTTAATATTGTTAGTGCTCGAAAATGTTCTGATGTTAAAAGTTTGTGACTTTATGGCATCCATAATTTTTTTGTGTAGTAATTTTTGTGTGGTTTTTTGTGTGGTTTTTTGTGGCGAATGTTCTTCTTGAGGTCTAAAAAAACATGTTCTAAAAAATTCACCTCTTTCAAAACGAACCTTTATATCTTGTTAAGCATACCACGAGTTTTAAGTCCAAGATTCTGCAAAATAGTTTCTTTTGGTGCATGTAATTGTGCACGTGTTTTAAAATGATTAAACAATGTGCTCGAAAAATCTCGTGTCAAAAACTCGGGAATGACTTGAGTCTCAAATGAGACGTGGCCTTGCTCCCTAAAAAAATCTCGTAATTCCTCACGATTCATCTTTTGCGAATTTGCACCTTGGCGAATATAGAAATTTCCACCAACTGAATATGGCTTGCTTTCTCCTTTGGGTATATCTATGACTGCTATGTCGCCAACTTGTGTAATAGTTATCTTGATAGATGGGCGCATATTTCGGGCAATGGTTTGTATTTCAGATTTTTCTTTATTGTTTAGTTGGTACCCTATAATATCCTTATTATCAGCAACACCGATGAGTACCGTTTACAAGGTCGTAGAATACATTCTATATAGACATAAAAGCAATATACTATAAAAAGATGTCCTTTTAGGGAGGGGATACACATTGCCATGCCAACAAAGCCACAGGTCGTGCCAGTATACGATGAAAGTAAAATAAAGACACTTGGCTCGCTAGAACATATTAGACTACGCTCGGGTATGTACATAGGTAGACTCGGTGATGGGAGCAATATAGATGACGGCATTTATGTGATGTTTAAAGAAATTGTAGATAACGCAATTGATGAATTTATCATGGGTCACGGAAAAGAGATACGCATAACCTGCGATCACAAAACGCATCGTATCAGCGTGCGTGATAAAGGTCGGGGCATACCCTTAGGAAAAGTAGAAGAATGTGTCTCGGTCATCAACACCGGTGCAAAGTACAATACCGAAGTATTTCAATTTAGTGTGGGTCTAAACGGAGTAGGTACAAAAGCAGTGAATGCGCTCTCTTCGCAATTTGTAGTACGTTCGTATCGTGAGGGCGCATATGCAGAAGTCCAGTTTGTGCGAGGTGAACTAACAAAAAAAACAAAGGGTACTACCACACAGGGTGACGGTACCTATGTTGAATTTATTCCCGACGCAGAACTGTTTCACAGCTTTGATTTTTCTGACGACATACTGGTGCATAAAATACACACCTATGCCTTTCTTAATCCCGGTCTGATGCTGATATATAACGGAAAAAAAATACGCTCAGAACATGGTTTGCAAGACCTCCTGACCCACGAAATAGGAGATGATACCGTATATCCAGCACTTCGTAAAAAAGATACGAGGATCGAGTGGGCACTCACGCACGTGTCGAACGATAACTCCGTTCTTTTTTCTTTTGTAAATGGTCAGTATACCAGCGATGGGGGTACACATTTGAGTGCATTTCTTGAAGCATTGCTGAGGGGTGTTAACGAATTTTATTCTAAGGACTATACTTCAAAGGATCTACGTGAGGGTCTTGTTGGAGCCATATCGATTAAACTCCAAAATCCAATGTTTGAGAGCCAGACAAAAAACAAACTTGGTAATATCGAGATAAAATCGTGGATAATCACCGAGGTCAAGGATGCGCTCATAGACATGCTCTATAAAGACAAAGATCTCGCTGACAAGCTTTTTCGTAAGATGGAGCAGAATCAGAAACTCCGCAAAGAACTGCAGGAGGTTAGAAAAGAAGCACGAGATGCTGCCCGCAAGGTATCTATCAAGGTGCCAAATTTTAGAGATTGCAAATATCATCGTGGTGATAAAAAATATGGTGATGATACTATGATTTTTCTCACAGAAGGTCATAGTGCAACGGGATCCATTGTTCCTGCACGAGATGTTAATACACAGGCAATATTTTCTCTGAGAGGAAAGCTTGCCAACGTGGTTGATGGAAAACGCACAAAAATCTACAAAGACTCAGAGTTGTACAATATGATGACCGTTCTCGGTATAGAAAATTCTACGGATGGCTTACGGTTTCAAAAAATAGTAATTGCGACCGATGCTGACTTTGATGGTTTTCATATACGTAACCTTCTCCTTACCTTCTTTTTAACTTTTTTTGAAGAACTTTGCGTCGGGCACCATATATACATACTTGAGACCCCTCTTTTTAGAGTGCGCAATAAACACGAACTGCGTTACTGCTATGATGCGCGTGATCGTGATGAAGCATTAACACAGCTAAAGAACGCCGAAGTTACAAGATTTAAGGGGCTTGGAGAAATTTCTCCGCATGAGTTTGGGCAATTTATAGGAGAAGACATACGACTCATATCGGTGGATATTGGTAAGGTAAAGCACATCAAATCTACGCTTGAGTTCTATATGGGAAAAAACACAGAAAAACGTCGTCAGTTTATGAAGGAGAATCTAAGCTAGCTCGGTTATCCAAAAAGATTATAGAGAGTGCGGAGATTATTAGTATGCCTTACGTAGAACAATTGATGAAAAAAAATTTTATCGAATACGCCTCATACGTCATAAAAGAACGCGCCATCCCACACTTAGATGACGGACTTAAACCCGTGCAACGACGTATTCTCCACACGCTTCTTGAGATGGACGACAACAAGTTTCACAAAGTCGCAAACATCACGGGCGCCTGTACCAAGTATCACCCTCATGGAGATGCACCCATTTATGATGCACTCATCAGCCTCGCTTCTAAGGGCTACTTTATCGAACGACAAGGCAATTTTGGCAATCCCGAAACAGGAGACCCAGCATCTGCGGCGCGCTACATAGAAGCAAAAATAAGCCCGCTCGGCAAAACGCTCTTCTATGCACCAGACATCACCGACTACATGCCATCATATGATGGGAGAAACAAGGAACCTGTTGTTTTTCCCACTAATATTCCTCTTGTGCTACTCACGGGAGCAGAGGGCATTGCCGTAGTGATGGCAACCACAATACTTTCGCATAATTTTAATGAAGTTATCGATGCATTGATTGCAACGCTAGAAGAACGAGAATACGAATTGTACCCTGATTTTCTTAGTGGGGGATTTATTGATGTAAGCGAGTATCAAGATGGTCTAGGAAAAGTACGGATGCGAGTAAAACTCGATACGAGCGATTCAAAAAAAATAGTGATACGAGAACTGCCGTACGGGATTACAACCGAACGCCTCATGACCTCGATAGAAAACGCTGCAAAATCGGGAAAGATACAGATTTCGGGTATCAGTGATTACACAGCACAAAAGGTAGAGATTGTGATCACACTTGCACGCGGAGTGTATACAGAAGAATTAGTTGACTCACTCTATACCTTTACTGACTGTGAAACCAGTGTAAGTCTCAATCCCACGGTCATAGTGAACGGAAAACCACAGGTCTTATCGTGTCATGAAATTATTTCATACTACAAGACACGGTGTCCTCAATTGCTCAAAGCCCAGCTACAAGTTGATAAAAAAAAGATAGAAGAAAAAATACATGCGCGAACCTTGGAACGTATCTTTATCGAAGAAGAGATATACAAAGACATTGAAACGTGTAAGACGGCAGAAGCAGTGGTCAAAACGACATGGTCACGAATGAACGAGCACAAAGCGGAATTTTTATTTGAACTGAGAGAACAAGATATCGATAGATTGCTTCATATCCCCATACGCCGTATTTCTGCCTATGATAGGAGCAAGTATCAAGATGAGCTTCGCCAATTCAAAGAAAAACTCAAGGATATTCGTGCCAATATTCGTAATATCATACCCTACACACTTAATCATCTCAAAAAGCTCAAAGATGAACACGGTGCTTTGTTTCCTCGCAAGACACAGATTGCGCGTTTTCAACACCTGCAAGTCAAAGAAGTCGCAAAACGTACCCTCTGTTTTACCTACGACCAAACGCGTGGTTATGTAGGATACGGACTTACGAGCGGAAAGAAGATTGGTATGGTGTCACCTTATGACAGGGTATTGGTCTTTGCAAAAGATGGAACGTGGCGTATACTCAATGTCAGCGAAAAACAATTTGTTGGTAAAAGCGTACTAAGCGTGGGTGTGGTAGATAAGGATATGCTCAGTGCTACTGTTTTTACAGTGGTGTATACGATTAGTCCATCAAAAATACCAATAACATCTTCGGTACCATTACCGCACAACAAAGAAGCAAGCAAAGAAGCAAGTAAGCAAACAGGAAAAGATGAGGTTCATACCTATCTCAAGCGCTTTGCAATAAAGAAATTCCTACCTAACAAAGTGTATGTCTTTGTGCCATCGGGCGCAAAAATTAAGCTTCTTACTACATCGCAAGATGCACATATCAAGTGTGACTATACGCCTGCCCCGCGCCTAAAAGTGCTTGAAGAAGCATTTGTCATATCTAAGTACGCAGTAAAAAGTGTTTCTAGCAAGGGGTTACGACTCAGTACCAAAAAAATTAAAAAAGTCAGCCTTATAAAACCAATACATACTAACACCCAAAAAAAACGATAATCATATATGAACAAACACATATTTAACAAACAATACCTTGCCCAACATCTCAGAGTTATTGAAACAGGGGATTACCACAAACGCTATTTTGAACTTCTTGAACAACTTTCGCCCGTTGAGCACATGGACAAAAAGCGATTTTCCACAATTCTCCGTGCACGTGAAATACGAGGTGTCCACACTTATGTACTTGAGCACGAGCAGTGCATCATTGCCACTATAAGCTATTTTGTAGAACCAAAATTCTACCGAGGAGGAAGGAGTGTTGTTCATATAGAAGACGTGATTGTTGACTATCAGTATCGGCATCATAAAATAGGAAACATGTTGCTAGACTTTATCAAAGAAAAAGAACATGTAGAAGCATCACACTACAAGCTCATTTTAGATTGCAAACATTCATTAAAAAAATTTTACGAGTTAGCAGGCTTTGTTCACAGTGATATTGTTCAGATGTCTTTGTACACGCAGGATACGTAGAGAGTATTCTACAAAAAAGGAGATACCGTAAATGTGTGGTATATTTGGTTATAGCGGACCACGTGATGTAAAAGAAACATTACTATCAGGACTAAAACGACTCGAATATCGTGGATATGATTCAGCAGGTATTGCCCTCAATAGGGGTGGCGAGCACAGAGGAGGCGAATTTGCACTGTATCGTTCGCTTGGCGGTGTCGATGAGTTAAAAAAGAAACTTACAGAACTCACTGGGACTGCCGTAGAGAACGACAAGCAGACAGCTACTTTAGCGGATGTGAAAAATTCTGATATTAGCACAGAATACAGCTACGGTATAGGGCACACACGCTGGGCTACTCATGGGCAGGTGACAGAACAGAACGCCCATCCTCATATGAGCTATGACTCTGCATTAATGCTTGTACATAATGGCATCATAGAAAACTACGCCGAACTTCGTGACTATATAGAGTCAAAGGGTATTACAACACGTACAGAAACCGACAGCGAACTACTCGTACACTATATATCGTATTGTTACCATTACCTTGAGGAACAGGAGAGTACAGCATATGACAAGCGATCCAATAACATAGATCGTCTCGTCCGTGCTATGTCTCTTGCGAGCAAGAAATTTATAGGTTCCTATGCAATTCTACTTATGTGTCGTTATATTCCAGACACCTTTTTTGCGCAATGCGAGGGAGCTCAACTCCTCATCAGTCATGGTCATGACGAGGTACGCATCAGTTCTGACAAGAACGCCCTCTTTACTGCAGGGGCATCCTATATCGTTCTAGGCGATGGTGAACTTGCAATTGCTACACGAACAGATATTAGAGTACAGGATAGGCAAGAGCAACAGGTCGTAAAGACATCACAAGACCTTGACGAAGAATTTGACGTAGCTGAAAAAGGATCATACGAAACCTACATGCTCAAAGAAATATACGAACATCCACGTGCCGTTCGTCAAGCCCTTACAGGACGAATACACCAGGCTGATGCCACTGCGATTCTCAATGGATTCAATTTTGACATGGCACTTTTACGTTCCTATCGATCAGTAAAACTATTATCCATGGGAACAAGTTACTATGCCGCACAAATAGGCGCAACCTGGCTCGAAGCAATTGCAAAGATACCAGCAAGCGCAGAAATGGCCGCAGAATTTGTCGGGCGAGAACCCGTGCTGGATGACGTTACGCTCTATATAGTCATATCACAATCGGGAGAGACCTACGATACTCTAAATGCAGTTAAACTTATACAACAGCATGGACTCAAAGTATACGGCATATGCAATGTAGTGGGTTCGCGCATAGGTCGTATGACTGATGGAGGATGTTATACTCATTCGGGTCCCGAAATTGCCGTTGCATCGACAAAGGTCATGTCAGGACAGATGGCAATACTTGCAGCACTCACCTTAAAGATAGCACGCGTACACACCATGAGTTATGCACGCGGCCAAACCCTTATAGACGAGCTCGAACAAATTGCGAATCATATTGATACAATGCTCAATAATCAGGCGATTCACCATACAATACAAGAGCTTGCTCGGCAAGCAATCAAGGCATCGCATCTGTTGTTTGTGGGAAGAGGGCTCTCATACTATGTTGCACAGGAGGCTGCTCTCAAGTTTAAAGAACTCTGCTACACCCATGCATCAGCATACTCTGCATCTGAACTCAAGCACGGACCTATAGCGCTTATTGATGAATATACTCCCATACTAATCTTTGCAGAGGAGGGGCCTGGAAGACAAAAAATATTTTCCACAGTCCAAGAAGTACAGGCCCGTAAGGGAAACGTCTTTCTTTGTGGAATACAAGATCATTCTTTAGTAGATTCTACGATAACATTACCATATACAGAATACTATAAGACTCGTAACAAGGGCAGTGTAAGCGACATAACGTTTCCGTTTTTGCATACCGTCGTGGCGCACTTAATTGCATACTACAGCGCAAAGATAAAAGGAAACAATATAGACAAACCCCGAAACCTAGCAAAAAGCGTGACAGTAGAATAAGTCTATGGCAGACTTCTATGAGCCAAAACGATAACCAGCGTACTAAAGAGCAGATAAACATGCAACAACAAAAAAATAGTAACCCAGTAGTACCACTAATATAGACCGGTACGATACGCTGAGGGGTTTTACTAAGCTAGTTCTCGTGCAGAGTTAATTCTACCAAAATGCGTAGCCTAACGAAATACCAAAAGGAATAAAAACACTGACTCCTCGTTCGGCCTTGGTGATACTAGAATGTATCTCAGAAATATAGCCGTCTCCAATGGTAGCAGCAATGCCAATACCGCTAAATCCTTCAATGAGAAAGCCGTTGCGCACATACTGAAATCCCGCAGTGAGTGTAGAGTTTACCCTTGTATAGGGATCGGAGTTATCTAAAGAAGGTGCATTAGAATCGTAGCTATTATTGTAGTTTTCAAATCCTCCATCTATACCATATGCGAGAAAGGGGCCACGGCTTATAGAACCTATCGGAATATACCACCTAATTTCAGCGCCTAACGCAAGACTAAAAAATCCCTCAGAAAATTGATACAGCGCATAGGGAGAAGTGCTGAAATTATCGCTGAGTGCAATTTCTATTGCGATATGGATGGGGACGATAGGGGGATCAGCAAGGGCACGAACGGTGGGAAATAAAAATGCTGCAAGAATGTTTGTTTTTATTCCGTAGTCATAGTCTTGACTGAACGAGGCTTCTTTGGTCGCCTGAGTTGGTGTAGCGACGAATGTTTCTTGTAGCGTATTGGAGAGATGTATGTATGGTGTATCATTTTGGGTTTGTGCAAAACTCATACCCATATACAGGCATAGCAAAAAAATGGTAAATGATATGCTTTTCATATGTATAGTTCCTTTTATATTAAATTATATATGTAGTCATATAGCCTATGTAGACTCGCAAGACAATAGGCGAGTAACCATGTAGTTTCATGCTAGTCTTTTGGTAATCTTTTGGCAAGATGACAGTTAAAATGAACAGTTAAAGTGATGGGCAAAGCGATTTTAGAATGCCCATCCCATGGAAAATCCATAAGGAATAGTAAGGGAAGAACTAGTTTCGTCTAGAGAAAATCCTCCACGCACTCCCAAAAATAAATCTAGTGCCAAGCCTTCGTATATCCACTGATATCCCAATAGGCTTCCTACTCCGATCTCTTGACTGGTATTTGGTATAGCGTACAACATTGGTGACTCGGGGCGGGTATATGACGAATAGTCTGACAACAAGGATAGATAGAAGCCTTGTAATGCGGGCTTCTTTGTAAAATACCAGCGCACTTCAGCTCCATATCCATAGGCATTTGTATTGGGTACATTGGGAGCTATGATGAGGGTATAATTACCGTTTGCTTGTAGTGAAAAATCGTCTCCTAATCTTATCTCAAGCGAGAGACTCAGAGGATATACGGCACCCGAACTAAATACCGAATTAAAAACTAAATCAGTAACATTTGTTTTGAGTACAAAATTGGTGGTTTGATTGTTTGCATTGTCAGTGTCTTGGGCGTATAGTAAGCCAAGCTTTCCTCTAAAGACAACAGTAAAGACAACAGTAAAGACAATCAAAATAGTGAACAGCTTTTTCATAAAACTCCTTTTCTTAACTGCTGGTTTCTTTGCTTATATGCTTTTTTTCTTATTAGCATGTTTTGTAGCAAAGGTATTACGTTTTTATGCATAGTATTATTTGAAACATGTACATATAACGTATCATATGACTAATGAATCAAGTGTACTAAGATAGACTTTCAGTATATCACAATACTATGAATAATAAAAAACAAAAGAGTTGTTGCCGTATGCAGAGCAAACTGGCTTATTAAGTACCATCTTGAACAGAAAAAAACTTTTAAGGCGCAAGAGTATTCGTGTCCTTGCGATATCTCTCGTAGGACTTAAATATTGGAAAGGTTATACGTACTTCAATGCACAGAGCGTATACGTATCAACCACATCTGCTCGGAAAAATTTGCAAATTTTAATAAGAAACAACATAAACGATAATTTAGTCAAACCAACAACCAAGAAACATTACATAATTGACTACATATTATCCGATGTCTGTTCTGTCCCCGTTTCTGGTCTCGTTTCTGGTTTCGTTTCTGATCTCGTTTCTGGTCTCGTTTTTGGCCATACATATTTCATAGCGTTCTGTTATACTGATAGCATATACCTCAATATATGGTTTAGAGATCTTCTGCAGTAATAATGCGAGGATATATATTTTCGGATTATGCTGTGGGATCTTTGAGCCATATGATAGGTATTATCCATTATTTGTTATTAGTGGCCTTACTAATAAGTAGTTTTGCTATTAATGGTCTTGTTATTCATGTGGTCTTATTTGATAATGTGGACTTATACTAATATGGCTTTATAATTAATGCAGAGCTCTTGCAGGTAAGAGAGGGGCTCTATACTCTCATATAGAGGTTTTATGTTACAAGAATCAGTCATAGTTGATGCAGTTCGGTCGCCCATAGGTAAGTTTGGAGGAAGCCTTGCATCCTTATCTGCAATTGACCTAGGCGAACATGTATTGGATGCCTTGCTCAAACGTATACTTGCCACTGCACAAAAAAACAATCCGCAAAAAAAAATGAAACGTGATGCTCTTGTGCAAGAAGTATTTATCGGAAATACACTCTCTGCGGGACTAGGTCAAAACCCAGCTCGTCAAGTGTCAATACGGACGGGGCTTGGGCGGCATGTTCCTGCAACTACCATTAATATGGTATGTGGCTCATCGCTTAAAGCTACTATTTTTGCATGTCAAGTGCTTGAACTTGGGCTAAGGGATGTAGTCATAGCAGGGGGCATCGAAAGCATGTCAAATGCACCGTATCTTGTACCCCATCTCCGATGGGGTCACAAAGCGGGAGATACGATACTAGAAGATAGTATGATGAAAGACGGTCTTATGGATGCAATACACGGGTATCATATGGGAATCACAGGCGAACATATTGCACAACGATGGAATATTTCCCGTCGTGCACAAGACGAGTTTGCGACACAGAGTCACAAGAAAGCCATACAGGCAGAAGCACACAATGCGTATGCTTCTGAGCGTATTCCCATTCCGCTCCCTTCAACACGTAGACATCCCAAGGATCCATCCGAGATAAATCACGACGAACACCCCCGTTCTGATACCGCGAGCAACACGCTGGCACGTCTCACACCCGCATTTGTTTCTAAACAGTCGGACTCGGGTACTGTCACTGCAGGCAACGCATCAGGAATCAACGACGGTGCAGCCATGATTATGCTTGCACGTCCACAATTTGTAGCAGATAACAAACTTAATTCTCTTGCACGTATTGTGCTTACAAGTACCGTAGCCATAGACGAACAAATAATGGGCTACGCTCCCTATTATGTTATACGCGATCTCTTAGAGCGGAGCGGACTAAGCATACATGACATAGACATATTTGAAATAAATGAGGCCTTTGCATCTCAGACCCTCGCCGTCATACAAGACCTCAAACTACCGCTAGAAAAAGTAAACCCACTCGGTGGAGCGATAGCCCTTGGTCATCCTATAGGAGCGACAGGAGCGCGCCTCATTACCACCCTCGCTCATCAACTCCATAGGCTCAAAAACCAAAATTCTGCAAAAAACAAAGATTCCCAAAAAAACACAAAAGATAACGCAACAAGACACAAGACAAAACCTGTCAGAGGTATTGCCAGCCTCTGCATAGGTGGCGGTCAAGGATGTGGAGTCTTACTTGAGGCTTAAGTTATCGATATACAACCCAAAAGCGCATCTATTCATGCCAATGATATGGCCAATGATATGCCCAACGAAATAGTCAGCGAAATGACCAACGAAATAGTCAGCGACATGACCAGCGAAATGACCAGCGAAATGACCAGCGAAATGCCCAATGATATGCCAGTGATGCCACGCGTGAATACTTGATGAACAAAACATACCACAACGACAATCCTCTATGGCAACCAAGCAAAGAACGATCTTCTACTTCAGTGCTACGCACATTTATGCGCTATGCTACTGATCGATGGGGCATCGTATTTGATGGATACAATGCGCTACATACCTGGTCCATTGAGTATCCCGAACAATTTTGGGAGACCCTTTGGCATTTCTTTCCACTCATAGTGAATCACCCCTATACACAGGTACGCCGTACTGGTCAACATTTTTGGCAAACTCGGTGGTTTGAAGGTGCACGGCTTAACTTTGCAGAAAACATTCTTGCAGATGCACGAGAAAATACGCATACCGCGTTACATTTTATCTCCGAGCGCGGGGATGAGTGTAAACTATCCTATGCCCAGGTGTATACACAAGTGAGTCTTGTTGCGCAAGCGCTCAGGCGCCGGGGAGTCCAAGCAGGCGACAGAGTCGTAGCATATATGCCCAATATCCCCGAAACAATCATAGCCATGCTTGCTACTACGAGTCTTGGTGCTATCTGGTCTTCGTGTTCTTGTGAATTTGGGGCTATGGGAGTTAAGGACAGGTTTTTGCAGATAAAACCCAAAGTCATTTTTACTAGCGATGGATATACTTACAAGGGCAAGTCTATACGCACCTTACAAAATTTAATACCGCTTATGGATGCCCTAGATAACCCAAAACCTCTCGTAGTAGTAGTGCCCTATGTTGATGGGTATGACGGCAATATCCGTAACAACATGCATACAACTGCAACGAGTACTACCGCTACTATAAGTCCTACAAAACAAGGGGTAGAAGTAAGTGCTACTAACAAAAGTAGCCTCAGTGATGCAACGGTAAGCTATGCTACATTCATAGCCGAGAGTGTTGCGTCGCATGCGATAGAATTTGTAGCGTGTAATGCAAACGATCCATTATATATTCTTTTTTCGTCGGGTACAGTCGGAGCTCCAAAGGCCATAGTTCATGGAATCATAGGCACCTTAGTACAACATCTCAAAGAACTCGCATTACACTGTAACCTTACCAGTCAAGATACTATATTTTTTTATACTACATGTGGGTGGATGATGTGGAATTGGGTGGTGAGTGCTCTTTTTTTTAAAGCCACATTAGTCTTGTATGAGGGTAATCCCTTTTATCCAAATGTGCGCTCTCTACTCGATATTGCAAAACGAACACATATCACCATATTTGGCGCAGGAGCCCGCTACTATCAAGAATTACAAAAGAACCGTGTAGCAGTTCCCAAATCATTACCAGCATTGCAAACTGTGCTCTCTACAGGATCGCCCCTAAGCCCGGAGAGTTTTCGTTATATCTACAGTGCAATAAAATCCGATATACAAGTGTCTTCAATATCAGGAGGAACAGACATAATTTCTTGCTTTGTCTTGGGCTGTCCCTTGCTACCAGTGTACGAAGGAGAAATACAATGCAAGGGCTTAGGTATGGCAGTAGAGGTACGAGATTCGGAAGGGCTATCCGTGACTAATGAAAAAGGCGAATTAGTATGCACAAGCCCGTTTCCATCCATGCCTCTGTATTTTTGGAATGATACTGATACCCGCTTGTATAAGGCCGCGTATTTTGATAATCCAGAAATATGGACACATGGCGACTACGCTGAGATTCGTGATCATGGGGGCATATGCATGCATGGGCGCTCTGATTCGACGCTCAATCCGGGTGGAGTGCGAATAGGGACAGCAGAGCTCTATCGTGCTTTGGAGGGAGTTGAATACGTGGTAGACGCAGTTGCGATAGGACATACCAAAGGGCATGATAGTGAGATACTATTATTTATTGTAGTTGACAATGCTGATTCTGAACGTGTCGATCGTGCAATGCAGTCAGATTGGAAAGAGTTAAAAATGTACATACGAAAACAAACATCCCCTCGTCACGTTCCATCACGTATCTACATTGCTCCCGACATACCTCGAACCCTGAGTGGAAAGACCTCGGAGCGGTGTGTATCCGATCTCATTCATAAAAGAGAACCAAAAAACATCAACGCACTTGCAAACCCCCAGTCGCTCGCTTTTTTTAGAAGCCTATCTCTTTAGCTGTTTTTATTTGTCTATTTGTTGTTTTTGAGCTGGTGTTTGAGGGCTAGTATTTTTGGTTTTTTGGTCGTTCTATCAGATGTTTATACCTTGAATAATATCTGTAGAGTCCCTCAAAAAATTGAACATGCACGCCGATTGCAAGCGCAAGCGTATCAGTATGCACCACGTATATGTTGGTGTATATCACTACGATAAAAATCGTGCAATATATCGTGTATGGTACTGGAGAGTCGAGTGCAGCGAGAAGCGCCTGCATTCTGTATAGCTTGTGAGGCAGAGCTTGCTCCTGGTATCACAACTGAAACCGCATCATAGTCCAAGATCCAGCGTAGCGCGAGTTGTGCAAGCGAATGGTGAGATCTCAATTCTTTGGCAACTGCAGGAATATGTTGTAGTGTTTCGGTGAGTTCAATCCCTTTTTCAAACACAAGGCCTGCAAAGGTCTCGCCCACGTTAAAGGCCGTTCCATCTTTGTTAAAGTTTCTGTGGTCACCTTCTCTAAATCGGGAGTGTCTGTTCATCGTACCACTGAGTAGACCACTCGCAAGAGGCAAGCGCACAATAATACCTACCCCCTTTTCTTTTGCAAGCGGAAACAATTCGTTTAATGGCTTCTGCCTATATATATTAAAAATTATCTGCAAGGATCTGATTCCTTCGTACTGCAAACAGGTCAACCCTTCTTCTACACTCTCGACGCTTGCACCAAAATCAGCGATGATCCCCTCTTGTTTTTGTTCTTGTAGCCATTCAAATACCTTTCCGCGTGTAAGTTCTGCATGAGGAATACAATGAAGTTGTGTGAGGTCTAGTCGTTCAACACCGAGTCGTTCAATGGAGCCGAGTGTTGCATCTCGCAAGGTATCGCGAGTATAGTGCGTAGGATAGATATCTTTTCTTCCTAGTTTTGTGGCAATATATATATCAGAATGTCTTGCACGAAACCGCGCAATAGATCGCTCGCTTTCGCAATTACCATCGCCATATACATCGGCAGTATCAAAAAAACGGACACCTTCTTGGTACGAGGCATCAAGTATAGCTTGAGCAATACCATCATCCCATGTCCTACCCCAGCCACCGCCCAGTTGCCAGCATCCAAGTCCGCATTCGGTGATGCGAGGACCACCGTTACCTAGTGTTCGTATATTCATATGTATATAGTAGTACAGTACGTTTTTGTATGGACAGGGTAAGAGTGCTCTATGGTTATCAATGACAGCGATGTAAGTATTAAAGTGCTAAACTAAAGAAATTCAATAACTCTAAAGAGAGAAGCCAAAATGAAGCCAATAAAAATGAAGCCAATAAAAATGAAGGAGGTACCTCGCTTGTGCACTATAGCACTACCTTACTAAGACGGTTATTAAGATGATGATTCAACAAATCGTTTAAAGGACTGCATGTGTTTTTCTGTTTCGCGCCTAAACGAAGAGGAGAAGAACCAGGCTATAATCCGCACTATTCCGCTACATACAAACTCATTTTCTGTTATCCAGCGTGTTGCATTGTCATGCACAGGCTCAAAACGACTTACAAAACGATTCCAAACCTTGTCTGCCTCGTATATAACTACGTGGGTATTAGGGAGTTCGTTTGATTCCACCGTCTCACGCATCTCTTGGGGCTGTTTGCCTGCTTGTATGTTCAAGATAGATATGGCACCTTTTGTCATGGGAGTTCCTTCTATCGTTGTGTAGCTAACAAGCCCCTCTTGCCATTCTGTATATCGTGTCGTATCACTAAAAAGCCTTACTACACGATCGCGAGGGGCATTAATTTGAATGTTAATAGTAAACTTCATGAGGCATGGCGTGTTGCGCGTAACTCTAACACTATAGCATAGTATATACGATTTGAATTTCTATAAAGAAGCAAAACACGTAACGACTTTGAGTCAAAATTAAATTATTTATTTTTTTACTAGTTTGGTGTTAATTATTCACTTTTGTACTGGTTTTTCTATACAGAGTACATTTTATAGATAAAAGTGTATAATTATATTAAATAAAAACATACATAGATATATGGTAGATATCTAACAAATGCACTAGAATAAAGGCTATGTCCACTATCAAGCATACCATAGGTAAACAGCCTAGAAGCCCAATGGGATTTCAGAGTAGTGTCTCAAAGCATAGTTTGTGCTTTGGTGTACTATACTTTTTGGTGCGCTTTTTGTTGTGCCTTTTGTTTTTGATCTCTATACTATCGTGTTACGTAGTTGGGGATATTCTTGATAATCTCGGTGACCCTGATAAGATTGAACCTGGTCCTGATAAGATTGAACCTGGTCCTGATAAGATTGAACCTGGTCCTGATAAGGTTGAACCTGGTCCTGATAAGGTTGAACCTGGTCCTGACAAGGTTGACCCTGGTCCTGATAAGATTGAACCTGGTCCTGATAAGATTGAACCTAGTGTTGACGACTGCGATACGATAATCCACACAGAGATTCCCACGGATAAAGCCGAGCTTCAATCGTTAATAGAAACAGCTATAAAAGACAATGGAAACAATGTTAGCTTAAACTACATAGACACCTCAAAAATAACCGATATGAGCGAATTGTTTAAGCATAACATGACATTCAACGGTGACATACGGTGTTGGGATGTCTCAAAAGTAACTAACATGAGTTATATGTTTCGTGTAGCACTGGCATTTAACCAAGATATAGGTGGCTGGGATATCTCAGAGGTGACTGATACGAGTGCTATGTTTGCCGGAGCACATGCATTTAACCAAGATATAGGAGGCTGGGATGTCTCAAAAGTAACTAACATGAATAGTATGTTTGATACTGCACTCAAATTCAATAAAAACATTAGTACGTGGAATACTTCAAGTGTTACCAACATGAGTTTTATGTTTTTTCAAGCAGAGGCATTTAACCAAGATATAAGTGGCTGGAATGTCTCAGAGGTGACTGATATGAGTGGTATGTTTGGTTACGCAAAGGCATTTAACCAGAATATAAGCAAATGGAATGTCTCAAAGGTCACTAATATGGGAATTATGTTTAGCAGAGCAAGTGTATTTAACCAACCCATAGGTGAATGGGATGTGAGCAAGGTGACGTACATGGGCTATATGTTCATGGGGGCGGATGCGTTTAACCAACCCATAGGTGAATGGGATGTGAGCAAGGTGACGAACATGAGATATATGTTTGATAAAACGGCTACATTCAACCAACCCATAGGTGGATGGGATGTGAGCAAGGTGACCAAAATGAGGTATATGTTCAGAGAGGCAGGTGCATTTAACCACGATCTCACTGACTGGAAAGACCATATACAATCGAATGTAGAGACAGTGCATATGTTTTCATCTGCAAGCAAAATAATCAAAACGCCCGACTGGAGGGAGGCAGGTGTGTGCTTACATCCCACTGCACACGAGAGCGTAGTGGAGAACAAGGAAGAATTGAAGGCAAAGATTGATGTTTTGATAACAGCAAGTAATCCATCACCTAATCTCAATTACTTAGAAACTTGTAATGTTGCTAGTATGCGTGAGTTGTTTAGAGATAAGACCACGTTTAATGGTGATATTACTCAATGGAATGTGAGCAACGTGACAAATATGTACGCCATGTTCTATAAAACGAGTGCATTCAACCAAGATATAGGTGAGTGGGATGTATCATCGGTTACTAATATGAGTAATATGTTTCGTGAAGCACGTGCGTTCAACCAAGATATAAGCGACTGGAATGTGTCAAAGGTTGATGATATGAGTTATATGTTTCGTGAAGCAAGTATATTCAACCAAGATATAGGTGAGTGGAATGTGTCAAAGGTAGATGATATGAGTTATATGTTTTACCAAGCAAATGCATTCAACCAAGATATAGGTGAATGGATTGTATCATCGGTTAGTAATATGAGTTATATGTTTTACCAAGCAAATGCCTTTGACCAAAAGATAGGGAGGTGGAATGTATCGTCAGTTCGTAATATGAAGCGTATGTTTTCTTATGCAAGCGTATTTAACCAAAATATAGGTGAATGGACGGTATCATCGGTTACAGATATGAGTTATATGTTTTACCAAGCAAGTGCATTTAACCAAAATATAGGTGAATGGGCTGTATCGTCGGTTACTAATATGGGTAATATGTTCATGGGCGCGGATGCGTTTAACCAAGATATAAGTGAGTGGAACGTGCTAAATGTTACCAATATGATGAGTATGTTTTATGGAGCACGTGCATTTTGCCAAGATCTTTCTGCATGGAAACCACGGTTAAAAGAGGGAGTTAAACAATCGTATATGTTTAGGAATGTAGGCGAAGATGAGAACTGTCCTACGTTTCCTAGTCCGCGCTGGTAGTAAAATCAGTAAGATAGTCATTTTATCTTGCTTTATCTTTATCTTTCGCATTCATCTTATGCCATTTGTTGCATTCCTTTATACCTCTTTGTTGCATTTAAATTTAAGAGTTTAATTCACTCTAGCTTTTACTGCATGTACTTTTACCTCTACTGCATATATTGACACAAGAAAAAAATTACTATATAATAAATACCATAATAATCTTAAAAATCTAAGGAGGTGTACAATAATGACAAAAAAGTTAAATATGACGTTACTTGCACTAATAACAATAGGTTCTCTTGCATGGGCAGCTGGCTCAGGAGAAATTAAAATTGGCGTTGCCGGCGCACAATCAGGAGATCTTGCTGCCTACGGTATTCCAACCCTACGAGCAGCCCAAATAGTTGTTGATCAAGTTAATGCATCAGGCGGAATAGGCGGAGTTACATTACAGATTGTCCCTGGTGATGACGTTTGTGATCCTGCGCAGGCAACCAATGTAGCGGCACGTCTTGTTGGAGAAGGCGTAGTAGCAGTGGTAGGGCATATATGCTCGGGAGCGACAATTAGTGCCATGCCAATATACGGGGATGCTAACATACCCGTCATTTCATCTTCAGCGACTTCACCTGACCTTACACTTAGTGGTCAATACCCCACGTTTTTTAGAACTATTGCGCACGACGCCGTTCAGTCATCCGTGCAATCGGAGTTTCTCATAAATGTGCTCAAAGTTAATACTGTTGCGATATTACACGACAAGGGTGATTATGGTAAAGGTCTCGCCGAAAACGCTAAGAGAGAACTAGAACAGGCTGGAGTAGCTGTTAGCGTATTTGAGGGAATAACCCCAGGAGCAGCCGACTACTCGGCAGTTGTCAATAAGATTATCAGTGAATCAGTTGATGCAGTAGTATTTGGTGGGTATCATCCCGAAGGATCAAAACTCATTACCCAATTACGAGACAGAGGATATCAAAATGCCTTTATCTCTGGTGACGGTCTCCAAGGACAAGAATTCATTAATCTAGCAGGCAGTTATGCTGAAGGAGTGTATGCAAGTGGTCCACGCGATTATTCGGGAACAGAACTCTATGAAACTGCCCTTGCCCAACACCAAGAGAAATTTGGTGAGGATCCTGGAGCTTTTTACTATGAAGGCTATGCCGCAATCTTGTCCATCATTGAGGCAATCAAAGCAGGCAATACAACATCAGACGATGCTTTAGCGTATTTACGTTCTGGTGCAACAATAGATACTCCTGTCGGCACCATCAAGTATGACTCAAATGGTGATGCCGAAGGTGTTGGATTTGCAATATACCAAGTCAGAAACGGAGTGTATCAGCTAGTTCAGTAATACATTTTTCAGTGAGCTAATAAGGCACCAATAAGGAGCCAGCAAGAAACCAACGGAAGGGAGCTAATAAGGTAGTGATACTACTAAAGGCGTAGTTGATACACGAGTACTGCACTGCACTACAATAGTTGCCATACCTGCCTAACATAAAGAGTTCGGAAAAAACCCGAACTCTTTATTTATTTTTTATGCCTTCAACGTACCAAGGCAGTAGTGAGGTGTGTTGACAAAAACGCCATATGTGCATACAGCTCTTAGTAGCTAGACGCCACCATGCTTACGGTATAATAAAAGAAAGACTATAGCATTGATTGAATAGTTGTTGATTTTTTATATATAAGGTAAGCCATTTGCTAATTATTAACATGTCATGATTAATCGATTAATTGGTCACTGGTGGCTCTTTACTGGGTAGCTCCTTATTGGGTAGCTCCTTATTGGGTAGCTCCTTATTGGCTATGGTCTACGATAGGTTTGTGTGCAAGATTTTCAGTATTTATTAAGTTTACTATTTAGTGGCATGACGAGAGGGAGCATTTACTCTCTCCTTGCGCTTGGGTATACCATGGTATACGGGATAGTGCAACTCATTAATTTTGCACATGGCGAAATCTATATGATAGGGGCATTTTCTTCACTTATTGCTACTGTTGTGTTTAGTGCTTTAGGGCTGTCTGGTTTTGCATTGTTCTTTTTAGTCTTGTGCTATGGCTCTATCATAGCTATGTTATATGGGTATTCGCTTGAGCGCCTTGCTTATAGACCGCTACGCAACTCACCTCGACTATCACTTTTAATAAGTGCCGTGGGTATGTCAATTTTCCTGCAAAATTTTGTTTTACTCACACAGACCCCAAATTTTCTTCCATTCCCCCGCATACTTCCACAAGCATGGAACGTCTTAGGAATTTCGGGTTTATTTAATAGCGTGCAGGTCATTATATTTATTGTTTCTTCGGCGGTCATGATTGTGCTTGCACTATTGGTAAAATATACGCAACTGGGCAAAGCCATGCGTGCGTGTTCTCAAGACTTAATTATGGCGCAACTTACGGGAGTAGATGTCAATCGTGTTATTATCATTACATTTTTGATTGGATCAATTTCGGCGACAATAGGGAGCGTATTGGTGAGTCAGTACACGGGTCAAATTAATTTTTATATGGGATTTTTAGTTGGCATAAAGGCCTTTGTTGCAGCGGTTTTGGGAGGAATAGGGAGCATTACCGGGGCAGTGCTTGGGAGTTATATACTCGGATTTACCGAAAGTTTTGGTGCGGGATACCTAGCAAGCGAATACGAGGATGTATATGCCTTTGTGTTTCTCATTGTATTTCTCATCTTTAGACCCAACGGAATACTAGGTAGTAAGATAAAAGAGAAAGTGTAGTGAATGATCCCAATCTATCACATAGCAGTCGATCTGACAGTAGTTTGTTCACAAAAAAAGAACCACATCTCCCGCGACAACCGTCCGCAAAAACGCTAGCAAAACGCCTTGCCTCTGTACTGATAAACGCAAGTTTATTATTATTGCCTGCGCTTACTTTTATTATTGTGCGAGTCAATACCGTGCAAAATACTTTGGAATGGCGCTTATTGAATGTCGTATGGTTTTGGCTTCTTTTTGTCTTTTTTTTGCTGTTCTTTGAATTTAAACCACATATGGCAGCACTAAGTAAATCAGGTCGGGTGTTACGACGACTAAGAGGTGTATATCAATACAGGCACAATATACTACTACAGATTTTTCTGATAGGAGGAGCAGTGCTTTTGCCATTCATCATTCCGTTCTATTACGTAAAAATTATCACGTTTACCCTTGTATACGCTATCTTTGCTTTGGGGCTTAATTATTCGGTAGGTTATGGTGGTTTTCTAAACTTAGGACATGCAATGCCCTTTGCAGCTGGTGCTTATTGTTTTGCCCTGCTTAACAAGTATAGTGCGCTTCCCGTATTGCCGGGTCTATTGTGCGGTGCGATAGTCGGGCTCATATTTGGAGCTATAGTGGCCTTGCTTACGCTACGATTGAGAGGCGATTATCTTGCTATAGTTACGCTTGCCCTCGGCGAAATAGGTAATATTGTGCTTAGTAATTGGGATAGTTTTTCTAATGGAGTACGTGGGATAGCGGGTATAGCGCAACCAAAGCTTTTCTTTATAGAATTGACTTTGCAACAACGAGCGATTATGCTGTACTTTTATGCAGTAAGCATCCTTATCGTAGGAATAGTGGTATCGCATCGTTTGCTTTGTTCGCGCTTTGGGCGTGCATGGGAGGCATACCGCGAAGATCACATAGCAGCAGAGTCTATGGGCGTGCATGTAAGTTGGGTACGTCTTTCGGTGTTTATGATAGGTGGGTGCTATGCGGGGGTAGCGGGCGTCTTATATGCATCATCGAGCGCCTTTATCAATCCATCGGTATCACAGATACTTATCTCAATTACGGTACTGAGTATTGTTGTGCTTGGGGGAATGGGCTCTATTCCCGGCGTAATATTGGGCAGTATAATCGTTATATTATTACCAGAGATGTTACGAGTGTTTGAGCTATATCGTATGTTAATCTTTGGTGCATTGCTCGTGATTATGATGCGCTATCGCACACAAGGGCTTATTGCGCATACACGCCCACAGTACCTCAAACGCATAAGTAAAACAGAATGATTCGGGCTCTAGTTAAAAACCCCATACTGAGTGTACGTGATCTTACCATGAGATTTGGTGGACTTGATGCAGTCAAAAAAATAACACTAGAAATAGCAGAGGACGAAATTGTTTCGCTCATCGGACCAAATGGAGCGGGCAAAACTACCCTGTTTAACTGTATTACCGGTATCTACACGCCTACGTCGGGAATTATCGAATACAACCCATCCGGAATTTATTCTAACAGTGACACCACTCACCATATAAACGGTAAGAAACCCCATGAGGTAGTGGGCTTAGGTCTTGCACGCACATTTCAGAATGTCCGTCTTTTTAAGGAGCTTACCATATTGGAGAATGTACTTGTAGGGTTTCAATCTCGTCTTAGAATGTCGCTGCCGGGTGTCCTACTACAAACCCACAAAAATAGTTTAGAAGAAAAAGAAATAGTAGCTACATCCCTTGAGATACTCAAGTATTTTAAACTTGACACCCACGCACATACCCGTGCAAAAAATCTGCCATACGGAAAACAAAAAGAGCTAGAAATTGCTCGTGCTCTCGCAACCAAATCAAAAATGTTGTTTTTGGACGAGCCCGTCGCAGGACTCAATACACAAGAAACAGACCTACTACGTAACCTGATTGCCAAAATTAGAGAAGAGTTTCAACTTACCATCTTGCTTATTGAACACGATATGAATTTTGTAATGAATTTTTCGCAACGTATCTATGTTATGGATTACGGTGAGCTAATAGCAGTTGGTACCCCTGACGAGATACGTTCTAACCCTGCGGTTATTGCTGCCTATCTCGGAGAATAAATGAGCCATACGATGTCCACATATACACATGATGATACTCAGCCAATGCTCTCACTCAGCGAGGTATCAGTCTCTTATGGACAAGTAAAGGCCATAATGGATATAAGCATAGATATTAAAAAGGGAGAAATCGTATCCATCATAGGAGCAAACGGAGCAGGAAAAACTACTACACTCACGACCATTACCGGCCTTGTACGTGGTCACAAGGGCTACATACACTACCATGATGGCAAAAAGCAATTTCAACTACAAGCGCTTAAGACAAAAACCATTACCGAACTTGGTATATCACTCGTCCCTGAAGGACGACGGATTTTTCCTCGCCTCACGGTACAAGAAAATCTTGATCTCGGCGCTTATACGATTACCTCTAAGAAAGAAGTTCAAGAAAATCTTGACTACGTAATGAGCTTATTTCCTATTCTTAAAGAGAGGCGTGGTCAAATGGGAGGGACTCTCAGTGGCGGAGAACAACAAATGCTTGCGATAGCACGAGCGCTTATGGCGAGTCCAAAACTTTTATTGTTGGACGAACCTTCGCTTGGCCTAGCGCCACTCGTTATTCAAAAAATATTTGAAGTCCTCGCACATCTACGGCAAGAACAAAAATTAACCATACTCCTCGTAGAGCAAAACGTCAACCTTGCGCTCAAAATTGCCGACAGGGGATACGTGCTAGAAACTGGTACCATATCGCTTCAAGGAAGTGCGACATCGCTCAGAGAAAACCCAGCAGTGCAACGAGCGTATTTGGGAATGTGATACTTAGTAGATCAAGAAAAACGAGAAGTTTTATTCTCAAAAAGACGTGCGTGTAAGGACTGTACCGTGTCAGCGACATCCTCATCATTGATAACAAAGCTATAGTTTTTTCCTCCTTTCCCAAAAGAAGACATCGTTACTTCTACAGATTCAGGAATAGCAGAAACAACACTTGTAATATATTTTGCATGCTTTAGTGGTTCGCTTGCGATAACGCTAATAATTGACTGCTGTGGCGTATGTGTTAGGTGTCCGAGTGTTTGTAAGGCTTGTAAAAAATCAGAGTGTATGTCTTTTGTTTTTGCGGTAAACGTGACTGAGATATCAGAGGTGCTGATGGTCTCGACACAGACTCTATGGGTACTACAGATAGAAAAAAGCTGTGCTAAAAAGCCATACTGCTGAAACATACTAGGCTGTCGCATGTACAGGACTGAGAATCCATGCCAGTCTACAATACACACAAAAGGATAGCATGAAGTACGAGGCGATTCTTGAGAATGTATTTTTTGTTGTTGTATTGTGGGAAAACTAGATTGCGATACATTGATAAAACTAATACTACGCGATGTAGTGAGTATTTTGTTCATACTATTTGGGTGTAAGAGCTTTCCGCCTAGATAGGATATTTCTAGTGCTGTCTCATAACTCGTATGCGGTATCGTATAAAACTGTTTTACCCAACGAGGGTTTGCCGTCGCAAGCATTTGACGAGCTGATATAATCGTAAATTCTTTTTCTGTTGTACTGAGAAAGTGGTGTATTGCGTATTCATCCATTTCTTGTATATGTTGAGTGTTTTTTTCTACGGGTACAGAGTATATGATTATATTGTCATTGGTGGAACGTGTATGAGGAGGCGTATCTGTCGGAGCGCGGTGAGTGAGAGAAGTACTTTCATCAAGTTGGATGAGGGTATGAGGGATGGATGACTGCTCAAGTGTGGCAGAAAATATCATGGCGCTTAAAACCTGCGAAACTTCCTTTAAAAAATAGATTGTCGTATCACTTACTTGCCTAATCAAGGATATGCCTCTCAGTTTTTTTTCTAATAATGCAATGATGGTATCGATGTACGCTCTTTTATTGTCTTGCAATGGTGAGAGTAGTGCTTGTAATTCTTGACGATAGGCATTAAACGAAGTGCTATAGTTATTGCCTCGCTTTGCTTCTTCTGCATACGTGATTAACGCGAGAGCACTTTGATTGTATGCAACAGGAAAAATATGTACCGTGTCCGAAGACGCCTTGTATTTTGCAATAAACGAAGTAGATAAAAATGCAAGTGTATGTGTGGTAATACTCGTTGCATCAAAAAAGAGGTAGGCCATGAGTATCGTCTATGTGAGGAGGCGCTTATGATGCAAGAGTTCTGCATTTAAGACAGCTGCACCGGCCGCTCCTCTAATAGTATTATGACCTAAAGCAAAAAATGAGTAATGCTTTGTGCTGTGGGAGGGCTTAGGTAGTACCTCAGTCTTGCGTCTGCATGGCTTAAGCCTTCCGATACAAATACCCATACCCTTGTCTCTGTCTCTATCAAGGCGAGGCTGGGGTCTGTTTTTTTGCGAAAAGTATAATACAGGTTGTGTAGGAGCAAGAGGAAGAGCCTGGACTTGTGGAGTTCCTGTAAATGTATTCCACGCATCGATAATTGCTTCTTCGGATATTGTATTGGAGGAGTCGCTCGAAAACTCTACAATAATATGAAGCGAATGACCATCGATAACAGGAACGCGTGTACAGAGTGCATGCATAGCAAACGGGGCAGGAATTATGTCGGTATTGTTTTTGGAGAGGCTACCTAAAATCTTTTTTGCTTCGCTTTCTAGTTTTTCTTCTTCGTCTGCAATATATGGGATGACATTATCTATTATTTCCATAGAAGAAACACCGGGATAGCCCGCACCACTTATCGCTTGCATGCTAGTGATGTATACTGACTCTAATCCAAACCGTGCGTACAATGGAGCAAGGGCAAGGCTGGCTACTATAGTGGCACAATTTGGATTGGTGATAATACAGCCTTTCTTGTTTGCATCCTGATATAAAAAATCCTGTGTAGCTATGAGGTCTGCATGGTGTGGATTTATTTCTGGTATGATAAGTGGCACCCCTGTGTCCATGCGGTGGTTTTTAGCATTACTTATGACGGTATGTCCCATAGAGGCGTAGTGTGTTTCTGCATCGCCTGCTACACTGCTGTCAAGACCCGAAAATACGGGAATGCTCTTGAGTGGGCTATAGAGTTCTTTTACCGTCATAGTCGCGATATCAGAGGGAATCGGTGTATTCTGTAGCCACGTGCAGGCGTCTTTATACGCGCGTCCCGATGATTTTTTTGAAGCAACGAGCTCGGTAATCGTAAAATAAGGATGGTCTGTAAGAAGCTGGATAAGTTTTTGCCCAACCATGCCAGTTGCGCCAAGTATTGCAACAGAAATCATATCTTTATTGTAACGCAAAGGTTTTGCTCCATAGTTGGGGGTATAATCAAAACAAGGTGAAACCCGACTACTCCGCCTACCGTCATGATGATGATAGAGAGCTACTATATAATTTTCTTGAACTCTTTCCCACACATCATCAGGAATATCAAATCAGGCACGAACAAATCCTCCTTGCACTCAAAATAAATAAGGTCATACGTGAGGATAGCATTGCACTATTTGAGGCAGGAACAGGAGTAGGAAAATCGCTTGCCTACCTCGTTCCTATGGCACTCCATATAAAAAAATACAAAAAAAAATTTGTTATTGCCACAGCAACAACTACCCTTCAGCAACAGTTATACGAAAAGGATATTCCCCTTGTAAATACCCTCTGTAATACTGATCTCAATGCCTGTCTCTTTAAGGGAAAATCGCATTACCTATGCAAAAAATGTGCATCAGGCGATTTTTCATCCGAAACCCTTGATTTATTTGCAGATCTCAGACCAGAACATCAACAAAAATTCCAAAAAGAAATCCAAGCTGGCACGATGCAACAAAGGAGCGGGGACGATCGTCACACAAGGGCCAAAATAGCTAATTGGGTTGCTAATACTCGTACGGGTGATCGCGAAGAGCTTGCAAGAATGGTCGCAATGAAGAACTTTTCGCAGGTATGGAGCAAGATTCATACTCAAGAGTATATCTGTGGTGGAAAAAACTGCGCCACTCGAAACTACGAAGGGTGTTTTTTTAGAAATGCAAAAATGCGTGCACGCACAAGTGATATTGTAGTGACAAACTACTCCCTTCTTGCTTTACACTTAAAGGATTCGCGCTACGAAGAGGGATTCTTTGATCCCGATGCACGCATCATATGCGACGAAGCGCATCGTCTTTCTAGCATGACTGCTTCGGCACTATCGAAAACATATAGTCGGGGTGATTTTGCAAAACAGATTGATATGGTCTTTGGGAAAGGACGTGTTCTTCGCTTTAGGCGGGCGCTAGACATTCCTGGTACTCAGTACTTTGAGCACGCCTACGAACAGGTACAAGGTGTGCTAGCGCATATGACTACCTGCGAATCAATGTTTTTTTCGCGTATGGGAACTATGCAAAACATCCAAGGGATACGTACCCAAGAAATAACCAAAGAAATTAGTAGCGTCTGGAATGCCGATATCGAAGAAACCGTACGATTGATATGTATTGATCTAGAGAATATCTGTTCTAACCTCAGTGAATGTATCAACCGTCGAGAAGTGGCACGTGTCTCTGATGAACTACTAAACATCACTCAACATTGTCTTGCAACTGTACAAGGATATAAAGCATTTTTTTCTGACATGGTGTTAGAAACAGATACAAATGGGCTTGTATACTGCAACTGGGTTGGTTCGACTTCTTTAGGTGCGATAGAATGGCATAGAACAGCGATAGATCTTTCTGCGTTTTTGAGTGAGCTCCTTTTTGACAAGGAGCGTGCTGTTATATGTACGAGTGCTAGCCTATTATTTCGTGAGTCATCCCGTTTTATAGAAGCGCAACTCGGGATTGGTAGGCTTGAATACGGACAAAGCCAGATTATGGCATCCTTTGACTATGATTCTAGGGTTTTTTTTGGTGTTAGCAAGGATATGGTAGATCCCACACACCCTCACTATACAAAACAAGTCTGCGAATTTACAGAACGCTGTCTCAGAGAGACACAGGGATCGACCTTAGTACTGTGTACAAGCTACCATATGGTGGCGAGGCTTACACACTATCTACGTACCCATAAAGAAAAAGATGGGCACCATAACAAAACCTCACTACGTATTCTCAGTCAAGGAGAAGCAGACACTCCTCAGTCGCTTGCCTATGAGTTTTCACGACAAGAGAGAGTTGTACTGATTGCAACATCATCGTTTTGGGAGGGGTTTGACAGCGCATCCAAATATCTGCAACTCATTATTATTCCGCGTATACCGTTTCCGTACCCTGATGATATAATCTATAAAAAACGCTGTAATCTACTAGAAGCGCAGGGACTCAATAGCTTTGAGCATCTCGCGATTCCAACTGCAAGCCTACGATTAAAGCAGGGCTTTGGCAGATTGATGCGACGACCCGAGGATTACGGGTCAATTATCATCCTCGATACACGAATAATGACAAAATACTATGGAGCTACACTATTGGCGCATCTTCCTATTGCTAGCCCTGTATATGAGTCACAAGATGTTCTCATAAAAAAAATGGGAATACATATGACAACAATGAGCAGTTAACTAGTTCTACAAGCATACGCTACGGTAGATAATGATGAGTACTTAGTAGTAGATAGTAGATTGTGGTGTGTGAATAGAGGCTATTCTATAATCGCAAGTATATCTTTAAACTGTATAACGAGATGGTCTTCGCCATCTATCTCTATCTGAGAACCAGAATATTTGTCGTAAAGGACTTTTTGTCCTGTTTTTACTTTTATATCCTCACTTTGACCGACACTCACAACGATTCCTTGCTGTGTTTTTTCTTTCGCAGTATCGGGGATTATAATACCACCTTTTGTCTTACTTTCTTCTTGAGCAATTTTAAGAAGAACTCTGTCCTGTAATGGGGTAACTTTCATTAAAGCCTCCTAATGACTATAATATTTTTTCTTTTTTATTATTCTAGCGTTATCGTATTGCTGTGTCAAGGGGTATATAAGATTTTAGCATATATTTTTTACACTCAACGTAGTAATACGCCTTAAGTACAACCTAAGGCAATAGGCGAGGCAGTGGGTATGTATTGCTCTATCATCCAATCTTACAAAACAGGCAATAAAATAAAGCCGTAAAACAAGTAGCAAAACAAGTAGCAAAAATAGGTGACATCGCATATGTATGTTTACTATGCAAGTACTTGCTACTGGCTAGAGTAGTATCCTATTACATAGGATACTACTCATATATACTATACAGTAGCATAGCAAAAAACTATTTTATAAGAGGTATATATGTTTATCATTAACAAACACCACACCACACCACACTATCGCTATAATGCGCATGTCATTGTAGTACTATGTCTTTTGCTCACAGGTGCTCTGCTATCATGTGGAGATGACCCCAATGCTACCGGTGGTACTAACTCCGATTACTGCGACACAGTAACAACAACAAAGAGTCCCACAACTACCGCAGAACTTACGCAACTGATTACAGAGGCCATTGGTCTACAGGGAGATAGCCCAGATCTCAACTATATTGATACTTCGCAAATAACCGATATGGAATCTATGTTCGCAAATAAGAATAACTTTAACGGCAATATAGTATGCTGGGATGTCTCGGGGGTTACTAAGATGGATAATATGTTTAATGGAGCAGACGCATTTAACCAAGATATAAGCAACTGGGATGTGTCGAGCGTTATCACTATGGTCCAGATGTTCAAGTTGAGTGGAGCTACCAGTGCTACATTTAATCAAGATATCAGTAGCTGGGATATATCAAGCGTCACCGATATGAGTAATATGTTTAGAAGTGCAAGTAACTTTTGTCAGAACCTTGAGTTATGGGGAGATAATCAAAACATAAAAGAAAACACAGTAACCACAACAGGGATGTTTGTAAACACTGGTACAAAATGTAGTCCAGCATTTACTCCGCCGAGCTGGTATCAATAGCCTTGAGTCATACTAAGATTTTTTGGAGTCAGCGTCAATATCTCTGTTTTTTTTGCCTTTTCTAGTGCTGTTTGTCCTCTCTATTTTTTTTGCTTTTGGCTCGCTATATCTTTGGTTTTAGGAGTATCATAGCAGTACTGAGTGCACACAAATACCCTCAGGCTATAAAAGAAAAGTAAAACAACAAATAATAAAGCCTTAGTATACGCCGTTTTACAGCAAACCACGAGGTATCCTATATAAAAAACGTCAATCGTATAATAATTACACGTATATAATTAATTTTATGCATAATTAGTGTAATAATTACTCATAAAAAATAATATACGTTTGTATAATTTTTCTTTAAAATTGATACAATGTTCAATTGAAAAATTGCTGTCTATTTTTTTAAACAAGTATAAAGTGCTTTTGGTATTTATTTACGGAGTCACAACAAAAACACCTCAGTTTTACTCATTTCGTGGCACAAAAATTTCATGTATAATTATGTATTGATATTAATAAAAATTAGCTCATTGTTTTAGTACTACTGTGGGTTAATTTAACAGTAAATGGAGTTACTATGTATTCGACAAGTATTGAGGATAGGGAAAATCTTAATTTTATCGCTGTTTGTTTTAAAGACAGTCAGGTATTGAGCCAAGATAAGCAACGAGAGTTGGTTAAACTAGCGCGAGAAGGATCAGAGACAGCGCGCGACAAATTGATAAAGTCAAATATCAGATTTGTGGCTGATATTGCAAAAAACTACTTGCGTTGTGGGCTTTCGTTTCAAGAGCTCATATCCGAGGGAACTTTTGGATTATTTGAAGCAATAAATCACTACAATCTTGATAAAAAAAACAATTTTATTTCCTATGCAGTATGGTGGGTGCGTCATTATATTGTCAAAGCAATACAACAAAATGCCAATACGATTAGGCTTCCCATGAACAAAGTGCGCGATCTCATCAAAATTGAAAAAGTACGAAAAGAATACCAAAAACATGGATGCGAAGGAGACGAAATAAAGTTTATAAGCCAAGCACTTGAAGTTGATGAAAAATATATAAAAAAACTAATGATAATAACGAAGCGAAAGTATTCTTTGGATAAAAATATTGAAAGTGGTACAGAAGAAAATATTATGACACTCAAAGATATTGTTGCTAACGAGAAAGCAGAAAAAGCAGAAGAAAGCTATGATAAAAAAATTGAAAAACAGCAAATAACCTACTTACTTACAAAATTAAATAAAAGAGAAGCCGACATTCTTCTCGAGCGCTATGGTTTTAGAGACGGAATAGGAAAACACTTGGGCTTTCTAAGCGATAAACATAAGATTACTAAAGAAAGAGTTCGTCAGATCGAAAAGAAAGCAATGGAAAAATTATACGCAATGTCGCGCAGTTACGACATGGTATTTTAGTTTTTTGTATGTAAGTCTTGTGTAGCTAGATCTATCGTTACCTAACCATCTGTCACTACACTGGCGTTATTACACTGGCGTTATTACACGGGCGTTATTACACGGGCGTTATTACACTGGCGTTATTACACTGGCTATTACTATATGGGCAGACGCATCTTAAACGCTGTCCCCTAGCGATAACATAACAATACACTGCCGCCGAGCAGATTTGAACTGCTGACACGAGGATTTTCAGTCCTCTGCTCTACCAACTGAGCTACAGCGGCACTGTCTCAAGTATAGCATAGTGAATGCTCGACACATTCTACATATATAAGTAATCAGCGTTCAATGATAAAAAATAGAACAAGATGAAAATATAGTGGCAACACAAAAAATTTCTTTTATCATTCTTCCCTTTACTACTTGTTTTGTTGTACTTTTTCTGAGGAAGGGGTTAATTCACCACACTCTGTTTAATCATGTTACACCCCTACCAAGTCTGCTTACACTTAAGGACTTAATTCACCCTGTGTCTCAAAAATGATACCTCTTCTATAAGAAATCTGGCTATAAAAATTTGGAGGTCTCACTGCGGGAGATCTCCAATGAGTGCCTTTATTACAAAGTGTCGGGCAGGACATGCGCTGACATTATACTGATTGTTGTGGTATACTGTATTTTGTCATGTATCTATCATATGCTATATTGTTGCAGTAATAAACAGTGACAAAAAAATGATAGAAAAAATGACAGAAAATTGACAAAAACATGTTAAGGAGAAATAGTATGAATACTACTAATAAACTACGATATTTTTATGCTACACCTACTATTGTAGGCGTATGTCTATTGCTTATAGGAGTACTACTGTCGTGTAGTAATGATCCTGATAGTGATGATAACTCTAGTGGCGCTGGTGGCATTGGTAATAACTCCACGTTTAATACTTGTGGGGTAGCAACCAAAGGAGAAATACCAGCAGATAAAGACGCATTACAAGCAATAGTAGACAAAGCAATCACAGATAAAGGCAATGAGGTTGACTTAAACTATGTAGACGTATCAAACATAACGGATATGAGTGAGTTGTTTAAGGATAAAACAGGATTCAAGGGAGTGATAGGGTGTTGGGATGTTTCAGCAGTTACCACTATGAGAGACATGTTTAGTGGAGCAGGAGCGTTTAACGGAGATATCAAGGACTGGAATGTTGCAGAAGTAACAGATATGAGTGGTATGTTTAGTGGAGCGAATGCATTTAATCAGGACATCAGTGGATGGACTGTATCAAAGGTACAAACAATGGAGAATATGTTTGAGGGAGCGAGTGCGTTTAACGGAGATATCAAGGACTGGAGTGTTGCAGAAGTAACAGATATGAGTGATATGTTTAGTGGAGCGAATGCATTTAATAAGGACATCAGTGGCTGGACTGTATCAAAGGTACAAACAATGGAGAATATGTTTGAGGGAGCGAGTGCGTTTAACGGAGATATCAAAGACTGGGATGTAACAATCGTCACCACAATGAACAGTATGTTTAAGGATGCAGCATCGTTTTGTCATTCACTCACAGAATGGGAAAGCAAATTAAACACAGAACTGACGAGAAAGACTATGTTTGAGAATGCGGGCACAAATTGTACTCCACAGTTTACAACCCCGAGTTGGTATACTTACTGTGATACGAGAGTGACTACCGTGACACCAGAGAGCAAGGAAGCACTTATCACAGAGATAGACAGAGCTATTGACGAAGGAGGTCCAGAAGTAGACTTAAACTATATAGACACATCAAAGATAAACAATATGGAAGAGTTGTTTAATGAAAAGAGCACATTCAATGGTAGGATAGAGTGCTGGGATGTCTCAGGAGTCACTACGATGCGCGCCATGTTTTACAATGGACTTGCGTTTAACCGAGATATAGGTGACTGGGACGTCTCAGCGGTTACCACTATGAGCAGTATGTTTACGAATGCAAGTGCATTTGACCAAGATATAAGTGGCTGGGATGTTTCTTCGGCGCAGTATATGAGTAGTATGTTTTATCGTGCACATGCATTTAAACAAGATATAAGTGGTTGGAATGTTTCCTCGGTGCAATATATGACTGCGATGTTTCATGACGCAAAAGCGTTTAACAGTGATATCAAGGAATGGAATGTTTCATCAGTTTTTTCTATGAGAGATATGTTTCGTGATGCAAGTGCATTTAACCAAGATATAAGTGGCTGGATTGTCTCAAATGTCGAGAACATGGCATATATGTTTAGTGGAGCGAGTGCGTTTAGCAGTAATATCAAGGACTGGAATGTTGCAAAAGTAACAGATATGAGTAGTATGTTTAAGGATGCAGCATCGTTTTGTTCTTCACTCACAGAATGGGAAAGCAAGTTAAACACAGGACTGACGAGAAAGACTATGTTTGAGAATGCGGGAACAAATTGTACTCCACAGTTTACAACTCCGAGTTGGTATACTTACTGTGATACGATAGCGACTACCGTGACACCAGAGAACAAGGGAGCACTTATCACAGAGATAAACAGAGCTATTACCGCAGGAGGTGCAGAGGTAGACTTAAACTATATTGATACCTCAAAGATAAGCACTATGGAAGGGTTGTTTAAGGATAATACAACATTCAATGGCAAGATAGGGTGTTGGGATGTCTCAAAGGTTACCACTATGAAAGAAATGTTTAGGAAAGCGAGTACATTTAACCAAGACATAGGTGACTGGGATGTCTCAAAGGTTACCACTATGGAATCCATGTTTATGAATGCAAGCGCATTTGACCAAGATATAGGTGATTGGAATGTCTCAGAAGTAAAAAATATGTACTCTATGTTTTATAAAGCAATCGCGTTTAAACAAGATATAAGTAAGTGGACTGTTTCAGAGGTTACCAATATGTTTAGCATGTTTGCTTATACAATATTTAACCAAAACATAAGTGGCTGGATTGTCTCAAATGTCACGACCATGCAATATATGTTTTTTGAAGCAAGCAAGTTTAACCAAGATATAAGTGGTTGGGATGTTTCAAAAATTGAGAAAATTGATTTTATGTTTCATAAGGCAAGTTCTTTTTGTACAAGTCTTGAGTCATGGAAAGATAAGCTAGCTCCATCTGCATTTAAGGAAAATGTATTTGATAGTGGCACTGGTACAAATTGCAGTCCAGCATTTGTTGTACCGAGTTGGCATGATGCTATTTAATAGCATGTAGCATTACATACAGGGGTAAGGATACCCCTTCTATAAGAAATCTGGCTATAAAAATTTGGAGGTCTCACTGCGGGAGATCTCCAATGAGTGTCTTTATTACAAAGTGTCGGGCAGGACATGCGCTGACATTATACTGATTGTTGTGGTATACTGTATTTTGTCATGTGTTTTTCATTGCTAAATATGCTGTACTGATAGTTAAATAGTTGCACTGATAAGACAGCGACAAAAAAAACTAAAACTAATGTAAACAACATGTTAAGGAGAAATAGTATGAATATTACTACTAATAAACAACGATATTTTTATGCTAGGCCTACCATTGTAGGCGTATGTCTATTGTTTATGGGAGCATTATTGTCGTGCAGTGATGATAGCTCTGGTGGTGATAGCTCTAGTGGTGGTGGTGGTGGTAAAAATTCTATACACTGTGATACGATAACGACTACAGTGACACCAGAGGACAAGACAGCACTTATCACAGAGATAAACAGAGCTATTGCCGCAGGAGGTCCAGAAGTAGATTTAAACTATATAGACACATCAAAGATAAGCACTATGAAAAAGTTGTTTAAGGTAAGACAACATTCAACGGTAAGATAGAGTGTTGGGATGTTTCAAGTGTCAAAAATATGAATGCTATGTTTGCTAGTGCAAGTGCGTTTAACCAAGACATAAGTGGCTGGGATGTATCAGAAGTAACAGATATGTACGAGATGTTTGCTAGTGCAAGTGCGTTTAACCAAGACATAGGTGACTGGAATGTTTCATTGGTTACCAATATGTACTGATAGCATGTTTGTTAGAACAAATGTGTTTAACCAAGACATTAGCAGGTGGAATGTTGCAAAGGTCGAGAACATGGGATATATGTTTAGTGAAGCGAGTGCGTTTAACCAAGATATAAGTGGTTGGGATGTTTCAAGCATCACTAATATTAATTTTATGTTTTATAACAGATGCAAGTTCTTTTTGTACAAATCTTGAGTCATGGGGAGGTAAGCTACGTATAACTGTAACAAAGAAATATGGTGCTGTATTTACTAACACTGGTACAAATTGTAAAACAGCATTTAAAGAACCGAGTTGGTATAAGGATAGTTGATAGCATGTAGCATTACATACAGGGGTAAGGATACCCCTTCCATAAGAAATTTGGCTTTAAAAAGTTTGGAGGTCTTATTGCGGGAGGTGGTCACTTGGTTTTTCCAAGTTGATCTTTGACTAGAAGTCTCTGTTTTTTTTTGTTTTTTTGTTGTTGTTTTTTGCTTTGTATTGCAGTTAGGGTTCAATGTGCCATTTGCACCAAAAAGGAGCTTGCTATCACATTAATAGCAGTTGACAAATTAAGAAACAATATACGTACTTATGCGATGTAGTATAATGTAAAAAATCTATACAGTACGTGTGTAGATGCATCATAATTTTGTGACAAATATGATAAGTTTTCAAATACAATACAATGTTTTATTAGTAAAATTTCGCTTACTGTGGTACTCTGTGAGGGTTCTGCCATTGCTGATACTCTGTATACCATTGGTATCCTGTGCAAGCAAGCCTTTCCAACCTATAAATGCGACCGAAACGTATCTTCTTTCGACCTTATCATATTTTGATTTTCAAAATCCTCGCCAGAGTGTGGTAATTGAAAATGAATTTTTTTCTGAGGCTCTTTCGCTTGTTCCGGGTGTGATGCTACATTCTGGGTATTTTCCTTCACAAGGAGAATTGCTTGTTGCGCATATGTTCTATACCTCACGTGCATCCGACAAGACGCTCGTACTCATACATGGCTTTCGAGGAGGCGCTCAATACAGTCATTTTCTTTATTTAATGCAACAGTTTGTTATGCGTGATTATAGAGTAGTGGTGCTTAATCTCCCCGGCCACGAATTTTCTGGAGGAATACGGGGTGGCATCGCATCTTTTGAACATTATGGGGATATGGTCAAGGATTTTATCAACTACGTACCACCATTGTTTAGTGGAGAAAATTCCTTTGTAGGGCATAGTACGGGTGCCGTAGCACTCATGATAGCCTTACAAGATGAGGCTTTTAGACCCTATGCTGATAGAGCGGTGTTTTTATCACCGTATAGTCGTCTGAGGGGCGAAAATGTGCTCACGTTTTTATCTCATTTTGCAGACGCTGTAGGAAAAGATGATGAACTATTTGCTATTATTACTGTGTCGCGCGAATTTATGCCAAGATATAGGGAATGGCGTAAGCAAGCACAAAAATATCCCCCAATCGATGATGTCCCCATATTAGTGCTCTTTGCAGAAAATGATCGTGTTGTGCACGTAGAACAATCAGAGCGCTATCACAGTGAAAAATTCCCACAGGCTACCCTATTTACCTACAAAAATCAAAATCACACCTTTACTAATAGCGGATATAGAGAGGTTCGTGAGCACGTGATGCAATTTTTACTGGACTGAATGAGGTGCTCCCCATTACCTGTATTATCCCTGTGTATGAGCGCCCACATATGGTTTTGCAAGCACTTGACTCAATTGAGCGACAGACTTCTCCTCCGCAAGAGGTCATTGTGGTAGACGATGGTTCTAGTGATGAGACTGTACCAGCAGTGAGAGCATACATAAAAAAAAAAACAATGCGGGTACCCCTGATACATCTAGTACTTTTTGGTCACTTATTACCATGTCGCATTGCGGTCGTGCAGGAAGGGTGAGAAACGAAGGAATTATTCGAGCTCAATATGCGTGGATTGCATTTTTGGACTCTGATGATGTATGGTACGAGACAAAGCTCGAAGAACAATATGCCTACGCAGTGACACAATCCTACAAAGTAGTTCATACCAGGGAGCGTTGGCTACGCAATCACAAAGAGGTATCACAGAAAAAGCAGATACATAAAAGGCAGGGAGATATATTTGTTGATGCTGTAAAAAAGTGCATAATGGGCCCGTCAACACTCATGGTACATACGAGTGTCTTGCAGGACTGTGGAATGTTTGACCCAAGCTTAGAAATAGCCGAAGACTACGAGCTAGGCATGCGTATCTGCAATCGTTATCCAATTGGCTTTATTGACAAGCCACTTACTGTCAAAAGGGCAGGAAAATATGACCAACTCTCGTCAAAATACGCCCATATAGAAGACTTTAGAATCAAAGCACTGTTACCACTTGTTAAACGACACGCATTCACCGATTACCACATGTATATTGCAAAAAAAGAACTCGCGCGTAAAACGAGTATCTGGAACACAGGCAGAGATAAGCGGAGATATACGTCCTAGCTTTTTAGAACAAGAATGTGATATTCTTGTAGTATATGTATCTAAAACGTAAAGCTATACACAGTAACTCGTTATATTGTTGTATACGTAGCGCACACAGTGTATATAGGGGGAACGCGCCATACGTTTTTCGTTTTTTTTGTATTTTTTTATGTATAGGGGTGCTTAGTATAACATCCTGTAGTTCGACAGCACGAGTGATATTTACTGATGATGCGCTTGCAATGGATAATGTTCATACTGATATAGACCTTATTATAGAATTTTCGCCTTATTTTACTGAATACACAAAAGATTTGTTGGGCTATACTGTATTTAGCGATATCATTGTGATTGATGATGCAAAGCAGTATATGCTTGATCAAGATGGTGTTACAAACGTGCATATAGGCATACACAATGATCCTGTTCGCCTGCTCATCCGGCTAGCTACCGATGATTTATCTGCTACACTCAATAGTCTAGGCGTAAAAAATAGTAAGCAGAAGACTGCTGTTGGAATGAACTACTTGTCGCTCAGTATTAACTCACAGTTTTTCTTGCGTCTATTGCAGCGCTTTCCACGGTTAAAGGACGTACCACTTGAAGCTTTTGTGACCCCAAAATCAGAAATTCCCAAAGCGCAGTGGCCACAATATATTTCTTGGTCACTAGAAGACTATGCTTCGCGTGACGATATAGAGGCAGACCTCGTACAATCAGACATCACGTTAATAGTAGAGCGACCAAGATTACAACTTCCTGATATCGGGTGGCTGGGCTATCCCGGAGATGCAAAGAAGCAACAGAAAGTAATATCACTTATAGATTTTCTCTACGGTGATGAAGAGGAAATTATTCTCACGTATTAAATGCTCCCAGTGTTGTAGTATTGGGTGTATTGCAGCGTTAAGCAAAAAGAGAACTAGAAAGAGTGCGACGTTGAGCAATGGCGTAACTCCCATGAAGTTCTGCATAGGGTGGGGTGAATTCTAGTAGCTTACAGGGATGAATCGCATACAAGGCCTCTGTTAAAGCAGGTACAAATTTTTTATCCTGTGCAATTCCACCGCTCATACATATGTCATACTCATTAATATATCCACCGTGTAGCGTCTCCACAATAAATCGATAGGAGTTACTGATAGCGCGTATTAGATCTTGCCTTGTATTGATAGTATCCTGTGGTATGCGTATGCCCACATTGGTAAGAGTAGGAACGATATGTGGTAATACGAACATCGCTTGAGGTGTGTAATCGGGATGAACTTCCCAATGGGTGCCGTCTTTACAGGCATTCAGCACAACAGAGCTACCAGTGCGCAGGCAGAGTCTCTGGGGTATGGTTGAACGAGTTCCTAACAAGGCGCTAAGGTAGTCGAGCATTCCGTATAGTACTTGGCTTGTTTGTGCGTTTTCTGTGCTGTATTCTATTTGATGTTTTTGTTGATCGCTAGTTCTATGCTTAGATCTGACCGAGAGTGGCAAAAAGTATGCACGCAGATCGTCACGAATACAGGTTACATCAAAGTGACCACAAAGGCTTCCGGTCACAACAGTGGGCGAAAAACGACGCATGTCGAGTTTGAGTAATTGTATCTCGCGTGAATCCCATATATATTTTGTAAAGGCATCGTGTATTGATGAGCTATACGTGGGTTTTTCTATGGTAAGCGAGGCAGACAAGTAGTCACCGAAGCTAAGAAAATGTGCGGTTCTTTTGTATAAGGAAGGGTGGGCGTGCATAAAGTGTACTATCTGCGGTAAAAAATACGAATGGCACTGTGGCTGAGCTGTGATGGTGTGTGGGTAGTCCCACGGTATTGTATATAGTGGGGTGAACGTGGCATCTACCGCAACCGTACTCGGTCCGTGTGTTGAGATAACGATCGTAGTGATACATACGTGTTGCATATCTTGTTTGCATGAATCTATTACTTGTTCTATCAAAGTGATTGTTTGTATTCTGATCGATGAGGCATAGTGTACGTAATCAATGCTTGCTGATTGTGCATTTTTTGTATCGCTCGTCATGGGGTATATGATTTTTGCCGTTTTATACACAATACAGTCATTATTGGCATGATCTACTTCTTGATTGCTATTCTGGCTAGCAGTATGATGTTTTGGGGAAAACACCGCAACTTTAATATAGCTGGTCCCTATGTCTATAGCGAGTATTGCGTCTTTAGCAGTATGTATGTAATGATGGGGAGGTGGTGTTATGTTTGACATTGTTCTTGCAGTCTGTTAAATATACCAAGCTGTCTGTGCTTTTATACACGTCTGTTGCGCAACCAGTCATTACTCAGGGCTTAGGTAAGGCGCACATCTGATCTCATGATAAGCGTAGTAAGTACTTGTTGGTGAGCCTTAAGAAAATGTATGTGGCTACGCTCTACCTGTGCAAGTGCTGTCTTACACATAGTGAGGTTGAGTTTACCGGGACTTCCGAGGCTTGTTCTTCGCAAGAGTGCTGCTCTGGTACGAGTATCAGAAGCACGGGTTGATAAGGCTGTGTGTGAAGTCTTGTTTGCAAGGTCTAGGGCTACGTGTCGATAAGCATCTCTAAAGGATATATTTTTTTCTTTTACTAAGTCAAAGACACTGTCTGTGATGAGGCATTCTTCTGTGATGCTATCGCGAATACGTGTTTCGTGCACTTCGAGCTCTCTAAATACAAGCGTGCAGACTTCTAAGGCCTGTGTATAATATGCGCAGAGTTGTACACACGCCTCTTTTGTTTTCTGAAGATCTCTATGATACCCCATGCCAATTCCTTTGAGTATGTGACTTAATTTTTCATATGTGGCTGCGGATTCCGAAGGAACTGTTCGCAATAATTCGAGGACATCCGGATTTTTTTTCTGTGGCATAATACTGGATCCCGTGCTCATTGTTGCAGGAAGCGAAAAATATCCTAACTCTTTTAGTGTGTATAAAATGAGGTCTTCTGAGAACCGTGAAATTATCAGTCCTATTTGATGGAGCTGGTGCGTTATACGTAGTTCAATACGACCTCGAGCATTTTGCACAGCGAGCATGTTATTTTGTATTCCTTTAAAACCGAGCAAACGTGCGGTATACGCTCTATCTAAATGGATAGGAGAGCCATAGCCAGCCGCTGCACCCAAGGGGCTACGATTCAATGTTCCCTGTAGCATACCGAGTAGTTCACGTGCTTCTTCTGTAAGTTCTTCTGCTATGCAGGCAAACCAAAATCCCACTCCCGAAATCATAGCGGGTTGCAAGTGTGTTCGTCCCATCATAGGTACTCTGTGATATTGTTCGGCTCGCTCGAGTATTACTTTGACCAATGTAGATACATCATTTACCAAAAGCAGTATTTTTTCTCGCAAGTATAGTCGCAGAGCGCCCTGTATTTGATCATTGCGACTCCTCCCTGTGTGTATTTTTCGTCCTACGTCCCCGTGTTCGGTACTTAAAATGTCTTCTATGGCACTGTGGCTGTCTTCGTGGGTTTTGGTGATGATTGCCTCACCCTTTTTTGCGCGCATAAATAATTTTTGGAGCGACAAGATGAGTGCGGAACATTCTTCTTCGGTGAGTATGGTCGCTTTCTGAAGTGTTTTGGCGTGTGCAATGCTTGCAACTATGTCTGCCGGTAAAAGGAGAGTGTCTACCTCTTGGTCAGATCCTACGCAGAATCGCTCAATCACTGGGTGCATGGGATCACGTGTTTTGTTATTCCAAAGGGTTTTCACTTGCTACTATTGTACACTAAGTGCCTGTACTCAATTTTTTGGGTGTTGGTGCCATGTTGAGATCAGAAATATGCTAAACTCTTGTATCACGTGTCAAACTGGCATATACTATACTATGCAGGTAAAAAATATACTCAAAAGATAATCAGTGTATAGAAAATGTATGGGATTGCCCACATTTGTTACAATAGTCTTTGAGGACATCTGCAAAAAATGCTTGTAGGTATCTTAAAAAACTGCGAGAACAGTACCACTATATAGGAGACTTAGATTTGAACCAAACAGTACAAAGATCCTCATGCTTCTTTTTGCGTCATACGGTTATGCAACTGATGGTTTTATGCGCAAGTATACTTCTTTTTAATACCTGCATAAGCCCAAAACACACGCAAACAGAGCATACCTTTGAGCAAGAAACAAGCGCTGTACCTACGCTCAGAATACACTATCATCGTGATACACAGATTAAAGACGCGTGGTCAATGTGGGTCTGGTTGGATGTAGACTGGAGGTCAGAAAAAGGATGGCCTTCGGGAAAAAAAGCAGATGGAGTCGATTTTTTTGGATATTATTACGACATTCCGCTTCTTCCTAACGCAAAGAATATAGGTATTATTGCAATACAAGAGAACACAGGTCAACGTGATGGAGGAGAAAAGTTTTTTTCTTATCTTCACCTCTACAAAGAACTATGGATATTTGAAGGAGATGACTCCATCTACATATCAGAGGAAAAGGCACAGCATCAGGCTTTTCTCAACGCAAGCCTTGTCAACGAGGGGCAGGTAGTGCTCACCTTTGTAGATAACACTAAGGTCGATACAGATGATATCACGATATCTCGTCATACGATAGCAGCCTTTCAGCGAAGAGGTCATCAAGAAATTATAGCCTTCTTGCGCAATGCCGTAAACCCCTACGCCCCAGATATACGTATAACAGCCCAATATAAGGATGAGATCATTCCCATTTCACTTGGGTATGAGCTGGTTGATGCTCACTATGCTAATGATGAGCAACTTGGGGTTCGCTATAGTAAGGGATCGGCCGTGTTTACAGTGTGGGCCCCACTGGCGACAAGTGTCCAGGTTGTACTCTATGATCCAACATCTCAATTTGACGAACTACTCATAGAAAACATGAGTGTACAACAGAGGGGTATATGGTCTCTTCGTATTGATGCTTCGCGAGTCCCTAGTGGAGATTTACATGGTCATTTTTATCAATATCTCATAGCAAACCAAGGCAATAACCCACAGCGTGCACTGGATCCCTATGCCGAATCTATGGCCGTGTTCTTTGGCTCGGCTGGAGACGCACATCTTGCTCCTGACATCATTGGAAAAGGGGCAATCATTGATCCAAGTCGTACTGCCGTGCGACGAGGAACTCCCCGCCCCCTCACGAATAAGAATGGGGCAAGCATAAATGAGGGTGCTCGTATATATTATGAACTTGACATACGCAATTTTTCGTCTGATGAGTTTATCCAAGATAGATTGGATGCCCAATGGGGTACATATGATGCACTCACTGAGTTAGTTGAATATTTTGTTGACCTTGGGGTAACCCATGTGATTATAAGAGGTGTGCTCTCTACCTATCATTATGATGAGCGAAATGCTGGTGTCAGGACGAAATTTGATGATGCCAATCACTTTAGAGCGAGAGGTTTTGACGCGCACCATTTTTTTGCACCAGAGGGATTTTATTCTGTGGCACCGTACGATCCTGCGAGCCGAATACGAGAACTTAAAAATCTTGTACATGCGTTTCATGCACAAAATATAGGAGTGATACCAAAGGTATCATACTCTAAAATTGCACGTGCCACTCTGTTTGAGAGGCTTGTGCCACACTATTACATACTCAACGAAATAGGCGGAAACATGTCAGATCAATCCCGCTATTATAATAGTATGCCTTACATGGCACAACGCCTTGTGCTCGATTCTGTCGAACACTTGTTTACTACGTACGGGTTTGATGGAATCTTTTTGGAGCATATGGGGAGTTTGGATAGGGCGCTCGTAGAACGAATACACAATAGGATAAAACAAATATATCCTACGAGTCTTGTGCTTGGAGATGGTACTCGTAGCCTCGACGTGTCCCTGTTTGGCATAAACGGTGCTGATATTGATTGGAATCCTCGTGAACTAAGTGTAGCGATGCTCAATCAAGAATTTCCTCGTATTGTTACTACTCAAAATACAAATATTGGTGAGGCAGGGTTTGTTACCGGTCGTCCCACCCGTGTGTACTCTGTATTTGAAAACCTACTTGCAAAACCCAGCACTATGATTGGACGCGAAAGCCAAGATCTTATACAGTATCTTAATGATTATACGGGAGATACTCTGTTCGATAGGCTCTTTTTATCGCAAACATTGGATCCCAATATGAATTTTGAACGGCTCCATTATCAGATCAGAATAGCGCATACATTATTGTTGACAGCACGCGGATCGATATTACTAGTAGCCGGACAAGAACTGGGAAAGAGTAAAGCGTGGCAAGGATACCAACAGAGTCGTAGCGACAATAAAAAGGCATCATCATCAGACTTTGCATTACATTTTCCTTGGGAAATACGTAATAATCCCCTTGCGCAGTCGACACGTAGCTATGTTCGTAGGCTTATTGACTTGAGAAAAACCATCTCTGTACTTCATCAAGAGGATATAGAATATGATAATGATAGTCTTGTGTATGTAGTGCCACTTAGGCATGACTACACTTCTAAAGAACAGAGCGTACTACAAGATGTTGCAATAGAGTCAGACCTTCGTTCGCGGTATGATGATGTGATTGCGTATGGGATACGTGATAGTGATGGAACGCGTTATATGGTGTACATCAATACATCGTCTTTGCCACGTGCTTTTTTTAGAGATTTTGATATAGATGATGCTGAGTTACTTGCAACTATTGATGGGTTTGTTCAAGGAAATGAATCCTTGCAGTCTTATATCAATACGAGTCCTAATACAATTGTTCTTCCTAGTGGGCCGTCCTTAGCGATTATTCGACTGAAACCGCGTTCTTAGTTCTTAAATATTATTGATAAACAGATGATGGCGGATAAAATGTTTATGGATAATGGAAACTGAGTAAAGTTTCGTGTATTTCTTGTCGTTAATTAAAATGAATATTAGTCGCAAGTGAAGGTCGTCTACGAACCTCAGTGACGAGAATTACGAGGAGCTATTGTAATTATTGTGAAAAAAATGCTATCTTTTTTAATGACAATCCTCATTCTTATGGTAAGTTCCCTTCCCTTGTACTCTGAGGTAATGGTTCAGGAGCAAGGTGAGAATGCAAACATCATATTTTTATATATAAACGATGATGCGCAATACGTGGGGCTTGTCGGTGATTTTCAGAACTGGGATTTTGATAGCCCAATTCCAATGAATAAAAATTCTGATGGAATGTGGACCTACACCTTAACTACTGGAAAGAGTGACTTTTTACTCTATAAGTTTGTGGTTGACGGAGTATGGATGGACGATCCTGACGCCATTGAGACGCGCGATGATGGGTTTGGTGGAAGAAATGCTTTTATTGATGTTGAGCGTGCCCTTATTGAAAATCGACAGAGTGAGAGGGATGACAAGGTTTTTAGCATGTTCATGCCTACAAGAAAAGACCGTGATTTTAGATTTGGTATATATTCTTCAATTTGGTTTACCAGTATGTACCAAACTGAAGGTATATATGACTTGACTGCTAAAGGATACGATCTTAATAATGTAGACATAAATGCCCGTCTTAGTGCAATGATAGAAGGATGGGTGTTAGATTGGTTGTTTGTAGATCTTGAACTTGCACTATTTGAAGATGGTCGTATACGACTCTATGAGACTGGCGCTGCTGATAGTCCTGTAATTACTTGGGAACAGGGTTTTGAGACCTATTTGAGCAGTTTTTTTAATCCCTTTGTTGCGTATAACAACAACGAGTATCCTGCCTTAGGGCAGATTTCTGCTGACCTTATTCTCCCATATCTTGGGGTGAGTTTTCATAATTATAAGGCACTGGGGTATGGTCACCATGAGTATACGTGGCGATCAGTGTACGATCAACAGCAGGCAAACCAAGGAATTTTAGAAATATATAGTACAAATACCAGTGGTACAAAACTTTCTGCATGGGACAAAGGCGCTTTAGAAACAACGTGGTTGCTTGCGACGACAAAACGTAACGGACCATATGGTCTTTATGGATGGGCAGATTTTGAGTTGTTTGATACCCAAAAATTTGGTATCGAAGTCAATTATCAGAGTGCTTATGACGAGTCAAACGAGTTTTTTTCTTCGTTTAACTTAGGCGATTCTGCTAATATCGAAGACATAACCACGGGTTCAAGGAGTTTGATATATACCTCCTTGGGATATGCTGGATACATAGACGTCTACAGACTTTCGGGGCAAGTAGGACTCACTGCTGGAGCGACTCAAGAGAATGCGGATCAGAATTTTTTGTTGTCAAACCTGGCATTAGCAGTTGGCGCAGAGCGTAGTTTTTTCTCAGATATGCTGAGTCTTTTTGTGGGAATACGATCGGTTGGTACGAGCTTAGACTCCATTTATGGACGCGAAGCAGGAGGTGCTGAGAGTGCTTTTGGAGATGATAAAAATGCTCTCTCGGTACTCGTATATCCAAGTCTTCGTTTACTCAATAGCGATTTACGCCTAGGCTTAGATACAAGTCTCCGTATGACGGGATTGACAAGCCAAGATACGAGCGAATTATACGGCCTCGAAGTCAAGCCTACGGTACGCTATAGAATAAAGAGTATTTACCCAATGTTTGTGGATACCTATTTTGTATATTCTTTAGATTTTTATACGGCAAACAGTGCTGTACCGCATCCCATTATGCCAGCATTTACAACGACGTCGGTAGATCAGATAGGGTTTAGGTACAGAGTGCTTGATCTCAAAAACATACTCCGAGAAATAAAGATTGTAGCAGGATTAGAACTCAATTACGTGCCTACACGTAACGAGCAGGGCTTGGTAGCAGACTACTTGCTCAGTTATTATTGGGCCTTTCTTGCAACTGAATTCAAGTTTATGCATGATATAGTTGCTTCTGTGGGTATAGATAGTTACAACCTTGATAGGGTAAATTCGCTTGGATTGACATATAGTGCAAGCGAGCGATCGGAGTCAAATGTATTTGGTCTCGCACTTGGTCTTGAGAAAAAATTCTTTACTCCTATGATAAACAGCCCAACTTTTTTTGTAAAATTTGACTATAATTTTAGTCCTTATGACGATAGTGATTCGTCAAAATTTGATTTTGACGATAGCTCCGAACAAGAGACGTACTTTATGAACAGCCTAGGGATAAACGATGGCGATGGAACATCTTCATTTTCTCTTGGCATGAGATGGGATTATTAATATGAATATCAATATGAAACAATTGGTTCAATCAAATACACATGTTCGCTCAGTATCACAACGTAGAAATGCGAGATATTATGCTAGTGCTTTTTTAACTTTTGTGGGTTTTGTGGTCTTTATGGCTTTGTTTTCGTCTTGTTTTAATGACCTTCATTTGGTATTAAATGCACCCGACTCCATAACATTGAGTGCTATCTCTTTAGAAGGAGCAGAGGCAGACGCGACATATGCGGTAGTAGGTAGTTTGCTTGGAGGATACCCACGTTATGAGAGTGAGTATGCAGATACAACAAATGAGAGTATACTTCGTATACGTACAGATGGAGAAGGAAATGGTACCCATGCCTTTACTCCAGAACGTGTCTTTAAGTCCTTGCGTGGAGATGATAGTACGCTGAGCATTGTTGTATTGCGTGGAGGTATCCCTGATTGGGATAAGGTAATTTCGGGAAAAGATATCAATCTTTTAAGGGTATGGAATGCCAGTAATCTCGATCCCATAGATCCCACCGCAAACCCTGTTCCTACATTTACTTTGACACTCAGAGATTTTGTTCCTACAAAAAATAAGGCTCATTCTATAGTGTTTACTGCTGACTAGTAGTAGTTTACAGAAAACGTCCGTGCATTCACGTGAATAGAGCAAAGAGCTTACAAACAAGGGACTAGAAGAGCTCTAAAAAAAGCAAGGGTACGAGGGAAACCTCAAAAGGAGGGAAAAATAAAAGCGTATACAGGACTTAGATTGTGGCATGCATATGTGTTTGTTGTACCATTCGTGCTTTTTCTTCTGCTTTTTCTTCTGCTTTTTCTTTTGGCATCTTGTAAGAGCATTAATGATGACATAGTACGGGAGATTCGAACATCTCCCACTCCCTCAATAACACCCCCGATATTCCGTGTCCACTACGCTCCTCCCAAAAACCATATTACTGATAGCTCTTCATTTTTTCTCCAGACCAACACTTTGCAAGGATCGGGTATACATGAGGTGTCAGGCGAGGATAGCTATGGTGTGTATTTTGATGTTCCTATGGAATTTTGTTCGTCTTATGTGTACATGCGTATTAGGTCAGACAAAGTCTACCGGATATTTCCCTATGTGGGAATCAATGAGGTTTGGATATCTTCTGAAAACACCCTTGTTTCTGTAAGTGCATATGGCACACCGTATGAGGGATTAACCGAAGCACGACTGGTGGCTCCTGATAAGATGGTGGTTGGGTTTACTGATGGATATGTGTTTGATATGGATATGCTCTCCCTTGAGGAAGCATCTATAACAGAGTGGCAGGCCCTGGATAAAAATCACGTTGAACTTTTGTTTAATGGGGCAGATATCCCTAGACTTTATAGAGTACACTACGACGATCAGTCTATGATAAGTGAGATAGATAGTAGGCTCATGGATGAGTGGTACGCGGTGGATGGGGTGCTAGGTCAGGCAAATGCGAGAGCTATCTTGTACTCTGCACTTGATGATTCAACAGTGAGCGAGCCGTTTACGTTTAGTCTTTGGGCACCTTTAGCCGATGAGGTGCGTACCGTATTTTATAATGACGACTATCAGCTGGTGGATGACCGTGTTATGAAAAAAGATGCTAAGGGGCTGTGGTCTGTAGTAGTAAACCGTGATAAATTTTCTGATGATTCTGATTATTATTATCATTATATAGTTACAAATCCTTATTGCTCACCCCAGTTTGTTCGTGATCCTTATGCTCGTTCAGGTATACCCCAGATAGGGGCCGCAACCGATGTTTCAACACTGGCCCAGGTTATTACCACTCCTTTATCCTCATACTCTCCTGTACAACAGAAGAAAGAAATACGCTCGGTTTCATCTATGTCAATCTCTGATGCGATTATGTCGCAGTATTTAGTACAAGGCTCCCCAAGTGATGTCTATATGAACGTGAGTGAATTGCAAGAGCTTGGGGTCAATACTCTTGTTCTGCAAGGCTTGCAAGTACACGACAAAAAACGCGGAGGTGTGAAGCATCTTTTTTTACCTGCAAAAGTCTTATCGAACAAAGAAGAATCTGATATTGAATACCTAACGGTAAACAGTATACAAAACTCAAAAGAAAACCCAAGAGAGAAGCAAGAAGAAGTATACAGAGAAAATCAAAAGCCTAGCAAAAAAAATGATATTAAAATAATGCGAGATCTGCTCAAAATACTTAACGATCAAAAGGGTATGCGTACGCTCATCGATATGACTAATCTCTATATGAGTAGGCGAATATCCCTGGACTCGATAGTACCCGGTTATTATTTGACAAAGAAAACAGCAGACAACTACGCTTGTTTCAATCGCCTTGATTTGCAGGCACGTATGTCTGCACGCCTATTGGTTGACAGCATTATACATTGGTTTGAGGTATACAGAATAGAAGGGGTCAAGTACGATAGCATAGGCGAGTTAGATTCTAGAGCCATGGATGCTCTTTTGACTGACATTGCATCCTTTACAGAAACTCCCTTATTAATTGCTCGACACTACGATACTACTTGCCCAAGCCATCATGTGGTGAGGTCTTTCTTTGGTGCTTCTTCTGATGGAGCTTCTAGCACGAATACAAATTCTCAAGAAAGTGATGTTATTGACTTAAACAAAGAGCCTCGTGTTGTTTATTGGCTCAATCGCAATTTTGCGCAACAAAGTGTAGGTATATTTGATCAAGAAGGTACACGGTTTACCAAGGGAATACTTACAAGCAAGGTGCTCGTACGTGATTTTGCCGAATCCATAGTAGGAAGAGGTAGCGAACTCGACAACCCGTATGCGAAAGGAGTGGTGCAATATCTTGTGTCTGATGGCGATCTCAGTCTATCAGAGCAGATACAAACGCAAATGCAGACTACTGTAGATGATGCAACAGTTATCCGCTTGTACAAAAATGCCTTAGCTATGATTATGACGAGTCAAGGTCCAGTGATGGTGCCACAGGACATACAAAACTGGAGTACGCAATTTTCTACCGAAGAAGTACGAGAATTGCGCGCCTATCTTAGGGCTTTAAGTCGTATTCGTCAAGAAACAGATGCTTTTAGTCTTGGTGATCCCATACTGATATTTGACTCTGTCAAATTTTTTTCTGATAGTGAAAAAACCGACAGAGCCTATGGTCTTAGGTCAAAAGACAGTGCCTCGGGAACCGTATATTATGTATTTGTCAATGGTGATACCAAGCCACGAAGTTTTATTGTTCCTCAGTCATTACGCAAAGCAGCAGTGCTTGTTGACGCCACACAGTATGATATTGGAGGATTTTCGCAGTCCGTGTCGGTAGGAATGACGCTTGATAATACGATAGTACGCATAGATCCGCGTACAGTTGTCATACTTCGTGATTGATATAATATTGACTTATTAAGCAATGTAATGGTAGCCTATTGGCGTAGTTCCTTAAGAAAGTCAACGATGACCTCTTGAGGTGAGCGCTGTTCTTCTTCTACCAAATAATTGAGTTCTTGCATTTTTTCTTCGTTTAGCACATCTCTGAGATTAGCGAGAGAGCGTTGTATTTCGGGGTATTCTTTGAGCGTATCTCCATTAACAACAGGCATGGCGTTATAGGGAGGAAAAAAATTGAGATCATCTTCTAAGTACGTCATATTGAAACGCTTAAGCTTGGCGTCGGTTGTAAACACATCGGTAAAATCAGCTTCGTCATTGACTATGATATTGTACTTGAGTCCTATCTCTACTCCTATTGGCTCCGCGTCAAATGTGAGTCCATAGGCATCAAACATTGCTAGAGCGCCATCGGGACGTTCTAAAAATTCAAAATCAAAGCCGGGTCGCAGTTGAGGATGGTTACGAAGATCGGATATTTTTTTGAGGTTAAGTTCGTCTACTGTTGACGTCAAAAATCCCATGGCATAGGTATTATTAAAACCAAAGGGATCTAAGATAACGAGGTTAAAGCGTTTAAACATTTCTTCTTTTGAAAAGTTGTATATTTCTGCAACACTCTTGTTGACAACGTCTTCTCCGAGATGATTGACGTGTATTGTACCATCATAGTCGGGATAGATGTCAATTTCGCGGTTTTTTATGGCCGTAAAGACGACAAAGGTAGATCCCATATTGAGTTTTCGCTTGATAGTGAGGTCAGTATCGGCTTCAAGTTGTTGACTGATGAGTTCTGCAAGCAGAATATTTTCAGTAAAATTTTTTGATGCGACGGTAATTACTCCTTCTGCTTTGCTACAACTTGCAAGGTACGTCAGGCTTATGATGATGAGGCAAATGCTCATGGTTTTGAATGTATTCATATATCTCTCCTTATTGTTTGTTTGAGATTTTTTCTAGTATGACAAGGAAGCTGTCTAGCAGTACTGCAAGGAGTGCTGCCGGAATTGCTCCCAGCAAGATAAGATTATTATTAAGCACGTTAATTCCCCTAAAAATAAACACACCGAGACCACCTGCTCCAATAGCAGCTACAAGCGTTGCTATTCCAACACAGGTTACGGTGGCGACGCGTATACCTGCAATGATGACGGGTAATGCGAGAGGAATTTGTACTTTAAAGAGTATCTGCCAGTTATTCATACCCATACCCGTGGCGCTTTCGATAACTGCGGGCTCTACTTGTTGTATTCCGACAAGGGTGTTTTGTACGATGACAAGGAGAGAATAAAGTACGAGGGCGATGATGCCCGATGGAGCGCCTATACCCGCAAAGGGTATGAGTAGTCCCAGCATGGCAAGACTGGGGATAGTTTGAACGATGCCGAGCATATATTGCACGGGTCGAGATATGGTGGGAATACGCATGAGTAGTACGCCAATAGGTACTCCTATGCCTATTGCTATGCCTACTGCTAGGATGGTAAGCTGTATGTGTTCAAGAATGCGCAAAAGAAGATCGCCACTACGCGCAGATAAAAATTCAAAAAATTCTATCATGCGAGTTCCTCTTTGAGGCGTTTCATATGGCGTCCTATAAACTTTTCTACAAATTCGTTTGCCGGATGGTGTATGATGTTATGTTTGGTATCAAATTGGGCTATCATTCCGTGATCAAGAATACAAATTCGATCCGCTATCGTAAATGCTTCGTGTATATCATGGGTGACAAACACTATTGTTTTGGTAAGGTACTGCTTGGCGCTGAGAAACTCATCGTGTATCTCTTCTCGTGTGATGGGGTCAAGAGCTCCAAAAGGCTCGTCCATAAGAACGATATCAGGATTGCCCATAAGTGCTCGACCAACTCCGATGCGTTGTTTTTGCCCGCCTGAGAGTTGCGATGGTCGTCTCGAAAGCAAGGTTTTGTCGATATACATGGTGTCACAACAAAAATCAAGTTGCGTTTGTATTTGCTCCTCATTCCACTTTAACAAGCGAGGAACGACCAAGAGGTTTTGCTTGATAGTGAAATGAGGAATCAGCCCAATATTTTGAAACACATAGCCTATGCTCCGCCTGAGTTGGATGGGGTCTGTCTGCATGATATCTTGATTGTTAACGGTTATAGAGCCACTGTCAAAGGGGATAAGTCTATTTATCATTTTGAGTGTGGTAGTTTTGCCACAGCCGCTTTTTCCTAGGAGAACTACGGTTTCTTTGTCTTGTATGTCAATAGATAAGTCGTGTACCACTGTATGTGTACCATATCGTTTAGTAATGCTTTTGAGCGAGATCAAAACAGTTATATTATCCTTAGCAACAACACCTTTAGCAAAATAGTAAAGAAATCCGCATATCGCCATAGCCATGGGGTGGTCTACATCGTATTATGCATAATGTCAAAGCCCCCAGTGACTATAGTTACTATAGCGACTAGATCTATTTTTTATGGGGGTTTCGACAGTGAGTTTCCGTATGGAAACAAGCGTATAAATCCCCACTTGAAAGCAAAAACCACAGTGTAAAAGTCGAAAAATCTAGCACACAAAAGTTTTTGACTAGCGTGACAGGTATACAGCGTATATGCGCTTACAGCACACTATGCTACACCAAAATTGCTACCTATATGCTAGTATAGCACATTTGTCTTACATATTATCTATAATAATGTTGTAGACTGTCGAAGATGGGTAAAGAGACAAAAGAATAAACAGAAGAATAGTATGTGGGGGAGTTAATAAGGAAATGTAATACAAAATTAAAGAGAGCACGATATAAATAGCCAATCGTATAGCTATGTCTTAAAAAATGCTTAAAAAATGGTAGTATAAAAAAGAAAAAGTCTCATTGTACAAGTTTGAATAATGGTGAATCAAAGAAAATGCCATTTATTCGGCTTCTGAGATCTGAGTAACACAGTAAACAACAAGCCCAAGTATCCCGCACATAATCAGCACCACCATATCTCACAGAATATCGTGTATATGCAACAAAGCCTTCTTTCTATGTAGATACATACTGTATCTCTACATAGTAAAAGCACTATAATATACTATATTAATATAGTACTGTTTTCTACCCCTATGTCTCGTAGATCGTAGACAGGGTATAAGCCAAGGAACAATAGCCAAGGCAAAAACCATGGAGAAAAACCAGAAAAACTAAAGCTACAAGGAAAGCAGTAATAACCCCGATTAGGTCAAAAAAGACCAAACACTAAGGCCAAGTAAACAGTAGCCAAAGGAGAATGCCATGCATTACAATACAATATCACACCAAGAACAAGACCTCAAACAAAGTCTCAAACAAAGTCATAGTAGCCAGGCAAGCACCAAAGCTACCAAAAAAGCCACCACCCAAGCCACCACCAAAGCTACCACCAACCAAGCAAGGAGTTGCCGAGCAAACAATCGGACAGGGGGATTCATACTCACATATCTCGTGCTCACCAGCATACTAGGAGGACTCCTCCTCACCTGTAGTAGCGACCCAGAACCAGGAGAAACAAGTCCAAGCACATTGAGTGGGGAACTAAGTTATAGCCTAGAGAACCAAGCCAGCCAAGCAGAGGGTATCGTAATATCACCCTTACAAGAAGTAGAGGGAATAGCCTCAATGATCATAGGAATAGTAGAAGGAAAAAGCCTAGTACTCTACCCCCAATGGAGCAAAGCAGGGCAAAGCATAAGCTATAGCCTAGAACAAGAAGGAGAAGGTCTAAGCATAGACAAAGAAAAAGGTATACTCACGATAGCAACAGTAACAGCAGAACAAGATAACAAAGTATACACCATAAAAGCAACAGGAACAGGAAACTACAAAGGAACCTACACCCTAAACATCAAACTAGAAGTAGGAGCCTTGATAGGGAGTTTTGAGTATACAACAACAGGAACAGAGCTAAAGGTAATAGAACAAACAAAGCACACAACAGAAGCACCCGAGTGGGAAGGAGGAAGTGCCCCCAGTGGAGTAGCATACACATTGAGCAAACCCAATGAGCATGTACGAGTAGATGAGAGTAGTGGAGCAATCAGCATAGGGAGAGGATTACATACAGTATATACAGAGGGCTATACAATAGCAGTACAAGCGAGAGCAACAGACGTAAAAGGAGTAGCGAGTGTAAACATAGTAATAGATATAGAGAGTTGGTGTGGCGTAGTAGGCAAGGATAGCGGGACCGTAGTACCAACGGCAGAAGGAACAGAGTATACGATAGAAGGATGGCGAGAGTTAGAGTGGTTAGCGAGGAAAGCAGGAACAGCAGCAACAGGAGCAAGTTTAGCGAGTAGTTATACGATGACAGAAGACATAGAACTACCCTATCAGTCCTGTAATGAGCGAGGAGAAACAGTAGCAGGGTATGACCCTATAGGAGACAGTACCACAGGTTTTAGTGGGAGTTTTGATGGGGGAGACAATACGATACGAGGCTTAAGGATAGAGAGTGGAGATGACATAGGATTATTTGGAGTAGCGAGTGGTAATATCAATGATGTAAGGATAGAGGGAGCAGAGATAATAGGAGGAAAGAACGTAGGAACACTAGCAGGCAAGTATACTGAAGGGGCAATAAGCAATGTCCATATTACAGAAGATGAGGAAGGCAAGGGATCGGTGAAGAGCACCGCAGCAGCTGACAGTAATGTTAATGTAGGAGGGCTTGTGGGGGATATGAACAGTGATACAGACCCAGCAGTGACAGAGAGCTCATCAGCGGTAGTAGTGGAGGCCTTAGGGAGTAATGTAGGAGGTTTGATAGGGAGAAAATCGGGAAAGGGTCAAATAACAAAGAGCTATACCACTGGCAATGTAACAGGAAAGGACTATGTGGGGGGTATTGTAGGGTTTACTGGGACTAGTAGGACCATAGTATATGGCTATTCGAGCGGAGATATAACTGGTGAGAAAGATGTAGGGGGGCTAGAAGGATACAATGAGTACAGTACTTACGGTTATGCGACTGGTACCATACGGGGTACAGAGCATGTAGGTGGATTAGTAGGACGTTTTGGGTATAAGGGTGAAGTGAAAGGTTACAGCACTGGAGACGTTAGTGCGAGCGGAGACTACGCGGGGGGCTTGGCTGGAAAGGCTTCTGGTGAAAAAGTTAATGGGTTTTCTACAGGTACAATACAGGGTAATGAAAACGTAGGTGGGCTTGCGGGTAGTGCATCTGAGACTTCTTTATATGGGTATGCCATAGGGGATGTGATAGGAGCCAATAAAGTGGGAGGACTAGTGGGATATGCCCGTAACTTTACTACAGGACAAGGATATTTTAGGGGCAATGTTATCAGTACGGCGAGTGATCCTAGTAGTGCTAAACTCTTTGGTCTCACGATAGGAGAAAATACTAGTGGTAGCAGTACAAGTATCAACTATTATTATTCGACCAAAAGTGGCGAAGGGGGGCTGTACCAGTTGAAAGACGACAAACGAACTGCCTATAGCCCTACTACTGACAAAACTGCAGAAGGCTACCGCGCCTCCACTGAGCCTGGGAAAGGGGTGAGCGTGGCGAATAGCGATACCGAGGATGCGCTAAAGGCAAAATTTACAGGATTTACAGCGACAGAAGGTTGGAGCTATGCCGCAGGGCAGTGGCCAGCAATTATAGCTATTGGCAATGATAATAGTCAAAAACTCCCCGATTTTGGTGATATACCAAACAGCGCAGAAGCGCAAAATCCTTATACTGCACCTTAGGGTATCATAGAAATGCAAAAAGGCACCGTAAGGTGCTATAGTGCGTTTGAGAGACACTCATAGGGGCACTTGAGAGCACATAGAGCATAGCATGATTTGGTCAGTAGGCTTTCATTGAAAGCCTACTGAAGATTTTTGGGGCGAATTTGAGCCAAAGAAAAGTGAGCATGATATAACACGCAGTAATAGTAGAGACAAAATAAGATGGTGAGTGGATACGAGTATGAATTTTTCACGTTCACATTTACATGTTTGCAAGATACTACTCTTTAAATCTCTTGTTGCACTTCAGGGTTTAATTCACCTGCTTTTACTTGACATAATCTAATGGCTGTGCTATAGTGAGTGCATGAAAATAGCTTCTCTATCTGGTGTATCAAAACAGTATCGTACAAGTTCGCAGGTCATCAGTGCTCTTAATAACGTGTCGCTTGATATAGAAAGCTCTGAGTTTATTGCTCTTGCAGGACCGTCGGGATCAGGAAAAACCACGCTTGCAAACATACTCGGATTTCTTGACAATGCAAACTCTGGCACATACGTATATCATGGTAAAGACGTCACCCAGAAAAACACAAATGATCGTACACTTATAAGACGTAACGATATAGGGTTTGTATTTCAATCTTTTAATTTAGTTGAAGTACTCACAGCACAAGAAAATGTGTCGCTTTCGTTAGAGATTAGTGGTCTCAATACTGCAGACGCAATGAAGCGGTCACTTGAGATGTTAGATAATGTAGGAATAGCCGACATGGCAAAGCGTTTTCCCAACGAACTCTCGGGAGGACAACAGCAACGCGTCGCCATAGCACGTGCTCTCGTCAAAAAGCCAAGCATGGTTATTGCTGACGAGCCCAGTGCAAACCTTGATTCCGAAAATACCGCAATGCTTATCTCCTTGCTACTTGATCTCAATACACAACTACGTACCGTGTGTATTGTCTGTACGCATGACGAACGCGTACTAAAAAAGGCACCACGTGTTATCTACCTTAAAGATGGAGCTGTAGAACGTGACATCCGCAGATAAGAGCATCAGTGCTTGGAAACTAATCGCTCTTGCATTCCGCAATCTTCTCAGACATAAAAAGAAAAATCTTGTAACTGCTCTTACTATTTCGCTTGGCGTAATGAGCTATATCGTGGTTGACAGCCTGATTGTAGGAATCAAGGAACGAGGAAGAATCAACGTGACAACCTACGAGACAGGCGACGTGCAACTGATGAGCCAAGCTTATTGGGACAATGAAAAAGAAAATCTGCTGGACAAAACGTTCAAAGTAGATTCTGATATTAAAGCACTTGTTCGTTCGTTTGATTGGGACCTTGTCGCACGACTTATTTTTCCTGTAGAAATGATACTGCGCAAACCCGATTATCTACAAGATGGTTCTTTACAAATACAGGTACTCGCCATTGAGAAAGGTGATTATTTGGAACATATAGCATCAAAGGATCTTATTCGTAGTGCGCAAATACCGAGTGAGGATACTAACTACTCGCTTAATCAAGACGAAGTCTGGATTAGTTCTTGGTTTGCCAGTAAATTAGGTGCCGACATCGGTGACCCAGTCTTACTCGTTGCTCGTGGAAAGGGTGGTTTTTTTGAACAATTAGAGCTTACGATATCGGGTATTTATGAAACGACAAATCCAAATATAGACCGCGCTTTTTTGATAGTTTCTTATAGCACTGCTGACTTCTACCTTGATCTCCGTGGTGCATATACAGAACTCAATCTGTACAAGGATACACGTAACTACGGTCTTGCCAATAAACATGTGGCGCAAGGCGTTAAAAAGATACAAGCAGAAATACAAAACGAACTTATTCGGATAGGAGAAGATCACGAAATACGCGTTGCGTCCTTGGATGAAGTACAACAGCAACGCGGGACAACAAGCTGGAATTATCCTCGTTCTATCAGTTCAATTTATATGATCTTAATTTTTGTCCTTGCTGCCGCCGGCATTGCTAATACAGTGCGTAACAACCTAGAGTCGCGTAAGCGTGAAATAGGTACCTTTCAAGCCTTTGGTATGAGTAGTAGGCAGATACTCACTATGTTTCTTATTGAGGCAGCCCTGGTAGGTGTGATAGGAGGAGTGCTAGGATGGTTTGTTTCTATAGGACCGAACTGGCTTCTTGCTGATAGGGGCATAGATTATACTGTCATGATGCAAGAGACTACGTTTGACTTGCCGATATCCGGGGTATTTAGGGGAGTGTGGGCACCCGAAACCTATGTTGTTTCTGCATTACTTGCAATTATGTTTACTGTATGTATTTCTTGGCTTGTGTTGTTAGGTCAACGAAAAAAATATCAAAATATCATTGCTTTACTAAGGAGTAAATCATGAGATACTGGTTTTATGCATGGAGAAACGTAGGACGTAATAAAAGTAGGACGATAGGGAGTATTGTGACTTTGTCCCTTGCACTCGCGCTCACGTTTTTTTTGTTTGGATTTATATCGGGTCTTGAGGCAGATGTCAAACACAATATTACACGCTATACTTCGGGTGATATAAGTATCAAAAGCAAGGCTTATTTTGATAATATTGTTTTTTCACCGAGCCATCTTGTTGTTCCCTTTGCTCGTGAATTAGTAGATCTTGTATCAGGAATAGAAGGTACTCAAAATTTTGCAACAGCGAGGCTTGATGTACCGTCATCGCTCTACCTAAATCAAGAATTTGTGCCCATTGTAGCTCGGGGCATGCACTTTGAGCGTGAAGAACGCTTTCAGGAGATTAGTGAGCTTGTAACCAAAGGACGCCTACCACGTATGCACACTCGCGAAGTAGCAATAGGGAGCGCCGTTGCACGCGATCATGGGCTAGAGGTAGGGAGCAGTCTAACCTTCTTTTCTACTACTGCACGTTTTACCAGTGCAGCTATCACACTCACGATAACGGGTGTAATACAGTATCCTATGTCCAACTTTAATAGCATGGCCTATATTCCCATAGATATACTCCAAGAACATTTTCTTGCCCCAGACTCAGCAACCGAGATAGTAGTGCAACTTGAAAAAAACGCAAATACTACACCCAGTAAGGAGCAAGTAGCGCTTATTCGTAGCGTCGCACAAGACTTTATAAACGACGCTATTACACATGTTTCACAAGCAGAACGTGAACGAGTGCTTCCCATCAGTTATGCCAGTAATACAGACATGACACTTGCACTTGCAGTGCAACCATGGCAAACAATATCGTCCTTTGTTGCTATCATTTCGTATTCACGGGTTACGTATCTCATCATATCATTCATTTTCTTTTTATTGGGTAGCCTAGTCATGTACAACGCTATCAATATGAATATTAAGGAACAGGAGGCAGAGATAGGAATACTCAATGCTATTGGCGTTAGTCCTCGGATGATTCAAAAGATTTTTTTGAGGGAAAATATGATTATAGTTGGAATAGGGGCTCTGGTAGGAACCTTGCTGGGAAGTCTCATTGTTGAAATTACAGGACGTATTGGCTTAGACATGTCATTTAAGTCTATTGATTCTGGAGGGAGCGTGTTAGGGAGCATAATCTACCCACAGCATAGCGTGCTGTGGACTTCTGTGTTGGTAATCTATGCAGTGATAGTGATATCTGGTGTGACGTATTTTCCTCTTCGTGGTTTACGAAAGGTTGATGCACTTGAAATTTTGAGGAAGGCATAGAGCCCTCGTATGGATTATCCTATCGAATTGACTATTTACAATGAAAGTAATTCAAACAGGAAATTATGTTATATCATGCAACACAAAGTAAAGACATACAATCAAAAAACAAGAAGGATACTATCATGAAATATCTACAATACATCATACATGTCCTGCAGAACATAACTGCAAACACAAAAGCAACACAATTATATTGTAAGTTTTTTCTTAGTATTGGGGGTGCCGTAGCGTTTGCGTATATGCTCACTACTATAGTGCAGGCACAAGAGTCACAAAGCCAAGAGTCGCAAAACATAGATGTTGACGAGATTGTAGCGCTCGTAGACAATAACAGAATAGTGCGCGATGGACTCACCGGAAAAGGAACCATGCGTATAACTGATAGATACGGCACGCGTGAAAGTACATTTGATTATGTTTCAAAGGGTGCAGATTATTCGCTTATTACATTTACCAATGCAAACCAGTTGGGGCAAAAGGTACTGAGAAGAAAAGACAAAATATACCTTTATTATCCCGATGCCGAAGACGTTATTACCTTAAATAAGTCTATGTTTCAGCAGTCATTTATGGATTCGGATCTTTCCTTCGAAGATATTGCAGGCGACAAAACCTTGACTGAGGCGTATTCTGCCCAATACGAGGGTACAGAAGTAAAAGATGGCTATGAGAGCTATGTTGTATACTTGTCTGCCTATAATCCGCGACAAGAAAGCTATCCTTATCAGCGCCTATGGGTTGAGGTAAACACCGGTTTAGTAGTATATGCAGAACTTTTTACTCGCCGTCAAAAACTACTAAAAACCCTTGCAGTACATGACTATATTCCACTAAACGACATATATGTGGGAACTGATACGGTGTTCAAGGATGTGCTCAAGAAAGACAGCAGTACGCAGTTTCTCCTCACCGACGTGAGTATTGTCGACGTTTCTGTTGCACAATTTTCGCTCGAAGAACTTAGGTTTTGATTGTTTAGTATAACGTTGCCATGAAACGATGGGTATTATCAAGCGTTTTTTTGCTCTATCTTAGTATGGGGCTTTATTCGCAGGACCTTGTACAAAGACTTGAGTTGTATAATGCACTCAATGGAGTAGTACAGATATGGGATGCGACACCAGAAGAAGGGGTACATGCAGAGGTTGAAGATTCTGTGTACGGAACCTCCCTTATACGGTATAGCCTCCAATCTCCCCGAAACTCTATTGTGCGCGGTGTTGTGAGGCTAGGTCTGCTACTCGATATAGCAATGGGGGGATTGCATACGCAACTCTTACTTGAACGAGCGTATATACGTGCGCGTATTCCTCTAGGAGAAACATACGTTTCTCAGCTTGAACTAGGATTAAACACACTCAGCTTTGGAGAAGGGCAAGTATATAATGCAGGAGATGTGGTGTTTGGAGCAGGAGCCTTCTCACTTCAGAACCTTTCGGGAGAATATAGAGATAATCCACTGTGGAACCTACGGGTATATGCTCCTCTCGGTACGCTTTCTTTTGTAGAAGCCGTCATGCACTATCCTTCACTACGTGTTAGCAAGACTCCTTTGATCTCTAACAAAGAAAATGCGTTCGCTACAACTACAAGTAGTTACGAATTTCCTCAAGCAGATGAAGTCGAATTTAGTACAAGGCTAGGGCTTAATTTTGATGTTCTTGAATTTGAACTAGGAAGCAACTATGCGCTCCGTCCTCAGTACCTCACGCCTTATATGAGTGTTAATATTCCGTCTGTGGTCAACATGTATCTTTCGGCATCATCACGTATTTATATGCCTGTGGGAGTGAATAACCAGCAGTTTGCTACGGTAGTGTACGAGACTGCGGCAATAAGCCTAGGTATATCGTCTCTTTTTGGGGTGTCAGTGGGCGATACTGTCGACCTAGTGGCAGAGGCGCTTTATACGTTCGAAACAATCAGTTTCTTTCTTGGTTCTAGCTGGGTATATTCAAGCAGATTTTCGCTTGCTACACAGCTCTTATTTGCGATAAAAATTTTAGATATACAGTATGCTCAGTCGTCGAGTATGCTGGTGCAAACAGGACCACGATGGTCATTGTTTGACGGATTTGTGATAGCTTTGCAACCTAGTGTTGGCTATGAGTATGGCGAACACCTCTCAAAGAATAGTATGAGCTCTGATGGTAAGAGTGGCGTCAACTCAACTCAATATGTAATCCAAGCAAAACTCAGTCTTGAGTACACGTATTAATATACGTAATTCGATATACTTAATATAATATGAAATTTCATAGTGTAAAAAACCCCACAGACTCAACAATCTACGTTATTTCTCTCGAGCGAGGTGAATATATCAACAAGAGTATTGAAGCATTTTGCCTAGAGCGAAAGATTTTCTGTGCTCATTTTTCAGGGATCGGGGCGATTCGCAATCCTGAGGTATCTAAGTATCATGGTCTTGAAAAAGGATATCAGGGTGCTGTCTTGGAGGGATCCTACGAATTAGTTGCTTTAGTTGGTAATATCGGAAGAATCGAAAACGGTGATGAAAAAGATGGTATTTTTTGTCATTCGCATGTAGCATTCTCCGATAGCAAGTTTACCATGTATGGTGGACACCTCGTTGAGACCGAAGTCGAATTTATCTGCGAGATATATCTGCATGCTTTTAGCGACTTAACAATCATCAGAAAACGCGATGCGGTAGTTGGTCTTAATACAATATGCTAATAATGTATTTTTCTCGGTAGTTGAGCGTAAGAATAATTAGATACGTGAGAGCTCTTTGTAGCTCTCACTGATCGTCGTAAAATTTGAGCAAACTACAATAGTATAGATATTATAGTCAGTTATGTAACGCTTTTTCCACCGGGAAAGTAAATATCAGATAGAATTTTTCTATCACTAGGGACGTCGGGAGGAAATCCCTCAGGAAGTTGCCCTTCAAGATCGATATAGCCGATGGCAAAGGCCATTAAAGGCTTGATGGTTTCGGGGAGTGAGAAGACCTCAGACACTTTTTCGTAATGTACCCCTGACATGCCGTGTGTGTAGAGCCCATGCTTATTTGCTTGAAATGTCAGTGTTGCCCATGCAAATCCGCAATCAAACTCGGCGCAATAATTATCTTTGCCGTTCTCTGCATACTTTTTTTCTGCGGCTATAATTCCTAAGATAGACGCATTTTTTGCCCAGGCCTGATTAAAGTCAAATAAGACGGAAAGAAACGTGTTAAATTCTTCTTCGCAGGTAGAAGCGAGTATACGCCATGGCTGTTCATTGTACGAAGAAGGCGACCATCGCGCGGCTTCAAAGAGAGAGGTTTGGATCTCAGGGCTAATGTCCTGTTTTTTGAATCGGCGCGGTGACCAACGGCAGGTAAACTGTTTGTCAACTAGCGAACTGTCTTGTGTGAGTTTTCGGTTTGAAAAATCAATGTTTTGTGATGATATCATACTACTCCTTATAGGCAGGTTAGATGAGATAATTATATTACGTTTTTGTAATATTGTCAAGTAAACATTACTATACGGTTATGTTTTTTTATTATTGATGATATCACCACTGGTTATATCAAACATGACCGTGTCTGATAAAAATTTTCTTGTATCGTGCTTACCAGATTTTATCCATATATACGGCATGCAGAGCAATGGCTTAGAAGCATGGGAAAGGGATGGTTTGCTATTGTCGTTGATTGCGTTTTGAATATGCCGGGCACTAGGTCTGCCATAGAGCTCTTGGTGGCTAAATGACAATAATGCTGCAGTCCAGCTGAATGTGCTATTTGCAGTAATGTGATGAGTGCATGATGCCATTAAGCTATATTCCCAGAATAACTTATGCTTTTGTACTTGTGGATGTTGTGGAAAAAAATCCGTGTTACCAGAAATGATGGTATGTGGAACACCAAGCCTAAAATTATGGCTAACATAGTCGGGATCATCGGTGAATACATAAAAGTGTGGGTTGTTTGTGTTTTGTATTATATACGCACTCGTACGCTCATAATAATGTTGACTGCAAGCATAAAATGGGGTATCTTTTCCCAAATAGTCCGTGCGTCTAATATGGAGAGAGACGGAATCAGGATTATGCAGGAAATTTTTTAAATCAGACGAAAATAATGCTTCGGGCACCTCAAAACTCAGAGAGATGGGTTTGATAAAGGCCTGTGCTTTCATTACATCAAGCACTTCTTTGTAGTGCCAAAGCCCTTTGAGATAACAGGGCTTGTGCGCGGGGAGCGTTGCTACGTGGTCAAGTACATCCTTGTACGAAGAAGAGCCAATGTGGCTTTCTTGTACGAGGATAGAGGGGAGTTTATCTTGAATGTTTGTCACATCATCTGAGAGATGAATTCTTCCCATTTTTTGGGATAACTGAAGTTGTGGTGGATTAATATGAAAATATTTTTTTATAAAGTGTTTTGTTTTTTGTATTTGAACTTCAATCCAATGTGGACTTCGTTTTATCGTGAGTTTTAATATGTGTCTCAGTGCTCTCTGCGATGGAATCCTGTTTTTAAGTAAGGAGCGTGCTTCTTTAGAAAGAGATGTATGCGTTACACTGTTGAGTATATAGGCACGCTTGATTGAGTTTTTCAAAAAGTGTATGGCATGAAGGGTCACAGGTCTGTGTTGGTGTTTTTGTAGGTAGAGTGCTAGTCCAAGTTGGGTGATTTGATTTCCAAGTCCACCAGAGATACTGACGATGATGGGCGAAGCATTGTTTGAGACGGGCGAAGCATTGTTTGAGGTAGACGAGGCTTTGTGTGAACTTGACTGATGATCAGTAGACGGAGAAAATAGAAGGAAGAGAGGCATTTTCACACTAGTGAATTTGTAGTGTTAGTGTATTTATTTGTTACAGTATGTGGATGGCTGAGATATCTCATGCTAGCATAGCTAAGAATGCGTATCATAATTACAATTATATACGGTCGCCAGTTACTGTGTCAAGCACCACCGCACCTGGTATATGCATTTCTGGATTTTCACGATATTCTTGCCATCTTGAGGGCATACAAATGATTTTACCTTTGGTATCAATTGATGTGTTTTGTTTTTCTTGGACGGGGTGATTGGTTCGGATTGCATCACTTAAGGAGTAGAGGGCAGCGCTCCAACTGAACGTGCTGTTAGCAATGATATGGTGGGTACAGTGTCTCATGAGGCAGAATTCCCAAAAATCCTTGTGATTATTAATAACTGTATTGTCTTTTGGAAAAAATAAGGGATTATTACTGACGCGTATAATGCATAGGTTACGCGATTTGATGGCAAGGTGAGTATCAACCCACAAGGGATCATCGGTAAACACGTAACAGCGTGCTTTAGGATGCATATTAAGGATGATATCGCAAGCACGTGAATAGTATGCGTTTGAACAGGAAAGAAAGTTATTACTTTGCTTAAGATAATCGGTTCGTCTTATGTGTATGGCAATAGAATGTGGCGTCTGCAATAGCTCTGAGAGTTCAGAAGAGAGAGGCATCGTATGTATGGCAAAACATTCGTGCAGGGGACGTACTAGGGGGGTTACTACATTGAGCGTGGTACCTGTGTTCCAATATCCATTGACAAGGCAGGGTTTGTCTGCGGGATATGACTCAATGGCAGTGCGAAGCTGCTCATGAGAGAATGTTCTAAAATCTCGTTGATTAATATTTGTAAATGGAAGGTGCTCTGAAATTGTACCAATACTATCGGTAAGGTGAATACGACCAAGCTTCTGAACTATGCTGAGATTTGGCAGAGGTATTCCTCTGTTTGCGAGCAGTTGTTTTATTTTTGAAAGTATTTTTTCAATAAGGCTTAGCCTGAGTTTAAGCGAATATTTGAGCAAGGTATTGAGTGTTTTTTGTGAAGAGATAGCTGTATTGATAAGTTGTTGTATAGGAGGATAGAGTGCGCCATCGGTGGCAAAGTCTTGTATTTGTTTTCGTGGATAGCGCTGGTGATATAAAACGGTATTAAGAAGTACAGGGCGTGCTTGTACCTGTGCAAGATAATATGCGAGAGCAATTTGTGAAAGTTGATTGCCAAATCCTCCCTCTACCGTAACTAAAATAGGTGCATCAGTTATGCGTGTATTCATAAATAGATTACTATGTATTGATGTTTGAAGAATGTTTTGCTGCAAGGTGACGCATTCGTAACAAGACTTCGGCGAGCGCAAAATCAGGCATGCTATCTATGTCAATGGAATGTTCTCGTGGCATGACATATGCAATGGAGTCCATAGTGTAGGGGTCAGAATCATGGGTGTATGATTTGGTGCAGGCTATAAATATTGCTCCATGTATTTGATAGTGTGTTGGGAGATGTTGGCGTGATTTATTACGGTATTCATGCTTAATGAAGTTTTTGAGACTATGTGATTTTGGCAGAGTATTAGTGAGTAAGGGAGAGGATTCGCATTGTGAGACGCTGATTACTACTTCTTTTTTGTGGTTGATAAGAAGGTCAAATGCTTGTCGAATATCATCGGCGGTACGGAGTGGTGAAGTAGGGGGGAGTACTGCAACGTGAGAGTATGGGCCGTAGCCACGCTTATGAAGAGTGTGTAGTACGTGGTGGGTCACTTTTGATGTGGGTGTTGTCGCACGAGATATGAGTGGGTCACGAAGTTCGGGCACTAATGCCCCGTAGCTTTTTGCAATGTCGGCATATTCGCCCGAATCTGTAGACACAACTACATCATTAAAAATAGCACTTTTGATTGCTGCTTCGATGGTATATGCCATAAGCGGTTTATCCATAAGGGGGCGTATATTTTTGTGAGGAAGTCCATTAGAACCACTGCGTGCAGGAATGAGAGCAAGAACTGTATTCATTTTTATTTATATGCGTACCCAAGAGGACTTGAACCTCCGACCTTCAGAACCGCAATCTGACGCTCTATCCAACTGAGCTATGGGTACAACGGAGAAGGTGGGATTCGAACCCACGGTACCCTTTTGGAGTACAACTTCTTAGCAGGAAGCCCGATTCGACCACTCTCGCACTTCTCCATACCATATGTATAAGTATACCTAATATCACGATCCTTGTATAGCCTTACTATAAGTCATACAAGGTTATAAGCAACATAAGGTATAGGATTTAGCACGAAGTATCATTACTTAGAAGTGGGATGTACACTGTCTTTTGTGGTGTTTGTGGTGTTTGTGGGTACAATAGAATGTTGCTTTTTAAAAAAGTAGTTCCATCGTATATAGACTAGAAAAGGGAGCGTGACTATTATGAGGAAGGAAAGGATATAACTAATAGTAGGGTAAGCTGATGGAAAGATGCATACAAGTAGTGTATAGGCAATAGTCTCAGTTCCTTCGATAAAGTTGACAGGATAAAAAATAGATTTTTCGGGGTAGCCGGTAGCGTGGTGTTGAATTTTAGTAAAAGAGGTAGATGCGCCTAAGAATTGTGTAGCTGAGAGTGTAAAGCTAGCTAGGATAATAATGGAGGCAAGTCCATTCTGTGCTGGACTAACAAAATAAAATCCTAATGGCACGCTTATATAAAACACATAATCTACCATGACATCAAGATATCCCCCCGCTACCGAATGAGTATGAGACAGCCGTGCGATTTCGCCATCTAATCCATCGCATATACGATTTAGCACGATGCAAAGTAGAGCAAATGCGTAGAGCTCAAACGTGATGAATGTTACAATGAAAGGACAAAGAAACAGGCCTGCGAGTGTAACTTTGGTGGCGCTTATTTTTTGTTTAATACAGTAGCGCGACAAAAATTTGAGAGGTGATCTAATAACTCGGGTGGTAATCTTATCAAGCATAGCTAATAGCGAATAGTTGGAGGGAGCTGTTTTTTTGCAATGAGGTCAGTGATGCGTTCTTTGACATAGGGAGTGTCCTGAGGATAGGTGATTCCAAACCACTCTGCTGTACAGGTAAGGAGGCTGACATTGGCCTGATTCTTAGCGATAAGTTCACCAAGATAAGCCGGAACAAAAAATTCTGCACTCATGTCTTGTATATACGTGCGCAAAAAATCGTGAAAGCCCGACTCAAGTTGCTCAAAAAAAGGTGGTGAGAATCCAAAAAGATTCATTGATACGGGTTCTTTGGCATCAAGTATATGTGCTTTGGATTCATCGTCGGGATAGCTGTAAATGCGAGAGTCTGTTTTTTCAATCTTTTTGTGTTCTTCAAGTGAACATAATATCCCGTCTTTTGCACGACATATTCCTCTTGATACTGTGCCAAAGGGCGAAAGTGTGTTGCCTAGCTCATAGCCTACCAGAGCGTAGTGATGGATATCCTTGGCTTGTGTTTTGAGAAAATTGGCAATCTGGGTGAGCGCCGCGATATCGTAGAAATCATCACCATTTATCATGGCAAAAGGGCAGTCAAGGTAGGGCTTACAGAGTAAAAGTGCATGTCCCGTTCCCAGAGGTTTAGTACGTTCTGGTGGAATCACATAGCCCGGAGGAATAGAAGTCAGATCTTGTACGACGAATTCTACGTGACAATGAGTAGGGACGGCACGTGAAAAAAAATCACGTGCTGTGTCGTTTATATCGTTTCGAACTACAAAGATAAATGTATTAAAGCCCGCTTTGTATGCGTTGTATACAGAATATTCTATAAGAGTTTCATTGTTCGGGCCGACGCCTTCTAACTGTTTTGTTCCACCATAGCGAGAGCCCATACCCGCTGCGAGTATTACAAGCCCTAAACGAGATTGTTTCATAATGATAGCCTCATATCAATAGTATAATGAAGCCGTGCATCCACGTGCTAAAAAAAGAAAAAAGAGTGATGCCTAGGGAATGCGTGCTGTTTCAACCATATATTCTAACGATATCTCATCTTTGACACGACGAATTTTTTCTAAGAATATGGCAATGCTCGTATTATCCTTGCTCACATAGATGGAGTGTATTGTATACTTTTCGATCGCATTACGATAAAAACGGGGATCTCCTATCGTTAGTGTTGCGACATGCGTGCGCTGATGGTATACGTCCAGGCTAAGTTGCGTCGCGCTACGGAGCGTATTGTTATGTGATGATCCGAGTACATGCGTGTGTAGTGTAAGGGAATATCTGCGATTGGTTTCGTGATCATCAAAGGTTATTACATCGGTATCAGTATCTTTTCCCAGAGAAACGTAAATAAGCCTACCTAAATTGAGGGGATCAATGAGGTAAGACTTGAGTAGCTCTGATTCATAGAGCGTGTTTCTAACAAGAGCAGTACGTGCCGACTGACCTACGGTGAGTTGGTTAAAATAGTTTCTTTTTTCTATCCCTTGTGGGACAAACACATTTTTTTCTACATCTACTACGTATATTGTAGAGAATAGTATATTGTTTCTGCCTATACCATGTTCTGCAAATGCCATGTATGCATTGTCTGCAGAAAATCCCAACATAGTGAGATCGGGTACTGTTTGCGGATACAGAGGAACCATTCCTACAATAAGCAAACATGCAGGCAATATTGTACGCCAATGCACAAGAGAGAATATAGGGTGTATAAAAGAGTTTTTTCTTCTCACATTCATAACTATCGACAATTTGTGTATCTTCATAAACAAATTATTATATAGTATGGATATGCGTAAATTCTCCAATCACAACTTCCTGATGGTAATGACAACGCTTTCATGTCTTTTTCTTGTAGCATTTTTTGCTTTTTTTCTTTATAAAGGAGTTACTCAGGGATTATTTGTGTCGGGAATGTTGACAACATTTGCTTTATTCTCGTGTGTTGGGTGTGCCTGTATGGTGGTCTCTTGGATGTTATTAGTTGATACACGAAAAAATTTGCATGTACATGATTTTTTTCTATGTCTAGGTCTCTGTTTTGCATCTTTAATACCTGCCTTTGTTTTAGCCCTGCAGTATCCATATTTTCTTGAGATACGAATAGCAGAATTAGAGATTGTCTCTCGTATATTTAGCTTTGTGTATCTTTGTATGGCAGAATTGTTTGTCTTTAGTCTTTTCTATTACTTTATGCGAATCCGGTGGAGTTCTCGGGTGCTCTTAGTGCTCGTCTTGGTAATTAATGCCATAATTGTGATGACAGGGCCAAATTTTGTGAGCAATGGCTTGCAACCAAGACATTTTTTTGTTGGTGGAAGTGTATTGTATTTTTCGATCATCGGATTTATTGTTATATCGATGTGTGCCGTCTTATTCTGGCGTACCCGTGTCGCCATGGGGCGTAGTTTATTTGATAGTATTGTTTTTATCTTGTTTATTATTGTCTATTTTGGGGGATTTCACGTACTTATTTTTGATACAAAAAACTATGTTGCTCGTCTCATTACCGGATGTCTCTTATTTGTATCTATGAGTACTCTGTTTTTGTTTCATCGCTATAGGACAAGGGGCTAGTCCATAGTTACGTGGAATTAGTGAGCGACTAGCTGGCGACTAACTGGCTAACTGGCGACTAACTGGCGACTAGCTGGCAACTAACTGGCGACTAACTGGCAACTAACTGGCGAGAAAATAGTAATTAATAAAATACGAGGTATAGAAATGCACCCGTACTCAGAGGAATGACGAGGTTGTCGAGATCCTCAAGATTGAGGCTTTCTGTCAAACAGGTACAAAGTGCTACAAAGCCGGCTATGAGTGGTCTTGTATACAATACGCTAACAAAAAAAACTGTCACAGCGCATCCAAGGAGCCCGCCCAAGGACTTTGCCTTGTTCCATGGCAAGGGTAGCAAGGGATATAGTTTTCCTATTATTGCCGCCATTGTGTCTCCTACTACTACTGTTATGATGGCTAAAATAGCCACAGGAGTATCAAACACTTGTATTGTGAGTGCTATTCCTATCATGAGAGTAAGAGGGGCATAGGTAAATTTTTTCTTCTCGTGTGGTCTGTACACATAACGACTAAGAGGCGAAAAAAGAGGAATATGTGTTCCACGCAAACGTAGTTGCTCGATGATATAGTACGCAATGCCAAGCACAATGAGCGAGAGTTGTAAAATGCGCGTGGTGTCTTGCGTGAGAAAAAAAATTGGATAGAGAAAAGCTACGTGTAGAGCCTTGCGGGCAAGTTCTTTAGAGAGGGGAAAATGAGGCTGTTGTATCACGTTATATTTACCCATCGTGTGCATTTACGACTATAGTAACTATGTAAAATAAGTACAATCAAATTACGACTACTGCAGTTACATGGCTACCTTGATTACATAGTAATACTGTTATGTTTGGGGTCATATTTTATGGTATGTATCTGTTGCTATTTTCTGCAATGTTGTGTAGTTCTCAGAAACTTACCCTATCTACTACATATCTATGTTACGTAATTTGGCTAAGTGTGAGTTTGTTCTTTCTTAGAAAAGGCATTAGTCCTAGCTTGTCTATGCTACGAAGGGTTGACGCGGCTACTTTTAGCCTGACAAAGGTCTTGAGTTCGGGGACAAATACTTTTTTATACTGAATATTTGGCAACTGTCTTTTTCTAGTAGTATTGTGGGCGTGTGATACATTGTTGCCGTAGAGAGGTTTTTTTTGCGTGATAGTACATCGACGTGACATGTCTTACTCCTTATGTATGAATACAAAGAGGCAGATGCAAGGGGGTTAATTCAGACCTTACCTGCTTCTTTGTAAAGTACGTGTTTTCTGATAAACGGATCGTATTTATTGAATTCCATTTTATCAGAAGAATTTTTCTTATTCTTTACTGTGTAGTAGCAGTGTGGGCTTTCTGTACTTTTGAGACGTACTCGTACGATATTTCCCTTTGCTTTTTTTGCCATTTTTTATAGCATGACATAATTTCAGTTTTTTGTCAAGTGGTCGATAGGTGAATTTTATACATTAAACCCTGAAATGCGACTTATAGTATAAGAAGAACATAGGAAGGTCATAGTAAAGGCAGAGCAGAGGAAGTAGGCATAGTAAGCAGAAAGATCAGATAGAACTAATAGCAGACTAGTGGTATCTAACCGCATATGGTGTGTGCCTACTGTGTTCGTATGTCTATAATGGTGTACCCAACATTGAAGTAAATACATACTTTAGCCAGTACTGTATATTATGAATATCAATTCTCATCAGATAACACAAAAAACATATGTGGTATACTAGCACCATGCCACAAGAACAAAAACAAGACCAAAAAAAAGAAGAGCTTTCTCAAGACCAGTTCTCCCAAAACCAGTCTCCTCAAAGCCATCTTTCTCAAGAGCGGTTTTCTCACAGTCAGCCTGCTCAAGAGTACTCACCCCAAAAACAGCAGACTCAAGGATACGTTGTAAAAATTGACCATACGGCTCTTGATTTGATTCAGAGAATAGTACGAGTCGAAGAAGAAATAAAGCATCTCAGAGAAGACATGCGTACTCATTTTGAAGAGAGCAATAGACGATTTGCAGATATGAGAGAAGATACCAATAAACGATTTGATGACGTCAATAGACGATTTGAAGATGTCAATAGGCGCTTTGAAGATGTCAATAGGCGCTTTGAAGATGTCAATAGGCGTTTTAATACCGTTCTTACCTTTATCACAATAAGCACTATATTACTATCCACGCTCATAACAGTATTTGGACTAATACAGTAAGATGTCAAGGAGCCTCGATATACTATGCTATTTTTTGATGCACCAAATATTCCCTCCCCATGAAAAAGAGTAGTACATGTACAGTGTCTGCGGTATAGCAAGTGAGAGTGTGCTTCACACCCAGACGCTTTACATAGAGTCTTTCCTATAAGTCTTTTATGTCGTAAGTTTCTATCTATTGGGTAATTGAATGTTGCTTATCTAATGCCTCAATCAGCATAGATTTGAGATCTTGTGGGTCAGCTTTGCCTTGACTTGCTTTCATTATCTGACCCGTTAAAAATCCAAGTATTTTTTTGTTGCCTTGTACGTATTGAGCTACGACCTCTGCATGCATTGATAGAGTATTGCTTATTATGTCTGCAAGTTGGTCTTTTGAGATGGGATCAAGAGAGTACTTTTTAATAATGCTGTCAGGGTCCAGTGAGTCATCAAATATTTTTTCGAGTATGGTCTTTGCAAGTTTTCCATGGATGGTCTGCTCTAGTTCTACGAGAGTAATGAGGCGTGCGAGATGGTGAGCAGTGAGAGGGCTTTTTTCAAAATCTAGATTTCTCGTATTGTGTTGTTTCTTTATATCGCCAAACATCCAGTTGAGTATAAGCGTAAGTGCTATATTGGGTGAAAATACGTTTGTGTTAGGGGCTATCTCTGAAGTATTTGATGGCGATGAAGAATGAGAGCGATGAACTTTGTGGTTTGTCTCAAGGTTTTTTTTGTGGATTGTTTTATGTTTCGGTGGGTCTGTATTAGCGAGGAGGGATAGGGTTGTTTCAAAGAAAGCATATGCTGCTTTGTTGTCCAAAAGTTGTTCGATCTGATTGATTTGGGTATGGGTAAGTGTGTAGTTGGTGAGTAGGTGCTCAAGTAGTGTTTGTGGAATGTCGTTAGTAGTAGGAAGGACTTGTGTAGGATTGAGTTCAGCAAGGTCAAAGGATTGGATATCGGGTTCGGGAAAATATCGATAGTCATCAGAAGTTTCTTTAAGTCGCATGAGATCAGTACGGTCGCGGTTCTCATTCCATAGTCTCGTTTGTTGGGCTATGTGTTTACCTTGCATGAGTAGTGATGCTTGGCGTTCAATCTCGTACTCGATAGCAAGGCGTACAAAACGAAAGCTGTTGAGATTTTTTATCTCTACCTTTGATCCTAGCCCTTTTCCTTTTTTGTTCAAAGAGATATTTACATCACAACGCAAAGAGCCTTCTTCCATATTACCATCACATACCCCTAAAAAACGTACAAGTCGTCTAAACTGAATAAGCACGGCTTCTGCCTCTGTCGCAGAATGAATATGAGGTGCGGTCACCACTTCGAGTAAGGGAGTTCCACAGCGGTTGTAGTCGCATAGTGTGAGATCATCAACGTGTAAAAGTTTACCTGCATCTTCTTCGAGATGTGCTTCGGTGATGGCAAGCGAGCGTGTTTTATATGATGTGTCATGGTAACAAAATGCCCCATCTCTTCCTATAGGATGGTAAAACTGTGTTATTTGATAGTTCTTAGGTAGATCGGGATAATAATAGTTTTTTCTATCAAACTGAATCTTGTGTTCAACTGTGCAATTAAGCGCTGACACCACTCTATATGCCGACAGAAAGGCCTGGGCGTTGGGAACAGGGAGTGTACCAGGATACCCTAGGCAGATAGGACAAACGTTACTATTGGGCTTGTTGCTAAAGGTACAAGGGCAGAAACAAAACATTTTGCTTTTTGTCTTGAGCTGTACGTGTATTTCAAAACCTATATGTGCTTCAAACTGATTATTGATGGTCATGAGTGCTATGTGTGGTAGAATCGAGGCTATGCATTTGTTCTAAAAAATTAGTGTGTATGGGTGAAATAGCATCTACTCCATCAAGTTGATGGTAGCCTTCGCTTGTAGCGAGTTGCTCGACAAACTCAAGGAGTTGTTGATCACAAAAGCGTGGTGCCATTAGTTGAAGTCCAACGGGGAGTCCGTTGTAGAGACCAAGAGGTACCGAGACAGCGGGAATGCCTGAGATATTTGCTAAGACAGAGTAAGCATCTGCTATTTTTTGGCTTGCACTGTCCATGCTTGTATCATCAAAACAAAAAGCCTGTCGTGGAAAACTGGGCATAAGTATGTAATCATAGTCTTTGAAGAGGGTGTTTAATTCGTGTGTAATTTGCCTGCGTAGTTCTTGGGCTTTAAGGTAATATTGGTCTTGAAAGCCAGATTGAAGAACAAATGTACCCGTAAGTATACGAAGAATGACTTCGTTGCCAAATCCGCGACTACGTGCGACTCTAATGAGTTCTTGATGCGTGTCGGTATATGCATCTCGCTTTCCGTAGCGTATTCCATCAAAACGTGCCAGGTTTGCGCTCGCCTCTGCAGTGCATAGTATATAGTAGACTGAGGCTGAGTATTCGACCGCCCTTATGGTAATTGGCTCCGTTTTGAGTGTACTCATGTGTTGATTCATGGAGTCAAAAACAGTTTTTGCACGGTCAAAGGCCTGTACGTGTGCTTGATCTAGTCCACTAGTGGGTTTAAACACACCTATTTTACAGTTCCGGGAAAAATGAGTGTGCTTATAGTTAAGCGTACCTTTTTGCTTGGTTTCTTGTGTGGTATTTTGTTTGTTTTGTGTCTGAGATGCACTGTGTTGCTGTGAGAGTGTGTGGTTATTTTTGAGTACGCTGGCGTCTTTAAAGTCCTGTAGTGTACTATCGTGTTTGATAGCGATGCATGTATATACTTTTGTAAGCCATGAGGGATGGTTGGCAATAATTCCTATTACATCAAATGATGAAGCGTATGCTACCAAACCATATCGTGAGACATTTCCGTAACTGGGTTTAAACCCCCATACTCCGCAGAGACTGGCAGGCATACGCACGGAACCTCCCGTATCGCTTCCGAGTGTAAAAGGAACATATCCTGCTGCAACGGCAATAGCTGATCCTCCGCTACTTCCGCCTGCGCTACGCTCAAGATCCCAAGGATTATGGCTTATTCCCCACGCACTTTGTGTAGTTGATGAACCCATACCAAATTCATCTAAATTAGTTTTACCTATGGGTATTGCACCCTCGTCAAGCAAGGCAGATACTGCATGAGCTGTATAGGGTGTCCGAAATTCTGAGAGTAGTTTTGAGCCACATGTTAATGCAAAGCCGTGTACCGCAATATTATCTTTTATGCCGAAAGGTATGCCAGCTAAAGAGCCAGCTAAAGAACCAGATAAAGAGCTTTTACTAGCATGGTTTTGTGGATGTGCTGCACTATGATAAAGGGAAGGATTAGCAACGGTATCGGCTTTGGTTAGTTCGATAAAGGCCTTACTTGTATGTGAGTCAAGGCTGTGGATACTATTAATATAGTCCATAAAGGATTTTCTTGTTATGTCTTGCCAAAAAACAGGTGTGTATGACTGTACCGACAAGGATATGTGTTCGTGACGGGGTGTAGCGGTCATATCAAAGTAGGTTTGGGAGAAGTACGTAATTATGCTCGTGGTCTTCGCTATTGCCTATGAGTAGCTCTGGCGAAGAATAGGGCTGTGCGACATCGTTTCTTATACTATGAACATGTTGTGGTTCTTGTGAGTATGTGGATAATTGATAATGTTCAATTGTTTCAAACATCGTAAGCATAGTACGAAAATTTTTTTCAACCACCTCTGCTTGCGCTTGGGAAAGTAAAATATTTGCAAGTTTTGCGCAGCGTTGTACTTCCGTAGGAATGTCTCGTGTTGGTATGCCTAGCTGTGCTATTTTTTTTGAGTTTTGCGTGGATATTGGTACTAATGCTTCTGTGTCGTTCATGGCATCGTAAAAATGTATTGTAATTTCTACTATAACCATTGTATTTGATTTAAGGTTTTTTCCCTAATCTTTGCAAGCAGATTCAGGATTTTGGTATTAAAATTTTATTATAAACTCTATTTTTATAGGAATTTATTGTGAAGGTGTTTACTTTATTTAATATTTTTTGTAATATATTAGTATAAGTAGAGTTAAATGCTTCTTATATTTCTTTGATTTTTGTGTGTTTTGTAACACTCGATGAGAATGTTACTTCTTGAACATGACATTTTTAGGTTTTTCAATGTCGAAGAGTATGTAAGACTGTAAAAGTAACATAAACTTTTGGATGAACATGATAGTTTTTCGTGATTTAGCTTTATTGTATGATAACTGTGGTAGCTCACGTATTATCTATTACGGTGATTTTTTGGTAGAATATGAAATATTGTACTATACTCTTAATTATATAATTGTGTAATTATGTAATAATGTAGAATATTATTGTTTTATTGTAATAATAATATGTAAACAAATAGATTAAAAATAGGAGAATTATGTTAGAATTTTGGAAAAAAGTTAATTTACTACTTGCACAAAAGAATATGAACCAATCACAACTTGCACGCATGTTGAACGTACGTCCAAACAAGATTCATCAATGGATTAAATTTGATAATATGCCTAACGCCGAATTTGCGTACGAGATAGCAAAGCTACTTAACGTAAAAATTGAGTACTTAATAAACCGTCCTGTGCTTGACTCTTCATCAACGTACAAGCGTCAACTTATAAACAAGATAGTAGAAGTGCTTAAGCCTGAGGCAAATGATGATGGGAGGCTCATAGGCGTGCAGGATAACTGGCGCGAATATGAAAGTAAGTTTTCTTTTCCTAGTTATGAGATAGCGGAAAATGAAAATGTGCCTGTAGATTCTAAGGGTCATACGATGTATCATATTGCAGAATCAGAAGTACTCGGCTTTGGTGTTGATGCTACAACCCACGGTGTCATCAAAGTAAGAGGCAATAGTATGCAGAATGCAGGAATACTCTCTGGTCAATTTGTACTCATTCGGCGTCATAATACGCCTATAAGCAATCAGATCATGGCTGTTTTTATTTCAGAACTGGAGACATGTACATTGAGAAGGATTAAACAGGTTGATGATGCGTGGTTTCTTGTAGCCGAGTCGGCAGGAATGAAAGAGGTAAAACTAGCTCCAGAAGACAAAATTATAGGAGTGTTTGTCAAGATACTGGCAAAAGTATTTGAGAGTTAGTATAGTGGGCTGAGCCACCAAAGCGGTATTCAGAGCGATATATTAAAGAAATAAGCACATTGTCGCTCGACTACTTATATTTTATATTGGATTGCTATGAGACTATAGCTCTACTAGATAGATTGGCACCAGACTAGAGATGACAAGAGCTTCTTAGCTTGCAGAAGATGTGAGTATTTCGTGGGCAAGGAGATACTTGTACGTATTGCGCCTCGGTGTGAGCGGATAGGTCTGGTAAAGAATCGGACCATCTTTCCATTCCATTTTTTCGTTGTTTTGTATATTTATATTAGACAATGTCCTGAGTATCCACTCATAAGACCAGTCGTTAAGAGAATGGCGTACATGCTTATACCATGGCATATATGCTGACAATGGCTTTGTTGCTCTTTTTTGTTTTCTTTTTTGTGCTTTTGGGGTACTGTAATCCTTCCACTGAAATTTCCATCCTTCTTCTGTATGGAGCAACGAAAATGTACCAGTACCCACGTGTACTTCTGCTTTTTTTCCTAGATAGAGGCAGGTATGTGGATCATAAAAAAATACCTTGTTTATACAAGAGAATGTTTTTAACTGTTTGCTGAGAAAATGCTTTTGCCAAGTATTCCAGTCATGCGGAGAGTTTTCAGCAATGTGTTGCCCCTGTGTAAAATGTCCTTCGCGACTCACGCTCCAATGAGCCAAGCAATGTGTACAATAAAAGTCATTATTTTTTGAAAAAATTGAATTAAATGACAGGCATCGAGGACAAGCAAAGAGAAGTCGTTCTATGTATTCAGCTCTTTTTTGTGATACGCTGTACCATTGCCAATGAGAACGTGGTGTTTTAAGATCATGGTGGTTAAGGGAATGCGTGATTTTTTGCATCACTGTTTCTGTGGAAGGACTCGTAGAAAGGCCTGTAGAAGGGTGAAGACATGTATCTGAATGAACGATAGGTATGATTGAAATATCTATACGACCGCGACGAGGTCGTTTTCCCCACCGTGGGTGTGCGCAATACGCGCCTTGTATGAGCGCACAATATACTTGCACTCCTGAGCGTGCAATGAGTTTTCCAATTGCAGAATCTATACCGTGAGTATTTCCGTCCCATGTATTGAGCCCCTCAGGAAACAGACATACGGGCTCGCGTTTAGTTTTAAGTAAGTAAAGAATTTCCATCACTGCTTTAAGATCACGCGTATTTTTCTGTATGCTTCCGGTTCCGAGTACATGTAGCAAGAATCGTAATAAAGGAGTTCTAAAATTGATATCTGTAGAGATAAAATGCATAGGAGCACGTGATACAACACCGAGTATAAAGGGATCCCATGCAGAACTATGTTTTGCAAGTAAAATATAGGGTTTTTGTAGACGAAAGGTTCGAGACCAAGGGATATTGTCTTTATCACTATGGCGCATAGTACGTGTACATATCCTTACCCGAGGGCTAAACAAGTAAAAGATTATTATTCCCACTATAAACTGTAGTACGCGATAGCCTCCCACCACAAAGTGCAGTTGCAGGCGTCGAAGGAATGAAACAGCTATGGTTCTCCGTATACCTTGCGCCATTTATTTTATTTGTTACCTACGATATTCATAAAACAGACTCAAGGATTGGTCTCGGCAGTGTTATTCAAGTGAAACGGGAGGATTTTTTCGGTATATAATTACATACCCAACTACAGCACTCAGCATCATTGCAAGACAGAAAAACTGACCCACAGTAAAATGGAGCCACGACCCCATATACCATATTGGACTTGATTCATCAGAAAACAAACGAAATGCACCAAACTGTGGATCTGGCTGGCGAAAATATTCTATAAAAAAACGAAATAATCCATAGAAAAAAATATATGAATAAAACAATAATCCATGGCGATATAGCGCCGAGCGTCTCCTAAATAGAAAAAAAAGAGCGAGGAGAATACCTCCCGTAATAATGCCTTCAAAGAGTGCCTCGTATAGCTGGGATGGATGTCGAGGTAAGTTTACCAAGCCCGTTGAGTCGGGTGCAATACCTACAGCATCGGCGACTTCTTTAACCCTTTCATCGCCGTAGGGAAGGCGTTCAGCATTTGCAAATAGCATACCGAAAGGAGAACTGGTTATTCTTCCAAATAATTCTGAATTAGCAAAATTGCCAATACGCCCAAAAGTATATCCAAAGGCAAGACCAGGCATAAAGTAATCAGCAATTTTGAGCATTGGTAATTTTTTTATTTTTGTATACACTAGAGCTGCGACTGTCCCTCCCAAGAGACCACCATGATAACTCATGCCACTAATACCAACAAAACTACCATAGGAATCAAAAGGCCAAAAAAATTCCCAAGGTCGTATCAATGCTCCAAGATTTTGACTGTATACCAGCTCTGATATGATTCGTGCACCGAGGATGACGCCGAAAATAGTCCATGTAAAAAAGTTAAATAAAACTGGTTTAAGCGCACGCATTTTTTCGGAGAGAAGCGCCATAGTGACAAGATAGCAACTTGCAAACGCACACAGGTACATAAGCCCGTACCAACGAATCCAAAACCCAGGTACTATCTCAGGGGTAAGCCATGAGGGATATATGATATAGAGCATATCAATAGTATACTATAATATCTGTATCGGTTACTTGGTTTTTCGTACGTATACAGTAGGTAGGTGATAATAACCAAGTCAGTACGATGATAAATAAACAAGAGTTGGTATTAACATATGATAGACATAACAATAACAAAAGCGAGCAAGTTTTCTGTATACATAAGTTTTTTCTTTATTTTGGTGACCATGTTTCATCAGCCAATAGAGGCGAGAGGTCAGTTATTTGGTGGCAAGACACAAGACAGTGCTAAAAAAGAAGAATTTATAGAAGCACTTTCAGAGGCCTATGACTACATTAATAATAACTATGTTGATGAACTAGAGCCGGACATTCTCCTTGAGGGTGCCCTCAGTGGTATGATGGGTAATTTGGGAGATCCTTACTCACGGTATATTTCTATCGAACAAGCAGAGTCGTATAAGGAGTCGATTACAGGTGAGTTTGGAGGAATCGGAATTTCGATAGACGAGGGATTTGACTTAGATGGCATACAGTACATCAAAGTAGTACAGCCCATAGAAGAAACCCCTGCCTACTATATAGGTATACAATCAGGAGATCTGATTATATCGGTGGACGAACAGAGTACCGCTGGTATGTCAACTACCGATGCGGTCAAAATTATGCGAGGAGAGCCCGGAACAAGGGTAGAACTTGGCATCAGAAGAAAGCGCCGAGATTTTAGCGTGACTATTACGCGCGCTATAATCAAAACACCCCTCTTTAGGGCTGATTTTATTGACAAGGACACTGCTTATTTGCAGATATTTAGCTTTACCGCGAATACCCCCAGTTTTGTAGAAAAGAAAATTAAAGAGTTCAACAAGGAAGGGTATACAAACCTCATCGTTGACCTTAGAGGTAACCCTGGGGGATCATTATCTGCAGTACTTGCAGTTACCGATTTTTTTCTTTCTGGAGGATTAATAGTTGGAACTAAAGGAAGAGATATCTACAAGAGTAGAGAGTATAACGCTACGCCACGAGTCGTAGTACCAAAAGATAAGAATGTGGTTGTGCTAGTAAATGCGGGTTCGGCTTCGGCTTCTGAAATATTTTCTGGTGCTATTAAAGACACAGGGCGTGGTGTATTAGTGGGCGAAACGACTTTTGGTAAAGGTCTTGTGCAAGAGGTCAAAGACTTTGATCAGGGGTATTTGAGTCTTACTATCTCTCGCTACTTTACACCAAACGGTACTTTTATTGATGAGGAAGGCATAACTCCAGATATTCTCATAGAAAATACTAACAGGGTTGATGAACAAGAAAGTATTGAAATTAATAAGTTATATGAGACCGAAAAACTTTCTGAATTTATACAAGAAACAAAGGGAGCAAGTTCTGCTAAACAACGCCTTCGTTTTGTTAAAGAATTAAAAAAAGAAGACATAACAATATCTCTCGATCGTATTAATCAAATCATACGTCAACGTGAGAATAGATATAATGACATTATCGAAATATACAACCTCGAAGAAGATGAGATATTGCGCAAGACTGTGGAAATGCTACAATCCGGAACACTATTCTAGTGTGCTAGATTAGTGTGAATGAATAATACTTATTGAGAACTCTAGAGGTAATGACTCTCAGAGGGGTAAGAGAGATAAGAATATTTCCGTCGGTGTCTGCATGCTAGCCTATATCTGTACCCTTGTGAATCCTTACCCTATAAATTTTTCGTGCACAAATGAGCTTTTATAGGGAGAAAGGCGGGTAATGATCTTTGCAAGTACTATACGTAAAGGTTTTGTATAGGTTATAAGACCAAGTACAAACGAGATAAATCCTGGAAGTATCATGAGAGTAGCAGAGATGCTACACAGGACTATTTGCATGGCATAGTCCTGTCTCATAAGCCCTCGAGGTAAAGAGCGGGATAGTTTAGTATATAGTGAAGAAATTGAATTAAGTACAAAGAGTGCACTCAGTCCAGAAGTTGCTGCCACAATGAGTACAAGCAGTGTGATGTCGTAGGTCCGCGAAAGTTGTAGCATAATATATATGTCTAAAAGCAATACAATACTAATGCATAACAGCATTGTGATGAATCGTCCTACAACTGGTGTGGGCTTTGGGGTGTAAGCAGTGCTCATTTTCATAGTTCTATTCTATACTATGTACATAATGCATGCAAACAACAGCTATAATCGGTACTGTTGTTTCTAGAATGCTTGGGTATGGTGTATGAAGCGTAATACTACATTTCTTGGAGAAGAAAAAAGAGAATTGTTGCATCTTGTTGTGGTTGGGGCAACAAATGGTATAGGGGTAGCTTTGCTCGACAGGTTTTGTGCGTTACAAAACGAACACGGTAGAAGCTATATGCTTACTCTAATAGGAAGAGATATGGTTCGTCTCAAGCAGTTGTGCAAGCGGTATCATTCAAAAATCTGTATTGCACGTTCTTTGTGTATTGATATAGCTTCAAAAGAAGATATACACCATGTTGTCGACTTTGTATGCACCGAACTTTCAAAGAAAACACTAGACAGAGAAGCACATGCAGTCAAAAAATCAAAAATGACAGAAAAAACAAAAGCACATAGGATGGGGGTTGTATATCTCCCTGGTCCTTTCTTGCAAAAGAACATTTTTGATACAAGTTATGAAGAATGGGATATGCTTGCAAAAAAAAATGTGGTTCTTCCTTCTTATTTTGTAAAATGTTTAATTGATCAAATAGAGCAAAGAAAAAAGACTGGAATTACAATAAAAGGAATGATTTTATTGTGTGGTGCAACTGCTAGCGATGGGGTACGAGGTTTTAGAAACACCCCTGCGTATAGCGCTTTAAAAACGGCGCTAATGAGCGTAGTGAGGTCGTATAGTCTTGCGCTCACAGAGCAAAAAAAAGAGATGTGTATTTGTGGAGTTATGCCGGGGTATGTAGATTCTGGTAGTGGAGGTACTGCATTTAAGAAAAAGGAGGCGGTGTTTGATGCTACCGTTTTTGCAAGACTTTGTATTTCTCTTGTAACGCAAGAAAATGACATACTAAATGGGGCAATACTACGTGCTGATGGAGGTTTTTTTACCTGAGCAAAGGATACTAATGTGCATTAATTGTGCCTTTTGAGCAAATATAGCGAGCATAGCAAGGCTCTATATTCCCTAAGTCATTATAACATATATATTTAAGCATTTTTTATTTTGTTACTTGTTTGAACCTTTTTATTATATAAAAGAATAGGTTCTTATATCAAAAAAAAGTCATTTCTACCGAAAATCAAGTAAAGATGCGTTTTATTTTTGCGTACGTTATACATCTTTCTGTATTATTTATTCTTCATATCTTGCTGTTTGTATACATAGGGTATACCCTAAGCGTGTCATTGGAGATAGGGATACATAGTGCATTTTTAATGGGAATATTATCTCTCGTGACATCGTCAGGAACTTTGCATTTTGATCCGTACAAGGGTATGTATCGTGCACGATATAGCTTAATCGCAGGGATAGTGATTGTATCCATCCTAACTATATTGTTTTTTAACTATAAAGTGCTTCTTCAAGAAGAATTCTTGCTTTCATCTAGTATATTTAGAGTAGAAGAGGGCGAGTATGCGTTTTTCTTTGAAAATAGAGTCCAAGGCTGGATTGAAGGATTTACATTTTCAACAAATCCGCCTGATATACCTTTTGCAAAGCTATATGGTCTCCGACAGATAGAATTAATACCGTACTACCAAGCATTCTATAGCCCATTATTTGATAGCCTCACTGTTCTCAATACCACTTTGTTTCCACTCACGTTAGAGTCTGAGCTACTGTCTGATTATGGGTATTTTGTATCTTTGTTATTTGTCTCATACTATTTTACCATTCCTTTTATGATAGGTGTATTGCTTATACCTCTTGGCGACATGCCGTCACATAATTTCATTATTCTCTTTTGGTGGTTTTCATTTTACTTTATAATTCGATATACTCTCAAATATTTTGATTTTCATGAATATGATCTCATTTCAATGGTAGTGGTAGGATCGTTTTTTTGTTGTGGTATTGTTATGAGTATTTTAATATATCGACACAAGAGAAGACAACAGGGACCTCAAGAAACGTCGCCCAACAAAACTCCTCAAGCGACCATTGGTATGAGTTTAAAGAGTACAGAAAAAAAACTACAGAAGAATGGGGTACTCTCACTTATTCATAATCCGTCTGCATATACAGGATCACAATGAGTACATTACGGCGCCTTCTTTTTTCCTTGCTTATCATAGTTGTCGTCTATGTTCTAGTGAGATATTTTTTTAGTGTCTCTCTATTCTCTTTTTTGTATCACTTCATATACTACGGATTGCCTTTATCAGTGGTGGCATTTCTGTTTATCATTCCTCAACGCCCTTTATTCGGCATAACAAATAAAGTTGTTATAGTGTTCTTGCATGGGTTTTTTGCAATGGCAATATTTGTGGCAACGGGTTTTCTGTCTCCATTACTGTATACCCTCTCTCAAAACGAGAAAACACAAAAGAGCAGGGTAGAAGAATTCTTCTCACAGTATGCACAGGCTATGAATGAGGGTGATGTTTCCACTGCACGCCGTATTTTCGGCATATACAAGAAGAAAAATTTTAAGTTTGACTTTAATGATTCTGGTTTTTACATTGATTCTCTTGTGCAGGCCGACAATGAAGATACCAGTGAAGACAACAGAGAAAACGAGGCGATAGGCGAAACATTTATCCAAAGATATTCGCTTGAAGAATTTGGTAACTTACACGAGGAAAAATTATCGTATCTTATAGAAAGTCTTTATACAGACAAGCAGTTTTTCTCAGCACTCTTCTTGGTCAACTTTGCTAAACAAAGAGGCTTTAGCAATACACGGATCTTAAGGGCAGAAACAAAGATATATAATGCACTTGTTCTTCCTTCAGACTCACGTGACAAGAAGCTAGAGCTCTTTATTCTTAGACAGTTGAATATCATCATACCCAAATTAGCGCAAATAAACACGGATAATAAAGAAATAATTGCTAACTATTACGCCCTGCTTGCGCTGCAACGAAACATAGGAAATTACGATTTTGATTGGGTCATACATGCCTATGAGGAGTATCTTGAAACTTTTGTTTATTATGCAGATGATGCCCAGGTTTCTTTTCTTAGCAAAGATATTGCTAAGCCTATTTTGTTTAGTAACTATGTAGGGGGAAACATTATCGTCGTTTTCTTTGCTTTGGATACGGTAAAGACAAACAGGGGCATATTTTATGATGATCTGACAATTTTTGCGTATAATTTTTCAGATAACATAGTACTTGGTGAGTATTTTTTTGATCACGCATTTCTAAAAGATACTAAACTCTATACACGATCAATTCGAAGGGCTGATGGTATCGTAGAAAGTGAGGGACAGGTCATACTTCATACAAGTGAGAGCACTATTCCAGATGTGTCACAACACTGGGTAATATCACTTGATCCTACGGTTGTGCATGATACCACGTATTCTGTTATTAATGATGATTTCTATCGTGGTATGACCTTTGACCAGTTAATCACAAATTTGTCAGCACATAATTTAGAACGGCATGCCCTTGTAAGTCTCTATTACAATATTTCAAAGCAGGCAATACTGCCGTTTCTCATCTTTTTTTGTCTTTTAAGTTGTTCGACACAGTGTCGGCATCGTAATGTTCGCCTAAGAAAGCATCGTTATCTTGCTTTAATTGCCACTACACTTGCGGTTAATGTGGTACATGTGTTCCTGATCTCTGCGATGCAAAATGTTATCGGTTTTCATGTATATACTAACTCTGAGGTGTATCTGTTTTCATTTACTACTACCGTGTGTATGATATTCACATTATTGACGACACATAATTTTTTCAGGCAAAAACACTCTCTAAACACTCTCTAGGGTGATACAAGGCAACATAGTGACACATAATTTTTTTAGCAGGCACACTAGCAATGTACTTCAATGTTTACGTAGGCTTCTCTATTTCTACACTTCTCTGCGTGGCTTTGCATCCTTGTCTACCTAGGAAACTTATGCATGCTATTGACCAAAGTAACCTATGCCGTCGTATAGCGAAGTAAGAAGTAAAATAATAATGATTGATACGGCGCATAAGAGAAGCCCGACTTTGATAAGTGTTTTTGCATTAAAAAGTTTGTAACTGTAGGCAATTGCATTGGGAGGGGTGCTAATAGGAAGTATAAATGCAATGGATGCAGTTATTCCTACGAGTTGTACAAACATTCGTCCGCTACCTATCGTTGCCAGTGTCGGAAGCGAACTTGCAGTGGCAGCGGCAATTGGTATGAGTAAATTAGCAGTGGAGGTGTTGTTCATGAATGTAGTAAAAACAATAACAACAATGAGTAGTATTGCAAGTACTCCGTATGTTCCCATAGTTTGGAGTGGAAGGGATTGTACTATTGCCAGTGCAAGTCCCGAACGATCAAGTGCATTACCCAAGGCTACCCCCGATGCGATCAACCACACTATATCCCAGTTCATAGATCGTATATCGTCAGCATCTACGAGTCTAAAAAATACATAGAGTGCAGCAGTTAAAATGGTAACTGCAGGAGCACGCATTCCGAGTTGAAAATTAAATATTAGCAGTATAAGTGTGAAAAAATATATCACTGTTGCGAGTATTTGTTTTCGATTCATGGGGCCAGGATTGGTGGGCTGAAAAGAGATCTTACTTACTTCTTTTTTTAAAAATAAATTCATAATAACCCATCCAGCTAGCAAGAGCAGAATAGCAAGAGGAAGTGAAAACCGTGTCCACGTGAACGTGTCATTTGCTATGGCAAAGTTATCTTCTATAAAGTCAGCAGCTCGAAAATTTGCGAGTGTAGAAAACGGAAGAACGAGCCCGCCAATACTTGCTGATATTGGTATTGATATGGCAAAAATTTCTGTTGTACGATGATGTGTACTCAGCACGGTAAAAAGGGGGGTGAGTATCGAAAACATGAGGATAGTTGCAACTGAATTGCTCATGAAACTTGAGAGTGTTGCGGTAGTTCCCATGACAAATAAAAGTGTAAAACGAGGGCTACCACGCAGGATATTGCTCACGGCAATGAGAGGATATGCGATATATTGTTCAAGGTAGTATTTCTTAAAGGTTGCACCGATAAAAAATGCACCAATCATGAGAAATACAGTGTTGTCACCAAGGGTACGAAGTATGTCCTGATAACGTAACAAGGAGTCATAGTCAAGGGTGCGACGAAAAAAGCTTGGGCTTGCATTAGATATGCTCAGTATCAAGCAGGCAATAACGACCACTCCTGTCGCAAATCCGGGTATTGCTTCTGTAAACCATAGTATGGCTGCAAAAAAGAGTAGTGCAAAAAGTCGGTGTTGTATTGGATCTAAACCCTGTATAGGGAGAATATTAGCGGGAAGTAAGAGGAGTGTCCCATACACCACGCATGCTATGACTAAGAGTAAGTTTTTTCGATTGGGTGTACCCGCAGAATCTACAGGTTTATCTGTAGGTTTATTTGGGGGGGTATTTAGGGGTAATGGTGATGACTGCGTATTCATATTATATGTATATTGTATGAGATTTTACTCAAGCAACGCTGCAATATCACGTATATGTGATATTTTTTTTACTTTTATCGTCGAAGAGCTTTTGGGTGCCAGTTCGGTAGTATCTTGTGGTACGATAATGCGTGGTATGCCAAAATTGCTACACTGTCTATAACGTGCGGGCATGTGCTCAATATTTCTAATCATACCAGAAAGACTAATCTCTCCAACGGCACAGGTCATCTGAGTGAGTGCCTTGTTTTTATAGGCCGAAAGTAGTGCAAGAGCAATGCTCAGGTCTGCCCCCGAATCTCGTATGTACATTGATCCAGAGGTGTTGATATAAATATTTTGCTGTGAAAAAGGGATGGCGAGGCATTTTTCGAGTACAGCAGCGATCCTAAAAATTTTTCGTGTATCGACAACATCAGAAAAAACCTTATTGGCGTTATATGCCGAGACAGTGAGGGCTTGAATTTCGATGAGAAAGGATCGGGTGCCTTCGTAATAGGCACAGATACAGGTGCCCACTGCCCATGTTGTAGCTGAGGTCTTGACAAAATTTTGTTCGGCTTCTGTGATGTCGAGAAGTCCTGTAGAACTCATCTTAAATATGGCTATTTCATTTGATGAACCAAAGCGATTTTTACGTACGCTGATAAAGCGGTATTCATGATAGGATTTATCAAATTGGACTATGGTGTCGACCATGTGCTCGACAAACTTTGGTCCTGCGATACTGCCTTCTTTTGTGACGTGTGCAGCAAGTATAATAGCACAATGATGAGTTTCTGCCCATTCTCTTGCGAGAGCAGTAATGTTCCGTAGTAGCGAAATAGGAGAGTCAGACATAAACGATGACGTTCCGAGTTCATGGCGCATAGCTTGTATGGAGTCGATAATAACAAGTTGGGCCTTTGTCGAAATAATTCCCGATTCTATGCGAGCGATATTTTTTTCTTGAGAAAAAAAGAGAGTGTTATTTGGTATGGCGAGTCGTGTTGCTCTCAGTGACTGTTGCTGTAGCGATTCTTCGGCACTGATATAAAGGCAACGCACAGGGGTACCATCTATAGTCATTTTTCCAGCGGTTTGTAGTAGGAGAGTTGATTTTCCTATGCCGGGCTCTCCAGAGAGCAGTAGTACCGATCCCAACACCAAGCCACCGCCCAAGCATCTGTCAAATTCGCTAGAACCTGTGCTGTATTGTGCTCTTGGTATAGTTGTTATCTGGTCAAGTGTGTGTGTATGTATTTCTTCTTGAAGTTTGTGTGGTGAATACCTGGCGCTTGTTGCAGAAGCAACAGAATTGTGCCCACGCATACTCGTAGGAGATGTTTCCACCAGCGTATTCCATAGTCCACAGCGAGGACATTGACCGCTCCAGCGCGAGTAAGAACTCTGGCATTCGGTGCATCTGTATTCCATCCTATGGTACTTTACTTACTGTTAGCGTACAATTTCTACTTCAAAGTCTAAAAAGGCATGTGGAGGAATAACGCCTCCTGCACCACGCTCTCCATATGCGAGTTCTGGTGGTATGATCATCCTTACTGAGTCACCACGATTAAGATCCAAGACCGTCAAATCCCAGCCGGGTATTACTCTTCCTGCTCCAACAACAAATGAAAATGGTGTGTCTCCTGTCTTGTCAAGAATAACATCTTGTCCAAAGAGTCTAAGCACGTAATTGACGTGTACTTCGTCATTTTTTTCTATGGCGCTCCCTGTTCCTCGCTTTATGTAAGCGAGATAGACTCCATTTGGAGTGAGGGTGAATGCTTGTGAGTCACCTTCTATTGCATCTATGATTGACTGTCTGCTTGCGGTGCGAGCGGTACGTGCTTGTTCTTTTGCATCTTCTAGGGAGTTTTCGAACGAGCTCCACGTCACATTGTCAAAGAATGACTGTGCTTCCTTTCCTTTTGGTAATATCACTACTTGTTCCATGATATCTCCTTGTTTGACTGAAGAAAGTGCATCTAGGGTAGAGATTACTTGACCGAAAACGGAATGTTTGTTATCCAGCCATGGAGTTTCTGCAAGGGTTATAAAAAATTGGCTTCCGTTAGTATTTGCACCGCTGTTTGCCATGGATAGTATGCCTGCCGAACTGTGTGTAAGAGTTTGATCAAATTCGTCCGTAAAGGAGTATCCTGGTCCGCCCGAACCGTTTCCCTTAGGATCGCCACCTTGTATAACAAAATCATCAACTACACGATGAAAGGTGAGTCCATTGTAGAAGGCGTCGGAATTAGTTTTTTCTTTAAATTTTCCACTTGCAAGACCAACAAAATTAGTGACGGTTAGGGGCGCTTTGTCATAGTATAGCTTTAAAAGAATGACCTTTGATCCTGTTTTGATGACTCCATACAAACCGTCTGGCTGATCGGCGATGAGTTCTTGGTATTCTGAGGTGCAGGCCGTAAGTGCACTCCAACTAATGCAGGTGATAAGTGAAACTACTTTTCCTATGTTCATATGATATTGTTATTCCTCCGTAGTATGACAAAGTATCCTTGTTATAGCGTAGCAAAAAAACTATAGCGTAGTAAAAAAACTATAGCGTAGCAAAAAACTATAGCGTAGCAAAAAACCTCTGCAGTACTGTGAAAAAACAGTGCGGTAGGATATATTTTGCATGCAGTATGTGTAGACACACTACTTATAATAGTATAGCGGTTATGGTGTGGTGGGTATAGGTGCAAGAATGTGGTGTAAAAAGATTACTCCGTCTACTCTTTGCATTGTGTCAAGAAGAGACTGCGAAGCATCTTGATCGAGATCGATTATCGTTACAGCGATTGAGTCTTTGTGGGTATTAATCATGTTTTCTATATTTAAACCCATCTTACCAATGAGTGAGGTGCAACGTGCAACTACGTTGACTTGATTATAGTTGCCAACAACCAAACGTGTTTTTGTTTCTTTACTCCATTCTAGTTTGCAATCAGGAAAATTAATCGCATGTTTGATTGTACCATCTTCAAGGTAATGTATACATTGTTGCGCCGCCATAATTGCACAGTTTCGTTCTGATTCTGACGTTGACGCTCCTAGGTGAGGTATGGCGAGTACGCGTTCATGAGGGCTTAGGGTGAGATCTGGAAAGTCGGTCACATAATAAAAACGTGGATTGTTTGTGAGATGCGAGTATAGTGCAGTTTTTTCGACAAGTTCTCCGCGTGCGAGGTTGATGAGTGTTGCAGAAGGTTTAAAAGAAGCAAGGATGTCCTTATGTATTATATGTCGTGTTTTGGGAGAATAAGGGATATGGAGTGTGACGATATCCGCTTTTGCAACGAGAGTGCGTAAGTCTTGGACGAGAGTAAATTCGTGTGAAAGTTTGAGAGCTGCCCCCACAGAAAGGTAGGGGTCGTATCCTAGTACGTTCATGCCCAGAGAAAGAGAGCTATTGACTACTTGTTGTCCTATGGCTCCCAATCCAACTACCCCTAGCGTGAGATGCTTTACTTCGTTTCCAGCAAATTGTTTTTTTTCTATCTCAAGGGTACGTATAAATTGCTCTTCTGGTGTTTGTGCGGTAATTGCTTTACGTGCACATTCTTTGACCCAATGGGCTCCCTGCGAAAGGTTTCGTTTTATCATAATCATCGTTGCGAGTACAAGTTCCTTTACGGCATTTGCGTTTGCGCCCGGTGTGTTGGCGACTATCACGCCTCGTTTTGTACATTCCTTGACAGGAATAGTATTATATCCAACCCCTGCCCTTACAATTATTTTTAGATTAGGATATTGCGAGAGTGTTTCTTTGTGGAGGTCCGCGCTTCTGCAGATAATGGCGTCAGGATTGCGTTCGTGTTCAGACACGGAGTAATGTGAAGGAAACTGTGATAGTCCCTGTGGGTGTATCGTATTATAGGTTTTTATTGAGAAGCCTTGCATGCTTTTCTGAGTATACTCTATCTTACGTAGCACTCGACACTGGTACGTACTTTTTACAAAGAATTATGGGTGCATATGCAATGCTGAATTATAATAAGAGTGTATGCTTACAATAGTTGATACTATGGTGATAGGGGTGTGTAAAGCGATGTATTTTGGGATAGTGTTTTAACGAATAGGTTGCAAATGAATTCACGTCACATACGTTCAGAAGACAGACACGCGCACAGTCGACATGTGCATGACAATGCTGGGCCTTATCCTTATACGGTAATTTCGCTCGGTGGCTCACTTTTTAGCAGGAAAGAGGGAGAAAAAATTGTGCTTGACTCACACTATATGCGTGAGTTTCTCACTACGTTACAGCCCCTCACGGAGCAGGGAAACCGTTTTGTTGTTATTACGGGTGGTGGACAGAATGCACGCGTATTGCAAAACCAACTTGCCCACGATCATAACTTATCACATGAGTCACTAGACAGGGTGGGTATTATGTGTACACGATTACACGCACAAGTACTATTAGAGCTTGCAAAGCAATGTCATTTTTTTAATCTCTGCCAAGATGTCGCTGTACTTGAGGAAATGGGACTTGAGGAAATGGATCCAGAAGGTAAGGGTGCTGGTACATCAGTGAGTCGTGGCTATTCATTGATTATTTCGGGTGGCTTTAAGCCGGGCATGTCTACTGATGCGGTATCGCTGAACTGGGCTATTAGATTCAATGCTAGTCGTATTGTCAATTTGTCAAACATCACTCATGTGTACGATCGAGAACCCAGTGATAAAAACGCTATACCGCTTGAGTCTATGACGTGGGCAGAGCTACGAGCACTTGTTGGTAGTCGCTGGGCGCCTGGTCTCCATGTTCCTTTTGATCCTATTGCGTGTAAGCTTGCAGAGTCACATGGAGCAAATGTATACATTGCTTCGGGAAAAAACTTAGCAACGCTCGTTTCTATTGTAAGGGGAGAACCCTTTGTTGGTACTAAGATAAGCTAGGCCGTTTTTTGTCAGTCTGCCTGTATCATGTACTTGTATGCTACCATGATACTATGCATAAGCCAGCGTGGTGGAATGGTAGACACGTCAGACTCAAAATCTGATGGAGCTTGCTCCGTGTGGGTTCGAGTCCCACTGCTGGCAGTATCTCTGCAAATTGATTGAAGGAATTGCTTTTTAGGTTTGGATTTATTGGGAAAATACTTTGTGTGGAAAAACAGAGTAATAAGTTTATAATACTGTGTGACTAGTAGGTTTGTTGTATTTTTTTAGGTACGAACTATGGGCAAAAAAGCAGTCTCTGTGGAGTCGTATAAGAAAAACATAGCCCTTTGATGCTAGAAAGGTATGGATATTTTCAAATTTATTTATTGGTGTTAGAGGTGAATTTATGTGTATTTCGATACAAAATAATCCAATAGTCACCTTATCAAAATCTATGCTATTGAGCACATCAAGTTCAGTGTGTTCTGTGTCTAATGAGAAAAAGTCAACGGTATTGATGCCCTGCTCTTCAAGTATACTCTCAAGCCTCTTGGCAGGTACTTCACTAAGTTGATGTTCTGTACTTGAGTCTACTGGGTTGTTATTATCAATAACCCGCGACTCTAGTCCCTTTTCAAGAATTAATACGGTTTGTTTGCTTGAATGAACTGCACAGTTGTATTTTGCTATATGTTTGTATCTATGCTGATCTATTTTTTTATAAAATTCGACATTTGGTTCAATCAATATTCCTTTCCAGTCAAGCACTTTCTCTAGGTAGTATGTGTTGCTACACTTTATCCCGTCATATGCACCCAGCTCAACAAAAAATCCTCCAGTTCTATGTCCGAAAAAATCACATATATACTTTTCTTGACCATCTTCTGATCGGAGATACTGTTTATTACGATACAGAAAAGGGTGACCATACATCATTCTAAACGTTTCTAGATCGTGTGTTGTGTACAGTAGTCTAAGTACTTCGTTGATTTGGTTTTTTATAGAGATAAATCTGTTGTGTTGAATTCTTAATTTTCTTAGAAAATGCCAAGATTTTCTTAAGAAAGACCAGAACTTCGATGTCATATTGTATAGTATACTCTATAGACTGATGAGCGTGTCATGTTTCATTTTCAAAATTTCTATACATAACAAAGGCATCGATAAAGCCGTGGCGCGGGCTTTTAAATGCACCGGGTAATTTTCCTACTGTATGCATACCCAGTTTTTTCCATAGATATATAGAGCGTTCGTTACTGCTGACAACGAGATTAAACTGCATCGCCCTAAATCCTAGTTGTTTTGCGCGCACTACCGAGTCATTATAGAGGCTTGTTCCTATGCCCGCATTTCTATGTTCTGTTGCCACTATATAGCCACAATTACATACATGTGAGCCAGCAGACGGTTTGTTTGGTGTAATGTAGTAGGTACCTAGCAGTTCGTGTGTGTGACGTGGGTGTGATTTTTTATCATGCGATACCGACTCTGCCACATAAGTGTATTGAGGGTCTGTTATCCATACCTGCATGGCGTGTAGTTCTGTTATTGTTCTTGCATAGGGGTAGGTTTCGCCATGCGAAAATTCTTTTTTAAGAATGGGCCATAGCATAAGCCAGTCAGAAGCATGATATTCTCGAATTACCATACGTCTTATTGTATTACTGGGCTTGTATTTACTGGGGACAGGTACTAGCTAGCCTTGCTAGGCTTCTTAGGTCTAAGATGCGTTTCTTTGAGAAATCCAGTCTAGAGTTCTTATTTGGTGTTTTGGCGATTTTGTTACGTATTGATATACGATTATTTGCAAATAGCAGTATGATGAAAAAAATAGCCACACCTCCATGTGTGGCTACGTGAACTTACCTATAAAGTTCTTATATTGAAGAAAATAAGTTGGGGGACGTATCCCCCAACTTGACATAACCGATTGAGCGATGAAAGCAAATAAGGTTATGCTAATGGGTGCAGAAATATGTAAAGTGTTTCTGCTGCCTGAGCCGAACGTTCAAACTCAGACAATATATAGTATAAGATATTTATGCTTTTTTTCAAGGGGGTATCGGTAATATCTTGTTTTTTTTTATATATTTTGAACACTGGTATACTGAGCATTCATATATTGAGCATACATGTATTAGATATCAAACAGTGAATGGAGTGCAGTGTGGGGGAGAGGGTCAAGAATGTAGTCGTATTACTCGTTCTATACGATTATGCCTTACGCGAGTTATCTTGAATTCTCCCAAGGCAGTAGTAACTACCTCACCTTTGACGGGAAGTCTTCCCAGTAGTTCTTGTATATATCCGCCAATAGTTGTGGCATGAACGTCGTCGGGGGGCTGAGACTCAGTGAGCGTTATGATATGAGACAAGTCGGTGGTTGCGTCTATTTCGTGAGAGTATTCTGTCTGTATTTTTTCTGAATTTTTTTTTGAGATTTTTTTTTGGGCTTTCGAGGAAGTCTTCTCTGGAGTTTTCTCTGAAGTCTGCTCTGAAGTTTTCTCTGGAGTTTTCTCTGGAGTTTCTTTGTGGTCTATAGCGAATGGCTTTGCCTCATCGGTATTATTTTTATCAAAAAAACCCAGAAGAGACAAGGGAGTGGATGAAAAAACAAACTCTGCAATATCAAACAAGGTTATAAGACCTGCAAGTCCACCAAATTCATCAAGCACAATAGACAAATGAATACGTCCTTGAAAGAAGAGTGGGAGTAGCTCATCTATTCTCTGTTTTTCGGAAATAACATGGGGATTTTCTTGATAGTAAGAGAGTGGCTTATCCGTGTCAACTAAGGCAATGTTTTGGGTATTAAATACCCCTGTAATATACTCGGGATTATTTGGATCATAAATGGGATAGCGTGTATGTATATCACGCTGTGAGATACTATTGAGTACTGCGATAGTAGCGTTGGAAGGTAACTTTATAATCTTTGTACGATGGGTCATGACTCGTTCGGCAGTGAGAGTAGACATATGGAGTATGCTACTGAGCATTTTAACAGTGCTATGACTTATGATACCGGTATTGCTTGAATGGTAGAATATGTGAAGCAACTTATCCTGAGAACGAGAAAATTCGCGTCGAGATTTAAAGACTTTTTTTATACCTTGTGTCATAAGATCAAGTAAGTAAGACAAAGGAAACATAAGGTAATAGCACAAGAGCAGGGGAAAAAGACCAATATGGATAACGAACATATTATTTTCTATAGCAATTTGTTTTGGAACAATTTCGCCAAAAAAAAGGAGTACAAGCAAGATGAGTCCTGACATAAGGGCAAGAAATTCTGATCCTAATACGAGAAGCGAAAAACGAGCCGTCAATACCGATATGAGTACGTTGGTGGCATTATTGCCTACCAAAATGGTATTGAGCAACTGAGAAGCATGAGTAATAAAAAAATCCAATACACGTCCCCGTACCTTGTATCGCTTTTTGAATGCTTGTATCTGAGCCTCGTTCAATGAAACAAACGAAGTCTCACATGCAGAAAAAAAAGCTGATGAAGCGAGCAGTAGTACTATGCTTATTGGGTAGTTCATGTATATGAAATTCTATTTATTGTGCGGTACCATAGTTCAGTTTTTTAAAGTAAGTAGAATGCTATGGGGGTAGTAGCACTCAAGAGCAAACGTCATAAAGAAGGGATAGTAATTGACGGTAGACCTCGCCTGACATAGGCTCGCGCAAGTTCTTGATGAATAAATGCGATGAATGGTGGGTGGGTACTAAGCGTTTTTTCAAATTCGTAGAGATGGTTTTCTATGTCACGTCGGTAGGATACTCCAAGTTCATTAGTAAGGTTGATACTTGAGGTATCGAGGGAGGCAAGGGTAAAGTGAATGACAGGAGAATTTAGTAGAATGTCTGTACTGTTTTGTGATTCTATTTCAACAAAACTCGGTAGGGTAGTAAGACGTATATCAAAACTAGCTTCAATGACAAAAAAGTCAGTATATGATTCAATTTGTATTGAGTCATCGTTGGGCGCAATGCTTGTTATTTGGAGTAAAGGTGCGCCAGCAGATAAAACCTCTATGGGCTTACTGTCTTCATTTTTTCTAAAATCTGTGGGGTACTTTGCTCTCAGTCGTGCATATCCTAGACGGTAGCGTGTCCCGTTTCTCTCAAAACTACCGTTACCAAACTCAAATACTATCTTTTCGAGTAGCAGGGGGTAGTCTTGTGTCTTTTGTGTTTGTAGCGGAGGGCTTATTGGATATTCTTGACTCGGCAACCGCGTACTTTGTTGTTTTGTGGGTGTGTGTAGTGTTGTGGCGCGTTCTTTATGTTGGCTCTCTATTCCCGATGTTGATTTTTGTTCTATGGATTGTTCTACGTGGGGGCGACAATTACTGTCAGTAGCACTTGATTCGCAATCTCGTGCGGTGGGGATTTGCGTTGTAGTAGGCGAAGGAGAGTCTTGTGATGTATTGCCTCGTGATAAAAACGGCAATGTGTTAAATACAGGGATGAGCATTATTAATGCTATTGTAATGAGAATAAGTATCGAAATCCAAAACACATAATACCAAAAAGCATTGGTTGCATGTTTTCCATTCGAACTTCTTGTATCTGTGCGGTATTCCAGATTATTTGTGCTCGCCATTGCTTATAGTATACTAAATTTATTGTAAAAATGAATGTATTTAAACACCCAATACGTCCACAATTTGTGAGAAATATTTTTTCATATATGACGAGGTATAGAAATCAGATATTTATTATTTGTATTGATGATGATCTGAGCGAATACCAACTCATGGGAATTGTAGATGACATTGCACTCCTCGTCGACATGAACATAAGAATTGCGCTTGTAACTAATTCTACAGTGACTAATTATGAGCAAGTCAAATCTAATGAGCGCGTTGCTGGGGTGATTAAGTCAAACAGGGTTGCGCAACTACGCATGAAAAGTTTTGATATGGCGAGTCGCATTGTGGCGCGGCTTTCACAGAACAACAAAATTGCCGTTATGGGTAATTGGACCTCGGCACAAGGGTACGGGGTGATAGAAGGGATAGACTACGGTCATGCAGGCACCGTACAAAAATTTGAAACATCAGTACTGCAAACGCTTCTCGAGGATATGATTATTCCCGTATTGCCCGCATTAGGTTGGAGTCGTACCGGCAAGGAATACATACTCAATGCCTATCAGTTTGCGCTTAGTTTGTTCGAAGCGCTCCAAGCAAAAAAACTCTGTTTTGTGCATGGAGAGGACTTTTCATCACAGATGCATGCCTTACACATTCCCCAAACGGAGAACATAGACTGTAACGAAGCTGGTGAAATAGTGCGGCTCAGTCTTCGTGGTGTCAGCGACTTGTTACAACACAATAAGCAAGCACACAATACACTTGCTGTTCCCACTACCTATCCTATGTTGTTGTCTCACGCTACACAGTCCTTACGAAAACACAACGAACGCATACATTTTCTTTCTGGTCTTAAAGACGGTGCGATACTTATCGAAATATTTGATAATCTTGGTGCAGGAACGATGTTGTACACAGATGAATTTGAGTCGATACGCCCCATGACACCCTCTGATATAGAGACAGTGTACAGAATAATGCTCCCCTTGATAGAACGTAAAATACTCCTACCACGTACCTTGCATGATATCAAACAGGATGTCAACAGTTATTTTGTATTTTCAGTCGATGATCTTATACAAGGAGCAGTAGGGTTATACCATTTTAATAAATCAGATGCCGAAATCGGGGCTTTAGCGGTGGCGCATGGATACGAACAGCTTGGTCTTGGTAAAAAGTTGGTACATTTTGCAATTAAGACAGCCCGTGATAGATCGTACACGCGTCTTTTTGCTTTGACAACAAAAACAGGAGATTGGTTTGAACAACTGGGCTTTATGCAGGGTAGTGTTGCAATGCTTCCTCGTGCAAGGCAAGAGCAATACGTAACGCAGGCTAGAAATAGCAGAGTATACTACTATCAACTGTAACAGTATACCTGCATGTATGCAGTGAGGTGTATAAAGGTGCGTATGTTGACTATGCGAATAGCTCAGCCAATAATTGGCGAGCGTTTCTTTGTGAGTTGGAGAATACTAGTGGATGTATGAGCGAGGTATAATTTTTCTTCCATATTTTGGTTGATATTGTGTCGGGGAAGTTCTGAAGGCTTTTGCGACGCATATCATAATAAAAGAGAGGGCTTCCTATCGCTTTAAACAGGGCGATCGCACCAGCAAAATCCCATATTTTTGCACGCCCTATGTATGCGGCATATGACGATGAGAGTGTCTGGCAAAGCGAAAAAGAACAGGAGCCATTTACGTGTAGTGGGGTATGCCTTTTTGTCACCATTCTCGATATTTCGGTCGATATAGAGATGATTTTGGTGGTAGACTGCGGAACCAGAGGCGCAAGAAGCGAAGGCTTGACGTATCGTGTAAATGCGAGTTTCTTGCGCGAATTATACACATACACGCGATCCTTGTCAGTAATATATACTTGGCCGAGATCAGGGAGTGCGATTGCTCCTTCGCAAAATTTTCCTCCTTTGAGGTAGCCGATGCTTATTCCCCACATCGGAAGACCGAGCACAAAATTTTGTGTGCCATCAATTGGATCAATAATCCACATAGTTTGTTCGAGATTTGAAAGAAACGTAGGTGAATTGACTTTTTCTTGTGCAGTTTCTTCGCCAAGTACAAAGTGTCCGCGGGAAGGACGTTCGAGTTCTTTGATAAGCATGTTCTCAATGAGGATGTCTACGTTCGTAAATATTTCTTTGTGGTTGCCTTCTTCTTTGTGCAAGACTTGAAGATTGGTCTTATTGCGATAGGCGAGACGAGATGCTCTAAGCAAGAGAGCAAGAACAGCCCCACGATTCCAGTTGTCCATATCTTGTATTATAGGGTATCATCAATTCTATGCACTATGAGGGCGAGTGATTTAATACAATTAAAGTGGTATGTCTGTATCCCCCGATGAATCTTTTTTGGATATCTGTAGTGCTTTTGTTACTCAGTCTCCATCTGCATCGTTGGTGTTTAGTTCTAGTGCCCAATCTCATCACTACAAACAGTTTCTCGCTCAACGCCATGGGGCAGTGGCGTCGCATTCTTGTATTTCTGTTGATATGCTTGTTGATATGTGTGCCAGGCAAGGGTTTGTGGGATATCAGTGGCTTGATGCTACACAACGAAGCCTCGTAGCTCATAAAATTTGTACACAAAAAGAGTGTCGTGCACGTATAGCGTACGAACTACAAATAAAAGAAGAAGAACTTGATGTTTCAATTCAGTATAGTAGCCTTTTGCTCAAAGAGTCATTCCTAAAGATGCTAAAACTGTATATGACGGGTACGCATAGGACATTCACAGAGAGAAGAAAAACACAAGATGAATCACATAGCTCATCTCATCATGCCAACAATAAGACCAGCAGTAAGACCAGCAATAAAGCCAGCGTGTATGCATATATTGTTTCTCAGTATGTACATACACTTCTGTCACAGCACCGAGTTGACCGCATAGTTTATATGTGTACCTTGCTCGAAGGTCGAGATATATTTGATATACATACCGAACCTCCACACGTAACCAACAGTATAACAAAAACAGAGGAAGAACAAGAGCGTAGTATATGTGCTTGTTTTTTGGAGCTCGCACCATTCGAAACGCAAGCACTATATCGTGTGCTCATAGACGCAGGGGTAGTACATGAGTCGCGGGCTATCTCTGCGCGTAGTCTTTTTTCTCCTGTATCGAGAACACCATCGACGTCACGCCTTACGATTGCCACTTTTGATTTTGTTCGTCAAGAACTACATGATACCTGCCGGCGTATACTGGATCTGGTGTTACAGGGTATAGACACGCAGTCTATCGGTATTGTTGTCGCTGATGATTCGATACGCTATAAAGACGAACTCTATTTGCTATTGAGAGAACACGGCGTTCCGCTTGACTATGTACCCGAAGATAGGCGTTACAAAAAAACTGCGGTCACGTTTCTCATAGAGTTTTTTGATTTGCTTCACTACGGGGTACGCTTGGATGCTCTGTTTTCATGTCTAGTCCGATATCAGGAATTTTTAAAAATCGATCGGGCAGTCTTACAAGGTCTTTTTTACTTGAGTAGGCAACATCATCGATATCTTGCCTCCTACCTGAAAAGTCATTGGGGTTTGAGCGAGGCGCAGAAAGTGTTTATTGCCCGACTGTACGATATAACACAAAGTCTTGTCAAAGTACGCACACTCTATAGCCTCTTAGAGTGCGTATACACTCTCTTTGATGTGCTGTTTGATTCACCAGAATATCCCTTAAAAAAAACATTAAACAAATCGCCAGAAAAAATAAGAATATTGGCAAAAAAAATAACAGAAAAAATAACAGACCAGTCAACAAGGGAGTTTTTTGCCCCTCTCCGTAAACAATTATGTACAATGCACCTATTCTTGCACGATGGCATAGTAGGCATGCCCATAGATAAAAGTTTCAAGCCCATAGAATTTTTCTTGTTCATTCTTTCTGAACAGGGTAGGTCAGGTGCGCAAGGGGGTAATGCTGAAAACAGAGGAGTGCGTATAGGAACGTTTTCTGAGATGCTCGTAAACGAATTTGATCACGTCTTTTTTGTTAATATGAGTCAGGAGAGTTTGTATACATGGGATTATGATCCGCTTATGATGGTGCTCGAAAACGAACCAAAGACAATGGTACACTTTCATGAACGTATTCGTAATGAGCGTATAGATGTCTTACAATTATTGGGTATAACGTATCCACACAAGGTGAGAGTCTCATGTGCAAGGCAGGGCTTTGAGTCGCAACACATACTTCCTTCATTGTTTGTGCATTCAGAAGAACCGCATCAAACAGCAATATCCATAGGCACAAAACAGGTCAGATATGGCTTGTCCATGGACACAATTAGGAAGGGCTACTACGAACATCAACCAAAACGTAAGCAATCAAAAACCAGTTCCATTAAAGCTGACCAACCTCTCACATTTGCGCTTCATCCAATATGGGGACAGGGACTGCGCCACATGAAACATAGTCTCGGAGGATCAGAGAAAAATTTTCTTACACAAGGCCTAGGAGAGACTACCAGCCAACTCCTATACGCACAATGCATACGCCCCACAGCTGTAGATGGTGTGTCGATAGATGATATGACAGTGGATGATGTTTCGACAAAGGCATCCCATCCACCGTATCTATCGGCAGGTTCTACAGCCCGTCTTGTACAAAGTCCAGTTAGCTATCTTTTCGATGTCCTATGTCAAGTCAACGCAGATACGCTCCCCGTGTCATCAATAGACGTAGAACTGCATGCCCGTTTTGAGTTAGGAAAACGACTACACCATATATACCAAAGACTCATCGATGAAGTTGTGCATAGGGTGCCAAGTGATACGCAGAAACACAAAGATGTCATGCACATGCAAGAAAAAATAGTAATGCCCACTGAACAAGCATTATCTGAGTCTGTCTCAAGAATTGTAAATGAGGAATGTGAACATGTGTATGCACTTCCTTATTTTTTTCCTTGTGTGCGGGCATGGCTAAAAGTAAAACTACTCGAGTACGATATACATAGCACATTCAGAAAAGTTCTTGCGCATCCACGCATACATATGCATAGCTTGGTGTCGCGTGAGATGACAACAAACACCGTGTATCGTAGCCAGCAAGATAGTAGCCTCGTGATTTCTATGAAAGGAAGGTCAGATCTTGCAACTTACAATTCGTATAGCCACGAGTACTTTGTATTAGATTATAAATCTTCGGTGCAGGACGAAAGTCTTGTGATGTACTTATATCAAGTGTGGGCATATCTTTTTTTATTGGGGTTTGATACGACACGCCCTACGTGGTATGAACATGCTAGTTTGCTTTCGTTTAAAGACAACAAGTTTTATCCGCAAGAACTTTCTCCCGAAAAGTACGCGCATATAGTAGAGAGACTGCCACTGTTCACACAGGCCTTTAATCGTTCGTTATATATACTTAAAATGGGACACTATCACAATCACAGTCAACGTGAGGATATACAAGCCATATTTGGCACAGAATCCCACTCATCAGAACTACAGTCAGATATTCAATCAAATATACAGTTACATGATGAATCCTATATACGTGTCTTACGTAATAACTTTCGCCTTTACAAAGGATACAGATAATCATGTACAAGCAAGCTACAAACAAACTACAAACAAGCCCAAATTAAGGACAGAATGACACTCAATCGAGAACAGCAAGATGCAATCACATCAACCGAAGACACTCTCGTTGTCGCTGGAGCCGGGAGTGGCAAGACAACGGTGCTTGCCATGCGCGTGCTTTACGCATTGGTATACAGACGCGTACCACTTTCGCGCATTTTGGTGCTTACATTTACCATCAAGGCGACAAAAGAGATGTATCAACGTATATACGATGCACTGGACAAAGTATGTCGAGAAAAACGATTCCTTGACTATGAGTTTTTACATGATGATGAACTTTGTCGGTTTGTTGAAGGAGAACGAGATAACTTTGCAGCTGCACAAATATCGACGATAGACTCATTCGTGTTAAAGTTGGCACGCACCATAGCCCCACGGCTTGGCTATCTTTTTCCGTTAAGCGTGAGCGACGAAGACGAAGACGAACAACGCATACGCTATATATATCATTTTTTGCATACCACTGATTCTCCCGTACTTAGTCAAGTGATGACGAGCATATCGGTTTCGGATTTAATACATGCTATTTTTAATCCCCTGCTCAAAGATTTTAGTGTACCCATGCGAGATTTTTTACACATGAAAACCCACGTATTCGACATGCTCAAGCAACATGCACACACCACAAAGCAAAGAGTCGATACATATTTGAATCAGCTAAACGAACAATGCCATGTAATCTTTGGATTTTCTGTTCAAGAAGCCGTGGAGCGTGTCATACAGATAGATGATGCCCATAGAGCACAGGCAAAAGACATGCCCATGCCCATGCACCAAGCAAGCATAGAACAGCTTGTAGATATGTATGCACTTACTAATAAAACAGCACGATTACTTGCTCATATATACGACACCTATATAGGGTATGACAAAAATCCGCATTGGTGGCGTACTCATACGGGAGCCTTACATTTTGACAAGCGTGGACTGGCGACTACAAAAATCTTTAAAAAACAAGAAGGAGCATGGCAAGAATTTAAGGAGTGCATGGAACACCTCCAGCAAGAATTTTCTACACTCCTTGATTTGCAATACACGCTTGATAATGAGGCGCTGTACGAGAGTTTTTATGTACTCTGTCAAAAATGTGTACAAGGGTGGGTGGTACAAAAAAAGCGTTCGGGAAAACTAAGTTTTTATGAACTATCACGCATGGTAAACCATGGTCTATCTATGTTTACCGATATAAGTGAGGGTCTCGTATCTTTGTATCAAGAATTAGTTGTTGATGAGTTTCAGGATATCAATGATGTACAAAAGGAGTTGTTTTTTATCGTGAAACGAGTTGCAAAGGTAGCAGGCGCTCAGCTTTTGCTTTTTTTTGTCGGTGACCCTAAACAAGCAATCTACTCATTTAGAGGTGCAGACATCGAACGCTATCTTGCTCTTAGCAAGCAATTTGATGTTGTAAAAGAGCTCCGTACAAATTATCGATCTCTCCCTACAGTGATACAAAGTAATAATGCTATTTTTTCTTCTGTCTTTGCTGATTCCGAAATAAACGGTGACGCACAAAAGATACAATACCGTGAGCAACAAGCGTACGAGGACTACCATCTTTCTCAAGAAAAAAACTCATCGCATGCAGTGCAATGCGACATACTCACCTATGAGCGAGGTGAAGATAAACAAAGTATAGAAGTACTGCACTGCGCACGTCGGATACTAGCGTTGCATCATAAAGAAGGCATCGATTTTGATCGAATGGCAGTATTGGGAAGAACCAATACCATGCTCTTTGTTGTGCAACGTATCTTTAGAAACCTTGGCATTCCTTTTTACCTCGAAGAAGAAACGCTTCATCTTAAACAGGATCCTGTTTCAGACTTTTATTCCTGGCTTTGTTTGCTCGTATATCCTACGCACACACTTGCCTACGCAGAAGTACTGCGTTCAGCATTATCTACGATGGGCGACGATGCTCTTATGCAGGCACTTGCCTACTATTGTCATAGCATGGAACGGTATCCAACAAAGAGAGAATCTTCTACTCCCCTGTCTTTAGATGCATATGCACAGCAACTATTATTTACATTTGGTGATGATGAGTATGAAAAATACTGTGCCACAGAGTTAGGAATTAGTCTTTCGCATCTGTACGCTGAGCGTAAGAATGATGTGCAAAGGATGGCAGAATTACGCATGCGTTACCAAGAGGCTCGCCGTATTCTTGAACAAGAAGGGCTCTATGAATGCCTACAACATTTTTGGTATGGATGCGGATACCTGTATGCAATCGCATACCATGCGAGCCCACAGCAAGCGTCAGTATTCGAAGAACACTATCACAGTATTTCGGCGTGTATATATCACTCAAAGCATGTGTATCAGTGCATACACTTGATACACTCATTGCTTCAAGGAGCAGCGCCACCGTCTTCACTAGCAACAACTTTTAGTCAGACAAAGAAGGGGGTGCAGGTAATGACTGCTCACAAAGCCAAAGGACTCGAGTTTGATTTTGTTTTTTTATTGGAGTTAGGAAGAAATTTGAGAGCTCGTTCTCCCGAAAAACGCGTGTTTGAAATGAACGATATTCTTGCTATCGACCTTGGTATTACAGGAATGTGCACAAAAAACCGCTCCCCTATAACAAGTTATAATAAGACGCAAAAAGATTCCTACGTATCTGAGGAATTGCGTATTGTATACGTGGGTATGACACGGGCAAAACAAGGTACAATTTTGTTGTCAACGATAGACGCTCGTAATGTAACAGATAAGGACGATAGGTATCAAAAATATATTGCTCATAAAAATTCCCCTCTCAGCTGGATACTAGCGCACGAGGATGCTATTGTCAACGATTCCCTGAGTCAAGGCATCATGGCTAAAAAACAGCAAGACCTAGTATCGTCTCAGACGAATATTGCATATACCTTGCATAAAGGAGCGGATGTCATGGCATATGCACAAGAGTACCATAGCCAATCCATGACTACTCATCACATGGCTGATGTTGACAAAAAGCATGTACACGCGTCTATAGTGAGTCTTGCCGATTCGTTTACCACTGCACCAATTTCTCTTGGCCCTTTGTGGTTGTCCCCCAGTGCCTTAGCCAACAAGGTACCCAATAAGATAAGTAGTGAGATAAATAGCAACATACCCAAAAAAATATCCAGTGAGGTGAGCAATGGAAAAACCAATGAGACAGTCAGTGCTGAGGCTGTGCAAGGTAATCAGTCATCCACAGACAAAGTCCAACCTGCATTTATTGCTTTTTCAGATACTGCACTAGAAGCCATTCTAGGAAATCATGGTTTGTATTCGGATTTTGGTAGCTACTGCCACTATCAATTATCAGCATTATGTACGCATGGAACGAGAGGCAGTGTTCCACTGTTTATTGCAAGCAAGGTGGTGCATCTTAGCGAGGGAGAGCGTGCTCTGTTTTTTGACGAGGCACATAGGCTATGTGATGGATTTATGCAAAGTTCTTTCTGGAAAAAGTGCAAAAAACACACAGTATCTCAATCGCTTAATATCAAGGCAGACTACGAATACCTACACTATATCCAGTTTGAGCAGCCTGTGCAGACCAAGTCTCTTGCACAAAATAACAATTCGCATGTGGCAGGTGTGTATCTCAAAGGCTTTATAGACTTGCTTGTAAGTACAGGTGATGAGGTGTATATCATTGACTTTAAGACTGATTCGCATATTGTACCTCAAAAGTATTTTGCACAACTAGTTGCCTATAAGGTAGCGATAGAGTCACTCAAGGAATATCAAGGAAAAACCATATATTGTGTACTGTATTATTTGAGAAACGGTGAGGTACAGTATGTACCCAACATGGTAGACATAAAGCCCTATCTTCTTGAGATACTGACCGATACCTAAGCAAATACTGGCAAGAGTAACAATGCCCAAAGTATACTAAGTCACAAAACCAAGCTATAAAGATAAGGAAAGAAATTAAGTTATAATTTTGGTTCGACGTATTCGGTAAGGATTTTTCTGCTAAGGTAGTAAGGCCAATCAACGAGTTGATTTTTTTCTTCACTTTCTTCGTACATACGCAGTACTTCGTTAAATACTGTAGCAGACTCTTGGTAGCGACGACGTTGCAAGAGTACAAAACCTAATTCATAGCCTATTTCCATTTGTAGTGAGGGATCATCCGCATATTCAACCTTCATTTCTTCTAATAGTTCTTGTGCGATCGTATAGCGGAGGTTGCCCATGAGTTGTCGTATCTGAAACAATTTAACTTGGGGGTCGGAACTGTTGTCAAATTCTGTTCGTGCAGTGCTTGCACACGAACTCATGATGTATGCCAAGGTACATAGACATAGCATGAGAATGTGCTTGCCTGCTTGAATCCTATTTATCCTTGTATTTTTACGCATACTATTACTTTAAATTATAGCAGTATAACAGTGTAGCTTTGTGTGCTCTCAGTCCATGCTATGTCTACCTCTAGCATAAAGAACGATATCAATGAGTAAGGCTAGCATCCTTCTATCGTATACAATGTCACTCACTATCTAATTACAAAGACTAGTATTTGTATAAAACTGAATACAGCTACACACAATGGTGATCTATTATAAAGCATGTACATCGTAGTAGAGGTTTTGCAACGAAAGGCGCGAGCATGCATTGTGTTTGCTATAGTATATCTTTTGTCTGGTCTATAGTGCTTGACTATGATACTGCACGACTATATCAGAGCAAGGTGAAGTACATGCGTACAACAATCGGTATATTGAGTATATGTACACATCTACTGCCTCAATAAGACCGTACTTCATATGGATCCTTCTAATGAGGACCCCCATCAGGTTACACCTCTTGATGTCACATCTGGTGTGGCATGTCCAATGCAGACTCCCACAGGACACGGTCATCATACAGACGTAAGCGATGAACATATACGCTATAATAGCACCATGAACCAAGCACAAGAGCAAAACCAAAGTAAAAAACCAAAAAAAAAAACAGAGACAATACCCAAAACAATATCAAGCGCAAGAACAACTCTCTCAGAAAGCTCCTCCTCAGGTTCTTTCTTGGGAAAAATCGGCGCAAAGTATGCTATAAGTCTTGACGATAATCACTTTGACCTACTCGAGAGAATTGTACGAGTCGAAGAAGAACTCAATTACCTCAGAGGAGGCATGGATAAACGCTTTAACGATATGAGGGTAGAATTCAATCAGCGTTTTGAAGATATGAACAAACGTTTTGAGGATATGAGAGTAGATATGAACAGGCATTTTACGATGATGTTCACTATTGTCACTATAAATACAGTACTCATACCTGCATTACTAACGCTATTTGAGCTATTGCACTAGTGATGCAAAAAATCTCTACTGCATAGCCTTATTGGGGTACCAGTATGATGGGGTATGCTACTATTGTTTGGGCGAGTAGGTCTTAGTGATCTGGCGGTGGCTTGTGGACGCGCCGTCACTTAACGGACAAAAGGTACTCCGGGGATAACAGGCTTATTTTGCCCAAGAGTTCATATCGACGGCAAAGTTTAGCACCTCGATGTCGACTCATCGCATCCCGGGGCTGTAGCAGGTCCCAAGGGTTTGGCTGTTCGCCAATTAAAGCGGTACGTGAGTTGGGTTCAGAACGTCGCGAGACAGTTCGGTTTTTATCTGCTACTAGCGTTTGGATGATTGAGAGGATCTGCATTTAGTACGAGAGGACCAATGTGGACAAATCTCTAGTGTACCAGTTATCGTGCCAACGGTAAGTGCTGGGTAGCTATATTTGGAAGGGATAACTGCTGAAGGCATTTAAGCGGGAAGCCCCCCTCAAGATTAATCATCCCTAGACCTTCGGGTCTCTGAAGGGACCAGAGAGACTATCTGGTTGATAGGCGGGAAGTGTACGCATGGTAACATGTTTAGCTGACCCGTACTAATTACCCGTGAGGCTTGATTGTAATTGCATTATAAAGCGTATTATCAAATTTTTGTGTAGTGTCATTGTATGTGGCATTGCGTAGAATTTTATCCGTATTGTGGTTTTGTAGGGTGTGTGTATTAATACCACTGCCATATAAAACGTGTTGTGTTCTGATGTCTGTGTATTTATAGTTGGTTAAAGCGGGTTTTTCGAAACCCGCTTTTTTTGTAATGGATGCATTGCTGAGGATGCTGAAAGCATTCTTTCAGACGCTATGGTATCTAGTATCTGGTATTTAGTACTGTCTAGTTGTTTTTTGAACAAGCTAGAGCATATGGGTACAATAATCAGAATGTATGTGTATACCAAACAAATCTAATATAAGGGTTGCTGATCAGAGTATTCCTCATTTTGTTATATTCCATCACAAGACCCTTGACTAAACATGCCTTCTCAGAATACCCAAAATATATTGACAACGTGCTTTTCTTAAAAGATTGACTATTGCCTTCTGTATAAAAATGCAGTAATTTGTTACAAAAAAATTACAAAAAAGTTACAAAAATTAATAATAATAAGTACATTTGAAAAAAAAATATAGTTTTTTAGTATACTTATTGTAGTACTGCGTGATTTCGATACCATGCATACATAAAAAAACAAACCAATCTAAGGAGGTTATATGAACGTGTATCTAACAAAGCATACATTATTGTTGTTCTTCATAAGCATATTGAGTCTTGTGCTGGTAGGGATTACTGTATCATGTTATGTGCAACCCGAAGATTCGGGAAACGAATCTGGTAGCACTACAAAAGGTACTGGTGGTACTGGTACTGGCACTGGTACTGGTACTGGTACTGGCACAGGTGGTGGCACTGTTACTTACTATAATGCGGGTGACGATTGCGACAATATAGAAGCAAGCAAACAGCACGTGCCAAAAGATACAGCAGACCTAAAACGACTCATACAAAGAGACATTAAAGAACAAGGTACTACTGTCAATCTCAACTATATTAATACCTCGGGTATTACTGACATGTCGGGTTTGTTTAAAACTGAAGAAGGAGCAACCTTTAACGGTGACATAAATTGTTGGGATGTGAGCAAGGTGGTCAATATGAGTGAGATGTTTAGGGGTGCTACAAAATTTGACAAAGATATCAGTGGCTGGACTGTCAATAATGTAGAGAATATGGAGAATATGTTCAATAGAGCAATTAAATTTAACCAGCCCATAGGAAAGTGGGAGGTGAACAAGGTGACCAATATGCATGCAATGTTTCGGAGTGCTGACATGTTTGACAAAGATATCAGTAATTGGAAAGTGGGCGAGGTGACCGATATGAGCTATATGTTCTGGTATGCAATTAAATTCAACCAGCCTCTAGATAAGTGGAATGTGGGCAAGGTGACCACTATGAGTGCAATGTTTAGTAACGCAAAAAGTTTTTGTCAAAGCCTTGATTCATGGAGTGATAGCATAACTGAAGTACCCACCACCACCGATATGTTTGAAGGTACAGCTCTGGGTAAAGATACATGTGAACATAAATTTCCAACAAAGTGGGGAAGCTGGGATTAAAAGCAATCTTCTTGTTTCAATATCCATAACCATCGACAAACAAAATGGATATATCTCAAGCTAGGTTGACCGATATGATAAGACCGTACAACTAAGATAGCCTCTCATCGACTCTTTATTGATGGGGGGTATCTTATCGTAGATAAGCTTATATTGAGTATATAAACATAAAAAATGAAGAGTAGAACTTCGCTAAAAGGGGTGTGAGTATATATGCTACAAAGACATCATGAAATACACTCAAGAACAAAACCGAAAAATGTGACATTATTGTAGAAATTCAAGTACTTATTAACTGCCATTTGAGTGTGACTCCACGTGCATTACTTGCGAGATTTACATTCCCTTTTGCGTTTTTTTGATGGATAGTCTACATCTTTCTATGGGCTGATTACGTTCATTCACTACATACAAATGCATTACAAAAATTAAAAAATATACATAATATCAGTAAAAAAATGTACAATTTTCTTAAACATAAACTATTGATAATACACTGTAATTATTCTATGTGGGCATGAAAATATGTTTACAAAATTATTAATACCTTGGAGGGGTATAGGAACAAACGTATAGATCGCATAATTTTATGGTTCTGCACAGGCGTGTTGAGTCTTGTGTTAGTGGGGATTATGGTGTCATGTGCGACAGATGCTGAAGGTTCTGGTGGCACTGGTGACAAGAAACCTGACGCTCTCACTGCTACGTACTATGACGTGGGTGATGATTGTGATGCCATAAAGGCAAGTGAACAGCATGCACCAAAAGATACGGCAAAACTAAGGCGACTCATAAAAAAAGATATTAAAGACCAAGGGGCTGATGTCAACCTTAATTATATCGATACCTCAGGTATCACGGATATGTCCAGTTTGTTTGAGATAGAAGAAGGAGCGACCTTTAATGGAGCAATACACTGTTGGAACGTGAGCAAGGTGACTGATATGAGTGCCATGTTTAAGGGTACAACAGTATTTAACCAAGACATCAGGAGCTGGGATGTAAGAGCGGTGACTACTATGGAGAGCATGTTTGATGGTGCAGAGGCATTTGAGCAAAACCTCACCGCATGGGGCGAACATGTACAGTTGATGGTAGATACAGCGTCTATGTTTGCTGCAGCAAGCAAGTTGGCAGGGGTACCCAACTGGAAAAAATCAGACGGAACAAGGGTGTGCTTTGATCACACGGCCAATATCAATGTGATGGAAAACAAAGGCGAACTGCGAAGAAAAATAAGCGACTTGATAACAGCAGATGAACTATCACCCAATCTTAACCATCTAGAAACTTGTAATGTCGAAGATATGAGCGATTTGTTTATAAGTAACAATAGCCTTAACGGCGACATTAGCCAATGGGACGTAAGCAATGTAACGAGTATGTACAAAATGTTTGAAAAAGAAGAAGCGTTTGATGGAGACATAAGTAACTGGGACGTGAGTAAGGTGACTAATATGGCCTATATGTTTGAAGGTGCGAAAGCATTCAAAAATGATATAAGCGGATGGAAGGTAGGCAAAGTGGAGAACATGAGAAATATGTTCAGTAATGCGAACGCATTCAATGTCGCTATCGGTCGTTGGGATACGAGCAGTGTAGAGGATATGAGATATATGTTCTATAACACGTTAGTGTTCAACAAGCCTATAGGTGAGTGGAAAGTGGGAAACGTGAAAAATATGGAAGCTATGTTCTGGTCGGCAGTAAATTTTAACCAAAATGTCACTAAATGGGATGTAAGTAAAGTAACGAATATGAAGAATATGTTTAGAGAATCAAACTTCTGTAATGGGGATGTTTTCAATGAGACGTTAAGTGAATGGGGTGATAAAATAAAAAATACACCAAATATAATACTAACCGATATGTTTACTGATTTAAAACGTTCGATTTGTGCTGGTTCTTATCCACCACAATGGTATACGGATCTGATGGGTGCTTCTTAGGTTACTGTTTGTTCGTTAGCATAAGGCTACTACTCAAGTCATATTGATAACGAGAGGTATTATAATAGCTAAGCTATGCCTTGCCTTAGAACCATGCATATCTGTTGTGTTGCAAAGCCATTGATAGAGTGGGCGCTTTTTACAAAAAGGCATTCTAGCTATAATACCTTGCCATAATATTGTGTGACTCCCTCTGAGCAATAAAGTGTATGCGTACAACAATGAGTATATAGAGTATAAGTATATACCTACTACATCTAATATGATTATATCTCATGTGGTTACATCTCATCAGGTAGCTTCTGGCGTATCGCATCCAATTTAGACTAGCATTGCACATGATCACCATCCAGCTCCAAGCGATGTGACATATCTATAATGAGGCTACAAGTACTCTCTGGGTACCGACTACTTGATGTTATCATTACTTGAGATAAACAGAGACTTCGTTTATAGCTATTTGCTAGACTTAATCAACTTTTCTTAACACTATCTTTGTTTAAGCCTATAATGCCCATATATCGCTTATGTTTATTTATTACATAAAAATATACTAATTTATTACAAAAAATTATGAAAATAAATACAATTTATTTTGAAAAAGATGTCAATATGTATAGTAGAATTGATAATGGGCAAGCATATAAAGTGCTTACTAATTAACTATAGATACCTAGGAGGGTATATGAGAGTAAATGTAAAACGTGTATTATTATGTTTTTGTATGAGCATATTGAGTTTTGTTCTTGTAGGAATGATTGTATCGTGTGCGACAGATTCTGAGGATTCTATTAGTAATAATTCGGATGGTGACAAAACCGAAACGGATGGTGACAAAACCGAAACGGATGGTGACAAAACCGAAACGGATGGTGACAAAACCGAAACGGATGGTGACAAAACCGAAACGGATGGTGACAAAACCGAAACGGGTGGTGACAAACGGGTGGTGACAAAACCGATGAGTACTATGATGTAGGTGTTAGTTGTGATGACATAGACAAGGATAAGCAGTACAAGCCAAAAGATTCAGCAGAACTAAAACAACTCGTACAAAGAGATATAAAGGCACAAGGTATTACCGTTAATCTAAATTATCTTGATACTTCAGGTATTACCGACATGTCGAGTTTGTTTGAAACTGAGGAAGGAGCGACGTTTAATGGTAAAGTAAACTGTTGGGATGTGAGCAAGGTAAACACTATGCGTGCTATGTTTAAGGATGCAGAGGCATTTGATGGAGACCTCACTTCATGGGATGTGAGCAATGTAGAAGATATGAGCAATATGTTCAATCGTGCGCTTGTATTCAACCAGCCTATCGGTGGTTGGACTGTGAGTAAGGTAGAGGATATGAGTTTTATGTTTAGAGAAGCGAAAGCATTCAATCAACCTATCGGAGACTGGACAGTGAGCAGTGTGACTACTATGGAGTCTATGTTTTTGAATTCGGATAAATTTGACCAACCCATCGCTAAATGGAATGTGGACAAGGTGAAAAATATGCAGGCTATGTTTTCTGGTGCGGATGTATTCAATCAAGATATTAACCGGTGGGAGGTGGGCAATGTAGAAAATATGAGCTATATGTTTAGAGAAGCGAGTGCATTCGATAAACCTATCTACGACTGGACAGTGAGCAAGGTAAAGAATATGGAGTCTATGTTTTTGGGTGCGGTAGCATTTAACCAAGATATCAATCAATGGGATGTGGACAGAGTAACTAACATGAATTTTATGTTCATGCAGACGAAAGCATTCAAACGCTCTATCAGCGATTGGGATGTAAAGAGTGTGACCAGTATGAGAGGTATGTTTAAACTTGCGGAAGCATTCAACGAAGATCTCGCTTCTTGGAGTGATCATGTATTATCGACGGTAGATACCACTGAAATGTTTAATGGTGCACCCCAAGTGACAAAGGTGCCCAACTGGAAAGAAGCGGGCGTGTGTTTTGCTCCGAGCGCTCACGCAACGATAGTGAAAGATAAAGTAGAATTGAGAGATATAATTGACGTCGAAACAGACAAGAATACAAGGGTAAATCTCAATTATTTAGAAACTTGTAATATCAAAGATATGAGTGAATTGTTTAGAGACAATACTAGATTTAATGGAAAAATCGCTGAATGGGATATGAGCAATGTGACAAATATGAGCAACATGTTTAGAGGAGCGAAGGCGTTTAACCAAGCTATAAACAAATGGGATGTGAGTAAGGTGGAAAATATGGAAAGTATGTTCAGATCTGCAGATGCATTTAACCAAGACCTCAATGGTTGGACTGTGAGTAGTGTGACTACTATGCGTTCTATGTTCCGTAGTACAGCTGTATTTAACAAAAATATTGGGAAATGGAATGTGGAAAAAGTGACTGATATGAGTTTTATGTTTTATGAAGCGGATGCATTTGCCGAAGATATCACGGATTGGAGTGATCATGTACTATCTACTGTAGAAACGGAGGCTATGTTTACCTCTGCACCTAAAATAACCAAGTTACCTAAATGGGAAAGTGCTGGCGTATGCTTTGACCCTTCTGCACACGAAAACACAGTGGAAGATAGGACAGACCTAGAAAGCATAGTTTTGGCGATAGACAGAAGTGAACGTCGTTCAGACGATATCGAAAAATTAGAAACCTGCAATGTGAAAGATATGAGTAAATTGTTTTTTAATAGAACAGTTCCTGGAGATATTAGCAAATGGAATGTGAGTGGTGCGACGGATATGAGCTATATGTTTGCTTCAAGTTATGATGACGGAAGTACATTTAACCAAGATATCGGTGACTGGGATGTAAGTAATGTAGAGAATATGAGTTATATGTTTGCTAGTTATGATCCTTCCCCCCATAAGAACCCTATCGGTGATTTTAACTACGATATCGGTGGGTGGAATGTAGGAAAGGTAAAGGATATGAGCCATATGTTTAGAAATGCAAGTGAATTCAACCAAAATATTGGTGGTTGGGATGTGAGCAGTGTAGAGAATATGAGCCATATGTTCGATGGCGCGGATAAATTTAACATGCTCTTTGTTGTTGGGGCGACTTTAGAACCAGACATCGGTAGCTGGGATGTGAGCAAGGTAAAGGATACAACCCGTATGTTCTATAATGCGGAAGATTTCAATAGATCTCTCACCGCATGGGATTTGACTAGCGTGGTGAATATGACCGAGATGTTCAGAAATAGTGGCTTTTGTAATGCAAAAGAGAGCCTTGAACGATGGAAGTATATACCAGAGACAACCGTAATAACTAAAATGTTCTATAATTCTGGTGCTCCTGGGTGTGCGAATGTTATTCCTCCACAGTGGTATAAGGACAGAACTAAATAATATATGCATATTTCCCCCGGCGGGGAATATGCAAAGATACATTACTTTATCTTTGGAGAACTATGGGCTATCCCTGAGCGAGTCTATAGTTTGAAAAAGCTAACATTATACCCATCGATACTCTGCTATCGATGGGTATGTTTTTTTATAAAAAAGTATTCTGTCTTAATGTTTTACTATAGTATGGCTATCTCTGAGCAATAAAGTGTATGCGTACAACAATGGGTATATAGAGTATAGGTATATACCTACTACCTCTGCAGACTAGCACTGCACATGATTACCACTCAACCTCAAGCGATGAGCATATATGCTATAATGACATAATGAAACAAACACAAGAACAAAATCACAACCAAAGCAAAGCAAAAAACAGGCGCAAGGTCAACACCAAGCGCAAGAACAATTCTCTCAGAACCTCCCTTCTTCCGATATTTCTCCTGATTTTTTTCAGGAAAAGTTGGCGCAAAGAGGCTATGTCATAAGCCTTGATGATAAGCACTTTGATCTACTCGAGAGAATTGTACGAGTCGAAGAAGAGCTCAAGCACCTCAGAGAAAGTATGGATACACGTTTTGAAGACATGAACAAACGTTTTGAGGATATGAATAAGCGCTTTGAGGATATGAACAAACGTTTTGAAGACATGAGAGTAGATATGAACAGGCGCTTTACGATGGTGTTTACCATTGTTACCATAAATACAGTACTTATACCTGTATTATTAACAGTGTTTGAGCTATTACGTTGAGCTATTACATACAGTAGTGACGTAAAGAAATCCTATTATATATATGGCTTTATTGGGGTACCGGTATGATGGGGTATGCTACTATTGTTTGGGCGAGCAGGTCTTGTACGAGCAATGGTGTTTGTTTTATAGTAGCGAGTGCTTTTTGGACATGGTAATAATATGAGTCGTGGGTAATGATGATGAGAATGGCAGTAGTATCTGTTGATTGAGCATTCAGTGGGGTGTTTTTACTTTCTTCTTGGAGTGCGCGTGCTATGCTGATACCGTGTGTAGAGAGCAGTTCTGCGATCTTAGCGAGGACCCCGAGCTCATCTCTAACCACAAAACGTAGATACCATTTACACCGTAAAAATTCCATACCTACTTGATTTTGTACCGTATTAATATCCGGCCAAAGATGACTCTGGGTAAACACATGATGGCTACATTCTCTGTTTAAGGAAACGAGGTCAGAAAGAACTGCGCTTGCAGTGGGAGATGCCCCCGCTCCCTTGCCATAGTACAGCGTATGGCCTGCCTTATGCGAAAACACACTCACTGCATTATACGAGCCTTGTAAGTGTGCCATTGGGTGGCGATCGGGGAGCATAGCAGGGTGTACCCAGAGCATGGTGCGTGTTCTGTGTGCGTGAGTGTTAGTATATTCTTCGGGTATGTCTGCGTCTATAGCATCAGAAATATCATCTTTGTGTAAAATCTGAGAGTATGCAATCAATTTGATTCGATAGTCGAGGCGTCGTGCAAAACTGATATCAAATGAGTCACAAGTATCGATTCCTTTGATAGGAATATCTTTAAAGTGTATAATCGAGTTGTACGAGAGCCCCGACATAATGCACAGCTTATGACCCGCATCAAGTCCTCCTATGTCGAGGCTAGAGTCGGCCTCAGCATATCCCTCACTCTGTGCAAGTGCTAAGGCTTCTTTAAATGAGATACCTTGATTTTCCATCTGCGACAAAATAAAATTGCAGGTGCCATTGAGTACGCCGTATATCTTGTGTATATAATCGCCTGCGAGTCCCTCTGTGAGGGTTTTAATAATGGGTATACCGCCTGCACAACTTGCTTCAAAGCCTAATACAAGGGACTTATTGCGAGCGCGCTGCCAAAGTTCCATGCCATGGTGTGCAAGCAGAGCTTTATTTGCCGTAATGACGTGCTTACCGGCTTCTAACGAATCTCTCACCATGAAAAGCGCATCGTCAGTACCCCCTATGAGTTCTACTACACAGTCTATCTGAGGATCGTCTACGATGCTCTGAACGCTATCAGCAATAAGATTTGAGGCAAGCCCTGCTTCTTGTATTTTAGCGGGCGTTCGGGTATAGATACGCTTGAGCGTAATAGTGTTGAGGTGGCTATGGTAGTGAAGCGAACTGTTTTGTAGCGAGAGCGCAACTTCTTTGCCAACTGTTCCAAATCCTAAGAGCGCAATGTTCATGTAAGATTATTGTATCCTATCTCCCCTGTTATTGTGTAGTGGGCAATGTCTATTTTCTCACAAACAATATGGTATACTCAGTAAAAGGAATGAAAAACGTTTATAGTAGTACCCTCGGGTTTTCTCGAATGGGGCAAGACAGAAAGTTAAAAAAACTCTTAGAATCGTATTGGAAAGGCACCATTAGTCAGCAAGAACTGGCAATGGGAGGTATCGCTGTCCGAAGTAGCAATTGGGATCTCATGGATGATGCTGGCTTAGACATCATTCCCGTCGGTGATTTTGCCTTCTATGACCATATACTAGAAACCAGTGTCGGGTTTAAGTTAATTCCTCCACGCTTTAGACATATAGAAGACTTTGTTGAATCGTATTTTGCTATGGCGCGTGGTGTCAGTGATGATGATGCACAAGCACAAACCCATACTCGTGCTCATGCAGTCGCTCCTATGGAGATGAGTAAGTGGTTTGATACAAACTACCACTATATTGTCCCTGAGTTTGAGCCTGATACCGTGTTTGGCTATGATGAGGCAAACAAACTCATACACGAGAGTAGTACTGCCTTAGAATTCTTTAAAAAGAAATCTCATTCCACACTTACTCATTTTGAGCGTGTGCGTCCAGTATTAATAGGCCCCGTCTCATATATACTGCTCGGAAAGATGAGCAATGGTGATTCTGTCGAGACGCATCTTGAGTCATTGCTTGAATCTCTTGTTCCGCAATATTGCGTATTGCTCGATAAACTTGCTGATCTGGGAATCACGACGTTTCAATTAGACGAACCCTTTCTCGCAACGACCATAAATGAGCAGGTACACCGTTGTTATCACGATGTGTATACCAAACTCAATGCTCATAAATCGCCTCAATTATCGCTCATGCTCGCAAGTTATTTTGATGAGATAGCGTCAAACGTGACGTTGATACGCGATCTTCCTGTAGATATTGTACATCTCGACATGGGATTTAGCAAAAATTGGGAGCTGGGTACCCTCTTTGATTCTGACAAAGCCATCTCTCTTGGGCTTGTTAATGGGCGTAATATATGGAAACACGATTTGACCCGTAGTATAGAGACAATAGAAGAGCATATAAAAAAGCACCCGAGTATAATTGCCACCGGTAAAAAACTCATACTTTCGAGTTCGTGCTCCTTATTACACTGCCCCCGTGATTTGGATGATGAACCAGCGCTCAAGCCAGAAATAAAAGACTGGCTTGCCTTTGCTAAACAAAAAATCGAAGAACTCAGCCTGCTCACTAGAGTATGCAATCAGCGTATTGCCCATACCGATAGTAGCGCTGAGGATAAAAAAGCACTCGCCGAGAACGCTGAGAGCATTATTGCTCGTAAGCAGAGTCCGCTCATACACAAACCAGATGTTCAGGCACGTCTTAGTACTACGGGTTCAGACCCAAAGTACTATACGCGTAAAAGTGAATTTGCTGTACGCAAGGCTACCCAGTCCGATCTAGGATTACCACTGTTTCCAACTACTACTATTGGGAGTTTTCCACAGACACCGGAGATACGTAAGACGCGTCGTCTCTACAAAAAAGGTGACGTATCCACCGACGCGTACCAAGAAGAGATGCGCGGACATATTGCGTCTACTATAGCCTTTCAGGAAAGGTTAGGGCTTGATGTGCTTGTCCACGGCGAGCCCGAACGCAATGATATGGTGGAATATTTTGGTGAGAATTTTGATGGCTTTATATCCACTCAAAACGGATGGGTACAAAGCTATGGTAGTCGTTGCGTCAAGCCTCCAATTATATACGGAGACTTGCAATGCCAGCAAGAAATTACCAGTAATTGGATAGCCTATGCCCAGAGTCTCACAAAAAAGCACGTTAAGGGAATGCTCACAGGCCCGGTTACCATATTGCAATGGTCATTTGTCCGCGATGATATTCCTCGCTCGCAGGTTGCAAACCAAATTGCACTGCTTATTAGAGATGAGATAGATGCACTTGTTCACAAGGGAACGCGCATTATACAAGTGGATGAGCCTGCGTTTCGTGAGGGGCTTCCTCTCCGTACAGAAAAACATCGTGAATATCTTGATTGGGCTATTGCTGCGTTTAAACTCGCAACATGTGGCGTAGAAGATTCCATACAGATACATACGCATATGTGCTACTCTGAATTTAACGAAATTTTTGATTCAATTGCTGCGATGGATGCTGATGTGATTTCTATTGAGGCTTCGCGTAGTAAAATGGAATTGCTTGCTGCATTTTCTCAGTTTAACTATCCAAACGATATCGGACCTGGTGTCTATGATATTCATTCGCCTCGTGTCCCTTCGAAAGAAGAAATACGTGACTTACTCACACGAGCATTAAAGCATATTTCGCGAGAGCACCTGTGGGTTAATCCCGATTGTGGTCTCAAGACGCGCCAGTGGAAAGAAGTAGAAGCATCGCTCAAAAACATGGTAGAGGTGGCGATTGAGTTTAGATCGCAAGAACATGTACAATAATAACATTACCCGAGAAAGAGAAAGTCATGCGTCATAACCACAATCATATTGAACGTCTCCACGAGCTCCAAGTCTTGCCCGAAGTACGTTCCTTACTAGAACATGCAAAATCGGTATATGTTCCCCACAGTAGATCCGAACTCATGCATATTATTTTTGGAAGTGAAGAAAATGATTATACAGAAGTAGTATTTGACTTGCCAGCATCTCAGAAAAAAGGCACGACAGATGCATCAAGTATGCCAAATACGCCAGAGCTAACAGATACGCCAGAGGTAACAGGCACTCCAAATACACAAGTAGCGACAAAGAAAAAAGATGACACAAAACACTCGTTGCACTACACACCGTACAAAGAGGCACATATATCGCGCTGTAAAAACGGCATAGCGATCAATTTTTTTGATACCTATATGCGACGAAGAGATCCCGAAGCAACGGTTATTGCTGACACACTTGCAACCGACAAGAGAACGTTTCAAGATAGATTTGGTCGTTCGTTTGATCCCATTCGATCAGAAACCTTTACCTGGCTTAAAACGCAGGATATACTTGTTCTTCCCTTTTATGCTGGAGGAGAAAAGTATGGCTATCTGTCGCTTGCGTTTATACCGCGTCAAGCGGCGTTTTTTGCACTCGCTCTTTATGACCTGCAGGGCTATGCGGATCTAGAACAGGTGAACGTTGAAACCATACCCTATGGCTATGTATACGTTGCACCACCTTTCAGACATACGCACTTTGAAGGTAAGCAAGTAGTGGTTCATAGACGGCAACAACAATATCATGAGATGTTTTCGTACAATCTCTATCCGGGACCGAGTGCAAAAAAAGGAGTATACAGCATGTTGCTCAACCTTGGTGAACACGGAACCCCCCCTTGGTCAGTCTTACACTGCTCTACCGTGCGAACAGTCACTCCTTATGAAAACGAAATGGTGATTATGCACGAAGGAGCATCAGGAGGGGGAAAAACAGAAATGACACAAGAGCCCCATCTCAAGAAAGGAAAAATGCATCTTGCCATAAATCCTGATACTGAAGAAGGAATAATACTCGATATTAACGATACGTGTGACCTGTTTCCTGTAACCGATGATATGGGAATCGCACACAACGATTTGCAGACTGGGAGAAAGCTTACAGTTGAGGATGCTGAAAAAGCGTGGTTTTTGCGCGTTGATCATCTCGCCTCATATGGTACCGATCCTCAACTGGAAGAGCTTTGCATTGATCCCCCAGAGCCTCTTATATTTCTTAATATAGATGGTAAGCCCGGAGCGACGGCGCTTCCTTGGGATCACATCATGGACGAACCAGAAAAACCCTGTCCCAATCCTCGTGTAGTGCTCCCGCGACACTATGTTCAAAACATTGTGGAAGGTAGCGTCTCCGTAGATATACGGAGTTTTGGTGTTAGAACACCTCGCTGTACAAAAGAACACCCTTCGTATGGTATATTTGGGGTATTACAGGTATTACCACCTTCGCTTGCATGGCTTTGGCGACTTGTAGCACCACGAGGTTCGGCAAACCCAAGTATAGTTGCAACTGGCGCAGGTATGAAAAGTGAGGGTGTAGGATCTTACTGGCCCTTTGCTCTCGGTAGAAAAGTTGATCAGGCAAATATACTACTCAATCAGATACAAGAATCTCCTGAAACGGGCTATATTCTCATACCCAATCAGTTTATTGGTGCCTACAAGGTAGGCTTTAACGCTCAATGGATAACACGCGAGTTTATCTCGCGACGAAACGGGTTGCGGTTTCGTTCTGGAAAGCTATCTCCCGCACGCTCTCCCTTGTTGGGCTTTGTTCCTACTTCTTTTGTGTTTAATAGTTTTCAGTTGCCACGCTGGCTCTTACGGGTAGAAGAACAAGTCGAGGTTGGTAAAGAGGGTTTTGATGCAGGTGCAAAAGAATTGCACGATTTTTTTCATCAAGAACTAAGGCCGTTTAGAGAGATGAAAGAGCTAAATCCGCTCGGAAAAGCTATCATCGATGTCTGCCTTGATGGTGGAACGATTCAAGATTATGTGAGCGTCATGCCATTTTTAAGCGCTTCTTTGGGTGTCTAGTCTTGTGCCTGGCTAAGAATGTATAGCGAAATCTGTTACAGACTGTAAAAACTAGACAAGTAGTCAGCATAAGGAAAGTAGTCTAGTAGGATTTAGCAAAGATACCGCGGGCAGTAGCAGGACGACCTGAGACGATACAGCGAGCAGGCTTTTTTGTATCGTGTGGGTCAATAGAATTAACAACACGCACAGTAGCCATTGTGTCTTCTTTGATTTGTGTTTCGACGGTGTCGCTACCGTCCCAGTCAGCGATGATATAGCCCGAAATCGGCTGTGCACATAATTGCTTGAATTCATCGTATGAGTGCGCCCTGTGTGTATGCTGGTCTACAAAGGTCTTAGCCTTGTGATACATATCATGGTGCATGCTATCTAAATGGGTTTGTATCTCTTTTGAGAGATGTATAAGTGGTACGCTGGTTTTGACTCCTGAGTCGCGTCGAACGAGCATAGCAGAAGCCTTAGCGATATCACGAGGACCGAGCTCTATACGAAGACAACTTCCTCGCAATTCCCACTCCGAGAACTTAAATCCTGGCGAACTGGTATCGTCATCGTCAAGTACCGTTCTATAGTGAGGGGAGAGTTGATCGTAAAGTTTATGTGCTTCTGTGAGCACCTCTCGCTTGTTTTCTGAATTAACTATGGGAACAATAACAACTTGTGTGGGAGCTACGCGTGGTGGTACGACTAATCCCTTGTTATCCGAATGCGTCATAATAAGCCCACCGATCATACGTGTCGAGACACCCCAGGATGTTGCCCATACATATTCAAGTTCTTTTTGTCGCGTTTGAAAGCGTACATCAAAAGCCTTTGCAAAATTTTGACCCAAAAAATGTGAAGTACCCATTTGTAGGGCCTTGCCGTCTTGCATTAATGCTTCAACACAGTAGGTATCTACTGCACCAGCAAATTTTTCAAGTTTCGTTTTGCGACCTTGTTGCACTGGTATCGCGAGATAGTCTTCTAAGAAGCGACGATATATGTCTAAAATTCGTAGCGTTTCTTCTACGGCCTCTTGCTTAGATTCGTGTGCAGTGTGGCCTTCTTGCCATAAAAATTCAGAAGTACGTAAGAAAAGTCGTGTTCGTTTTTCCCAACGGACAACATTAGCCCACTGGTTTATGAGTAACGGGAGATCTCGATATGACTGTATCCACTTTTTGTACATACTCCATATGATTGTCTCTGAGGTAGGGCGAATTACATAGGGCGTTTCGAGTGGTGCTCCGCCAGCATGGGTAACTACTGCCAGTTCTGGCGAAAAGCCTTCGACATGCTCTGCTTCTTTGGCAATGAATGCTTCGGGTATAAGGAGGGGAAAGTATGCGTTTTGATGTCCAGTATCTTTAAAGAGCGTATCAAGGTGAGACTGCATAGATTCCCATATGGCGTATCCGCGTGGGCGTATAACCATGCTTCCTTTTATAGGACTATAATCGGCAAGCTCGGCCTTTAGTACGATATCCAAATACCACTGCGAATAATCGGTTTCTTTCTTGGTAATAAAATCAGCCATGTAGTAACTATAGTATCATAATGGTATGGATATTCGATACAATGACCTACATACCAATCAGGATTATATTCGACTTACACAATGTTCTACATACGATTATAATGATTTTTCTGTACAACGCATTCACGACTATGCAATCAAGGCTACGTACTACCAATACAACTATGCTGCCAAATCTATTGGTAACGATACTCGTGATATCCTTGTATCACTTGCTGAAAGCCAACAGATAATAGAGAAATACCAGCATTTATACCATGGTGCTCTTATGAATACTGGTGAACAACGTATGGTCTTACATCACGCATTACGAGGCACGCTTGATGGTTCAGTTGTGGTTGATGGTCGTGATTATACGCAGTTTTACAAAGATCAGCGCGAAAAAAGTCGTACGTTTTCTCGACAGGTTCGTAAAGGCATAACGCGTGGGCTTACCGGCAAGCAGTTTAAAAATTTTGTACAAATTGGTATTGGTGGTTCGGACCTCGGTCCTAGGGCGTTATATATCGCATTAACAGAATACGCACGTTGCGAACAGCCACACGCTCTGCAAGATTATGTGTCACGTTTTGTGAGCAATGTTGATCCAGATGATCTTTACACGCAACTACATGACCTTTCGCCCGAAGAAACGCTGTTTATCATCGTATCCAAGAGTGGAACGACGCAAGAAACGCTTACAAATGAATTTCTTGCTCTTGAGTGGTTGGGTAAGGGACTAAACAAGCCGAGTGCAGAGTGTAAGAAACATCTTATTGCAGTCACTTCAGAAACAAGCCCCATGGCGAGGTCGGGCGAATATCTTGAGAGTGTTTTTATCGATGACTATATTGGCGGACGATATAGCGTGACAAGCCCCGTCGGAATCTGCATGTTTGATCTCTCCTTTGGCGATGCCATCACCGATAGAATTCTCGTAGGAGCGCATCGGGTTGACAAAGAAGCAGACAATCACAACATACTAGAAAACGCACCTGCGCTTGATGCACTTATTGGCGTGTACGAGCGCAATGTGCTTGGCTATCCCTATACAGCCGTGCTCCCTTATTCGCAGGCACTTGCTCGTTTTCCTGCACACTTACAACAGCTTGATATGGAAAGTAACGGAAAACAAGTGAATAGGGAAGGAAAAGAGATTGCTTATCAAACAGGTCCTGTGCTCTTTGGTGAGCCGGGAACGAATGGCCAGCATAGCTTTTATCAGTTGTTACATCAAGGAACGGATATAGTACCGCTTCAATTTATAGGCTTTCATAATTCTCAACGAAGACAGGATCTCATTTATCAAGAAAGTACTAGTCAAACTAAACTCAACGCAAACCTATCCGCGCAAATTATTGCCTTTGCGCTCGGCAAACAAGACAGCAATCCTCATAAGCGCTTTAAGGGAGGGCGACCTTCGAGCGTGCTAGTAGCTGACAGACTCACTCCAGAGGCACTTGGTGCAATATTGGCACACTATGAAAATAAAGTCATGTTTCAGGGTTTTTTGTGGAATATCAATAGCTTTGATCAAGAAGGTGTGCAGCTTGGCAAATTGCTCACTACCGATGTGCTCAGTGGTGCAGGTTCTTCCGAGCTAATGGCATATGCGTCGCTTTTAGGCATCGGGCACTAGACGCACCAGTAGGTGTGATTGCATTGTGGGTGTATATAATTTTTCTGCAGGTCCTTCTGTGTTTTTTCCAGAGGTACTGGAACAGATTAGAGATCAACTTATTGATTACAGAGGTTCGGGCTGTTCTTTACTCGAAACAAGCCATCGTAGTCCACACTATGACGCCGTACATACGCGTGCACTAACGCTACTCCGCGAACTCTACCACGTACCAAATAACTACTCCATACTATTTTGTACGGGCGGGGCAACGCAACAATTTGCAATGCTAGTAGATAATTTTTTGAGTCAAGGCGGTACCGCATTGTATGTCACTACGGGGGCATGGGGTAAAAAAGCACTCGAAGATGCGCAAGTTCGCAGTAATGCATACCCGCATGCACGCATTATAGAACAGTATTGCTCAGATCAGTTTGTTTCACTTCCCCCTTCACACGTATTTAAGACGGTAACAGATGTCAAGAAAAAACAGGGTGGTAATGATACGGTGTATGCTCATATCACCAGTAATGAAACGATACATGGAGTCCAATATCAAGCATATCCTTCAAGTCCTGTTCCACTCATCGCCGATTGTTCTAGTGATTTGCTCTCGAGGCCCATCAATTTTGAGCACTTAGCCATGATATACGGAGGAGCTCAAAAAAATATCGGTCCTGCGGGAGTTACCGTCGTCATCATACACAATGCCTTGTTAGAAAAAGCGAGCGAAGTACTTCCTCCTGCGTATTCGTATAAATCTTTTGCCAAAAAAAAATCACTTTACAATACCCCTCCGGTATTTGCGATATGGTGTCTCCAATTGACTCTCGAACATATCAAGAAGAAGGGAGGTCTGTCATATATATCTGATCATAATGCACACAAGGCACGCCTAGTGTATACTGTGATTGATGCTTTTCCAGATATGTATAGATGTCCCGCTGTACCAGAGTGTAGATCAAATATGAATATCGTTTTTACACTCCCTGACGCAACACGTGATGCTATGTTCTTAGAACAAGCACGTAGTAAGGGGTTTATAGGGCTACGTGGTCATAGGAGTGTAGGAGGGATTAGAGCATCTCTTTATAATGCCATGAGTATAGAAGGGGCGACTGCGCTCGCAGAATTTATGAAAGAATTTGCTCGCACTTATGGTTAGGCTCGTAGTAGGTCTTGTCATTGAGTATTATGTAAAGCGACTCTAGTTAGGAGTTTTAGTGTATGGCTAGGTATGTATAGGGGTGTATGGTGTTCCTTAAATAAGATCCCTATTGAGGGCCAAATTATCAAGGGCCAAATTATCAAGGGCCAGATTATTGAAGGCTAGGCTCTTCTATGCTGTCTGGTTGTTCGTTGGTATCTAGTTTAACAATTTCGTCCTTCATCTTTGCGCCAAACCATTGGTATACTCCGCGCATTCTGCTCGTAAAACTGTTTTCTAAATAACCTTTAAACAACACCGCAAGCCCTTTTATTTTTGCTACAGCCACACCGTAGAGTAATAATCCTTTGTCTGTGAGTATACCCGATACTATAAATTGCATGTTACCGGGACTTATAACTGTGATGTTTCGGTATACAAAGGGGGTATAGTTTACCCCAGTCATGATGAGTGATGATTCTTCTTGGTAGTACTTGTTTTCCGAGCGTACAACGCCAAAGGGTGGCATGTCCTGATAGCTATATATAGTAAGAGGAGACGATGAGATACGATACGGTTCGTTATGGGCGTCAGATATTATCGCAACATTGCTGTCACGTGACTTTAGTACAAGTGACTCCAAGTACAGTGGATGTATGTTGCCATCTTTTAAGTTTTGGTATTGTATAGTCTTAAATTCTGTGATATTTTTGAGTATTTTTGCAAGTATGTGTAAATATTTTGTACTTTCTTCTGGGCTGGATGTAGGAAAAAAAATGAGATGTTCATAAAAGGCCGAAGGGCTAGTGGCTCTTAGTCTTCTTACTTCTGCCTTTGTATCCTGATCTTGTGGTACAAAACTGGTGTTGAGTATGCGAGCGTCGTTGTTTCTCCCATATTTTGAGAGGGGTTCGCCTCTTTGTAGCACAAGCATGTGTTCTGGTGAGAGAGTAGCTGTGAGCGAATTAAAACGTTCTTCAGCGAATAAGGATAGAGCATATACATACCATATTCCCCCAGCTACAAGTAGTGCTAAAAGCAATTTTTTCATAGGCTATCGTATAATAAGTATAGTACTTTCTTTATGCGAAAATTAGTTACCGTTTTTACTGCGACAGTCGACTATGTGTTAATGCATCTTGCACTTATCTTTGTGCTTTTTTTGCGAACGCCTCCCGAACAATATATTGATTACGTACGTAGCCACGTTACCGTATTTAGTTTTATTTTTTTACTATGGATTGCTCTGTACTTTGTATTTGATCTCTACAGCTTTTCTTTTTCTCCTCGTTTCTCTCGATTCTTTTTTTGTCTTGTGATAGGCGTCTTTATTAGTATGACAGCCTTTTATGCCTTTCCGCTTTATCTTATTACCCCCAAGACCAATCTTGTAGCGATGGCGGTACTCTTTCTCTTTCTGTCGTATTTTTGGCATATGCTTGTTGACTATATATTTGTACGTTTCTTGCATAGTCATAATATACTCATGGCTATTGCCGACAAGGACGCGCTCTATCTAGCCCAGCAGATTGTACAAGATAAACGTCATAAGTATACTTTACAAGGCGTACTCTGCTCACAAAAGATACGAGACGAAGCCCAGTCTGTTTTGGGCAAGGATATGCTACTAAAAAGTCTTGATGATTTTTTTCAAAAAGTGAATGATGAACGCATCAAAACGGTAGTTGTGTCAGTGAGTTGGTTTGATAGGATTTACCAACGCATCTACGAGTTGTGGCCTACAAAATTAAGGCTTGTGTCGGCAGAAAGTTTTTATGAGCAGGTATTTGCACAAATACCCGTAAACATGGTGAGCCAATACTGGATAGTCAATAATCTTGACATCATTGAACGGCGCTTTTATGTGTATGCTAAGCGGATACTTGACATTATATTTTGTATACTCATGTTGCCTCTTGTATTCTTCGTATCTGTGCTCATTGCATTACTGATAAAATTTTTTGGTAGTAAAGGACCCATATTTTATTCGCAGATACGAGTTGGTGAAGACAACCGAATATTTACCCTATATAAGTTTCGTTCTATGAAGGTAGATGCAGAAAAAGAAGGAGTCAAATGGGCAGTGGATAAGGATAAACGCGTGACTCGTATTGGTGCTGTTCTCCGTAAAATGCGCCTAGATGAACTTCCTCAAATTATTAATATCATAAAGGGAGAAATGAGTTTTATAGGGCCACGTCCCGAACGACCCGAATTTACCAATCAATTAAGAGAGGTGATTCCGCATTACCAAATACGCCATATGGTAAAACCTGGGCTATCGGGTTGGGCGCAGGTGAACTATCGTTATGGGAGTTCTATCAAAGATGCATCCATGAAGTTGAGCTATGATCTGTACTACGTAAAAAACCTTAGTTTCTCTCTTGATAGTGTGATATTTTTAAAAACTATTTTTACTGTGTTTACAGCAAAGGGTAGATAGTTCTTATAAGAATGGACACAGCTATTCTGTGTCAAAAAAAGGCATGAGAATGCATGCCTTATGCCTTATCTCTGAATGAGAACCCAAAAAAAAGTCAAAAGAAAACATCGAGAGAAAGTCGAAAATATAGTAGCGTGGTATCAAAATAAGATATATTGCAGATTGATAGTACAACTGATGACAGAAGGTACTACTCTATGTTTGGTGAGAGCTACTATAAGATATTAACGAAATAAAATATGCGTTTTTCGTATATTATTTACGTAAATAAAATCCACAGCAAGCCTGAGAGGGCAAACAGATAAACACCAAAAATCCAGAGCAGTTTGCTATATAACATGTTTTTTAGCAGAGTAAGACTTGCGAGGGATACAAAGAATGCACTTATTATTGCAATTACTATGTACACATAGTCTAGGGCACTATCAACAGTTGCGGGAATGTCACCGACAGTAAACAGAAAAGATGCAATTATGGCAGGTATTGCGAGTATAAAAGAAAATTGAAAGGCGGTGCTTTTTTGTAGTCCAAGCAGAAGCGCAACAGCGATGGTACATCCTGAGCGTGAGATACCGGGCAATACGGCAAGTCCTTGGGCTAGACCTATGACCAAGGCTTGAAGAGGATGGGGTGCACGACATTCATAGTTGTGTTTGTGTAGTGCATCGGACTGAGTAGGGTAAGGGTGACGAAGACGGTCATATATATGTGTTACAAAGAGAAGGATCCCTGTTGTTGCAAATGAGAAAATCACTATAAGAAGTGGTGGATCTTCTGCGATAGTTTGTAAGGGAATGGCAATGAGTGCAGTCGATGCAGTAGCGATTGCAAGCATAATGATGAATGCATGGGCTTGGGTATCGCGCTGGGATCTTGGGTTTATGTTTGTTAAGGATCTAATAAGGCGAGCAAGTAGTTTTCTATTGTACAAGACGATTGCAAAAAGGCTTGCAAGGTGTAAGAGCACGATGTGTGTGAGCGGTATTTTGAACCCGAAGAATATCTCTAATAAGGTTATATGTCCGCTACTTGAGATCGGTAAAAATTCGGTGATACCCTGAACAAGCCCTTGTACAAGAGCGTTCAAGACTTTTTGTATTGTATGCATTACTTCATGAGTCGTATTCTACTCCAAACAGATTTTGGTATACGTGTTCAGGAGCTATTTGGTAGTAAAGTATGAGATACATGGCGATAGATGAGAGTACTTTTTTGACATAGTTTCGCGTTTCAATAATGGGAATCGATGCAAGAGACAGGGCAATACTGCGTTCATTAAACGTCCACGATTGTAGAGTACCGATACCCGCATTGTAGGCTGCGAGTGTTTTGATGTGTTCTGTAGACGAGAATGAAGGGTAAAGGTCTTTGATTACCGTGTGTAAGTATGCAAGATACTGTGACCCGAGTCGGATGCTATCTTTGGGATTAAGCAAATGATAGGAAAGGGCGCTTGGAGCAATCCTTTCAGTTATATCGCGGGCAGTATTAGGGAGTATTTGCATAAGCCCTAAAGCGCCAGCGGGTGAGCGAGCGTCTGGATTGAAAGAGCTTTCTTGTCGTATTACTGAAAGTATACGAGCTCTGTCAATGGTGTCTGATACTTTGGTATTTACCCATGGTTTGTAGTGTACAGGGTATAGATACCTAAGATCGGATAGCTCGCTAATATGCAATATACCATTATATGCACGTGTCTGAACAAGCTCAAATATGCGTGAACAAGTTTTTCTGTGGTCCTTTTGATGGAGAGTAGTAGTAGATGTTTGGTCTACTTTGTGGCAAAATTCATCGTATAAGAGGGTGACAATGTCGTCGGGAATAGTGGTACTGTTTTCTATGGCGATCTGCGACGCGTATTCCTTAAGCCCATATGAAAAATAGAGGCGTATAAACGTATGGGCATACCCCTCTATATTATTATCACTTGTATTTTGAGGTATATGGGGATCCTTGTCGAGCATTTCGTTCAGCGTAGTCGAAAATTCGGGCCCTGCCATCAATAAGGGATACCAAGATTCAGATGTAATATGTGGTTGTGCGTTTCTTGCCCATTTGCCCCTCGTATATGAGGTAAGTGCGGATGAGCTAACATTAAGTGCTTCTAGCAAGATACTCCATTCGTCAAGTGACAGCAGTTCAAAACTATGGAGCGGTAAGGAAGAGAGTGTTTGAAAGGCGAGATCAAGTATATCAGTACGAGCAATTCTCACCATTCTTGAGCTAAATTCTTCGAGGAGAGTTGTATCGTACCATGAGGTATCTTTGGTTTTGTATGTACGGTACAGTTCTGCAAATTGCTGTGGCACTGTGTGTATTGTACTAAATCCTTCGATGCGTCTATTGCGATAGGTGTATAGGGACGCGATGCGCTTAAGATAGGGTATACGAGAGGTATGTGGGGAAGGATCGTCTAGTAAGGTTTCGATGGTGTAGGCGCTCGCTTGCGCAGCAGTTCGCGCTTGTGTATAGCGCCCTCTTCTGTAATAATCACGAGCAAGAAAGGCCTGTGCGAGACCTTGAACAAACAGGGAGTCATGATTTTCGAACTCCACAAAAAGATTTCTAAATTCACGCATAAGTGTTTTATTTTGCGCCATGGTTTGCATCTCTGAAAAGGCAAAGTGATTAAGGTCATCAAGAAGCGAAGGAATGCCATGCCTGCGTGTAAAGGCCACTGCATGATCTATTTGTTCTCTATCTTTATTGATGATTGCTTTTTTTGCTCTATAGGTTTGATGCGTCAGGGCATATATGTCTTCGTAATGACGAAGTGTTTCGAGTTGTGAGAAGATGAGGTCAAGTACAGTACTCATATCACCGTTCAGGTTTCGCGCGGGAATTGTCTTTATAAATTCATGGAGGCTTGTTGGTTCTTTTCTTGTTGTGTGAGATATTCTAATGGTGTCGTTGGATGTGCCCTGTGTAGTGCCCTGTGTGGTGCTAGTAATATCGCCCTGCTGTGCGAGTAATACAATAGCTTGTGCCATTGTACAGAGGTCAAGTACTTCTTTTCTTGTGATTCTGTTTCGCAAGGTGCTGGTAAAGTCGGGGCATGTATGGACAAAGTCAGCAAGACCTGCATAATCTTTTTTTAGTAAAAGCGAAAGCATGTAGTAGTACGCGATTTCGCTATCTTGCTTGAGTGTGTCATTTGTTTTATAGAGCGATGCAAGGATGTCGGCAATCTGCGGGTAGCGGTTTGCCCGAGCGAGCGTTAGGCTGAGCACACGTGTTGCTTCGGTAGCGTAGGGTTCAATTCCTGTTCGTGCACTACGAGTAAGTGCTAGTATGGCATGTTCGATGTTATTGTCAAAAAAGAAAAGTAAGCCAGCTACTAGTAAGGTGCCTCTATCATCTGCATTCGCCTGTCTCAGTGTGTCTGTGCTTATTGCATTGAGTGTGGCATAATTGCCACGAGCTATTTGTTGACGTGCGTGTGCTATGTCTCTTGTAACACTGGTGCCACTTGCCCAAGCTCTTGTAAACATGGTGAAAGTAAGCATGAGGCATACCATAATCCATTTTTGGTACTTCATCTTTGATGGCTCATAGCTGGTGGATGGTATGTGGAATATCTTTTTATGAGGTATGTACTGTGGATACCACACGTAGCGCCTTTAAAGGTATGCATATTTATTTAGTATACTTAAATGCAAGGGTGCTGATTGCCGTATAATTATCAAAGTGATACAGTCAATCAAAACCCAACACATATACATCATGTAAACGAATATGCACCAAAGATATAAAGACACAAGCACAGATACTATACCACGAGCACAGGATACACAGGCACAAGACGCCATTGATATGCAAGAAATACAGGATACGCGTGATATGCGTATTGCAGTGGTTGGCACTGGGTATGTAGGGCTTATTAGCAGTGTGTGCTTTGCATCATTTGGGTATACGGTGATCGGAGTAGATGTACGAAAATCCGTAGTTGACATGCTCAACGATGGAAAGGCAAGCATATTTGAGCCCGATGTGGCAGAGATATTACAAGAATGCATTACAAAGGGGACGTTACACTACACGGTAGACTATGAGGAGTTAAAAAAAATAGATATTGTCTTTGTATGTGTAGGCACTCCTCCGCTTCCTAACGGACAAGCTGATCTCACACAAGTCTACGCAGTCCTAGACTCACTTTTTTCAGTCCTTGCCAGAGGATGTCTCATTGTCGTTCGATCAACGATACCCCTTGGCACTATGAAAATCCTGAAAGATTACGTAGCAGAAAAAAAACGAGATGATCTTATACTGTGTTTTAATCCCGAGTTTTTGCGTGAAGGCAGTGCAGTGCACGATTTTTTTAATCCCGATCGTATTGTCATTTCGTCCGAGTCTGCCTCTGCCCGGCGCATACTCAAGCAGCTCTACGCGCCCATCATGAAGCATGCTAAAATATCGCCTGCGTTTATTGTGTGCCCTCAGTTTGCAACCGCCGAACTTGCAAAATATGCGACCAATGCATTTTTAGCGACAAAAATATCCTTCATCAATCAACTTGCTCTCCTTGCAAAAAGCGGAGGAGCCAATATAGCGCAGATAGTTGAGATTTTAGGAAATGATTACAGAATCAACCCTCATTTTTTTAAACCAGGCCCCGGCTTTGGTGGAAGCTGTTTTCCAAAAGATACTCGAGCGCTTGTACATCAAGGTCATACATATGGCGTCAAGATGGACGTAGTGAAAGAAGCAATAGAGAGCAACCTTTCACATATGAAAGAAATTGCTTCGCGTTGTATAGCGATGTGCAATCGAGCACCTATCCACGATTTTCGTATTGCAATTTGGGGGCTTGCATTTAAAGCCAATACCGACGATGTGAGAGAGTCTCCCGCACTCTATATTATCAGAGAGTTTATAAATCAGGGCATCTTATTGCAGGCATACGATCCCAAAGCGATGGATAATTTTAAAGCATATTTTCCTGAAGAACAAGTGCACTATGCGCACTCTGCACTCGATGCTTGTCGCAATGCAGATTTACTTGTAGTACTCACCGAATGGCAAGAATTTGCTGCTGTTTCTCCCATTGACGTAAAACGGGCGATGCGCCGTACGCACGTATTTGATTTTCGTATGATCTTGGACTATGATGCGTATCGTGCTCAGCAGATCCCAGTTGATACGCTGTAAATGTATAACTGTAATTTTAAATACTTGTTTACTTTTGCATTGCAAGGGTCTTACACTCTTGGAGGCGCGCCGTACAGAGATTTAGACAGAGCCAGACAGAGACCAGATAGAACCAAATAGAGCAGTAGTTAAGGGTTAAGCCAACTACTTGTCCAATAAAAGAAAGAAGGGATACTTTGTTACAGGGCGTTCGGTCCATCGGCTCATAACTATATGGCGCTCATATTTGCTGGGATGATGGTAGTAGTGAATTCTTTCTATGTGCACCTCATCTTTAAACTTACTAAATTCTTCAAACAAAACTCTTGCTCGCCCCTTATACCAAAATACTATTGAATCTGGTAGCGTTTGTATAAGTTGTTCAATAAACTGTTTTGAAAGGGGGCGGAAGGCGCGAGTGACAACAAAGGGAATTTGATGTACTGGTTTCCATTCTTCGACCCTCCTGTTTTCGATGAGCAAGCGAGAGCGCATAGAAGGATATTTTCTTACAAAGGAATAGTTTATTTCGTTGAGCGTGCGCGCTTTTTTTATACTTTTTTCGAGTAAGTGCATGTCTACGGTATAGCCGTCGGCTTCGAGGGCGAGGAGTAAGGGTATGCCCGGAAGCCCTGCGCCACTCCCTAAATCGGCACAGTAGATTCTATCATCCTTACTTATCTTTTTTTTCTCCATACTATAGCTCTTAATATAGCTAGAAATAAATGGATAGGGAATAAGACTATCGAGGATATGGTCAATTACCTTTTCATTTTTTCCAATAATATTGTGTTGTGTGCGAAATTGTTCTACGGCATCGGCGTATATGTCAAGCTGTTCAAGAAAACGCGGGTGCTGTGATCCAAAATAAGGAAGGAGTTCGCTCTTTTTATCAAAAGAAACAAGATGGTTCACGGGCTAATGAGTATGGCTGTCTTCATTGTGATGGGGGTGTCCATGATGATCTTTAAGTTTGTCTTTGTATTCGGCAATCTTTGGTTTTAGTTTTGAGACAAGAGTTTCAATAGCGGGGTAGAGATGTTGGTTTTTTTCGTGCAGGTGAATAAAATGGCGTCTAGGAAAGTGGAGTGTTATCTCGACCTTAAAGTGATGCGTTTCATGATTAACAAGAAATTCACCATCAACAATATAGTGCCCCAAAGTATCAATTTTGCTGAGTTTTTCTTGTATAAAGGCCTTAGTATTATCGCTAAGATGGTAGTGATGTGCGTTAATTTTGATTTTGTCCAGCATGGATCCTCCTGTTCGTTTATAGGTTCTATATACAACTATATGTAGACAAAACCAAATTTCAAAGTCTAATTATAGTATAGTGCTTTCAAATTGTACCGAAGATTGTGAATATGAGAGTCTTACGTGTCATTACCGCTATTGTTTTACTTATTATTGCATCGGTATCGATGACCTTGTTGGTAAGTCAGTTTTCGGGAGGATATATAGCGTCTGCGTCTTTGCGTAGAATAACCGAGATCGTTACTGGTAGCTTTGGTTCTCTTTCTCTCTGCATACCTTTTTACTTGTTTTGGTTCTTTTATATATGTTGGAATAAGAATTCTACTCTGCTGAGTCTTTTATGGCCGACGGCATCAACAATTCCTTTTTTTACACTTACATTGGGTATAAAAACCCTCTTGTATGATGGAAAAACTCTTGCCCCACCACTCTGGGATTACATGGAGTGGATGGGGCGTTCCTCGGTCACTACCCTTTGGTTTTTTGCCACTGCCCTCTCGGTATTTATCATTACCATATTGTATTCATACGGATTTAAAAGCCTGAGAATACGACAAAAGCAAGAAGGCAATACTCAGCAGAATGGTAGCGTTCTAAAAAACATATACCATTCTTTTTTTGAAGAGCGAGATGACGTTTCAGCCTTTCGTAGCTCACCTCATTTACACACTCATACCGAACAACCTGATCCGCAGTATTCCGACTATCGGCAGGAACAATTACCCACTCTCAATAAAGAGTACGAGTCACGTGTGCCATCTCATCCGCGATATCCTGGAGAAAATACCTCCTTAGAGCATGTGGTTCTCGTATTTAATCGCAATGCAAAGCCACCACAGTATTCTAGCCAACGTATCAAAGACCTGCAAGAAGAGGCAGAGCAAGACGCAATTATTGATGAATTTCCTCTTGGTGCTGATGCATTCTCATATCCAAGTAAGGACTGGAATGCTCAACAAGAAGTAGCCCAAAATGAGGATTCAAATGAATATCCAGAAAAATACCCAGAAAGATATCCAGAAAAATATCCAGAAAGATATCCAGATACGGCTGATAATACTACGCTTTCAAAAAAAAATGATGATGAATTTCTCGAAGCATACGAGACACAGCACAGCGATTCTTGGAAAGAAGAAGGTCATGAATTTGTATCAGCTTCTTTAGGGGATGACACCATGCTAAGCAATACTCACGACATTGCTTTCGCTGAGACTACTCTCGATACTGCTACTGCTACTGATACTGCCATTGATACTGCCATTGATACTGGCACCACCCAAAACAAGAATATTCGCGAAAAAAAAAACTCATCGTCTAAGAACTCACGCCATATAGATACTCATTCCTATAGTATCCCCGTGGACGGTATTCTCGATTCTGCACCGACCACTAGCAAGGCTTCTATTCCTATAAATGATACATCGCGACTCCTCGAAGAAACGCTGGCAGAATTTAATATTGAAGCTGAAGTTACAGGAGTCAAAGTGGGACCAGTGGTTACACGATTTGAGATACTTCCTTCTCCGGGTGTGCGACTCAGGCGAATAGTAGAGCTAAGCGATAACATCGCATTACGTCTTGCTGCACCGAGCATACGCATTGTTGCACCAATACCCGGCAAGCAAGCCGTTGGGGTAGAAGTGCCAAATCACAAGCGAGAGATAGTTCCGTTTTCACAGATTGTTGCACACCCATTCTTTGGAGGTCAGGAAAAACAATCCCCTGTTCTTCCGCTTGCGCTTGGAAAAGATATCTCTGACAATATTGTAATAGAAGACCTTGCGACCTCGCCGCATCTGCTCATTGCGGGAGCGACAGGAAGCGGTAAGTCGGTATGTGTGAACGCATTTATTTGTTCACTCTTGTATTCGCTCAGTCCTGACCGACTCAAATTGCTCCTCATTGACCCCAAGATAGTCGAATTAAGTTTTTACAACGATATTGCACATTTACTCACTCCAGTCATCACAGAGCCAGAATATGCCCTTACTGCACTCAAGTGGTGTGCAGACGAAATGGAGCGACGATATAGGATGTTAGAGAATCATGGAGCACGCGAAATAACTAGTTTTAACCTCAAAATGAAAGAAAAGAAGCAGGATCTTCTTCCTTACATGGTTATTGTCATAGACGAGTTTGCTGACCTCATGGTGAGTTGTGGTAAAGAACTAGAAATTTTGGTATCGCGAATAGCCGCAAAATCACGTGCAGTAGGAATACATCTCATCGTGGCGACCCAGCGACCTTCGACCGATGTCATTACAGGCTTGATCAAGGCTAATATTCCATCACGCATTGCCTTTATGGTAACGAGCAAGACCGATTCACGAATCATACTCGATATGAACGGTGCAGAAAAATTGCTAGGCAAGGGGGATATGTTATATTCTTCTTCTTACGATCCTTATCCTCTGCGCATACAGGGAACATTTTTATCTGAGCACGAAGTAGATAACGTGGTCTCACATATCAAACGCATCGCTGGCCCTCCCAATTATATCGACGAAGAAATTTTTGCAGAAAAAGAGACAGGAGACATGGCAGGAGATCTCTTTAATAGCCAAGATGATCCTCTGTGGAATGAGGCGATAGAAGAAATCAAGTTTTCAAAAAAGGCATCTGCTTCTTACCTTCAAAGACGGTTTAAAATTGGGTATAATAGAGCTGCACGAATTGTTGACGAAATGGAACAGCAGGGTATTATTGGCCCTTCCCAAGGTAGCAAAGCACGTGAAGTGCTTGTATAGAACAGAGTAACGAATATTATATGATAGGTTTGTTCACTCGTGTATATTACGCTCTTTTTTTATCGTGCGCCACGCTTCTTGTATTTCAAAGAAACGCTTTTGTGCATCTTTTATGAATGACTCGGGGAGACCCTTGCTCTTGAGGACATCAGGATGGTATTCTTTTATCTTTTGACGATATGCTTTCTTTAGTTCTGCGTGAGTGGCATTGGAGGAGACCCCCAGCACCTCATATGAATGGTCAGTACTACTACCATAGGTCTGAATATACTGACGTAGTTCAGTTTCACTGATGCCAAATATACGACAGAGACTTTGTAATATTGTCATTTCTTTTGTTGAGACCTTACCATCCGCTGCTGCAACTCCCACTACCTGATAGAGTAATTGTCTCAAAAGCTGTGGTTGTCCACCACACATGTTTGCAAAGGACTGTGCCATTTCGTTTATGGTCTCATTGCTATGTTTTGCATTATTAAAATAGTCTATGGCACTATTTCTTAATTGCCCGTGTATGTTCATCTTGCTAAGGAGAGTAACTACGTAGTCTCCTTCAGCCTTAGTAATGACTCCATCTGCCTTTGCCATTTTGCCAAGTATTGAAAAAAATATCTTAAAATACATGTCTTGACGTTGCATGTATTGTGTGCGCATTCCACTGAAGGCGCCAAATCCCCCAAATCCCCCAAATCCACCCCCTGTATGTGGGCCATGGTCTCGTCTATAATTATTGTGAAAATAATGGCGCCTTCTATCTATTCTGCTACCGATGATTCCACCGATAAGTGCACCGAACCATCCAAAAACAACATAACCAATGATTGCACCAATTATGGATCCCATCATACCTGTTCTCTCCCGTATCTCTTTTCAAAGAGTAAGTTATTTTTTTTTCTTCGTACGTTTTCTGATAATGAAACACGGTAGGTATGGGGATTGAGAAGTCGCTTGTACGAATGTTCTAGCTTTTGTAGTTGTTCTCTTGTATATGCCTGAATGCTGAGGAGAGAGGCTGGTGTCTTGGTTATGGTGCCGCGTGCCATTACTTGTGTAAGCAGGCTATTATAGGTAAAAGGAGGTGAAAGCGTAAAAGACTTATAGTCAGTATGAGGATGATAAAACGTAAGAGGGCGTTTATTATCTATCGACTCGTCTGCTTCCATGATGAGATCAGCAGAAAATTGTGAATTTTGTTCAAAACGGTATAGTGATTTTTCAAGGGGAAGCGTTGATTTTTGGACAGAATTAGAAATTTTGATGACCGCTTCAAAATGCTTTGATGTATTTTGACGCCGTATTGCGCATAGCTTAAATACGCCTGTAAATGATGATTGTTCACCCCCTGTTACCATGTTTGTACCAACACCCCATATATCGACAGGGGCGCCAGTAGATGAAAGTTCAGAGATGATGTATTCATTAAGATCATTTGAAACTATAATCTTGCTGTCTCTAAAGCCCGAGGCATCAAGTTGCTCTCTCACCCGAGAGCTCAAATATTCTATATCTCCACTATCAAGGCGCACGTCAAAACGAATATTATGTGCTTGTAATTCTCGACCTACTGCTATGGCATTCTTGATGCCACTTTTAAGCGTGTCATAGGTATCAAGCAAAAATACGCACGATTGTGGGTACAGTGTTGCAAAATTTCTGAAGGCTTCTTGTTCGTCTTTGAATGCCATTACCCAAGAGTGTGACATAGTGCCCGTCACAGGAATGCCATAATGTGCTCCTGCTTCTACGTTAGAGCTTGCGACTGCGCCACCAATAAATGCGGCACGAGCAGCAAAAAGTGCGCCCCTTGTGCTATGCGCTCTTCTTAGTCCCAATTCAATGACACGCCCGTCTTTTGCAGAAAGACAAATACGACTGCTTTTGGTAGCGATAAGGCTTTGGTAATTGATTGTGTTAAGAAGCACTGCTTCTATGAGTTGGACTTCAGCGATAGGGCCACGGATGCGGAGCAAGGGTTCAAGGGGAAAACACGGTGTTCCTTCTTGTATCGCATGTATGTCTATACTAAAACTAAAGTCTCTGAGGTATTCAAGAAATTTGTCCGAGAACATCGCAAGTGATCTGAGGTAGGCTATGTCATGAGAAGTAAAATGTGTATTTTGAAAATGTTCTAAAAAGGTATCAAGCCCTGCAAAAATGCTATAACCACCACCAAAGGGATTCGCTCTAAAGCTAAAGTCATATACTACCTCATAATTACATCCTAGTTCTACATACCCTTGCATCATAGTGAGTGCATAGAGGTCTGTACAGAGCATGGTGCTTGGTGCTACTTTCTGTTTCATGTGGGTAATGTCATACTGAATTGTGAACTAATAGCTAAGAGGAAGCATCTTGATATTCTTAATATTCTTGCCTCTCTTATTTGAAGGTATATAACTACAGTGTAGCAGAATCAAGCGCATTGTGATATTATATACATAATGGCGACTGAGCGAGTACTATTTTTATTTAAACCCGATGTCTATGCCCGAAATATTGCGGGGCTAGTGCTTGCGCGTATAGAACAAAAAAGTTTTACTATTCTCGGTCTAAAACTCACCAATGCAACGCAAGAACAGCTACGTGAGCTCTATCAAGAACACGTGGATAAGCCGTTTTATTCCGAGTTATTACTTTCAATGTCCGAGCATCCAATATATGCACTCGCATTAGAAGGTCCGGCTATGGTCAAAGCAGGTCGGATGTTTATTGGTAGCACTGATCCAAGCGAAGCTCTGCCCGGAACTATTCGTGGTGATTTTGCTCTTTCTATGCCTCAAAATATAGTGCATTGTTCTGATAGTGTTGAGAGCGGTATTCGAGAGATAGCTATTTTTTTTAAAGAAAGTGAATTAGTACGTCGTCCTAGTACTTCTTGAGAAGAGACATAAAACATATGTGCTAAGATTATGCTATTTTGGCGTTGTACCCAAGTGGTTAAGGGAGAGGACTGCAAATCCTTTATTCGCCGGTTCGAATCCGGCCGACGCCTTTATTGACCTTGTTGCTTGTATAACCACTGTTTGTAGCTGTATAAGCCAGCAAGCATGATGGCATTATCAAATTGATATCCTACAATATCGGACTCTAATGTTGCAAGAGGAACGCGTTGTATACTGATATCCTCTGTTGGATCAAACTGCGTTTCTTGTGGAATTGGATCTATATCTGTAGCAACTATGGTATGGCAATGGTTGGAAAACAAAGCAGGATTGGGAGAAAAACTTGCGATGCACTCAGCTTTTTTTGCTATATACCCCGTTTCTTCACGAAGTTCTCTAATAGCGCATTCTTCTGGGCTCTCGTTTTCGTCGACTATTCCACCGGGAAATTCAAGAGTGACAATTCCTCTTCCTATTCTAAATTGTGAGACCAAAATAAGTGCAGGATTGAGGGGATCGGATGCGTTGGTCAATATGGGGTTGGCTAATGTATGATTGGCTAATGTGTGATTGGTAGTGTCATTTTGAGGAGAGGCACTCTGAGAACATAGAGGTGCAATAATATGCACCCAATCACCACTACAGATCTGGTAGAAGCGTTTTGTTTCTTTCTCGTACATTCCATCAAGGCTTACTACTTCAAAAACAGGGGTTGTGAGTACTGAACGCTTCCATAGAGGTTTCCACTTTCCATATGAACCTAAGTCTCTCAGGGTGCCCATATACTAATATCGTTATACGTCTTTCTACTTATAGATTAATTGCGATCTTCAACAAGAAAGGCATCATCAAATTTTCCTGTACTTACGAACCATTCCTTAAATTTATCGCCTTCTTTTTTATTGTAGAATGGACCAACGCGTACCCTGTAATAAAGCACTCGATTGATTTCTTTAGCTACGATATTTGTACTCACGCCTTCAGACTTTAGGGTGCCACTGAGCACTGTTGCTCTGTCCTTATTAGTACTTGAAAACACTTGAATCCAATAGGTTGACTCCGTGGATGAGGTGCGGTCAGCATCTGCTGTTACGGGTGCATTCTTTGTTGTTGCTCGATTGTCTTGCTGGATACTTTCGGTCTGGTTATTTTGTTGGCGTGTACGATCATTTTGGGTAGTTGAAGTTTGAGATGTACTTGTGTCTTTGGTACCGACTTGATTTATGCGTGTAGGATCTTGCTTTATCTTACCATAGACTATCTCGGTTTCTTCCGAATTTATCCCTATAGTGCCCTCAGGTATCGATAGCGTTTGTGTAAGCGTATTATTTGGGACTTGATCAGGGGTACGTGCTTGTTCGTTTTTGTTTAGCTCTGTGCTAATCCTGTTTTTTTGTGAATCGGTTAATCTGGGTTGTCTTGGATAAAAGAGCGCCCAGCCCACACCAATTATGAGGGCTATGACAGCAGCAGAAATAAGGAGTAAAAGAGGGATAAATATTTTCTCACGTGTTGTATCTTTAGTATTGGCTACTGATGAAGAATAAGTAGTAGGTTGTGAAGGAGGCCTATGTTGATTTGTTTGGTGGTTATTAGCTTGATTGTTCGGCTGACTTGTGACCTGGTTAGTTGTGATCTGGCTAGTCTGATTGGGTTGGGGAGTCTGTTGGTGTGTAATTTGACTATCATGGTTTTGGGCATGACTTTGGTTACCCGGTATGTGGGTACTGCTTGTGTGGGTATTAGATGCTTGTTCTGAGACCTGTGTCTTATGCCCTTGATTTTGAGAGAAAGCGGATGCCGCGTATGTGCTTTGAGGATGACTAAATGCGGTACTGTTTTCTCTAGCAGTAGAATGAGACTGTTCGATTTCTGTGGTATTATCTTTTGCTTCCATGCATATACTCCTGAAAAAAATCCTTTAATATAGTGTAAAAACACTCTTTCTGGGTAGTCAGAGATTGTATTCCACTTATATATACATAATCGGATAAGCTTGATAAAATCTTACGATTTTTTTTGGTATCAATATCATTTTGTATGCGAGAAAGCATATAGAATCTTTTTATGGCCTTTAGCATTGACGCGAGCGTTTCTGCATAGGGTATTTTTTTATTACTTTGTTGTTTGTGTGGCTCATAGGCATGCTCCGTATTTTTGTGGGCATAGACCCGTTTACACGAGCGAAAAAATCGCAAAATTGCAGGAGTGCGAACAATGACAACGAGATTGCAGTACTGATGGAGTTTGAGTCTAAACAGAATTGCCGCATCAATAATCGTAATTATGTTGTCGCGAGGATGGCGTATTTCTTGTGTATCATCAGCATGAATAGTATGAAAGCATGAGAGTAGTTCGAGGCAACGGGCCTTCATTTTTGGATGCAGTATTGTCTCAAGTTCTGCTAGTCTGTCTGGGTTTGAGAAGACGAGATCTCCCAAGATCCTACGATTTATGCTTCCTTGTTCATCAAATATGCTATTCCCAAAATGCTGACGGAGGGTTTTTTTTGACTCTACAAGCACTTTATGCCCCAAAACATCCATGTCGATGTGGTTAGCAGTATAGGGTACTATGTCCCGTTTTTCGTTGAGAAAGTCTATAAAGCTCTGTACAAAATGGGTTTTTCCAGCACAATAGCGACCTGTTACTCCTATAATCATATCTGCATACTACTACTTTCTATGTTCTGCGTTCAAGTTAATCGCAATTATTTTAGCTGTCCCCAGGTATGTGCAGTACTACAATGTACTCTAAGCGGGATAGCGAGATCATAGGCTGCTGTCATTGTGGTAGTCAGAAGATCTGCTACTTGATCGCTTACGTGGTCGGGGCATTCGAGAACGAGTTCGTCATGTATCTGCAAAATTATCTGTACATGTAGATTCTCTTTTTTTTGTAGTTCTTTGAGACGATTTGAGAGTGAGAGCATTGCTAGCTTCATGATATCAGCTGCAGATCCCTGTATTGTTGTGTTTACTGCGATACGCTCTGCGGTACTCCTGAGTACCTTGTTTTCACTATTGATATGGAGTATTGGTCGTCGTCTACCAATGATAGTACGCGAATAGCCAAGGTCTTGTACATCCTTTATGGTCTTGTCGATAAAGCCCCGTACTCCTACAAATTGCTCAAAATAACGCGTAATAAAGTCCTGTGCCTCGGCCCGCGGTATCCCAACTTCATTTGATAGTCTAAAAGCTGACATGCCATACATAATGCCAAAGTTGATACTCTTTGCGATACGTCTTTGACCAGCCGTGACAGTAGTTTCATCGATACCAAAGAGAAGTGATGCGGTTCTTATATGTATATCAAGGTTGTTCTTAAATGCCTCAAGTAGTTGGGGATCTTTGCTGAGGTGGGCAAGCACGGCGAGTTCTATCTGCGAGTAATCGGCGCTTACAAAAACTCTGTTTTTTGGTGCAAAAAAAGCTTCGCGTATGAGTATTCCTTCTTTGTCCTTGATGGGGATATTTTGTAGGTTGGGATTAATGCTTGAGATGCGTCCTGTCTCGGTTCCTGTTTGTTGAAAACTCGTATGGAGTCGCTTGGTGATGGGATTAATCTGACCAGGGAGCGTATCGGTATACGTTGATTTTAGTTTGCTAAGATGGCGATGTGCAAGTATAAGCTGGGGAATAGGGTGGAGGTTTGCAAGAAATGTGAGGACACTGACATCTGTGCTATATCCTGTTTTGGTTTTCTTGTGCGAAGGTAGGCCAAGAGTCTCAAAAAGGAGTGTCTGCAATTGTTTTGTCGAATTAATATTGAACTCATAGCCTGCATGTGAGTAGATCTCTGTTTTCAGTACTTCTAAGTCGTGCCCAAATCGGGTAGAAAGTGCGGTAAGTTTTTCTTTATTGAGACAAATACCCTCAAGTTCCACAAGGCAAAGAAGTTTAGTCAAGGGCATTTCTATATCGTAAAATATCTCACCGAGTTTGTACTGTGTAAGAAGTCCTGTGATCTGGGTATACAGACGCAAGGTAATGTCGGCGTCTTCGGCAGCGTAATCAAGGGCTTGTTGTAGTGGCACACTACTAAAAGACAGGGGTGGGGTTCCATCTGCATCGGTAAGGTGCTTATACGGGCGCATTTCGTAGCCGAGATAGCGCAGAGCAATAGTGTCCAAGGAAAAATTGTTCTCGATAGGAAGTATCATCCAAAACCCGATCATAGTATCAAATATCTTAGCAGGAAAAGAAAGATTCCATGATTGGCGAAGAAACGCAAGGTCAAATTTTGCATTGTGGAGTATCCACGTACATTCTGGATGCTCTTTAATAAAATTTGCAAGAGCCCGACGTACATCCTCAGAATCTATGGACAGGTCGGCGAGAGATGTTTCGTTTTGAGAGTGAGGGGGTGGGGGGTAGAGGAGCGGAAGGTAGTAGGCTTCATGTGGTGTGCTGGCGAGTGCTATTCCTGAGATGGCATCTGCGTAGGGATTCAGTCCTTCAGTTTCGAGATCTATTGCTATATGACCTTGGGTGGCGGCATTATTTAATATGGTGGTAAGTTGCGCAAGGCTACGAACAAGGGTATATGTTCCACGATCTGCATCTTTTGTAAATACCGCGCCTAGATCTTTGCTAAGAAACGCGTGTTTAGTCGATGAGTCTGTAGGCGTTTGGTGTGTCGGTACGGGGGTAGGAGCACTATCTATTGTACTTGCCGTAAAAATGGTGATACCATTTTGTTCTTGTCTTTTTATTTTTTTGGTTTCCTCTTTTGCTCCTTTCCTTGCTGGTGGTGTCGCTGGTTGTCCTGTCGGGGGAGACGATGCAGATTGCGTGGTAGTTGAGAGCCTTGTATCGAGTGCTGTATCAGTCGCTGTGTCGATAGGGGTTTTCTTAAATTTTTGAGGAATGAGCGAGAATAATTCGTATTCTTGTAGTAGTGACAAGCCTTTATCCCATTGCAGGGCGGAACAGCTAGTAAATTCTTCTATACTCTTGTCATCGTACGGAAGATCGATATCATATGCGAGTTGAATGAGGCGCTTGCTAAGTTGTATCTGTGCTCGGGATGCCTCAAAGTTTTTTTGTAATGCAGGAGTGAGCTCAGACAGATGGTCATAAATGCCCGCTATATTTTTGTGCTTTTTCAGTAATTTTGCTGCGGTTACCTCACCCACTTTTGGTACACCAGGAATATTATCGCTTGTATCGCCCAAGAGCGTAAGATAATCAAGTACTTGTGAGGGGGCAATTCCTTTTTCTTTTTGTATCCACTCTGTGTTGACTTCGGTGAGTGTTTTACTCGAAAAGCTAGGGCGTAACATTTTGACGCGTTCGTCTACGAGTTGAAACAAATCCTTATCCGAACTAATAATTCTAAATTCGTGTGTATTGCATTGTTGTATGGTGCTTGCGATGACATCGTCTGCTTCGTAGCCTTTGGCGTTTGCTCGCGGAATATTCATGGCGTCGAGTAAAGAAAATATTGGTTCAAATTGTGAAATAAGATCTTCGGCAGTTTTATCCCGTGTCGCTTTGTAGTCAGGAAATATCTCATTGCGAAATGTCGGACCAGAGGAATCAAGGGCTATAAGTATATGGGTGGGTTTGTAGCTACTGTAATAGTACTTTAGACTTTGAAAAAAACCGAATATTGCCGAGGTGTTCTTTCCTTTTGAGTTGATGAGGGGGCGACGAACATGTGCGAAATATGATCGAAATATAAGACCATATCCGTCAACTATGTATATCATAAATACTCTCTTTATTGTATCCGACTTATGGGCTTGATGTATGTAAAGACCTACGGGTATGCTACAATGTGAAGGGTGATAGACGATACAATCTACGATAGCATCAAGCAAGAACAAGTGAGTTTTGATGAAGCGCTCTCTAGAATCCTACAAGCAGAAAAGCTTAGCGCTAATCAAAGTGTTATATACATAGGTTCAGGGCAATTTGCAATCATGGAACAAAAAGCCTACCGTCGAAAAAAGAAAAAAACAGTAATTATAAAAAAAATAGTATTTGAAGAAAAGGGCGAACAAGAACGACCTAGTATCGCAAAGCTAGTACCTCCTTCGTATCAACCCGAAGGAGTTGTGATGCACTCACTCTACACTGACGAAGAGGTCGCACAGTTTCCTGATTTTGACTAAGCCCTGTTCTGTATGGGTATGCATGGCATGAAATCAATGTCATGAAATCAATGTGTAGTGCAGGGGGGATACTATTTTTTTTTCAGGTTTTTTTCAGGTTTTTGCAGGTTTTTTTAGGGCTATTTTGGAGATAGCACTTCTGGAGATAGCCTACTTCTGTTGAGGAGTAGTTAAATATTGCTATCGCCTCAAATCTAACCGCTTTGCTTAGCTATGGAGTAGGCTAGATTATAGTTGTGCAATAAATGACTGCGTATAAAAGAGTTTTGATTTTTGATTTCGTGCAAAGGCTATGAGTTTTGTTAATATAGTCTTAAATGCAACGCTGGTAGACTCAATACGTTGTACACATTGTTCAAATAGTTCTTGATTTTCTTCATCCATTGCATATTTTTCTGTAGTAAATATTGACTTTAGCCCTTTTTGGCGTTGTATTATTTCTAAGTTTTTTTCGCGTATGCGTGTTGCATAGTAAATGAGTTTTTCTATATCCAATTCTTCTTCATTTATCTCAAGAATAGAATTAATACGGTGCAGGTATACAGAAAGTGCGTGTATTGCACTTACTTGAATTTCCAGCCATCCCTTAATAGACTTGTTTAAACGCTTATCTTTCAATATTGATTCCTCTTTTTGGCATAGTAGTCATCGGTGTCACTGCCTGAGATGCGACTTGTTTCCAGGTTGCTAAAAGTTCTTTAAGCATACGTATGATGGGATGAATCTTATCGGATGTTTTTGCTCGATTTGCTTCGCCGAGCTCACGGTTAAAATAGAGGTACAATCCCAATAGATTCTCTACCAAACTTGGATATGCTTTGTGATCCAACGCAACAGAGAGTTCCGTAATGATCTCTTGTGCTTTTGTAATGTGCATGTTTATCTTATCATAAGCAACATGCCCCTGAGAAAAATACTCTAGTGAGTGTTCCAAGTGCGATATTGCTTTTTTATAAAGAAGAAGTATGGTTTCGCCACTATCGGCAGTCTTAATCGTGGTTTCTTTATATTGTTGTGCAATAGTTTTTGTATCCATTATTGTACTCTTGTGTAAAGCCTAGCGTCTAGTCCATTACTACTACTTTAGTATCGGAATTATTTGTTTTTAAATTTAATCCCTTTTATATAGTATGTTAATTATATAAAAAAACAAGATATAGCTCTAAATCAACCACAAAGCATAACCTTCAATGACAAGACTGTAGCTGGTTTAAGAACAATCGTGATTGCGCTTGTGCTTGTTGGGTAAACATAGATGCTCCGTTTAAAGTTTGGCATCCGTGTGATTCGGCTTTTTTTAGAAGGGGTGTTTTTGAGGGAGTGTAGATGATGTCGTATACTCTCTCATTACCTTTAAAAGTAAGTTGTATGGGGAGACTTATTCCGTCCATGCCGGCGCTGGTGGTGTTTACTACTAAGTCCACGCTAAGCCTGTGATACGATGTTTCTATATCGTGTATACTCATACTTGTAATGAGTGGTGGTTCAACAGGCGATGGATAGCCCCTATGTGTTTGAGTAAGAGACTGAACGAGACGTATGGCTTTTTGATAGCTACGATTTGTGAGTATACAGCGGTATCCAAGGGATAAGAGAGCCATACATATTGGTTTGCTACTTCCTCCTGCTCCAAGTATCAGTGCTGTGCGTGTACTAGAAGGAGGCACTTGAGCAGTAGCAGTAGCAGTAGGGGTTTGTACGAACCATTCACGTAATGCATAGGTAAAACCCACGCTATCAAGTTCGTAACCATGTAAGGCATAGGTCTCTGGGTCAATAATCACCGTATTGCAACTTTGTGTCTGAGTGACAGCTGAGTCTTCTTTAGTGAGTATGTTTCTGATGGCGAGTTTATGGGGAGTAGTCACTGACAAACCCCGAAAAGGCATATGATGAATAAGCGCTAAGAGATCACTACATTGATCGGTAAGGAGTGGGATATAACATGCGTCTTTGTCATGTTCGGCAAATATTTTATTGTGGAATTCGGGCGAACGAGAATGAGAAACAGGATTTCCGACAATTGCAAAAAGTGAGGTACGTGCAGAGAGTGTTTTGTATCGGTACCGAGTGCAGAGTATGGAAGGACTGAGTTGTCCCGAGGCGGCGCTTGGAGCATCAGGAGCCGAAGTGTATGTCCATGCCGATCCCGTATGTGGGGTTAGTATACGCGAAGGGAGGCCATAGTCACCCATTGCAATGGCAATGTATGGAGTAGTGATCGAATCCTTGTTGTAAGATATATGGTCTGTGCTATCATGCTGTAATGATGGATGGTATGAATCGGCATTTTGCAATGGGATATAGTTTTTTTGGAGTCTTGAGCACTGATCAAAAAATTCTGCGAGATGTGCAAGGGTATCGCAACGAGCTGCGTACTTTATTAGTATTGTAGGTTTTACTCCTTGTGGGAATGATTGCTGATATTGATCTATTGAGGTATCTTCTCGTCGTATGTGTTCTTGTAGGACTTCTGGTGAGCGTTTTGCTCGTGATTTTTTTTGCTGTAAAACAGGCTGTGTGTAGTATTGCAGGTAGTGGTGTATATGATCAAAGGTTTCTGCGGTAGCGTTGTGACTAAAATTGTGTCTTGATACTATAATAGATGTTTTTTTTGGTGATGAGCTACTGTCCGTCGAGTGGTGCGATAAAAGAATTTGTCCATCATGAGACTGTATTATTGTGGCTTCAACATCTATAAACTCAAATACTTCAGAATCGATTGCTTCTTTAAGGAGTTCATACTGCTCACTATGCGTCTTAGTAGATGTACCGCCGTCTTCTATCAATCTATTTGTAAATATCATGGGGGGAATTTCATTCTGATGTACTTGCTTCCATTCATAAATCTGTAGAAGGTTTTGCGATGTATATTCTAGTAAGTCAAAACGCAATTCTACCAAATCAATATGTGTTCGATATGTGCGAATATCATTCAAATCTGCTTCTAGGGTTTTTCGTGTAAGACAAAGACATATTTTGTTCATAGCAATATTCTTCTTCTTCTTTACTATACCTTATTGCTATGGATGATAGTCCTGTATACTTAGGAATATGTTTGACTCTCAACGGAGAACACTGATATGCGATATCATCTCAAGCAAATACAGGGGCAAGTGTAAAGAAGGGGATACCGTATATATTTGTGGGTGGGTGCAGCTAGTACGAGAGATGGGGGGAGTAAACTTTCTTGTTGTACAAGATAGATCTGCCAAAATACAAGTGGTGAGTCATGATACCATTACTAGCCCTGCCTACAGCATTGTAGAGATAGATGGTAGCTGTGTTTTTAACAAAAAGGCGCCTGAGGGTATCGAAATACATGCACATGATGTTAGAGTAATCAGCAAACCCAATGCAAGTTTGCCCCTCGGTTTGCATCAAACGCTTAGTGCCTATAGTGTCGAGTCTCTTCTCAATCACAGATTATTTTCTTTAAGAAACACACAGGCCCTAGGGATATTTCGAGTTCAGTCTCATATACTTTCTGCTTTTGAGTCATGCATGCGCGAAGCAGAATTTACCGAAATAAAGACAAGTAAACTTATACAAAGTGGTACCGAAGGGGGAACCGGGCTTTTTGAAGTAAGCTACTTTGACAAGCCGGTGTATCTTACCCAATCGCCACAGTTCTATAAACAGGCAGCAGTCGCAAGTGGGCTTGAGCGCGTGTTTGAAATCGGTACTGCGTATAGAGCGGAAAAGCATGATACAAATCGACATCTTAACGAGTACGTGAGCCTCGATGTTGAAATGGGATTTATTGATGATGAACATACACTCATGGATCTTGAGTGCTATATCTTGGACAAAATATGTACGCATCTCAGTACACACTGTCGCCAAGACCTCGCACTCTTTAATGTCTCTCTACCACATTCAGATGCGATTAATGCAATTCCTAGGATTAGTTACGAGCAAGCAAAATCACTTATCGAAGCACATACCAAACAACCTGCTTTTGACCTCAACCCTGCAGGAGAACATACGCTCTGTCAATGGGCACTGAAAAAACACGGCATTGCGTCAGTATTTGTATATGGGTTTCCACGACGAAAACGCCCTTTTTATACTATGCCCGAGGCGGGCAATAGTCGACGTACCCGAAGTTTTGATCTTTTGTACGAAGGAATAGAAATAACAACGGGTGGATTGCGCATACACGATTATGTACAGTTGCAAGAAACTATTCAGCGGTTTAACCTTAGCGAGGAGTCTCTCAAGGAATATCTCACCATTTTTGAGCTTGGTGCTCCTCCACACGGTGGCTTTGCTATAGGTTTAGAGCGCCTGACCCAAAAGATACTCGGGCTCGAAACAGTAAAGCTCGCATCTATGTTTCCACGTGATAGGCAACGGACGAGCCCATAGTAACAAGCCAGTAGTAATGAATTCATAGTGATGAGTCTGCGATAATACACCAATAGACATGAGAAAGACATGTCGAATAGTGCATAATTTTTGATATAGTGATAGTATGAGCATTGGAACCACAATACAGAGATATCCAGCAAGATTTGCGTTTCAACAAATGTTTGGAATTATTCCACGCATTTCAATACATTCGCTTGCCTTGATAAATGTTTTCTTTCTTGCATTCTACAACAAGGTTGTGTGTCCGTTTATCGATGGACTCCCTTATTTTTCTGAATTCAACATATTGCTAGTGGCGACAGTAGTACAGATAGTCCTGAAAGAAGCTCTTTACCTTTATTATCCCCCCAACGAGCGTGTATCACCGCCACGACACGCATACAAACTCAATGTATATTCTTGGATATTCTCAGGGCTTGTTGCCACGTGGATACATCTCTATCTCTTTGCAGATACCTATCCTTGGCACAGTGCGCTCAAAGTAGTTTCGGGGTTTTGGATTTTTGGTGGAGGATTACTGGCACAACTAGAGTATGTCATACTTGAACAGGCGTATAGAAAGGTGCAACATGTTTCCAACACCGCACGATCATTTTTAGAAAGACTTGCGAGACGAGTTATCGAAAGTTCTCTTATTTTTATACTTGCTCCTTCTAGTGCAATGCTTATCATGGTTATCAGATATGCGATCCAAGAAAGCATCATTCCAGTTGGCGTTGTGCTTGAAATTGCTTTTTTAGGAGTCTCGATGGTGATTTTTGCAGTACTCATCGCGCATCTCTACACACGTAACCTCAAACGGGATACCAATAATATAGTGCATGCACTCGATGAAGTACGCGGAGGAAATTTTAGTACCGATGTTACCAATTTGAGGAATGATGAATTAGGTCAAGTTGCAATTAGTATTAATGAGATGGTACAGGGACTCAAGTTACGCGAAAAAATCAAAGATGCTTTTGGTCGTTTTGTAAACCCACGTATTGCGGAAGAGTTTATTAAAAATTACTCAGAGGAAGGAAAACTCAAGGTACGTGGTAAAAAACAGCGTGTAGTGATATTGATGTGTGACATACGCGGATTTACGAAGATGAGTGAAAAAATGGATGCCGAACATATTGCAAATATGCTTAACGAATACTTTACCCTTATGGTTGCGGTAGTACAACGACACCAAGGCATAGTTGACAAGTTTATTGGTGATGCAATTATGGCATTGTTTGGTATTACAGGAGAACAAGACTCATGTGACAGGGCAGTAGCGGCAGCGATAGATATGCGGAAGGCACTTCGTGAGTTTAATCAAAAAAGAACTAAGCAAGGATTCCCTCCCATTGATAATGGTATTGGGATAGAATTTGGTGATGTAATTGCCGGCTATTTAGGAAGCGAAACGCGACTTGAATTTACCGTGGTAGGATCGCCTGTGAACCAGGCCTCTCGTTACTGTGATGTTGCTCGTACTCCTCATCCCTCTATTATCATTGGTCAAGAGGTAAAGAACAATATAAGTGCATCGTATGCGGTGCAATCGCTTGGTACTACCGAACTCAAGGGTCTCAGTGATACAAATATATTTGGTATTGCCGACTTAGAACGGGATAACTCAAAGCAGGATAACAGCGCTGTTCGTAACTAAGCATAGGACAGGATATCGTCGTGTTACAAAGCTATCATATGGCGACGTGTATACTTGTACATTCAGATTTGTCGGTGCAGACGAGCTGGTACGCGTTGTAAATGAGTCCCATGTAGTGCTTGTCGACGAAGGTGCATATAAGAGTTTACGAGTAATACTTGAGAGTGCATCTTCACGCTTCTCCCATCAACAGCTCTGTCAGCTTCCTGGTGCCGAAGCGAGCAAAGAATGGGATGCTCTTAAGTCAATATTGCAGATTTTGACAGAAAAAAAATGTCACCGTGACTCGCACGTACTCATTGTGGGAGGAGGGGCATTTTGTGACGCCTGTGCATTTGCAGCTTCTATATATATGAGAGGTCTGCCATTTCGGTTACTACCCAGCACCTTACTCGCTCAAGTAGATGCGACTATAGGGGGAAAAACAGCGATAAATTTTTCGCATAAAAAAAACTTTGTAGGAACCTTTGCGCCCGCACAAGAAGTGTTGTGGCATCTTCCGCTCGTATTACAAAGTCCCGCTTTACAACGCAAAAGTGGGTTTGCCGAAGTAATAAAGGCTGCGCTCCTTGGTGATCGAGGATTGTTTTCGATCATACAAAGACATAGACAGGAGGTATATCATTGGCTACATACTGACCCTGACCAACCCGTCCAATCGTCAACCGTAGAAAGCGACTTTTATACTGAGCACCAACGCAATTATCGTATCAGTGTCGGTACTATACAGACCATACTTAGGCGAGCAGCAAACGTAAAGATACGTATAGTAAAAAAAGACTATAAAGAATCTAGTGTGCGTGCATGGCTTAACCTAGGGCATACCTTTGCCCATGCAATTGAGTCGTGTGAATCTCATATACAGGCATACAATAGTCATACAAGCACGCAGCGCTATGAACACGGCATTGCTGTTGCGCTTGGTATATATATTGCTATGGAACTGAGCCTTTCTCTAAAGCTTTCAGAAACTGGGTATGTACGCAAAGTACAATCACTTTTATCAGATTTAGCGTACCCCACAAGACTTACGGGATTTTCTGCCACCGCACTCATAGACGCTATGCGCTATGACAAAAAAAATAAAAGCAAGCACCCGTCTTCACTACAAGATCACGACTCTGGTCCTTTTTTTAGTTTTTCCTCTGATTCCTCCTTAAAAGAGCACCAGAAAAAACGACAAACCATACGACTAGTACTCCAAAGTCGCATATGCAAAACAGTTTTGAGAGAAGTAGAAGAGTCTGTTATTGCGTCTTGCCTCTTATCACTGGGTGCTGATGCATAGTATTCACCATTGAGTCCCATAAAGACAATGAGAATATTATCAGCCCACACTACCACACACACATGAAAAAAGCCTGTCTATGATCCAGTGCTACAAGGCCAGTTGCTATAAGGCAGTTTCTATAAGGCAGTGAAAAATTATTTCAAATAAAAGCTATAATTAATGGTATGAGAATGCCGTGGATAGTTCACATAGTTTCGTTCTTACGTAGTGGCATAGCATGTGTTTTATATCAGGTGTCTTTTCGAACGACATCGTTGGTATCTTTTTTTGTGCTTCTTCAGGTATTGTTCTGCCTGTCTTTTTCGGCGCAGTCTTTATACGCACAAAGCGCTAGCCATACAGACATCCTTACTATTAGAGGAAATTTTGTACAAGCGAACGAATCAAATGTGCTTCTCAATACTATTAATTTTGAAATGAACCTTATCGGTGGCAAACGGTATATGATTGTGGCCTTTGGCGGAGCCTTGGACACAACTCTTGAGGTAGTATATCAAGACATACGGGTATTTCGGGATATTTTTTTGTTAGAGGATGCTGGGGCAATTATCAGCCCATCGGATGATGGACGTTACTTTTTTAGTGTAAAAAATGTTGGAGTAAAACCAGATGACTCAATAATAGTAGAAGAATTTGAGCCTTACGAAATAGATGTCGATCAATTACACATTCCTCCTACGCTTGTATCACGATTTCCGTTTTCTGAATCAGCGAGCCTTGATGAAGAGACAATCTTAATTCATAAAATTGCAAAAGAATATGAGGTTGTTATACCTGCACAACGTAGATTATTTGTGTCTGCCCTGTCTCCTGATCTCGATATTGTCTTAGAGTTGTATGATGAATACGGGAGAACTCTGTATGCTGATTTTGATAATATGGAGCCCAACTCTGAAATTCTCAGTCTTTATAGTGAACAAGAATCACGTTATTTTGTGCAAGTAAGACCATTTTTTTCGGAGGCTATGGGTTCGTATAGCATTACGATGGAGGTGAGTACGGGAGAATTGCTTAATGAATATCTAGACAATGTAGGAGATACGGATATCGTTGCCTTTGGAAACTACGGCAAGCGCTACGAGCTAGCACTCAAGGCGGGAGAGTATCGTGCAGTAGAATTAAAGTCATATAATGAGACACTAGAGCTATTATTTACCGATGCTGACCTAACACAGATCGGACCAACACGCGTATATACCCCCGGTGATCAAAGCACGCTTACATTACTTGTTCCGAGTGATGGTGATTATTCGCTTTTTGTACTTAAAAAAACGGGAAGTCTTGCAAATTATCTACTTAAGATATATCGCTAGTTCATCTTCGTCTACTCTGTCGTACAAGACACGGAGTGACTCAAGCGAAAGAAAATTCTCAACAAGACTAGATTTTGCTGTAGGCAAAGCATGCAAGGCAGTTAGATAGTCGTCATCGGGTGTAGTTTTAGATGAGGCACTGGATCTCCTGTGTGTTTTTTTGATCAATGTTCCGGTTGACTCTTTTTCTACAGAAAGAGAGACGGCTTTTTTCCAACTTTCATAACTGTAGTGTGTGTCAAGAGACTGTGCGATAGCGGTATGTGCATGTTGTAACAAGGAGCTGTCTGAAAAAGATTGCGTAGATGCTGTGTGTTTTGTACGAATCAAAGAATGAGTTGTATCGAGTAGGGTGCTATTTATAGATCCTATGGTTTTTATAAAGTCCGTATCGGTACTATGTATGAGTACCTTAGTCTGGAGTGCATGAGAGAGAAAAGAAAAATCTATCATATCAGTTTCCAAAAGACATATATCTATCTGGCTAGTCAGGTCTGTGTAGGATTGAGATGAAATTAAATGCTTGATATGCTTAAGTTTTTTCATGTATTGATGGTATAAGCGAGTCCGTTCCTTAGAATCAAAAAACTCGAGTGGTATATGCAGTGAGTCATACCAGTAGCGTGGATATCTAGAACCGGAAAAAAGCATCTCTATATCCGCACGTACTGGCAAAGAACGCGCAAGTAGGGGACTATGGTGTTGTGGTGCATGGATAAACCCGATCCCAAACCCTTCCTTACACGAAGATGAGATAAACAAGTCAGCACAGTCACAAAGCGTAGCAAAATCAAATGTTCTACCAGTAGCGGTGAGAGATTTCTTGGTAGCATATTCAGAAAGCCAGTGCCCTAAACCAAAAAAACCGCTTACTACTTTCTTTTTCGTAAATAGGGTTTTGCAGAGTTTACTATATGCTTCTTCTTGTGCTGATGCACCGAAGAGGGTAAGTGCCATTAGTACGGGAATGGAGCTCGTTTCATTCAACATGTTCGTGATGAGCATTGCTTCCAAAACATTTTTGCGTCTAATTGCTCGCACAGGATAAAGGAGTAGTGTATAGGGGTCAGAGGTCGATTGAAGATTGTAGTTTGAAGATTCTTTTGTTATCTCAAGTAATGTTTGTTTGTGTCTCTGATTATAGTGTGCAGGGTGCGTGGGAGTATAGTGAACAATATTTGGTATGACAGTGGCAGGTATTCCATGATGATGTAAGCATGTAGCGTCATGTGAGTTTATGCAGGCATAACTTATATGGGGGTGACGCGGATATAGCGTATTAGGGGGTATTTCTTGGCTAAGCACTTGATAGTTGTCGTATCTTCCGTCTTCGGGAAAATCGTGTATATGAAATATGCAATGACATTTGTTTGGAAACGCTTCTGGGCTAAAAAAATCTATGAGGCAACGGGTAAGTAAGGGATTTTTTCCGAGATGATAGTTATGAATCCAAAATAGGGTGTGAGGTTTTGCAAGTCCGCGAAGAACATTGTGTATTGTGTTGCTAATCGTATGGCGCCTTGCAAGGCTAGTAGTGGGGTTGAGGTAGCCAAAGCAGGAATGGGTGAGTACTCGGAGTCTGGTGTAGTGTGAGGCATGTGCGTGTTCTAGTACTGTGGTCAATGCATCGGGCTTGCTTGCACTTAGACAGGTGATAGTTTTATACTGTGTACTAGGACTAGGGTCACGTAATATCTCTGAAAGAGCCTTTGCAATAACACTGGTCACCCCACCTACTGCAAAATGGTAGTGTATGATGACTAAATGTTCAAAAAGTCTCATAAAAGCCTCATAAATGAGTATAATTGCCTTTATTTTTTATTAAAAAATTCCGATTATAAACTACAAAGAAGTATAATGTCCAAGAACTCATATAGGATATACTATACTATAAATTATAATATGGAGGAATTAACAATTATGAAAACATTTTTTGTTAAAAATCAAACAATATTACAAACAATTTTGCAGCCAATTTTGCTGGGCTGTGCGATTATTTTTGTATCGTTACTCTTTTCATGCGCGACACCCCAAGCACCAGTAAATGAAGCACCTCCCGCAGAACCGCAAGAACAAGAAGAAGAAACTACCGAGGCGGAGGACGTTGTTTTAGAAGAGCTCCCCGCGACAGAATTACCTGAAGTGGAAAGCCCTCAGCAGGACTCTTCGCCCTCCACGCAGATAGTACGTCTTTATGACAAATACATCATTGACAGTCATACGAGAGGAGTACAGGGGCTTGCCTATTTTAGTTCGGTGCTTGTGTCTGGTGGCTGGGACAATCATATGTTTGCACACAACACACAAAGAGGTATTGAAATAGCCAGAGTATTGGATGCCCATGGCAGTGATGTAATTGATCTCGCTTTTGATCCTCAGGGTGAATTTCTTGTTTCAGTTGGTCTTGATAGGACAATACGGTTCTGGAGTACACAAACATATACCGAAATTGCGCAAATTGGCGATCTTGTACACAATGCAATAGGGGTGGATGTTTTCCGCTACTCAACAGGGAGCGTGCTTGTAGCGGTGGCATTACTTACCGGCGAAATCGCAGTATATAATTACGAAACAAAAGAAAAGTTTGCTTCTTTTTATCACGATTCTTATGCTACCAATGTTGCCTTTAGCAGAGATGGACAGCTTCTTGCTTCTGTAGGAAACGATCAGGTAGTGAGGTTGTGGAGTCTTACTGAAAAGAAGGCTGTACGTACCTTTGTTGGTCATACTGCAAAAATCAATACTGTTGGTTTTAACGCTGATGGTCGCTTCTTGGTATCAGGAGGATGGGATAATACGTTTATCGTTTGGGACATAGCTTCTGGCAATGCTATTGCTGCTGTTGATAATGTACACACCGATGCAATAGAGGCAATCTCATTTTCTAAGAATGGCGAATTTATCGTGTCGGGTGGCAGAGATGGTCTTATTTCTATATGGAATGGATATACCGGAGAATTGCTCAAAACTTATGATACAGGTTCAGTACGCGTATACAATGTCATATTTAATGATGATATATCGGAGGTCGCTGTTGCTGGATACGATAAGACGGTGCGAGTATACGATTTTTCTTTTGATGAAATCAGATAGGTGTATATATACTATTCAATGACATAAGTATATATATTTATATTGATTTTTAGCCTTCGCCATGCGTGAAGGCTATTTTTGTATAATGAGGGTAAAGATACATGCAAGGACCTAACTCACAAAAATATCAAGGGCGTGAATCTAAGATTCAGGAGTGTGTACGTGCATGTGTCGATAGTTTACATGTTCTATATGGTAATAATCAAAAGGACAAACAAGAGCAAAACGGAAGAGCAGGTGATACGACGTTGCGTGAAGCATGTACGTTACTACAAGAACTTGTTACAAAATGGAAAGACACAAGCAATGAGCGTATAAATAGTGAGGAGGCACATGCCTTACCACAGTGTGTCCTTATAAGCTATGGCGATACTATTATTTCTGACTTTGGTGTTATTGATTCCGATGCTGTAGACGCTGATACCGCAAACTTTGACAAGTCTCATGCTGGTGTCCCTGGTGCTAGCAATGAACATGCTCTCGTGACATTGGAGCGATTCTTGGTAGAGTATGCGAGCGACTGTATAGAAGGTCTACATGTGCTACCTTTTTTCCCTTATAGCTCTGACGATGGATTTTCTATAAGTGACTACGAAAACGTTCGTAAGGATTTAGGAACATGGAAAGACATACACAGTCTTGCCGATTCATTTACACTGATGGCAGATCTTGTACTCAATCATTGTTCTCAAGATCACCAATGGTTTAGGGCTTTTCTAAAAAACGAGGTGCCATATAATGACTATTTTGTCACGGCACAACCTAATGCCGATGTATCGAAGGTTGTACGTCCCCGTCCTCATCCACTCTTGAGTCAATTTACCGTGTTTCCTACGTCTGGTGCTAGTTCTCATTCTCATTCACACGCGCTTGTACCATTTAATCGCTATGTATGGACAACGTTTAGTCGTGATCAAGTAGATCTTAATTATGCCAATCCCAAGGTCTTGTTTGAATTTTTGCACTATATGTTGTCGTATGTTTTGTATCATCGTGTTTCTCTTATACGGCTTGATGCTGTGGCATATGTCTGGAAAGAACTAGGCACTTCTTGCATACATCGCCCTAAGACCTACCAAATAATACGACTTATGAGAATAGTGCTTGACTGCTTTGCTCCCTGGTGTTCACTCATAACCGAGACAAACGTACCCCATGTACAAAATGTGAGCTATCTCGGTAGTGGTGATCTTGCACACATGATCTACCAGTTTTCCTTACCTCCCTTGCTTGTTCATACCTTTTTACAAAAAGACGCTACCAAACTTATTTCATGGATTCGTTCATTAGAAGCACTCCCTACTGGAACCACATATTTTAATTTTTGTGCATCTCATGACGGAATAGGAATTACTCCCAGCTATAATATCCTCAATGACGACGAACGCCAAGACATTGTGACGTATATTTGTTCGGTTGGAGGTGAGGTTTCGTACAAGGCTACCGAACATGGTGATGTACCCTATGAATTAAATTGCAATTTTTTATCCGCAATAGCACCGGCATCAATACATGGAAAAGCAGTTTCTCTCTCTGTTGCAGAACGAGCAAAGAAATTCTTAGCATCTCAGGCCATTGCCATGGTCATGCCGGGTATTTTTGGACTGTATATTCATAGTTTTTTAGGAAGCGAAAATTGGACAGAGGGAGTAAAAAAAACGGGGAGTAAGCGTAGTATCAATAGGGAACAATTACACTATGACACCTTATGTCAAGAACTTGATTGTAAAGGAAGTCTCCGTAATCTTGTATGGCAGGGAATGCGAGCCATGCTCAGAGCTCGTCTACTCAGTCCAGCCCTAGACGCATTATCTCCATACCGTTGTGTAGAGTACCGGTGGGTATATGAAGGTACACACCACGGTGTGCAGAACGGTATAAAGGCGTCCAAAGAACAGTCTCCTCTATTTGTGTTAGAACGAGGTCCATACCAAAATAAAAAGATATTGTGTATCGTCAACGTAACAAACAAAGTTGTCAACGCATATTTTGATGATATGCAGACAGACAGGAACGTGGGGGCACGTAGCGTATTAGATGACGAACTACTGTATATGTCGGATAAAGAAGACAAGATGTTGCGAATAGAAGCCTATCAAGTAGTATTGTTAGAGATAGAATGTTAATCATCTTGGCATATACTAAGCCTCTATGTCTTTAAACACTACTATTCTCCCTACCGTAGTTAATGCGGTGCGCACATTTTTTTCAGACAAACAGTATCTAGAAGTATTTACTCCCACGATTGCTACTCATCGTATACCAGAAGATCATATAAATGTATTTACCGTGGGCACTTCTTCAAGGGGTAATGATGACTACGTATTTGTGAGCGGAGCTACACAAAAAGAACAAGCACACGATATTGCCTATCTCCTTCCTTCACCAGAATATTACCATAAGTACATGCTTGCCGATGTCTTTCTCAAGACAAAGATAGGAAACGTGGGTATTTTTGAAATCGCTCATGCTTATCGAGTGGAACAGGAGGCGCCTCGCTTAAAAAACAAGAATCGGTTTGTTAATTCTCAAAAACCTATGATGAATAATCAAGATGCTAGTACGGTCAATACGGGCGTACACGGTATCGAATTTTTAATGCTGGAGTACTATACGCTTGGTACAGATATGGAATATTCGCTCCAGCTCACTAGCGAATTGCTTACTACGATGTGTCATGCATTAGATCGGCGTGTCCCAATGATAAGGCGAATGAGTATGAAAGAACTGTTTCTCGACTACGCACGCATTGATTTAGAAAAGATATGTGGTTTTGACTCGCTTGATGATATTCGTGAATATATCTTACTAAAGGGACACGAGCTCCCCCTGCATAAGAATGCGTTTGGCAGTTTTGAAGAGTACTTTCATTATTTGTTTGTGCATTGTATTGAACCAGTACTACAAGAACAGGGCTTTGTGTACATTACTGACTATCCAGATCGTATTCCAACCTTATGTGCACGGCATTCATCTAGTACTTGTTGTGAAAATGGGTGCAAAGATGGGTATAATACCCACCATGAGGATAGGAGCAAGGGCAAGAATGACAGCAGGCGTGAAGGTAGCTCAATGCACCATTGGGCTCAACGTTGGGAGTTATACTACAATGGCTTAGAACTTGCAAATTGTTATGTCGAAGAAGTGGATCTTGCGCGCATTGCCACGTATATCGCGAGCCAAGATACTCATACTGAGGCACCAGCATGGCTTAGTACTCGCAAGCAGATACACAGTTCGGGTGTGGCAATGGGAGTAGAACGCATAGCCTTATCTCTGTCTGGAGATGGAGTTTTTTCACGTGGTGTATCATATGGTTTGTCACGTGGCTTAGTTGGGGTATCGACCTTACAGTACTTGCAAGAGATGAACGAGCAATGAATGAGCGATAAATCAAGTGACGTGAAACCAAGAAAGCAAGATGGCAATGCAGAGCTCGTATAATTAATATATGCATACATCAACATATACCCGTATCGTATTGATACTAATAATGACCTCGTTTGTGGCAATTATTGCGTGCAAAAGACCGGACGATATCAGCAGAGAAGAAGCCGAATTATTGCAAAATTCCGAAGTCGCACGTTTACTAGAAAAAATCGTGGATAGTCCGGGACCACTCAGCGAACAACAAAAGCGTCAAGCAACCTACGGAGGTAGTTATAGTACCAGCGTTCAAAGCGATCCCACTACCTTTAACCCTATCAATATAAACGACGGAGACACGGGGCGAGTCAATAACTATTTTAGAGAATCCCTCTTTGAATATAATGCCTACGAACGAACCTTTGTTCCTAATATCGCACGATTTGAAGTAATACAAGACCTAGAAGAGAAACGCACAAAGGTACGATTTTATCTCAATGATAACCTCTACTGGACAACAAAAAATGGTCTCAGAATACCCATAACTATGGATGACCTCGTATTTTGGTATGATTCAATTATTGGAAACCCAGAAATTAAAGCACAGGGGTATGCCAGTCAGTTTATTCAGACACCCGAGGGAAACAAGGAGCGTATTGAACTACAAAAAGAAGGTCAATATCAAGGAATTTTTATTGTTCCCACGCTTATAAATGACCCGGTTTATTTTACCAATATGGAATTTGGTCCTCGGTATCTTTTTGAGCCAGCGCTCAAGAATGGTGGTCCCGATGCAGTGCGTGACGTGTTGAGTGTTGATACAGATCCGCGTGATGTTCCAAGTATGGGCGAATACATGCTTGTAGACTACCAAATAGGGCAACGTCTTGAATACGAACGAAATCCCGACTATTGGCGTAAAGATAGAAGTACAGGTAGCGATCGTATGCTACCCTTTGTGGAGAAAGTGAATATCAATATCATACCTTCCGAAGATACTGAATTTCTCTTGTTTACGCAGGGAAAGCAGACAGGCTATAATGTGCAGATAAAAGACCTTGACACCCTGCTCAATGCCGATGACCCACACTATAATGTATATACTGCAGGCTTCTCAAAGAGTTCGTTTTTTATAACGTTCAATCAAAATCCCTCGACGGTCGAGTCAGATAAACTGCGATGGTTCACGAACAAGCATTTTCGTCAGGCTATGAGTATGCTTATGCCTCGGCAACGTATAGTTGACGAAATCTATAGAGGTTTGGGAAGACCTGCTCATGGCTTTGCTACTATTGACAATCCCTTATACGATCCAAGCGTCACGCTCAAATATACTTATAATCCGCAGCGGGCCGTGGAGCTACTCAAAGATCAGGGATTTCGTTATGATAGTCAAAACAGACTTGTTGATGAAATGGGAACACACGTGGAGTTTGATTTTTTTGTAGGTGAGAGCTATGCGGTGGGTAAGGACATGGTCAATCTCTACGCAACCGAACTCGAAAAAGTAGGTATTACTATGCATGTACGTCCCATCGATTTTCAAACACTTGTAGAACGAATCACCAATACTTATAATTGGGATGCAATTATCGTAGTGCTCGGTGTCAATAGCAGACCAAATGCAATATCATCGCTTTGGCTGAGTTCGGGAATCTATCATCTTTGGCATCCAAAACAAGAAACACCTCATACTGCTTGGGAGGCGCGTATAGACGAGCTGTACTATAAAGGGCTCTATACACTCGATGAGGCGAGCCGACGTGCTTACTATAATGAATATCAAGAACTCATACTTGAGGAATTACCGGTAATATATGTAGCCCATACCCAGCTCTTTGTGGGCTTTGACAAGGCGTATAAAAATATTGTAGTAGATGATCAAGGCTATGCACCACAGAGTCTCTATCGTTATTTTTCTGATCGCCCTTAAATGCCGTCATACCTTATTTTTATGCGCTTCCTATGGCTTTTTATACAGTGTACGTAGTTTTGTTTTTGGTTTCAGGCAGATGCGGATGTAAGTATAGATGGAGGCACAAGGCGTGAAATCGCAACTCGCCATATTGCAGAAGCGCCATCCGCTCGTTTACTATATCAGTGCTCGGATACTGAGTATGGTGAGTATGCTATTTTTACTGGGTATGGCAGTATTTGGACTCATGCAACTTGCTCCTGGTGATATTGTAGATAATTACGCAAAGCAGGTTGCCTTTCAGGCAGGAAACGATACGATTGTCGAAAGTGGCACGACAGGTGCCGGGCAAGAACAGGTACCAGAAGAAGAACTTATACGTCTCACAAAAAAGCGGTTGGGTCTAGATAAGCCCTTTTATATACAGTATTTTAGTTGGTTACGTCGTGTGTTTATCGACCGTGACTTAGGTATGAGTTTAGTAAGTCGTGCTCCCGTATTGTTTTTAATACGCAAACGTCTCATTAATTCGCTTGTACTCAATATTATTTCTTTGATTACTCTTACCGTCATCTCGTTTGTTGTGAGTATTGCACTTACTGCTATGGGAAGAAGCAAGGCTGATGTCATACTTGGAATAGTTGCGGTCATACTCAACGCTATACCTGCAGTCTTGTTTTTGACCATGTTGCAACTGTTTGCAGCCATCACGGGCTGGTTTCCTATTACCGCTTATCCAGATTTTGAATTTGCCCGCGAACCAATGCGGTTCTTGCTTCAGTATCCCTATCATATTTTTCTTCCGCTACTTGGTGCGTTCTTAGGTGGTATTGGTTCTACTATGCGCTCCATTCGTGCCTATATGCTTGATCAAATGGGCAAGCCCTATATTATGCTTCTGAGGAGCAGAAGGATATCAGAGACACGGATACTTTTTTCGCACGCCTTTAGAAATTCCCTTAACCCCTATATTACCTCAAGTGCTACTCTGTTAGCGTCACTATTTTCTGGATCTCTGATATTAGAAATAATTTTTTCTTATCCTGGGCTTGGCACACTCCTATACGAAGCCACGTTGCAAGAAGACATAAATATAGTTGTTACCAACATTATGTTTATTAGTACCTTGCTTCTTGTAGGAACCATACTAGCAGATATACTGCTCGCCTTTGTAGATCCGCGTATACGATTTAGGAGCGCAGATGCCTAGCATACGTCGTACAGAATATAGATCTGCACAGCGTTCATTTTTCTCATTGCCCTTAGCACGTATTTTTTGCCTCATATTATGTTGTATGTATATCGGTGTTGCGGGAGCACCATTTTTTTCACCCTATTCGCATCAAAAAAAATTTGAAGGACTGACCTACCACCCTCCAAATGCGCGCTTTTACTCAAGAGAGCTAGGGCTTGGCTTACAAGCACAAAAATACGTTCTCGTCAATACCGTCTCATTAGAATGGCGTCCATTGCGTGGCGAATATGAAAAAGTACGGTGGCTTGCTCGTGGAGATCGCTATAGTGTGCTTGGTCTCTCTGAAACTGATATTCATCTTTTTACTACGCAAGACTATCCTCTCTTTATCTTTGGAGCTGATCACCTAGGTCGTGATTTGTTAAGTAGAATTATAGTCGGAGGGCGTATATCTCTTACCATTGGCTTGTTAGGATCCTTGATATCCTTATCTCTAGCGATTCTACTTGGTGGCTTAGCAGGATATTATGGGGGAACGGTAGACTGGTTGATAATGCGTGTATGCGAATTCATGTTGCTTATTCCGGGGTTGTATCTACTCTTATTTTTAAGACAAATTTTTCTTCCTACTGCACCGCCCGGCCAGACTTTTGTCATTATATCACTCATACTCTCGCTCATAGGATTTCCGGGATCTGCTCGGTTAGTAAGAGGAATTTTTTTGAGTATCAAAGAAGAGAACTATATACTTTCGGCAAGACTTGACTCGGTGCCTAGTATAGTAATTGTATTTCGACACATGCTACCTCATCTGTATTCGATACTTCTCATATCCTTATCATTTAGCATACCTGCATTCATACTGGGAGAAACAGCTCTGAGTTACCTTGGACTAGGTATCACTGATCCTTCAGTAAGCTGGGGCTCTCTTTTGAGTAGGCGAGAACTCAATCTCAGGAGCATATCAGCGTTTCCATGGATACTCATGCCGGGAATATTTATTATCCTTGCAGGAGTGTCCTACAATATACTCGCAGAACATCTCAGAGATTTTCTCGATCCCTATATCAATCCTGTATTTGTTCAGAAAAAGGCGACTACAACAAAAAAGAAACAAAGCCAAAAACAAAACCAGAAGCCAAAAAGAGAGCTCGGCGTAGAGAACACACCTTTTCCAGAGAACAATACAGAAAAAGGCATAGAGCAGGAGGAGCAGGTCATACAAGCAGACCATATCCCTAAGCCCACTGCCTCCCTTTATACGGATACTCTGCTTTCCGTGCGCAAGCTTGGCCTTTGTTTTGGCAGTCAAAGCGCAGATCCAGCATTGCAGGGCTTTGATATGGACATTAAACGAGGCGAAGTGCTTGGGATAGTCGGCGAGAGTGGATCGGGTAAGAGCGTGAGCATGCTAGGATTACTCGGATTATTGAAATATAAAGCACACGTAAGCTATGAAAGCATCTATATGAATAATACTCCTATAGATCTTGACTATGAAAAAGATGTAGCATGTATGCGTTCACATATAGCCTACGTATATCAAGAACCATCCCAATCTTACGATCCACTTGTGCCTATAGATAAACATTTTTTAGAGACATTTCGTGTTCAAAATCCTTCTATAGATAAAGATGAAGCACGACTTCGTAGCCTTGAGATTTTATCACTCATGCAGATAGATCGTGTCGAAGAACGCATACATAGTTATTTTCATCAATTTTCAGGAGGAATGATACAACGCGTACAAATTGCCCTCGCACTTGCTAATAACCCCGATATTCTTGTTGCAGACGAAATCACCACTGCACTTGATGTCATTACCGAACAAACAATTATGGACTTACTTATTGATATCTGCAAGACACGTTCAATGGCCATGATATGCATAAGCCACGATATCGGACTCATTGGTTCAGTTGCAGACCGCATTGCAGTAATGCAGAAAGGGCGCCTTGTAGAATGCGACAAAACAAGCACGATACTCAACAAACCAAAAGCACCATACACAAAAACACTACTAGGTTCACAAATCCGCTTTGGAGACCGGTATGACTCATAGTAGGTCGCTATACAGCACGTCATCTCATAGTAAGTTATTTGGGGGCAATAGCGATTCATCCCCCATACTTCAGCTCAATAAGATTTCTAAACAGTACCAAGTCAAAGGGGGAACATTTGCTACTGATCGGCAGAATGTTGTACACGCACTTACCGCTATCTCTTTTGATTTGCATCGCGGTGAAACCCTCGGGGTTGTAGGTGAATCAGGCAGTGGTAAAAGCACCCTAATGCGCATCATAGTCAAAGCTGAAAGACCAACCGATGGGAACCTTTCCTATTATCCGACCAAAAATACGCCACTGCATGATATGTGCAAACGTAAACTCCTTCCATTGTCTATAAATGATCTAAGCACAAAAGAGACAAAATTATATTACGATCAAGTTAAAATAGTATTTCAAGATCCGACACGATCGCTCAATCCACGCCTTACCGTTTCCTATATATTGCTTCAGAGTCTCTTGTACTCGCCCTCATTTAACATACATTGTGATGCACGTTCGTACAAGGCAAAAAGAGCCCTTGCCTTGGAGCGCATTCATCATACACTCGCTCATCTTGGCATCGACAAAGCCATGTTACAGCGCTATCCCACAGAATTTTCGGGTGGACAGCGACAACGTCTTGCCATTGCACGCGCACTCATACACCGTCCACATGTACTTATTTGTGATGAGGTGAGTTCATCCCTTGATGTCACGACTCGGGCGAACATGGTAACACTTTTAAAAGAACTACAAGAAGCATTTGGGTTTTCTATGTTGTTCATCAGCCATGATATATCCTTAGTCGCCTATATAAGTGACACAATCATTGTACTCAAGAATGGAATAACAGTAGAACACGCTCCTTATCAGACTATTCTCCATAATCCAAAAAGCGAGTACACACGCATGCTTATAGCCCGCGCTCAAACAAGCAAATAATTACATATGGATAGTATGGTATTGCATATTACCTTAGTGTTAATTGCGTAATGTCTCAAAGATTCGTTCCAAGAAATTAAGAACATTTTTGGGAGCATGCTTTTTTTTCCATAGTCCTGCAGCTGACTTGATTGCTTCGCCATATGATGGATAGGGATGTATAGTTTTGAGTATGCTATTGAGCCCCAGCTTATTGGACATTGCGAGACTTATCTCGGATATCATTTCGCCTGCGCGATCACAAACTATGGTTGCTCCTAATATAGTATCTTTTTTGGGAGGAGTCAAAAATTTTACAAAGCCCTTCGTCTTATTTTCGGCGATAGCTCTATCCGATTCTTCAAGATAAAATATCGTAGACTCATAGTCAATATTCAGCATCTTTGCCTCTCGTTCATTAAGACCAATTCGTGCTAGTTCGGGACTGATATAAGTTACAGAAGGAATAGCACTAAAATTGACTTTAAATTTCTTAATACCTCCAAGGAGTGCGTTGACTGAAGCATACCACCCCATATGTCCTGCAAGGTGAGTAAATTGTCGGGAAGAGCTTACATCACCTACTGTATAGATATTGGGATATTGTGTTTGTAAAAATTCGTTGCTGGTAAGTAGCCCGTGATCGTTTGTTTCGAAAGGAATGTCACTAGGGATATCAGAGCAAGGGCTTCGACCAATTGCCGAAAGCATTATAGAAAAATCAATGCCTTGCTTTTTACCATCTTTGTCGAGTATGTGGGCGAGGTATTCGTTTTTTGAAAGCCTTGAACAAGATTGGAGGTGTGTGTTGTATAACATGGTCACCCCTGCTTCGCCTAAGGTTTGCTTTGCAATGTCCGATACATCCCTGTCTTCGGTAGGGAGTAAGGCTTCTTTATTGCATACAAGTGTTACCCTGCTACCGAGTAATGAGAACGCGTAGGATAGTTCGCAGGCAATGAATCCCCCTCCAAGCACAAGGAGCTTTCGTGGAAGGTTAGTGAGATTCCATATTGTGTCTGAAGTATAGCACGGTATCGCGTGTATGCCTTCAACCTTGGGAATTTTTGGGCTACCGCCAGTAGCGACGATGATACTACGAGTAGAAACCACGGTATCTTTGACTGCGATATGCCATGGATCTCGTATGCGTGCTTCGCCTTCTATGCATTCAACTCCAAGCGAACGATACCGTTCTACAGAGTCATGTGGTGCAACACGTGCTATAGCGTCGTGTACGCGTTTCATAATGGTCGAAAAAGAAAACAAGGGATCGTGAAACCTAATGTTTGATTGTTGCGCGATTTTTTTTGTGTCGACAAGTTTTGCTAGTGATAGGAGGCTCTTTGAGGGAACACATCCCGTATTGAGACAGTCTCCTCCCATATTGTTTTTTTCAATAAGTGCCACCTTAGCACGCAATGTTGTAGCGATATAGCTTGCGACCAGTCCTCCTGCTCCTGCTCCAATAACAACAACATTATAGTCGTATTTTTTAGGTTTATTATGCCTGTAAGGCTTGTATACAGCGTGTGTTTTTACTCTCGTGAGTAGTCGCTTTGCCAAAAGAGGAAATATCGCAATGAACATGAATGTTACTATAATTTGTCCAGAAAATATTTGTCCTACTTCTTCTATAGTGGAGAGCGCGAGACCAGCATTTACATATAATATAGTGCCTGCAAGCATTCCTATCTGAGAGATAAGGGCATATTTGACGAGTGAAATACTCGTAAGACTCATCACTAAATTAACGACAAAGAACGGAAAAATCGGGACAAGACGAAGCCCAAACAGATATATTCCGCCTTCTTTACGGAATCCCGCATCTATTTTTTCATATCCTTTGTTAAACTTTGTAGCAACATAATCGCGCAGAAAGAGGCGACCAATCAGAAAGGCAAGACTCGCCCCCACAGTGCTTGAGAATGAGACAAGTACCGTACCCCATCCAAGACCAAAGAGTGCTCCTGCAAGCATGGTGAGCAAAAAAGCTCCAGGTATAGAGGCGGCAGTAACGAGGATATATATTCCACAAAATATGAGCGAGAATTGCAAGGGTGATTGTATGAGTTGAAAACGCCAATAGTCAAGTTGTGAGCGCAGGTAGGTAAGATTAATAAACCGACCAAGATCAAATAAGTTGTAGCATGTGATTATTGCTGTTACAATGAACAAGAATACTAGCAGTTTTATGCAGTGTTTAATAGATTTTTTTTTCATATGTGCGTGTGAAGTTGAATACAATTCACTTTTTTTTATTATAGTGGTAACCTTATACGGTGTTACAATCTTACTTTTTGGCTTACCTTTTGGCTTACCTTTTGGCTTACTTCTTAGTATTGTTATTGTGGTTTATTTATCAGTGTAGCATTTGTAATATTTTTTGTCCCATTATACGCATACGAAATTTGGTATTTTTGACCTGAAGTGTTATGGACGCCTGTATGTTCTGGACGCCTGTATGCTCTGGATGCCTGTATGCTCTGGATGCCTGTATGTTCTGGACGCCTGTATGTTCTGGACGCCTGTATGCTCTGGACGCCTGTATGCTCTGGACGGGAGTCGAACCCGTAACCTACCGCTTAGGAGGCGGTTGCTCTATCCTATTGAGCTACCGAGAGCAGATATACTAAACAAGCACTAGTTACTTTATGATTGTACTAGATTGTAACAACTGTGTATCAAAATGCGGACCTAGTGTTTATGAATTGAGTATTTTGCTGACTAATACATTGCGTGCATATTTGTTATTACTTTATGATGAACAATTTTTATTTTATCTTAGCCACTTTTTATAAGTCTATAAGAGTTTATATGTATGCATATAATTATTATGAAAAAAAGTACATATATATTTAAAGAATTATTTGATAATTCTATATACTATACATACGCATATACTATATATCAGGCATTAAACCGCATCTGCTATACATCAGATATAATAATGTGCATCCTATGCCTACTATGCGAAAACCCCTATTATAAAAATCTTGGAAGGAGATATCTATTATGAATACACATAGTACTCGTGACACCAATACAATGCATGGTATAAATCACAAGAATACTCTGCTCAATAGTGGTGGAGAACGTAGAAACCGCTCTATGCACCTATGTAGCTTAGGACTGTGCCTTTTACTCATAGGAACTATAGTGTCGTGTGTAAACAACCCCAGTGGCCCCGATAATCCTCCTCCTCCTCCCACTACAACTGGTGGTCCGGGTGCGAAGACCTCTAATCTTAATAACTGTGGTGTCAGAACTAGCGGAGAAGTACCCCAAAGCAAAAAAGACCTTAAGACCTTAATTGAAAATGCCATAGCTAACAATGACAATAAAGTTGACCTTAATTACATAGATACTTCTCGTATACAGGATATGAGTGAATTATTTAAGGATAACTCTAGCTTTAACGGCAATATAACGTGTTGGGATGTTGGAGAGGTTACTACTATGGCAGATATGTTTAATGGAGCACGTGTATTTAATCAAGATATAGGTAAATGGAATGTTGCAAAGGTCGAGAATATGGCAAGTATGTTTAGTGGAGCGAGCACCTTTAACCAAGACATAAGTGAGTGGACTGTCTCAGCAGTTACCACTATGAGTGGTATGTTTGCAGTAACCGATGCATTTGATCAAAATATAGGTGATTGGGTTGTTTCAGAAGTTACCAATATGAGCAGCATGTTTGCTAGTGCAAAAGCATTTGACCAAGACATTAGCAGGTGGAATGTTGCAAAGGTCGAGAATATGGCAAGTATGTTTTTTAAGGCAGGAGCATTTAACCAAGATATAAGTAATTGGGTTATGTCAGGTGTTACTGATATCAGTTTTATGTTTGAATCTGCCAATGTTTTTTGTTATAGCCTCACAGCTTGGGAGGGCACACTAAAAGTAGAAGTAAATAAAACAGATACATTTAAGAATACTGGTACAGGCTGTAGCACAACATTTGTTGAGCCCACTTGGTATAACTATTGTAGTGGCATAGTGACCAGAGAGACACCCGAGAATAGAGATGCACTTATCACCCTCATAAACACGGCTACAGCAGATGGCAAGAACGAGGTAGATCTTAACTATATAGACACGTCAAAGATAAAGGATATGAGTAGCTTGTTTAAAGATAAGAGTGCATTTAATGGAGATATAAGTTGCTGGAATGTATCTGAAGTAACTAAGATGGAAGGTATGTTTGAAGGAGCTCAGGCATTCAATCAAGATATAAGCAGGTGGAATGTTGCAAGGGTTACTACTATGGCTGGCATGTTTGATACCGCAATCAAATTTAACCAAGATATAGGGAGATGGACTACCTCAAGTGTAACTACGATGAAAAAAATGTTTTGGAATGCCTATGAGTTTAACCAAGATATAAGTAAGTGGAATACATCAAGTGTTACTACGATGGAGGGAATGTTTTATGGTACAAGAGCCTTTAACCAGGACATACGTTCTTGGACTATATCTGATGTTACCACTATGGATAATATGTTTGCAGAAGCAAGTGCTTTTTGTCAAAATCTCTCAACATGGGAAAAAAGCTTAAATGAAGGGGTAAACATTATAGATATGTTTAATAAGAATACTGGTATGGCGTGTAGCCCAGCGTTTACCTTACCAAATTGGTATATTTATTGTGACAATATACGGCGTACAGAAGTACCTACTGATAAGGCTGCTCTCGTTACCCTCATAGACACGGCTACAGCAGATGGCAAGAACGAGGTAAATCTTAACTATATAGACACGTCAAAGATAGAGGATATGAGTAGCTTGTTTAAAACTAGAACCTACTTTAATGGAGATATAAGTTGCTGGGATGTTTCAAAAGTTACCACCATGGAGAGCATGTTTGCATCTGCGGAGACGTTTAACCAAGACTTAAGTAGCTGGAATGTTTCAGAAGTTACCACCATGAAGAATATGTTTAACACAGCAGGATCATTTAACCAAGACATAGGTAGCTGGAACGTAGCAAAGGTTACCACCATGGAGGGCATGTTTACATCTGCGGAGATGTTTAACCAAGACATAGGCAAATGGACTCCCTTAAATGTTACTACTATGAAGTCTATGTTTGTTCGAGCGTATAAGTTTAACCAAGATATAAGTAGCTGGGATATCTCAGGTCTTACCAATATAAGTTGGATGTTTGCTCAAACAAGGACCTTTGATCAAGATATCAGTAGCTGGAATGTGAACGATGTCGTAACTATGAATCATATGTTTGATTCCGCAATCGCTTTTTGTCAAAATCTCTCTGATTGGGGAGATAAACTAAATACGGCAGTAACAACAGTGAACATGTTCTCAAATACTGGTACAGAATGCGATACGGAATTTGTTCCACCAGGTTGGTATGAGAATGATTAGCAATAGTGTGGCAGGTATCCCGAAATTATATTTATGTAATATACTAGGCAAATAGCATTTGACTTGCAGGTATAGTAGCTATACTGGACAAGTATGAGGACATATCTCAATAGAGTTACTGTTTTGTATAGATAATCGATAATAATTTATAACAATTTTTTGTTGTAAATTATTATTATTATGCTACTATATCAAAGTGTTTTCATGATGCAGATTTTGTGACAAAATTGCCGAAACTCAGAATACAGTACTATAGGAGTACCACTTATGAAATATTGTAAAGCAGTAGTCATCTTGACCTTTTTCTTATTTGTTTATGCAGGAGCCGTATCCGTATCCTACGCAGAAGACGAAACGGTAAAGAGTATACTCGATGAAATACGCACTTATAAAACACAATCTTCAATGTATCAGACACATAGCCTACTTGCAGCACATACTGATAGTTCGTCATATATCGGAACACTCCCAAACTTTAGTATTGGGATAGGTGCGTCGGGAGTAGCGGAAAGTGAGTTGCTTGACTCTATACTAAACAACACACTTACGCTCAAGGGATTTAGCAATATATCTGATGTTTCCCTCGGTATTGTCCCCGGTATAGTGCGACTGCGCATAGGAGGAATATTTCTTCCTTTTGACTTAGGAATAAGCGGGTTTAACTATGGGCTTGTGGGGCAACTTTTTAGTAGCGAATTTTTCCTTCCTTTATCGTCTTATCAAGAGGCTCAGGGTAATTACGTTGCTGTTGAACTCCGTATTCCTGTTTTACAGCAAAACAGAGCACGTCCTGGTATTTCTCTTGGCATAACTACCACTTCTGATAATTCTATCGTTAGATCTACTGTTAGTAGGCAGGATGTAAACTTTGTTGATAAAAATTCGGGGCAAGCAGCACAAATCAATTTTAGTAATGGAAATATAGGTCTCTCGCATTCGCTCATTACCCTTGCATTAAAAGGGCAAATTAATAAAACATTTGAATATTTTGATCCATTTTTTGGCTTTGAAGGCTACTACTCGTTTGGCACAAGTAATTTTTTGTATCAAGGAAAAGTTAAAGCATCGGTGGGTGGAGTAGACTCTCCTATAAAAGATGTAGTTTCTGGCATCGATCTTGATGGTGCCACACTTACGAGTACATCATTTACCGATGTAAGTACCCATAGCAACTATAGTTTGCGAATTTACGGAGGATCTGCCATAAAACTGGGTATCTTCTTTCTCGAATTTGGAGGAAGCTACGAATTTTTACATTCATCAGTAGCGCTTTCCATGGGTTTACGTATACAGACTGCATTTAATAATTATTACTAAGAGCATTTATTGGGGTTTATAGCGATACCATTTGATTGGTGATACAAGTGAAGAATACTACACTATGTATAGTGCATATACATAAGCAGCCTATAAAGGATGCCCACATTTGAAATACCGCTATGGAGTAAACCAGAGAGGTAAAATAACACAACTCGCAAAAATATACGAACCACACGAGCATACTATAAAGAGTACGCTTCTTGACAAGTACTATCGGTATGTGTTTTCGCGACTTTACAATAATGGTCACAAAGTATATGTTGTGGGAGGAGCTGTGAGAGATATGCTCCTAGGAAATATACCAAAAGATATAGACTTTATCACGAGTGCACGACTAACACAAGCTAAACGTTTGTTACATGGTGCTCGCATTATAGGTAAGCGGTTTCCGATAGTCTTGATTAAAACTCCAGAGTATCAAGTAGAAATTAGTAGTTTTATTCAACATACCCCCTCAACGATATCAACTGGTCTGACAGACCCTGTACGTTCTTCATCCTCCTCCTTAGTAGCACGTAGTCACGATGAGTTATTTGTTTCCGACGTAATACGGCGTGATTTTACATGTAACGCATTATACTACGATGTGATTACAAACCAAATCATTGATTTTAGAGATGGGGTAAAACACATTAGAGAAAAGATCTTGGTTGCACTCAACGATGATTATATTGAGGATCCAGTGCGAATTTTGCGCGCATACAAATATGCAACAATATGTGGGTTTCGGATTCTCCGAAAGACAAAACGCGCAATGTCAAAACATGCATCCTTATTAAAAGAAGTTTCGCTTAGTCGAATTACTGAAGAACTTTCAAAACTTGTCTGTAGCCGGTATACTGCCCCCGTGCTCAAGGAATATTACAACCAAAAACTCTTGTGTTATATACTCCCGAATGTTTTTGACTATTTGAGTAATCTAACTTCAAATCAAAGAAAGGCGTACTTTGCATTGGTAGGGGAGTATGATACTCTTTCCCTTAATAAGGAGGTATCGTTGATTAAGCTAATCGGACCGTATATTGCAAGTCTGAGAAAAGAAAAGACTACAAAGAGAGTCGGAGAAAAAACAGCAAAAAAGGTCATAGAAAAAGCAAAAATGAATCGAGTAGCTTTATTCAATCTGACAAAGACTTTTTTACAACCTGCTTCGTTTCCGAATGTCTGGATACGGCACAGTATTGCCCGTTGCCTTCAGCAGGGTGTGGAACATACTGCTTCTACTTCTGTATCATCTCATGCTATTAATACTCGCCGGACTAATCCTCACAAAAAAGAGGCACATCATCGCACGCGGATACAAAACAAACCGCGCTCTACCAAAAAATAGTGCACCATAGAAACTTTTTTCTTTTTTTCCCTAAAGGGCTAATAGAAAAAGCCCAAAAAAAGACATTAAAGACCCAATAAAAAAGAGAACAGTATCCTTACCACAGCATATTTTAGGCCATTGAAGCGCGTATAAGGTGTACACAACGAGGAAGGTGTGTACACAAAAAATCACGTAGACGACGTACAAGCCTAGTGGTACCTGCGTATTCTAACATGGATACCCATTGTCGAGGCAAGGAACTGTATACTATCTGTGTATGGAAGAGATTGGTATAACGTATATCGTGAGAATAAAGGTGTACACAATGGAGCATATAATGGTTTTTTGAGTGTGAATGACGTGCCGTGGGAAAAGACGTATTGTTGGGGTCTACATTAAGATTTCGAATGGCACCGCCATATTTTACGTCATTGATGAGAGGGATACCAAGTGCTGAACACTGTGCACGTATCTGGTGGGTACGACCGGTGTGGAGGAGTATGAGATTGAGTGCATACGACTCGCGATATAGTGAAAACTGAAATCCAGAGAGCACAGTCATAGATGCCTTTTGTCCATGGGGCTGTGGTAGTGGTGTGGATCTGTCGTCTGGTGAGTCATGATGCGATGAATATGGATATGCGTAGCTTTTTTTTTCATGTGAATTTCTATGTATTGCATGGGTATAGGTTTGAGGGGCGAGTGTACGTGGGAGAAGCGCGAGATAGTACTTTTTAATATGGTGCGAGGCAAATAAGGTATGCAAGGTTGTGGCAGTATTGCGTGTTAGAGCGCACAGTACTGGACCACTCGTATTAGTGTCAAGTCGATGACAAGGGCTCGGGCTATAAGATACAGAAGGTGTTCCTAATGTACGACACTGCCAATATATGCTCTGTGTTCCCTTGTACATAGATTGCCCCTGCGCTTTGTTGAGTACCGCTATATCTGGCGTGAAGATCAAGGGGCGGACTTTCGTGGTTTTTAGAGATGGTTGCGAATATGTTCTTGAATGTTCTTCTATATATTTTTTTTGATCTTTTTTTAGAAATGGTGTAGGGGCCTCTGTAGTTATATTTGTAGTTATATCTGTAGTTATATCTGTAGCCCTTACAAAAGAGAGGAGCGAACCATGTAACTTCGGGACGAGCGATCTATGTATGGTTATAGTATCGTGTTCTGTAATGCGGTGGGCAATGTGAGATCTAGAACCGTTTATATGTACAAGGCCAGTTCGCAACCATTTCATGATACACGAATGAGGGGTAGATGGAAGCATTTTTTTTAGTATACGGTCTAGTCGTCTACCGATTTCATTGTTATTAATAGAGATAGTATGCCATATAGGGGTACGATAAGATGGACGACGTATAGTATAATTATAGAAAACTTGTGACATTCATGCAGGATTCAATTTTACAACTCTTAACAAATCGTATATTTCTCTCAGCCTTGTTTAGTTGGTTTATAGCACAAGTATTTAAAGCATTTATAGATCTTTTGGTCAAGAAAAATGTTCCAAAAACTGAAACAGCATTGCCAAATTCGTTTGTAGGCGTATGGAAGACTGGAGGTATGCCTTCAAGTCATTCTTCGATGACCTGTGGGCTAACAACTGCATTTGGATTTACAGATGGGCTAACGTCGACAGGATTTTTGGTGTCCCTTTGTTTTACCACGATTGTACTAAGAGATGCATGCGGAATTCGTCTAAGCGTAGGAAAGCTTGCGGAAAGACACAATGCTCTGATTGATATGCTTAACGAATCTCGCCAAGAAGAGCCACTTCAAAAAATACAAGTGGCAGAGGGCCATACCCTTATGGAGGTTGCTGTTGGGTGCATACTGGGTATATTTATTGCAACTTCTATTTTCCTAATATAGGGGTTTGTTTGTTATTGGTAGGGGTAGTAGGCCTTGGTAAGGTAGTAGACATGGTAATTAGGAATAAAGTGATACAGGATGAAGATAACTAATCAAAAAATATCGTATAATTTTATTGCTCCACAGTACCTGGTAATGTTACAAGATGCACATAGTGAACCTCTATCAAGCAAAATAAAAGAAAAGGCAACGGTAACTCAGGGGCAGGAGTTGACACATTCTCGTCATGATTATAGTGCAGTCTACAGTCCCGTAAGCGGGCGGGTAAAAAAAATTAGCCATATACGCTACCCTGGCGAAGAGCACGATACGCCTGCTATGCTCATTGATTTTGAAGGCAGGATCGCCCATTATGGAGAGAAAAAATTTGATATTAATTCACAGAGCGCGAACAAAGCATTAGAGAAAATCAAGAGAGCATCAGTCTACGATAATTTCTTTGGCTACTATTATCCAATATTAGAAAGTGCCTTACAGTCTCAAACTGACACTATTGTAGTTTTTGCAATGGATCCGCATCCCTTGAGCATGCTTGAAGAATTTCTTGTTGCTACCGAATCGCATAAAATAGCACAGGCGCTTTCTATTGTCTGCAAATTATTTGAAGCACGCAATCAAGAAATGCCACATCTTACAATTATTGCACAACAACGAAAAACGGGGCATATTCTAAAAAAGGCTCTCAAAGCCCATATCCCACAGGTGCTTCGTTTGTTAAAAATTCTTACATTGTCAAAAAAAACTTGTAGTAGCTTTTATGCAAGTAGTAATACAAAAGTAGGATTCTTATTAAATTTGTATCGCGAAACGCTTAAAATGTCAGCCGAAGATTCAGGATCAAATCTTATGCTTACGCATCCCAGTACCTTGTTGCAGATATACGATGCCGTGTGGTGCTCTAAACCTGTCATAGACAAGTATATTCAATTTACTTATTCGCGCGAGCATAATATGTATATTAAGACGTCTCTTGGAACACCATTGTATTATTTGTTTAAAGAATTTCTTCCTTCAAGTGAGCATCTTGAGCAGGTGTATCTTACTACCATACTACAGAGCAAACATTCCGTACCTCTTTCGCTTCCTATAATGAAATCCTACTCTCACGTATATGCACTTAGTAACAAGGAATTTTCATTATTATATGGCTCCTTATAGTAATAATTATCTCCAAGAAAATAAACTCATACTAGGCTCTGTTTTTTCTATGCCCAAGGGACTAAGTCAGGACAAGATCAGAGATTATATTGCCCACTGGGTAAAGCCCTATCTAAAAATCGTATATTCATATCCAAAAATACCGTTTGTATTGTATATATCTGGGTCTATGTTAGAGATTTTTGAAAAGCATAGCAAAGAGGTATGTGATGTACTCCTAGAACTCATTGTACGTAAGCAAGTAGAGTTGTTGGGAGGAACGTACTATGACTCTGCACCCCTCATACAGCCCAAGGCGGATCTTACTGCACAGGTTGAAAAACTCAGTTTTTATATACAAAAGAGGTACAAGTATCGAGTTTCTGGTCTATGGGTTACCCCGGGTACCTATGATCACGCTAGTCTTGATGTATTTCATAACTCTTCATTTTTAATAAGCGAACGAGCCTACTTAGAGCCTCTCCCTACTCAAAACCAACTTGGTATATTAGAACTAAACGGAGCAGTATTGCCTGTCTTAACCTATGATGTTTATAACATCCATTCACTCATTCAAGATCCACAACAGTATTTTGAGACGATTACCTTACATCGTAGGCATGGCGTAAGTTCTAACATGGGTAATAGTGTAAACTCCAGTCTCGGTAGCAGTTTGGGCGATGGCGCATATTTCCAATCAAGCCATAGCCTCTATTTGAAGCACCCCGTGCTTATCTTTGCAGAGGCACATCAAATACCAGACAAAAAGCAGTATTTTGAATCACTCACTGAACTTTGTAATGTAGTATCGGTAGCTCGTGGAGAGTCTTTTTTTACTCAGCCTTCTGTATATTGTAAGGCTCACAGTGGAATGCATAGCCCATGTAGGATAAGAACAACACCTTACGGCGAAGAATCTTTTGACTCTTTTTCGCATTATATTGCGACTCGTGTGGAAAGTCGTTTGCTTTATGGTAAGTTGCAATATGTCACCATGATGTTCAAAAAGTTTAGAGCAGACAAGGTCAAGAAACAATCGCTAAAACTTCATATATGGGAAGCTCAAGGGCATTTTGGATATTGGAGCTCGGAGCGCGAATGGGGCTTTGATGATCCGCAGTTTAGGCAGTATATATACAAGATACTCTTAGAGGCAGAGGTCATTATCAGAGATACTACGACGGCGACTATCTTGCAAGGTATTGACTATAATCTTGATGGGCAGGATGAAGTATATTTTAGCTCAAATTTTCAAAATGTACTTGTTACCCTTCCTTCTGCATCTATAGCATTGTGGGAAAACAAACGCAAAAAGCGAATGTGGAATTACCTTTCTACCATGGTGCCACACGCGACTCCTCGTTCTCCTGCGTTCTATTGTAAAGATTATGCTCTTGACCCCGAGACAAAAGGTCTGACAGTCCAAAAAAATATTCTCAATAACAGTAGCGATATGCATGAGACGCTTATGTATACCCTTAAAAAGCTTGACAAGCGCGGTAACACGGTAACGTATGCTACCCAAATTGCCGGTATTGGTTTTGAAAAGCAGATCATTTTTCGAAACCGGGGGGGATTTAAAGTGGAATATTCTAGGAAGGAGCAAGAGAAGGATATGTCGCATCTTTCTAACCATATGTTTGGTATAGAACTAAATGTAGCAGTCTCACAAGATAAAAAACAGGGGGTAAAGATACTATGTGGCAAACAAGAAATTGCGTGGCATCGCTTTAGCGCCGTACAGTGTAATACCTTGCAATTTGTACACTATCAAACCAAAGACTTGATTAAGATTGATATTAACAAGGACTGTACGATCTTTGTGGCGCCGGTCTGTGGGCTTTTTTCGCTTATCGAAGATCAGCAGACGCTTCAACACGTTAACTGTTTTTTACTCCTTCCAATTAAGAGTGTGGATGGTTTAGAAATTAATACTACTATCTCGCCTATTAGTAAATAAGTACGATGCTTTGTGCTGTGCTTATTTTAGGCTAAAAAACACTTGAAAAAATATATAGTATTGGCATACTATTGAGTAAATGGTGTTTTTTTTTTGGTCTACTTTGTTACTTCTCTTTTTGTTCTATTTCTACGTTATGCTAATTTCTCGGATATACCATTCAGTTATAAAAAATGTTACAGATTGTATTTGACAAATAAATATAATACTAGTATAATGTTTGATAGTAAAACTACGATAGTCCCAATGTGTTCTTTGTAATGCTAGTGCCTATCAAAAAAAGGAGATGTATATGGACATCAATAACAAACGTTATTCCTATAAAGTTTATGCTTTTTTAGGACTACTTATTTTATTCATGGGGATCATGCTATCCTGTGGCAATGATCCTGGTGATACTAATAATTCGGATAATGGTACAGATCCAGGCCCAGGCCCAGGTCCAGGCCCAGGCCCAGGTCCAGGCCCAGGCCCAGGTCCAGATAAAGACTCGCTGGTGTTTAGTTTCTTTGATAATGAGTATCCTAGTGATCCCGAGCTCTATTGGGGTGAAACGGGTATACTACAACCTTCTTTGAAGGATGGAGCGACCATTAACGCAGATGGCTGGAGCTATAAGGTAACACGAGATGGTACTGAGGTATATTCGGATACCAAAACATCATCCTATGTCAGTGTAGTCGCAACGGGAGACTATGCTGGTTCTCTTATGATTAAGTTTACCAATCCAGATGATAAGTATAATAACTACACCTCTGGAGATTATCTAGCATTAGGAAGTACTGCCTATTCGGTGGAGGTAAGTGGCACTGATGAATCGGGTACAGATCAAACTGGTACATTTGTCTATAACTTGCCAAATGCAGGGCTCCAATTTGTGATACTATCCTATGATGAGACAGCGAATGGCTACGAGTTGGGTCTTAGATCTATACCAGATTTTCCAGGGATGTTTTCCCAGAGTGACTATGATGGTTTTAGTAGTATAAAAATATTGTGTTCTACAAACACATATGATGAGGGAGAGATCTTTGCTTATACAAAAGGAGGAACTGGTGCTTTTACTAATTATGCACCTGCTATTACTTCATCACCTGATAAGAATGATGTATTTCATAGGATTCTCGCTAAAGATGGTAATGCTCCACCTACTAATGGTGTCGTCTATGATACAGGGTATAAAATTTCCTTTCTTACTAAAGATGCGTCGGATAACTCGTCAAATACGTACTATAATATATCTCTCACAGCAGGTAGTGATGCGACAAGTCTTGTAGGTCAGAGTTTTGTACTCCCCATTGCAGGCCTAATGAAAACACTTAATCATGGTAACGATGACCTGCTAACTATCACAGTCAGTTCTACAGGGATAAGTGCTTCGGAAACAAAGTAAGAACTACTTTAATAAAATAATCGCATAGTTTTTTTTTAATTTGCCTGTCTTTGTCAGTTCCGTTTTTTGCGGGCTGGTAGGCAGGCAATATGTGATTATTGGTGTTTCTTTTATCAGTCAATTTGGTATATAAGTACCAATATGTATTTAGTCATATTCTTACCATATGACAAGTAGTATGCCTTGAAAAGAATTATTTTTGTTATTATGAGTATAGGTATATGAATCAACAGGTCATTTCTGAAAAACTAACTGCCTTACAAAAATCGATGCTCTATGTTCGGAGTTTACTTTGACCATGAAGCCCTATCGCAAGAAATCGCACAGCTAGAATCAGAAACTCAGTCACCCCATTTTTGGAATGAGGTACAACAGGCAGAAAAAAAGATGGCGCGTATGACTCATAAAAAACGCGTACTCAGCACCTCACAAAAGCTAGAACAAAGCGTTAAAGATATTGTGCAACTCTACGAACTATGCAAAGAGGAAGCAAAAAACGACGACGAAACATGGCAAGAACTCAGCACACATATAGACACGCTTACCAAAGAAGCCAATTCACAAAAAATAGGCGTCATACTCAACGGACAGTATGACTCCTGCGATGTGTTTTTGACTATTCAGTCAGGCGCGGGAGGTACCGAGTCTTGTGATTGGGTTAAAATGCTTCATCGAATGTATACACGCTGGTTTCTTGAGAATAATTATACGCATTCAACAATTGATTTACTTGAAGCAGAAGGTGGCTACAAATCCATAACGATGGAGGTGCGAGGTGACTTTTGTTACGGTTATCTAAAGGCTGAAAACGGTGTGCACCGTTTAGTACGCATATCACCCTTTGACAGCGGGGCAAGAAGACACACTACATTTGCCTCTGTATACACGTCTCCCATTGTAAACGACGAAACCGATATGAGCATTAATTCCGAAGATATACGGATAGACACCTATCGTGCCAGTGGTGCGGGTGGGCAGCACGTCAATAAGACTGATTCTGCAGTACGTATTACTCATCTTGAAACAGGAATCGTTGTGCAATGCCAAAACGAGCGTTCGCAGCATAAGAACAAGAACACAGCACTCAAAATACTAAAGAGCAAACTCTACCAACACAAAGAATACGAAAAACAAAGCCGACTTGAAAAAATCCTTGCAGCTAAAAAAAATGTTTCATGGGGAAATCAGATTCGTTCCTACGTATTTCATCCTTATTCCATGGTGAAGGATCACAGAACACAACTTGAAACAGGTAATACACAGAGTGTCATGGATGGGGCGCTCACGCCCTTTATGGAGGCCTATTTGCTTGAATATCACTAGAATGCGTATAATTGGGTGTGTCTTCTTTTTCTTATGTGGACAACTCACTATACTAGGAGCTCAGGAATTTGTAAATACATGGGACGTCTTTATAGCGGGACAGCGTGCCATAGATGTATCTACCCAAGACATACGCATCCAGCAACTATCGTTTAATACCATGACAACGCTCCACCGTTTGATAGGTACCATTAAAACAAGGAGGCTCAGCTCACAAGAGATAGAGGCTATCAGACGAATATTAAAGAAAAAAACAAATGACACGCTTACACAAGAACTACAAGAGACGCTTACGGAGCTAGACAAAGCCGTACTTACAAAACAATCATTCGCAACAAGGTTTTCATTGCGAAAGGAAATACGAGGGCTCAGAAAGGATATACGCCTTATCAATTCGCTCAAACTCAGTGAGATTCCCCTTGATATAGATATACCGGTCACCTTAGGCGCTCCAGAGAATAGTCTTTCGATTGACTCACTTGATAGCCTTGCCGACCTGGCAGAGGAGAAGGGAGTGTTTCATATTATTTACTATCAGTTTGAGATTCTCGATGATGAGTACGTCGCAATCGACATATATGCGTATAATGCCCTTCTTAAAAAAGAAGAACTCATTACTAGCTCGGTGTTACGCTATAATAGCTTTGAAACTCAAGAGGATAACATTGCACTATTTGTATCGGATGCAATAAGTGGGCAAGAGACAGGAACGCTCAAAATAGACGTTGTTGATGAACAGGGAATTTTACTTCAAGAAGCAGCGATATACGTAGATGAAGAACTGCTGGGATTTGGTTCGCAACGTTCCTTTTTTGTTAAGAGTGGTACGTTCTTATTGACGATAGCGTATATGGATCAAAGAAAAGAAGAAATTTTTGTAATAAGTGGTGGCGAAGAACTCTCAAAGACAGTGCGTTTTGGTATAAGGGCCGAAGATCAGATAACGGTTGTGAGTGCCCCATCACAGGCAAAGGTGTATAGAAATTCACAGTATGTAGGGCTGACACCGATCTCGATTGAAAAACCATATTTTGGCAGTGCACAGATAGAGCTTGTTAAACAAGGTTATCAAGATGCCGCGTTACAACTTGATCAGGACAGCAAGGTATTGTTCTCGGTGACGCTTGTTCCACAACAGGAAAGCACAAGGGCAGATAGAATACAAAAGGAACGCAAACAATTTTATCAGACCTTTGCTATATTTGGAGCCTCTGTGCTTGTGCCTGTGTTTCTTAATGGATTTTTGCGAAATACAGAGACGGCCTACGCTGCACGTGGTGATGATCTTTCTTATAGTGAAAGGGCACGTGTATCGACTACCATCAGTGCTTTACAATACTCATATTATGGGGGTATTGCAATAAGTGTAGGTCTTGGTACGTGGGCGATAGTGGAGTTGTTTCAGTATCTTCGTGCTTCACGAGAGTATCAGGATAGATGAGGAAAATAGAGAATTACAGAGGAATACAGAGAAATTATAGAGGAATATGAGGTAGAATATGGGTTTATTTGAAAAAGCAAAATTTCTGTTCAGAAAAAAATCGCAAGCACATAAGCATGGCGCGGAAAAAACGCCAGAAAAAACGCCAGAAAAAACGCCAGAAAAAACGGAAAAAACACCAGAAAGAACGCCAGAAAAATCACCAAAAAAAATACCAAAACAGCTGTCTCCCACACTGCCAATCAAACAAGAGTTTATACAAAAAAATCAAAAAAAGAATACAGAATCAAAAACATGGTCAAGAGAAGTAAAAGAGGAATGGGAAGATCTACTTATTGAGTCGGGTATACACTACAATCTTGCATCCACTATGATACAGAGACTCAGCAAGTCCACTCCTGCATCTTTTACCGAAGAAGATATCCGCAAACATCTCGCCGAGCAAATAGAGTCTATTCTCATTCCTTTCTCAAACGAGAGTCTAGTGCAGCCAAAAGAACAACCAAAAGAACAACCAGAAGAGCAACCAGATACCCTGTCAGTATCACCTGCGAAAGCTTTGTCAGTAGTACTATTTGTAGGTGTCAATGGTGTAGGAAAAACGACGACGCTTGCCAAGTATGCATACCATCTTTGTACGCACCATGGGTATAGCCGGCACGATATATGTGTAGCAGCAGGTGACTGTTTTAGGGCAGCGGCAATAGATCAACTGCGTATACACTGCAAAGCTCTTGAGATAGAGCTTGTTTCTCAAGATAGAGGTTCAGACGCCGCAGCAGTAGTACACGATGCGCTGAGTCATTCACTCACGCATACCAAGCGTGTCCTGCTCATCGACACTGCAGGACGAATGAATACGCGTGATGATCTCATGCGACAGATAGAGAAAATACATCGTATTTGTGTCAAGCGTGTGGGAGAAGAGTCAATACAATCCCTTATAGTCCTTGATGCAAATACAGGAACAAACACTCTTAGCCAAGTTGAAAGCTTTTTGCAGGCTGTGCCCCTGCGTGCACATATTGTAACAAAATTTGATGGTGGTTCTAAAGCGGGAACGATAGTAAGCATTGCTGACAAGTATCGTCTTCCCTGTGCATATCTCGGAGTAGGAGAGACTTTGCATGACTTTGTTCCATTTTCAAACGAATATTTTCTTCGTGAGTTTTTTTGATGTTAAAATTTGTTACTGTTTCTGCTATTGGTATTGCTTATTGTTTCATGGTATCTGTTTTTGTGTCAATGCCAGTGTCGGCACAGGACACTATTGCTTATACATATCTTGAAAATTTAGACGATTCTAATCTCCCCGAATACAACCCCTATGCTAGGTACTTTACCGAGCTTTCTCGTGCAAAACCGTTTTCACAGACAGTGCGTAATACACGTATAGAAATAAGTCGCTTTCTTTCCTTTAATAGTGTAACTACAGAACAGGAACTAGCAAGCGCACCTGTAGATCTTACAAAATACAAAGATCTCTATGTCCGAATTACAAAAGGTAGAGAATACCAAGTGCATGAACTTATTGGAACCTACTATGAAGCTGGAGATGATGAAAAAAAAATTGTGAAAACCGAAGCGACTCCACAATCAGACTTCTCAAATCTTCCAGAAATTTCACAGATTCCAAAATCTCTCAAGAGCTTAGAAATCCAAGAAGAGACAGGAGAAAACGCAACAACTCTAGAGCCTACACATAGTCCCCACGCTATTTACGTAGACATCAGCCTGGTAACGAGCAACGTGATAAACAAAAACACAAGATATGCTTTCAGTGATAAAGGGTATGTGCGTATATATACAGAAGAGTTTACCTATTCTACTCGAGGCAATTTACTCAAACACGTGCGAAACTATGTTTCAGGGGCACAACAACGAAGCCTCTATTTTTTTGGTAATGTAGGGATAAAAGAGCGCTTTTGGAAAAATCGACATGGTAGGGAGTTTCTTGTTACCTATGGAAGGAATGGAGAAGTACTCACACGTGAAGAATGGAACAAAGGAAAGCCACATGAACAACTTACCAACCGCTATGAAGATGGGCAACTCATTGAACAAAGCATCGTTCAAGCGAACACCAAAACAATACTTACCTACCAAAACGGAATAGTGATTGCCCGTCGGGTTTATAAAGACGATGTCCTTGTCAGAGAAGATCTGTCTACCTATCGAGATGTAGAAGGAGAGTCCTTATTAGAAAAAAACCTGCAGAATACCGATCTAAAAAGAGTAGAAGTAGTACGAGTCTACGAAGGTACAGAACTCGTGAGAGAAGATCACTATCATAATGACAACTTAGTAAGACGAGTACACTATAGCGAAGGTGACAAGCGTATGGTAGAACTATTTCGCAATGAAAAAAAAGTGCTAGAGTTGACCTACAAAGATGGGGATCTCGTATCCGAAAAAGTGATACGCTAAATGTAGGGCTTATGGAAATACTCACTCTGCTCATACGAAAATCTCTTTTTATGCCAAGTCGTCGTAATAAAGAGGGCTTGCTTCTCATTGTGCTCAGTCTCAGTGTGGGTGTTGCGAGTATCGTCGTAGTGCTTAGTATCATGAACGAGATGCAAGATCAAATTATTCGTTCACTTGTTTCCATAGAGAGCTATGATGCTGTCTTGTATCCCACGGTGGACATACGTGATTCACTTGTGCAATTTTATAATGAGTTGTATACTGTTGTTGATTCTATCGATGGTACTATTGGTAGTGCTTTGGGTAGTGCCCAGAGCGACACCCGAAATAATGCCCGCGGTGATTCGCTTACTGCAGTTGCTTTTTCTGACCAGGCAGTGTATGTGTCTTCTCCTAACAATTCGCAGGTGATGCAATTACGAGTACTCGATTACGAGAGGGCGAACCAGGATACGGTATTGCTTGATGCACTCAATATTACGAACTTTGACAAAGGAGCGATTGTTATTGGTGCTTTGCTTGCGCAAAAATTACAGGTATGGTATGGAGATGTAGTAGAAGTCAATTTTGTGCCTCAGTCAGGTGGATTTGTTCCTCAACAGCATAATCTTTTTATTTATGATGTCTTTTATAGCGCCTCTTTGTACGACTCAGGGTGGGGGTTTATGGATATACATCATTACCGCGAGCTTTTTGGTGACTATCCGTCCAGCATGAATATTGGGCTAAGGCATAGCAGAATACTTGACAATACGAGCATAGACAAACTTGGTTCAATGCGGACATGGCAAGAGAACAATAGGGCTTTTTACTACGCACTGAGGGTAGAAAAAATAATGATTAGCTTGTTATTAGTTGTCATTTTTTTTATAATCGTACTTCATTATTATTTTGTGCAATGGAGAAGGATTTTTTCTAAACATAAAGACATAATTGCCCTTAGAGCCCTGGGGTATTCGACACGATACATACGACTTTGGTTTCTGTTAGAGACTGCTATTGTTGGAATAGTGAGCATCACATGCGGAACACTACTGGGCTTTATGATTTCACGCTATCGAGCAACTATCATAGATACAGTGGGAATGCTTTTTAGGTATAGGTTTAGTATAGATTTTGGTACTACATTCTTTTTTTCTTTTAAGGAACTGGTGGTACTGGTGATTGGGATTATGTGCGCTTTGTTATGGGTATCTTTTTTTGCCTCGCGAAATATATCTCGTATGACAAGCATGGAATTTTATCGTGAATTTAACTGATAATAACTTAGCTGGCAATGGCTACGCACTACGTATAGAATCAATCAGTAAGGCTTATACGCAAGGGCGTGATACCCTACTTGTCTTAGATAAGCTTTCATTGGTCGTAGAGCAAGGAATGTCTGTTGTTATTACAGGGGATAGCGGATCAGGCAAGACGAGTCTTCTGAGTATAGCGTCGGGCTTGGATAGCCCTGATTCAGGAAAAGTATATTTCATGGATCAAGAGTATAGTTCATTGCAAGAACCACAACGTCAAGCGATACGTGCGAGTCGTACGGGATTTGTGTTTCAATTTCATTATCTGCTAGAAGATCTTACCGTACTAGAAAATATTATGATTCCGCTTCTCATACAAAAAAAGCGTATATCATATGCCCAAGATGAAGCCTACGAACTCTTAGAAAAAATAGGGCTTGTTGACCATGCACGCAAGCGACCTCCTCATCTGTCGGGAGGAGAGTGCCAACGGGTCGCGGTAGCAAGAGCGCTTGTACATAAGCCCGCAGTACTTTTTGCAGATGAACCGACAGGCTCCCTAGACGAAAAAAATGCGGATGAGGTAATACGCCTCATGTTTGATTTAGTACGGGTACAAAACGCAAGCCTCATCATGGTTACCCATAATAAACAGTATGCTACTCTTGCCCACCAACGCTATCATTTGTCGCATGGAACACTATCTCATAAGGGCTCTTCTGCTATAGGTGCCACGTCACAATCTGACACACCATACGAACATAGTGCTATGCCTTCTTCGCGTGTATAGATGTATTCACTTTTTTTAAAAATATGGCTTGGAGGAAGTGCACGTAGGGTTCCAATAAGTGGACTACTCATACTCGCGCTCGTGCCCCTCACGTTTGTGCTACAAGTATCAGAAAATATGATAGAGGCAATAAGCCTCAGAATCATAGAAGCAGAGAGTTACCATGTTGCAGTCTTTTATCAAGAAACTGACATAAGGCCTGCTGACACGCTTGATGCGGTAAAATCAGCCATGCAGGAGATAGAGGGCGTAAAGGCAGCATACTCCGAACAACGAACAGGAGTGATTGTTGCGCATGGAGCGGTAAAAAAAGCAGCGCTACTGAGAAAAATTGAACCCGCCTTGTTCTTAGAATTTGATCGCAATGCTCGAATTATCCTATTGGAAGGAAGATTGCCACGTAACACTTCTGAACATTCTTTGCAAGATAATGCATCTGTACAAGAAAGCGAAAAAAGACAAGAGATTGAGCAAAACGCAAAGCACAATACAGACCACAAAGCACAGAGAGAAATAATAATTGCTCGAGCACTTGCTGAAGAGTTAGGAGTTGCAAGGGGAGACACTGTGCGTATGGTAGAAGCCGTATCACAAAAAGGAGTCTTGCCAAGGATTAGCAAAGCACAAGTGGTGGGAGTGTTTACAACGGGATACGAGACACTCGATAAAAACTGGATACTCGGTGTGTACGACGGATCGGGACTTGTTCTCTCTGAGTATCGTACAGGATTGCAGGTGTCAGATCCTTTTGCGCTTCCAAACAATCTCGTCCGCGCTTCGCAGAGCGAGAACATGAACATTCAGGAGATCCTACAGTCAGTAAAAGCGAGGATCCCGCCCAATGCCTATCTTAGTACCTGGTTTGAGCAAAACTATGGGCAATTTTCGCTCTTTGTAGAAACAAAACAGTTTTTGTTTCTTATTGCATTTATAGCTGTATTTCTTGCAGTGGTAACCCTGTCTTCTACTATGGGTATTCGACTCTTAGACATGCACAAATCTATTGCAATTTTACAGAGTATGGGGCTTTCTCGTGCGCGGTTTACTTTCTACTTGATGATTACAGGACTGCTCTACGGTATAATGAGCTCATGTATTGCAAGCCTAATAGGCATTGTTCTGTCTTGGCAAGTAAATACTATCATACAAACTATAGACACAGTTATAAACCGTGCACGACTGTTTTTTGGCTACCACAGTAGCGTATCTATACTCAGTAAGCAGGTATACTTGGATTACATACCTTTTTCGATTAATGTTTCGTCGCTCCTGTTTGTGATGATATGTACCATTTTACTGTGTACCGTGCTGGCGCTGTTTCCGAGCAGGCGTCTTGCAAAAATACAAACTATAATAGTTTTAAGAGGAACTGGACGGTGAATACACAAGCACCATTGTATGCATTTTGGAATTATTTTGAACGTCTTAGTCGTATTCCACGTGTAACAGGTAACGAAGCCGCCACTCGTACATGGATTATATCCTTGGCAAAACAATGGAATTACCGCTACTGTGTAGATGATCTTGGCAACGTACTTATAAAAGTGTCTGCGCATAAATCTCAGAGTTCTTGTGTATATGCCTTGCAAGCACATCTCGATATGGTAGGCGAGAAAACACCGCATTCTACACACGATTTTACTCGCGATGAGATACGGCATATATGGTATACAGATGCAACTGATAGGCAGGAATGGCTTAAAGCTGATAACACAACCCTGGGTGCTGATAATGGTATCGGGGTATCGTATATATTGGCGCTTATAGATCCTACACTCGACATAGCTCACCCTGCCTTGGAATGTGTGTTTACGGTAGAAGAAGAAACGGGGCTCTGCGGGGCACAGGCACTGGGGTTTGCTGACGAATTACAAGCGACGTATATGATAAACCTTGACAATTCGGTCGAAGGAGAAATCTGTACGGGGTGTGCTGGTGGCTGTGATATTATCGTAGAACCATATGACAAAGCCTTACACGATGATTACCAGAAAAAGGTAGAAAAGATTGGATGTGTTGCAGCAAAACTTACAGTAGATATATCAGGTTTATGCGGGGGACATAGTGGGGCGGACATATATGACGGGCGTGAAAATGCGCATAACATGATGTTGATGGTATATGGGTGTTTAAACATGAACTTTCCTTTGTGTGTAGTAAGCATGCACGGCGGGGATAAACTCAATGCTATTCCACGAGAATCTCATATGCTGGCAGTAGTTGGTACAAGCAACAATGCGGACTCCACGACTAGTGTTGACGTATTTATTGAAACACTGCAAGCCTATGTGAATAAGATTAAAACGACGTTGCATGCGTCTTTACATTCTCTTGACCATCGTTTTGCATGTTCTGTTTCGATTGAGCCTTTGACACAGAGTGAGCGAAAATCTCTCATTGCTAGCCCCCGTGCGCGTCGCATGACCGCCCTCATTGATGCTATAACGTTGCTTCCACGTGGGGTGCTTATAAAAAAGGGACAAGAGAGCTATGACTCTCGTGTAACAGTCAACCTTGCACGTATAGATAGCGACACAAATAGTGGTAGCGTCAATGGGCTAGCGAGACCTGTTGTTCCTAGCGCATCGTATAACATACGTGCTATGGATCCTCTCTCTCTCAAAAATCATCTTGCCCGATTTAAAACCTGTGCTCACTTACTCAATATGGATGTTAAAAAAGATAATTGGCATCCTCCTTGGTATACTCCTCAGCACTCTTCTATTCAAGGAAAATGTGATGGTACTAATAATTGTAGCACTGGTTCTACTATAACCGAGCTTGACAATGACTTTTCGAATGGTACAAGGCATAGTGTTCCAGATCGAGAATCTAGTCATAGAACAAAAACCAACAAGGGTGTCCTTGCTAAGATAATAGCGGAGCATTACAAGACTCTATACGAAAAAACAGATATAGCTCTGCGTCCTAGTATACGCCAGTTGCACGTTGCGGTAGAATGTGGAGTGATACTCAATCAATGCCCACATATGACTGAGGCGGTTTCTATTGGTCCGCAGATAGAACATCTTCATTCACCAGACGAAAGAGTGAATCGTGCGTCAGCAGAACGATGCTTTGATTTGCTTAAGGCAATAATGCAAAATGGCGCAATGTGACGAATGACGCAGTACGTGTAGTACCTCGGGACTGGGTATAGTGTGACTTTTGTAATTATGTTAATTTAGCTCTGCGAGTAACTTGAGTCCATTGAGGGTATGCATGGTGTCAATTTGATCAATGGTATTTGTATGTGGGGCAATTAGCTGTGATAAGCCTCCTGTTGCAAATACTAGAGAATCCTGCTTAAGCTCTTTTATTGTTTGTGTGATTAGCCCTTCTACTAAGTACGTGTAGCCCATGATAAGCCCACTATTGATTGCACTTGCGCTGTCGTGTCCAAGAACAGAAGAAGGGTAAGCGAGGGTAATATGCGGTAGCTGGGAGGTGTGAGTGACGAGGGATTTGAGAGCTGTTTCGGGACCAGGACAAATGCTCACTCCTGCAATTTTTCCTTCGCGATATACACTTGTAATAGTCAGGGCAGTTCCAAAATCTACTACAATGGATGCCATATTGCGTGATGAAGCAATGCTATGTGCATAGCAGGCATTTGCAAGTAGGTCGCTCCCTAGTTGAGATGGAATGGGATGCTTGAGGTTAGTGTGTATATCTGGTTCTAGCCATAAGAGATATGGTGCTTTAGGAGTAGAGGCAGTATGAGTAATATCTGAAGCGCCAATGTCTGACGCATCAGAACTTGATGCACTAGAATGAGATACAAAAGTTTCTAAAGCAGTTTTTACGAGGTGATTTTTTTGTGGGACGACAGAGCTAACTACCATTTTGGTTATATGTGCTATTATCTTGGGTGGGTACAGTTGTATGAGAGTATTACTCAACTCATCGGGAGTATTAAAATGGTTTGTCGAAAAGCGATAAAGTCTCTGCCAGTCAGTATCGTGCAAAGAAATAGCTGTATTGGTGTTTCCGAGGTCAACAGCGAGCAACATGCTTACAGTGTACCATAGAGGAAGAACCATACATGAGCTATAGTAAATAATATGGACTATGCATATACTACACGCCCATTTTGGCAGTATTTTTTTTCTTTATCCCGTATTCCAAGAGCCTCAAAGAAAGAAGAAGCCATCCGTGCCTTCATCATAGAGCAAGCTACGCGTCATTCCCTTGAAAGCAAGGTCGACTCCTATGGCAATGTGGTCGTGATTGTGCCTTCTACCATAAACAGATCACTCCCCACACTTGCACTACAAGCTCATATGGACATGGTGTGTGAAAAAGAGCCGGGATCATTGCACGATTTTGACAAAGACCCAATACCCGTATATGAATATCAACAAGAAGGGATTTCTATGCTTACTGCCAAAGGCACAAGTCTTGGTGCAGACAATGGTATAGGCTTGGCGTATATCTTGGCTTTATTTGATAGCGCACATCGTCCAAAGCATCACCCACGTCTCGAACTCGTATGTAGTGTTGAAGAGGAGATAGGGCTTGTAGGTGCTATGAATTTTGATTCTCACTTACTTCATGCTACTCAACTTATCAATCTTGACAATACAGAAAAAAATACTATTTGCATCGGTTGTGCGGGAGCACTCATCTCTCGGGTATGCATAGGCTTTGACAAGGCATCTCCTAATAATGAGAACGATGACGAAGCCAACAAAAAAAACGGTAACAAAAACACCTGGTGCATAGCCGAACTGGTACTCAGTGGACTTGCGGGTGGACATAGTGGAATGGATATATGGCGAGGAAGAACAAACGCGCTTTTGTGTATGAGCGAACTACTTTTATACCTCACAGACCTATGTGATTGCAAATTACTATCATTTGAAGGTGGCGATAAGATGAACGCCATACCACGTGATGCCTGCGCACGCGTTCTTATCAACAAAGACAGTGTTGATATCTTAAGCGAGGCTATACACACCTTTGCATCGGCACAGGTAGACAATGCATTACCCGAAGATAAGACGCTCACCATTACCCATAACCAGCACGTTGTAGATACCGAAGTCAGCTACGCAGTATCAACTAAGGATATTGTGAGTGCACTCACATTATTGCCATCAAAGATACACCATGCCCAGCGCCTCAGTTTTGAAGGCGTGCAATCATCTTCTTCACTTTCTAGTGCATCTATGAGCGAAAAAGGTATAGAGCTCCTCATATTTAACAGATTTAATAGCCAAGTCTTTCACGATCATATTGCAGACATGCTCAAAAGCTATGCGAGACGTTTTACCCGTACAAAACATACATCCGTATGGGTAGAAGAACTCGTATTTGATCACTATGTCCCTGCTTGGGAGGCGGTTCCTCATTCTCCTTTGTTTAACAGGGCACAAGGCATGTATAAAAAGCACGGAATAGTGGATGCGAGAGGCGTCACGGTACACGCAGGGGTAGAAGGAGGGGTGTTTGTAAACCGTTGTTCAGATTTAAACGAAGCCATCTCCATAGGCCCCGACATCTACGACCTACATTCGCCACAAGAAAGGGTGAATAAAAACTCAGCAGACAAGATATGGGATATACTTTTTGACCTTATCGACGCTACCAATATGTAAATCTAATACGTACTATAAAAAGCGTGCTATATTTTCAGACATCCACTGTCTTGCCTCGTTCTTGCCACGCAAGCGGGCAGATGAAAAGATACTAATGTTAAATGGGGCTATACCCGAGTACCGTACAATTTTTTCAAAATGACGTGTATAGGCTGTATACAGATCTGATTCATTTTTTTCATCGCTACTTATAAGGAGGGTTAAACTCAGAGAATCCAGTCGCGGTTGATAGTCACCTTGCTCGTCGATATCAAATGCTATGCCGGGTGCAAAGACACGTTGGAGCCATCCTGTCAGTAGTGCAGGAGGCATACCCCACCAGTCAGGAAAAAACAATACACAGTGTTGAGCAGACACTAGGCGCTTTTGGTAGTGGAGGACAAGAGGGTCAAACGAGGCACGACGTGCGATTTCGTTCCATGTTAATACAGGAGAGAATTGTGTTGCTTCATAGAGGGTATCTTCTATATAGGATGTGAGGTGCTTGTCGAGAACTAGTTTCCAGCGTGCAAAATGAGCATAGGTAAGAGAATATTTGGTAGGATGACAACAAACAAGGTAATGGGCATGTTCATGGGAGTGGGGTATCATGGGGCTATGGCTGGAAAAATGACTTGTTTTGTGTACCATATTCTTCATTGAGTAGTATACTATATCCAGTGAGATTATTAGCTAAGCTACCTGTGGCATTGCATGTGGCACTGCGACTCAAACACAAATATCAATGATAAACATTTTCCCCATAAAAAAACACCAGATAAAAGTAACACTGATAGCAGTAGCGATAACTATGTTAATTGGGCTGTTACATCTGGCATGGTACTATGTATGGAAAATCGAACTTATCTCTCGCTTTATACTGCCAAGTCCACTTAGCGTATACCAGAGTTTATTGATAAACAGAGCTATTTGGTGGTCACACCTCATGCAAAGTATTCTTACCCTGATATGTGGTCTTATTATTTCCCTCGTTTGTGGGATAGGACTTGCATTCTTGTTTCGTCTTAGAGAACGCATAAGGATACTATTGTACCCCCTTGTATTTGTGTCACAGGTGGTTCCCATAGTTGTATTTGCGCCTCTTTTGCTTTTATGGTTTGGATATGGCGTGATGGTACAATTGACCGTTGTAGTACTTATGTGTTTTTATCCTGTATTTCACTCAATATCAACCCAGTTACACCAAATACCCCGTGTATATGAACATGTAATAAAGAGCATGGGGGCGTCAGTATGGCAGCGTATACATTTTGTTTGGATTCCTAGTACCCTGCTTGGTGTTTTTGGGGGAATGCGCGTAGCGGTTAGTTATGCATTTGTATCAACGATAATAGCGGAGTGGATAGCTTCTTCTAAGGGAATTGGGGTCTTATTGATACAAAGTCAAAGGACGTTTAATCTTGAACTTCTCTATGCCCTTGTAGTACTCATTGTATCTGTGAGTCTAGGCTTGTATCTTCTGTTATTGGGTGTCGAACGTCTCGTTATTCCCTGGCATTTTTTAGAAAAAAAGAGCCAAAACTAACAGCCAAAATAATACTAGAGATAATAACCAGAACAATAGCCAGAACAATAGCCAGAACAATAGCCAGAACAATCTGTGCCATAAATACGGTTAGGTATAATAAAGAGTATGTCACGTACACAACCACAAAAAGATATTCAACCTACCCATATTTCCAAGCTTTCAGAACACGCTGAGGAAACCCACATTTCCCCAAAAAACAGAAAGCAAAACAAAAAACAAAACAAGAAGAATCCCATCTTCATAGTTCTCGTGGGTATTGTGCTTATTCTTGTACTGTTTATATATCAAACCTATATAAACCTTCAATCTCAAGTAGGCACAGACAGCACTGCAGAAGCGGGTATCCCTGCACATACAAAAATTACTGTAGTGTTAGACTGGTTTGAAAATACAAATCATATAGGGCTCTTTGTTGCGGATGCACTGGGATATTTTTCAGAAGAAAACTTACAATTTACCTATACACTATCTTCTACACTGGCCCCTCTACAACTGGTTGCGGGCGACCAAGCAGATTTTGGATTTTCATATCAAGAAGAACTCACTTTTGCAAGAGCCGCAACGTCCCCCCTTCCTGTGGTTGCGATTGCTACCGTCTTGCAACATAATACGTCTGCCTTTGCCACTATAACGAACGCTGATTACTCGTTTTCGACGCCCGCTGATTTTGCAGGAAAAAGATATGGGGGATTTGGGAGCTATGACCTTGAGCATGCTACTCTCGATGGACTCATGAGTCCCTATGGGGTTTCCGTGGAAACGGTGGAAATTCTTAATGTGGGAACTACCGATTTCTTTCAAGGAATAACTGCGGACTTGTATGATTTTTCTTGGATTTTTCTTGGGTGGACAGGAGTTGAAGCAGATATGAACGATGTTTCCCTCTCTTATATTGAACTACGTACGATTAACAATGTCTTTGATTACTATACTCCCGTTATAGTGACAAATCAAGATACTCTTGAAAAAACCCCCGATATTGTGCGAGCATTTTTGCGCTCTGTTAGTCGGGGATATCGTTATGCACATCAGTATCCAAAGGATGCGACTAAGATTCTTGCTGCCGCGGTGCCGAGTCTTGATAGCGAGTTTCTTGCACTGAGTCAAGACTATCTAGTCGACTATTACATGGATGAGAATGGAGCATGGGGACATATGAAATCTATTGTATTTTCGCGCTATACTCAGTGGCTCAAGGATAAAAACCTGCTATCACAGCAATACACCGATGATGGCGCCTTTACCAATGACTATCTCCCCTGAACTGTCTATACAAGATCTCAGCTATAAATATAATCAACGAGAACAACATAGCGTACTCTTTGACAACTTTACACTTCGAATTACCATATCAAACACTGTTGCCATTGCAGGAAGAAGTGGTATAGGTAAAAGCACGCTCCTGCAACTAATTGCAGGACTGCAAAAACCTCAGAGGGGTGTTATTAGCCTAGGTGGGCGCACATCCTACACTACTTCTTACCTTACACAAGAGCCCAGTCTTTATCCTTGGTTTACCGTACTACAGAATATCGCTCTTCCACTAAAAATTAAAGGACATGCCAAGTCCTACGCAGAGGAGCGAGCTCGTACATTACTTCGTGATTTTCTGCTTGATCATATACAGGACCTGTATCCTTCTCAACTCTCGGGAGGAATGAAACAACGCGTATCGCTCCTCAGATCCTGTGCACAAGAAAGCGATCTAGTACTATTGGATGAGCCTTTTTCTCATCTTGATGCAATAACAGCGCAGGAATGCCGAGACTGGTTTCTTGTTTTTGTAAAACAAACGCGTGCACGCGTCATAATAGTAACCCATAACCTATACGAAGCAAAAGAGATAGCATCTCATATAGTATGCTTGCACCAATCTCCCGTACGAGCAGATATATGCGACTCAAGTGCACGTATTAAAGAATTGATGTACTATATATGAAAGAGACTATATATGAAGAGGTAGTGGATATGAGGAGGTAGTGGATATGAGGAGGGCATGAGCTCAATTCTTGCTTGTTTTATTTAGATTTACTACAATAGACTATAATATATGAAAAACAAATTTGTTTATTTATCTAGCATTATTACCTTATCTTCAAGCATAGCCATATGGATGGTTAGTGCAATGTTCATGGCGATAGCGTGCACTCCTACAGAGCAAAGAGACAGTACACTCAACGTCAGTCTTAATGGCAATCCAGAGACACTTGATCCACACCTTACCAGCGCCACGCTTACCTTTCAAGTACTCAAGAGTGTATATGATACTCTTTTAGAGTCCGATGGAGGATTTCTGCTTGCCAAAGAATATTCTTCTACCATGGATTCAAAGGAATGGCTATTTGTATTACATGATGACCGGGTATTTCATCACGGAAAAAAGCTCGATGCACAAGATGTGAAGGCAAGTTTTGATAGACTTATTTCTCTCGGTGCAGAATCACCTCATTATCAGAGAATTGCAAGCATTCAAGAGATTGAGGTCGTGGGTACTCATCAAGTTAAATTCATATTCTCTGAACCTTTTTTAGATGTGATAGAACTATTCGGTTCAAGCTTTGCTACAATCATGCCACGAGATCTTATAGAGAATGAGCATAACTTTTCTTTACAGCCTGTAGGGACAGGTCCTTACGTACTTAAAAATTGGAATGCAAATTTTGACATACAACTTGTTGCATTTAACGAATACCTCCCATCTCCTCCTCCTATTGCAAACCTCACCTTTGTAATTATCGAAGATCTTACAAAGCAAATGCAACTTCTCATAAACAACGAACTTGACTATGCAAACTATATTATTGAACCCGAACTCAGTATCTTAGAAAAGGACCCAAATGTGATAATAGAAGTTGTTCCGGGTTCTTCGCTTGCAGTGCTTGCATTCAATCTTAGAAAAGACGAATTAAAAAATCGAGAGACACGTATTTTTCTCGCACAGTCTATCCACAAACAAACTATCATCGGTACTGCTTACGGGCAAGGAGTAGAAGTAGATGTTTTTTGGCATCCTAACAACGCATTCTATACCGATCGTCGAGGCATATACGATCCCGAAGCGGCGAGGGCATACTTTCAAAAAAATCCCATAAGACGTAGGCTTAGTATTGTGGTTCCAAAAAACTACGTGCAACACGTAAGGGCAGCACAATTGTACCAGCAAATGCTCAGCGATGTGGGTGTACAAACAGAAATTGTTCAGGTTGACTTTGCGACATGGTTAAACAAGGTGTATGGTCCTCCGCATGATTTTGATATGACAGTAATAGCGCATACTGGATTACTTGATCCCATACAACGCCTTTCTTTGTATGGGCGTGGGCAAGGATACGTGGGATGGGTTAATGACTCATACAGTACCATACTTGAAGAGATACAGCACAAAGTACAAAATCGAAATGTCAAGGTAAAGAAAGTTCAAGAAGCTCTGATGCTCATGTCCCAAGACTATCCCTTTGTCTTTATTGGTGTACTTAACTCTATCATCGCTCGCAATGTTCGTCTAGAAGGAGTGAGGGTTGATCCCGTTCTTGTGACCTACGACTTTAGATATGCCTCGTTTAAAGATTAGCATTGTGCTATTCTTGTATGCAGTAATTGTATTGTTTCCATTCTTATCTCGTTTTGATCCCTATGCAATTCATCCAGACCATATTCTTTCTTCTTCAAATGCTACCTTTTTCTTTGGTACCGACTATTTAGGAAGAGATATTTTAAGTCGCTTTCTCTATGCGATGCGTAGAACAAGCATGACCACGCTCTTTGTTATATCTACTGCGACAGTCTGTGGTCTGCTTATCTCTCTTTTTGCGGCGCTCTCGCGTATAGTGGCAAGAGGTGCGTATTTTCTTGTAGATATGTTTGTTAGTATTCCTATCGTGTTGGTACTTATCTTCTTAGCTTCTTTTACACAGAATCAAAATGTCTTACTCTTTATCGGTCAGTCAATGGTGTTTATTCCCTTGGTCATAAACACGTCACTCCCAGTGTTCCTCTCTCTAAAAACACGCACATATTACTTTATGTGTATCCAACACGGCAGAAGTCCGTTGTACGCACTTACAAAGTATGGGTGTGCAGAATTGTATGAAAAATTACTTGTTCAGCTTCCAGTGTATGCTTCGCTTGCGATTGCGGTAGAAACGGGAATGGGATACCTTGGCTATGGGGTACAGGTTCCACAAGTCAATCTAGGTGTGCTCTTGGCAGAATCACGCACGCTCTTATTCGAAAATCTAGGACAGTTTTTATTACCTCTAGCGGGAACGAGTCTTTTTATTGCATCGCTTTATGTTTTGAGCAGTGCATTACGCATGTACTCGTTGCACAGACATGCCTAGTATACGCGTGGGTACAATGATGCTGTGCTACAATTACTTTTAATGATAAGCGTGTCTGACGTTGCGCTCTCTTTTGCGCAACAAATTCTTTTTAAGAATGTAAATCTTGAGTTTGTCCCCGGTAATTGTTACGGAGTGATAGGGGCGAACGGTGCAGGAAAATCTACTCTCCTTAAGATTATCTCAGGTGTTATAGAACCAGATTCAGGTACCGTTACTATTCGATCTGATCTCAGAGTATCGGTGTTGCAGCAGGATCAGTTTGCCTACGATGATTATAGCGTACGCGAAACCATATTGTATGGACACAAAGATCTCTATGCTGTGCTATGTGAGCGTGAGCGTTTATATGCCAAGAGCGAGTTTACCGAAGAGGATGGAATGTTAATAGGAGAGCTAGAGCAAAAATTTAACGAGTTAGGTGGGTGGGAAGCAGAGTCTGAAGCCGCAGTTTTGTTAGATGGTTTGGGACTCGGTCAAGACTATCTTGATATAACAATGGGCACTCTTGATTCCTCGGTAAAAGTGCGCGTACTCCTTGCGCAGGTCCTCTTTGGAAATCCAGATATCATCTTAATGGACGAACCAACAAATGGCTTAGATCTTGACTCTATCGCATGGCTAGAGGATTTCTTGCTCAAATTTGAGAACATTGCCATAGTGGTATCGCACAACAGGCACTTTTTAAATACAGTCAGTACTCGCATTATAGATATTGATTACCAGCAGGTACGTAACTATGTTGGAAACTATGATTTTTGGTATGCAGCAAGTCAGCTGGCTCAAAAGCAACGTAAAAAAGACGAGCAAAAAAACGAAAAAATGCGTGCCGAATTGCAAGAGTTTATTCAGCGTTTTGCATCTCATAAAGCGAAAGCACGACAAGCAACGTCTCGAAAAAAAATACTAGAAAAAATTAAACTCGAAGACCTCCCTCAATCAAGTAGAAAAATCCCTTATTTTCATTTTAAGCCTGAAAAAGATCATGGTAAAATTATCTGCGAAGTTAACAAACTCACGCTTACTAAAGATGGTCAGTCGCTCTATGATGGGCTTCAACTTAAAGTCGATCCGGGACAAAAAATCGCCTTTGTTGGGACAAATGACATCGTCAAAACGGCGTTATTTGATGCCCTGTGTGTGAGTGATAGTTCGGGTATTGCGGGATCTGGAGCATCTCAAGAAGTACGATGGGGACTCAATACTGTCGTTCAATATTATCCCAAGGATAATAATAAAGACTTTGACTCTGAACTCAATATTATAGATTGGCTTTCGCAGTATACTCGGACAACAGATCAGCAATATATACGTGGATTTTTAGGAAGAATGCTTTTTAGTGGTGATGACGCGCTCAAAAAAGTGCACGTTTTATCGGGAGGAGAGCGGGCACGGTGTATGTTCTCAAAGATAATGCTGTGTGCTCCAAATGTGATTGTGCTAGATGAGCCTACCAGTCATCTTGACCTTGAGGCCATTACTGCTCTAAACGAAGCTTTAGAGGTGTTTTCTGGTGTCTTGCTCATTAATTCTCATGATCAGCAGTTTGTTGAAACGATTGCAAATAGAATAATCGAAATTTGCCCCGATGGAGTTATTGATAAGCTCATGAACTACGAAGAGTATCTCCACGATGAGACAGTTAAACGACTACGAGAAAAATATCACGGCAGCCCTTTAAGTGCTTAATATTTTTTTGAACTTGCGTAACACGCGTTTGAATAAAGAATACGACTTAACAAAGGGATAACATATCAAAAATATGAGAAATACGGGTCTATAATGTCGAATACGAGCTCTACGTATACTGAGAGACTCTCTGACGGGGATACTGCCACTGTTTCCCGAGGTAACAGAAAAGAAATGTGGGGGCATGGGAGGTGCTTCAAAGCTAAACACAGTATTGATATTCTTATATTCATTCACGTGGGTACCTTTTGATTGAGGTGACCAGCCTGTGTTCTGTATCATATTGTGTGGTGACACAAGACAATAGGCATCCTGTAGATATGACCATAGCCCAAAGGTAATAGCCCACGAATCGATGGTACCATGTAGCTGTGCTCTCAGTATACCTCGTTGTGGGGGTGATGCTCCATAGTTAAAATGAAGTTTTTTTGCATAGGTATTGAGTTTTTTTGCCATACGTGCAGTATCCCAATCAACAGTTTGCCATATTCTGCGTGTTGTAGCCCAACCCCAACACGCAAAAAAACGAGTATAGTAAGGGATTGATGGGCTATAAATAGCATGATTGATCTGTGGGTTAGCACATACTGCAGAGATAGTGTCGTGGATATTCATACCATCAAGTCCCCAGCACATAAATCTATAAAAATACGGATTAGTGACGACATCTTCTTCGACAATGACGGTATGCTCGTGTGTATGCAAGGTATGGGAGATAGCGTTGATGACGGCGTTTCTACATCCTTGATTATGGGGAGAACGGATAATGGTTTTAGGACCTGGCCAGTCAAATGCTTGGATGACAGAAACAGTGTTGTGTACTAGTGAATCGTCCTGTGTGCCCCTGCTTCCATCAATGTAGGCGTAGAGGGGGGTTCCTTGGATGTCACGATTACGTGCAAGAAACTGCAAGCTGATATATGCTTCTGTTGGTTTGTTAAAGGCGATAAACGTAATAGGGCTTGTCATTGTGTTCTATGATGTGTTGCGTTTTTTTTGGAAGGAGTATAATCCTGTCTGATGAGACGCCTTAAGGTATGGTAATAGAGAGTATATAGTTTCTGGTATACCCATTTAATGCGTTGAATGACAATATTTTCTCTATAATGTCGAATACGAGCTCTACGTATACTGAGAGACTCTCTGACGGGGATACTGCCACTGTTTCCCGAGGTAACAGAAAAGAAATGTGGGGGCATGGGAGGTGCTTCAAAGCTAAACACAGTATTGATATTCTTATATCCATTCATGTGGGTACCTTTTGATTGAGGTGACCAGCCTGTGTTCTGTATCATATTATGTGGTGAAACAAGACAATAGGCATCCTGTAGATATGACCATAGCCCAAAGGTAATATCCCACGTGTCGATGGTACCATGTAGCTGTGCTCTCAGTATACCTCGTTGTGGGGGTGATGCTCCATAGTTAAAATGAAGTTTTTTTGCATAGGTATTGAGTTTTTTTGCCATACGTGCAGTATCCCAATCAACAGTTTGCCATATTCTGCGTGTTGTAGCCCAACCCCAACACGCAAAAAAACGAGTATAGTAAGGGATTGATGGGCTATAAATAGCATGATTGATCTGTGGGTTAGCACATACTGCAGAGATAGTGTCGTGGATATTCATACCATCAAGTCCCCAGCACATAAATCTATAAAAATACGGATTAGTGACGACATCTTCTTCGACAATGACGGTATGCTCGTGTGTATGCAAGGTATGGGAAATAGCGTTGATGACGGCGTTTCTACATCCTTGATTATGGGGAGAACGGATAATGGTTTTAGGACCTGGCCAGTCAAATGCTTGGATGACAGAAACAGTGTTGTGTACTAGTGAATCGTCCTGTGTGCCCCTGCTTCCATCAATGTAGGCGTAGAGGGGGGTTCCTTGGATGTCACGATTACGTGCAAGAAACTGCAAGCTGATATGTGCTTCTGTTGGTTTGTTAAAGGCGATAAACGTAATGGGAGGACATGTGTTTGTTGTATAGCTCATGGGGTATTGTGGGTGAGTAGTGTACGAACTTTGCGTATCAATCTAAAGGGGATACGAAGGCATTCTTTCAGAAAAAATAGAAAAGAATGAGTTTTTTTCATTCCTTGTTGCATGCTTTGTCTTATGGAGGGGTGTTCAAAAATCTCAGCATCGGGGATGGTGTGTATGTTATCGCTAAAATCTCTGAAGTCAATTAAACTATTAGGGTCTTTTTTGTTTGGGTGGGATGCTCCCATGTCCTTGGACCAGCCTATATTCAGGGTCAGGGAATGAGGTGGATAGTAGCAGTAATATTCCTTTAAGAACGAAGAAGCGCCAAACGATGTAGCCCATGTATCAAGTTTTCCTGCTACTACAGCGGATAAAAAGTTATAAAAGGGTGGTTGAATTCCATAATTAAATTCTCGTATTCTCTTAGTCTTTTTAATGGTAAGAAAATAGTCTTTATCATCCCAGGAAATATTGTTCCACACGTGGCGCCACGTAGCCCAACCCCAGCACGAAAAGTGGCGTGCAAAAAATGGTTTAACGTTGATGTTTCTATTAGTATCTGATTTTTTAAAGAAATTAATAGAACCACATATAGCAGATACCTTTGTGCTATCTTTATACGCATGTAAGGCAGTGCACATGAATTTATAAAAGAAAGGAGTAGTCACAATATCATCTTCTACTACGCATACCTGTGGATGAGTCTCAAGTACATTACTAATAGCAGATATTACTCCCGAACGCAGTCCGCCATTAGTTGTATTGCGTGTGATGTGCTTTTCACCATTCCACTTATAGGATGAACAGAGCGTTGCAACTTCTTCTACAAGAGGGGCTTCTTCATCAGAGCGAGGGGCATCAATATAGATATAAAGAGGTGCTCCAGCAATATCAAAGTTTATAGAAAGCGAGTCGAGTACTATTCGTGTTAATTCGGGACGCTTAAATGCAATAAGGCATACTGGCGTTGTTTGCAGACTGTATGGTAACATACTGTATAATTATACACATAACAACACTAAACTTTGGGAGTAATACCATGTCACTATCACGTACCACCAACTCAAAAAATGTAGATGATACTACACTAGATGCAATCGCACGTAGCGTACGGGCACTCAGTGCCGATGCCACAAGGATAGCAAACTCGGGGCATCCGGGGCTTCCTCTCGGTCTTGCAGAATTAGGGGCACTCCTTTTTGCAGAAGTACTTAATTATAATCCTGCAAATCCAGACTGGATCAATAGGGATAGGCTAGTACTATCGGCTGGTCATGGTTCTATGTGGCTTTATTCTTTATTGCATCTTAGTGGCTATGCCCTGCCACTAAAGGAGCTTAAACAATTTAGGCAACTTGGTTCTAAAACACCAGGGCATCCCGAATATGGTCATACAAAAGGAGTGGAGACTACTACAGGTCCTCTTGGTGCAGGGTTTTCTAATGCAGTAGGAATGGCAATAGCAGAACGCATGCTTTCAGATACATTTTCGTCATTGATAGACCATTATACCTATGTTATAGCTGGTGATGGTTGTATGATGGAAGGTATTAGTTCTGAGGCTTCCTCGCTTGCTGGCCATCTCAAACTGGGTAAACTCATAGCATTGTACGATTCCAATTCGATTAGCATAGAAGGAAGCACCGATCTTGCTTTTACCGAAAATACCGCAAAACGGTATGAGTCCTACGGATGGCATGTTGTAAAGGCAGATGCACATAAGTATGGTAGTCTTAGAACAGCCATTAACTCAGCAAAGACAGAGACGACGCGCCCTAGTATCGTCATATGCAAATCAATTATAGGAAAGGGCGCCCCAACACTCGCAGGAACTGCAGCAACACACGGCGCGCCTCTTCCTGTAGACGAGATACGGGCAATGCGTAAGAAACTGGGACTCCCATTAGACAAAGACTTTTATATCGACCCAAGAGCTCAAAAGTTTTTTGATAGTCAGCGAAAAGTAAGACAAGATAAAGAGAATAAATGGAATAAACGGTACAATTCTTCTTCGTCCCAAGCAACAAAGCTCAAGAACTATTTATCGCTAAAAAGTGACAGTATAAAGTGGCCAAAGTATAAAGTAGGAGAAAGCATTGCAACAAGAAAAGCGAATGGTGCATGCTTACAAGCTATTTCTGATGTTGCAGATTTTTTTGCAGGAGGTAGCGCAGATCTTGAGCCTTCTAACAATACAAAATTGCCAAAAAAAGGATCGTTTCAAGCAACACGTCCCGCAGGTAGAATGCTCCACTACGGAGTACGAGAACATGCAATGGGAGGAATTGTAAATGGCATGACCTTGCATGGAGGATTAAAAGCCTTTGGGGCCACATTTTTAGTATTTGCTGACTACATGCGCCCTGCATTACGGCTCGCTTCTATCATGCGTATTCCAAGTCTCTTTGTGTTTACCCACGATTCGATATTCGTAGGCGAAGACGGACCGACACACCAGCCTGTAGAGCATATTCCATCACTGAGAGCGATTCCCTATTTACGTGTGTATCGCCCCGCTGATGCACAGGAATCTGTTATCGCATGGAAATCAGCCTATGGCAAAAAAAAGGATCCATCAGCTCTGCTCTTTACGCGCCAAAATCTGACAGTCTTTGATAAGCCCAAAGACTGGGAAAAAGATGCGACAAAGGGTGCATATTGCATAAAAAAACAGGGAAATGATATTACTCTTGTTGCCACTGGGAGCGAAGTCAATCCCGTGTTAGAAGCAGCAACGATGCTCAAAAAGGATGGGTATAACATACGTGTTGTAAGCATGCTTTGTAAAGAGCTTTTTGATGAGCAACCACGTGAATTTAAGGAAAAAATTATTCCAAAAGCATCAAAAGTTATAGTAATAGAAGCCGCAAGCCCCCTAGGCTGGGATAGCATACGTCCACTAGGGCATGTCGGCATTGATGGATTTGGTGCCTGTGGTCCTGCAAAAAAACTAGAAGAATATTTTGGCTTATCAAGCTCTGCAATTGCAAAAAGAATAAAAGAAATTCTTAAAAAAAATTGAGCGAGGTACCTTCATACATCTACAGGTAATCTCGTAAAGAAGCCCGAGAGAAGCCAAAGACGTGCTAATACGCTATGCTCTTGTAGTGTGAACGACGTACATTTTTTCTTCCTACAAGAATCTCAAATATCGTCACGATAAACAAGAGATAGCTAAACCCGTATGCTATATCTTCAAGCGGTATAGTGAGGAGACGAATTCCACTAAATTCCAAAGAAGAATAAAAAACAATAGGAAAGTCTGTAATCAAGCCTGTGAGCACGCCATTAACAGCCACAAAGGGGATGAAAATGATGAGATATGAAAAATAGAATACTCCCAACCAGTGTGTTTTACGACGAGAATAGTTTATGGTCACTGATATCAATACGAGTATGCATACGAGGACAGTATACATGCGATTTTGTTCGACTAGCAAGAGTATGCAACTTATTCCAATAAACACTGGGGAGAGGTGTCTTAAAAGGCGTATATATCGATTTCTACGAAAGTGATGGCTTATGATTCTGTAGATAAAGAGCGAAGAGTATGGAATGATAAAAAAGAAAAGATACTCTTCTATTGGAAGCGAGAAAAATGTATAGGGGAGATGGTAAGTGGCATTGAATCCCCACACCCCGAGTCGAGTAAAGTATACGTCAAGTATCAGATATACTATGGAAACGGGTACGGTAGAAAAAAAAATGAGGGGCACGATGGTATAATAGTGCACTGGGCGCATGAATATCCAAGGGATAGTGACTACAAAAGTGAAAGTCATCAACACTATATAGTAGTACTGGGTCATACTCGTATTATAGTAAACTTTTACGTAGTCTAAAATAATAATATGTCTTTTGTACAAGATGCATCCTTTGTAAGTAATTTTATCGATGGTGAAGTCCGCCATTATCACGAAACGAGTACGGGATTACGTGTAGCACAATTTAAGAATAATGATCCCGAAAATGCATTTGCATTTGGTTTTAGAACGCCATCGCAAAACAGTAGTGGAATTGCACACATACTCGAACATTGTGTACTATGTGGGTCACGGCGGTATCCTGTAAAAGACCCTTTTATCAAGATGAGTAGGGGAAGTTGTAAAACGTTCTTAAATGCTATGACTTACCCCGATAGAACACTATATCCTGGGGCATCGACAATAGACAAGGATCTCATCAATCTTTTCTTGGTCTATCTTGACGCAGTATACTTTCCGCTTCTCCGATTTACCTCCTTCTTAGACGAGGGGTTTAGGTTTGTCCCCGAAAGCCAAGCAGACCAATCGCAAAAAAAACATGTAGAACAACAGGTAACAGGACAACCAGAAAAAAATCTTGCGATATCCTCGCGTGTTACTCCAGCAGGGGTGGTTTTTAATGAAATGAAAGGGGTGTATTCAGACAAGCATGCCCTCATGTACGAAACCTTGTCGGCTACGCTCTATAAAGATACAATTTATGGGGTATCTTCTGGTGGTGATCCTCTCAATATACCAGAACTACGGTATGGAAAATTTCTTAATTTTCACAGGACCTATTATCATCCTTCTAAGAGTTGCCTCCTTGTGTATGGAAACATAGATATCGATGTGTATTTTTCTTTACTGCAAGAACACCTGATAGAGCGTATAGATGAATTTGGTGTGTATCCGAATGAGGTCGATTATAGTGACTATCATGGTTCTTCTGCGATACCAGAGCGTTCTTCTCTTGTGTATAGCCACTATGTTCAGTCTCGCAATACAAAAGGAGAACATAAAGCGATTACCTTACCTCATAGCGAAGATGAAACACATAGCGAAGATGAAACACATGCCAAAAACGGAGCCCCCCGTTCTTCGGCCAGCTTTGCAGTCGGATTTTTGTTGGATAAGAGCGACGATCTTGTGCAACAATCAATCCTTAGGCTGATGAGTCTCGTGCTCATAGGATTGCCCGGATCAAGCCTCCGTAAAAAAATAATTTCCTCGGGGCTTGCCGAAGATATAAACGATATTAGCGGGGTTGATAGTAGTGCATACCAGATGAATTTTATGTTGGGACTAGACGGTCTCGAGAAGGACGATGCGCAGTTTGTATATACACGTATTTGTACCTTTATTAGCGAAATAATTGATGAAGGTATAGATGCTGCTTTGGTTGATGCTGCATTACAACGAATGGAATTCAGATCTAAAGAAGCGCTTACGACTACGGAGAGCAAAGTAGGCTTGTTAAGTAGTTATCACAAATTCTGGTGTTTTAGGGATATTGCTAGAACACACATTCTACAAAGTGCATCAGAGAAAAACACTGCCGAGCATAGGTATTATGCTCCTCATGCACAAGATGCAGCACAGACTGATGCATATCCCTTTGATATAGTTGATGTCGATACGGTACTGCAAAGAGTAAAAAAAGCGCTCGTACACAAGTCGACGATATCTGACTATATTAAGGCTTTCTTACTTGAAAACACTCACTGGGTTACCGTGCTTGGTATTCCCGATAAACATTATATAGAGCACCGTGAAAACGCCATACAAACAGCCGTTCAGACGCAGTGGAACACACTGTCGAATTCCGAACAACACTTCTATCATCATCCAGATCCTTCTTTCAACCAACATGATTCTGGAGTGAATTCTGCGTCGTATACAGAGCGACATAGCAAAAGTGGTGATGATGTCTCTAAAGAAGGCATATTACCTCAACTGAATCTCAACGAATTGCCACGAAAGGTGGATGAATGGGATGCAAAAGATGAACTATGGTTTTAAGCCTTTATAGTACATTGCACCCACTGCTCCAAATAAGTAATGTGCCTTTTTTGTTTTTGAGACTATCGTGTCGTTCATGCTCGTGTGGGACTTATATTTTTATATGTTTGACAAATATAATTAAAGCCAAATGTATAGAAAAAAAAGTATAATCAAAGAATAGAATGATGCAACATTACTGGGTAGAAAATCCCACTCCTGACATTGTGTATACTCAGTTCTATATCCCATTACAGCGCCTAACTCGTGCTGATATCCTTCTGCTGCCCACGTATCTTGCGTGTATTACCGATCTAGGAACAAAAGATGTTCCTTACGAGGTATTGGGATCAGAGCTCAGTGCACGTACTGGAAGCTTTTCTGTACATACACGATATTACCTTAACGCCACACAAGAGTTTAGCGTATTTTTTCTCATGCAGTTTAGTAGCTTACTTAATAAAGTAGAAGAAACAACCTCATTTTGTCTCAATTTATTAGGAAATATAGACTTTGCACGAGGTGAACGACTATTTGAAATTATTAATGAAGGCAAGCATATACAAAAAACCAATCTTGCATCGACATCGTTTGCGCTCACGTATGCTACAAAAAATATCAATACTGCTACCCGATTTGAATACCTATACTCGGGACTTGCACAATATCGCTGGAACGTTGAGGCTAGTGCTGAGGATATTCCTAGCATTCAGGCGCAACTCAGTCATTTTGACAGATATGTAGCGCACAGTAGCCAGCCTATTGTGGGCCTTGCGTGTAGAAAAAATGATAGGGAGCGTGCGTGTAAGGCGGTTTCTGAAGGTATAGCGGGAATGTCTGCTTTGCCATATGCAACATCCTCACAAACAAGGCCTCAAATAGGATCCCAAATAGGATCCCAAATAGAATCCCAAATAGAATCAATAGTCACCGAATGTGATTTTGGAGAAGAGCCACGAGGTAGTGAAAAGTCATCTCATCCATCTACTACGGATCAGTGGCATTCAGCGCTCGTTCTTCCTTTTCAAGTTAATTATAACGCCTGGGTTTGCCCAGTGTCACTTTCGTATCATAATCCGCAACACGTTCACTTTGATATTGCCTATAGACTTTTGAGCAATACCCTGTGGTCTAAAATCCGTATAGAGGGTGGTGCGTATGGAGTATTTGGGTCATTGGTAGTGGAACGGGGATTTGCTGCGATGGGAACCTACCGTGATCCACATATTGCACGTAGTTATCGTATATTTAAAGAAGCGCTTTACATTGATGTTGATGAACAAGAACTAAAAGAAGCCATTATAGGTACAGTGGGGTCTGCAATATACCCCCAGCAAGGGCACGCTCGGCTTAGCAGTTACTTTAAACGAAGAGTATTAGGTATCGATAGAGAACTGCGCCAAAAAATACGTGACTGTGTGCTTTCGATAACTAAAGCGGATGTATACACGGCGCTCAAATCCATGCAAGACTATCATAAAACGTATGCGCTCGCGAGTATTGCTCATCAGGACACAATAGATCGTACGAAAGAAGAAATGCGCTGGGACGAAGTCATACACGTTCCTTATTAGTCATACGTGGTAACCACACGTAGTTGTTATGCTTAGTAGATAGCATCACGTATTTGTCCTGCCGGTATGGTTCGCAATATAGTATTGTTATAATTAGGGCTATGGGCTTACTCGCAGTTGTTACTGGGGCATCTTCAGGGATAGGAGAAGCGCTTGCCTATGAACTCGCACGAGCAGGATACGATGTTATACTAGCTGCTCGACGAACAGATAGGCTTGAGCACGTGCAATCTACAATTCAAGATATGTATGCAGTAACAGCATATACGTATTCGGTTGATGTTGGTATTGCTCATAAGCGTGAACAATTTGTAGAATTTTGTAAGAAAACCGCGCGTGAGACACAACAGGTTATAGACGTATTTATTAATAATGCTGGTTTTGGAATATTTGATTCATTTCACGAGTCATCGCTATCACAACACCTTGCGCTCATTCATGTAAATATTGAAGCACTTACATATTTTAGCCATGTATTTATCAACTACTTTGAAACACAAGGAAAGGGATATCTTATGAATGTGAGTTCGATAGTAGGATTTATGATAGGTCCCTATGCAAGCACCTATTATGCAAGCAAAAACTACGTGCAATCGTTCACTGAGGCCTTGGCGAGTGAGTCAAAAAAACGGAAGACGAATACGGTCATCATGGCGCTATGTCCTGGACTAATTGCAAGCGAATTTGCGCGTGTTGCAGGTATCAACAGTACTCATAACTCTAAGATTGCAAAAAGATTTGCATCCCAAAATACAAGTTCTGACAGTATCTTTGGTGGTCTTGGCAAATTTTTTGGCGCTGTCATGAAGGGAGTAGCATCATCACGCAGTGTAGCGCGTTATGCAGTAAAGCACATGTTCAAAAAAAAGCGAGTAGTAATATATCCACGTTTTTGGAAATATCTGATATTTATACAGTCACGATTTCTGACAAGAAAATATGCGACAAGCATAATAGCTAATCTTCAAAAAAATCGAATACATTGAAAACCCCCATTACATGTATAGCCATAGTATGCAAGCAGATAGTGTATCATAAGAATATGAAGAAAAGAGGTGTATATGAACAAACTTTCGCTTAATTCTGGTGTTGTGTACGGACAGCAACTCAAAGAAGTATATGATTATTGTAAAGAATCGCAATGTGCCCTTCCTGGTGTAAATGTCATAGGAAGCCATAGCATTAATGCTGCGCTAGAAGCTTCGCGCCAAGCAAAGGCGCCCTTATTGGTAACATTTTCAAGTGGTGGAGCACATTATATTGCGGGCAAAACAATCTCTAACGAGGATAATAGGGCAGCTGTGGCGGGCTGTGTAGCAGGAGCCCTTCATGTGCATTTACTTGCAAAGCACTATGGCGTTCCTGTTATACTTCATACCGATCACTGTCCCAAGAAAAATCTCTCATGGCTTGATGGTATGATTCATGAGAACGGTGAATATTATAAAACCTTTAAGCGCCCCCTATTTAGTAGTCACATGCTTGATCTCTCAGAAGAGAGCCTAGAAGATAATCTAGAAATAAGTGCTCGCTATCTTGAAAAACTCAGTGCGCTCAATCTTTTTTTAGAGGTTGAAATAGGAGTGACGGGAGGTGAAGAAGATGGTATCGATAACACTGGTGTTGATTCATCGCGACTATATACTCAGCCTGATGATGTACTCAAGACCTATGATACCCTCAATCATCTTGGAAACTTTACTCTCGCTGCGAGTTTTGGTAACACCCATGGGGTATATAAACCTGGCAATGTAGTACTCCGTCCAGAAATACTAAAAAACTCACAAGAACGAGTTCAAAAAGAACGAAACACAGCTCCCAAGCCACTCAGCCTTGTGTTTCACGGTGGCTCTGGTTCCGAAAAAGAAAAAATAGAAGAAGCGGTACGTTATGGTGTTGTTAAAATGAATATCGATACTGACACACAGTGGGGATTTTGTCATCCAATCAAGACCTATATGGATCAGAATGATGCTTATCTTCATTCACAGGTGGGAAACCCCGAAGGTGAAGGAAAACCCAATAAAAAATACTTTGATCCTCGAGTGTGGTTGCTTTATGGAGAAAGAGGTATGACAGCACGTTTGGTAGAGGCGTTTCGTGATCTGAATTCTTACGAGAAATTTGACTTCTAACCACAAACCACCTCTTTTGCTTTTTTTTTGGCCTTTCTGTTTTTTGTCTGTATGCTTTTTTCATGCATGACGGATAGGGTACTGCACTACAGATCCTTGTAAGGTCTTTGTACGTACAGAATTACCGTCATGCATTGTGCATTTTCTGGTACTTTCTTTTGGTACTTTTTCTGGTACCCTTTTTGGTTGTACCTGTATTATGAGTAAATATAGGATAGAGCGAGTACTATCATCCTATAGATCTTGGGCCTGTTTCACGATTGCGTATGCGTATGGATGATTCTATGGGGAGGACAAAGATTTTTCCATCGCCTATAGAATTTGTCTGTGCACCTCGTATAATGGCGTCTATGGTCCTATCGAGAAATTCATCATTGACAGCGATTTCTATCCTCACTTTTTTTAAGAGATTGGTTTCGTAGTCAAGCCCTTTCCATGTGCCATGAAATCCACCCTGCTGTCCACAGCCTAGACAATTGGTGATACTCATTTTGAGTACGCGTTCTTTTACGAGTTCTTCTTTGACTTCTGAGAGTCTGTAGGGTTGTATGTATGCGATAATTAATTTCATATACTTTTCTCCTAAGTATTGCTAAACACTTGAAATCCACTATAGGATTCGTTTCCGTGCTCGGTTATATCAAGACCCATGAGTTCTTCATGTTTGTTAGCTCGCAAGAGTCCCAATTTTTTTATACTACCATAGACTATCAGTCCACCTAGAATCGCCCACACAAAATAAGCTCCTGCACCTAATGACTGTACGCCGATTTGTTGGCCACGTGAAAGCCCGCTCCCTATTAACTCCAAGTCTCCAAAAAATGCGACAGCGAGTGTTCCCCATAGACCGCATACTCCATGTACTGATACCGCTCCCACTACATCGTCTATTTTGAGCCTTCGTTCAATAAAGAGGGTAGAGAATACCACGAGTATACCGGCAATGACACCGACCACTATTGAATAGCCTGGATGTATTACATAAGTCCCTGCGGTAATACCTACCAGACCTGCTAGTGCTCCATTGAGCGTGAGAATTGTGTCGGGTTTCTTAAACATAAGCCACGTAGTAAACATTGCAGCTATTGCGCCCCCACCGGCTGCGAGGGTAGTGGTTGTTGCAACAAGAGCAAGACGAGGATCGGTGGCACTCAGTGTTGAACCAACGTTAAAACCATACCATCCAAACCAGAGTATAAAGGTACCGAGTGCCGCTAAGGGTATGCTATGTCCTGCGATAGGATTTATTTTTACCTTGCCATTGGTTTGAAGGGAATATTTTCCTCGACGTGGTCCAAGCACCATGCTTGCGACAAGGGCAATCCAGCCTCCAAGCGAATGTACGACAGTAGATCCCGCAAAGTCATGAAAACCCATTTGTGCGAGCCATCCACCATTCCATACCCACCCCCCTGCGATAGGATAGATAAATCCCATAACAAAAACAGAACCAATGAGATAGCCAGAAAAACGTGTACGCTCTGCTAGAGATCCTGAAATAATGGTAGCTGAGGCACCCGCAAAGACAACTTGAAAAAACCACTGAATGTATTCATGCTCTGACAAACCAACAAGTCCAAACTGATCTAGTCCAATAAATCCATTATGACTTCCAAACATAAAGGCCCATCCTATTAAAAAGAACATGATTGACCCTACGGAAAAGTCCATAAAATTTTTCATGAGCACGTTAGCAGTATTCTTTGCCCGCGAAAGCCCCGATTCTACCATTGCGAAACCCGCTTGCATAAAAAATACAAGGCAGGCACAAAAAAAAATAAAAATTATTGTGAGATATTCTTCCACATTTCCTCCAAAACTATGTTTATTTGAGTATAGATTATTAGGAATCGTAAATGTAATATTATAAACAATTCTTACAAAAATGTAGCTTTTACTGTTTTCTTATTCTAATATGGCATTAATAAAACCATAAAGATTGCTGAAGTGCATGTTTGAAGTTATACAGAAATGATAAGAAATATAACAAGGCTAAGATGCTGGAGTTTATAGAGAGTGTATAGAGTTGCTAGGGATACAATGATGTGAACGCTGCTCGTATACGAGTAGCTATTCGCGTCCAAGAGGATTCGAACCTCTGACCCACAGCTTAGAAGGCTGTTGCTCTATCCAACTGAGCTATGGACGCTAGGTATATCGGGGTAGTAGGATTTGAACCTACGATCTCCTGCTCCCAAAGCAGGCGCCTTAGCCACTAGGCCATACCCCGTTATATCCATTATACAGGTAGACCCTAGTGTTTAGCTTGTTATAATAGATATATGCAACACACTACATTAGGAACAACTGATATCAAGGTAAGTACCATATGTCTTGGTACGATGACATGGGGATATCAAAATACCGAAGAAGAAGCTCACGAACAGATTCAATACGCACTTGGTGCGGGTATAAATTTTCTCGATACCGCAGAATTATACGCAGTACCTCCCAGTAAAGACACATATGGCGTCACTGAGCGATATATAGGTACCTTTTTTGCACAACATCCCGAACTACGCAAGGACATCATTCTTGCAACAAAAATAGCAGGACCAGGTCTCGGTTATATAAGGCAAGGCGAAGGTTATACTCCCAAAGGTATAGAGAATGCAGTGACGCAGAGCCTTGCGCGTTTGCAGACAGATTATATAGACCTTTATCAACTTCACTGGCCACAGCGTAATGTTCCGCGTTTTGGGATACGTGATTTTGAGGGGCAATGGTCAGAAGAAGATGATAGGTTTTCCGAGACGTTGCATGCTTTGGGAGAGCAGGTCAAGAAAGGTCATATTAGAGCAGTGGGCGTTTCAAACGAGACACCATGGGGACTCATGCGGGCACTACAACTTTCGGCTACCGATTCGCAGTTGCCACGCATACAAAGCGTGCAAAACGTATATAACCTGTTGAGTAGGGCGACAGATATGGGTTTATCCGAAGTTGTACTGCGAGAAACTATCTCATTTTTGCCGTATTCACCCTTGGCAGGGGGATTGCTTACTGGAAAATACCAAGATGGAGCACGACCAGAAAATGCGCGGTTTAGTACATGGGGCTCTAGCAATATGTGGCGTTATGTAAATAGCCGAACTGACAAGGCAGTACAGTCGTATTGTATGCTGGCCAAAGAGCAAGGTCTTAGCCCAGCGATACTGGCGCTTGCCTTTGTACATTCACGACCATTTGTGACAAGCAACATAATTGGTGCAACCACAATGGAGCAGCTAAGGGAGTGTGTTAATGCACATACCACCGTTCTAAGCGAGGATGTGCAGGTAGCTATCAAAAAAATACATGATGAAAACGCAAACCCAGCAGCCTAGAAACGTGTATAATTCTGACACTCGTTCTAACAAAATACGCATATATAAAAAGAGGATACTCACGCTTGTCTTCTACCTGAGCCCGCTTTTACCCCTACAGTTTTATATGCAAGGAAACTGGTATAGCATTACAAGCACGTGGACTATTGCGCTTATTATAGGCGTAGTGGCCTTTGTCTACTTTATTAATTCTATCGTCTTAGCGAGTCGCATTCCTTTCCTTGAACGCATAGTAGGCATAGATGGAATGATACGTATACATATAGTACAAGCGAGTATAGGATTGATGCTGGGACTCGTGCATGGAAGATTACGCGAAGTAGAAATGGGTGAATTTTTACGTTCGTCCTGGTATGTGATACTTGCTGAGATAAGTCTCAAGAGTATTGTGCTTATCATCATATTGACAACCTTATTCATGGTTAATTCTCCTATTTCAAACAACAGTATCCTCAACAGAGTGAGGGTATTTGTACACAATACACTTGGACTACGATATGCATTTTGGAAACGGGTGCATAGTATGCAACTCCTCGCAATGGTGATATTGATTGTTCATATGTATTTTGCAAGTTCTACACAAGAAACGTATGGGCGACTTGTAGTTATGGGACTATATAGCCTCGCAGGAATAGCAGCATTTCTATATCGTTTTGTATATCTTCCGTTTACCCGCTGTCATTTTGAAGTAGCAGAGTGTACGAGTCCTTCCGATGATGTCATCCAGCTTTGCCTTGTTCCAAAATATAAGGAAACAAAAGACGGGGAGGCAGGGCACAAAACCATAGGGCACAAAGCTATAGAACATAAACGGGAAGAACGCCTCATTGATCGGCTTGAACCTGGACAGTTTGTGTATTTTTCGATACGGTCACCCCGACGTATTACTACAAAGGGCAATATAGACATTACAGAACATCCCATACATACAAGGACACGAAAGCGTCGCACACATATGATCCTTGACACCAGTGAACACCCTTTTACACTTAGCAAGATAGATAGGGTGCATAAGAAATTGTATATCACTGCCAGACGATATAGCGGACTCACGAGACAGCTAGCAAACATAGCAAATCTGTCGAAAGGCAAAGGCGCTGTCACGCTTCCTAGACTACAAGTATTGCTCGAAGGTCCCTATGGTGTGTTTACTCTTCCTCCGCCAGAGCTTTCTCTTTCTACACGTGCATCTCGTTATTTATTTTACGCATCGGGTATCGGGATCACTCCTTTTTCTGCAATGCTCGAGGACATGGTGACATCTATACAAGAAAACGTGCTTTCTGCCGAAGCAATGCCAAGCATTAACCTGTTCTATAGTGGGAAACACACTTCAAGTATGCCCTTTGTTCAAAGATTATACGAACTCATGGAGAACTTGCCGACTATGAGGATCGTATTTTTCTTGACACGACACTCCAATAGCGTACAGACTTTTAAAAGTATGCTACGACATCATGAACAAAGTGCCACTTCTGTCAACGATAACGACGGTAACGACGGTAAAAAATCCGCTCCCCTATCTACTAGTGTGTTAGATAGAATTGTTATACACACCCGTAGAATAAGATTACAGGATATAAAAGATGCAATACATACCGATGAGTCGCTAGGTCGTATATCTTCTTCTTCTTCATACATACAAGAAAACAAAGAGCAATATAGCCAAGAAACAGGCGGATTATGGCATTCACAAGAGCTTCACTATATGTGTGGAACGAATGCTTTTATTGCACATATACGGAACATGCTTAAAAAATTAGGAGTCCAAAGACCTTTTGTTAGGTTTGAAAAATTTTCATTATAGTAAGGCAGTACAAGAATACTGATATCTTGATGTCTGTTACAATAAAAGCAGATAATCAGAAAAAAAAGGAGAAAACACCATGACACGTCGTATAATTATTTTTTTTATCGCTGTAGTAAGTTTGGGTGCCGTAGTACGTACAGGGGTCTATGCAAATCAGGAAATTGCTCTCGTCTCGGAAAACAGTAGGTATAAGAATGCTGTAGTCAAAGAAGTACTTGCTTTGTCAGAACAACAGAAGTTACCTATAGAGTATACACAATTTTCTCTTGAGGAAGGAGCAAAGATTGCATCTCAGGACTATGATGTTGTAGTGTTTATCATAGCCAATGTGAATGGAGCGCTCCGTAAAGAGGCGCAGGATTTTATTACGAACAATGAAAAAAACCTCAATAATGTAGTATTCTATACAACCTACTCAAAAAGCAATCTCTACCGACGACTACCCACATCTATAGATGCAATAGCTTCGGCCTCGCGTAGTTCTCAAAAGAAAGAATATGCGCAGCAAATTCTTGATCTCATACAAAACAACCTTAAGAAAGACGGATAGATTGACTTCCAAGAGTCTCATCAAACGATCAGTCAAAATACATGACTAAGGTTAAAACAGGTCATCAAAAAGAAAAAAACGAACAGAAGCATATAACTAATACCCATGCACGCATTATCGCATTATTGCGTAAGGAATATCCCGATCATCACACACTATTACGCTTTTCTAATCCCTTTGAGTTATTGGTATCGGTCATACTATCAGCACAAACCACAGACAATCAGGTAAATAAAGCTACTCCCGCACTTTTTCAGCGATACCCTAGCCCAGAAGCGCTTGCACAGGCCAAACCTTCTCACGTGGAGTCTCTTATATTTTCTACAGGGTTTTACAAAGATAAAGCACGCAATATTATAGCGACTGCGCAAAAACTCGTAGACACGTTTGGATCGCAGGTTCCTTGTAAAATGGAAGCCTTAGTAACTTTGCCCGGAGTAGGGCGCAAGACCGCAGGGGTGGTACGGTATCATATTTTTGGAGAGCCTGCCATTATAGTTGATACCCATTTTGCACGGGTAAGTCGTAGACTTGGCTGGACTGATGCAACCGATCCTCGCAAAATAGAGCAAGATATTGCCCGTCTATTTTCACAGACCGTGTGGAGCGAACTGTCTATGACTGTTAATTTTCATGGGAGAAGAATATGTAAGGCGCGCTCGCCTCTGTGTCGACAGTGCGTGTTATCAAAATTTTGTCCCAGTGCAAATAATGTATAAACATTATGACGCATGTACTATAGGGAGTTCTTTCCAGTGGGTGAGGTATCGTGGTGATCTAAAGTTGTTACGGGGTGACCATGTTTCTTTTATACGTGTACCACGTGAGCCAACAAAGACAGTATCTTTTTCATAAAGCGTGTTAATTCTATCCACTGCATCCATGAGTTCTCTGCTTTGTTCTTGGTGTGTCATGGTAAAGAGTGGTTCTTGAAACGGGGTTATAGGTATTAAGTTCATCAGGATAACTCCTGCTTTTGAGTAGCGGTGCCCAGGAGTAAATATTTCTTCAAGGAGTGTTCGGCAATGTGCGACGAGTATATTGGTATCAAAAAGTGCTTCGACAAAGTGCATCATTTTTCCACGCATGTATTGTGGGATTTGTTGGTAGGGATTGGTGTGTATATATACGTATAAGGTATGTGCACGTGAGTGTTGTGCACGCAATTTTTCGCTTGCCTGTGATACAAATTCGGTGAGTGCGGACTGTACTTGTACTTTTTGTGTGACGGGATGTCCAAAAGATCGTGATATCCGTATGCTTTTTTTTGCAGTATGCGTGTCATTTAGAGTGAGGCAGGATTCTCCCTTGAGTTCATGGTGAATGCGTTCGCCCGTAATAGAAAGAAGCGATCGTATGAGGTGAATAGGCGCGCGATAAAAATCCAGTGCAGTATATATGTGCTTGTTATTCAGTTTTTTCTTAGATTTGTAGGATATACCCCACAGCTCTTCAACTGCGAGGGATGCAAGCAGAGATTCAGAAACTCCCGAAAATCCCAAGTTGTGTATTCCCCTTGTTGTGGCATGATTGCGTTTTGCAAATTTATTTGCAATTTTTGCGAGTGACTTTGTTGTTGCGATACCTATAGATGTGGGAATAGTAAGCCATTGTTGAATCCTATCTTGTATGGCGCTAGCAAGTGTGTATGCGCGGGTTTCTTGTGTACGACGAATATGGGCAGTGCTAGGACCTTTGTTATTGTGGAAGGAGGGAATCATAAAGAAAAATTCATCTATGGAGTAGGGTTCTATTTTTTCACAATACTGCGAAAGTATGTGGTGTATTCTACGCGAAAATTCGCCATAGAGGCTAAAATTAGAAGAAAATACCTTAATACCATGGCGCTGTATGTGTTGCTTATATACATGGTATGGAGCGCCCATAGGAATACCGCAATCTTTTGCTTTTTGCGAGCGTGCGATGATGCATCCGTCGTTGCTTGACAAGACCACAACAGGACTATCATTAAGCCAGGGTTGGAACACCGTTTCACACGATGTAAAAAAATTATTGCAATCTATGAGTGCTACTAGGTCAGACATCACGTGGTCTTCTATATACTACGTATAAGTCCTATTGCTACTCCCCAAACTACAACATTACTTTCTGCATTGACAAGGATGGGTTTAAATTTTGGATTTTCTGGAACGAGTAGCGTTTCTTGCTCAGTTTTACGGAGGCGTTTTACCGTAAGTTCTCCATCTATGGCCACTACAATGATGTTATTATTATGGGGAGGTATGCTTTTGTCCACTACAAGGATGTCATTTTCGTGAATACCAGCGTTTATCATCGACGTACCACTTACCCGCACAAAAAAAGTGGCATCGGGATTCTTAATTAAATATGTATTGATATTAAGATGGGATTCTATGTGATCATCTGCAGGTGATGGAAATCCTGCACGTACGGTGCTCGTGTAAAGTGGTGCAGTAAATTGGTTATGTGGTAGTTGGTCGCTATTAGCGGGTATGATATGGACGGCATCCTCATGTGGAGAGAGTGAATAGTGTGGTGTTTGGGTGCTCATTTGTATTGTTTTAATTATAGCGTGTTTATGGGAAAATACCTTATAAGTATGTTTGTGAAAAATGTGAAGCATCATTATTTATTCCTGTGTTATAGTTGAAGTTTGCCTGATATAAGGTTTGTATTATATTAATGAAGAAAAAAGTGACCAACACATAACAAGGTAGAGATATAAAAGAAAAAAATACTAAAAAGTTATATAAAATTATAAACAATTGAAAGTAAATAATAATATAAAATATTGATAAATATTAATAATTGTGTATACTTATAGTTATAGGAGGAAAAAAAAATTATAATGCACATAAATATTGAACAATAATTAAAAATTTGAATAAAAATTTGAATAAAAATTTCTGGAAACAATTGTTTTTAATTGAAAAACAGAAAACTATAAAAATAAGGAGGATTTAGATGAAATTTGAGTTGAGAAAGAGGCAGGTCGCGACGCTTCTTCGCCAAAAGAAGGAATTGTCAACAGATGAGCTGTCCAAACAACTTCAAGTCTCGTATATGACCATGCACCGTATTCTGAAATCACTAAAAGAAGACGGAGTGGTGAAAAAAGTTCATGGTGGTGCTCATTTTGTAGAAAAAAATAGACATATCATAGACGAAAGAAAGCAGCAACATGCTGAAGAAAAGAATGCAATAGCAAAATATGTTGCCGAACGATATATTAAATCAGGAGAAGTGCTCTTTATAGAGTCTTCGGCTCTCACGAGTTTCTTGATTGACTATATTACCGTGCAAGATATAACTATTATTACCAATGGAATAGAAATTGCAGATACAGCCGCACGAAAGCTATCTCTTGCAAATATTATGGTATGCCCTGGATCTCTTGACAAGAGGACGATGAGCATTTATGGTAGCGAATGTATACAATTCATAGAGAAATATAATACAAATCGCGCATTCATCAGTTGTTCGGGTATCAATGAGAGCGGGATAGGGGAAGGCGATTCGTTTTTGTCTGTTGTAAAGAATGCAATAAGTCGTCAAACACAGAGTGTATACGTTCTTGCGACCGCTGACTTGTTCGATAAAAAGACACTGGTAGACTGTGTGTCCATTAAAAACATACAGTCGATCATATGTGATTTTACTACGGATGATGAAACAGTCAAAAAATACAGTAAGTATACTCATGTACAAAAAGTAGAGAGAGGGTAAAAAGAGTTGCGTAGATACAACCAACGGAGTATTGAAGCACACACTTGTGTTTTATTGTATTGCTATTACAAGATTTGATACATTAAAGATATGGAGTATTCCATATGTATTATTGGAGGTGGCGTAACAGGTTGTGCTATAGCGCGTACTTTATCTCAATATGACTGCTCAGTAGTGCTTTTGGAACGCGGAAACGATGTTGCCATTGGTGCAAGCAAGGCTAACTCTGGTATTATCCACGGTGGGTATGATGATATGCCCCATTCACTTAAAGCCCGATTTTCGCATCACGGTAATGCGCTTTACGACGTTTGGAATGAGGAACTTTCATTTGGGCTAAGGCGAATTGGGTCCTATGTCCTCGCATATTCTGAGCAAGAAATGCAGCAAGTACAGAGTCTATACGAGCGTGGTATACAGAATGGAGTTATGCATCTTGAGATTCATGATGGGGTGAAGGTGCGTTCTCATGAACCTAGTATTGCAGAGGGTGTTTGTGGTGGATTATATTGTCCACAAGCGGGTATTGTATCTCCTTATGAGGTTGTGCTCGCTATGGCAGAAAATGCTGTTGCCAATGGCGTTGATATTAAGTTAGAGCACGAAGTACTCGGAATCAAACACGACACGAGGCGTGGTAGAGGGCGTGATCGTTTAAGCGACACACAAGATGGACTTGTCGTATTGACAAGTCAGGGGGAGATTACTACACGCTATGTTGTCAATGCGGCTGGTTTATATGCTGATAACATTGCGCGTATGTGTGGTGACGAATTTTTTACTATCACGCCACGTAAGGGCAATTACTGTATATTTGAGCGTGGGTATTTACCAGTGTCTCATATATTGTTTCGTATTCCAACAAAAAAAGGAAAGGGTGTGCTAGTAACCCCTACCTATCACGGTAATCTTCTTATAGGGCCTGATTCTTATCATGTGTCTTCTGTTCGTGATAGTTCGGTGGACGAACAAGGGCTTGAGTATATCATTGCCAATGCCAAACATAGTCTTCCTACGTTAGATACGTCTCGAATTATTACGCAATTTGCTGGACTTAGGGCATCGGCTGTGCATAAAGATTTTATTATTGACGTTTCACGAAACACACGTGGGGTATTGCATGTAGCTGCTATTGAGTCGCCAGGACTTACGTCTGCTCCTGCCATAGCCGACTATGTTTCTGGTCTATTGCTCCCTCATCGTGGGAATGGCCTGCGACGTAGTGATTTTGATCCTCAACGAAAACAATTGATTCCCTCTCAGAACGATAGGCGCTATCTCAGTGTTGAGGAGTTACACCGAGCAATTTCTCTACCTGCAGGTAATCCCGATAGAATCATATGTCGTTGTGAGCAGATCACAGAGTCGATAGTGCGAGAAGCACTTAACCGCTCTCCTGCTCCTCTCACTATTGATGCAATAAAACGAAGAACACGCTGTGGGCAGGGCCCCTGTCAAGGTGCTTTCTGTCGCCCTCGCGTTAAAGCACTTCTTGCTGAACAAAGTACTATTACGCCACAAGAGGTATTGTGTACCTAAGCAAACAGTACAACAAATTATGGTTGTTTTTTCGCTACTTGACAACTACACTGATCTTACCGATCTACTGGTAAAAAAGACTTATAAAAAGTCTCAAAAGAATGCAAGTAAAAACCCCAAGTAAAAACCCCAAGTATAGAGCCCAAATACAAAGAGAAGCCCAAATACAAAGAGAAGGCAGTATAGAAAAACAATTTCTTAGTTAAAGCGGATACCTGCTTATTTGTGTAAAACAAGTGGAGGTATATTGTTCTGCATTTTCGTATACATGCTACAGTACTACTTGTTTCTTTTGTATACTGTTATACCGTACAGATGCTAGCGTATGCAAATACACATTTGGATACGTACTCCCTACTAGATTTACAAAGAAATACTACCACTATAACTACAAGTCCACATACTCCTACAGAAACAAGTCAGCCGTGGAGTCATATGTGGAATCAGCCATGGGATCAGCCATGGAATAAGCAAGTGGCAAAGGGTACTTTTACGTTTGAGGGAACACAAGAGGATATTGTGTTTAGTCTTTTTACCCGTCTTGCAACAGGCGTAGATACACAAGAGTTTTATGGGGGATATGCATACCCTAGCCATGCTTTTGCACTTAGCTATAAAAGTAAACACGTATTTGCAGGACATCATATTCAGCGAGGTTATTATAGGTACTTTGATACCATACGGGGATTAAAACCTACATATAGCTCAAGGGGCATACAGGGCATGTGGGAAATAAATCAAAGCCTCAAAAGTAAAAGTAGCGATAAGCGAGAATTAGGGTTTGCATTACAGTTTGAATTTTTTGAGAAGGAGTCATCGCATATTAGTTTTGTGGAAACATGGGTTTCTTTACGACCAGAATGGAATTTTGTGCGAAATGGGTTATCCTTGGGGTATTCTATGCAGTGGAATAAGGGAGGGTATGAGGCTAGGCTTGCATACCAAGGATCTATGCGAACCAAGGTGCATGATACTACGCAATCATGGAATCTTGATTATTTTGTTGGTAGCATGCTTGAACAACTCCTCTTTCTTCAAAGTATTGATGTCGATCTATGTATGTTCGATGTGGCAAGTATGGGGCAACGTACATATATCGCAGGATTACAGTATTACTTGTTTTCAAATATTGGATGCACGCTTAGCCCTGTGCGAGTAGCGCTTTCTTTTTTTCACTCATCTCCCTTTTTGCTTACGGAGGATTTTAAGTATGATGCATCGCCCTTCATTACAAGGGCACGTGTAGATTATACTTACCATCATCACGGCACGCTAGAATTTTTTGGTCATATACTAGATGAACGTGAGGCTGTTGAGTATACACATATCTATGCTTCTTCCATCGGATTAGAGGTAAAGCAGAACATAATGAAACAAGAACGCTATAAAAAACGCGCCCACACAAGCACAAAAGAAATAGAAAAGGGGAAACCCTATAGTCAAAGTCCCTCTATCATTGAGTCATTTAATGTCGCTGTTCGGTATGCATGGGACATATCTGACGGTGCCCATACATTCTCCCAGTCCTTAAAGATTATATTTATAGAAGGATTTTCTCTACAACTAAAAGCAGATCAAGAGTGGTTTGATGAGCCAACAAAGGGGCTTGATATAGGATATACCTTATTCTTTATCGAAGATCGGTGGTTATTGCCATGGGCAAAGATAAGGTTTGAGTTTAATGTTTCGCACGATAATTATGCGACAATAGATCCCGTGAAACACAAGTTGGGATACAGAGCACATATACGTATGATGTTACATCCCATACTCCTTGTACTCTCATTTGAGTCTTCGTATGATGTATTGGGGCATAGCAGTTCGGGAAAAGGATTACTATCTTTTGTATATACTTTTTAAGGATATACATGAATATACTTATAGTTCCTGATAAATATAAGGGAAGTCTTAATGCCCTGCAAGTTGCCCAATGTATTGCGAAAGGAATACAAAATGTTCTCCCTAAGAGTCAAGAACATGCCGTTGAGCTCTTGCCTTTTGCGGATGGAGGTGATGGTACGGTTGATGTATGTGCGCGTGTATTAAACGGATCTCTGCAGGAGATACCAGTATTGGATGCATATGGGCACCAGAAAAAAGCTCAGTATTTTTTACAAAATCCCCCTAAAAATGCTTCTTCTGGTACTTCTTCTGGTGCTTCTTCTGGTGCTTCTTTTTCTGATCGTATGGCCCTCATTGAATCCGCAAAAATCATAGGTATTGCTGGTCATGATCCTCATATTTTGCAACCTCAACACGCTAACTCAAGGGGGCTTGGAATGTGTATAGCCCACGCTATCAAACAACATCCGAAGGAGATTATAGTGGGTTTGGGAGGATCGGCAACCGTTGACGGTGGCATTGGTATGCTAGAATTTCTAGGGTTTTCTTTTGAGTATGCACACCACACACACAAAAATCCTTTGCTTAACAGGCCCCTCTCTATATGCCGACCTTCCCATTGGGATACGCGTATTAATATTACGGTTGCAAGTGATGTGCGTAATCCGCTTCTCGGAAAAGAGGGCGCAGTATATTGTTTTGGTGCTCAAAAGGGTATAGCGCACCATGATCTACAAAACTATGAGAATGCAATGTACGAGTATGCTCGTATGATAAGCAACTCAAAGGTAACAAACGCACTCCCTGCGCATGAAAATGACGCCATGCATACGCGCTTTGATACTCTTGTATCTACCCCCGGTACTGGAGCGGCAGGAGGATTAGGGTTTGCATTCAGTGTACTTATGGGAGCCCGTATAGCGGGCGGTTTTGACATATTAAGTGACTACACTGATTTAGAAACAAAAATAGCCCGTGCCGACTTGGTGATTACAGGTGAAGGAAAGCTAGATCTACAGAGTATGTATGGAAAAGTTCCAGCGGGCATTCTTAATCTCGTGAAAAAACACAATAAAAAGCTACTACTCATAGTAGGAAAATACAGCGAAGATGCTTTACGAGTATGGAAATCGCACAAAGAGGTGTGCGGAGTGTTTGCAAGTTCACCTGATGACGAATCATGGGATATTATTGTGTCACATGCTGCGACGAGGCTTGTGAGTACGTCTAGCCTTGCTATGCGTACTATACTTTCTTCTAGTACAATATAAAATTGATATCAATGAAAGCTAACGCACACCCTCGCGCCTTGTATTCAAGCGTGTTTTTGACCAATACCTTCTTACTTATTGCCTCTCTCGCACTTACTGCGCATTATCGTGTTTTTTTTGGATCCCATTTTGTGGAATACATACAAGCATCATTGCAATTTGTTCATCATGATGCATTCTCTAGTGGAGAACTTTGGGGTATGGGTCTTGGCTTGTTGTTGAGTTTTGTGATATGTAGAGTAGTCAGTCATCGTTTTGTTGCCTTGAGCGCCTTGTTGTTTTTTGCTGGTTCGCTTTGTATGGCGTTTTTTGTTGTTGATAGTCTTATAAGTACTATACTTGGTTTTTTTGTGGGAATATCTACCGCATTTTTGCTTTCTGGAGGAGCGGGCGCTGCTACATTTACCATGAGGCGTGAATTTATTACCAATCGTACACTTCCTGCTCCAAGGCCAGTAGGATTTTTTATTGTTATGCCCTTATTTTTAGGTGGAGTTTTTTTGCTTCCACGTAACTATGGTCTCATCGTTCCTCTTGGAGTCGTGTTGGTGATCCTGCTGACCATAGTGTATACCAATGCACATATATATAAAAAATGGGCACGCTTTACCAGTGCCCCATCATTTGTTATGGTGATGAGACAAACTGTTATGCAAATTCGTTTCTGGATCATTATCGTAGGCTTGATACTAGTAGTGTTTGTTGAATCATCTATTCTCTCATCTTTCCCTAAAGCAGTTACACAATTCTTTATGTACCACGGGGTAACATCTCCCTACGAATTTATCAGTGCAATATTATTTTTGCTGTTTCTTTTACGAACTTCATTGATACTGTTTACTGCTGCGTCTTTACGTTATGTACCACCACGGCGCCTTATATTGTACTCAGGGCTTGCTTTAAGTTTTTGTTTGTTTGTTCTTATGTTTGTAGAAAACACAAGAGATATTGTGATACGTATAATAGCATTACTGGTAGGAGTACCGCTATTTCCAGCTTTTATACAAGGAGTTATGCGCATAACTACGAGAGAAGTGTTTACCTATGCGATGGCTTTGCTTGGCCTTATAAGCTTCTGTATCCCACTGTTGGTATTTACAGTGCTCCCAAGGGTATCCGCTATATATGCAAACTCTGAAAAAGTAGTGCTTATTATACCTTCAATAATGCTCGCATTACTTTCTGTAGGGTATTTTGTATATCAGTACCGGTATTTAGTGACTCACCATGAGTCTCGCACTATCCACAAACATGGTACGTAGCGATTATTCTATGAGAACGTGTAAGATATACTGCTCGTCAATTACCCATACTGCGGTACTTATGCTAGTGGCATTAGCTTGGTCTATTGGTCTTGTTGACTCTGTAGTCAACACTATATCAGGATAGGCACCTGTGAAAAAAAATCCATCTTCCCGACCCGAACAATACACCTCTCTTGCAAAGGCGCTTCCTACCTTACTCATACTTTGGGGATCGGTGTTTCTCATCATCAATAGTCGGACTATTATTGCGCCCTTATCGCAAACTATAGGAAATTCTCTACACATCGCATCGACCTCGGTGGTAGGATATACTGCCTTTCTTGCAATAGGAAACATTATTTCTCTGTTACTCTCGGGGCATATCGCATACTATCTTATGCTCACACGAACTCTCCTACTTTCTATAGCCTTATTGAGTACTGGATTTGTGCTTGCGGCCTGTGCTGTTGCGCCGTGGATGTTAGCAGTTGCTTTTACGGTAATGGGACTGGGAGGTGGACTGTATCCCGGATCAGGAATTGCTCTTGCTAACATAATGTCTGCAGATATTATACGAGGAAAAGTCCTCGCAATACATGAGACAGGACCAGTGGGTGCTTTTGTGTTTGCACCGATAATTGCAAGTCTTGGTTTGTTATTCACGAACTGGCGGGTTATCATGATCTTTCTCGCATGTTTGACGATTACACTTGGAGTTGTTGTATATTTTAATTGTAAGGAAGGGTATGTGCGTGGTCAAAAACTCTCATTCTCTAGTCTTACTGCCATTGTGCGAACGAGATCCTTTTTGCTTATATCATTGAGTGTGTCCATTGCGGCGGCCTCTAATGCTATATTTGCATCTTTGGTACGTGAATATCTTACGGTTGTGTTTGAGTTTGACCAGGGTGTCATAAACCTTATTTTGTCGCTCTCACGAGTGAGTGGCATTCTCGTCGTTTTTTTTTCTGGAGCAGTAATAGGGATAGTAAGAGAAAAGTATATCATGCTTTTTGCGGGTATATGTGCAGGACTCTCTGCGCTTGTCATTCCTTTGTTACACAATGCTTCTTTGCTCATTGTCATTTTCTTGTACCCATTCATTTTGAGCGCTTTTGTTCCACCTGCGCTTTCGGCTATGGGAAAATCTTTTTCAATACATTCGCAGGGGCTGGCACTTTCTCTCATGGTCATAGCAGTCAATCTTGCAAACATGATTTATCCTGTGGTGTACGCATCATTTATTGAGAGGGGAATGATAGAAGACTTTTTTCGTTTGTTAGGCATTGGGCTACTTTGTGCTACCGTTCCTCTGATATTTCTCAAGTTTAGACGGCTCCCTCCTAACGCCATACTAGACACCGAACCAAACATACAGTCAGAATGATATATGCGTTCATCACATTTTGTGTTTGACAATAAAATCTCACGCATATTTGACTCTATGGCTCAAAAGAGTATTCCGGGGTATCGCATACAGCAAGAATATATTACGACTGTATTACGTACTATCTGCAGAGATGGAGATATTGTGCTTGATCTTGGTGCGAGTACCGGTACTACAGCCTATTCGCTTGTACGCAAACTTATCAAAGCAAAATCAAGTATAGGGCTAGAATATCATGTATGTGATGCTTCTCGATATATGATAGAGCGGGCACAAAAAAAACTTACTCGTTTTGATCACTCTACTCGTTTCTCAAAACGAAAACGGAGTATTCGACAAAAGGCGAGTGCATTACTTCCTTCTATTGATTTTCGGTTTCATTGTATGGATATTGCAAACAAAAAAGAATGTTATAATTTGTATAAGAGTATTTCTAAACAATCTTGCATAGCGATATTACTCATATATACCCTACAATTTATTGCCCCCGAAAAGAGACGCGCGATTATAGAACAATGTTGGCGTATTCTCAAACCAGGTGGTGTGCTCTGTTTGGCAGAAAAGCTGGTTCCCCAGTCACCTCTTGCACAAGTGATCTGCCGAGAGCGACAATACCGATTTAAACGCGGTAATGGGTATAGCCACAAGGATATCATGCAGAAAGATGCAGCTCTTGTTGATGTTCTTATTTCCGAGACAGACTCATTTTATACTCGCATATGGAGCTCTTTAGAAGGAGCACACTGCACTATACTCTATAGCAACGGGTATTTTCGACTCTACCTCGTAGAAAAAATCACAGCACACGAGAGTACTCAAAATATCTATAATAATCGTATGAGTCATACTGCCCCTACTATCATTGGCGATGAATACTAAAAATTCTCTTACTCAGTTTCCTTTCCTCTCCGCCTCTCCTAAACTCCCACAATTTCCTGCCTCGCCATCTTCCCAAAGTTCCTCTAGAATTTCTACGAACAACACATCTCCTACGCTTCCGCACTTTTCACAATTTGAGAAATCCTTTACCCAGATGCAGAATGTACTCACAGAGGCGAGCGTCTCCACAGGTTTTAGGCAGACTCTTAGTCTCATAGACAACTGTATACCTGCCTTTAGTGTTCGGTCAAATGATAAGACCGTGCAAGACAACATAGATGAGGCATTACACACAGTATGCCAGACCCTCAGGCCATGGCGCAAAGGACCATTTCGGTTTAATTCTATGACAATCCAGTCGGAGTGGGATAGCACTTTAAAATGGCAGAGGTTAAAAACGATTGCATCTCCTTTGGATATATGTAATGGTAAACGAGTACTAGATGTCGGTACAAACAATCTTTTTTATGCCTTGCTTATGGTGTTGCATGGTGCGCACAGGGTGTGTGCAGTGGATTTTATGCCCAAATACAGATTATTTTATAAACTGTTTTGCCTGTTATATCCTCGTATGGCAGAAGTACTCAAATACGAGGAATGCAGAATAGAACAGCATTTTGGTCTGTACGATACTTTGTTTTGTATGGGGGTACTCTACCATCATCGAAACCCACTTGCACTCCTTACACACTTACACAGTCTCCTCGATAAAGACGGTATTATGATTCTTGAGACCATATGTCTTCCGAATGAGTCGCCCTATTGTCTTTTTCCTCCCGGACGCTATCAAAAAGCAAAGGGATTTTGGTTTATTCCTTCGCTTGCGGTACTGAGGGCCTGGCTTACTAAGACAAATTTTTCTGGTATCTCAATGACTCCAGTAATCAAGACGGATGATAAAGAACAGAGAGCGAGCGAATGGGGGAGCGAGTTTTCTCTCACGCAGATGCTTGATCCGCATGACTTTACACTTACATACGAAGGACATCCCGCTCCCTGGCGTGTAGTAGTGCGTGCCGTAAAAAAATGAATGTATTTAAAAAGTGAGGTACATACGGTGAGGGAGGTGCTTAGTTGTGTATTGCTGTGGTGGCGACGCTTTAGTTCTTCTTTTCTATGTCTGCTTTCTCTATGTCTGCGCCAATGGCTATTAAGCGGTTTTGTAGATCTTGATACCCGCGTTCTATTGCATATACGTTTTCTATGATGCTCTCTCCTTTTGCACAGAGTGCTGCAAGCACCATTGCCATGCCTGCACGTACATCGGGTGAGGTAAGGCGTGTTCCATATAACTGACTTGGTCCGCTGATAACTGCTCGGTGTGGATCACAAAGTACAATACGTGCACCCATTGCCACAAGTTTATCAACAAAGAACATACGTGATTCAAACATTTTCTCATGAATGAGGATAGTGCCTTTTGTTTGTGTGGCAGTTACAAGCGCGACACTCGTGAGATCAGGTGGAAATCCCGGCCATGGTGCGTCGGATATACTGGGTATGGCGTCACCGAGATCTGGTTGTATTGTGCGGGATTGCACAGCTGGTACCTGTAATGTATCACCTTTATAGCTCCATGTAATCCCTAGTTTTGAAAAAGAAATTTCGGTCATTTTTAGATCCATGGGATTGACTCCCTGTATATCGAGCGCACTCTTTGTGACTGTTGCGAGTCCAATGAATGATCCTACTTCCATAAAATCAGGACCTATGCGATATTCGGTACCACCCAATTCCTTGCATCCTTCTATTGTTAGTACGTTAGAGCCTATTCCGCGTATAGTGCCACCCATCGCATTTATCATGTTACAGAGGTCTTGTACATGGGGCTCACACGCTGCATTTTCGATAACCGTTGTGCCCTGTGCAAGGCACGCTGCCATAATTGTATTTTCGGTTGCAGTCACGGATGCTTCGTCTTGAAACACATGTGCACCACGCAGAGATTGTGCAGAAAATTCAATATTGTCCTTGAGGGCATATTGAGCCCCTAACATAGAGAGCGAAAATACATGGGTATCAAGTCTTCTTCTTCCTATTACATCACCACCAGGTGGTGGAATAGATGCACGAGCACACCGTGAGAGTAAGGGGCCTGCAAGCAGAATGGAAGCCCTCATTTTTGTGGAGAGTTCGTAAGGTATCGAATGACTAGTGATAGTACTTGCCTGTATCTTAAATTCGTTTGGTCCAAGACGCTGTACCTGTGCGCCCACGTGCTTGAGTATCTGTAGCATCACTTTGACATCTTGTAAATCAGGAATATTACGAAGCACTACTGCTTCGCGTGTGAGTAAACACGCAGCAAGGCAGGGGAGGGCTGCATTTTTGTTGCCTTGTACCTGAAGTGTACCCGAGAGTGGATTGTTGCCTCTGATTTTATAAAGCATCTATACCTTAATTGTATTCCACGTACGTATTGTCATATGAGTATTGTTACGCAAGATATTCCGATATATGGTACTACACCTATGATAGTATGTATCGATTGTGTCTAGCCCGCTACGACGCTATTCCACGAAACTATATACAAAGAAGCACTATAATAAGTAAAATGATTGTCAAAAAGTTTGGTGGTAGCTCTTTGCAAGATGCAGAGCATATACTCAAGGTCTGCAATCTTATACGAGAAGATCTTCTTAAGCATGAAATCGTAGTTGTTCTTTCTGCCATGAAAGGAGTTACCGATAGCTTAGAGCAGGCTGCTACTGCTTTCTCTTCTGCTTTCTCTTCTGATGCTTCTTCTGAGACTTTTTTGGAAACTTCTTTGGATGCTCCTTCCAGTCAATATAATCAAGACAATCGCGACAAAAACAAAGAAGAAAACAAAAGTAGCCAGGACAAAGACGATACTCATTCTTATCAGCCATATTATGATTTCATAGTTGATGTACACTGTAGAGCATGGAAAGAGATCTGCACTATTATGGGACAACATGTCGATATTCCGCAAGAACTATTACAGTTATTTGAGCAACTTAAAGAAGTATTGTTGGGCATTTCTCTTATTAAGGAATGTACAGCGCAATCTCTTGATCTTGTCATGAGTTTTGGTGAGCGCTTATCTGCTACCTTATTTGTACACTGTTATAATCTGGGGACACATTCTCAGAGTAGCGAACCAGATGCACAATATACCACTACTGCTATTCCTTCTACTGCCACATACATCGATGCACGAACCTGTATCATTACCGAGGTGCACAAGAATTCGGTACGGTTTTCTGAAAGTTATGAGCAAATACGCACAGCGGTGCAACAAGCAAAGGGCTTACCCGTTATCACGGGATTTATCGCCTCAAAACACAACGGCGTGACTACAACACTTGGTAGAAATGGAAGCGATTATACGGCATCGCTTGTGGGGGTAGCCCTATCTGTATCACGAATAGAGATATGGACGGATGTTGATGGCATATTGAGTGCTGATCCGCGTATTGTACCCGAGGCTTTTGTAGTTCCAAGAATAAGTTATTCCGAAGCTATGGAGCTCTCCTATTTTGGAGCAAAAGTAATGTATCCTGTTTCTTTTGTACCTGCTACCGAACACGCTATTCCCATAGTCATCAAAAACACCACCAATCCCGGCTCTGAGGGAACGTGGATAGTATCAGAATCGCAGGTAATAGAAGATACCATAACAGGTATTGCATTACTCAGAGGCGTGAGTTTGATAACTATAGAAGGGGCAGGGCTCTATGGTAACTTTCATTATCTTCCAAAAATTTTTGAAATTCTCTCCACACACCATACTCGTCCAATTATGATATCGCAGGCTTCCAGTGAGCATAGCATATGTCTTGCCCTCATGGCACCCGAAGCAGAGCAGACTGTCCATCATTTGCGTACCTACTTTAAAACTGAATTGGCTCAAAAATCTATACAGTCTGTACAATTGCTCAACGATATCTCCATTATTTCTGTTATAGGATCACGGATGAAGGGATACGTGGGTATCGCGGGTAAAATATTTAATGTCATTGGTTCTCAAAGAATAAACATTATTGCTATAGCGCAGGGTTCAAGCGAACTAAACATATCATTCGCCGTAGAAGCCGTACGCGATCAAGAAGCAGTGCAATATCTTCACCAAGAATTTTTTTCAGAACGCAGTAATCGCACATGAGATACAGTAGTACGAGGGCGCATACGCCAACTGATGTAACTGCTACGCTTACTCCGTCTGGTATTCCTTCTATCCCATTGTCCTCATCGTACGCTACGGTACCCTTTTCTGACGCGATGCTATCTGGACTCGCTCCAGATGGGGGATTATTTGTTCCAAGTGAATTTCCGCAACTAAGCGAAGTATTTCGGAAACTCAATAGCGAGAGCTCCTTTATGGAGCTTGCATCTTCTGTCTTTAGTGTGCTATTACAAGAAGAATGCTCACAAGAACAAATCGCCTTACTATGCCAACATGCTTTTGAACCACAAGGATATAGTTTTGTCCCGCAGATTCGCACGCTTGAGCCAGATCTTAAGGTACTTGAGTTATTTCATGGACCTTCGGCTGCCTTTAAGGACTACGGGGCACAGTTTCTTGCAACCTATCTTTCACATCTGATGCAAGAAAAAGACGAAGATCTCTGTATACTTACGGCTACAAGTGGTGATACAGGGGCTGCTGTTGCGCGTGCCTTTTGGAAACGTCCAAATATGCGTGTCTGTGTACTCTATCCTTCAGGGAGAGTGAGCCCCTTGCAAGAGCGACAATTTACAACACTTGGGCAAAACGTACATGCCTTAGAGGTAAAAGGAAGTTTTGATGACTGTCAGCGACTGGTTAAGCAATGTTTTCTTGATGTTGCCTTTTGTAAGACACATAGGCTTAGTTCGGCAAACAGTATTAACATTGGTAGACTTCTTCCTCAATCGCTTTACTATATATATGCGTGGCTACGTGCCGAAAAAGATCCAAATCTTCAATTCATTGTCCCAAGTGGAAACTTTGGCAATCTCTGTGCGGGTCTCTATGCACAAAAAATGGGTATGAACGTTCGTCCCTTTATCGCGGCAAGCAATAGTAATATGGTTATTCCTGACTATATTAGTACGGGTTTGTTCAAGCCACGCGCCTCCATACCAACGCATGCTACTGCCATGGATGTGGGGGATCCAAGTAACTTTGAAAGAATACAATATTTATTTCCACAACATGCAACGTTTTCTAAGCATATACAGGCATATGGGGTGGATGATCAAAACATAGAGGCTACCATAGCACACTACTACTCACACTATAACTACTTTGTATGTCCTCATACTGCTACGGGACTCTACCTTGCGTCACGTGTGCAACGTGATGATGCGCTTACGATGCGCATGGTGCTTTCTACTGCACACCCTGCAAAATTTAATGATATTGTGGCAAAGAGTTGCGGGCATAGTTCACCCATTCCTCAGCAGCTTGCAGATTTAGGCCAAAAAAAGATATTCACGCATACGATAGGTACTCAACTAAAAGAACTGCAAGATTACATACACACTATGCTTAAAAAGTAAATAGGAGAGAAGGCACAAGAACACAAAGAGATGCTGTAGAGGCAACGCGCCATAGACTGTCTCAATAAGAATTCATTTTTCTATATTTCTCTATTATGAAATTTACAGTGCTGTTTTTTTTATGATATGCCAGTTTTCTTTATACTCAGAAATCTTTGATAGCGCAACACTTTTTATTTCGTCATCCCGTAATTTGTCAACCCAGCTCATAGGAATAATATAACAGATACCCACTTGCTTATCTACTGCCACATATATGTCGCAGTCTTTAGAGGTTATTCTCTTACCTATATTTGTTTCATGTTTATAATCTATTCCTTGACCTCCTCTGTCTCTATCTTTAAAGCTAACTGAATTAGAGGTACTGATACCCTTTATTTGTACTCTTAATAGCTTATTGTTATAGTCGATAATAGCATCGTATCTACTACTTCTCACATCAACACTACTACAGTTAAACCCCGCTAATATAGCTCTCCCTACAAAAATAAATTCGGCACTGTCTCCAGCGTTAGCCGTCATGACGCCTGAGTTTAGATGATTAATATTGAGTGTAAACCCATTTGTAATGGCAATGTACAGAGATTTCTCAATTATTTTTTTTAGGTCAGTCTTTATGTATTCAAATTTAGATTTTTTGTCAGAAGGAATCATTTTTTCTATCTCATCTATGTTTTTAGCAGTTAATTTTGGTAAGTCAATTACTTCTGCTATTTCTCTAAAGAAATTTGTACAATATGCCTTCTTTAGATCTGTTTCTGATAGCTGGTGTTTTTCGGCAATGGACTTTATACTTGATTTTGTATAGCTGTTTTCTTCAAGTTCCGCAATTAAATCAAAAATGTTCACAATGGATAAATAGCTTTTTTTATTTGTCGTGCCATTACACTAATGACTGGAATTGAGACGGAATTACCTATTTGTTTGTATAGGGCGGACTGTGGTAGCGAATTGTCCAATATAAAGCTGTCAGGGAAGCCTTGAAATCGTGCACATTCTCGAGGAGTTAATTTTCTAATATCTCGTGTATCTTTAATTAAGGGGACATTATGACCGCCTGTACCCATATTAGCAGTAAGCGTTGGACATAACTTGTTTTTATTTTCTCTAACATACACTCTTCTTAACTGATAGATGGTGTCTGTTTTTTTTATTTCTTGTTTTAATTGGGAATAATATTTGCTGTCATTATAATAGTATTTGTCCTCTGCTTCACTATCCAAAAAATCCTGTATTGTTTTTGTTAATTGTATTGGTTGTGGAAATTCAAAATTATTAAATTCATTTTTATTTCTAAAACCAACGATATATATTCTTTCCCTATTCTGAGGAATATTACCGTATTCTGCGCTGTTTAATACTTTGTATTTTAAGTGATACCCACGGTCTTCCAACTGATGTTTTACTACTGAAAACGTTCTACCGCTGTCATGATTTTGAAGATTTTTAACATTTTCTAAGAAAATAATTCTTGGATGTAGCTCATCTAAAAATCTTAATATTTCAAAGAAAATGTTACCTCTTTCATCTCTAAAGCCTTTCTGATAACCCGCAATGCTAAAGGCCTGGCAAGGAAACCCACCTGTAAGTACGTCTATTTTTTGCAAGAGAGATGTATTTAACTTTTTTACATCTTGTTCAAATAGTTTGTGGTCAAAATTGTTTTTATATGTCTTACAGGCTCTAGTATCAATCTCATTTGCCCATAAGACTTCATAACCTTTAGTATCTAAGAAGCCTTGTTCTATTCCTCCAATACCAGCAAAAAGGCTCCCTATTGTGATGTTTGTTTTTTTGTTCATCGTGTATTGTATTGGCATCTATGCTTATGTTTTACACTGATAACTAAGGATATGCTTCAGTATGGTTTTATTGTATCATGCTTTGATTGTGGAGTAATGGTCGTTCTTTGTTGGCTTATGTAGTTTACTAACCTGATAAATGGAGATTCTTCTTTACAAATTGTGTTATACGTGCTATTATGTAGATGATATGAATACCATTCAAACCGATGTATTAATAAAAAAAGAAACACAGGTACGCAACATGCTCAGAAACACGTTTGCATGGATGACCATAGGTCTTCTGCTTACGTCTTTAGTCTCGTGGATATGTCTTAGCTCTCAGGCTATGCTTACTGCCATTTCGCGTTCGCCTGGACTCATTATTTTTGCATTTCTCTTGCAGATAGGGCTGGTATTTTACCTTAGCCTTAGAATTATGCGACTTCGAGCTTCATCTGCAGCCTTATTGTTCTTGTTTTATTCTGCCCTCAATGGTGTTACCCTTTCGCTTATCTTACAGATGTACACGCAACAAAGTATAGTAAACGCCTTTTTAAGCGCAGCAGCTTCTTTTGGAGGAGCAGCAATATATGCAGCAAGTACAAAGAGAAACCTCTCAGGTATAGGACATTATCTTGTCATGGGACTGTGGGGGCTTATCGCAGCGTCCTTGCTCAATATGTTCTTAAGAAGTGGTCCCTTTTCGCTTCTTATTTCAATAGTAGGTGTTGTGATCTTTATTGGACTTACTGCCTACGATACGCAGGTGATTAAGCAATGGAGTGATCAGTATAGCGACGTAGTGAGCGATCAGGATTATGGTCGTCTTTCTATTTTGGGTGCACTAAAACTCTACTTAGACTTTATTAATATATTTATATTCTTCTTGCGAATATTTGGAAGCAGGCGCTAGTTCGACATCAAAATTGTAGTAACCAGTCATCAGTAGCTATTTACTTGTATTGTGTACTGGTATCAATCTATAGGCACTATAGACCCAATAGGCGCCAGATTACCATTAGTGTCAAATATTGCATGCGATGCGATGTGTGTGTTTTGCCTATAATTAATATATGACTACATCAGCACAGCAAAACCTAGAATTTGTATGGAAGGCTTTTAATGCACTCACCAATAATAAAGACAAAGCGATAGTGGAGCAAAGTTTTTCAAAAAATACCATACAGCATAATTCTTGGGGAAAAGATGGCATAGACAACTATCTTGGCATGCTTGCCATGGATATGGGATATACTCGTGTACGAAGTATAGCGGAAGGTGATATTGTTGCGTTTCAGGGGTATTATCCTGCGCCAAACCCCATGGGTGATAAACCAGTCATGTCAAGCGAGATATGGCGTGTAAAGAATGACAGTGGAAACATAAAAAAAATAGTAGAGCACTGGGATGTACTTTGTTATTCACCGACTACACAAGAGCAAGTAGATATGGCGTATGCGGGCGGGGGTAATGGAGAAGACACAGAGGTGTCTGAGACTCGTATTACACAGAACAAGGCAACAGTTGTACGCTTTCTTGATTACGTATTTAACAGGGGGAGAGCTGAAATCATAACAAGCCTCCTTTCTTCTTCTTATATATATTACGAAGAGCACGGAAAACACGAAGGTCCCCATACTCTAGAAGAATATGTAAAGAGCTGTGGGGGGAAGGTTCTCCATGATTGCAAGCGAATCATTGCTTCGGGAGACCTCGTAATGGCGCATTTGCATTTACTTGGGGATGTAGATAGGGCTACATGTAATTGGTTTCGACTGGATGAGGAAAGTAAGATAACAGAACATTGGTCTACGATCCAAGACTTCACACCACTCGAACAAGTAGGAAACGAACACCCACATTTTTGATACATCTCGTGTAATCCGCTGACATTCTTACAGTAATGCTTCGAGCTTAGTATTCTTATTATACGAGTGTGGTTTTTATAATTCTGATTCTTTATAGTCTCTGACAAGATCTTGGAGTGCTTGAAATGGATTATCTCTGTATTCGCGCTTTTCGAGTTGTTTTGTAAGGTGTATAAATTCTTTAAGACTCATATTTGATTTCTCATAGAGGGTTTCAATCCTATTATCTTTGTCTCTGTAGATGTGTATAAGTGACAAAAAAGCGTTGTTGATATTGTTCAGGTCCCACTCTCTATAGGCATCTGTTTTAAATGTGCTATCATAGCTTGACATAAATTCTAGTTGTGTGCGCTCTATAATGCTTTGCTTGAGGCTTCGCATCTCGTGTGCAGGCAACGTACGTTTGTAAAGATCTGCTAGTTCTTGTCGCAGTGCAAGAAGAACGCTATTCATTGTTTTTTGATCCTGTTGCAAGACCGCTTGTTGTGTATCATTATCGTCTTGTGCTATATGCTTTGATTCAAGATACAAACGTGCACCCTGCTTACCAATGAATGTCGCCATTTGTTCGTTAAAATTTTGCTGTTTTCTTACCCAAACGGTGGCGTGGTATTCTTCGTGTATAATGACCTCGCTTAATCGTTTGAGCGAATAGCCTTTCAGACTAGAGTACAAGGGGTCGGATAGGATACCTAAGGTACTAAACGCGGAGACCTTTCTTACATAGGTATCAAATCCCATTTCTCTTAGTGCTTCTGCTTCTTTTTTTGCATCTTCTTCTCTATAAAATCCTCTGTAGCTCAGTGTACCAAGAAAGGGATAATTCCACGTGTGGGCTTCGAGCGAAAATTCTGGGGCTGCATGTACTACTACAACAAGATAATCATTATCGAGGCGGGTGTAGCGTGTATAGTTATTGCTTTTCTTAAGTTCTAAGGTTTCATGTGCAAAGCGTTTAATATCTAGGCTATTGCTTAAAAATTCCCTCGTCTCAGCATCTAGTGACTCGTTTTTGAGCAAGCGTTCTATGTTTTTTTGGCGTGCGTTTGTGGAAACAAGGTAGTATCCTTGCGTTATATAATAACACGAGCTGGTAAAGAATGCCACTATGCATAAGAATAGTAGGTTCAAACATGCGTTACTCAACCTTGTGGGTACTACTTTCGCAGGTGGGTAAAGAGGGAATGCAGGTTCTTTGGGATTCATGGTGTTTGTATAGTATCCTTTTATAATCTTTTGGACATCATGCGTTTTTTTGTCCTTGTGTTTTGTGTCTTGGGTGCTTATGTTCATCTTTTTGGTGGAATGTTTCTTCTGGTAATGGCTTTTCTGCAAAGGAGTCTTTTGTAAAGTAATAGGGGAGTAAGTCAGCAAGGGTGCTATGGTATTCTTTGCCTTCTGTATTTAGTAAAAGTATGTAGGTTTTAGGAGAAGCAAATTCTGCAATGATTTGTCGACAGGCTCCGCATGGACTCACAGGAGCAGGGGTATTAGCAATGACGCATATTGCATCTAGGGTATGTTCTCCCTCCATTACTGCCATGATAATGGCGTTGTGTTCTGCGCAACTCGTTAATCGATACGATGCATTTTCTATATTTGCACCGCGATATATTGCACCACTGCGGGTGAGCACCGCTGCTCCCACAGAAAAGTGTGAATAGGGAGCGTATGCGTATTTCATTGCTTGTGTGGCTTCTTGTATTAATTTTGCTTTTATATGAGCATCTATATTTTTCTCTTGATTTTTTTGGGGGCTTTTTTGGGGATTTTCTTCTGGTTTTTCCTTTGGCGCTGTTTTTTGCATTACGTCTGCTCTCTGTTATGCATAGTATTTACTTTACATTTCTTCATTTTTTGATATTTTTAGGTGTTCTTGGATTGTATTCTTTGAGTTCTTTGCATTATGCAACCTAAACGGATGACGTAGTAGTAAGTACATCATATGAGATTCTACATCTCTAATAAGCATCGTCAGAATGAGAGTGTTCTGCTTGTACGAGTGCAAGGCCAGAGCTCGTACCAAGCCGTGTAACTCCCATAGCAATATATCGTTCCGCTATAGTGCGCGTGCGTATACCACCAGATGCCTTTACCTGGGTGTTGGATCCTCTTGTTTCTGTCACCATTATATCGACTGCTTCAAAGCTTGCCCCTTCTGATGAAAACCCAGTTGATGTTTTTATAAAATCTGCCCCCGCATCCACTCCTATAGTAGAAAGTGTTTTTATTTCTTGTGTAGTGAGGAGGCAGGTTTCAAGTATGGCTTTGATTACCAAGGATCCTGCTATGCTCTTGAGAACCTTGATTTCATTCTTTACATAATCATAGTCCCCTGATTTTACACGTCCAATGTTAATTACAAAGTCAAATTCATCCGCACCATCACGTTTTGCTATTTCGAGTTCTTTGCATTTTGCATCGGTGCTCATTGCACCCAAAGGAAATCCTATCGTTGTTGCAATACGAGGGAGGCTTTGTTGTGGATTTTTTGTTTGGTTAGAAGAATGAGCATCATATTTGAGATCAGACAGTGTGTGCTTGCAAAATTTCACATTACTACTATTTACACATACCGAAAAAAATGCAAAATGTACTGCCTCACTACACAGGGTATACAAGGACTTTTGGTCTGCTTCTGCCTTAAGAAGGGTATGGTCTATATATTGTGCTAAATTATCCATATTTGACTTGACTATATCCATGCTTATTCATCTGTAAGATAACCTATTCATGTGTATTAGTGTACTATATTATACCAAAATTAGAGTAGCGATATCTGTAAATTAAATCTGGAAATTAAATCCTATGCTACGATTTGAGGCTTAATTCACACAGAACTTTTCTAAAGTACTTGACAAGTATACGTATAGGTGGTAATTCTTTGAGAATGTTACTCGTATTTTAATATTGTACAATATGCATTGTATTTCAATATTATAGGTAATAAATAATATTACAAAACTATTTTATGAGAGGTATTTATATGTTTACTTTTAACAAAAACACCACACCATCTCTATAATGCATATGTCATTGTAGCAGTATGTCTTTTGTTTACAGGAGCTACGCTATCCTGTGACGACGAACCCACTGCGGGAAAATCCCCCGTTGTATTTTCATTCATTGATAGCGCCTTTCCTAATGATACCGAACTCTGTTGGGGAGAAACGGGTATACTACAACCCTCCTTAAAAAACGGTGAGAAAATGAACTCAGATGGATGGAGCTACAGAGTAACGCGAGAAGGTACTGAGGTATACACAGGTACTGACACGGCGTATATCAGTGTAGAGACAACAGGAGCCAGCAAAGGCGCCCTACGCATACAGTTTACCAATCCAGAGGATAAATACAATAACTACATAGCAGGTACCATGATAGGAGGAAGTACGGCTTATGCCGTGACAGCGAATGAAACGGCAGTCTCAGGTAGCAAACATGAGGGTACCTTCACTTATGCCTTACCAAATGTAGGTATACAGCTTATTTTGTACGAGTATAATGCTGCAGACGCTAGCTATGACTTGCGGTTTCGTTTTATTCCTAACTTCTTAGGTATGTTTTCTGATGATACGAGTAGTACTATCCATTCCTCAAATATTGATGTCGCAACTCTTGTATCGGATTCTACGAATTTTTATAGCTATGTCACTGACACAAATGTGTTTACCTCAGACACAACTATCAGTAATCCCAGCCCCGATGATACTGATGATCAGTATGGCATCTTTCCAAGATACGCTTCCAATAAGCTACGTCTTGCAGTTAATCTACAATATGCAACTAATAAATCTTATGGTATTACTTTTGCAATAAGCATAGATGGCAAAGATTTTGGAGTACAAACAGGGCAGAGTTTTGTACTACCAATAGGTAACATAGTACAAACAAATGCCTCTGAAAGTACAGTCGATATCTCGGTTGACGCTACAGGTGCCACTGCAAACTGAACTGTAATTTTTATCCTGTAGTTTTTGTTTTGTAGCTTTTGCCCTGTACTTTTGCTTGTGTAGTTGATGAAAAATGTGACAGGCGAATGCTTATTTTTGGGCAATTGCATCTATTTCTAAGCGGGCATCCTTTGGCAGGCTATGCACTCCTATACAACTTCGCGAAGGGTAGGGAGGTGTAAATAGCGTACGCATTACCTCGTTTACTCCTGAAAAATCCTCCATATCTCTTAAATAAATCGTAAGTTTTACTATAGAGTCCAAATCAAAGTCCGAAGCAATACATATTGCCTTAATATTTGCAAATACCTGCTTTGTTGCTATGTAGATATCGTCTTGGTACAGCCTACCTGCTGTGGTGAGTGGTAGTTGACCAGAAATATACAGAGTTCTATCACAAAGAAGTGCCTGACTATACGCACCTATAGGAGTTGGAGCCTTGTCACTGTTTATTGCTTGGTGTATTGCCTGGTGTATTGCTTGGTGTACTGCTCGTTTCATGTATTATCTGTCTCATCTACATCTTTATTCTTGTTTTTGGGCTTTTCTTTTGACAATTTATTTTGGGAAACTCATTTGGCCAATTCATTTGCCAGTTCATTTGCCAGTTCATTTGATAGTGTTTCAAGTATAACAGGAGGCGGAGATACTTTTTGATTGACAAAGTCATATGAGTCTTGTATAAGTACCTGCGCATGAGAAATCGCATGCTTATCATTCGTGTGAATTGTCGCATAAGGAGTATTGGCCTTGCAATATTGACCGACCTTCTTGTGAAGAACTATACCCGCACTATAGTCTATGGTAGCGTTTTTGTGGGCCCTTCCTGCTCCCAAGGTCATAGCAGCAGTGCCTATTGCGTGACTATTTATAGCACGTACGTATCCTCCTGTATCGTGTATGACATCGTGAGTATATTTTGCCTTTGCCAGCAGATTGGGAGTATCGATAAAAATAGGATCAGCCCCCATAGCTGATACAAGAATTTTGAGTGCATTGAGTGCTCTTCCTGACGAAAGTGCGCGCTCAACCGCATGTGTTGCATCGTGTGAGCTTAATGAACTATCACTGAGTTGCAATGCGTAAGAAGCGAGTGTTCGTACCAGTTCATCAAAATCAGAACTCGCTTCACCCTTCAAAAAAGACACTGCTTCGGCAAATTCAAGACTGTTTCCTACATGTGTTCCTAGGGGTTGATTCATATCGGTGAGTACAGCAAGCACTCTTCGTTTTGCCTGTGACCCAAGGGCTAGCATAATACGAGTGAGCTCCTGTGCTTCTTTGAGTGTAGTGAGAAAAGCGCCATTACCGACCTTAATATCTAGTAATATGGCGTCGCTCTCAACAGCAAGTTTTTTACTCATGATGGACGACGCAATAAGAGGCAAACTCTGTACCGTTGCAGTTACATCGCGAAGACCATACAGCTTTTTATCGAGTGGCACTATAGTGTCAGAGTATGAGGTCATAGCGACGCCCGTAGTAGAAAACATTGCATTGAGCTTATCTTTTTTATGAGGAAACACAAAGCCTGGTAGTGATTCAAACTTATCTACCGTACCCCCCGTATGACCCAGACCCTTGCCAGTGAGTTTAACAACACCTAGACCCAAGGCAGACAACAAGGGTACAAGAGCTATTGATGTTTTGTCACCCACTCCACCAGTAGAATGTTTATCTATAATAAACCTATAGTCCTTACTGTTTGTGTCACCTTGTGTTATCTTGATGCGGTCACCCGAATCTCGCATGATGGTGGTAAAGTGGTATAACTCTTTTTCATCCATGCCCGTAAAGCATACTGCCATGCAGAAAGCACTCATTTGGTAATCGGGAATCGAACCATCTAAATATCCTTGGAGGAGAAAGACGAGCTCATCTTCTGTAAGGTGTTTGCCCCGTTTCTTTTTTTCAATCAGATCTACTGCGCGCATAAGCACCTCATCAAACTATATCAAACTATCTCTAACTATAGCTAGCGAGAACCTCGTTCAAATGGGATTCCTACTGCCTTAGGAGCTTTTGCATTACGACTGAATGCTACGAGTGCAAGCACCGTTAATATATAGGGGAAGGTCTTAAAAAATTCCTGTGGAAGAGTGGATACAAATCCAATGCTCGTTCCAAACACAGAAAGTACTTGGAGTAAACCAAAGAGCAAGGCAGCCCACATGACTCCCACGGGTTTCCACTGTCCAAAAATCAGGGCAGCGAGTGCAATAAAGCCCGTGCCGTGTATAGATGTTGCCGTAAACTGTGTATCTTGTGTTAATACCATAATTCCCCCCGACAGACCTGCAAATGCGCCTGACATCGCCACTGCATAATAGCGAATCTTATACACCGATACCCCAGCGCTTTCTAGTGCGCTTGGATGCTCCCCTGATGCTCGTAACCGCAGTCCAATGGGGGTAAGGTATACAAAATAGTAGACTATTACTACGAGCAAGAAGGCAAGAAACACAGTACTGTAAATATCTCTAAAAAATATATCCCCAATAATCGGAATATCTTTTAGCACGGGCACACTCCATTTGGTAAACCCTCTCCTAAACGTTGGAGTGCGTTGCTGTTGATAAAATATTTGGCATAAAAATATAGACAAGCCTAAGGCTATAAAATTTATTCCCGTACCCGAAATAACCTGATCGCCTTTGAGGTGTATACAAATAAAAGCGTGCAAGAGAGAAAGCAGTGCCCCTGCAAGAGCACCCATCACAATAGCATACCATGCTCCCATGCTTGGAAACATGGACTCAAACATGAGCACAAAGGCCGCAGTTACAAATGCCCCAAAGGTCATGAGTCCTTCTAGTCCTATATTCACCACTCCGGATCGCTCGCTCAAGAGCCCTCCCAGTGCTGTGACGATGATTGGGGTAGCGTAGATAAGCGATAAGGTGAGTATTGAATAAAGGATACGTATACTCTCATTCATGGTGACAGAGATTCCTCTTGTCGACGTGTTTTAACCATACGCCTGAGTAAAGATGCTTCGATAGCATTTCGTATGCCTTGTTGCATGGCAATAAACAGTACAATAATGGCAACTATGATGAGTATGATATCGCGTGGTATACCTTGGGCTTGCAGAATTGGTTGCGAGGATTGCAAGCCTGCCAACAAGAGACCTGCTCCCAGTATACCAAATGCTTTATTTGCTCCTATGAGTGCAACAGCGATGCCAAAAAATCCGACATTTTCAAAGCCCGTCAATACCCTCCCGTAATTAAACGTACCTACTGCAATCATTACGCCTGCAAGCCCCGCAAAGGCACCTGCAATCCCCATAGAAAGCGTTGTTCGAGAGGCAACATGTATACCTGCTAGTTTTGATGCACGAGGATTAAATCCCGTTGCTCTAAGCTCAAATCCAAAACGTGTCTTATCAATAATAAACCAATAGAGCACTACTACAAACGGGATGACGTATATCCCGAGGTGGAGTCGTGAATTTGATGTCAAGTCAGATAAAAAAGGGCTCTCCATAGACGCCACAAAAGGAATTTCTTCTGTTTTAACCGTATTGGGGTGTGGAAGAAGCAAATAAATATAGTTTGTTATAAACAGTGCTGCATAGTTTAACATGATGGTTACCACTATTTCGCTTACTGACAAAAAACCTTTTAGTGCTCCGGGAACAAAGCCCCACACCATACCACACACCATGCCTGTAATACATACAACTGGTAAAAACACAATACGCGGAAGCGTATCAGGAAACATAAACGCGACAACTATGGCGCCACATGCACCAGCAAGGAGCTGTCCTTCGGCACCTATATTAAACAAGCCTGTTCTAAACGCAAATCCTACCGAGAGCCCGGTCAATATTAAGGGCATAGCACTCACTAAAAACTCGCCTATGTACCGCGGATTAAATATAGGATTTTGTGTGCCAATGGCAGCGAGATTAATTCCTAAAAAACCCCGCAGTATTCCTCTTAGGAGTGCGAGCGGATTGCCACCAGTGATAAGTATAATAAGCAAGCCAAGGATGCCTGCACTACCAATAGCTATCAAGGGTACGATGCGTTGAATGCGTTTATCAAATCGTATATCAAGTATGTCCATTGTTTTTTCCTATCATCATGAGTCCAAGTTCTGTATGCGAGACCTGTTTTGCAGGAAGCGTGTCAATAATATGCCCGTTATACATGACTGCAATAATGTCCGAAAGATCTAATGTTTCACTCAGTTCCATGGATACAAGAAGAATAGCACGGCCCTTATCTCGTTCTTCCACTATGCGGGCGTGGATATATTCAATCGCACCAACGTCTAGGCCACGAGTTGGTTGTACTACTATGAGCAACTCAGGTGATTTTTGTATTTCGCGTGCAATAATTGCCTTTTGTTGATTGCCACCCGACATACTACGAGTGAGGGTATTGCCAGCATTACCGCATCGTATATCAAAGCCTTTGATGAGCGTATCCGAAAACGCAGTCATACGTTCGATATCCAGCATGCCATGTGGTGAATAGTCCTGCTGGTAGTAGCGTTTCATAGCAAGGTTTTCGTATAATAAAAAATTGAGCACAAGCCCGTCACGCTGACGATCTTCAGGAATAAGTCCTACGCCGGCTTCTATGCGATAACGTATACTTGCATGAGTGATATCCTCGCCCTTAAATTGTATTTGTCCACCTTCAACAGGACGGTCGCCTACCAGCGCCTCAACGAGTTCTCGTTGTCCATTTCCTTCTACCCCCGCTATACCCACTATTTCGCCTGGATGTACGCGTATATTGCAGTCCTTAACCGCAACTAGTCCGCGTGAATCTCGTACAAGGAGTGATTTGACATCGAGAATCGGATCTTTTTTTGGCTTATGGGGGCTTTTTTGTACATCAAATGAAATAGGTCTCCCTACCATCATGCGCGCAAGTGCTTCTTCGTCAACTTCGTTGACATGTACGGTGCCTATATATTGACCTTTTCGCAATACGCTACAACGATGCGCGACACGCTTAATTTCGTTGAGTTTATGCGTGATGAGTATAATAGTTTTTCCATCATTAATGAGTATCTCAATTATCTGCATTAACTCTTCTATTTCGCTTGGTACAAGTACGGCAGTGGGTTCGTCCAATATCATAATCTCCGCATTGCGGTAAAGGAGTTTGAGTATCTCTGTTCGTTGTTGCATGCCAACACTGATATCTTGTACTCGTGCCGTAGGATCGACAGCAAGTGAATAACGCTCTGATAGTTGTTCTATTTTTTTGTTAGCAGTTGAGAGATTGATTCTTCCTAAGCTTTTTTTGGGCTCAACACCTAATACTATATTTTCTGTAATGGTAAAGGCATCGATGAGCTGAAAATGCTGATGTACCATACCTATTCCAAGATCCGAGGCTATATGGGGGTTAGTGATATGTTCTTGCTTTCCCCTCAGGTATATCTCGCCAGCGTCCATGCTGTACATACCAAAGAGTATGCTCATCAGGGTGCTTTTTCCGGATCCGTTTTCTCCCAATAATGCATGTACTTCGTTCTTACGTACTGAGAGATTTATACTGTCGTTTGCTAGTATGCCGGGAAAACGCTTGGTAATATTCTGTAATTCTAGAATATTCATTATAAATAAACGCCTTTATGTGATATCCATAAAGGCGTTTCTATTTAGACTATTGAAGTCGCTTTGGAAGTGTTGGTACTATAACAGAACCGTCAATAATTTGTGCTTTGTACGATTCGATTTGAGAAAGAATATCATCACTTAGATTTGGATTGGAACTCGGTATTCCCACCCCATCATTTGCAAGGTTGAATACAAAAATTTGACCTCCGGGAAAGTTTCCTTCAAATTCAAGTTTACAGATTTCGTAGGCAGCTACGTCAACCCGCTTAACCATAGAAGTAAGGACGATAGAATCGCTGTCGTTAATGAGACCTTCTTCATATTGGTCTCTGTCTACGCCTATGGCCCAGACTTGCGCGCCACCATTTTTTCTGTCTTTTGCTTCCTTAAAAAGACCGTTTCCCGTTTGTCCAGCAGCATGAAATATTATCTGTGCTCCTTCATCAAAAAGCTTTGCAGCAACGGTTTGCCCTATTTGTGCATCAGCAAAGCTACCTGCGTATTCAATGCGGACCTCTACTCCAGGAGCAACAGCGGCAACACCTGCTTCAAATCCCGACTCAAAACGTTGAATAACAGGAAAGTCTAAGCCACCAATAAATCCAACTTTGTCAAAGCCTTCCTTTAATGCCTGAAGACCTGCTGCAACTCCTACAAGAAACGATCCCTGTTCTTCTGAAAAAATTGCGTTGACGACATTTGTCTTTTGTTCATAGTCTGCAACTACGGAGTCTATGATTAAAAAGTGAGTATCGGGGTAATTGTCACTTACTTCTCCTATTGCTTCTGTAAAAAGAAAGCCGGGGGCAACAATGAGTTTGTATCCATCGTCAGCAACCGTACTCAAACCGGGTATATAATCTGCATCAGAAGCCGATTGGAGAAATGTGGATCCAAGACCGTACTTTTCGCCATATTCGCTCATAAAGCGCTCTACCCCTTCCCATGTACTTTGATTAAATGATTTATCGTCTATTCCACCAATATCGGTGACAAGTGCGACAAAATTCGATTTAGTACCAGAACTGCTATCTGCATCTCCTGAAGAAAAGACAGGAACAAGCAATAGTGCACTAATGGAAACTAAAGGAATTAATAGTTTTTTCATAAGACCTCCTAAGGTAATCTACTACTATCAGTGTATATAATTTAAAAAAAAAAATCAACTGCAAGAGGTCTTCTTTAAGAAAAACCTAATGAGCAACGGTATATGATTACGTTGTATAAGCCATAGCGTACTATGTAAGTATTGTCTCGAGTTCTTCTATGGTGTCGATGGTAACTATCGAGCCTCTTGATTCGGTAAAAGAGAGTTGAAATTCGATATTATTACTCTCCTGCGTGTTGTATACCCGCAAAGAGGCGTGCTGATCTTTATTCTTCCATGTGAGTTCTATGCCCTTGTCTTCTTCTATGAGCGAATGCGAGAATTCTCCTAGAAATGATTTGTGGGCGTTGCGAAAGCGTATAAGCGAAATAAGTTGCTTGACTACTGGGCGTAGCAGGTGTGATTGTATATCTTTTTCGCTGAGAACGGGACGATTTATATCCCTTCCTACCTTTGTTCTTTTGAGTTGCTCTATATCATTTTTGAGTGCAAAAAGACCTGTATAATATACCTGCGGTATACCAGGACAAAAAAACTGAAGGAGTCGTGCGATGAGATAGCGCCTATCGTCGCAACCAAGTGCAGAATAGATAGTGGTATTTATTTGATAAATGTCGAGGTTTGTGGCATTTTTTCCTGTCGCGGTTAGACTCTCACCTTCTGTGTTTTTGTGTATTGTATCGATGAGTTTTTGTATTTGCGTGTTATTGAGCAAGCCTTTTTCACGTCCACTACGTGCTACATCTACAATGCCTATGCCATCGTGAGTATCGAGTACTGTTATACAATTTCTAGGTGAGTTCGTGAGCCAAGTGTAGAGTGGGCTGAATTCACCAAAATAAAGACCAAAAAGTATGAGGGGAGTAATACAAAAATCATATACCAAATCACAGTGCTGCGCGATTTCAATTTGTTTTCTATAATGGGTATGTGATTCAATGAGCGTCTTTATATTACTGGACTTGAGTTTGTTCTGGATGTCCGTAATGAACTGTTTTGTTTTTTCAGTCATAAAGCACGAAGTACCTGCTTTTTTTGCTACGTATCCCACCGCATCCAAGCGAACAATCTGTACGCCAAAGTTTTTAAAGTTGGTGATGATTTTTTTGATATAGTCTTGCCCCGCTTGTGAGTAAATATCTATATCAATCTGACGGTGAGAGAATGTAGTCCAAAATATGCGTTTTGTATTCTTTTTGCCAATCTGTATATGAGTAAACGGAAATGTTGGTCGTGGTCGATATATTTTAACGAGATCGGATTCCTTTGCTCCACGAGGAAACACTTTGTCGTAGGTGAGAAACAAAGGGAATGCAGGAGACTCCTCACCATCTTCAATTACAGATTGAAATTCGCTACTTTTGGATGAGACATGATTTACGATCATATCTGCAACTACGAGCCTCGAGTTTGAAATTATTTGTATGTCGAACCATGTACCTAATTCAGCGTCTACTTCTAAATGATTGATCGGGTCAAAGCCTTCGTCAAATCCTTTTACTGTCTTATAGAAAGGAAGAATGTGCACTCCATAAAACACGTCGGAAAAATACTCGGTCAAGAGGCGTTGAATGCCATAAAGCGTATAGGGCTCAATTTTTTGTGCATAGACTATAAGTTGCACCTTGTTAGAGATGTTCTTTTGCAGTGGGCGTAATGAGGTGGGAGAAGATGGTTTCATTAATGCATCCAAATATATTATAGTAATTTTATATAGCTAAACAAATTATGATATACCGTCTCTATAGTCGTTCTGTGATTCGTGAACAGGCCATAGTAACTTTTTCTCTATCATTAAACGCACTAATCCTAATTGCGTGTGCTCCGTTCTGACCAAACCCAGCGCCAGGGGTTACTACTACAGATGTTTCGTGTAGTAGCCGCGTAAATAACTCCCAGCTATCGTGTTTGGTTTCAATCCATATGTATGGTGCATGTACTCCGCCATATACTGAATAGTCGGGTAAGGGAGAGAATGCTTTGCGTATGATTTCTGCGTTTTTCATGTAGTATGCAATTTGTCCTTGGATCTCGTGCCATCCTTGTTCAGAATATGCTCCTTGTGCTGCACGCTGTATTGGGTAGGCTACTCCGTTGAATTTTGTACTTTGACGACGCAACCATAGTGGCTTTAATGGTATTTCTTCGCTTTTTGATGAAAAAATGCGACAGTCATCGTGTATCACTGTACAGGCACAACGTAGGCCCGTAAATCCTGCCGTTTTTGAAAGGCTCCTAAATTCGACCGCACACTTTGTGGCCCCTGGGATTTCAAAAATAGAACGAGGAAGGGTAGATTCTTTCGCGATATAGTGGCAATATGCGGCATCAAATAAGAGTAAGGCCTTGTGTTCAAGTGCATAGTTGACATACTTTGTAAGTAGTGCGTGATCTGCAACGGCTCCGGTGGGATTATTGGGAAAGCATAGATAGATGAGTGCGATATTCTTTTCGGATGGGGGAGGGGGTAAAAAATCGTTCTCCATGTGTGCATCCAGATAGGTGAGTCCCTTGTATCGCCCCTTACTAAATTCACCGGTTCTTCCTGCCATGACATTTGCTTCAACATACACGGGGTATACGGGGTCGGGTATTGCTATTGTTATATCCTGAGAAAATAGTTCCTGAAAATTGGCAACGTCACATTTTGCTCCATCGCTTACAATGATATCGTCTTCGTCTATATCGACAGGCAGATCACCGTATTCTCTCTGTGCCATGGCTTTTCTAAGAAATAAATACCCATTTTCGGGTCCGTAGCCCTTAAAGTTCTTGCTCGTTGCCATGTCTTCAATACCTTGATGCAATGCCTCAATGATACTTGGGGTAAGAGGAAGGGTAACATCTCCTATTCCTAGACGTATAATTTGACTGTGCGTCTTTGTAGCAGTGAATTCATTTATTCTCCGTGTGATTTCGACAAAGAGGTAAGAAGAAGAGAGTTTTTGATAATTGGAATTGGCAGTAATCATATTTACAGTATATAAAGACAGGATAGTCGAGAGAGAGGTGGGATATAATTTGGAGCCCAAAGAAATTCAGAGAAGCCCAAAGGAAGCCCAATGCAAGTCAAAAGAGTAGTGACAAAGAGGAACATTAGAGAGGTGTTTCTATAATGTAGTGCTTGTATTAGTGTCTGTGTTGTAGAGAACACGCGAGTATTTCAGATACGATTTCTCGTGGACTGAGGCCTTTTTGGATGAAAATCTTGGTAAAGAGACTTGTATTGGTAAATCCGGGAATAGAGTTTGCCTCATTAAAATATAATTCTTGCGTAGAACTAAGAAAAAAATCTATTCGAGCAAAGCCTTCTAATCCGAGTAAAGCCATAATGGCGAGGGCTGTCTCTTTAACTGTGGTGGCAAGTGGCTCTGTAAGGTCGGCATATGGCAGAATTTCTACTTGACCTTTATCGGGATTGTACTTTGCTTTATAGTCGTAGAGTGGTGTTTTGTGGAGCACGACTTCACCTATTCCTACGAGATACGTTCGATCTTGCCATTGTATTGCGTCTTTATGAGATTGTAGATGAGAGTCGGGGTGCAATTCAAGTAGCGCAACTTCTATTTCTCGTCTATCATCAAGGGCTTTTTCTATGATTATATGTGTTTCGTATTTATAAGCAGTACGCAAGGCATCAATAAATTTGTTTTTTTTATCTACTCTACATATTCCTAAAGAAGAACCGCCATTACACGGTTTTACAATATAGGGGGGGGGCATGTGATTAAATAGAGTTTCTGTTGCAGAAGCAACCGTATGTTTATTCCCACCTTTTAATTCAAAAAAGTCAAGAACGGGTATTCCTGACTCCTTTACTATTTGTTTTGAATGAATTTTATTGAGTGTTAGACCACTTGACAGTGCATTGCTACCTGTATAGCTAATACCTGCAGCATGTAGCAGAGCTTGTACTGTTCCGTCCTCGCCACCTTCTCCATGGAGAATGATGAAACTTGCGTCAATGTTAAGGGGTTTTGGAGTAAGCATGTTATGCCATAGTCCTTGCTGTGGCATCGCCCATACTCTCTGCGTGTCTGACAACGTGGGGTTGAGTTCAAGCAAAAACGTATCGCTTTGTACTCGGGTATTGGGTGGGTATGTCTGTTGCCAATGACCAGACTTGAGAATAACTATAGGAATAATAGATTTACATACAGTGCACAGTGTTGAGTAGAGAAAATGTGCACCCCAGCTTGACACCTCTCGTTCATCAGAGATACCTCCGTATATTAGTGCTACGTTGAGTTCATCAAGGTATTTCACAGTGTTTTCGCCTTTCCAGTTTTAATTTTATTAGCCCTGGTTTTATTGAGTTGTGCCTTGGTAATGGCTTCTTTTATTGCTTTTTCTTCATCCCATGATATACTTTCGTGTGCATATTCTATACTTTTTTCGTGTGCTTTCCCTAAAAAAAGTAAGACATCGCCTGGTGATGCCTGCGCACATGCAAAGTCTATTGCTTCTTGTCTGTTAGGGATCAAGAAAAGAGTTTCGTGCAAGCGATGTTTAGGTACGCCAGTGCCAGTGCCAGAAGTGCCAGTGCCAGAAGTGCCAGTGCCAGAAGTTTCAGAAATCACAGAAACACAGCCACTTGCAATATCATTGAGTATATTCATTGGTTCTTCTAAACGTGGGTCTTCATCTGTCAATATGATAGTGTTTGCCCATTTACCTGCAATGCTTCCCTGTAGCGAGCGTTTTTCCTTATCTCGTTCTCCTGCAGAACCAAACACAACAGTCAATGGTGCGCCCGTAAATGCATCCTTGATAAGTGGAAAGAGCGAACTAAAACTTTGAGGAGTATGAGCATAATCGATAATGCATGTATAGTCTGTGTTTTGTCTAAGAATTTGGAGTCGTCCCTTTGGAGCTTGCACGTATTTCACTGGTTCTTTGAGCACATAAAGAGGAATACCCAGAGCATGCAGTACAAGAAGCGACTGTATCATATTTTCAATATTATAAGACCCTAGTAAGTGAGTAGTATACTGTAGTTCTGCGAAGGTTTCTTGTGGTGGATAAGACCTAGAATTGTATGGACTTTTTTTAATACTATATGAACCATTGTGTACAATAGCGTCTCTCGTTAAGCTAACATATTGGGTGATTGGTTGTTCTTCACTCGTGTTCTCTTTATCTGTTTTTTGTTTTTTTTGTTCTGCTTTTATAGTAGAATAACTCCATGATTCGTGCTGAATATTACTGTTACTATTTACGGTATTGGCATAGGAATTACTAATATGGGTTCTCGCACTGTTCGTTTGTGTATGATGGTAGAACTGCACGAGGTGTCTGCAGTTCCACGTAAGTGCTTCGTAAAATAATTCCATATCTTTTTTATCAGCATTAATGATTCCTGTACCCATGGCCTTGATTTTTTTAAATAGCTCCGACTTGTCACGTATGTACTGTGCACGGGTTTTATGAAAATCTAGATGCTCGCTCTCGATATTAGTCACAAGAGCTATATCAAATTCTATTCCCTCCATTCTACGGGTAATGGGGCTTAGTCCATGGCTCGTGGCTTCGAGTACTGCGTGAGTACAGCCATTGTCACGCATACATGCGAGGGCCTTATATAGGTCAGGAGATTCGGGAGTTGACTGTCGATGAGCATTTTCGTTATACGTGATACCGTCGTAGCTTTGTACCGTAGACCAAAATCCGTGCTTGATATGCTGTGAAGCGAGCAATTGATGGATAAAATGTACCGTTGTACTTTTACCATCGGTACCGGTTATTCCTATAGTTACAAGGTCAGTCTGAGGTTCGTCATAAAAAAATGATGAAATGAGAGCCATGGCCTTAGTGACCTGGTCGTGGTGGACCATAATGAGCGAGGGTTTGCGAAGGCGGGTAGATTGTGGAGAAGAGGGTGATGTAGATGGAATCGATGAAGAAGAAGACCGATCTAATTGAGAGAGTATCGTATTTTTATCACGAGAAGCACAGAGTATCGCGCGGGCACCCTGGGATACGGCCTGTTGGCAAAATCGAATACCATTGTGATGGGTGCCCTTGAGAGCACAAAAGAGTGTAGGAACCTTGCCTTGACGTCGCGTATCGTATACTATATCTTCAACTACAGCATTTAGGTCGCCAAAACATTCATAGCTAACAAAAGAGTCAAGGCATTTTGCAAGTGCACGCACAGGTTTAGCGTAGCGAGGTCTCACATCTTGTCTACTGGTTAGTGTGTCTATTGCCCGTCCTTATCGTAGAGGTAATCAAAGTATTCTGCTTCTGTTGAAAGTACCTTGGGCAAGTTTGGTATAGTCTTTCTATAGGACTCTAAGGCACGATAGAAGCTAAAAAATTCTGTATTTCTATTGTATGCAGTTGCGTAAATAGATGCTGCTTCAGCATCGGCCTCTCCTTTGATTTGCTCAGATTCGTTATATGCGACTGATTGAATAGCGCGTTGTTCGTTTTCGAGTTGTCCCAGTAGTTTTTGTTTTCGCCCTTCACCCCACGAACGATATGCTTGTGCAATTTGTTTGCGCTCAGATATCATCCTATTATAGACACTGTCGGTGAGATCGTCTGAATACCTAATTTGACGAATAACAACGTCTATCATCTCAATGCCAAAGTTTGGTACCTGTGTTTTTATTAACTCAAACATTTCGACACTCAGTGCCTCGCGTCCTATCTCTATTTCTGGTTGTTCTTCTAGCTGAGTGAGTAGATTGGATATTTCGACGAGTCCTTCTTGGTCATCCTCGCTTTGGGTATCCGGAAGAAAGGTTTCAATATCGTTCGCAGTACGTTGCAGTATTGCATTTGAATTACGGACGGCTTCGACAAGTTTGTTTTGTGCAATCACTGTGCGAACGGTACTCTCGATGATATCGTCAAGGCGAGAATAGGCCTGTTCTAAGAGATTAATGGAAGAATAAAATCGTCGGACATCGACGATACGCCAGCGAGCAGAGGTGTCAACCCATATAAATTGTTTTTCAAGTGTTGGCACTCGACGTGGTTCACCATCCCACGACAGTATTTTTTTTGAATAGGTACGTACTTGATCGATAATTGGTATTTTTATTTTGAGTCCAGCCTCAGTTTCTACGTTGACAATCTGTCCAAAACGAGTGATGACTGCCTGTTCTCCTTCTTCTACCACAAAAAAAGGTCCCAATGCAATTACAATTGCAATAAAAATTATTAGTCCTGTTAAAAATGTAAGTCTTTTACTCATTACTGTATACCTCCCAAGGGATTGTTTTGATCAATTTGAAGCAAGGGCAGGAGATTTTCAAAATTGCTGTCTATTATTTGGGCAGGAGTGGATCCTTCAGCCAAAATAGATTCTACTGTTTCATAATATAATCGTTCGCGTGTTACCCTTGGGCTCGCGTTATATTCTGTTAATATCGCAGAGAAGCGTGCCACATCCCCCTTTGCTTCGTTCACGCGTTCGGTCGCATATCCCCGTGCTATTTGCACCATTTGCTCTGCTTCACCGCGTGCTTTTGGAATAGTACGGTTATACTCTTCTCGTCCTTCGTTGATGAGGCGATTCATATCTTGTACCGCTTTATTGACATCTTCAAACGCATCCTGTACAGAGCCTGCAGGAGGTACTATATTTTGCAACCGTACAGCAATTACCGTAATTCCGAGTTTGTAGTCTTCAAAAACTGCGTTATGGCGTATAAGAGCGAGTTCTTCGATCTCGGTGCGTACGCTTCCAAGAACATCGTTTATATAGTAGTCACCAACCAACTGATTGACGACGGACTGTGATATGTCGCGTATAGTTTTGCTCCGCTGGTCGACATTAAAAAGCCAATCTTCTGGTTCGTCTATCCGATATTGGATAATCCATTCCACATCGATAATGTTGAGGTCACCCGTGAGCATAGTGGATTCTTCGGGATAGTCTCGACTAAATTGTGATACGATGCCTGCTTGTTGTGTTCTAAAACCAAAATTCATATTTTGGATAATCTGAGTCGGTACGGTAGTGCTCGTTTCTATTCGGAATGGTATCTTTAGCTTGAGACCAGAGTTTTCGGTGCGCTGATATTTACCTAGTCGAAGTACGACCCCTTGCTCTGTTTCGTCTACTACAAATAAACTTGATGCGATCCCCCAGATTACAATAATAAGAAGTACAAAGAGTGAAATTACCCTTCTTGGCTTACCGCTTCCTTTTTTTGAATTGTTTGAGCTCCCACGAGCCATCTTAAAAAAGTAGCCACGTATCTTGGTAATGGCTTGTTGGATTAGTTCAAATATGTCCATATAAAGCAGTATACTATATTATATAAAGATAATCTCCACATGAAAAAACTAATCACCTCTGCACTTCCTTATGTAAATAACTTACCGCATCTTGGTAATCTCGTACAAGTTCTCAGTGCTGATGCCTATGCTCGTTTCTGCAGGGGACGTGGCTACAAAACCCTCTATATCTGTGGTACTGATGAATACGGGACTGCAACCGAAGCTCGAGCTCTCGAAGAAAAAAAAAGTCCGCAAGAACTGTGTGATTATTACTATGCACAGCATAGAGATATATACCAGTGGTTTAATATTTCTTTTGATAAGTTTGGAAGAACGAGTTCGGCTACTCACAAAACCATAGTGCAGGATATATTTACCACTATGCATTCACGAGGCTATGTAACAACCAAAACAGAAGAGCAATTTTATTCTGAGCGGTCACAGATGTTTCTCGCTGATCGATATATCAGAGGTACGTGTCCAAATTGTGACTACCAAGAAGCGCGTGGTGACCAATGTGAAAAATGTGGTAAACTCCTCGACCCAATCGATCTCGTTAATCCCGTGAGTAGCCTTGATCACAGCACTCCTGTAATTCGTAAAACAACGCACCTCTATATTGATCTTCCTAAACTTGCTCCGCAATTACAAGAATGGCTTGTGGCATCGGGAGCTACTAGTCGTTGGACAAAGAATGCGACACAAATGACTTCTGCATGGATACGGGATGGACTGCGCGAACGGGCAATCACCCGCGATCTCATATGGGGAATTCCTGTGCCACTTGAAGGATTTACCAAAAAGGTGTTCTACGTTTGGTTTGATGCCCCCATAGGCTATATATCGATTACGGCAGATTATACTGACGAATGGAAGACCTGGTGGATGAACTCCGATGTCGAACTCAATCAATTTGTGGGTAAAGACAATATTCCCTTTCATACGGTCATCTTTCCGTGTACCCTACTCGCAAGCGATGACAAAACACAGCCGTGGACAAAGCTCCACAATATCTCCTCATCAGAATACCTTAACTATGAAGCAGGCATGTTTTCTAAGAGCCGTGGTATTGGAGTGTTTGGAAATGACGCTATTGAGTCAGGCATCCCTGCCGATATGTGGCGTAGCTATATTTTCTATAATAGACCCGAGAGCTCCGACTACACATTTACGTGGGAAGATTTTATGCAGATGATCAATGGCGAACTTATCGGTAATATGTGTAACTTCTGTAATAGAGCGCTTTCCTTTTTTCATAAATATGCAGAGTCTGAACTCATCGTACCCGATATGCATGATTCAGAAAGTGCAGAATTTTGGTCTTCGGTCTGTCAAATAGAAGAAGAGGTTATATCTTGTATGGAAAAAGCTGAATTACGCTCCGCCTACAGAGGTGTGTTTAAACTCGCAAAACTTGGAAATCGCGTGTTCCAAAATACCGAGCCTTGGAAACTTCGTACCAGTGATTTACCACGTACCAAACGCATATTAGGCAATCTTGTGTATCTCATACGCGACTTGGGCATACTCTCATCGCCTTTTACTCCCAACCTCGCTATACGAATGTGTGCGCTTCTTGGACTAGAGTCTGTTCCTACTTGGGATGTTCTAGGAAAGCAGTTTGATGTCTTAACACGTATCCAACAGCCAGAGCTACTTTTTTCTCGCCTAGAAGAAAAGACTATAGCCAAACTTAAATCACGATATAGCGGGAGCCTTGCACAGCGAGAAGAGCACGCTTCACGTACACATACTGCTCCTAATGTGCATTCCACAAATTCTCGTGATAGTACACAAGGCACTGCCGTGCCTGCGCATACAGTACCCAATATTGATCTATTTACTAAGAAAGTCGACTTGAAAACAGCCTTGGTCGTTTCGGTACAACAACATCCTAATGCGGACAAACTCTACGTGTTAGAGCTCAACGATGGTAGTGGAGAACCCCGTACCATTGTATCAGGCATACGCGAGTTTTATGCACCAGAGGACCTCGTCGGAAAAACTATAATCATAGTAGCAAACCTAAAGAAAGCAAAGTTTCGAGGTGTCGAAAGCAGAGGAATGTTATTGGCAGTATCTACACCAAACAGCGCAGAATCCCAAGAAGCAGAGAATATAGAAGTATTGTTTGCAGACACTGCATTACAGGATCCCTCACCTGGTCTTCCCGTACGAGCAGTACAGCAGGAGAGAGCCCCCGCTACACAAAAAGAACATACAGAAGAATACCCAAAAGAATACCCAAAAGAATACACAGCACTCAAGGCTTCCGCATTTTTTGAATTTCCACTCAGAGCAAAAGGCACTGTCGTGTACTATGAGTCTTATCCACTAACCATCATCACGTCCACGGGGCAACATCAACTCATTTCTACTCATATAGCCGATGGACCTGTTGGCTAACACCAGTACCAGTTTTCAACATGCCTCCTCATGGATTGCCCTCAAGCAACAGTATGGCTGGCAAAGTTTTCCGCTTATGCTTGATCAACTAGTTTCCGAAACATGCAATGCACAAGACACAAAGTATTACCTCTCTTTGCGCAGGCGCGAATTGGTCACAAATTATCACGTAGTGCGACATAGAACACTCGTAGTTTTTGGAGTGTTTGCGTATATACCTGATTTTCTTTGTAAGAATTTTGCAGAGTTTGATGGTTTTAGTAAGGAGGAATGGATAAGATTTTTTAATTTTAGTGGACTGCTTGCAAACAAAGTGTGGAACCTTGTACATACGACTATTTCGTGTAGTATACTGCGTTTAGAATGTGCATGGGTGCACTGTCAAAACGAGATCGTGGATGCCTCGCGCTCTAGGTTTTCAGAGCATCGCAAGCACGTTTCGATACGTCCATCACGATACGTACAAGCGCCTTCAACGGTATATATCACACTCAGTGACTCCGAAAAAAACCTCCTTGCTCAGATGAAGCAAAAAACACGTTACAATATTCGTCTTTCTCAAAAACATGGGGTTAAAGTGCATAGGCATTGTCTTAGTGATACGCTTACCAACTGCCATACCCGCGATTCAGGCAGGGGGCAAAACACAAAACACGAGATGTCAGAAGAAAGCACACGAGTATTCAACCAGTTTTATACCCTTCTATGTACAACTGCAAAACGAGATGGATTTGCAATACACAGTAAACAGTATTACCAAGATCAAATTGTGCAATGTTCAATTGATCCCAGTACACAACTGTATCTTCTGTTAGCTTATCAGTCTTCAGATCCTCTACCTATTGCTGGAGCAGTCATACTCCATCATATACAGATTCCCAACGAGTCACACGGTATTGCAACCTATCTTTATGGTGCTTCAGACTACCGCTATAGAAATGTAATGGCACCGTACCTTATTCAGTGGCATGCTATAGTGCATGCTAAGTCTTGTTTGTGTTCTATATATGATTTATATGGGATTACGCGAGAAAACTCGCGTATCTCAGGGCTCAACAGGTTTAAGACCGGATTTGCTACTACCCAAGCACAGAGACTCTTTTGTATAGACCTATGTGCGTCTAAGCCCCTGGCATCACTAAGGCGCTCTCTGTTTGGTTTTGTCGAAGAAATGAGACTACGGTACGTGTCTTGGAATGCTACCATTCGCTCACGATACTCGCATTAGCAATGTATATATAGTGTCATGGACAAGGCTTGTAGAGCAATACATATTGACGCAGATAACTGCGATGCGGTATTTAGAAAAAAAGTCGTGCTCCACGTTGCGTCATTCAACAATAAATCCAAGGTGACGGATTCTCTGCTTTTATCTTCGACCTTGTTTCCAGACTCTGGCTCTGGCTCTGGCTCTGGTGCTAATTCCGATGTATCGTCTTTACAGGGCATCGCAGAAATAGTACAGCTACACCTCTACGCAAACCATCGCATTGCTACTACTTCTTTTATGTATCAAAATCTAAACATGGTGCATATACATGTGGTCAAAAAAGAAGACCAGTCAGTCGATATGGCAATACTTGCGTCCATACAGACATATGATTTGGTCATAACACGTGATTTAGTGCTTGCCAAAGAAGCCATGCGACGAGGTGCGCAGGTGTGTAGTGACCAAGGCGAAGCCTTTAGTCTTGCAACCATACAGGAAAGAATAATGCGAGGCGCAACTGTTGCTGCAATTCGTGCAGAACACACAATACATTCATCACCACACCAAAAAAGCCAAAAAAGCCAAAAAAGCCAAAAAAGAAGAGAGAAGAAAAAAATGCATTATAGAGACAAGGCTTTACAACTACTAACGCAATGGCTTTATACACGTACATAGTATAGTATGCGAGCAACAAATAGTAATATTATATGAGGTGATATTGGAGTCGTATTAAAATTTTTACCAGGGAGCTAAGGTCTCGCTAAGACTCAGATTCTAAGTCTTCTTCGGTATAACTACAACCACATTCGCTCGTTATAATATAGGCGAGTTCGGGTGCAATAAATGTTTCTATGGTTTCTTTGAGTGTCTCGTAGTTCCATGTTGTTTCAAATACATCTGCCTTAGATGGAAAAAGCGAAAGATCAAACATAGATGTCTCTTTGCGTATATCCAAGGTCATCATGAGCGGTTCCGCTTTATGGGTTTCAATAAATGCGTAGGCATTTCCTAGACCTGTATCAGATTGTGTGACAAGGAGTATCGCATTGCTTTCTAAGAAGGTCTTGATGCCTGCCTCTTCTACGGACTGGTGAGTAAATTCCACTGCATCATCAAAGCCTATAGTGGAAAATCCCTGACGTATCCACGAGATAAGCAAGTCAATAGTATCTTTATCGATATCATCGTATAGCACCGATACAACTGCTGTTTCGGAGACCGAAGAATCTGATTCTTGCGAGGATTCCGCTGAAGGATAAGTACTTTGCTTTTCTTCTGCGTGAGACCATGTGCCAAAAAGCAGAAGCATAAAAAAGAAAAAAATACGAGAAATCCCGTGATTTAAAATGCCTATGTTCATACGGTAATTATATAGTAAACGTTTAATGATAGAAAAATGCTAAAATATGGTGTTTTTCAATAGCACAGATCAATAGCACAGATCAATAGCACAGATCAATGGCACAGATCAATAGCAAGGTCAATAGGGCATAGGCATTAAAAATTCCAGCCCAGCACAAAGCGAGAGTGTATGTGGTTTCAGTACACTATAAACTTCTTTGATGGAAAGATAACGCGTTAATGTTCCAAAATTCCAGAGTTCCCAATCCCAACGTTCAATGACTAAGTGCAACAGTAAAAGCTTCTAGTGGAGTGCGCCTGTAAATGAGAACTATAGTCAAGACACTTGCGTGGAATAGTATTAATACAATCCTGTACATAGTGTATAGTGGCACTCTTTACTGTGTAACTGTGTAGAAGTTTACTTTCTTAGGCCTTCATAGGAAAGTATCGTCGGAGAAGACGAATGCTGTATTCAACCTGTCCTTTCTCCCACGAATGATAGGGCGTACAAAAATAAGAGCGTGTCCCTAACCGTTTATTTATCTCAGCGTGGAGTACATTCTCACTCCCATTATCATACGTTATGCTTTGTCTCATTGAAGGAGGTATGTGTCTCATCAAAAAGAGAATTGCGTAGTATATGGTACGAGCTTGTTTGTTTGGTATCTTGTGGTAAAAACTCATACGAGTACGTTTCTCGATGAGGACTGCAATCGTACAGCGAGAAGGAGAACCAACTAAATCAAACTCCCTAAGTCAAAATCACCAATGACCATATTCTTCTGATATATCACCTCGTTTATGTACTGAAACGATATGTGGTATACGAACACGCCGTGAAGAACGCTTTGGTGACCGTTTTTTACGTTTTTTATGACTGTGGTGCAGATAGCACGTGAGTTTTGGAGTACATTCATAGAGATACTGATAGATAGACTCATGGTTGGTACGTAAAGAGGGGTGATCAATCGTCAGTCATTTTGCGATTTGTTGGGGTGAGTATCCTTGTATGAGTGTTGTGTGGATGTATTCACCAATGAGAGGGTTGGCAATACGAGGTTTTTTATGTGACTCAGACCACCGTTTACGTGCTATACGATGAGCATTATCATCATCGTATACACGACTCCCGCTATTTCTCCTTAGTTCACGAGAGACAGTTGAGGCGTGTTTGCCTATGTTACGAGCGATATCACGAATTGAGTGTTTGTGATAGCGTAATACTGCGATGGTATGGCGTTCGCTACCAGCTAATATGAGCAGAAATATGAGAATATGATGTGTGTGGTATACCGCGTACACACGGGAGACCTCCTTTGGATTGTAGTTAATCTAATTTTACTGGACGTCTCCCTTTTCTTTTTACCGCTCTTTTTTTTTTGAGTGTTGCACTTAGTCATTGAACGTTGCTCTCTAATAATGAGATACTTGACAATTATGTAAAATTGTTATAGAATTATTTTAATTGTATTGCAAAACATATGCATAATATTAATTTGTAGCATCCATGCAAGTTAAGTAGTTTAGGTATTTGTATACAATAAGCAAGAGAAAATATTTTAAGAATAGGAGAATAATATGATCATGTACAATAACATGCTAAAAAATTACAAAGCCTACATCCCTGTAGGAATTTGCCTTTTATTTATAATAGCTATACTATCCTGTGGGAATAGTGTTCCTAGTTCAGACTCTAGTTCAGACTATTGCGAATCGTTGGTTACTACTTCTGTGCCTAGCGCTAAAGATGAACTTTCTGCAGCAGTCAAGAGAGCTCTTTTAGAGAATTCCATTAATGCAGACCTAAATCATATAGATGTTTCAAATGTAAAAGATATGAGTGATTTGTTTTCTGATGCATCAGAGTTCAATGGTAATATACAGTGCTGGGATGTTTCAGGGGTAACAAATATGAATAAAATGTTTGGTGGAGCAAGAGCGTTTAACCAAGATATAGGTAATTGGAATGTCTCAGAGGTTACTGATATGAGTAGTATGTTTACTGGAGCAGAAGCATTTAACCAAGACATAAGTAAGTGGAATGTATCAAAGGTTACAAAAATGAAATCAATGTTTAGCAATGCAATTGTATTTAACCAAGATATAGGTAATTGGAATGTCGAAGCGGTCACTGATATGAGTGATATGTTCTCTTCTGCTTCCGCATTTAACCAAGACATAAGTAAGTGGAATGTATCAGAAGTCACCGATATGTCTAGCATGTTTAGAAGTGCAACCGCATTTAATCAAGACATAAGTAGTTGGACTCCCTCAAAGGCTACTACTATGGCTGCTATGTTCTTTGATGCAACCGCATTTAATCAAGACATAAGTGGTTGGACTCCCTCAAAGGTTACTACTATGGCTGCTATGTTTTGGGGTGCAACTGCATTTAACCAAGATATTAGTACATGGAATGTATCAGAAGTCACCGATATGTCTAGCATGTTTAGAAGTGCAACCGCATTTAACCAAGACATAAGTGGTTGGTCTATCTCGAATGTTACCACTATGGAGAGTATGTTTGAAGGTGCAGCTAATTTTTGTCAGGACCTTAATGACTGGGGAAGTAAGAAAAACAGTCAATTAAAAACAGATAGTATGTTTACGGATACCGGCACAGAATGTAGTAATTTTACTAAGCCGACTTGGTTTAGCAGTGGGGCTTAAACAAGGATATCGTGCATAGAAAAAAGTAAACTTTTTCATAAAACACAAAAAGAACACAGAAATAAAGACAAGGCTACTCACACATTAGCCCTAAATGAAAACAATCCTAGATAAAAAGGCGACTAGTAGTATAAATAAGCAATAATGTTGATGCATACATAGTAATCAATAATTCAAGAAAAATATTCACGTATAATCATAGCCCCTCTGCTACTGCGTTGTGTACAGCGTTTTCTTTGCGTATTTTTTCTGGTAGCAATTCTGGTAGTAGTTTAGTAGTTCGGTTTTTTGTTTATGTTTCTCTGCTTATTTTACTTGTACTGAGTTACATATAAGCCAATAAACCCAATAAACCCAATAAACCCAATAAACACAGTACACTAATAGCATGCTATAGTAAACTGTTTTGGGTAAAAAATGTAGGCAAAAAAACACTTAAAAAAATACATGTACATTGGTATACTATTTAAGTTAATGTCTAGTTCTATAGTACTGTTGTATTTATATTGTTAGTTTGACGCTAATAAGGACCAATAAGGACCAATAAGGAGATAAGTGAAGGTACTATAATACTAGTAAGCAAAACTAGAAACTAAAAAAAGGAGATGCGTATGAACATCAATAACAAAGATCATACCACGCTATCTCTATACTGCCTGTGCGCTTATAGTAGTATCTCTTGTGTTCTTGGGCGGAATGCTGTCTTGTGGTCCCAATAACTCAACTGACAACACAAAGCCATCAGAACCACCAAACCCCCTCACATTTACTTTTATAGATAGTGCCTTTCCTACTGATACTGAGTTGTACTGGGGAGAGACAGGGATACTACAGCCTTCGTTGACAAACGGAGAGGTGGTTGACTCAGACGGCTGGAATTATAAGAGCGTAACGCGAGATGATGAACCTATATACGTGGGTACCGACACTACCTATGTGAGTCTTGATACAAGTGGAGACTATGCAGGATATCTACGAATAAAATTTACCATAGAGGATGATAAGTATAATAACTACGTAGATGGAGAGTATCTAGCGGGGAGTACGGAGTATAAGGTAGAGGTGAGTGGGACATCGACAGCGGGGACAGAATACAGTAATACCTTTACCTATGAGCTATCGAATGTGGGAATGCAGATTGTAGTTATCTCGTATGATGAGGAGGCTAAGGGCTATGAGCTAGGGTTTAGGTTTATACCGAGTTTTGAGGGTATGTTTACTGAGGCGATATACAATTCTATTTATGTGTTGTATTTTAGATTTAGACTAAATTCTCAAGAAAATTTTAGTGCTTTATGCACCTACGGATCAGGAAGTTTAATACTTACCAACAGAGTACTTTCTGCTACATCAACCGATACTGACGATGTGTATCGGAGGATTGTAAAGGCAGATGGCAGTTCTCTGTATGCCACTAATTTTGACATTAACTTTTCGGTAGAATTTACCACCAATAGCATATTTCCTTCGCACTACTACCCTATAACCATCAAAGATGATGCTGGTACGGGATCGCTGGTAGGGCAGAACTTTGTGCTCCCTATTGATAAACACCTACGATCACTGAATGAAACCATAGACTATACAATCGACGCAACAGGAGTGAGTGCCAAAAAAAGGGAGTAAATATTAGTAAGCGCGTCTGCAGATGCCAAAAATCGCCAGCAAGCGCTAATGAGTTCATCTTCATTTGAGCCTTGTTATAATACTACGCTGAACCAACTGTGTTATTAAGCGATAGCGTGTAACCTTTGTTGCTTGTAAACACATACGATAACTTGACTCTTGCCTTATCTCGTCGTCTTACCTCGTTGGCGACTATGTGAAAGCGGGTGGGTGTATACATCAGCAAAAGAAAGATGGGCAGAGTAAGTAGCAGGTTAGGTTCGAAAAAGGCGTGTTAGTGACATCTAGCCACCTATAGACCTCTGTCTATTACGACTGCCTTCTGTAGTGTTTGCACAATTTGAAGCAAATGCGTAAAAATCAGTGTAGTTATACCTATAAACGCAATCAAGGCTCATCAAGCAAACAAAAAGCACATGTGGTATACTAGCACCATGACACAAGAACAAAAACAAGACCAAAGAAAAGACCAAAGAAAAGAAAAGTTTTCTCAAGATCAGTCTTCTCAAAAGCACTCTTTCCAAGAACAACAAACACAGGGGTATTTTATAAAGATTGATCATACGGCTCTTGATCTAATACAGAGAATAGTGCGCGTCGAAGAAGAAATAAAATATCTAAGAGAAGACATGCATGCTCGTTTTGATGAGAGCAATAGACGATTTGATGAGACGAACAAGCGTTTTGAGGATATGAGAGAAGACTCCAACAAACGTTTTGCTGATTTACGAGAGGACATGAACAAGCGCTTTACTATGGTGTTTACCTTTATGACAATAAATACAGTGCTTATATCCACGCTTGTGACAGTATTTGGACTAATATAGTACTTTATTGTCTTATTGCCCTACTCTTATCGTCTCGTATCATATCTCTTGTCTTTTCTTGCATATTGCACTATACTATAAGAAGATAGCCACAAAGGAGAAGTAGTATGAATCTTACAGAAGTTACGGAAGGCGTGTTTCGTCTCTCAGCAAATGGTGAAAACATCCTGTTTGAGAGCCTTTGGCCAATACCTCACGGGGTATCCATGAACTCTTATATAGTGAAAGGCGAAAAAACAGCCATAGTAGACGGTGTATGCGGGTGGGATGGTATCCCTCAAACCCTCTTGGCACAGTTAGAAAAAATCAAAGTAAAACCCGATGAGATAGACTATATCATCATTAACCACATGGAGCCGGACCATAGTGGATGGATAGAGGATTTTCGTGACAAAATAAAAAAAGACGTCACTATCGTGACTCATGCAAAGAGTATTCCGCTTCTCGAGCGTTTCTTTAATATGCAGGATGTCAAAACTCAGACAGTAAAGTCGGGGGATACTCTTGATCTTGGTGCGGGCAAGGTGTTAGCTTTTGAAGAAATACCAAACGTACACTGGCCCGAAACAATTGCTACCTTTGATACATCTACAGGAACACTTATGCCTTGTGATGCCTTTGGTCATTTTGGGCGCATAGACGACAGTTGTATGTATGACGAACAGCTTACTCCCGAAAAAGACGCTTTTTTTGAAAAAGAAATGCTACGATATTATTCAAACATAGTCGGTGCTTTTTCGCAACCAGTGATAAGTGCTCTAAAAAAAGCAGCTAGCCTACCAATAAAAATTATTGCTCCCGGACATGGTGTCGTATGGCGTAAAAATCCATCCGAAGTGGTGCATCGCTATCAGCGGTATGCATCATATTCACAAGGTCCTGCAAAGCGAAAAGTTACCATAATTTGGGGCTCTATGTACGGTAAAACAGAAGAGGCAATACAGTCCATAGAAGATGCGCTTAGAGAACAAGAGGTAGAATATGCTATTCATCGTGTACCAGTTGAGGATAACTACTCCTTTATTCTTCGTGATGTATGGGAGTCAAGTGGCGTTGTATTAGCCTGTCCAACCTATGAATACAAGGCTTTTCCACCACTTGCCATGGCGCTTGAGGAAATTGCTAACAAGAAGGCATTTAATAGAAAGGCATTTTACTGTGGTTCTTACGGCTGGGCGCCGGGTGCAGATCGAGAAATACAAGAGATAAATGAACGTAAAAAATTGCGGTGGAGTTTTGTTCCAAAAGTAGAATTTAAGGGCTCGCCTTCGGACGAAGAAAAACGAGATATCAAGCAGAGAGTGAAAGAGCTTATTGTGGACATAGATGCATGGCATAAGGAAGCTAGTGAGAAGTAGCGAAGCTACATAAAAATAACAAGAGCTACTAAGGTATAGCCATACTAGTAGAAAGTAATCTAAAAGAGACCTACCTAAAAGAATAGTATTTTATAGCTCATTCCAATAACCTCCCCTGTTTTTAGGTGTGTTGTCTGTGTATTGTCTGTTTTTTTGGCGATGCGAATCGACCTATTGCGGATATATGAGTATCTTATCAGCCATATAGTGTTACCAACTCAGATACGATATTAGGACGGGAGAACGCACTTTGATTTGTTGCACCCAATAATCTACTATAATCATACTAATGAAACTGGAAAACATACATATCAGTTTTATAGATTCTCTCGTCACCCCTCAAAAACTAAAAGAGACTGTTCCACTAAAAAAGCATCTTACTACTCATATATACGAATCTCGTCGAGCAATACAGCGCGTGCTGATCGGGAGCGATCATAGAATGCTCGCAATAGTAGGCCCGTGTTCTATCCATGACCCAGACGCTGCCTACGAGTACGCAAAAAAATTACAAGCACTCACGCAAGAGGTACATGATCAATTTCTCGTAATTATGCGCGTTTATTTTGAGAAACCTCGTACAACGGTAGGATGGAGAGGATTGATTATTGATCCTGAAATGGATAACAGCAATAATATAAATCTTGGTCTTCGTATGGCACGTGAAATCATGGTTGCAATTAACGAGGTAGGGCTCCCTATAGGCACTGAATTTCTTGATCCCATAGTACCCAACTACATAGATGACCTTGTTGGTTGGGCATCCATTGGTGCAAGAACAATAGAGAGTCAGACACACCGTGATATGGCAAGCGGTATATCCGTACCAGTGGGGTTTAAAAATAGTACAAGCGGAGACATAGAAAATGCGATCAATGCCATGGTGCTTAGTAGTACAGCACGTGGTTTTATTGGCACAAATAAAAAAGGGCAGCTGTGTATTGTACACACTACTGGAAACCCATATACCCATCTCATTTTGAGAGGAGGGAGAACGGGACCAAATTATTTTCCTGAAAATGTGGCAGAATCGGAGAAAGGACTCCGCGAAGCTGGCGTACCTGCCAAGATCATCGTGGATTGTAGTCATGGTAACTCACTCAAAAATCCAGCTAACCAGCCTCGCGTGCTTGAATCTGTAATCAATCAACGTATGGCAGGGGACAAAACCATCGTAGGATTTATGATGGAGAGCAACATCATGGCGGGTTCTCAGAAAATCAAAGACGGAAGAAACAATCTTGAGTATGGCGTATCTGTTACCGATGCTTGCCTCGACTTTGAGCATACCGCTGATACCTTGATAAAGGCGCATTCTCGGCTTAGAGCAATAGGCTTTTCATAATGAGTGTAGCGCACGACATATCTCGAGAGTCACACCTCAAATGTATGCTCACAGAGGCGCGAGAAGCCTTACTGCCACTTGCAGAGTTGAGCTACCTACAAAGACAAACGCTTCTTTATGACATAAGAGATCACCTTGACTCTTGTAAATCCCATGTATTAAATGAAAATCAGCGTGATCTACATAATGCAAATACGCTTACAAAGCCCTTACGTGTTCGTTTACGACTAGACGAAAAAAAATTTGCTTCCATACTTGTTATGCTTGACTCTGTTGCACAACAACGTGATGTGCTTTATAAAGAAATAATGAGGAGGCAACTCGCTACAGGGCTAATACTTTCGAAACTCTGTGTTCCGATTGGACTAATTGCCTTTATCTTTGAATCGCGACCAGATGCCCTTGTGCAGATGATGAGTCTCTGCCTTTTTTCTGCCAATGCGGTCATGATTAAAGGCGGATCAGAAGCCCGCTATACTAATCAGGCACTGTTTTCAGCAATACAGCAGGTTGTAATTACTAAGTATCCTTCGCTTGAGGGATGGGCCTACCTACTTTCTGATCGACAAGATGTCGATTACCTTCTGACTTGTGACAAAGAGGTAGACGTAATTATTCCTCGTGGAAGCGCTGACTTTGTGTCGCAGATAAAGATGCGTTCACATATACCTGTACTAGGACACGCGGATGGTGTCTGTAGCGTCTACATTGATAAAGATGCCGATCTCGATACTGCGGTAAGAGTAGTGCTTGATGCTAAAGTGCAATATCCAGCTGTTTGCAATGCAGCGGAAGTCTTGTTATTTGATACCTCGCTCTTGGACCAAGAGGTGTGTATACAAGGAAATCAAACACACGAACATGACTTGAATGAGAAAACACAGAGTGACAGCAAGCATTCTACAAAACGATCTGGCATCGATATTTCTGGTAATAGTTCTCATAATCTTACCAAGGATCTCACTGAAAATTCCGCTGAAGGTTTTTCGAGTAGTTCTTCTGATGCTCTTCTTGACGATGAATCAAAAATGAACATCATCAAGATGATTTGTATAAAACTCATTGAGCAAGGAGTAGAGTTACGGAGTGGTGCCAAAGATGCAACTATACTTACTACTGTTTTTCATACGATACCTGGTTCAATACCAAGCAATAATAAAATCGCCAATAAGATTACCGTCACGAAGGTAAGTGAAGAAGAACGCGGTACAGAATACCTTGATTTATGCATATACGTTGCTTTTGTAAAAGGTATTGATGGTGCTATTACATGGATTAATAAATATGGTTCACACCATACCGATTGTATTGTGAGTAAGTCAGAAGATGCTATAGAACAGTTTATTCGCAAGGTAGACTCAGCGTCTGTCATGGCAAATTGTAGTACTCGTTTTGCTGATGGGTATCGTTATGGTCTTGGAGCAGAAGTCGGTATCAGTACATCACGACTACACGCACGCGGACCTATGGGAGTAGAGGGACTTACTTCTACCAAGTGGGTAGTACGAGGTTTGGGAGATACGGTAGGAGAATTTTCTCAGGGTGAACGTAACTTTTTGTTTAAAGATATAAGTACTGCCACAAAGTAGTGGTATTGGTATGTCCTATAGTGTACACCAATATGAGAGCACCAATATGAGAGCACCAATATAAGAGTACCGATATAAGAATACCGATATAAGAATAACAGTACAATAAAAAGGCATACAAATACAGTACGCCGTATGTGCATGTGGTAGCAGTATCCTTAATTAAAGCAGGAAATAGTATAGCACGATATGAAAATACCTAACAAACTAAAATTAGTAGTCATCAAGGTAGGAACCAACGCTCTCTCTACTTACAGCATTCAAGAAGATAGGTGGCATCCCTCTTTTCAAAACAGACAAAACAATGATAAAAACAAGGAACACCACAACGCACATGAGGAGGTACAGGATACCGATAGCCATGGGATAGATAGTATCCAAAATATGGCAAACACAAACAAGATAGAGCCGCGTTATGGCATACGCCCAAATACTACGCTCATAGCACAACTTAGTTCGCAGATTGCCATGCTTGTGAAACAAGACATACAATGTGTTCTGGTCACCTCAGGTGCGGTAGGATTTGGAGCGACAGAGCTCGGACTCGTACCTCCCATACAGAGCATGATGCTCAAACAAGCCTGTGCTGCGCTCGGACAACCGCGACTCATGCAAGAGTATCGACGTGCCTTTGCTAAACATAAACTTCACTGTGCGCAATTATTAGTAACGCGCCAAGAGCTCAATACACGACTCTCGTATAACTATCTTGCACAATGCATTGAACTACTGCTTAACCGTTCCATCATACCCATTATCAACGAAAACGATACTATTGCTATCGAAGAACTAGATAATGTATATGGCGACAATGACAGGCTTGCTTCGTCCATTGCTGCTAAGCTTGGTGCTGATCTTCTCCTTATGTTGAGTGATGTAGATGGCTTGTATGCTGAAAAACCGAGCGAAATACCCCAGAATGAATCAAATACAACACAAAAGAAAGAACAAAGACCAGAACAAAGACTAGGACAAAAACCAAGAGAAAAACCAAGAGAAAAACCAGATACACAACATGAAGTAACAGCGCCAATACAATTACGTTCTGCACATAAGGGTCCCTATGTACAGATCCAGTATCAGCAGACACAAGCGCATATTGCCAGACTAGAAACGCAGGACAATACAGATACACAAGGAAGCAACCTAGGGTCGGGGGGAATTCTCACAAAGCTCTACGCTGCAGCTACTGCACAACGTGCTGGGTGTAATATGGTACTCACGTCTGCCACCATACCCGAAGTAATTGTCCGTGTTGTTTTGTCACATCAAAATATAGGAACTTTATTTCTTGCGGAAAAAATACATACACGTCGGCAGAGTTGGATAGCCCAAACCGCACCCAAAGGGACAATTACCATAGATGAAGGGGCAATAAAGGCAATTTTTGCTCGTAAGAGTCTGCTTTTGGTAGGAGTGTTGGCGAGTAAGGGAAAATACCAAAAGGGGGATGTACTTGTTATTGATGACAAACGAAATGCGAAAAATACACACACAGACATCACGCACACGACAAATAACAATATAGCAAACAAGGAAAACAGCATAATAAAGCTAGTAACCCTGCTTTCAAGCGAGCAAGTAGAACACCATCTAGTGCAAAAAGAAAAAAAACGCAACACTATGGTTTCTCGTGCAGATGATATAGTATGGTTTTAGTGCATCAGGAGGAGCGATACGATGGTTTTCGATTTCAAAGCCCCTCCAAAGCCCCTTGAGGCGAAGTAGAAAGAAGCCCAAAAGACACAAAGCCAAAAATGTACAAAAAAGTACACAAAAACAAGCATCAACGGAGAATATTCTATTTAAAAGACTATTTTCTTGTGGAGCAGAAAATAATTTTTTTATAAACAATACAATATGCTATACTAAAAAAACTATACACTATGAAAAAATTGCTTATTTTTGTCAAAGAATGTAGACTGGAACTAAAAAAAGTAAGTTGGCCCACGCGCGAAGACGTTTTGCAGTCAACAAAGGTGGTGCTCGTGTCTGTAGTTTTTTTTGCAGTACTATTTGGAGCACTTGATTATGGGCTTTTCTCGTTTATAAATTTCATTTTTTAAAATGCAGCAACAATGGTATGTTCTGAGAGTTGTGTCAGGACAAGAAAAAAAAGTAGTAGACCTCATAAATACGTACAAAAATGATAATCTATTTGAATTTTCTATGGGAGAAGTCTTTCTTCCCGAAGAAGAAGCCATGTCAACACGCAATGGCAAAAAATACACCCGAAAGAAAAAAGTTCTCCCCGGATATCTGTTTATAGAACTTGATCTCGGCGAAGGTGATTGGAGTGAAACCGCAAATCAGTTACGGAGTGTTGAAGGTGTGATAGGCTTTGCAGGAGCAACAAGCTATGCTCAGAAGCCTACTCCTATATCAGAAGAAGAAGTGCGCTCCATGATACAATACACAAAAGAAAGTAGCCAATCGAGTTCCAACAAAGTTAAACAGATGTTTAAAGAAGATGAGAAAGTCAATATTATCGATGGTCCATTCAACTCATTTAGCGGAAAAATAATAAAGATTGATGCTGAGCACTTGGTGCTTACCGTGTCAGTAGAAATTTTTGGAAGAACTACGCCTATAGAAGTAGCATTTCATCAGGTAGAGCATGTATAATCACCTGCGTAGCATCTTTGTCTTGAACAACAGTACGGATACGAGTATAATAAATACATCCGTGCAAACATAGGAGTATCTCACGATATATGGCGAAAGCAATAGATAGAATAGTAAAGTTTCAAGTTCCTGCGCAAAAAGCAACTCCTGCACCCCCAGTGGGAACTGCACTTGGTCCGCTTGGCGTGCCCGCTCCTCAATTTTGTAAGCAATTCAACGATAGATCTACCCACTTGGAAGAAGGTATTAAAGTACCCGTAGAAATAACAGTATACGAAGACAAAAGTTTTAGTTTTATTATCAAAACACCCCCCGCTCCTGTACTCATTAAAAAAGAAATAGGTTTGGCAAAGGGTTCTGCAGTGCCAAATCGAGACAAAGTTGCAACAATCACTACTGCACAGCTACGAAAAATTGCAGAAATCAAACTAGAAGATCTATCTGCAAATGATGTTGAAGCGGGTATAAAAATCATTGCAGGGACTGCCCGTAGTATGGGCGTAGAGGTGAAAGATTAATGAGACCTTCAAAACGATTTAAAGTCATAAGCGAGCAAGTTGATACCCGTAAAATATATCGTGGTGACGAGGCTTCTGAGCTGGTCAAAAAATACGCAAATGTTAAATTTGATGAGTCCGTTGACTTATCTGTTAAGGTCAATTTAAAACGGGGACAGTCGCTTCGAGATACCCTTGTTCTTCCACACCAAATGTCAGTAGAAAAAACCATAGTGGTGTTTGCTCGTGACGAAAAAGCCGATGAAGCAAAATCTGCGGGTGCACAGTATGTTGGTGATCAAGATTTAGTCGAAAAAATTTCAGGGGGCTGGCTTGATTTTGATGTAGTAATTGCTACTCCAAATATGATGAGAGAAATTGCAAAGCTCGGACCAGTACTAGGAAGACGTGGACTCATGCCAAATCCTAAAAACAAGACTATTACAAACGATATAGATGCAACAATCAAAGAGCTAAAAAAAGGAAGGGTGGAAATTCGCTCGGATAAGGCAGGAGTTGTCAATCTTAGAATAGGCAAAGCCTCAATGGGGGCAGAACATATTGCAACAAATATAGAAGCCGTTGTAAATGAAATTCGTTCAAAGAAACCCTCAGACGTAAAAGGTGAATTTGTACTCTCCGCAACGCTTTCGAGTACAATGGGACCAGGCATAAAGGTTGTCGTATGAATACAGAACTACAAAACACACAAGTAAAACCTCGTGTAACAGAGCAAGCGTCTCCTGCTAGTAATTCTTCTGCCAATAAATTTGGCAATAAATCCAGCAATAAAGAAGTCAAAGGCGAAGATAGTACGCCAAGAAAAGGGCGCATACAACGGCAAGAAGATATAGAACTCATCAAGTCAAGACTACAAGATGCAGATGCCTTTCTATTCAGTGATTATCGTGGGCTCAGTGTAAAACAAATTGGAGAAGTACGAAAAAAACTCACTACATTTTCGAGTTCTATGCACGTCCACAAGAATAAGTTGTTTAAACGTGCTCTGCAAGAGCTTGGGTACTCTGATGCCCTACAACATTTTTTAACAGGTCCGACTGCTCATGTATTTATACGAGGAGAGGCATCGCCCGTTATCAAAACCCTCATTGACTTTGAAAAAAAAGAGAAATACTCTATCAGCGTAAAAGGATCGTATATTGAAGGGCAGGTCTATGATCAAGATCAGACCGAAGCCCTGTCTAAGATACCGTCTCGTGAGCAACTGCTTGCAAACCTGATGGGAGCAATGAACGCTCCAGCTCAAAAACTCGCTTCTGGACTACAAGACACAATAGCAAAACTTGCACGAAGTCTAAAAGCCCTAGAAGAAACATTATGATACACTACCGCGTTAGTCTTCTTAACTGGCATGCTACCGCGAAATAAATAAGGAGAAGATAATATGGCAGTAAACATTGACGAACTTTTGGAGACCATCTCCAAAATGACAATACTAGAAGTTTCTGAACTTGTAAAAGCGATGGAAGATAAATTTGGCATTTCTGCCGCAGCACCGATTGCACAAGTGGCATCGGCAGGCGAGGCTGGAGCACAGTCAGATGCCCCACAGGAGGAAGAAAAAGCTAACTTTGATGTAGTGCTTAAGAGTGTCGAAAACAAGATGCAGGTAATCAAGGCAGTTAAGACCATTACTGGTCTTGGACTCATTGAATCAAAAAATCTTGTTGAGTCATTAGGTACTATTAAACAAGGCGTCCCAAAAGCGGAAGCCGAAGAGATGAAAACTAAGATAGAAGAGGCTGGAGCTACCATAGAGCTTGCCTAGAAGATATATACATACTTTTTTTTCTCACAAAAAATTTCGCATGAACATGCGTTTTCTCTGTATTATTTATAAGGGGGAGTTTTGATTGCACCTAAATCACAAGTAACACGTAGCTATGTTGGCAAAAGTGATACTAGCATAGACATGGTTCCTAATCTCATAGAGTTGCAAACTAGATCATATGAGTCGTTTTTGCAGGTAGCCAAATTAAAAAATAATGAGCCCATAGAAAAAATTGGCTTGGAAGAAGTATTTAACGAGATTTTTCCTATCGAGAGTCCTAAAGGTAATCTTGTTCTCAACTATCAATCTTACCATTTAGAATTTGAAAAGGTAAAATACAGCGCTGAGGTCTGTGTAACCAAGGGACTTACCTATGCGGTACCACTAAAAGTTTCCGTTAATCTTTTTTCGCGTGATACGGGCGAGATCAGAGATCAGGATATTTACTTAGGGGATATTCCTCTTATGACTGAACGTGGAACGTTTATCATAAATGGTGCTGAACGTGTGGTAGTTAGTCAAATCCATCGTAGCCCGGGAGTGATTTTTGAGTGGGGGGCAGGAAGGCGCAGTCGCGATGTGCTCAGTGCTCGTATCATACCCTATCGAGGATCTTGGATAGAGTTTGAAGTTGATAATCGCAAGAGATGTATATGGGTGCGCATTGATAAGTGCCAGCGGGTACTCATTACCGTATTTCTCAGAGTCCTCGGGTATGATACTCGTGAAAAAATACTCAACGCCTTCTATCCCGACACAGAAAAAGGAGTGATCACCCAAGAGACAAAAGAAGCCTTTGTCGACAAAATCCTTGCAAAACCAATAATCAAAAAGGGAGATAATGGCTCTGAAACCCTCATAAAACGTGCTGGAGAAAAACTACTTCTTGCAGACCTTGATGACTGCCTTAACAACAACATAGATACTATATATCTCATTAAGGACATGGACGCAAAAAAAGAAAAATCCATGTTGCTGTTTAATTCATTTGAACAAGAAGAGGTTCTTTTTCAAAAAGAAGGCGAATTTGATCTTTCCATCGACGTAGTGTGCCAAGTACTAAACAATGCCATTAAATTTAATGATAGGTTTAGTGCGGAGCGCTTGTACGCTGAAATTACCAGTATGTTTTTTGATCACAAACGGTATGACTTAGGGCGTGTTGGACGATTCAAACTCAATAAAAAATTTAACTACAAGCATGACATTAAAGAAACAACCCTACTTCCTGAGGATGTCATCAACACAATCCAGCTTCTCATAAAACTTTTTGAAGGCGAAGAAATTGTAGATGATATTGACCATCTTGGCAATAGGCGCGTGCGTGCAGTGGGCGAGCTCATTGCTCTAGAACTTAAAAAGGCTATGGTGCGTGTTGCACGAGGCGCGCGCGAAAAACTTGCGCTTAAAGAACGAAGAAACGATATTAGACTGCAAGACTTATTACTTCCAAAACCGATTATTGGAGTAATCAGAGACTTTTTTGGTTCTTCGCAACTATGCCAGTTCATGGACCAGGTAAATCCGCTTGCGGTACTTACTCACAAGAGGCGACTCAACGCACTTGGTCCAGGAGGGCTCTCTCGTGAACGAGCGGGCTTTGATGTGCGAGATGTACATTACTCTCATTATGGTCGCGTATGTCCCATTGAATCTCCAGAAGGACCAAATATTGGACTCATCATGTCTCTGTCTACTTGTGCAAAAGTCAATCAATTTGGTTTTCTTGAAACGCCCTATAGACAGGTAAAAGACGGAAAGGTGACAAATAAGGTTGTATACCTTACCGCGATGGAAGAAGATAACTATACAATAGCACAGTCTGACGTTTTAATACAAGAAGACGGGAGCTTTGTGGATAATATAGTTGCTGTACGTAGAAAAGGCGACTATTTTAATATTCCTGTTGATAAGGTGCAGTTTATGGATTGTACGCCCAAGCAGATAGTCTCCATATCTACTTCTCTCATACCTTTTTTAGAACACGATGATGCAAACCGTGCGCTTATGGGTTCAAATATGCAACGTCAGGCCGTACCGCTTCTTAAACCAGAGGCACCGCGTGTTGGAACAGGCATGGAGATGAAAGCAGCCTTTGATTCGGGAGTGCTTGTTATAGCACAAAGGGACGGCATTGTGTCCTACGTATCAAATAGCATGATAAAAATCTCTCCAAACAACAACGATGACGACGTAGATACCTATCCCCTTATTAAGAACAAACGAACAAACCAAGATACCTGTTTTAATCAGAGTCCCCTTGTCAAACAAGGTCAAAAAATAAAAAAAGGAGAGGTAATAGCGGATGGGCCTGCTACGAGTAATGGCGAGCTTGCGTTGGGGAGAAATGTGCTTGTAGGATTTTTGCCTTGGAATGGTTATAATTTTGAAGATGCCATATTAGTGTCCGAGCGTCTTATTCAAGAAGACGTATTTACCTCTATTCATATAAAAGAATTTAGCGTAGAAGTGCATGACACGCGACAGGGTATCGAATCGATTACCCGAGATATCCCAAATGTTTCTGAGCGTATACTCAAAAAACTTGATGAAAATGGCATAGTTCGAGTCGGAGCAAAAGTTCAGTCAAATGACATACTCGTTGGAAAAATTACACCAAAGTCCGATTATGAGATTGAGCCTGAGCGTCGGCTTATAACGCATGTGTTTGGTGAAAAAGGAAAGGTCGTACGCGATACCTCTTTACGACTACCACATGGAGTAGAAGGAACAGTGGTTGATATATATCATCTTCGTCGTGAAAACGGCGATCAACTTTCTCCAGGAGTCGAAGAAGTTGTGCGTGTGGTAGTTGCCGCAAAACGCAAATTAAAAGAAGGGGATAAAATGGCAGGACGTCACGGTAACAAAGGCGTCATTGCACGCGTCATTCCTCAAGAAGACATGCCTTTTATGGCTGACGGAACGCCTCTCGATATATGCTTGAGCCCTCTCGGAGTTCCCTCACGTATGAACATTGGTCAATTGCTTGAAACAGAATTAGGGCTAGCAGCAACCGTGCTTGACAAATGGTTTACAACGCCCGTGTTCCAGAGCGCTCCTTTAACAACAGTCAAAAAACTACTTAGAGATGCAGGTTTTTCGGAAAGTTCAAAGGTTGACCTGTACGATGGAATTACAGGAAAGAAGTTTAAAAATCCTGTGATGGTTGGGTATATGTACATGCTCAAACTACACCATTTGGTAGATGAAAAGATGCACGCCCGTTGTACGGGATCGTATTCGCTTGTTACTCAGCAACCCCTTGGTGGCAAAGCCCAGTTTGGTGGGCAACGCCTTGGTGAGATGGAAGTATGGGCATTAGAAGCATATGGAGCTGCGCACACGCTCAACGAATTTATTACCATAAAATCGGATGACCTTCAGGGGAGGCTTAAAATATACGAGGCCATTGTCAAAGGTAAAAATTACTCTGATTTTAATATCCCCGAATCCTTTAGAGTTCTTATGCACGAAATGCGTGGGCTCTGTCTCAATATGTCTATCTTCGATAGAAGAGGTCGTCAGCTTGCATTGACCGAACGTGACGAAGAAATAATAAAAAAACTTGAAGGAACATTCTAGGGAGATCATATGTATAAAGCACAAAAAATGGAAGTTGACAAGGTTCGTTTGAACCTTGCATCGCCTGAAATAATACGTAGCTGGAGCTATGGCGAGGTAAAGACACAAGAGACGATTAACTATCGTACACTGCGACCCGAAAAGGATGGTCTTTTTTGTGAGAGAATATTCGGCACGACTAAGGATTGGGAATGCCAATGTGGAAAATTTCGTTCTAATCGATATCGTGGTGTTGTCTGTGACCGTTGTGGCGTTGAGGTTACTCATTCTCGAGTGCGACGCGAACGTATGGGAAGCATAGAACTGGTTTCGCCCGTTGCACACGTATGGTATTATCGTTCGGTTCCTTCAAAATTGGGCGACTTATTGGGGGTCTCAGGAAGCGAACTGAGATCTGTGCTTATGTACAACAGCTACATAGTTGTTGATCCGGGCGATTCTGATCTTAAAGCACTACAAATCATAGACAAAAAAGACTACGAAAGCCTTACGGCGACAAACGTGAGTTTTTCAGCAGGAAAGGGCGCAGAAGTAATAAAAACTATCTTGCAACAGATGAATTTAGAAGAACTCATTACACAATTACGCCATGAGATGCAGAATAAGAGTACAAAAGTTACCCCAAATCTACTTAGGCGCATCGAGATAGCGGAGCATTTTAGAGCTTCTGATAACGAAGCCTCTTGGATGATACTCGATGCAATACCCGTCATACCACCAGAGTTACGACCCATGGTTCAGCTAGAGGGAGGACGATTTGCTTCATCAGATCTCAACGACTTGTATCGAAGAGTTATCAGAATAAACGATAGGGTGCGAAAAATGATAAGTATTCGAGCACCACTTATAATGATAGAAAACGAAAAACGCATGTTGCAGCAGGCTGTTGATTCGCTCTTCGATAATACTAAGGATAGTTCATTTAATGTCTCTGGTAGCAAGCAGGTCAAATGTTTGTCAGATATGCTCAGGGGAAAACAAGGACGCTTTAGACAAAATCTTCTCGGAAAACGTGTAGACTATTCAGGGCGTTCGGTTGTAGTAGTGGGACCAGATTTAAAATTGCATCAATGTGGAATTCCTGTAAAAATGGCACTAGAACTGTTCAAACCCTTTATCGAACGCAAACTTATAGAAAAAGGCATAGTATTTAATGTAAAACGTGCTCGAATACTCATAGAGCAAGATGCCGAAGAAGTATACGAAGTCTTAGACGAGGTTGTAAAAGAACATCCTGTCTTGCTTAACCGTGCTCCAACCTTGCATCGCCTGGGATTTCAGGCTTTTGAGCCCGTACTAGTTGAAGGTAAGGCCATCCGTCTCCATCCGCTTGTATGTTACGAGTACAATGCTGACTTTGATGGCGATCAAATGGCAGTGCACATTCCTCTTTCACAAGCTGCAATAGCAGAGTCATGGGGCTTGATGTTGTCAGCTCGTAATCTTCTTAACCCAGCAAATGGCGAACCAGTGGTGTTTCCTTCGCAAGATATGATACTGGGTATTTACTATCTTACTACGATAAAAAAGAAAGAGCCAGGAACGGGCAAGCGATATAGCTCCAAGCGACAATTAGAGTATGCACTCGAAACCACCGACCTTAGTCTTCAGGCAGAAATAGAATACAAGTTAGAAGGCAAATACATAAAGACAACACCAGGTCGTGTGATATTTAACGAAGCAATACCAGAAGCAATAGGGTTTAAAAACCAATCATTTAATGATGAACAACTAAAACAATTTATATTTGAAGTCCACAATCAATACGGCCCAGTAGTCTTGGTAAAAATGCTAGATGCACTCAAGAACTTGGGATTTAAGTACTCGACTCTCTTTGGTTCAACTATAGGAGTGGCAGACATGCATATTCCCCAATCAAAAAAGCAACTGACCGACAATGCACAAAAAAGTGTACAAGAGATACAAGGGCAATATCAACGTGGCGCAATGACAAACGAAGAACGGTATAATCGCATCATAGAAGTTTGGAGCAAGACGAACGATGAGTTAACAGACAATCTCATGGACGAACTCAAAGAAAGTGATGATGGATTTAATGCTATTTATCTTATGGCAGTATCAGGAGCACGGGGAAGTCGTAATCAGATTCGACAACTTGCTGGTATGCGTGGGTTAATGGCAAAACCTTCGGGAGATATTATTGAACTTCCTATTCGTTCTAATTTTAAAGAGGGACTCTCAGTACTCGAATTTTTTATCTCAACCAATGGGGCACGAAAAGGACTCGCCGATACTGCCTTAAAGACTGCAGATGCAGGGTATCTCACGCGACGTCTCGTAGACGCAGCACAAAACGTTGTTGTTACCCAAGAAGATTGCGGAACGATCAATGGGATAGAAATTAGCGCCCTCAAAGATGGCGAAGATATTGTAGAAGGACTTGCAGAACGTATCAAGGGGCGCTATACCTTAGAGCGCGTAGTAAGGCCGATTACAGGAGAGATACTTGTTGATATCAATCAGGAGATAAATGAGGAGACGGCGCGCACGATAGAGGAGAACGGAATCGAAAAGGTAATGATACGTTCTGTTCTTACCTGCGAAGCAAAACGTGGGGTTTGCCAAAAATGCTACGGTTATAATCTTGCAACAAATAAAGCGGTTGAGATAGGGGAAGCTGTAGGAGTGGTTGCTGCTCAGTCTATTGGTCAGCCCGGTACTCAGCTTACTATGAGAACGTTCCATATCGGAGGTGTTGCAACAAGAGAAACTGAAGAAAGTCAAATTGTCCTTGATTATCCAATGTACATACATAGCATCAGTGGTAGCCATGTTGTACTCAGCAAAGAAAAAATATTGATGACACGAAAAGGCTTTCTGATTGTATCGAAAGTGCTAGAAGATTTTGAGCGCTCAAACTTTAAGAGCATCTCAGTCAAGCATGGGCAAAAAATCTCATCTGAAACTATGATTGGTAAAAATAAAAAGGATGAAAAGGTATCGTTTGATAAACCGAGCATAGTACATCTTACTGAAGAAAAAGTGCTGATGTTAAGCATTAATCAAGAAATTCGGCTCCGTAACGGAACAGAACTCAGTGTACGTCCTGGACAGCTTGTGCCAGCAAATACACGCATAGGTGAATTTGATCTTTTTAGTGAGCCAATAATATCAGAATATGACGGAATTGTTAAGTACGAAGACATACTTCCTGGAACATCAATGAAAGAAGAATCAAATGAGGATACGGGGAAAATAGAAAAGAAGATAGTGGAAGGCGGAAGCTCTAGCCTCAACCCTTCGCTCAAAATTTATGATGGCGAAGAATTGCTCTTTTCTTACAGTTTACCCTTTGGTTCGTATTTGAATGTGGATAATGAGCAAGTCGTTGGCAAGGGGCAGGTCATCGCAAAAATGCCCAAAGAAAGTGTAAAGACGCGTGATATAACGGGTGGTCTTCCTAAGATTAGCAAGCTTTTCGAGGCTTTTAACCCTGGAGAGAGTTCTGCTGTTCTCTCGCTTGTAGATGGCAAAGTGTCAGAAATCATCAATAAAGACAGAGGAAAAACCATTATTATATTTGATGAATTTGAAAAAAGTTTTAGCCATTCTGTTCCACTAGGCCGTCATCTACTTGTTAGAGAAGGAGACACGGTAAGGGCAGGAGAACAATTATGTGATGGCGAAATCAATCCCCACGATATACTTTCTATACTTGGTGTCAACGAACTACAGTCGTTTCTCATTAATGAGATTCAAGAGGTTTATCGACTACAGGGGGTAACGATAAATGACAAGCATATTGGGATTATTATACGCCAAATGATGAAAAACCTTGAAGTCGTGCAGTCGGGAGATACAAGTTTTATCAATGGTCAGCTGGTAGATCGCAATAAATTTCACGAAGAAAACGAAAAAATTACTGAACAAGGTGGGCTTCCTGCGATTGCACGACCTTGTCTTTTAGGGGTCAAAAAAGCAAGCGTGAATGTTGAATCATTTTTATCTGCTGCTTCGTTTCAAGAAACAACCAAGGTGCTGACTAATAAAGCGATAGAAGGTGCGGTTGATGTGCTTGCAGGTCTTAAAGAAAACCTCATAATGGGACAACTCATACCCGCCGGTACGGGTATGCGCAAAAACAAGAGGGTAATACTCTTTGACGACGAGTCAAAAAATCTTGACGACAAGGTCAAAAAAATTATCGAAGCTCGAGAGCGTGAGAAAGAAGAAGTGCGACAAAGCCTCCAACTCAAAGAAGCAAACGAAATGGCCGAATAAACAAGCTATTGTAGAGCGTATTGTTAGTTCTCACAAATCTCCTTAAAAAATTGAAGGGCCTTCGTCCAGGCTTCCATCACTTTTTCAAAGGCTTCATCGGCAATCATGACAATGGTCAGAGTCGTCTCAGTATCACTTTCCTCTTTAAAGTAATAGTTTTCTTGAGAGCCAATCCATTTTTGCATTAAGGCATCGGGTACAACTTCAATTTTCTGTGAGTTAATCATTGCGACGTGTTTGGTTTTTATTAGTTCGTTGGGAATGATGTTTTCAATTATTACCTTTGTTCCTCCTTGAGTATGGTGAAAAAATGAGATATGTTCTCCTTTTTTCCATTCTCCTTCATAGGTCATTCCTTCGCCCCAGGCTTTTGCCCAGTCTGGATACACCGATTTATCCATGATTTTTTTAAAGACGAAGTCTCGGGGTTTGGCTATCTTAATTGAATAGTGTAGTTCTTTCATATGGCAGTCCTCCTTACACTCACACATTTGCAAAAACAAAAACTCAGTTCAATGGTAGCATAACGTGTTAGCGCAGATGTACGCGTGGCACTCTATGTGTTATTTTTTTTCTATTTATTTTTCTTAGCATTATCTCACAAAGTAAAGAAGTAAGCAAGAAACCACCTAGTACCACGATTATCCCTTGATTTTCTTTTGCGACATAGATGAGCGCTAGACTCATTGCAATAAAACTAGACAATGCTGCTAACAAGACCAGATATTTGGATGCTTTTGTTGCATTCAATAATGTTAAGTGTCCGATATGGGTGATACCGTGAATAAAAAGGATAGTGATGGAGCCAATAGAGGCAATTTCTGATAAATCAAAGAGCACTGACAAGATAATAATCAGTAGACCGCTAATGACCAGCCCTTCACGGCTATGCGCTATCGGTTTCATAAACACAGTAGGCAATTCGCCATCTTTAGCCAGTTTATAGGTGACGTTGGTTACCGCGTATAAGTTTGCATTGATTGCAGATGCAGTAGCAATTAAGGCCGTAATAGCAACCACAGTAAATCCTATTTTCCCAAAGACGGGTAAGGCGGCTTCTGCTAAGGCAAAATCTTTAGACGCAATGATGTGGGCTGAGGGTAGGTTTCCAAATACAGCAAGAGCAATTGCGACATAAAGGAGCATAACAAGAAGGATAGACGTAATCATCGCCTTCGGTAGCGTTTTAGAAGGATCTGGCATATCTTCTGCGGTGTTTGAAATTACTCGAAACCCCTCAAAAGCAAAAAATGTAATTGAAAGACTAAACAGAATACTTGTCGTCGGTGGATAGGTCTGTGGAGCAATAAGCTCTGGTTGTATATATAAAAGTCCACTAACAGACAGTATGGTCAAAACGAGAAACTTGATGCCTACCGTTATTTTTTCCCAGATTGCAACATCGCTTGTACCACAGAGATTTATCAAAACAAAAAGAGTGACTATTCCTATTGAAAACATATGATTCCACAGTACGCTAGCATGGTAAGTGCTTGCGAGGAATGTAGCCGCATAATTACCAAATGCTTTTGCAATTAGGCTCAGTGATACGACTGCTGAAAAATACATCATTATTCCCATGGTTCCAGTAAACATGCCTGTTCCATAAGACTGAGATAGGTATTCGATAATTCCACCAGAAGAGGGGTACGTGGCACCAAGTTTTCCTAAGGAATAGCCACTAAAAAGTGCGATGATACCTCCAATAATAAAAGAGATGTATACTGCGCTTCCGGAAATACTGCTTGCTTCTCCGAGGAGTGCAAATATTCCTGCTCCCACCATAGCGCCAATGCCCATCGATACTGCAGACCAGAAGTCTATTGATTTTTTTGATGTGTGCATATTTTAGTGTATCAATTTGTCTTACGTAGATAGGGCTGGTCTAAATGTTGGTGGATGAGACCCCCGAAGTACAAAAAATCTGACAAAAGATTGGCAAAAAAATGGTATCGAGGATGTCTTGCAGAAGGAGTGTATAATTTTTTTGATCTCTTTGAGTGGTCGCAAGGTGATGTGATGAAAAAGGAACATCTTTGGAACGATATTGGTTCATTATCCCTAAATCTTATTGTAAAAAAATATATACTATACTAGCAAAAAACAATACAATGATTTTAACTGCATACTATCTACACTATGCTACAATCTAGTTTAGACAAGTAAATAATGTGCTTATTATATAACTATTAACTATCGTGGAGAGAAGTATATGAATGTACATGCAAATCGTATAATATTTTGGTTCTACATAAGCCTATTGGGTCTTGTGCTTGTATGAATAATAGTATCGTGTGAGGCAGATGCTGGGGATTCTGCTGGTAGTGATAAGAAGTCTATATATTACAATGCAGGTGAAGATTGTAACGCCATAGAGGCAAATAAACAACACATACCAAAAGACACAGCAGAACTAAAGCAACTCATACAAAGAGATATTGAAGACCGAGGTGCTGAAGTCAACCTCAATTATATTGATACTGCAGGTATCACCGATATGTCGAATTTGTTTGAAACTGAAGAAGGAGCGACGTTTAACGGTGCGATACACTGCTGGGACGTGAGCAAGGTAACTACTATGAGTGCCATGTTTAAGGGAGCAAAGGCATTTAACCAAGATATCAGTGGTTGGGATGTAGGAGCGGTAACTACTATGGAGAGCATGTTTGAGGGTGCTGAGGCATTTGAGCAAGATCTCACCGCATGGGCAGAACATATACAGTCCACGGTAAATACGGCATCTATGTTTGCCGGAGCAAGCAAGGTGACTACCATACCCGACTGGAAAGCAGACGGGACAAAAATCTGTTTTGCTCCAAGTGCTCATGTAAACGTGATGGCTGACAGAGCCGAACTGAAAGCAAAAATTGACGACGAGATAGCGAAAGATGCGAATGTCAACCTTAACCACATAGAAACCTGTAACGTCAGAGATATGAATGGCTTGTTCAAAAATAAGGCTACATTCAACGGAGATATTAGTCAGTGGGACGTGAGCAAGGTAACCAATATGGGCTACATGTTCTATGATGCGATTGCATTCAACCAGCCTATCGGTGATTGGAACGTGAGCAATGTGGGAGATATGCGCTACATGTTCTATGATGCGATTGCATTCAACCAGCCTATCGGTGATTGGAACGTGGGCAAGGTGGAGAATATGAGCTATATGTTCTATGATGTGGACGCATTCAACCAGACTATCGGCGGTTGGGATGTGAGCAAGGTGACTACTATGTATGCTATGTTCTATAATGCAAGTGTATTTGAGCAAGACCTCACCGCATGGGCAGAACATATACAGTCCACGGTAAATACAGCGTCTATGTTTGCTCAAGCAAGCAAGGTGACTACCATACCCGACTGGAAAGAAGCGGGAGTGTGTTTTGCTCCCAGTGCTCATGCAGACGTGATGGAGAACAAAGCAAAGTTACAAGAAAAGATAAACGCCTTGATAACAGTAGGTACCCCCTCACCCGACCTCAATCACTTAGAAACCTGTAATGTCACCGATATGAGCAGTTTGTTTAAGGACAAAACCACCTTTAACGGTGCTATTAGCCAATGGGATGTGAGTAATGTGAAAAGTATGAATTCTATGTTCCACCAAGCAAATGCATTTGACCAACCTATCGGTAATTGGAACGTGAGTAATGTGGAAGATGTGTTTAGAATGTTTAGTGGTGCGTGGAAATTTGACCAACCTATCGGCGATTGGGATGTGAGCAATGTGACTAATATGAAAATTATGTTCTTTGGGGCAAACGATTTTTGTCAAGATCTCAGTAGCTGGAGAGACAGACTTAAGAAAAACGAGCAAGGTAGTGTCGTTGTTCTTTTTGAATTGACGTTCACGGGTGCTGCTACGGATATTGACGAGTGTGCCACTATCCCACCCCAATGGTATACGGACATTACTGATGGTTAGATTATTGCGTGCTCGTTGCCTGTATGTTAGTAGAACGAGCATACCTCAAGCTAGGGTAGCCAATCTAGTGTAGCGTATAGCTTAGAGTGATAGTACACAGCATGCCCATTGATACGTTTTGGCTATCGGTGGGTGTTATGATTCTAAAAAGAGAGAAATATCTATTACCGAGCAACAAAAAAAGTGTATAGAATAAAAATATTTACAATCACGTAGACTAAATTTAGTACAACAGAGTATATAAGCTCCAATATAGCAATGAACAATGATATTGTAATGAAAGAGAGAGTCACTAGCAAGATACGGTTGTTATAGATGTTATAGAGAAACATTTATACAATAATGGCAAAAACAAATACAAATTTTTTAATAGAAATTATCAATATTATGCTAACCTAGTAAAGTGTAAGCACGACAATGTGCTTAAAAAGTAAACATAACTACCTTGGAGGGAGATATGAACAAACGTATAAACCGTATAGTATTATGGTTCTGCACAGGCGTATTGAGTCTTGTGTTTGTAGGAATAATAGTGTCGTGTGATCCAGATGACGGCGGATCTGGTACTGGTGGGGGAAAATTTAGCGATATCACTGCTACGTACTATGACGTGGGTGACGATTGTGGTGCCATAGAGGTAAGTAAACAGCACATACCAAAAGACACAGCAGAACTAAAACGACTCATAGAAAGAGATATTACACAACAAGGTAATACCGTCAATCTTAACTATATCGATACCTCAGCAATTACTGACATGTCGAGTCTATTTGAAACTGAAGAAGGAGCGACCTTTAATGGTGCAATACGCTGCTGGGATGTGAGCAAGGTGACTACTATGAGTGCCATGTTTAAGGGTGCAAAAGCATTTAACCAAGACATCAGTAGCTGGGATGTAGGAGCAGTGACTACAATGGAGAGTATGTTTGAAGGTGCAGAGGCATTTGAGCAAGACCTCACCGACTGGGGCGAACACGTACAATTGACGGTAAATACAGCGTCAATGTTTGCTGGAGCAAGCAAGGTGACAAAGGTGCCCAACTGGAAAAAAACAGACGGGACAAAGATCTGCTTTGACCCTAGCGCTCATGCTACAGTGATGGAGGACGGAGCAGAACTTAAGACAAAAATAGACGAACTGATAGCAAATGGTAACATCAACCATACAGAAACCTGTCATGTCAAAGATATGAACCAATTGTTTGCGAATAAAACTAGCTTTAACGGTGATCTTAGCCAGTGGGATGTAAGCAAGGTGACTACTATGGATAGCATGTTTGATGGTGCGGGCGCATTCGACCAAAATATTAGTAATTGGGACGTGAGCAATGTAGAAGATATGGGTTCTATGTTTAATGGTGCGGAAGTATTCAGCCAAGATATCAGTAATTGGAACGTGAGCAAGGTGACTACTATGAGTGCCATGTTTAAAGATGCAAAAGCATTTAACCAAGACATCAGTAGCTGGGATGTAGGAGCAGTGACTACAATGGAGAGTATGTTTGAAGGTGCAGAGGCATTTGAGCAAGACCTCACCGACTGGGGCGAACACGTACAATTGACGGTAAATACAGCGTCAATGTTTGCTGGAGCAAGCAAGGTGACAAAGGTGCCCAACTGGAAAAAAACAGACGGGACAAAGATCTGCTTTGACCCTAGCGCTCATGCTACAGTGATGGAGGATGGAGCAGAACTTAAGACAAAAATAGACGAACTGATAGCAAATGGTAACATCAACCATACAGAAACCTGCCATGTCAAAGATATGAACCAATTGTTTGCGAATAAAACTAGCTTTAACGGTGATCTTAGCCAGTGGGACGTGAGTAAAGTAACTACAATGGCGAATATGTTTAAGGGAGCAAAAGCATTTAACCGAGACATCAGTGGTTGGGATGTAGGAGCAGTGACTACAATGGAGAGTATGTTTGAAGGTGCAGAGGCATTTGAACAAGACCTCACCGACTGGGGCGAACATGTACAATCGACGGTAAATACAGCGTCTATGTTTGCTAATGCCTCCCAGGTGGACAACATTCCCAACTGGAAAGAAGCGGGCGTATGTTTTGATCACACTGCTCACGTACATGTAATGAAGGACGGAGCAGAACTAAAAACAAAAATAGACGACTTGATAACAAGTGGCAACATCAACAATATAGAAACCTGTAATGTCAAAGACATGAACAATTTGTTTGCGAGTAAGACTGCATTTAACGGTGACCTTAGCCAATGGGACGTGAGCAAGGTGACTACTATGAGTGCCATGTTTAAGGGAGCAAAAGCATTTAACCGAGACATCAGTGGTTGGGATGTAGGAGCAGTGACTACAATGGAGAGTATGTTTGAAGGTGCAGAAGCATTTGAAGCAGACCTCACCGCATGGAGTGAGCATGTACTACAGACGGTAAATACAGCGTCAATGTTTGCCGATGCATCTAAGGCAAGTTTGCCCAACTGGAAAAAAGCAGATGGAACCAGGGTGTGTTTTGCTCCCACCGCTCACGTAAATGTGATGGAGAACAAAGACAAACTAGTAGAAAAACTAAACGAGTTGATAACAGTAGGTACCCCCTCACCCGATCTCAATCACTTAGAAACCTGTAATATCACCGATATGAGCAGTTTGTTTCAGGACAAAACCACCTTTAACGGTGCTATTAGCCAGTGGGACCTGAGCAAGGTGACGACTACGGTTGCTATGTTCTCTGGAGCAACCGCATTCAACCAACCTATCGGTAATTGGAACGTGAGCAACGTGAAACAAATGGACCTCATGTTCTATAATGCGAAAAAGTTTTGTCAGAACTTAGACTCATGGACAATAGGAACACCCACAAAAAGTAGGATGTTTATAAGTACGGGCACGGATTCTAGTCCATGTGATGATATTCCTCCCAGCTGGTTCTAAAGATAGTACAAGACAAATACTGGATACGGATACTTGAGTTATCGCTTGTCTGTTAGTAGAACAAGAATACCTCAAGCTCGGGCAATATTCATATAGGGATATTACACATCATATCCGCCAATAGGCCTTGCTATCGGTGGGTATGTGTTGCATTACAAGCAGTATCCATGAGCAAATATGTACAAAAATTCAGGTAGAACTGAAGACACCTAGTTGTACTGGTTGCTCGTTTTGCTGGTTGCTCGTTTTGCTGGCTACTCGTTTGGCTGTGCTCCACAACTCAGGACTTAATTCACCGTTTTTTTTCTCTTGAGGGACTTGACAAAAATATTAAAATATAGCAGAATTAAATAAAGAAACACTGAGAAATACACGTAATGCCAACAATAAACCAACTTATTCGAAAAGAAAGAGTCAAGACAGTAAAAAAAACTAAATCACTTTCCTTACAGGCCTGTCCTCAAAAAAGAGGGGTATGTACAAGAGTCATGACGGTTACTCCGAGAAAACCCAATTCTGCTCTTAGAAAAGTAGCTCGTATACGCCTATCAAATGGCATAGAAGTTACGGGATACATACCGGGTGAAGGCCATAATCTTCAGGAACATTCAGTTGTCCTCATACGAGGAGGAAAGGTGAAGGATCTTCCTGGAGTGCGTTACCATATAGTGAGAGGAACAAAAGATCTTCTCGGTGTAGATAACCGAAAACGTGGACGCTCTAAATACGGGGCAAAGAAGGCAAAAGCATGAGTGTACAGCGCAAAACGGCAAGTGCAAGCGACTATAGACATAATAATGCTCTGCTTGGAAAATTTATCAATACTCTTATGCTCAATGGTAAAAAATCATTAGTAACAAGGATAGTGTACAAAAGCCTTGATATGTTAGCCGAACGATCAGATCTTACTGGTATCGAAGTATTTGAAAAGGCTATTGCTAATGTATCGCCACCTCTAGAGGTTAAGTCACGGCGTATTGGTGGCTCAACGTATCAAATACCTATAGAGGTATCGGAAAAACGTCGCACAGCTCTTGCATTTAGATGGATTATAAAAGCTGCACGTAACCGTAGTGGAAAATCAATGGAGGAATGCCTTGCTGGTGAGTTGCATGACGCAAGTAACGAAACAGGTGTTGCCTTCAGAAAAAAAGAAGAGACTAACAAAACTGTAGAAGCAAACAAAGCATTTTCGCACTATCGCTGGTAAAAAATTTCGCTAAAATTTATCTAGCTGTTGCAATATAAGAAAAAATGCAAAAAAAAATTGTTTTTGTTAATACAATGTGTTAGAATATAATATAGAATCTCTTACGAGACAGGTTCTTGTTTATTGATAGATGAACAAGATAACGGTTTTGTCTGTGAGCAGGCCTTGGCGTCTGTGTAACAAATTGTAACAGGCATTAAAATTAGAATAAATGCTAGTATAAGCCACACGCTAAGCTAGTTAAAATATACGCTACTATATAGGAGGAACTGTCGACATGGCAGAAAAACAAAAATTTGATAGATCAAAGCCACATATTAATGTGGGAACCATAGGTCACGTTGACCATGGAAAGACTACGCTAACCGCTGCAATTTCTCAGTACTGTGCAGTAAAGTTAGGAAGCAAGAAGATGAGCTATGAGGACATTGATAATGCGCCCGAAGAAAAAGCGCGTGGTATCACTATCAATACGCGACATATTGAATATGAGTCGGAAAACCGTCATTATGCGCATGTGGATTGTCCTGGACACGCTGACTATATCAAGAATATGATCACGGGGGCTGCACAGATGGACGGCGCAGTGCTTGTTGTTTCTGCATCAGACGGTGCCATGTCACAAACAAGAGAACACATATTGCTTGCACGGCAGGTTGGCGTTCCTAAGATTTGTGTTTTTCTCAACAAGATAGACCAGGTAGACGATCCGGACATGCTCGACCTTGTAGAAGAAGAGATACGTGAAATATTGTCAAAATATGACTTTCCCGGTGATGAAATACCAGTCATAAGGGGAAGCGCTGTACAAGCCCTAGAAAATCCTGAAGACGAAAATAAAACTAAATGCATAGCCGAATTGCTTGAGGCTATGGATACCTATTTTCCTGTTCCAGAAAGGGCAATCAACAAACCATTTTTAATGCCTATAGAAGATATTTTCTCTATACAAGGGCGTGGTACGGTTGTGACGGGTCGTGTTGAAAGTGGAGTTGTAAATGTTGGTGAAGAAATAGAGATTGTTGGTATACGTGACTTGGCAAAAACCACCTGTACAGGAGTGGAGATGTTTAACAAGCTACTTGATCAAGGTCAGGCTGGTGATAACATTGGTGTCTTGTTGCGTGGTATTTCAAAAGAAGATGTTGAACGTGGTCAAGTCTTAGCAAAACCAGGTTCGATCACTCCTCATACCAAATTTAAAGCACAAATATACGTTCTTTCTAAAGAAGAAGGGGGTAGACATACAAATTTTGCATCTGGATATAGACCCCAGTTTTATTTTAGAACTACCGATGTAACTGGCGAAGTACAACTTTCTGGAGGTCAGGACCTCGTACTTCCTGGAGATAATCTTGAAATTAGTGTTGAACTAATCAAGCCCATTGCAATGGATAAAGGCCTGCGTTTAGCGATACGTGAAGGCGGTCGTACGGTAGCAAGTGGACAGGTGACGGAAATTATAGAATAATTTTCTGGATACGAATATGAAGTTGGTTCGGAGGCTTTGTTTTTTAGTAACATTGCACCTACAGTTGGATAAAGCATGAAAGGTACGAAATTTAGAGTGAGGCTACTTAGTTTTGATCATAACACCATTGAACAGGGTGCAAAAAGCATAGTTGAAGTAGTAAAAAATCTTGGAGTAACAGTGGTCGGTCCGATTCCTCTGCCGACGCGCATAGAAAAATTTACGGTATTGCGATCGCCACATGTAAACAAAAAGTCACGTGAACAATTTGAACTACGTACTCATAAGCGTATTATTGATGTTCTTAACCCAAACCCCGAAGTCATGAATGCACTTACAAAGATTGAATTGCCTGCAGGAGTAGATGTTCTTATTAAGCAATAGTGCCTAAGTAACATAAAGATCTGCAACGAGAAAAATAGAGAGAAAATATAAGGAACTATAGAATGCGAAAAACTGTATATGGAATAAAAGCGGGCATGACTCAAATTTTTGAAGAACAAGGCATACTCACGCCCGTTACGGTAATAAAGATAGTTGATAATCATATTGTACGAACATATAATGATATACACGGTAATAAGAAATTTTTACTCGGCGTATCAGACATAAGGGAAAAACTTACTACTAAGGCGCATCGTGGACAATTTTCTGACAAGGCTCCTATAAAAAGGCATCTTTTTGAAGTGCCTGCTTTTGATGACTCACAAAAGGCGGGTGCAATGATTAGTGCGTCTGTTTTTTCAGAAGTTTCCTTTGTAGATGTTCAAGGGTGTTCTAAGGGAAAAGGTACGCAAGGAGTAATGAAACGCCATAACTCCGCAGGGGGGCCTGGAAGAGTAGGGTCAAAATTTCGTCGAACCGCTGGTTCTACAGGGCAATCTGCTACTCCATCACGAGTGCGTAAGGGTACCCATATGGCTGGTCGAATGGGTAACAGTATGGTGAGCGTTCAAAATGCAAGAGTGGTCTCTGTTGATACCGAACAAAATGTACTTGTAGTGAAAGGTGGAGTTCCAGGTTCAGTTGGTACTATGGTTCGTGTGTCTGAATCTATCAAGAAGAAGGTCATTGTATGAAGGCGAATATTGTAGGAGAGAACGGTACATCTGTGGGTTCAATAGAGCTAAACCCCAAAATATTTGACATAAAGGATAGTAAAAGTATTTACTATGCAATAAAGTCAGAACATGCAAATCTAAGACAAGGCACCGCCCAAACACGTGATAGATCTGAAGTAGCATATTCTGGTAAAAAACCATGGCGTCAAAAAGGTACTGGTAGAGCGCGTGCAGGAACAAGAAGGTCACCTATATGGGTGGGAGGCGGTACCACTTTTGGTCCCCAAATGCGCGATTATTCGTACCATATTCCTCGAAAGATGAAACGACATGCTCTTTTTTCAGTATTATCTCAAAAATATCAGGAATCAAAGTTACTGATAATAGATGACTTTGAACTAGCTAGTGTTAAAACACGCGATTTTTTGGGCGCCTTTAGTGCAAGAGTAAGTGAGTATCAAGTATCAACTAACTATCTCTACATTGTAGCTCGTGTTGACATAAGGCTAAAAAAATCTGTGCGTAATATTCCTAACATAAAATTACGCTATTGTAGCCAACTGGTGGTAAAAGAACTCTATTATGCTGATATTGTGGTACTCACCAAGCAATCGTGCGAAATGCTCAATATAATGGGTACCCCAGATAGCAATAGGCAAGACGTCAAAAAAGATAACAGCACGATGATCACTAGCGACACAGGACAAGTAAGATGACACCACAAGAAGCTCTGCTCTATCCCGTTCTCTCAGAAAAATCAACCGATCTCAAAGATATGAGAAAGTACGTATTTATTGTGCATCCAAAGGCAAATAAGATGCAGATTCGCTGGGCTGTTGCCTCAACGTATAATGTAAAAGTTCTCAATTGTCGTATCATACGGTGTCCGCGCAAAAAAAAGCGTCAAGGACGACATGTTGGATTTACCAGTGCTCGAAAAAAAGCAATAGTTTCACTTGCCGAGGGACAAAGCATTCCCCTCTTTGAGGGAGCGTAGGGGTATATATGCCAACCAAATCCTATAAACCACATACTCCTGGTCTTCGAACTAGAATAGTGCGAGATTATTCCTTATTGAGCGATACAGAGCCATACAAACCCCTGACGACGCACAAAAAACGTATAAGTGGTCGCAACAATGCAGGGCGTATCAGTGTTCGGAGAAGAGGCGGTGGCACAAAAAAACTATTGAGAGCTATAGACTTTAAAAGAGAAAAATTTGAAGTGTCAGCCCTAGTAAAAACTATAGAATACGATCCAAATCGCAGTGCTGACATATGTCTTCTCGCATATTCAGATGGAGAAAAAAGATATATACTTGCTCCTAAAGGCCTAAAAATAGGCGACACCGTTGTCAGCAGTACAAAAAGTACAGAACCACAGCCTGGTAATTCTATGACCTTAGAACATATGCCACTAGGAACCATCGTTCACGCTGTAGAGTTACAGCCAAAACAAGGTGCAAAACTTGCACGGGGAGCTGGAACCTATATATCCGTAGTTGCAAAGGACAAGGACTATGTATCATTACGTATGCCCTCGGGCGAAGTCAGAATGGTACATAAACTGTGTCGAGCAACCGTCGGCAGTGTTGGCGCGGAAGATCATTTTAATATCAGCCTTGGAAAAGCAGGAATGTCACGTATAAAGGGAAGACGCCCCAAAGTAAGGGGAGTAGTCATGAATCCAGTTGATCATCCTCATGGTGGAGGCGAAGGAAGAACGTCTGGAGGACGTCATCCTGTTTCGCCTACTGGTGTGCCAACTAAGGGATATAGGACAAGAAATAAAAGAAACGTGAGTTCTAAGTTTATTATTAGGAGAAGGAAAAAATAATATGTCTCGTTCGGTAAAGAAAGGCCCCTATATAGAAAGCAGTTTATTAAAAAAAATTCAGAAAGCTCAAAAAACGTCACAGACAGGCGGATCACGGGCGCCAATAAAAACTTATTCGCGCGAGTCAACGATTATCCCAGAAATGGTCGGACAGACTTTTTCGATATATAATGGAAAAACGTTTGTATCATTATTTGTCACTGAGCAACACGTAGGACACAAGCTAGGAGAATTTTCACCTACACGCATATTTCGTGGTCATGCTGGGAGTGACAAAAGAGTGGGGAGGAGATAGTGGCTCTTGCGCGACTAAAGTACATTCGTATATCTCCCTTTAAACTCAGAAGAGTTGTGTCAAGAATACAAAACGTGCCATGCCCTAAGGCATTAGCATACCTCAAATTTATGCCACACAAAGGAGCAAAAATTGCTTCTAAAGTACTACAGTCAGCTATGGCAAATACCTTAAGCAATGATCCTTCACTTACAGAAGACGAGTTGATTATCGGTTCTGCAATAGTCGAGGAAGGCAATAGAGTAAAAAAAATATGGCCCCGTGCACGCGGTAGAGCAGATATATTACACAAACGGTATAGCCATCTCATTGTGCGAGTAGATGCTAAGACACAAGACACTAAAGTCTCACAAAAAAAATTGATATCATCAAAGGGAATGACGTCAAAAAATGCTAAAAATTATAAAAAAAAGATTACTAAAAATGAACAAAATACCAATACAAACAAGACAAAAAAGGAAAGCGTAGATGGGCCAAAAAGTTAATCCGTATGGAATGAGAATAGGTATAACAAAGGGCTGGAAGTCTTCATGGTTTGCAAGAGGAAAAGCATACTTAGATAACCTTCATGAAGACCTTGCGCTACGGCGAGCTATACAAAAGCTACCAGTGTTTAGTAGTGCAGACGTAGCAGACCTAGAAATTATTCGACATCCACAACGCGTGACGGTAATTATATATACTTCTCGCCCTGGCGTGCTCATTGGGGTAAAAGGTTCAAATATTGAAAAGCTTACTGCCAACTTATCTCGGTATTCAAAACAAAAGCTACTCGTAAAGATTCGATTAGTCAATAAACCCGAAGCAAGTGCACAACTTCTCGCCGCGTATATTGCACGGCAACTAAAGATGAGAAGCGCATGGAGAAGAACCTTAAAGATGGCAATGGCAAATTGTATGCGTGCGGGCGTCCTTGGTGTCAAAATACGAGTCGCAGGAAGATTGGGTGGAGCGGAGATGACACAAAATAAGTTGGTTAAAAGCGGTCGCATACCCTTGCATACCTTGAGAGCAAATATAGATTTTGGTTTTACCGAAGCGTTTACCGTGTACGGTACAATGGGGGTAAAGGTGTGGATATACAAGGGTGAAGTATCAACGAAAGATGTAAAGTTTGATGCAGGAAAAATAGTAAAGGCCGGAGAAGGAAGCGGTGAAGGAAGCGGTGAAGGAAGCGCCGAAACAAGTGACTGAAAAATTACTTCTTAAAGAACAAATAAAGGAACAGAAAAAAGGCAAAAGACTATGTTAAGCCCCAAAAAAGTTAAACACAGAAAACTACAACGAAATTACAAAAAGTTATTGCGCGGACGAGCTACTCGTGGAAATCTACTATCATTTGGAGAGTATGGCATACTCGCGCTTTCTAGTGGATTACTCACTGCCCGACAGATAGAAGCATCGCGTATTGCAATGACGCGCCACATAAAACGAGGAGGCAAGGTATGGATTCGAGTGTTTCCAGATATTCCATATACTAGAAAACCTGCTGAGACGCGTATGGGGAGTGGCAAAGGAAGCCCTGAAAAATGGGTTGTCGCAGTGAAGCCTGAACGTGTGCTTTTTGAAATTTCTGGCGTCAACGATGAACTTGCTCACGGTGCCCTTTCACGTGCCATTAGCAAACTGCCAATAAAAGCAAAAATAGTCAAGAGGGAAGGATGAAACATTCATTTTCTGAGCTTACATTTGAAGAACTCGTTATAAAAAAAGAAGAGCTGACAAACAAAATACAGGAGTTGCGATTTAAAAAAGCTACTGGTCAGCTTAACAATCCCATTGAAATACGCACGCTTCGTCGTAGTATTGCGAGGATAATAACACGCTTATACAATCTTGTTGATGTAGTGACAGAAGACCCAGAGGTTTCTCATGAGCCAGCAAAAGGAGCATCAGAACCATCGATAAAACGTTCAGAAAAAGTTGAGGTAAGCAAATAAATTATGAGTAATAAAAATAGAAAGATACTACAAGGACAAGTGGTGAGTGACAAGATGGACAAGACACGGGTGGTCCAGGTCAACGGGCATAAATTGCACCCACTCTATAAGAAAGTAATCGCTACACGAAAAAAAATCAAAGTACATGACTATAAAAATGATGCAAAGCATGGTGATGTTGTCAAAGTTATTGAGTCACGCCCTCTCAGTAAAGATAAGCATTGGGTCTTGTTGAAAATAGTGGAAAGAGCAAAATAATGATACAAGTTGGAACTCGATTAAAAGTTGCAGATAACAGTGGTGCCAAAGACGTAGAATGTATTCGTGTGTTGGGAGGTACTAGGCAACGCTATGCAAAAATAGGTAGCATTGTCGTGGTTGCGGTAAAGGAAGTAATTCCGACATCAGCGGTAAAAAAAGGATCCGTACAGCGTGCCGTAATTGTTCGTACTACCAAAGAATATCGTCGTGAAGATGGTAGTTATATTCGCTTTGATGATAATGCCTGTTGTATATTGGACGGAACAAACAGCCCGCGTGGCAAGCGTGTGTTTGGTCCTGTGGCGCGTGAACTAAGGGATGCAAATCAAATGAAAATTATATCTCTTGCCCCGGAGGTTCTATAGTAATTTTGTAGTAGTACAAGAGATGCTATAGAGATGAGGATGTGTATGAAATTAAAAAAAGATGACACGGTAATACTATTAGCTGGAAAAGACAGAGGACAAACAGGAAAAGTAATCAAGTTGATTCCTGAAAAAAATCTCGTCTTAGTTGAAGGAGTAAATATTGTGAAAAAAACCATAAAGCCAAAGTCTCAACAAGAGAAAGGGGGCATAATTGATGTAGAAGCGCCGATAAGCGTTTCTAACGTAGCGCTTTATGTAAAAAATGCAGCAAGTAGGGTAGGCTTTAAGGTGGAAGAAACTCCAAGTAAACACGCAAAAAAGAAAAGAATATCTATTAAAACAGGAGAACGTGTATGAGCAAGATCGTTCGGATACCCTCACTGCAAGACGTGTACCGCGATGCTATTCCTGCATTGAAAGATAGATTTTCATTTACTTCTGTCATGCAAGTCCCGCGACTCGTAAAAGTTGTTATTTCTTCTGGTGTTGGTGATGTAATTCAAAGCAAAAACAGAATAAACGAAGCACTAGAAGAACTTAGCATTATCAGTATGCAACGTGCCATTCGTACAAAGGCACGCAAGTCGATTTCTAATTTTAAACTTCGCGAGGGTATGCCAATTGGTGTAATGGTGACGCTAAGGCGAAAAAAAATGTATGATTTTTTATATCGTCTGATACATATTGCTATTCCTCGAGTAAAAGATTTTAGAGGTATACATCACAGAGGATTTGACGGACACGGAAATTATTCTCTAGGAATCCGCGAACATATTATTTTTCCAGAAATAGATTATGACAAAATATCTAAGGTTATGGGGTTCAATGTCACTATTGTGACGGACGCTCCAAATGATGAGCAAGCACTCGCTTTATTTGAAAGTTTACACTTTCCCTTTAGGAAGCAATAAATTAAGAGGTAGCTATGGCAAAAAAATCGATGATCTACAAGGCTATGAGAACTCCCAAATTTTCTTCACGTACCGTTAATCGCTGTCGTGTATGCGGACGCCCACGTGGATATATGCGTAGGTTTGCGCTTTGTAGAATTTGTTTTAGAGAATTAGCAAACAACGGGATGATCCCCGGTATAAGAAAATCAAGTTGGTAGGAGGTATTATGGCAGTTTCTGATCCTATTGCTGATATGCTCACAATGATTCGCAATGCATCATCTGCGGGCTTGCCAGTAGTAAAGTTGAAAAATTCAAATTTTAAGTATGCTATTGCCAAAGTCCTTAAACAAGAAGGCTTTATTGGTGATTATTCACTTACTTCTGCAAAAAATGAGAGTATAAAAACGCTCAATATATATATAAAGTTTGATGAAGAAAATAAACCTGTGATCCGTAAGATAACCAAGTTATCAAAGCCTGGAAGGCGCCTCTATGTCTCTTATAGAAACATGGAGCGTGTGCGAAACGGCCTTGGACTTACGATAGTTTCCACGTCACAAGGAGTAATATCTGACAAGTCAGCACGTGAGAAAAAAGTTGGAGGAGAGCTTATCTGCTCTGTTTTGTAGAAGCTATGTCGAGAATCGGAAAACAGCCCATCACAATACCAGAAACAGTAGCACTCAACTATGATGGCGGTGTTGTGACTGCAAAAAGTGAAAAAGGAGAACTTTCTCAAGAGATAAACGGTAACCTTGATATCCTTATTAAGGATGGGATATGTACACTTGCGGTGCGCGATACAAAAAAAACAACACGCCAAAAACATGGCTTGTACAGACAGCTTATCTCAAATATGATTGAAGGACTTTCGAAGGGCTTTGAAAAAAAATTAAGGCTCATAGGTGTCGGTTATCGAGCAGAATTACAGGAAAACCTTGTACTGTTTAACCTTGGGTATTCTATGCAAATAATGTATCGTATTCCTCCTGGGATTTCTGTTGAGGTAGAAGGGCAACAAGATATCGTGATTGTAAAAGGAATCGATAAACAAAGAGTCGGCCAAGTAGCCGCGGAAATGCGTTTTCTTCGTAAGCCAGAGCCATACAAAGGAAAAGGCGTGCGATACTATGATGAAAAAATTAAACTAAAACAGGGAAAAACCGGTAAATAAGCATGAGTAAAGTACAAGTTCCAACACGAAAACGTGCCTATAAATTGCTAGTGCGTCAAAAGAAAAAAAGAAAAATTAGAGCTAAAATTTCGGGTACTAATACAATACCTCGTATAAGTTTATACAGAAGCCTAAGACATATTCATGTGCAGGCTATTGACGATGACAAGGGCGAAACGCTGGTAGCGCTGTCTACACTCCAGAAAGACTTTGCACAGGTAAAGGTAACAATAGAGGGTGGCGAAACATTAGGAGTCGCTTTTGCAAAAAAAATGAAAGAAAAGAATATTTCTAGAGCTGTATTTGACCGAAATGCCTATAAGTACCATGGGGTAGTAAAATCATTTGTTGAAGCGGTGAGAACGCAGGGAATACAGATATAGAAGGAGTGATATGATGGAACGCAGATCAAGGCAAAATGAAGAAAAAAATAAGGATGGGTTTCAAGAAAAACTCATACGTATTAACCGCATTTCAAAGGTGTTAAAAGGTGGGAGACGCTTTTCATTTTCTGCTCTCGTTATAATTGGCAATAAAGCAGGTCAAGTCGGGTATGGTTTTGGAAAAGCACTCGATGTGTCTGAGTCTATTCGTAAGGCCATTGAAAACGGAAGAAAAAATCTTATCCGAGTACCCATTATTAGAACTACACTTCCCCATGAGATATATGGAAAATTTAACAAATCTGTTGTGCTCCTCAAGCCTGCAACGCAGGGAACGGGTATTATTGCGGGTGGTCCAGTACGAGTGATTCTAGAACTCAGTGGTTATGGAGATGTTCTTTCAAAATCATTGGGCTCACGTAATACAATTAATGTTATACGTGCTGTTTTTGAGGGCTTAAAAGAATTAACAACCCTACAAGAAGTAGCAAAACGACGCGGAATAAGCAAAGAGGACGTGATTAAACCATGAAAAAAGCAACTATTACACAAACAAGAAGCAGAATAGGCGCTTCTCCTAGGCAACGCCGAACCTTGGATGCCCTTGGTCTTACAAGACGAGGAAAAAAAATTGAAAAGTATGTAAATGACTCCGTACGTGGCATGATTGTCAAGGTATCACATCTTATAGAGGTTCAATATCATGATTAAGCCCATAGGTGCAACAAAGCAAAGAAAGCGAGTAGGACGAGGTCCAGCTTCGCGCACTGGCTGTACAGCAGGGAGAGGAACCAAAGGTCAAAAGGCACGCTCAGGTGGTTCTATTGCCCCTGGTTTTGAAGGTGGTCAAATGCCACTCTATAGGCGACTTCCGAGAAGGGGTTTTTCTAACTATCCGTTCAAAAAACAAGTGCAGACTTGTTCACTTGACTATCTTGCTAGCATTATTCCTGAGGATACAGCGATAACATTGGAAATATTACGAGCATATTCAGTTATAAGTAAAAATCAAAATGTCGTAAAACTATTAGGTCCATATAATGGCTCTCGAATGTTTACGGTAGCTGAAGATATTGCGTATAGTAAATCTCTCGCAAGGCATATAACCGCACAATCACGTACAGGTGATGCAGAACACTCAGCAAAACATAGTACTGCAACGCGTACCAAAGACTCAGATAGCAAAAAATCAGCACCTGCATCTTCAAATATTCCGGATTCGTCACCAGACAATGACGATGGAGATACAACATGAATATTCGTGCCCTTTTTACCATTCATGAACTCCGTAATAGGATACTGTTCACGCTCTTTATTCTCATGTGCTTTAGATTTGGGGCGACTATTCCCATCCCAGGGGTAAACCTCAAGGCTCTTAACGATTATTTCGCACAATTACAGCAGACGGGAGGAGGTAATTCAGTAATAAATTACCTTGATTTTTTTGCTGGAGGTGCTTTTTCTCGATTTTCTATATTTATGCTCGGAGTAGTGCCCTATATTTCTACCTCTATTATTATGCAACTACTAGTTGTCGTGCTGCCCGCACTAAAAAAATTACAAGAAGAAGGGGGGCGAAAACGCATTCAGCGTATTACCCGCTATGCAACGGTCGGAGTCAGTTTTGTGCAGTCGTTTATTGTAACTCAATATTCACGTAGTATTCCAGATGCAGTAACATTGCCTTTTTTCTGGTTTGCGGTGCTTGCTATGGTAACCGTGACAACTGGTACTATGCTTCTTATTTGGATGGGTGAGCAAATAAATCTCAGAGGTATAGGAAATGGAATATCTCTCATAATTTTTGCGGGTATTATTGCCCAAATGCCTCGTGCGGTATACGTTTTGTTTCAAGAAATACAAAGAGGCTTGTTGAGTCCGCTGTACCTTATACTCATTGTGGTCTTATTTTCGCTTGTTGTAGCGCTTGTCATTATTGAACAACGGGGTCAGAGAAAAATTCCCATTTATTATGCAAAACGAATTGTAAACAGAAAAATGTATGGTGCACAAAACGTATATATTCCCTTTCGTATAAATCCCTCTGGTGTTATTCCTGTAATTTTTGCTTCTTCTCTTTTAACGTTTCCTTTGCAAATTTTTCAAGGGGTGAGTAACTCTGGATCGATATTTTCGCGACTCAGTTACATTCTTAGACCGACGGGTCTGCTGTATAATATTCTCTTTGTGGTGTTAATTGTATTTTTTGCGTATTTTTATACGCAGGTGACGCTTAATCCAATCGAGATAGCAAAAAATATACGAGAAAATGGGGGAACTGTGCCTGGTATTCGTAGTGATAAGATAGAAGAGTATTTTTTTAGGGTATTGAATAGAATCATTCTGCCAGGGGCATTGTTTTTGTCGTTTATTGCAATCATGCCAACATTGGCACAGGTGTTTTTTGAATTTCCTCCCGAAGTAGCGTTTGTGCTTGGTGGCACTTCGCTTTTGATTCTTGTGGGGGTCGATCTTGATCTTATGTCGCAGATAGAAGCGAGTTTAAAAACACATCATCAGCAATCATTGGGCAAAGCTACTGCAAAGCCTAGGAGAATATAGAGGTGGCTATATGAAAGTCAGAACCAGCGTAAAGAAAATTTGTAATAATTGCAAGGTAATTCGCCGTGCGGGCATAGTGAGGATTATTTGTAGTAATCCTAAACATAAGCAGAGGCAACGTTAGTATGGCACGTATCTCAGGAATAGACCTTCCGAACAAGCGACTAGAGATAGCCCTCACGCATATTTATGGCATAGGGCGTGTTCTTGCCAAGAGGATCTGCGAAAAAGCAAAGATTGATTATACAAGAACGAGTAATGATCTCAGTAACGACGAAGTATCTGCGTTGAGACAGGTAATCGAAAATGATTACGTAGTCGAAGGAAGGTTGCGAACCGAAGTTTCTATGAATATAAGACGGTTACAGGATATTGGATGTTATCGTGGTATTCGACATAGAAAGGGGCTTCCTGTCAACGGCCAGCGTACGCAAACAAATGCACGAACGCGCAAAGGGAAAAAGAAAACTGTAGCGGGTAAGAAGAAATAGAGGATATATGGCAAAGGCAAAAAAAATTAAAAAAAATATTGTAAACGGGCGGGTATACGCACAGCTTACATTCAACAATACAATAGTTACTGCAACGGATGATTCGGGTAATGCGCTGTGCTGGGCTAGTGCGGGTTCGCACGGATTTAAAGGGGTAAAAAAATCTACTCCTTATGCAGCACAGGTGACTACAGAAACAGTATTAAAGCGTGCAAAAGATTTTGGTCTAGAGCGTGTAGAGGTATATGTTAAAGGGCCGGGATCAGGCAGAGAATCTGTTATCAGAACGGTGATAAATATGGGGCTGAGCATAACCCTGCTGAAGGATCTTACCCCCATTCCGCATAACGGCTGTAGACCAAAGAAAGCTAGACATGGATAGGGTATTTGGGATGTGGTTTATTTTATTTAGGGAGTCAGAATGTCAATAAAATATTTGTTAAAAGGGCTAAAAATGCCTAATGAAGTGCAATGTAAACAAGAAGATAAGGATTCGTATACGAGTACACTTATATTGAGTCCTCTGGAGCGAGGCTTTTCTTCTACATTTGGTAACGCGTTACGTAGGACTCTGCTTTCGTCGATTCAGGGATTTGCGGTGATAGCGGTGCGTATAACTCTTTTTAATGATGATGGCGGGCAAACCTTTGTCACAAATGAGCATGATCAGATTGCAGATATTGTCGAAGATACCAATGAAATACTTGATAGAATAGCATCACTCAAGTTTTATCAAGAGGATGTACTAGACTCCGACTACATACTGACGGGCGACTTTAATGGAGCGGGAGTATGTAAAGCTGATATTTTTGAGAACGGTCCTCTTAAGATTCTTAATAGTGACAAGGAGCTATTTGTAGCTTCTAGCAAAGTGTCATTGAGTTTTGAGCTACAGGTTGAATACGGAAGGGGCTATGTTCCTGCTGAAACCAACGAAAAAAGAATTGATGAGGTGGGAACAATTTGTATCGATGCAATTTTTTCTCCAGTAACACAGGTGAGTTTTACAACGGAGAATATCCGCATAGGGCATAGAAGCGATTATGAACAACTTGCAATTACAGTAAGTACTGATGGTACGGTTAAGCCAAGTGAAACCTTGGGAGAAGCAGCAAAAATAATCAAAGATTATCTACAGTTCTTTATTGATTTTGATGAAAAGCTTGTGCTTTCACCAGAGGACTCCCAAGAAAAAGAGCAATTGGAAGAAGACAAGGTTCTTGATCTATCAATAAATGAACTTGAATTGTCGTCAAGGGCTTATAATTGCCTTCAAGCAGAAAATGTCAAAACTCTTCGTGAGCTTGTACAGTACACGCCTACACGCCTCTCAAATTTTCCTAATTTTGGTGCTAAATCTCTTGATGAAATAAAATTAAAACTCGGCGAACTCGGGTTATCTCTAAAAAGTACCGAGATTGAAGTCGACTAGGGGTTATTATGCGCCATAGAATTGCAACAAAAAAACTTAGTAAATCAAAATCTCATCGCCTCGCTATGATGAGAAATGCCATGACTTCGCTAATACGATATGGACATATAAAAACTACGCTTGCAAAGGCTAAGTTTTATCAGCCAAATATTGAAAAACTTGTGACTCGAGCTCAAATGGATACGGTTCATGAGCGTAGACAGGTGGCAAAGTATATCCAAGACAAAGATATGCTCAATAAGCTCTTTGTTACCATTGCGCCACTGTTTAGGGAACGGCAAGGTGGGTATACTCGTATTGTCAAATTAGGACCAAGACAAGGCGATGCTGCAGAAATGGTTGTGTTCCAGTTTGTCGAAGATATACATCAAGAACCTACTACTCAGCAGGCCAATAAGACAAACAAAAATGACAGAGGCGGTAAAAAGCGGAAAGGTCTTTTAAAGAAAGGTAGTAAGGAGCAACTAGAAGAAAAACAAGCAGATGCAAAAGAGCCAAGTAAGACTAAGGCAGGCATTAAGCAGACAAATAACGTTCAAGCAGAAAGAAAGGCTAAAGAAGACCAAGAAAAAGGCCAAACAAAAGAGCAACCAGAGGAACATGTAGAAAAAGCAAATCCTATGCCAAATGCGAGTACTTCTACTGCGTCTGTTGCGAATGCTAGTGCTGGTGTAGAGGAAGCCAATTCAAAAAAAGCAGAAAAACCAGACGCTCAGCGCGAAACGCCTCTCGATAAACCCACGCACTCTGATTGAATCAAATGAGCCATACTCGCTCTCATCCTCTTGCATATCTTATTGAATTATTTGAGACGAGGACGAGTCGTTACTATAGCATTTTAAAGAAATCTATTGCCTATCAACTTTTGGGCTGGGAAAGCGAATACACGCAGCAAGCTCGCTTTAAGGTTTTTCTCGAACTCTTAGAAGAGCATATACCCTTTTATTTTCTAAAAAAAAATGTTATGCCACGTACCTTGCATGCTAAGCTAGGTCCACATTCGGATGGAATGCCAGATGGAACGCCAGATAAAGTGCCAGATGGAACGCCAGATAAAGTGCCAGATGTTCTGCAAGCATTACTGCCACGTTATCTTGATATGGGATGCGGGTTTGCAGCATTCTATGACTATATGCAAAAGCAGGGTGTCCAATGCGACTATACAGGGGTCGACGCCGTTGATGATCATGTTAGCTATTGTCAACACACCTATGCCACACAAGACAGAGTACGTTTTTTTAAAGGAAGCTTTCTTGAGACCAATACGTCTCCACTATGGTTGCAACAGGGGTTGCAACAGGGGTCGCAACAGGGGTCGCAACGGGGCTTACAACGGGAGTCACAATCGGGATTGTACGATGTTGCGTTTATTTCAGGCGCACTCAATGTAAATATAGCAAGTGAAACATACAAAAATGCAAACGAACTCCTGGTGAGTTTTATTGTGACTAGACTACTACATACAACTGCTCCCTATCTATTAGTAAATTTTCTTCATGCACACTCTAATAAAAAAGAGAATTTTTTTGCGTACCATGACCCCCACCATCTTAGTTTTGTTCTCGAAACATTTGGCATAGAGGTGCTTGCTATGCGCGAGCACTACCTTCCAAATGACTTTACGCTCTTACTTTCAAGTCCTGTGGCCCTGAATACTGCGAAATTATTGAGAGCATTTCACAATATGCAGGATGTACCAAGCGTAGATGGTATAAATGGAACCCTGTCTACCATTGATTCACACCATCTGCGTGTGACAAAACCTACTTCAAAAACACCTAAGCCAACGTCAGAGGAGGTATTAGGCGCAGATGACAATTATGGCGTATCTAGTGCCTTGCACCATGACGTACAAGCAGAAAGAGTACTGTATACGGATGGGGGCTGTAGTGGAAATCCAGGTCCAGGTGCCTGGGCCTTTGTAGAAGCTAATACGGGATATCATAAAACTGGCTCAGAAACACATACGACCAATAACAAAATGGAGTTATGCGCCGTTATCGCAGCGCTTAGATATGTACAAAATAATGTTTCTAAAAGCACCGAGAAAAATATACAGCAAAACGAACACAAAGATTTACAGTATGATGGTAGTGACGACGCGACAGTCCTGCAAAGCAGAAAAAAGACTACCGTATCAGAAGCCCAAGAACAACAGATGGTTCAAAACACAGCTTCTCCAATAAATCAACAAGCAATTCAAAAAAAAATAATTCCCCCAAAAGAGATTCCCAAAAAGATGGCCAAAAAGATGGCCAGAGTAATAATAGTGACTGATTCACAATACGTCAAACAAGGTATGGAAGTATGGATACATACTTGGAAAAAAAACAATTGGCAGAAAGCAAACGGCGATGCTGTTCTTAATAAGGAGCTTTGGATTTTACTTGACGCATTAGTACAAGCTCAAGACGTTCAGTGGCGATGGGTTAAGGGGCATTCAGGAGACATATATAACGAGCAGTGCCATGACTTGTTACAACACGAGATAAGATCCCAAATAAAATCCCAAAGAAGACCCTAGATAAAATTTGCAAAGCAGAAACCAAAAAAATAAACCAAGAAATAAAAACTGAACGGTGACGAAGGGAAAAAATAGAAGGCAGGTATAGTTATTTGTGTGAATCCGTAATTGAACACGAATGATGGATAGCGCGTAATGTAATCTATGTTTTATGCGGTACAGATATGTGTATCTTCAGTCTGCATATAATGCTCGTATATATTGTATTCTGTTCAACAGAATGTTTTTGTGCACAGCGCGACACCCTTATTCCCTTGATACACCCTCGTTTAAAACAATGTTCTGCGTATTAGTATTTCGCTTAACAGTATAGTGAAGCAAAAAGCCTCGCATTCTAGTCTACATATATATGATATATTCTTATGCAGATACAGACTTTGTTGGGACACTTGTACTCATTGAGCTAGAACTTCAGCGTCGCATTCCTCGCTTTGATATTGTTGGATTGCCAAGCTCCGAAGTACGCGAATCTCGGGAACGCGTACAACAAGCAATCCTGAACAGTGGATTCCGGTGGCCACACAAACGCATAATTGTAAACCTATCGCCTGCAGACGTCAAAAAAAAAGGTTCGGGATTTGATCTTGCGTTTTCGCTCGCTCTTTTGTCCTATACACGACAAATTATGCTTCCTGCTTTTGATATCTTTGTGATTGGGGAGTTACAATTTAGTGGCAAAATAATATCAGTGAAAGAATGTTTTAAGGCAATAGTGGATGCCGTGTATAGGGGAATACGCTATTTTGTTATCCCCTCGCAATTTATGAAAAATCTTGTTGCTCATTCGGTTTTTAAGGACTGTAAATTTTTATCCATGGGCAGGCTTTCTGATCTCAAGCAATCCATTACATGGGAAACAGTGGTGAGCGCAAGACAAAGCTATGCTATCTGGATTGATTCATTAATGCCTCATGGTTTTGTAGAAAAAAAAACCTCGATACAGAGTAGTTTTGAGGATCTCACTCTCACTAACGAACAAAAACGCGTATTTGAGATCGTGGCATTGGGAAGACATCACCTATTGTTGATGGGTCCGCCAGGAGTAGGAAAAAGTGCGTGTGCTAGTCGCATTCCATTATTAGAAATGCCCTTACAAGAAGACGAGTTACTTGATGTTATGAAGATGTGGACACACAATCAAAAAATGATTGCGTATTTTTCCAAGCATAAGGTACGGCCGGTGCGCTGTCCACACCATAATGCAAGCATAGAAGGTATGGTTGGTGGTTCAAGCGCCAATAAGGGTGAATTGCCTCTTTCGCACCATGGCATATTGTTTCTAGATGAAATACTTGAGTACAAGTCAAGTACGTTGCAGAGCTTACGAGAACCCATAGATCAGAGGATTGTTACCATTTCACGCTCAGCTGAGAGCATCACCTACCCATCCATTTTTCAAGTTATTGCCACGTCTAACCTTTGTCCTTGTGGTATGAAAGGAACAAGCTATGGATTTTGTCTTTGTAGCGAACAAGAACTATTTAAATATTGGAAGCGACTTGGAGGTCCGCTCTACGATAGATTTGAGGTAAAATACCAGATTGCACTTGGTAGTACTGATAGAAAAACAAAGCCTACACATTGCGTAGTAGATGCAAAAGAGATGCAACACAGAGTAGTGGCAGCGTATCTTTTTTCGCGTAAGAGGCAGCAGAGCGTGTACTGGAATTCGCTATTATCCCATGCTGAGCTTGATGCGTGTTCTTCAGAAACAGAAGATTCAAGAAAATTGCTTGTCTCGCTAAGGTCAAGCAACATGTATTCAGAGCGTAGTATTCTGAATATTCGTAGAGTTGGACGTACCATAGCTGATCTTGCATTAAGTGATGTAGTCAAAGAAGATTATATAGCCTACGCAGAAAAACTCGTACATGTACCTATGAGCACCTTGGCACGCATATAGCCCATAAGGCTGAGGGGCTCCGTCTCCTGTATCGATCGCGTTGTTGTGATCTCGTCTGACTCATAGATGCCAGATGATACGTATCTCGTATGGAGTGCATATATGGTGCTATGATGTAGAGAAAAAAACACGTAATAATGTAATGGTTATGATTGTGCGTAGGAAAGAACAAGCTCAGTAAAAATTTTTCCGCGACTGTGGGCATTTACAAAAGATTCAAATGATGCACAACCGGGCGAAAAAAGAATGGTGTCTCCCCTGATACTCTTTTTAAACGCTGTTGAAAAACACTCTTCCAAATGTGCGTAGGGACCGTAATACCTACAGTTTGAGTCTTGAAAAATCGGTAGCGATTTTTTTGTGAAACTTCCTTCAAACAGCACCACTGACTTAGCACCAAGACATTGTGCCACGAGTGCCTGTGCTTGAAGATTTTTGTCGGTACCTCCACATATTACTATGAGGGACGCTTTATTGTATTGCACAAGATTCATAGCCTCAGGAATGGTAGCAGAACTATCATTGATGATAATACGGCCATCTATTGTTGCAATATGTTCCTTATGGTACGGGAGAGAAAAATACTGTATAAGTTGCTTGGTATCATAGGTCATTGTATGATTAAGTGCTTGGCATATGGTAGCAAGTGTTTCGATGTTTTCTTTATGTAGGTTTTGTAATAAGGTGGGCGAAAGATCGCCTATTTTACGAACGGTGCCGTATAAGGCTTTTTGGTAGATAGAATTCCCTTTGATATAAGTGCCTTGTATTTTTTCTGCAAGCGGAAATCCATGAAAATATACGTTTTTGGTTTTATGAGGTTTGTTTTTTTGCTGTGACCATTCCTCACCTAAGGTGCTTGACGGAAGTACGAGCGTACTGTGTTTGCTACATTGTGCAAAGAGTGGGTATTTGTCTGCAATGTACTGTTCGTGGCTTTGATAATAATCCATGTGATCTTTATATATGTTTGTGAGTACACAGAGCGAAGGTCGTGATAAGAGGTGAGGGGTGTAACGTGCAAGATCGCCTATTTGAAAAGAAGACAACTCTAATAGGACGCGGTCGGGTGGGAGTGCTTCTGATAACAATATGTTTAAGGGAGAATTGGTATTATTGCCATAGCAGTGTATGTTTAAAAGACGTCCCAATGCTTGTGTTAATGAGGTTTTTCCTTTTGTGCCAGTGATGGCGTATACAGTACCACGGTACGCTGAGAGAAAAAGAGCAATATCAGTGGTGATGTGTTTTTTGTTTTTCAAGGCAGGGTGTTTATAATGGACGGCTGGATTTTTAACGACAAGATCTGCAGAATCAATAAGCGCTTGGTCGTGTTTGCCTAGACGGTATTCGAGGCATATATCTTTCAATTTTTCAATTGAGGGCGCGAGCGTTTTGGCATCACGTGTGTCCATTACGATAAGTCGTGAGGGATTTTTTGATGCAAGATAACGCGCCATAGCTACCCCACCACCGTGTAGTCCGAGACCTAGGATAAGGACTACTTTATTTGATATCTCTTGTTGTAAGAGTGGCTTAGAAGGCGGTGTAGGCGATGTGGAATGGGATAAAAAAGCGTTCATGGTTATTGCGAGAGATCTGTTTCAATTTTATGAGTATGAAGTAGTTTTTTTGCATGAGCATAGTCGGATTCGATTTCAAAATAATCGCTTTTTTGTACGCTAACGAGTCCCGGTTTTTTCTTAATGCGTTTAAGATACTTTACCTGCGTAAAATAAAGTTGGGTAAATACGTAGTCTCCAACCTTGCTAAATAATGCTACCAATTGTGCACAGTTAATTTTTAATTGTTCTGGCATTTTTTTATTTTTTTGAAATTTTATGAAAAGATAGCATCCCGGTTTGCCATTTACGTGCATCCAGTAGTCGTTACCATTAAAATACGATCGGAGCAATATGTCGTTTTCTTTTGTATTTCTTCCTAGTGCAACTATCCAATTATCGATTTTGCACCATATTCCTGGACGACTTGCTTGTTTATGTTTTGTGCGTGGAAATGGAGGCTGATGGGCTAAGGTTGCGTCGGATTGTATATCGGAATATCCAATGCGCTCAAGTATTGGGCTAGCGGAAAGGTTATTGGGATCGATCTGCTCAAGCATATCGAGGGTGTGCTTAAGGCGTTTTTGTTTGTCTTCTAGTATGGCTTTGCGTTCCAAGAGCTCGCGTTGCAAGGTTTTTACTTGTTTTGCACGCTGATAGAACATCTGTGCGATTTCTACTATTTGTTTGTGAGACGGTTGTTTAGATGCTGTGCGTGATGTCTTGTCTGGTATCTTATTCTTGTTTGGTATTTTTGCTGGTATTGCGAACGGTAAGGCTTGTAATACATTGTAGGATGGGTTTTGTGATGACATGTTTGAGTTTGCTAGTAATGTATTAGGAGAGATATCTATGTCCTGTGGATTTGAGAGTAATGTGTCGGCGTAATGGGTGTAGTATTCGGGTGTTTGTAATGTTTTTTCTTGTTCTTCTATGGCAACAATATGTTTTATAACCTGCATGTATTTTTGTGTTTCGGTCTTAAGCAATTTTTTTTTAATAAGTGAGTTATGTTCGGATAGTTCTTTTAATTCGTAGTAATGCGCAATATAGTGGTTAAATTGAGAGTGTACACGAGAATTCCATTCTCTAACAGTGGTAGATTTTTTTTGAGATGGGGACGGAACGGTAAATTGTTGTCGTGGCATAAGTCTTTGCGAAGGACGACGAAACATTACATCAATAATGGTGTTGTTTTCGTCACATAGTATGATATTGGCATTGTTGTTCCAAAGTTTTACGTAAAGTGCATAGCTGACATTGTCTTTTGTAATGGTAAAATAAATTACCCGCTCGTTATGAGGTTGAGTGACCGATTGTATAATTCCACCGGTGAGGCGTGCTTGCAGTAATTGTTGAAAACGCTGGGCTTTCGGTGGTTTTTTTGGTTTTTTTTGTATTTGATGAATGCGAACAAAGTGCGGTGCAGTGCACATCAGTATTAGGGAGCGTTCGTTTTGGTTATATAATTCGAGTATGAGTGTGCTTGTGGTAGCCTGTACACAGTTTTGAATCTTACTTTTTGCAAGATTTAGCTCCTCTAAGATGAGATTCAGTTCTTTCCAGTTAAGCGATCGTTCCATAATTTATGCGTTACATTTTGTTTTCCTGGTTTATTTTTTTGGTTTGTTTTCTTGGTTTTTCCAAAGGTTTCGTACCTCAGATGCTAGAAAGAATGATCCAATGCAACAGATATCTTTCTTTTGTAGTGAGCTTGCGTGGAGGGCATAGTCGAATGCTTTATTTATGTTGGGAATAAGCCTTGTTTTTGCATGGATTGTATTGAGTGATGCAAAGATATCTTCGGGCTTGCTTTTTTTTTCGCTCCCAGTACTCGTTACGATTATTTCTGAAAAAAGTGTATGCTGTGCAATGAGTTCCCCAAGAATGAGTGCATGCTCTTTATTATACGCAAGAGAAAAAAGGAGCAGAGAATTGGGAAAGTGACGTGCTATGGTGGTAAATGCTGTCCGACAAGAATTGCGGGTGTGTGCAGCGTCCAAAAATAATCGGCTGTTTGTATGCGATGAGATCTTGCTTGTATATAGTATTTCGCTACGAGCGGGAAGTTGTGCACGATCCGAGAATTCAAAAGAGGTGAGGGTATTGCAATAGTCTCGGAATGTATGCGTGGCAAAATAGCACGTCACAAAGCCCAGTAGTTGATCTTCAAAAATAGTAGGATTTATTGTATGGCTTTTTACTACCAATTTTAGTGGGGGTATTTTCAATGAAGGTATTTCGCCAGAGGGTGCTGTTTTTGAGGGCTTGAGTTGTTTTTTTGATGAGGCTATTTCTGAGTTTTTCATGCTCTCTGGTATGGTCTTTGATGTCATTGTATCTGGACAGAGCTGGATGTCTGCAGTGATATGATCAATATCATGCTGGGTGATAGTGTAACGACATATGGACGGCATATAGTGTTGCGGTGCGTGTGCGTCTTGTGCATAGCGTACGAGTAAATCTTTTGCTTCAGAATGAACTTGAGCTCCAATCATGAGAGGAATACCCTCTTTGATAATTCCTGCTTTTTCTTTTGTGATTTTTTGTATGGTGTCACCAAGTATATCGGTATGTTCTTTTTCGATTTCTGTGACTATTGTGTAGGTGGGGGCTACTACATTAGTGGTATCAAATCTTCCTCCTAGCCCAACCTCATATATGACCCAATCACATTTTTTTTTTCTAAAAAACAGGCACGCAATAATAAAGAGAATCTCAAAGGGAATAAGAATGATGCCCTGGGTATCGCAGTATTGTTTGACTTTTTCTGCAAGCGTAACAAAATCGGCTTCTGATATCCATTGGTCATTGTATACAATACGCTCCCTATAGCTTTGCACATGAGGCGATGTAAAGACTCCCACATTGAATCCAGCGAGTTGTAGACAGTACGAACATGAGATGCTTGTGCTACTTTTTCCCTTTGATCCGGCAACGTGTAAAATATTGGATAGGCTGTGGGGATCTTTAAAGAAAGTAAGTGCTGTTTTTATGCGTATGAGTTTTTGTTCTCTTGGGAGTCCAAGATAGGCATAATTTGGTAGCAGTTCTAGCCAGTGAACTATCTCACGATACGTCACGGTTCTCTCTATTTTTTTTGTGCTGTTTTTTTTGGAGCTTTTTTTCTGGTTTTCTTTCTGGCTTTCTTTCTAGTTTTCTTTCTGGCTTTCTTTCTGGTTTTCTTTCTGGTTCCTGATCTAGTTTTGTTCTGTGTTTGCCTTTGTTTTGCTCGGTGATTCGGTTCTGCCTTTGTTCAAGGGCTTTTTTATGAAAATAAAACCCTTCGTATTGGGCAAGTGTCATCACAGAGGCTCCTAGTGAAAGTGATCCGTGCTTTGTTGCTTTAACAAGGGATATTTCTTTGGTAAAATCGTGAAGAGACACTGCGGAAAACGTACGGCACATACCTCCCGTAGGAATAACTGCATTTGAACCCGCAGCATAGTTTGCGAGCGAGAATGGAGTATTTTCTCCCAGGAGAATTTCACCTGCATTTGATATTTTATCAGCGTAGTACGTAGGTATACGCGAATGTATCATGAGGTGTTCTGGGGCTATAGTATTTACCAAGGAGATACTCTCTTCCTCGTTTTTTGTCAAATAGATGGCGCCGTAATGCGAGAATACTGCTCGTATGATGTCGGCACTCGCTGAAGGAGCGTCTTGCAGAATTTCTTCTAGTTTTATCACAATTTTTTTTGCAAACTCTGTCTTGTGGGTTACGACCAATGCCATTGAGTCTGTTCCATGTTCTGCTTCGATACAGAGGTCATATGCTACGTTGGTGGGATTTGTTGTGCCGTCGGCCAAAATCATAGATTCGGAGGGGCCAGCGGGGACGCCAACGTCTATGTCCTTGTTTACATACTGCTTTGCTGCCGTCACAAAGGCGCTCCCTGGTCCAATAATTTTTTCGACTGGTTCTATAGTATTTGTTCCATAGGCGAGTGCTGCAATAGCATGTGCTCCCCCCATACGATATATCTCTTTTATGCCTAATTCGTTTGCAATATGTACACAGGCAGGATCTACCTCACCATTTTGATTTGGCGGAGATACCATGACGATGCGTCTAACTTTAGCGAGTAGTGCAGGTACAGCAAGCATATACACCATAGAGGGAAAACTACCCTTACCATGAGGTATGTAGAGAGCAACCGAGTCTATGGCTATAGTTTTTTTCCCAGCAAATATCCCTTGTGAGACCTCGTGCATGACGGACCCCTTGTTCACTTTGTAATGTTCGTGGAATGATCGAGTATTAATATATGCCCTATATAACTCAGTTTTTATTGTGGTATCAAGTTTTTGTATGCTCTTTTGAATTTCTTCTTTGGTTAGTCTCAGTTTTGATGCAGAAGAAATTTTTTTGGTGCCAAAGGTATTGCAATATTCTATAAGGGCTTTATTTCCCCTTTTTTTGACATCCTCTATAATCGGTATTACTTCTTCGCTATAATCGCGTATATCTTGTTTTGAACGCCTAATTATTTTATCTTTTTCTTTCTGAGGAAGGGTACTCCACGTACGAAGGGGTATGGGCATACGTTTATTATACCTTAGCTGTGTTGTGCGTCTGCTGTATACCTGTGTTCAATTCTTATGATACAATGAAAAATAATGGAATCGCCAAACAATTCTTTAAACAATACATCGAATGGTGCAGTCAATAGTGCAGTCGATAATATGGCCGCCAAAACAAAATTTAAATTGCTAATAGAGCCAAAAATAATAAAAAATATATGCACGAATGCTCATCCCGACGGATGCAAAAAAAACGTCGATATGCAAATTGACTATGTACGAACAAAAGACCTGGTGCGAGAGGGTGGCCCAAAAAATGTACTCATTGTAGGCGGATCAACAGGCTACGGACTTGCGAGTAGAATAGTTGCAAGCTATGGCTATAAGGCCAGAACGCTCAATATTGCCTATGAGGCAGCACCAAATAGCAGTAGAAAACGAACTGGTTCTGCAGGATGGTATAACACCCATTATTTTGATGAACGTGCAAGACAAGATGGGTATTATGCTCATTCAATAATTGGTGATGCCTTTAGTCATGCCACAAAAGACCAAGCAATAGAGGTGATAAAGAGAGATTTGGGCAGTGTGGACCTGCTCATATACAGTCTTGCATCTGGGCGTAGAACAAATCCTAACACTGGACAAGTATATAACTCTGTTCTTAAACCCATTGGCAAGGAGTTCAGCGAAAAAACGATAGACGTACTCAGCAAACAGGTGAGCACCGTTACCGTTTCTCCTGCGACAGAACATGAGATAGAAGATACGGTACGAGTAATGGGGGGCGATGACTGGAAACTATGGATAGATGCGCTTCAAAAAGCAGGTGTGCTAAGCAATAATTTTATCACGCTCAGTTACTCGTATATTGGTCCAGAACTTACGCATAAACTCTATCGCTCCGGGACTATAGGCAGGGCAAAAGAAGACCTTGAAGAACGTGCTCTACAGATAGATGCACAGTTACAAAAAGCTGACCATGGGCGTGCCTATATCTCTGTCAACAAGGCCTTAGTGACCCGTGCGAGCATGGTGATTCCTGTAGTGCCACTTTACCTATCTATACTTTACAAGGTTATGAAACAAAAATTTATTCACGAAGACTGCATTGCTCAAATGACTCGTTTATTTGAACAAAAGCTTTACAATACGACAGCAGTAATCACAGATGAGCAAATGCGTATTCGCATGGATGATTGGGAAATGAGAGAAGATGTACAAGCTGAGGTGCTAACATTATGGAATCAAGCGAATGAAAATACGATAAACGATATTTGTGATCTTGATGGGTTTGTACAAGAATTTTATAATATACACGGTTTTTCCTGGCCTACCGTAGACTACACAAAAGAATCAGAGATAGAGTAGCACTTCTCTATGACACTAGAAGCCTATGTGTTGGGAACAAGCGGTTCTCTTCCTCTTCCTTATCGTTCGTTGACCTCGGTACTCCTCCGCCATGATGGAAAAGCTATTTTGTTTGATTGTGGTGAAGGCATGCAAACCGCACTCAAAAGCCTTCAACTTCGCTGGAAGCAACTAGATCTTGTCGTGATATCGCACTCACACGCCGATCATGTGACAGGCTTACCCGGGCTTCTTATGCTTTCGTCACAGGTGAAACGTGAGACACCTCTGAGAATTATTTGCCCACCTGAAGTAAAGCAATTTATCGAAGCAACAATACGTACATTGGGAATCTACATAAATTATGAGATCGTATATACACTCCTCAATACCACTGCGACCAAGCAAGACAATACCCCTGCACCTCATACTACTCTCGTACATCAAGATAAACATTTCAGCATAGAGTGTTTTTGTGGTGTTCATACGCGAGATGTATGGGGGTTTGTATTTAAGGAGCACCCACGACCTGGCAAGTTCTTTCTTGAAAAAGCCATAGCACAGAAGGTTCCTCGGGGTGTACTATGGTCACAATTACAACGAGGACAAAGCGTTGTGCTTGAGGACGGACGCACCATAGATCCACGACAGGTATGCGGACCAGTACGTGCAGGAAGAAAAGTCGTCTATCTCACCGATACACGTCCTATACCGGAGTTTTCTCAGGTTTTTTCTAATTCTGATTTAGTCCTATGCGAAGGTATGTTTCTACGCGAACACCAACAGGCAGCAGAAGAAAAGAAACATATGGCAGGATATGAAGCTGCAGAACTTCTAGCGCATGCAGACGGTGTACGTCAAGCAGGCTTATTGCATTTTAGTCCACGTTATACAAAAAGGAATATACTACAAATAGAAGAAGAAGCAAAGGCAATTTTTCCACGAGTTTTTTCTTGTACTGATAAACTATACATAGATATACCATTTACATAACTGAGAGGAATAATACATGATCAACATAACAAATGTCTCAAAAAAATACGGACACTTTACTGCAGTTAATGACGTGAGCTTTTCGGTAGAAAAAGGTACCATACTAGGTCTCCTTGGTCCTAACGGTGCTGGAAAAACCACGCTCATGAAAATGATATCTGGTTTTCATAATCCGCATGCGGGTAGCATCACAGTATGTGATGTTGATGTTACCAGTAATCCTATTTTTATCAAAAAAAACATTGGATATTTACCAGAGACAAATCCGATGTACGGCGAACTTACCGTAGAAGAACACCTCGATTTTATTGCAGATTCGCACGGTATTGATGACAAGAGCAAGGCACTATCACGTGTAAAGCACCTGTGTGATCTTGGCGTGTTTTATCATAAGACGATAGACAGTTTGTCAAAAGGTATGAGGCAGAGAGTAGGGCTCGCACAAGCGATAATCCATACGCCACCGGTCATCATACTAGATGAGCCGACGTCTGGACTTGACCCCAATCAGATACATGAGATACGTAATGTAATACGTCAGCTCAAGGAATTTTCTGCTGTGATATTATCGACGCATATTCTTCAAGAAGTAGAAGCAATCTGTGATGAGATTGTTATTGTCAGAGAAGGCAGTCTTGTTGCAAAAGGAAAGCGTGAAGAAATTGCTCTTCAGATAAAAGGAGACATACGCTACGATGTCGAGGTGCTTGGGGTACCCACTGCAAATGCACTCAAAAAGCTCCATAGTAAGAAAGGAATCGTGTCGTACGATACTACAAAATATGAAGATGCTACGCTCGTACAGGTTCGTGGTTCTTATGACAGCCTCAAGGGAGAAGATATTTTTTCGTGGGCAGTGAGTAATAATCTTGTTGTGCGAGAATTACACAAAGAAAGTTCACGTTTAGAATCGATTTTTCAATCGCTTACACAAGATACGTTTACACAAGATACTAGCTCATCTGATCCAGTAGAAAAGCGTACAACACAAGAGAGTACAGCGTACGCGACTACAAAAAAACAAGCGACATCACAGGAATTCCCAAAAAATTCCAACGAACATTTAAAAAGTAGCGCTAAAAGAAGCTCAAGCAAAATAAACACCAAAAAAGGAGGTTCAGTCTCATGACTCAGCATTCATCAAGAAACAAAATTGCAGTTCTATTTGGCAAGGAGCTTAAACTCTATTTTAGCTCGCCAGTAGCATACTTACTCATATTCTTTTTTACCGTCAGCACTAGTCTATGGCTATTTCAGTTTCAAGGGTTTTTTGTACGCAATATAGCAGATTATAGACCGTTTTTTTCTATTATGCCCTTTTTATTTATCTTTTTGGTTCCTGCGGTGACCATGCGTACGTGGGCAGAAGAGCATAAATCGGGGTCTGACGAATTATTGTTTACGCTCCCTTATAGCGAAGGTCAGTTGGTTATTGGAAAATTTTTGGCAGCGGTCATGTTGTTTTTTATTATGATGCTCGTGTCATTGATAGTTCCTTTGTCAACATTGGGTTTTGGATATTTTGATATTGGGGTCTTGTTTGCAAACTATCTTGGTCTACTTTTGATTATCACGGCAGAAGTGAGTATAGGTACTTATATATCTTCGCTGTCAAAAAATCAAATATCAACGTTTCTCGTTACAACGATGATATTATTTGTTATTACCCTCATAGGATTTATCCCTAGCTTTGTCCAAATTCCACAATTCATTGCACGAATACTTTACTATATGTCATTTCTTTCACACTATAATTCGTTTGTAAAGGGGCTCTTTGACTCCCGAGATTTTACTTTTTTCGTTGTGATATCCTTGGCATTCTTGTTTCTTACCCGACAAGGCATACTCAATAGGAAATGGAGGTAATATGAAATCAAAAAAAAGTAATTCACTTACTCATAGAAAAGTAAAAGAAAATTTTCAAGCTACCATTGTACTCTTGTTATTAGCAGTGGTACTTGCGAATTCAATATTCTTGTATTTTCGCCTAGATCTTACCAGTGACAAAGTCTTTTCTATTTCGACGGTATCTCGTGACCTTGCGCGTGGAGTAGAAGAGACCGTGTATATTGATTACTTTCTGTCTCCCAAGCTAAAAACTGCGACCGATGAGCCTCAACAGGTACTGGATTTACTCAACGAATACGGAGCTCGTTCCAATGGCAAGGTAGTTGTGGTGGAAGAAGATGCTTCTGATCCAGCAAATATAAATTTGCTTGATGAATTTGGCTTGCAAGCCCAGCAAATTCAAGTGGTAGAGCGCGATCAAACCAGTCTTGCGGTGGTGTACTCAGGGATAGTGATAAGCTACAAAGATAAGACCAAGGTTCTTCCCTTTGTACTAGATCCCCAAACTATAGAGTACCAAATAAGCTCAAAACTCAAGGAACTGATTTCTGACGATTCGAGGACTGTTGGTATACTCTCTGGCGAAGAACAGTTATCTCCGCAGAGCTTACAGGGTCTTACGCAAATTTTGTCAGATTATGAGGTCGTTTCACTCAATGCCGGACAGGCAATAGGAGAACATATCGATGCACTCCTCGTATTTGGGAGTCGACTCATTGATAACGATACAGCGTACTTTATTGACCAATTTATCATGGAAGGTAAAGGAGTCCTGCTCGGTATAGATAGGGCACGAGTTGATATCCAAGATCCAAACCTCAGGACTGAAGCACAGGACACAGTACTCTCTTCTCTTGCAGAATCGTATGGAATAATCGTCAAAGACCAAATAGTACAAGATGTGCTCAATAGGCTGTTTCCTAATAGACGGGGCAATCTTAGAGTGCTTGCTCCCTATCCTATGTGGGTAGCGGTATCAAATAATTATATCGATGCGAGTCATCCCATTACATCAAGTTTTTCGGGTCTTGATCTTTACTGGACAAGTCCCTTAGAGTTTTCTGCAGAGGCTGAGCCGTATATTACTCGCCTTATCCAGACATCTCCCGAAGCATGGCTAACTAATCCCGAGCCCCAAGCAGAAGGCGAAGAAGACCAGGCAGGTGATGAGAACGGACTGAGCACGGGACAGAGCTACGAGGTTACAGGTACGTTTAATGTGCTACCCGATCAAGTACCGATTTTTTCTCCCCGTACTGAAGAAAATGCTTCGCAGAGTGTCGTTGTAGCGACGTACCAAGGACCGCTTACAAGTGCAGTCGAGTCAAAAAATATTTTTATTCCAGAAATAACGGTGCCTCAGACAGAAGCTGAAGCGACATCTCAGACAGAAACAGAAGAAACATATAATGCATCAACTGAGAATGCGCGTCTCGTAGTAGTGGGGAGTTTCTCATTTTCTTATTTATATAATGTCACTCAAGCTGTTTACAACCTCGATTTTATTGCGAGCGCCGTAGACTGGCTTAGCAACGACGAAGATCTCTTGAGTATACGTTCAAAGACGCTTCGCAATGTCCAACTCAATCGCATAGAGGATGTAGAGGCAAGAGCGCTCGCATCAGGTATAGTAAAGTGGCTCAATACTATAGTCGTCCCGATAGTAGTGTTGACTATAAGTTTTATTGTATTATTTTTTAGAAAGAGAAAAACACAAAAAGGAGTTAACCATGACTAGACGAAATCTCATCATCGTAGTGAGCGCCCTCTTGATTCTTTCTGGGCTATTTGTTTTGCTGTACTTTTTTAATGCGAACACAGCTACCAAGCGTCAACGCACAAGGCATGTACTTGGCGATTCAATGGCAACAAAAGTTGCATCGTATGATATAAATGGCGAGATATTTTCTTATAATGGAGGAGTGTGGATATATACCGATGAAGACACAAAAAAAGTGGTTCCAATAAATCAAAATACATTTTCTCAAATAACCGATTCTTTTCTTGCGCTAGAATCAGGACGCGTTATTGATCAGGACCCAAGTGACGAAGCGCTAAAAGAGTACGGACTAGACGAAAAAACAGAAATTCGTGCGTTTAATTCGGATCAAGAAACACTGTTTGTGTTTGCTTTTAGTATTGCACCAAATGCGCAGGAAACGATATATTACCAATTATCCGACACATCGCCTGTCTATAAAACGCGAAATAGGTATTTTTCTAATAGTTTTAAGAGTGAAGTTGATCACTGGTATGACTTGCGGCTCTTGCCCTTTGAAACGAATGAGGACGAGGTGGTTGAAATGCGTATTCCTGTAACCGATCATTCAGATAGCATGGAAGAGGAACATTCTGACATTTCATCATCTGGGTCTTTTGCAGACTCCGATTCTGATCACACGCATTCTCATTCTGATCATACGTATCATGTAGTGAGGTTGATTCGTGAGGGACAAGAGTGGGATGGAACAGGATTTTCTACCGTAGTTGACTGGACTCAATCGCAACTTAGCACAAAGAAAATCCAGAGTTATATACGAACAGTGCTCAATATGAAAGCTACGAGTATAGACTTGGGGACCTTTACTCCAGCTATGTACAAGGAGTATGTAGAATTCACACTCCGTAACGGTGCTACACTACGGTATCAACTTATTGAATTTGCAGACACTCATTATGTAAAAATGTCAGGCGATGCTATTGTACATGATATTGCCTATGTGATTAGCGACTCAAATAGAGATGCGCTTATGATATCTGAGGGACAGCTACTAGAAGAAATTCCAAAAGAGTAAATATCACCATAATGCATTTATTTCTCTTATGCACATACTATAGGACTAGTATATCTAATCAAGGTGAGTGTATGGGAGAAATTTATGAATACTAATATAGCCATCATATATCACGTACCACACGCCATTTTTATAATACGCGTGTCATTGTAACATTATTTTTTGCTGACTGTGAGTTGTACTATCGTGTAGTGATTCCGATGGTTCTGATGAGTCAACTTAGGACTGTACGTAATCTGAAGTGCTTAGGCTTTTAATTTGATTATGGAGTCTTATTATTGTTGTAGTAATCGATGTTGATGTCCGAGCATTCCTGGAAAGTTTAAGAGAGTCGTAATAGTGGTTCATTATGTCTGTGCTAAGTATGTCTTGGAGTTTTTGTACATTGATATAGGCCAGGCTACTCGCCGGTATTTTTCTTTGGTCTGTATGTATACGGTGATTCGCATGGGTCATGTGTTCGCCAGAAATGGTCGTGTTAGGGAGAGCGTTTTTAGTGGTAGGTGTTAGATCTCTGGTACCGTTTTTGTATTCTTGTATATAGTGTGTATGTGAAAACGCACTGCCGACAATAGGAGTGCAGGGAGGTAATACCTTTAAGCGCCGGTTTTGGCGTTCTTTCCACTGCTCAGAAAACCAGTTTCGATAGATAGTCAAACTAGATTCGCTTTTTTTACGCAAAAACGGGACGCTTTGATGCTGAGAAAAGGGCATAAGCTTGTTTCCCTGCAAAAGCGCATTAAGGCGTGGATGTGGATGACAATGAGAACCCTGTAATGTATTTTGCAGATCAAAGCCTGCTAGCAAAAGAAACCCGTTCGTCATAGAAAGCGCATAGCGTATTGCAAGTCCCGTTACGGTTGCAAATTGCGTAAGATGCGTATGATAGCGCATGCAAGGGGAAAATATAGCATCTACCTCATCATTAATTGACACTGGATAGGGGATATGAGGAATCAAGATAGGAGAAGCACTGAGAGGAAACACAATAGGTAGCTTGATATTGGGATGAGCTAGGGTGGCTTCGTGCAAAAGATACGAAGCGTGATAACTCGCATCTTGATGAAATACAAGTGTCGGAATTATGCCGTGATTTAGACAATGACTGAGGGCAGAACCCACACAAAAGATATTATGATCATGGGCAAGTTCACAAATTAGAGATGTTTGTTCATTTAGAGAAGGCCCCGCGGCAATTACTATTGAATGTTCATGTAGTGATGGTGCTGAGGAAGGTGCAACAGCAATAAGTCGTTCAATATTCAATAATGCATTCTGCAACCATCTCTGCGCAAAATGCCTACTAGTCTCGTCTTCTGATCTCATCTTTTTAAATAGTGCATCAATATGCTTGAGTGCAAGTTTACACTGTGTTGGCCATACATGAGTAGAAGGAAGCCACATGAGTATTTGAGGGCGTGTTCTCATAGCGCATAGACTGTCCACAAAACGAGCGAGGTCTTCCTTAGCCTTATGTGCATTGGCACGTGACACACCGTAGACATAGGAGCTGTCTGCACTTGAATTTTTTTTGAGCTCATGGGTAAAAAATAGTACGCCAACCTGTGCTTTAGGATATTGTTTTTTGATATAGTCGACTTCGTATCCTAAGCCTCCTCCTATTATTAAAAAATTTCCGTTCCAGTCCTTTGGATGCGTCGTGAGTTGTGGTTCAAATATTCTTTTAGCTTCTTTTATGGGATCATAGAGAGAGTGAATGAGTTTTCCTCTGATTCTTACACTTTGGTATGTATTGTGTTTCTGTATGTATTCTACGGAATCAGATCCAGAGCCAGAATCAGAGCCAGAACTACGGAGGGTCATATATCTTTTCGTGCGTGAAGCGCTGCCTGTAGTTGTAATAGTTCCTTAAGTGATGGGATTTTTTTGTTGACGTAAGCATAGTTTGAGGATAGTTTTTCAATGACATGAATAGCGTAGTCAACGAGTTGTTTTAGTGCTCGTGCTAGCTTTACAGGAGCCTTGTTTGCAAAAGTAGTCCAGTCGTATCCAGTTGAGTGATATAGCCTACTACTTACAGAAATGTCTTTTTCAAATTTGGAAAGAAGCAAAAGGTGATTTTTTTTCGCGTGCTCTATTCTGTCTAAGACAATGTGTATTCTTTTGAGTAGATCGTCCAGTGTATGTTTATATTCTTTCGATGTTTGTAGAGACCTGCGCTTGAGTGATAGCTGAGATTCTTTTGTGGTTTGGGGGAAATATGATTCTCGTTTTAGGGGCTTTGTGATACGGGAAAGTTCTGTGATACGAGAAATTTTTCTGGCTGTGTGTCGTGGTGCACTGTGGGCTTGGATATGTGTCGCGGTGCTTGTTGTGCTAATGGGTTTGCTTTCTTGGAAACGAGCAATGGTATCGATGAAGTCTAGTTGTTCTTTGTCAAATTTCAGAGAGTCGTGGCCTATTTCGGATGGCTCTTGTGGTGTTTGCTTGCTATTTGTCGCTGTGGTTGTTCTCACTTGCTGTATGGTATTGGGTTCTTTATGAGGAATCTCGCGGTGCGATGGTGGAGAATTTTTACTGAAGTCTAGTTGTTCTTTGTCAAATTTCAGAGAGTCGTGGCCTATTTCGGATGGCTCTTGTGGTGCTTGCTTGCTATTTGTCGCTGTGGTGGTTCTCACTTGATGTATGGTATTGGGTTCTTTATGAGGAATCTCGCGGTGCGATGGTGGAGAATTTTTACTGAAGTCTAGTTGTTCTTTGTCAAATTTGAGAGAGTCGTTACCTATTTCGGATGGCTCTTGTGGTGCTTGCTTGCTATTTGTTGCTGTGCTCTTTGTTGGTGTGGTGGCTACTGGCGTGGTATTCTTGGTACTCGCTGTATGTTTAGTGTGTTTGGTGGTTTCAGCGTTTTCTATTGTATTGTATTCGGTGTCCGGTGTTTTATATGGCTCTTCACTTGATGGCTCATTGGACAGCTCGTTAGGAGGCTGATCATGCGCTACTACGGTATCTTTACTAAATGTCAATTCTTCTTTATCAGACTGTAAAGGAACACTAGTCAACTCTGGCGTCTTTTCTGGTATTTTTTCTGGTATTTCTTCTGGTGACTTTTCTGGTATTTCTTCTGGCGACTTTTCTGGCGTCTTTTCTGGTGACTTTTTTGGTATTTCTTCTGGTATTTCTTCTGGTATTTCTTCTGGCGTCTTTTCTGATATTTTTTCTGGTGACTTTTCTTTTAGCGTTTTTGTATAGATGGTATGTTCAAAAGTACTATCTAGCGGAGAATTCTTGTTTTGTGTAAGTGTGTTATCTATTTCGTATACGTCTGGTACTACAAAGTCATGTTCGTATTGCAAGGTATCTGTGTAGAGTTTCTTTGCAATTTCTAAAACTTTATCGTCTGGATCACTTAACATGTGAGTACGTTGTTGGGAACGTGAATTGCTTTCTAAGATGTATTCGAGCGCATCTGGTGCACGAGGGAATTCATCAGTTGCTTTGACTGCACTATCAGGAAAAAGAGTATCATAGAAGTAGGAAGTATTGTTTGAATACATGTCTAAGCATACATTCGGAATACTATGCCTGTTTCTTTAATGGCTTTGATGGAATAGTGTAGAATGATTTTACAGTTTACCGTGCTACTCCCGCCTTTCAGGAGAGGGACGCATATTATTACCGATCACCTACAACGAAAAATACTTGTTCATTGTAAAGGAACTGGTATGGCACATCTTTTTTTGCAACATACGAGTGCAAGCCTCTGTATTAATGAAAATGCAGATCCAAGTGTCCGTGCAGACTTTGATGCATTCTTAAGTAATTTTGTATCAGATGATACTCCCTATTTTGTTCATACATACGAAGGAAGTGACGATATGCCTGCGCATATCAAAACTATCTTTATAGGAAACTCGCTTACTATTCCTTTGACTAAAGGAGTCTTTGCGCTTGGTACATGGCAGGGAGTTTACTTGTGCGAGCATCGCAACAGGGGTGGTAGGCGTAGTATAGTCATTACTGTATTTACAGACTGATCCAATTACAATCGAGGACTATTGTATATCGTAACAATCTTAGTAAGTAGTTTGGTACTTATATGGGCAATCATTTAAGCCTAATATTCTTTCAGAATAGCCTAAAACCAAAAATAATTAAAGCCAAAATAATTTAAAGACAGTACAGAGATAATACCGAAGATAGTAACAGTGTCTATTACTCGCTTTATCATTGGAGCACTATGTATATTTTTCTTTCTGCAACTTATATTTGCAAGAGGAGGCATTATTCATTTTGCTAAGACTATAGATCATGTTGACCGTCTCCACACTCGAACGGAGGCGATACAAGACACGCAAGAAGTGCTACTCAAAGAACTAGAGATGGCTACAAACAACCTGAGGCAACAAAAAGTGCATGCAAATAGAGTAGGGCTACTTGCTTCTGACGAAATACTATTTCAAACGCATCCCCCGCTATTCTCAGTAAGCCCTTCCTACTATCCCGGCACCATATATATTCCCACGCCGAGTTCATATTCATCAATACCACTACTGTTTGTAATTGCCTGTTCTTTACAGCTCATCATAACGAGTATCGTGCTCGTTAGAGCAAAGAAAAAGAGCCAAGCACAGCAAGCAAACAAAGGATTCGCAGACATTCAACACCCTAACACGAGGCATAGTAAGCCTCAATCTGTAGTGGTTAGCATGTCATCAAACGAGGGTTCGTCCACAAGTGAATATACTCATGGTGAGACTAAGAGCAGGGAAGGAGCTATACAGTCTCTCCTTACCTATCAGAAAAAAGATACTGGGGTGCATCAGCAGGCACTGCACAAAGATTCTATACATCATAACTTTGTATATATGCGAAAAAGTCTACAAGAACTAAGCTAGGCTCCGTAATTCAAAATAATATCGTTTATCTCTATCTTGTCCAAGAGAAAAACATTTGCGAGGCAACAAGGTGCCTCGTTCTTTTAACCAAAAAAGGGATGATTTCTCAATGCTGGGGCATATAACTTGAGGAAGCTGTGGGTGAGAAAATGCATGTTTCCACACATCGGTAGCATCGTGAACAAAATCCACTACAAAGTCTGAAGGTAATTCTGATAGTAAGATTGAATCGACATACTCTATCATAGAGGCAATGTCCATAGATTCTATGCATATTTGATAGCACTTGCCAAATAACAACAAGTAGAGACACGATTCACCATATGTGGTTGGTGTATCTACTAATCGTATGCTTATTCTTTTATCGTGCTCGATTTTTTTCAATACTCTCATACCAAAACTGTCTTTTATAGTACTCAAACCCAAGGAGACCGTAGTGATTCTATGTATCGGGAGTATGGGTAATCCCTCATCAAAGAGGTTAACGAGTTCGACCAAAGCCCATCGATGAGGGTCATTCATTGACGCCCCGCGTTCTTCCCATACATTTTTGGCAGCGACGAGAGAATGATTACCATCTCCTACAAGAAAATATGTGGCCCTCCCAATCTGTATTGATTCGCGATACCATGAGTCAAACACATTCGCCACGATATGTGGTTTTAAAGAATATCCCTTGATATTACCGCCATCACCATATAACGAAACATCGTAGAGGGGAGTGCTGTAGGTAGCAGGTTCTAACATGCGCGTTATTTTTCCATGAGCATCGTTGTATAATACGAGGGTATGGCTGAGATCCAGTATAGAGTGTTTTCGTGCTTTGACTCGGGTTTCTATACGTGAAGGTACTACTTTTTCGGTGGCAAATATACGGCCGTCTTGGGTAGGATCAAGCCGATACTGTGAAAGATCAATCTCCATAACGATGCCCGTTCGTATGCCCGCGCTTGTTTGCCTCTTGACGAGAACTGCCGTGTTTGACATTGAAGTAAGTACCCCTGATTCTAAGTATGTTTTTGATAGTTTGTTTATTTTTTCAAAATCCTCGTCTTTCTGTGTACTGAGGTAGGCTTCGGGAACGATGAGCTTTGCGGTTGATGGCGCTTCGCCTATATGTGAATACAAGGCATTCCAATATTGTGGTGCATGTGTATATTGATCGCATGCAATGCAGGCCCAAAAATGTGGGTTGATACTACTGTGTGGCAATAGTAGGTTAGGAATACGTATCGGTAATTGTGCAGGTATACTAGTATGTTGCATAGCATTTCTTTGATATATTATAGTTCTGTTTGTATTCTTTGCTACTGGTAATAAGCTTGTTATGGCTATGGATAGTTTCAAGCATATACTGCTGTATATCAGCAAAATATTGTTTTTGAAACAGGAGTGCCTTTTGTCCTAAGTAACGGTAATGCCAACTTTCGTATACGTACCCAGTGATTGCTTCGTATGAAGGAGGATATGAAAGACTAAATCCAAATTCTGCGGCGCGTTCTCTGAGCCAAAGCTCAGGTTTAGAATTGGTAAACTCAGATGAGATACTTCCAAAATCCACCGTCGTCCCAAGTTGATGTTGGCTCTTTCCTGCTTCGGCTGACTCACGAAAAGCCTGCTCTAGCCCAATTGTTTGCACGTAGTAGTTAAAGAGGCGCTTTTGATATGAAAAACTCCTATAGGCCGAACTTATGAGCAGGGTAACTCCATCTGCTTGTGCTACGCTATTCATTGAACGTAGGGCTGTTATTGTTTGTTTGGTAAGAAACATGCCTGTTTTTGATAAGGCTAATGTATCAGAATATTCATCAAGGGGGGTTAATTCAAGTGGAATCATTGATTCAGAAAGTGGGTGTTGTTTGTCGACTAATACAAGGAGTGGATCGTCTGCAAGCTCAGTTAATTGAGAAAAAAAATCTTGTGGATGGGCTACTATTTTTTCTTTGGCAGAGCGGGGGATAGGATGGGCATTTGTTTCTAAGAGCATATTTATCGTATCGAATATAGCGAGGGAACACTCTTGTGTCACGTGAGATCTACTGTATATACCCGTGATATCGTTATATGGGGTATCGTTATCTGGAATATTGCTACCTGTGGCATTATGAGAAGTATAGGATAAGGAATACACAAAGGAACAAAAGGAGATACTGATAAGCACGAGGCATACAAATCTCATCATTGTTATCATGTGGTACTCTGTTTTTTTCGTTTTACTGTTTGTGGCTTAAAGGGTGGAAATAGTAATCGTATAACATCATCCATTTGAGAAACAGGAAAAAATTTCATGCCTCTTTTTACGTAGTCAGGTATTTCATCAAAATCCACCTGATTTTCTGCAGGAAAAATAACTCGGGTGACACCATGTCGTTTTGCTGCTACTATTTTTTCACGTAAGCCTCCTATCGGATGCACATATCCTGTGAGTGAAAGCTCACCAGTCATTGCAAAATTAGGTTTCATTGCGGTATTGGTTATGAGTGAGTAAAGCGATGTTGCTATAGTGATGCCTGCAGATGGACCTTCTTTGGGAATTGCGCCTGAGGGAACATGGATATGAAATTCGCGATCCAAAAACGGATTTTCTTCTTTGTCGTCTACAATACCTTGAGAAAGCGTATAACTCTTAATAAATGAAAAAGCTATTTGTATTGACTCTTTCATAACTGATCCCAGTGTCCCCGTCGAATTAAGACCCCGTGGTCCTTTGTTGTATACCGATTCTATCACGAGTACATCGCCACCGGCAGAAGTCCACGCAAGCCCTGTCGCAACGCCCACGCGCCCTTTTATTGTCTCTATTGTATTATTAAACATTGGCTTACCAAGATATTTTTTGATCGTGGTAGCATCAACCTTGAGAGGCATCGCTTTTTCTATGCGTTTGTTTATGGCACGCGCCTTGCCCTCTTTTAGTACCTTGGTGAGGAGCTTTCGTATTATGGTATCTACATTCTGTTCGTATCGTCGCATACCTGCTTCGCGAGAATATTGTGTTGCAATTAACTTGAGTGCTTCTGCATCAAAACGAATAGAATTACGCTTTACTCCGTGTCGCTTGAGCGACTTAGGGATAAGAAACTTACGTGCAATTTCAATTTTTTCTTTATCAATATAGCCCGAGAGATAAATGAGTTCCATGCGATCAAGGAGGGGTGACGGTATACTCGCCGTAGAGTTTGCAGTAGTAATAAAAAATATCTTTGAAAGATCAAAAGCAAGATCAAGATATAAGTCTCTGAAGTGCGTATTTTGTACAGGGTCTAGTACTTCAAGAAGTGCTGAAGAAGGATCTCCCATCCGACTATTACTGAGTTTATCAATTTCATCAATGACAAATACAGGATTTTTTTGCTTTACTATGATAAGTCCTTGTATAATTTTTCCGGGCATAGCGCCGATATAGGTACGCCTATGACCTTTTATTTCTGCTTCGTCGCGCATGCCACCAACAGAAAAATGAAACATCTTACGATCCATGGCGTGTGCGACAGACGCGGCAATAGAAGTTTTTCCTACTCCGGGAGGACCGATCAAACAAAGAATAGACTTGTTTTTTGAATGCTCAATCTGTGATACAGCGAGGTGTTCAATAATACGTTCTTTGACCTTTTTAATTCCAAAATGGTCGCGTTCTAGTATGCGATCAGCCTTATGTATATCTATTTTTACTGGATCAGGCTCGTTCCACGGCAAGTCAACAACAGTCTGTAAGTAGTTGGTGAGCATGCCGTGTTCGGGGTTATGTGTTTCCATCATGTTAAATCGTTCGAGTTCACGTTCAACGGCTTCGCGTGTTTGTGGTGGAAGGTTTAGTGTTTCAATTTTTTCTTTAAATTTTATATAATCGCTTGTTTTTGCATCCGTGGGTTCTCCAAGTTCTTTTTTTATTTCTTTTAAAACTTCGCGAAGGTAGTGCTCTCGCCTATGTTTGTCTACCGTCTCATTGATTTGCTTTTGTATCTTCTTTTGTATGCGCAGAAGGTCCTGCTCTTTTTTGATATACATGAGTACAATCTCCATACGTCGATATATATCAAAGGTTTCTAGTATACGCTGTTGTTCTTCTTTCTTGAGGTCAAGTATAGAAGCAACAAAGTCCGCAATCTGACCTGGTTGATCTATGTTAATCATACTTAACCGTGCTTCTTCAGAAAAAATAGGGTTGTTATCTATCATTTTTTTTGTTTCTTGTATTAGATTGCGCATCATAGCCGAGAGCTCTTTATTTTGCTCATATACGACTTCGTTGTATTCTACCCGTGCTACGAGGGGGGGAAGTATGTTTACCTCGCGGGTAATAGTAAAGCGCTCCAATACAGATAAAAATACGTTATAACCACCATTGGGGAGTGTGAGTTTTTTATGAATTCGAGCAAGTGCTCCAACCCTAAAAAGATTTGAGAATCGATACGAATTATCTCGTTCAGCATCAACCAATAGCATCAATCCCATATATCCGTGTTGTGCAAGTGCAAGATCGATAAGTTTAATTAAGTGCTTGTTGTTTACTATCATCTGCGTAATCATTCCGGGAAACAGTGGTCGTTGCTCCAGTGGATACATAATTAGCTGGCTGGGAAAGGTATGAGTAGAAGGAAGTTTATTTTCGTCTGACATAGTTTAATGGTGGCATAATTTCAAAAAAAAAGCAATAAACGTGGTATAATATTGGAGTAAACGTATAAAAAATTAAGCACATACTGATGCCAATAGACAATAAATAAAATAAAGTAGCTACCTGCTTTTGTTATAGTAAGTATGGTTTGGGGTGTTGGTATAGGCTTGGTAGTATTATATAGCTAGAGTACACTTATTGTGGTAATTACATGGATAAAATTGATTTTGAAGAACTAAACAAATTACTTACGAGGTTTGATAAAAGTGGTCTGAGTACCATTACTGTAGAGCGAAGTGCAAAGGGTGACTATAAAATATCAATACAAAAAGAAAAGACAGCCGTACAACCTCCTGTCATGGTCCCCATGCATACTGCTAATCCTGCTATTTCTGAGACACACCCTCATTACCCACATAACACAGGTCATGGTGGTTTCCAGAATTCAAAAGATTCACTCCCTCAGGCGCAACAGAGTGCACACAGTACCAGTCATCAAGAACAATCGCCATCAGTAGCAAAAGACCAAGGAGCCACTTCTACTTCTGCTACCGATCACGAGACTCTTACGAGTCCAATCGTTGGTACATTCTATAGAGCTCCAAACCCCGATTCGCCTCCCTTTGTACAGATAGGCGATACGGTTCGTAAAGGTGAATGTCTCTGTATCTTAGAAGCAATGAAGGTACTGAACGAATTTGAAGCAGAATTTGATATGGAAATCATTGACGTCCTATCTGAAAATCAAAAATTAGTCGAGTACGGGCAAGCACTTTTTAAGGTCAAGCGACTGTGATATCGTCCTTGTTTATTGCGAACAGGGGTGAGATAGCTGTCCGCATATTGCGAGCCTGTAAAGAATTGGGCATAAAAACATATATCGGATTTTCTGAACCCGATAGAAACAGCCTAGCGGTACAATGGGCAGACAAAGCGGTATGCATAGGTCCAGCTGCGTCAACGCATTCCTACCTCAATATGGACAATATCATCACTGCAGCCCAGAGTGTAAAGGCAGACGCCTTGCACCCCGGAGTTGGTTTTTTAAGTGAAAACAGCATCTTTGCAGAAAAGGTAATAGAAGAAGGCATGGCCTTTGTCGGTCCTAACCCCGACAGCATCGCAGCTTCGGGTGATAAAATCAAGGCAAAGCATTCAGCACAGAACGCAAAGATACCGCTCATTCCTGGGTCTGACTCACATCTCACTGATGTGAATGAGCTCAAAGATTTTGCAAAAAAATACTCGTACCCGCTTATCATAAAGGCAGCTTCTGGCGGTGGAGGAAAAGGCATGCGCATTGTACGTAGTGATGAAGAAGCGGATAAGTTTTTTTCCATTGCACAAAATGAAGCAGAAAAATCATTCTCCGACTCTCGCGTGTACGTGGAAAAATATCTTGAAAAGCCACGGCACGTCGAAGTACAAGTGCTTTCGGATGGTTTGGGTACGGTGCTCCATCTAGGAGAACGAGATTGTTCAGTACAACGCGCACATCAAAAACTTATCGAAGAGAGTCCGTCTCCCATAATAAATGCAGACATGCGCGAGCGAATGGGCGAAGCAGCGATCAGACTGTTTAGAGAGCTTAACTATAAGAATGCGGGTACGGTCGAATTTCTTGTTGAAGGAGATAATTTTTACTTTATGGAAGTTAATTCACGTATACAAGTGGAGCACCCTGTTACAGAACTCATTACAGGCATAGACCTCATACATGAACAGCTTTCTATTGCTTCGGGCAATGCTCTTAAATACACGCAAGAAGATATAAGATTTGAGGGCTATGCTATGGAATGTCGCATAAACGCTCTCAGTTCTGGCTGGGTCGATACGCTCTTTTTTCCTTCTGGACCAAAGGTTCGGGTCGATTCATTTTTATATCAAGGATATCAAGTCTCGCCATTCTACGACTCATTGTTAGCAAAACTGCTTGTGCAGGCAAAATCAAGGCGCGAAGGGGTGCAGAAAATGTTGTGTGCTCTGGACGAACTAGAGATCAAAGGGCGTGCTCTCAGCCATAATGCGTCGTGGTTTACAAAGATACTCAAGGATACAGTGTTTCGTTCAGGAAACTACAGCAACAACTATCTCGAAGAATCAGGCATATTAAAGGAGCCACGTACGTAGACATGGGGCTTGTTAATACCTTCTTTAAGAAATTTTCAAAAAAAAACTCTGTTGACCTCTATTCACTTGACAATAGAAAATTTATCAGTGAAAAGCATCAGTGCCCTCAATGCCACGAACATATAGAAGAAGAGATACTCAGAGCACAACTCTACGTGTGTGCCCATTGTCAGTATCATTTTAGAATAAATGCAAAAGAACGCCTCTCATTTTTATTTGATGGGGGGCAGTACGAAAATATTTCTTCAAAGTTTGACACCCCACTTCATAATCCTCTTGGTTTTCCGGGATATACAGAAAAACTCAAATTTGAGCAACAAAAAAGTATGGTAGACGAAGCGGTTATGTGTGGAATAGGTACGGTGCTTGGTCATAAGATTAGTGTTGCTTCTATGAGTTTTCAGTTTATGGGCGGGAGTATGGGAAGCACTGTGGGTGAGCGCATATTACAGGTGATTTTTCATAGTATCAAAGAAAAAATACCCTGTCTTATTACGACTGCGAGCGGTGGCGCACGTATGCACGAAGGCTTGTTTTCTTTAATGCAAATGGCGCGTACTTCGCACGCTGTTGCTCTCTTGCATCAGATGCACATTCCGCTATTTGTACTGCTTACGGATCCCACTACGGGTGGGGTTACTGCATCCTTCGGTATGCTTGGTGATGTTATCCTTGCAGAACAACAAGCACTTGGTTGGCTTTGCCGGTCCTCGCGTGATCGAAGGTACCATCAAACAAAAACTTCCTGCAGGATTTCAGTCTGCGGAATTTCAAAGAGAAAGAGGGTTTGTTGACGCCTTAGTACACCGAAAAAATTTGCGTAATGTCTTGGGATATCTCATAGAGGTACATAAAAAGCAATGAGTAGAGAAATAGAAGATAACCTAGAAAAACTACGACGCATTGCAGAAGAACAAGATATTGATTTGCTTGAACTTCTGAAAAAACAAAATGATACTGCCGTCCCACAGGCCAATAAACAAAAGCGCCAACAATATAATTACCAACATGACCAAAAACATGACACACAACAGACAAGAGACCATTCCCACAAAACAGAGCAATCAGATACTTCTTTAGTAACACCTACCAAAGATAGTGCAGCGTTGAGCTCGTCAAGGCCTCCGCAAGCAAAAGTAGGAGAAAACACCGATACTGTCTCGTCAGTTAAAGAAAAAGATTCGCATTCTTCGTCGACACAAGATCAGATTTCTAGGCATCGTGTTTCAGAGCCCCAGTCGTCTAGCATCAATGACAAAAAGCATCTCGAAAAACTTCAGGAAGAAGCATGGAATTCGGTACTTCTCGCACGCCATTCATCGCGACCAAATACCCTGTACTACATAAATGAAATAAGTGAACGATATGTCGAGTTACATGGAGATAGGTGTCATGGAGATGATAGCGCCTTGGTGGGGGGAATATGCACAATAGGAGGAGTGCATTTTACGTTTATTGGAAACCAAAAAGGTACAAATCTCAAAGAGAATCTTCAAAGAAACTACGGTATGGCGCATCCCGAAGGATACCGAAAAGCCCTACGACTTGCCAAAGAAGCAGAGCGTTTTGGACGTCCCATAGTGAGTTTTATCGATACCTCTGGGGCTTTTCCTGGCATTGCGTCGGAAGAACGGGGAATAGGTGAGGCCATTGCAAACAATATCATGCATTTTTCGGTGCTTACGGTACCCATTATTTGTATTATTATAGGCGAGGGCGGGTCAGGTGGAGCGCTGGGCATAGGGATAGGCGATAGTATATGCATGCTCGAAAATTCGGTGTACTCTGTGATATCACCAGAGGGCTTTGCGTCAATATTACTTCGTGATGCAAAAAAATCTAAGGAGGCAGCGCGCCTAATGAAAATGCGAGCACAAGATGTACTAGAATTTGGGTTTATCGACAAGATTATCCCCGAGCCACCGAATGGAGCACATACCAATCCAAGCGCTGCTGCTGCCATCGTTCGAGACTCGATATTGCGTGATTACGCGGAACTCTCTAATAAAGACATGGCGACCTTGCTCAAATCTCGTTCTCAAAAAATTATCAACTACACACGTAGCGTGAACGACGACCGTACCAACACCAAAAAGTCAAAAATTCTTACTAAACTTAAGGCCTTTTTTGAAGGATAGTAAAGATGGAGAGAATTGTTGGAAACCATTGATGTCTCTTCAGCACTTTCTAGTATGATTTTGTTCACAAAGTGTGAAGGCCGTACATTGTTTTTTGCAGATAGTGCTATTAGTTTACCTAGACTTTTTAGGAAAGATAGAATAGAAAACATGCATGCCGAATATAAGCACATGTGATATTAAGGCATGTTCAGAGGTATGCTAAGCTGGTCTCCTGTGTATACATATGCTAGAGGTTACTATATACTCATTTGTATGAGTGGTCTTTAATTTTTCTGCTCAGTTGATATTATAATAATGATGAAATCATTTTATGTGTTCGGAAGTCTTTCTTTGGGACTTTTGCTCGTGCATGTGTTTCTTTTGCTCTTATCATCCTCACTACAAAGCAATGCACCGACACGTACACCACTGGCACAAGAAGGTAGCGAGTTTTTAGCAGAAGAAATTGCCAAGCATGACCTCCCACACCTTGAAGAAGTGCTCATGCAATTAGAGTCTACGCAAGAAAAAATTCAAGTATTGTCGATCATAGCGAGCTATTATCCTACACTACTCTCTGATATTGAATGGAGCGAAGACGATATTGTATTTACTATCGGAGGTGAGCAACTATGGTTCAGGAAAGCAAAGTTTCTTTCGAGCTCTGAGCGATTTAATTCACAAGAGTATTCGCGTATTCTCTATCCTTACCGAACTGAGTCCATATACGATGTATTTGAAGCAATTCCACCACCACGGGTAAACTTCTCTGCAACGTATCGGCGATCTTCTGCTTTACAAATAGCGCTCGTGGGGGGCACTCCTTCTCAAATTGAGCCACTTATTCAAGAGTTTACTATCTTGGGAAAAACGGTACGTCTTCATGCACTTGCGGGGATAGCGGCTCAAGAAGCCTCAGATGAGATAATGACACTCGCGCAACAAGACGATGATATAGCTCGATTTATTGACGAACTAGAGACAATTTCGGGTTATTATAATAGGACCGTTAGAAATAGTAGCAATATAAGCATGCATGCTTTTGGTATTGCACTGGACTTTATTCCAAATTCGTTTAAGGGCAAGGCTGCCTACTGGCAATGGGCACGGGATCAACGTCCTGATACTTGGGATACACTTGGTTTGGATGAACGGTGGCTTATCCCAGAAAAAATAGTGAGCATTTTACAAAACAAAGGATTTATCTGGGGAGGCAAGTGGTCACACTACGATACCATGCATTTTGAATATCGACCAGAACTCATAGAATATGCGCGTCTTCGTGATTTGGTGCAGAAAACAATGTGATAGTGTTTCACAATACTATTTGATACCATAATTTTTGACGCTTCAATATCTCCTAAATACCGCTTGGCTGATTATCTCTTAGTAGAGATCTTGTGGTTTTGAAGAATACAGCACCCTAGAAAGTATAGTGCTCCTATTTATATGGTAAGAGCAAAAAGCAAGAGAGCAAAAGACCTGCTACGGAAATTTTCCTAATCATATCCGCGGTAAATTTTCTGGCTACAAATCCGCTATAGTTCGCTATAGTTCAGTAGAGAAGAGGAGTATTACATCAGTATAACATGATGCAATACTCCTGCAAATGCATTAGCGCTTTAGGTACACGCTTGTTTGTGCGGGTTTGATAATTTTTTTCTTATTGACTATGTAGTCAATAAATGACTGGGCATCGTCGATATAGGTGTCAACTTTTCTATCTGCAGGTATGTTACCAAGGGTGGTGTATCCATCTTTTCCACCTGCAATATAATTGTTTATACCAACTTTGTACGTTTGATTAGGATCTATTGCTTTCCATGAGTCATCCATATTAATCTCAACCGTAGAAGTCCTTGTTCCTTTTTCTTCTTGAAGGTCAACTGCATATCTCAGTCCTGCAGTATAAGGAAATGCTCCGGTAGAGCCATCGAGTGAAAATGCTATACCATCTTCTAGTGCGCTCACTATTTCAGCACCTGTCATTTCGGCAACTACGAGGGTATTGCCAAATGGTAGGAGTGTATAGGCTATTTCAACGGTTAAATCTCCCGGTAGAAGTGGAATACGCACGCCACCTGCATTTTGTATGACAAGATCGACATCACCTTCGCCAAGGTGCTGTAATTTGTGAAGCATGGCTTCAGCAACTACCTGTGCGGTGTAGTGTCCCCAAGCTGTTTCGGGGTCTTCACTTATAAAGGGAATTCGTAGTGCGCTTCCTCCAGGGATGTCGTTATATACCTGGGCCAGTACTTCACTGCCAAAGGCTTCTTTTTCTTCTTGATAACGATTGAGTAAGGCTTGTGCTGTAGGATCGGCTTCCTGAATTTTTACAAAGGGTACTGATGCGACCACTCTGTAGGCTTCGGCACGTGCGTTTCCTTGTAGTTCTACACGATCACCATCGGCATTTTTTACTCTAAAAGAGTCAGCAATGAGCATCATAGGTTCGCCATCTATATCTGTTATTATTCCGTCTGCATCAAAACGGACTGAGAGATCACCTACGATTTTTGTATACTCCCAAGCCTGTACAATTGCTACGGGATCACCGCTCGCAGAATTAATCATAGTGGGGTATGTATCTTCTGCTTCTATTCCGTAAGGGGAGAGATCGACGCTTTCAAGAAAGGAGTGAGAGTCACCATCGACTATCAGGTCAATGCCTCTTGTTGTGGCTGCAAGTTTCTTTGATAGGCTATGACCTATATGTGAAAGCAGTATTATTTTATTGATTCCTTGTGAGGTAAGTTCGTCAGCGTATTTCTGGGCAGTTTCTATTTCGTCTAAAAAGGTAATATCAGGCCCGGGGTTTGACGATTCCTTTGTCTTTTTTGCTATATCAAGACCAATTATACCTATACTCTGTCCTTTAACGTTTACAATTCTATATGGATCCCAGTAGCCTGCAAGTATGCTATCCCCGTCAGGGACGACATTTGCAGCTAATACGGGTGCATCAAGTATGTCAAGAAAATTTTTCAGTTGTTGGTTTCCATCGTCAAATTCGTGGTTACCAAGTTCAAAAGCATCCCATGCTACAAGATTCATGAGTTCTGCATCCACTTTTCCCTTAAAGAGGGTATAATATACCGTGCCAGTGACTGCGTCTCCTGCATGAAGAAGCAAGGCTTCGGGATTTATTGCTTTTTGTTGGTTCATGTAGGCAACAATTTGTGGAAAACCCCCTAATTTAACCCGAACTTTAGTATCCTGGTAGTTGATATCAAAGTTTAATGGTTCAAGATGAGAATGGTGGTCGTTTATATGTAAAATATCGACGGTCACCGCTCTATTTATTGTTTCTGTTGTTTGTTCATATTGTGCAAATAAACTGGATGTTCCTACAAACACCCATATCATAAGAGCAATAAAGACTATTCTGCTTTGGTTTAGACTAAAAATACGCATTGATAAAACATCTCCTTGATTTCAATTATAGCAATTTTATACGGGCACATATGGCAATAATTATTATATTTATTTTAAAATATTATAAATTCTTTACGTTGCTAGTCATTTTTTATACTGTTTTAGGATGATATTCTAGACTTGTTTCTAGGATGTTGTTATATATAGTGCTATCAAAATGAGCGAGTTATAACAAAGGTGACTAATAATCAGTGCTAAAAGATTTTTATGAACCAAAAAGATGAGTGAGAAACACAAGCCAACAAAGAAAGAAAATATGAGGCTTGGGAGTGGATGATGGAGAAGTGAAAATATCAGTGTACTGCATATCACATAACGCAATGAATGTTGTTTACAAGCTAGGTATAATGCCCCTCTAAATAATAGTTCTTCTGTGATAGATGAGACAATGACCATGGTGAGTCCATACAGACTATAGGCTATTCCCAGGTCTGCTGGTAAGGATAGCTGGCTTTTTTCTTCTCCAAATACCAGGCTGAGGCATGCATTGAGTCCAAAAAGTAGGAACAGTGTGAGGATCGTTATTGAGATGAGTGCTTTTGAATTTAGGATAGTATTGCTATGTTTATCAGAACTAGTAATGCGACTATCTCGTAAGGTAAGCGTCTTGTGTATGTGAGGTATGGTAGATATGCTATATGAGTGGTGGGAAGGTATTTGTACGTGCTCTTGCTTTTTCTTTGCTTGTTCTTCTGCTTGTTCTTTTTGGGGTTTTTTTGGTTTTTTGGGAGAGGTAAGGAATGTATGATCTATTCTACTGTCTATATTGGGCAAATGCATGCGTAAAAATAAAATGAGTATGACGCATAAGATCAGTTCTGGAAGTAGCAGAATGCTCTGCAATGGAGTGAGTGTTTTTGTCAAGAGTAAAAGAAAAAAATTTGCTTCGAGGGTACGCGAAATAAGGAGCAACAGCAACATACAGAGTACTTGATTTTGAATCAAAGCGTGAGTTCTTGGGGTAATAGTTGTAAGCATGGCACGCGATGCACTCATTGGACTAGCAGTTTTTTTTGGACTCCATATTTCTATTATACGTCTTGATTTTTTTGCGCTTGCGTTTTTTGTATCTTTTTTGATTGTCGTTGATGTATTTTACCCTAGGGGCTTTGTGTTTCGGACTATGAGAGAGTTCACAACTAATCCTATAAAAAAACCTATGCTACACAATGAGTTGGTGTATTCAACGGTTCGGACCATTATTTTTTTTGTACGCACTAGAATAGTGCTTCTCATGTTCTGTGCATTGCTTGCATATTGGTATTATCTCAGCATTATGGTATTTATGCCGCCTCAATTTGATACCTTACTACAGGGAATGCGGAGCACTAGTACGAATGTATTTTATCGTTGGTTGTCAAGTCGTGGATTGAGCGATGATAGTCTTGCACTATTAAAGGCATTGTATACGGGAGACAAAACACATTTGCACACGTCATTTAAAGAGATAATTCGTGCAAGTGGGCTACAACACCTTTTTGCACTCTCTGGCTTTCATCTTGAAGTATGTGTAAGCGTGCTCTCATACCTTGTAAAGCCTTTGCCTACCAGAATAGGACAGTGGTTCGTTTTGTGCCTTTTATGGGTATATTGCTGGTGGGTTGCATTTCCTGCTTCGTTAGTGAGAGCAGCGGTGATGATTTCGGTACGACACTCTATACAAAAGAGACGGATCCGGTTTTCCTTTGTGTATGTATGTGCTTTGTCTTTTCTTATTTGCGTGCTAATTATACCATACGCACTTACAAGCGTTTCGCTCGTGCTTTCGTTTCTCGCAGTTGTGGGGGTTCGTATGGGGCTTGTGGTGTCGCAGTCTCTGTACAGGCATATGCCAGTGTTTATTGCTGATATGTTAGGGATTGGTATTACGGTGATGGCAAGTACGGCATGGTATGTGTTCATTATTTTTAAGAAAGTGCACCTTGTAGGAATAGTGGCAACACTTGTTGCGAGCCCGATTATTGTTGTCATCATGTACTTGGGTTTGCTGATACTCTGTATTCCCTCAGGATATGTCGTGAGTGGTTTTGTATATGTATTTGACGGACTCACCGAACTGCTTATTTTTTTATGTGTCCGATTTTCGCAAGTTGGTGCACTTTATACCCTCGGAGGGTTAATACTATTGTACGCTGTGCTAGCCTTGTTTTTCTGTATGGTATTGTGGAGAGCTGCTTGGCTTCGTGTGATTTTTTGGAAAAAAGCTATGAGTAATACACATCATGCTTATGCAAATGACTGATAGCACTAAGTACAAGAAAGGCACAAAGACAATACCTTGTACCAACATGGAAAAATCAGCTTGAGGAAGCAAGATTCCCAATCAAAGCAAGAGGCAGTAAGGAGAGAAGGCTTAGCGTTTGTATATTACACTATAAACGTGGTATCGCTACACAACAGACACGTATTAAGACGCTATTTGACACAACATCAGGTGTATTTGCGTTCAAAAGATGGTCAAAATTTTCTTTGTTCAAAAGGTGCCATAGATACCATAGTCAAGATAATATATCATCGTTTTCTCAGGGTTCTCGGTGAGAAAAAAGCCACGAAATCTCCACCGCTTTTATATGAAATTGGTCCTGGTCTTGGAGCGCTCACGCTCCCGCTTGCGCAAGTTTTACCATCATCTCATATTGTCGCCTTTGAACTCGATGGTCTTCTAATAAAGTTACTTAGTAACTTGATTGATGAGCTAAATGAACAAGGTGCGCTTTCTTGCAATATTTCCTTGATACGGGGAGATGCCTTACGCACGTTACCTGGTTACCTATCGGATCACTACGCAAGAAATTATCGCACTAAGGGCAGTCACGAAAAGACTATTTCCGTAGACAAGAGCTCAGCCTATAATGCGTGCCAAACGGAGGCAGATCCTCCGTGGCTCATAGTTGGTAATCTTCCGTATAGCTGTGCAATTAAACTAATAATTTCTCATACTTTATATCCAGCACTCTGTGTTCCCCACATTATCATGCTACAGAAAGAGGCTTTTGAGCGCATCAGTGCGACGACCAGTTCTAAACAGTACGCTGCTAGTAGTATTATTGTTCAATCGCATTATTCCATAACCAAGGAGTGTGACGTAGATAAGGAATGTTTTTTTCCGCGTCCAAGCGTTAATTCGGTTGTGTGCACGCTCACTCCACGTTTACTATTACATGAGGCATCGGAAAAGGCGAAATATCATGCTTTTGTAAACGCTGCATTTTCACAACGAAGAAAAAAACTCAAACATTCGCTTAGACGATTGCTTGCAAGCTATTCGCCTAGTCTCATTCCAGAAGATATTGGGTTTTCTTCTGATAGTCGTGCCGAAACCTATCCTCCTGAAGTTTTTCTCCAGGCTTTTAGTCTCTTATCTACGTCTCACAAATAGGAGGTGTTTCCAATTTTGGGTGTAGACATGGTAAACTTCCGTATGAATTTCTTTGTATACGTTTTTCGCTGTGCATGTTTTCGTGTGAATTTATTTGTGTCAACTTTCCCGCATAGTTCTCTGCTAGCTGTCTCTGCTAGCTGTCTCTGTTAGCTTTCTCTGCAAGCCTTTTTTGTAAGCCCTCTATAATTTTTTCTGTAGACTTTTCGCAAGGTTTTCAAGAAGTTCATCTATTTTTTTCTTGGTCGTGACCGAAGGAGCACAGAGCGGGAGGCGGTAATGTGGGGTACAAAGACCAAGCTGTGATGCTGCGTATTTTACGGGTATGGGGTTTGTTTCTAGAAACAATACAGTGAATGCCTCGTATAATTGCTTGTATAGCTGTTGCGCGGTGGTGTAGTTGTTGTGTAATGCTTCTGAGACCATGTGTATGATAGGAACGGGTAGGATATTGCTCACGACTGAAATGAGACCACGTGCTCCGTGGACAAGCATCGAAAGGCTGAGAAGGTCGTCGCCACTCAGTACTACAAAATCAGGGATAAGACAACGGAGGGCAATGGCAGTAGTAATGGCTCCAGTTGCTTCTTTGATAGCTACAATGCGTGGATGGGCTGCCAGACGAATAATGGTATCTACGCTAAGTGCTACTCCACTTCTGCCTGGGATATTATAGAGAATAAGAGGGATGGTGCTCTGTTCGGCAATTTCGACAAAATGTCGATACAGTCCTTCTTGACTTGGTTTGTTGTAGTAGGGGATTACTTGTAGACTTGCACTACAGCCGAGGTCTTGTGCAGCTTTGGTGAGTTCTATTGCCTCATAGGTGTTGTTTGATCCTGTGCCAGCGATGACGAGCGGTGTGTGCTCGGATGCTTCAACGACCTTACATACAGTTTGTATAACTTCGATATGCTCTTTATGCGATAGCGTTGGGCTTTCACCTGTGGTGCCAACGGGAACAAGTCCAGCAATGCCTTGTGCAATTTGCGTGTTGACAAGGGTTTCAAGCGAATGAAAATCTATGGTTCCTGATTCTTTAAAAGGGGTGATAAGTGCAGTATGCACACCGTCATAGACTGTGGTATTCATAGTTCGTCCTTTGTCTGGTTTTTGCTTTGGTTTCCGTCGGTTGAGAGTTCGTCTGAAAAATAGTTCTCAGTGTGTTTGAACATACTCTCAAACAACTGTTCGGTTGAAAAGAGGCCACGCCGATTCTTGATAAAGGTAGCTGCTAGTAGGGCGCCTCTTGCAAATCCCTCCCTATTTTTTGCACGATGTTCAATCGTGATGCGATCATAAGAGCTATCGTAGTCGATGCTGTGGGTACCGACTTCGGTTCCTAGGCGTTGAGAACTGATATAGAGGGTGTCTTTTCGAGGAGCCATATCAATAGGCAGGTTGAAATCCATCTTGTGCTTATGGGGATCATAATGTGCTAGTACTGTGCGGGCAAGGCTTAGGGCAGTTCCAGAGGGGCGGTCTTTTTTTTCTGTGTGATGGCTTTCAAAAAGGCTCACGTCGTATCCTGAGAAATTTCTGATTAGTTGTGCACTGTATTCAGCAAGGCGAGTATGGATGTATACACCAATAGAAAAGTTGCTCCCACGAAGCACAGCGATAGCATTGTCGTGGCTTATAGCATTTAGTTCATCATCTGTTATATCACTTCCTGTAGTACCTATGACAATACCGATCTTATGTCTAGCAAGTTGTGTGATTCGTTCTCTGAGCGTATTGCCCTGTGCAAAGTCTATTGCAATTATGTCATTGAATGTATTTTTAGATTGAGTGATATACTCTAGGGCTGACTCAAGTGTCACAAACATGGGGGGGCTTGTCAGTGCGCTTTCTTTGGTTGTGGTTGTATGTGTTGTTGGGGAATGAGACACTGTCGGTGATGAGATGAGTGGGTCTACTATTGCACATACATCAATATCTTGCTTAATAGCAAGTGAGTGAATGAGTTTTCCCATTTTTCCGTATCCGATGAGCATAATATGGGTGGTAGTATGGGTGTCTGCGTTCATGTGGGTGGTATCACACAGTTGTTTTCTTGTGTGAGTGTTGCAGCAGCGGTTACCAGTACGTCCTCTGCAGAACAACCACGGGAAAGATCGCTTACAGGGCCAGAAAGTCCTTGTAAAAAAGGACCGTAGGCCTCAGCATGTGATGTACGTTGTGCAAGTTTATACGCAATATTACCTGTATTGAGGTCAGGAAAAATGAGCACGTTTGATTTTCCATACAGGGGGGAGGCTGGAGCTTTAAAGCTTGCAACATCAGGAATAACTGCAGCATCGTACTGTAATTCTCCGTCAGATACAATGTCAGGAAATTTTTCTTTAAACAGCCTGGCAGCAGTACGCACACGATCAACTTCAGGATGGCATGCCGAACCATGAGTAGAAAAAGATAAAAACGCAATACGAGGCGCAGTGTTCAAGTATTTTTTGCACGACTCAGCAGCACCAGTTGCTATTTCGACAAGATCGTCGCTAGAAGGTTGTGGTATATTTGCACAGTCAGAAAATATTATACCCCCCATATCTCCTGGGATGGTCCTTGTTGCTACAGAAGCAAAAGAAGAATAGAGTTGCCTAAATTGCATTACAAAGCACGAAGAGACCAGCTTAGTATTTTTTTGTGGCTTGATGATAGTAATGGCACTACGCAGGACATCTGCGGTTATACTTTTAGCGCCAGCAACCATAGCGTAGGCTTTGCCCTGTTTGACCATGAGGGCTGCAAAATTGAGAGGGTCCTGTACTGCTTCTTTTGCCATTTCTAATGTGACGCCACGGTGTTTTCTCAGACTATAGTAGAGTTCGGAAAAACTGTCACGATATTCAGAGCGAACGGGATCAACGATGTGTATTCCTGGTTTGTGAAGGGATGTGCTACTGTATTGTGCACTTCGTGCAATGGCTTCGCGGGTTCCTAAGAGATATACTTCGGATGCAATATTTTGCTCTATGATACGACTAGCGGCAACTACGATACGTGGATCATCTCCTTCTGGCAACACCAGCGTTCGTTGTAGTGACTGTGCTTGTGCGATAACCTTATCCTTAAAGGACTGCATACTTCTTTAATTATATAATTATAGGGTAAAGGTATAGTACATGCAAAAAAAAGTATCAGTAATAGGAATGGGGCGGTTTGGAAATTTCTTTTCGCGTGTACTGAGTAAATCAGTAAAATCCGTGACAGTCTATTGTTTTGACGCAAACAACTCTCTAGATTCACTTAAGAGCAAAAAGAACAAAGAAGAGCAACGTATCCCCTGTGATACATTGGCTCAGTGCGTTGATAAAGCCGATTGGATATTTCTGTGTGTTCCTATACGATGTCTACGTTTTCTTTTGACCGATCTCAGTTCGATGGTACATGAGTCTCAAGTGCTTATCGATACGTGTTCAGTAAAAGAACAACCAGCGCAATGGATGAGCAAAATAGACAACAACACCGTCTCGTTGGTTGCTACTCATCCTCTTTTTGGTCCAGACTCTTACGATGCTACTATTACGCCTTATATAGTAACACATCCGCTTCGTATAGATCCTGCACCTTACAAAGAATTTACTTGCTTTCTAGATTCTATAGGTCTTACCGTAGTACCTCTAGATCCCAGTACGCATGATAAGCATATAGCTATGACGCAGGGTCTTACCCATTTTATTGGACGTGCTCTTAGTCAGCTTGCATTACAAGATAGCCCCGTTGGAACAGTGGGATACCAGCGACTATGCGAACTCATTACACAGACATGTAACGATACCGAAGAACTTTTTCTTGATATGTATAAGTACAATATACACTCTGTTTACATGCTCGATAAACTCTGTAAGACTTTTGATCTTCAGCGTGAAAACATTAAAAGCGCAATACACGACAGTGAGACACACGATACATGATATGCGAGCAAGATCAAAAGACGATCACAAAAAGAGAGTTTAGTGACTGACCGCTCACACTGACTAAGCGAATTGATAGCTCGCACTGATTGCATATGATTATGGTGTACGCGTTTTCTTACCAAAAAAGTCTTGTAAAAGAACAATCAAGAATATTGACATAAGATACAGTTACCAGTATTATAAATAGCAGAGAATACTCTTGATTCACATAAAGCAATAAAAGGAAAAGACTCTCATGAAAGAAGAAAATGAATTTGCTACCTTACTTAACTCAGATGTGCGTTTTACAGGCGCTCTGCATACAGAAGAGAGTATGCTTATAAAGGGAGAATTTACTCATTCAAACATTCGGGCTGATAGCGTAGTAATATCATACGAAGGCAAAGTTCATGACAACCTTGAAGTAAATACAGCCACGGTACAGGGCGAAGTGGGGGGAACCATAGTGTGTCATGATTATTTTTCTCTTTCTAAAGGTGGGCGAGTATTTGGCAAGCTAAAAACAGCACTGTTGACGGTGGACAGGGGTGGCGTGTTGAACGCTGATGTGCAGGTTACACAAAAACCTCGCGAGAACACGTAACTAATTTGTATGGATTACCTATCTACCAGTGTTGTACGTACAAAGAGAATAAGGGCATACATGACTTATAATACATCGAGTGCATCTTTGTATCGTGTGTTGTACCGTGTGCCTAGTATCTTATTCTTTTTATTATGCTCTTCAACTATACTTTTTGCCCAAGAGTCGTCGCCGTACGTTACCTATGCTCAAGGGGATTTTACCCGTGCGATAGTTGAGTCAGATGCCCTCATAAAAAATGATCCGTCAAACATCAGTGCTTACGCGGTCAAAGCCTGGTCATATGTCTCATTAAAGCGCTGGAACGAAGCCCTAGAGACTGCCCAAAAAGCCCTTGAGATCAATCCTCGTGACTCTCGAATATTACAGGTAATGGGTGAGGCGTATTATGAACTTGATGAGTATGATTTGGCATTGCAGTATTTTGATGAATACCTTCGACAAGCGCCTAATGGAGCACTTTCTGACTGGGTATTCTTTTTTTTAGGTGAGATATATCGTTCAAAAAAACAGTTTGCAAAAGCTGATATTTCGTATGCTGCGGCGATACAAAAATCTCCAAACAAAGTAAGTTGGATTCTTGTTCGTGCTCGGTTAAAAGAGCAACGAAATCAGCCTGATCAGGCCCTCGTACTATACCGTCGTGCTCTTACGCTCGATGCTAGTGATAGTAGTGCTCAAAACGCTTTGCGAAGACTTGCCCCGTAACTAAAAAGCCAAATTTATACAGATCTTGATTCGTCTACATGGCGGATGGCATGACCTAATATCTGATGGTGTGGCTTGCGCGTGGCCTAGGTATGTGCACACCTCCGTGTGCTCCGTTAATTATACGTAATTATTTCTTTCTCAAGGTAATAGCAAGACATGGTTTGTCTATGATATAGAGGAAATTTTTCTTACCTTCTCGTTTTTTTATGCTTTGTCTTTTGACGTATTATTACTCTCAATGTTCTAAAAAGTATTTTACTACTTGACAGATTTGTAATTTTTCTGTAATATTGAATAAGATTTTGTCTCTTGGAGGGGGCTGTGAAATTTAATAAACTTGAAGAAATAGATGAAGCATATACTGATGGGATGACCATACAGTTTGATCCTCACGTTACTATCGAACCGGAAGTCAAAAAGAAAAACATCATAGGAAGTGATACGATTACCGTCAACCCGACCAAAATAGCTGTATTTGGTGTAGGGGGAGGAGGAGTTAATGCACTTGATAGCATGATACGTTCGGGGATAGAAAATGTAGAGCTCTATGCAGCCAATACCGACGTGCAGACGCTTGAGTCCTGCTTAGCTGAGAATGTAATTACTCTAGGTCCACGCTCCTGTTTTGGTAGAGGAGTAGGTGGTGATCCAGAGAAGGGTCTTGAAGCAGGTAGAGAGTCTCACGAGGTACTAAAAAATGAAATATGCAAATTTGATATGATATTTATTGCATCAGGACTCGGGGGAGGAACGGGAACAGGAGTTGCGCCTCTCATTGCTCAGATAGCAGTTGAAAACAACGTACTAGCGGTTGCTGTCGTTACTACTCCTTTTGCATACGAAGGAAGACTACGTGCCCAGAATGCACAGCAGGGTCTTGCACAACTTGAACAGTATGCCGATGCCCTCATAGAAATACCGAACGACCATGTATTCAAAACCGAAGTCATGACACCCGATAAAAAAATTGAGGAGAGTTTTGACATGGTCAACAAAGTACTTTCCAATTCTGTTACTGCTATTAGTGATATCATTACAAAGCCAGGAAAAATAAACATTGACTTTGCAGACATAAAAAAAGTGCTAAAAAGCGCAGGACGCGTGGCTATAGGCATGGGCATGGAACACGACAGTGAAAAAAGTGGTCACAGCCATCGTGCGACAGAACGAGCCTTAGAGAACCACCTCATCTCAGAAAAAAATCTTGATATCATTTACCATGCAAATAACGTCATTGTAAACGCTGTAGTAGGGAGAGAAATATCCATGCAAGATTTTTCAGCGATATCAGACATCATAGCAACAAGAACAAAAAACCATGATACCCTTAATCTCAAATGTGGATATAGAGTCAATACTGATTGGACCACTGAAGCACTGGTTACCATTATCGCCTCAGCAAATCCAAGTGAGAGCGATGCTATACATGGATTACAAGAACACGGACATAGCGTTTCACACAAAATAGATGGCGCTTCAAAGCCATCCTTTGCTACTCCCGCCTTTTCATTTAATAATGATGCAAGTTTAGGCGAAAACCAAGACGAGAACCAAGAAGATCTTCAACAAGACGCTCAAGAAAATGCTCAACAAAATAATAGTGAACACAAAAAACCAGACCAAGAACCAATGGGAGTATCGGATTTTAATAAACTCATATCTTCGCAACACGACTATGAAGATGAGTCATTTTTGTCGAATATTCAAGTTGATAATTTTGAAGTGCCTGCCGTAAAACGCCTGTCTAAGCTCATGGGAATTGGCACACATGAGAATACATGAGTATTCGCAATTCTCAACATTCTTTAAACGATATCTTGCATTAGATCAACGAAAGTCAAAAAACACACAAGAAACCTATGCATTAGAAATAGAGCATTTTCTTCGTTTTTTTCAACAAAAATATGGCAACGATACGTCATTACTCAGCAAGTGTGCTCCTCACGATATTCAAGATTATCTCTATCACGCACGTACAGAGAGACAATGTTCTGAGCGTACCATAAACAAAATACTATCAGCTCTACGAAACTTTTTTGTCTTTCTCTCTCAAGAGACACTACATACGACGGATCCTACGCTTGATTTTTCTGGTGTCAAATATGGCGTTGAAGAACCCGAAGTACTTTCTGAACAGATAATTGAGCGCATGCTTGCAAAAATAAAGGATGATACCCCACTCAACCAACGAACGCGTGCACTCTTTGAACTCATATATTCTGCAGGCTTACGAATAAGCGAAGCCTTAGACCTCACAATTGCTGACTTTGATTTTGATAACAACACGGTGCGTGTAATAGGTAAAGGGGCAAAGGAACGATATGCTCCGTTTGGAATTAAAGCAAAAGAGTCGCTGTGTAAGTATATTGAGTCGGGGCATGCCCAATTAAAAAACAAAGGAATCATGAAGAGCCCTGCAGGAAAAAAAATGCTGTTTTTGAACTACAAAGGAGAACCCCTCACGCGTAAAGGTGCATGGAAACTATTTCGCGCACTTCTTGACCCGGGTATGAAGGCAAAAATACACACGTTACGTCATTCCTACGCAAGTCATCTTTTAAGAGCGGGAGCCAATCTCAGAACAGTACAGATACTGCTAGGGCATAGCGATATCAAAACAACACAGATATATACGCATATACATACCGATATACTAGAATTTCTCCATGCAAAGCATGCACTTCCAATCAGTGTTGAGTGCGATACCCCATGAGACAGAGCAGTAGGTGTTTATGTATACCAAGCGTACCTCTTTGTTACGAATTTTGGATGGAGTGATGTGGCTGTACACTCAGTGATAAAAGCACTTTTTTTAAATAATCTCAGCTTTCTATCTCCAATAGAAAAATACTACGTGTGGAAAAATCCCATAAACTCGGATGAATTATGTGCCTTGTCTCATTCTGACATTCAAGAATTGCTTGGACGACGCATATTGCGTTCCAGTTGGAGCCCCACGCGTGCGCTTACCTCTGCTCAAGAAGAAATGACTCTCTGTCAAAAACGTAATATAACTATACTTACACTTGATTCACACGCTTATCCACCTATACTCAAACATATATATGATCCACCGGTAGTGCTCTACGTATGGGGAGATCCTCAGGCGCTTGCATCTAGCATGTTTTCGGTAGTAGGCACAAGACAGGCAAGCATTGCTGGGATACATGCTACGATAGAACTCTCCTCCCGACTCGTTCGGTACGGATGGACGCTTGTATCAGGACTTGCCTTTGGGATAGATCAAGCAGCGCATACAGGTGCGGCGCAGTTGTCGCGTCCACAGGTTGCGGTGCTCGGGACGCAGATACTCGATGTACGCCCCAAAAAAAATCGCCCTCTAGCACAAAAAATATTACAGCACGGAGGTGTCTTGCTTTCAGAAATTGGGCCCCGCGGTCATGTACATGCATATTCTTTTGTGAGCAGAAATAGAATTATTGCGGGCTTGTCTCATGCAACCTGTATTGTACAGGCACCTATAAAATCCGGTGCGCTTCATACTGCGTATTTTGCCGTGGAGCAAGGAAGAGAGGTATTTGTGCACCAGGTTGGACTGAATAAGGGCTACGAGGGAAGTATACGCTTGTATGAAGAAGGAGCTCAGAAACTAGATCTCGATACTATACCCCTTGCTCCTGCACCACGAACAGAATTGAGTACGTCTAAAAAAAGACACGAATCACAAGAAATATAGATACAGTCGTATAGCAAAAACGACGGATAATATATGTGTGAGACATCCAACGCCACTTACCTGGGAACGATCATTGATCGTATTGCAAAAAGAAATACATGCGCTTCGTAGTGCTAGCACATGGGACAGTTATAGTGTAGATTTTAAAAAGTTTAGAGATTGGGCGATTGAACAAAATATTGAGCCCTGCAAGGTTACTGTCGATGACATAAAGTCATTTATTCATGTACAGAGCGAAAAAGAATATAGCTCTCGTAGCCTCAATCGACTTTTGAGTTTTTTGCGTACATTTTTTAGAATTCTAAAAAAGTACGGATATAGAGACACTGTTCCTACACTTGGCATTAAAAATTTTAAGGAGGTACAATTGCTTCCTAAAGCCTTTACCTCCAGTGAAATACACAGTTTTTTTGATATGTCTGGTAGTGCAGAGTCTGCCGGTGCCGATGGAGGTGCCGATGGAGGTGCCGATGGTTTTGCAGCACTTCGCGATACTGTGTTGTTTTCTTTCTTGTACACGACGGGTGCTCGTATATCTGAAGCCCTTTCACTTTTGGTTGGAGACGTATGTGTGGTACCATCTCATCTTCAAGAGGAAAGTACAAAGGCGGGGTATTCATCGTATGTCCAAAAGCTTGGTGAGAGAGCGGTAGAAATCAGTGACCTCGTGCATAGAATAAAAATCAAAGGAAAAGGGGGAAAGTATAGGTATATTTTTTTTAACGATGAGATGAGGGCATTACTCAGAACCTATCTTACTGAGTACATACGAAACCTTAAGGCTACAGACAGAAAAATAGATACCAACATACACATGCAAGAGTTGTCAAAAGAGGGCCTTAGTCCTATACACGAGCAAATATTATATACACGCCCATTGTTTATTAATCTCAAGGGTGCTCGACTTACGCGCCGAGGTGCTGGATATTTGCTCAATAAATGGCTAAGGACACTATCCACTCATAATGCTCCATACAGAGCAAGCAGTGCTCGTTATTCAGAAAAAACACTCCATAGTTTTCGGCATAGTTTTGCCACCCATCTGCTTAATAGTGGCGTGGATTTGCGTTATGTGCAGGAATTTCTTGGTCATGCATCTGTTGGAACTACACAGGTCTACACTCGGTTGAGCCAGCGTGAGGTGATTGAGGCATATCGTAGATTTCACCCTCACGCCTGATGGTACAGGGTATTGTAGTACGGTTATAAATACTATATTTACGTACAAAAGCAGTCAAACCTGTCCAAAGAATAGTACGAATCAAAGAAGAATTCAAGTATCTCAGATAAGATATGCATATTGTACAGTGTGCGAGAGTATGATGCAAAGTAGTTGTATCTAGGCTACGTAAAGAAGTCCGAGTATATGACACTGGGTGTACTGGAATAGTAAAGTACACTGGTATCAGCGCACTTTTTTCTGTTGGTAAGCCTATCTTCTCGGTATACCTTTCTGATTCTTTTACTCGTTCTCAGCTACTTTCTTATTGATAATTTGTGTGTCTGTAACCAACGTTCAATGACTAAGTGCAACAGTAAAAGCTTCTAGTGGAGTGCGCCTGTAAATGAGAACTATAGTCAAGACACTTGCGTGGAATAGTATTAATACAATCCTGTACATAGTGTATAGCAACACTCTTTACTGTGTAACTGTGTAGAAGTTTACTTTCTTAGGCCTTCATAGGAAAACATCGTCGAAGAAGACGAATGCTGTACTCAACTTGTCCTTAAAAAGAGAATTGCGTAGTATACGGTATGTGCTTTTTTGTTTGGTATTTTGTGGTAAAAACTCATACGAGTACGTTTCTCGATGAGGGCTGCAATCGTACACCGGAGAAGGAGAACCAGCTAAATCAAACTCCCAATGACCATATTCTTCTGATACATCACCTCGTTCATGTACTGACACGATATATGGTATACGAACACGCCGTGAGGAACGCTTTGGTGAACGCTTTTTACGTTTTTTACGACTGTGTTGCAGATAGCAAGTACGTTTTGGAGTACATTCATAGAGATACCGATAGATAGATTCATGATTGGTATATAAGGAAGGGTGATCAATCGTCAGCCGTCCTGCGATCTGTTGGGGTGAGTATCCTTGTATGAGTGTTGTGTGGATGTATTCACGAATAAAAGGGTTGGCAATACGAGGTTTTTTATGTGACTCATACCACCGTTTACGTGCTATACGATGAGCATTATCATCATTGTATACACGACTCCCGCCATTCCTCTTTAGTTCACGAGAAACAGTTGAGGCGTGTTTACCTATGTTACGAGCGATATCACGAATTGAGTGTTTGTGATAGCGTAATACTGAGATGGTATGGCGTTCGCTACCAGCTAATATGCGCAGTAATATGAGAATATGATGTGTGTGGTATACTAGTACACACGGGAGGTCTCCTTTGGATTGTAGTTAATCTAATTTTACTGGACGTCTCCCTTTTCTTTTTACCGCTCTTTTTTTTTCGAGTGTTGCACTAGTCATTGAACGTTGGGTCATTGAACGTTGGCACTGTGAATTAAACCCTGAAGTGCGACAAGACCTGTAAGGGAGAACGCCTGTAAATGAGGAGGAAAATAAGTGATTCATTCAAAACTAAACAAGCGAGTCGCCATTTGTATTCCAGTTTATAATGGAAAAAATACAATTATACAAACAATTTCAAATCTATTGAATCAAACATATGATAATTATGATATCGTCATTTACGATGATGGTTCAACGGATGAAACTGTTACAGTTTTACATAAACATTTTTCCCAAAATCCAAAAATACAGATTGTAGTAGGAGAGAAAAACTATGGAAGATCTTATGCAAGAAATAGACTGTTAGAACTTGCCGAGGATAGACTTATAGCTTGGCAAGATGCTGATGATCTATGGCATCCTCATAAACTATTTGTACAAACGCAACTTTTAGAAGAAACAAAAAGAAATCTAAATAAGAAAATTATATATACAACAGTCAAAAGATTTCCTCCAAAATACTCAAAGTTATACAGACAGTACGCAGAGCTTATATTTGGAAAGCAACAAATTATGAAGCTTGATCCTCCTAAAATTTATGATGCGTATTTTTTATTTTCAAAAAAATTTGGCACTTGTCCATTTTACTTACAAGGCACTCTAGGGCTAGCAAGTACCTATAGAGAAGCTGGTGGTTTTCCTTCCAACTTAAATTGGGCGGAAGATATTGCAATGTTAGTAAATTTACTTAAAGCCGAAGTCACTATCGAAGGATACCCTACTGACATAGCGTTGACAATGTATTATCTAAATATTCCTTCTGTTACACCTATAGAATTACAAAGATCTATCATGACAGCAGTCTCTTTAGGTAATGAAATTAAGGACATAGACGAAGATACGTACAAATCTGATTTAATTTGGAGAAATAATTTTTACATTTTTAGAGTTGCTCTTCTAAAAAAAGATATTAACTTTGCAAATAATATGCTAGAAAAAATGGCTACTGAAAGTAAAAAAAGAAAAACTATTACTTGGTATCCAGAACTTTTTACTAAAAATAAATTTCTTTTAAACCAATGTAGAGCTTTTTTAAGATATAACTCAATTTGATTTTTGTATTTTGATATTTTTTCTTAATCCAATTACATTAATAATACTACGAATATATTCATCTAATATATAAAGAAGTATAGGAATTATAATAAATCGAATACCAAACAAAATATTATTAAAATAAAGAAGAGGGAGAAAAAATATGTACTTTACAACTCCTCTTTAGTTCACGAGAAACAGTTGAGGCGTGTTTACCTATGTTACGAGCGATATCACGAATTGAGTGTTTGTGATAGCGTAATACTGAGATGGTATGGCGTTCGCTACCAGCTAATATGCGCAGTAATATGAGAATATGATGTGTGTGGTATACTAGTACACACGGGAGGCCTCCTTTGGATTGTAGTTAATCTAATTTTACTGGACGTCTCCCTTTTCTTTTTACCGCTCTTTTTTTTCGAGTGTTGCACTAGTCATTGAACGTTGGGTCATTGAACGTTGCTAAGAAGAAGCATATACTATTGACTTTATATTAAGGAGCGTACTATAATGGAATGGAGCGGGTACGTAAAAAACCATATGTACAACATTACTACTACAGATTCTCAAATGCATGCAACTACTATTATGGCAGTGCGCAAAGATGGAAGTGTTGCTATTGGATCGGATGGACAAGTAACGCTCGGTCATACTGTCGTAAAACACAGTGCCAATAAGATACGGCGCATAGATGGTTCTGATGTGCTCGTTGGATTTGCGGGCTCTACTTCTGATGCACTCGCACTATTTGATAAGTTCTCTGAACAAATACAAAAATATCAGGGCGATCTCAATCGTGCTGCGGTTGAGCTTGGAAAACTTTGGAGAACCGATAGGATACTCCGCCGTCTTGAAGCCATGATGATCGTGTGTAATGCAGAACAAATGCTTATGCTCTCAGGAAGCGGTGATGTTATTCAGCCCGAAGAGCAGGTGCTTGCGATAGGGTCAGGAGGTGCCTATGCCTATGCAGCGGGACTTGCCTTAAAGCGCAATACTGATCTAGATGCCCGTGAGATTGTGCGACAAGGCTTGTGCATTGCCTCAAAAATCTGCATCTATACAAATGATCATATTACTATTGAATCTCTCGATGGTGAATCTCTCGATGGTGAATCCCTCGATAGTAAATCTCTTGATAGCATACAAGAAAAGGAGCAGAGCGACTAGCGTGGACCTACAGATTCAGCGAGAAAATTTACTCGTATTTATGAAAACTCTCACTCCTTCGGCGATTACTCGGTATTTAGATAAGTATATCATTAGCCAAAAAGCAGCCAAAAGAGCAATATCAGTGGCATTGCGTAACCGTTATCGACGTATGAAATTAAAAGCAGAAATGCGTGAAAACATTACTCCCAAGAACCTCCTCATGATTGGACCTACAGGAGTGGGCAAAACCGAAATTGCTCGAAAAATAGCCAGACTCATAGGCGCCCCCTTTGTAAAAGTAGAGGCAACAAAGTACACAGAAGTCGGTTACGTAGGACGAGACGTCGAATCAATGATACGCGATCTTGTAGCAGCGAGCATCAGTCTGGTACGCAAAGAAATTATGGAGCAAAACAAGAAGTTGATTGAACAGAGAGTGGCAAGTCGTATACTCAAACTTATTAAACGACATTATCCCGACATGCTCCTTGAAAAAAACCTCAGTGATCAACAACTCCTCGAAGAAATCAAAGCGGGAAATTTTATGAATCTTGAAGTAGACGTCGAGACAAAATCTCCGAACCCGCTACAGGAACTTACGAACAACGTAGGAATTATCGGAATTGAAGGACAGATGCCCGATTTTTCAAAACTATTTGGCAATAATAAAAAGACAAAGCGGGTTACCTTTGAAAAAGCAAAAGAACTATTTGCTCAAGAAGAAACAGACAAAATAGCAGACGAGGATCAAGTTGTTGAAGTCGCAAAATGGCGAGCAGAAAATCTCGGCATAGTTTTTATTGACGAATTTGACAAGATTGCAAAGGAACAACAAGTAAGTGGTAGTGTGAATAGAGAAGGAGTTCAGCGAGACATACTTCCGATAGTCGAGGGTTCACAAGTACATACCCGCTATGGCATCATTGATACGTCAAACATATTGTTTATTGCGGCGGGTGCATTCTATGTTTCCAAACCTAGTGATCTTATACCGGAGCTTCAGGGGCGCTTTCCTGTACGTGTCGAGCTCAACGAACTCACCAAGGATGACTTTGTCAAAATTCTTAGCGAGACGGAAAATTCTATGTTTAGTCAATATCAGCATCTATTATCAGCAGAAGATTTTGAGCTTACCTATGAAGAAGGTGTATTTGAATATATCGCCGAAATAGCGTACAAGATGAATGCTGAATCAGAAAATATTGGAGCACGTCGGCTTTACACGGTGCTCGAAAAACTCTTTGAAGATCTGCTTTTTGACACTCCCGACAAACAAGAGAATTCTTTTGTAATAACAAAAAACTATGTTGAGACCCAACTAGAGGACATCATAAAAAGCAAAGACTATTACAAGTACATACTATAAATTTTCCTTAAGCCATCAATGAGAGTGCCGACTTTTATTAATGGTCATGGAATTAAGTTTTTCAAAATATACCGATCTGCTCCAAAAAGGTATGGCAACGATACAGTTTAGGCAGAGTGTGATATCAAATAATATCGCAAATGTAACCACGCCACAATTCAAACGGTCAGAGGTCAACTTTGAGACTCATCTTAAAGAAGCACTTGATTCAGAGTCTGCAAAACCGAGTTTTATTGCAAAAAAAACGCATCCGGGTCATATAGATTTTAATAGACCCCTTGATTATCAGGCAGTTACTCCTCGCCGACATCTCGATTGGCAAACCCAGTCAAAAAACAATGGCAACAACGTCGACATAGAATACGAATATACAGACTATGTCAAGTCAGTACAGTTATACAATCTTATGGCGCAGTCTTTGCGTGATAGTTTTAGAAGGCTCAATATTGTTCTTCAGTAATTACACAACAGGTGAGAAAAGTCCTATCCCATGAACAAAAAAACAAAACTACAAGTAGAACAACAATCAAGACTACAGAAAAGATCGCGAACAAAGATCGGACAGGGCTACAACCGGAACGATACTAGAATGACGATAGAGAAATCGGCAAGAAATTAAGGAGAACATATGGGTTTATTTACCAGTATCAACATTGCATCGACAGGCTTAACAGCACAACGGCTCAGACAAGATGTAATCAGTAATAATATTGCAAACGTTAATTCGACTCGAACGCCAGAGGGCGGTCCATTTAAGAGAAGCTCAGTCATCTTTGAGTCTATTGTAACAAAGCCATATTGGCGTAGCCCCTACCTTCCTCGTGCACTCGATAATGGAGGTGGTGCGGGGGTCCAAGTTACCGAAATACGTCCCGACAGCGACACTGAATTACGTCTAAAATACGATCCCACACATCCCGATGCTATTGCTGAGGGGCCAAAAGAGGGCTATGTAGAATACCCCAACGTGGATGTCGTATCGGAGATGACCGATCTCATAGAAGCCGAACGCGCATATCAGGCTAATATAGAGATAATAAATGGTGCAAAAAACATGTTTAGTATGGCGATGGAGATAGGTCAATAAAAAGCATAAAAAAGTACTTGAATAAAATGATTAATATATAGTACAATTAAAATACATGATTCTGGGAGGGACCATGAACGTATACGGATTTTTGCAGTCTAACCATAGGGATAGACAAAGCTACAGAGTTTCTACTCTTCAATTAGATACAACTCATCCAGCACACCTAAAAGGAAAAGATGATGAGAGTATAGTACGTGCACGTGTGGATGCCACACAAGGCTCATTTTTGGGTCAATTACTAGGCAGTCTAGAAAATACTAACCAACTCATAAAAGAATCTGAAGAACTCGCCGTGCAATCCTATGTTGATCCAGAGAGTGTTACCCCTGAGCAGGTAAGTCTTGCTGCAGCACGTGCAAATCTTGCGGTTAGCATTACGCAGAGTGTAGTAAGTAGAGGGCTTGAAGCGTATCGTAGCCTGATATCATTGCGCTAGCGCAGGGGCGTGGAGGGGAGTTATGGAACGGCTAAAAACCATATTTAATAACCTTATCAATAGGTGGGGTTCATTTAAGCGAATTACAAAAATTGCAATAGCGGGAATTGGGCTAGGAACCATACTTGTGTTTATTGTGATCGTAGCTTTGAGTGCTCGGCCACGTGCAGTTGCACTCTTTACCAATCCGGTAACCGACCAAACCTTGCTTGAAAAAATTAGTTTGCGTCTTGAAGAAGATGACATATCATACAATGTCAGAAACAACATAATCTACGTCGAAACCGAGAATAAAGCCCGTGAGATACGTGCAATCTTATTTAGAGAAGATCTCGTACCTCGGGATACCGATCCATGGGAGCTGTTTGATGTAACGCGTTGGACACAAACCGACTTTGAACGTAATATCAACCTACAGCGAGCGATAACGAGGCAACTAGAACAACATATAGAGGCTTTGGAGGATGTTGACAATGCGAGTGTCACTATTGTCATTCCAGAAGAAACCCTTTTTTCTTCAGAGCAAGATCCCGTATCAGCTTCAGTAATTCTTACTCTAAAACCAGGTTCTGATCTCAGAGAAAATAAGACAAAAATAGCGGGTATTGAGTCACTCATTTTATTTGCAGTAGAAGGACTTACGGTCGAGTATCTTTCGATAAACGATCTCAATGGTATAAAACTCAACGATTTTACCAACCTTGCAGACTTTGATCGACTTGCTCAAACTGAACGAGAACTGTCGATAGAAAATGAGATAGAAAACAAATACAAGCGAGCCATATTTAAAGCACTCGGCGATATTTATACGGTCGATAGAGTGCGTATAGTTAATATAGACGTTGATCTTGATTTTGGAAAAAAAACCTCAGAGACCACCGAAAATTTTCCTATAACCGTAAGAAAAGATAATCCCCAGACGCCCTTTGACGAATCCGAAGTAACACTCAGTATTCCGCGATCGACTGAGGATATAAGCGAAAACTATGAGGGAACGGGCTTTAACCCCGAAGGACCACCAGGGGTAGAAGGACAAGTGCCACCAACCTATCAAGATTTGGATGGAGTTGTAGGAAAATGGAACTATGATCAAAAAAAAGTAAACAACGAAATTAACCAAGTAAAAACACTCGAAGAAAAAAGTCCAGAAGTTAAGCGTATTACTGCAAGTATTGCCATTGATGGGATCTGGGAACGAGAATTTGATGCAGAAGGCAATATTGTATTTCTTCCAAACGGCGCAGTCTCGAGAATGTATATTCCACTAGAGAGAACAGAACTACGAAAAGCACTCGCACTCGTTCAAAATGCTGTTTCCTATTCTCTTGACCGAGGTGATTCGGTCTCTGTAGAAAATATTCAATTTGACAGATCTGCACAGTTCGAATTAGAAGATGCAAAGTATAGACGAAGACAACTTGCAATACGATACACCACATACATACTCATCGGTATTGGAATACTCATCCTATTGTTTATCATTATTCGCCTCATTATGCGATTTTTTGAAACGCTTCGTAATATTCGCGAAGAGCGTCTTGCAGAACAATACAAGAGAATCAGGGAACGACAGATCATGCAGCTTGATGAGAGTGATGAAGATGCATCTGCCGAAAGCGATCTAGAACGAATGACTAGAGAGATAGTAGAACTTGTCAAAGAAAAACCAAAAGATCTCGCATTATTAATCTCATCTTGGATGGAGGAGGATAGAAATGGCTGAAGAAACTAATGTCTCTAATCCAGAACCAATAGACATAGAACTCATCAGTGGAGCAAAAAAAGCAGCGATTCTTCTTATTTCTATAGGAAATGAAGCAGCCGCAGAAATACTAAAAAATCTCCCTGAAAAACTAGTAGAGCTACTTACAAAAGAGATTTCTCAGTTGAATAACTTTAGTAACGATCTCAAGAGAGCGGTATTAGAAGAATTTAACACTATGATAAAAGGTCAAGAGTATATTAATCTTGGCGGTGTAGATTATGCACGTGCAATACTCGTGCGTTCAGTCGGCCCTGTAAAAGCAGAAGCGATTATTAACAGAATAGTATTTTCTAAACGACGTCCTTTTGACAGCATCAAAAAGGCAGATTCAGGACAGCTACTCAATTATATTCAACAAGAGATGCCTCAGACAATAGCGATGATATTATCGTATCTGCCTCCAGGAAAAGCAGCATCAATTTTATCACAACTTCCGAACGATAAACAGGCAGCTGTTACACGACGCATTGCACTCATGAAAGAAATTTCTCCAGACATGGTACGCGAAGTAGAACGTGTGCTAGAACGAAGAATATCAGCACTTGCGCAAGAAGATATTCTAGTTGCCGGTGGAATTGATGCAGTCGTCGAAATACTCAACGTAACTGAGCGAAGTGTAGAAAAGAACATTATTGAGTCCATTGAAGAATCAGATCCAATGCTCGCAGAAGAACTGAAAAAGCGTATGTTTGTCTTTGAAGATATTATCCTACTGGATGATAGGTCTATACAGAAAGTTCTCACAGAGGTTGACAACCATGATCTTTCTCGTGCACTCAAAACTGCAAACGAACGAGTTACTGACAAGGTGTATTCAAACATGTCAAAGCGTGCAGCTCAAATGATAAAAGAAGAGATAGAATTCATGGGGCCAATTCGACTCAAAGAGGTCGAAGAGGTACAGCAGAAAATAGTTGGCGTTATACGTAAACTTGAGGAACAAGGTGAGGTCATCATAGCTCGCGGTGAACAGGAAGTGTTTGTGTAATAATTATGAGATGTACGTGTTTGTTAATGTGTCATATCTGAGTACAATACGGGGCATGCCAATCAGCAGATGAACACCGATGAATAGAGAAAATAGTAATGAAAAAAAAAGAATGAGAAAAACATAAGGATAACAAGGAGTTACAATGGCTTTTCCAAAAATAATCAGATCAGGCAAACTCGAAAAAAAAGTACTCTCGTATACAATTGATGAGCACAATCTAAAACTTGTAAATCATGAAGCATTTAGAAAATATGTGGACGAGAAGACAAAGGAACTAGAATTACTAAAAGAAAAAATACAATCGGAAGCACTTGATATCAAAGACAAAGCCGAGCAAGAACTCCGTAGGGCGCAAGAACAGGCACGTACGATACTCATCGAGGCACGAAAAGAAGAACAGAAAATATTTTCTCAACGAGAAGAAGAACTTGCACAACGAAAATCACGGTCTGAAAGTGAATTAGAAACAAAACAAAAAGAATTAGACGCCTTTATAGAAAAAGAAAATTCTGACTTAGAGGAGCGCCGAAATATACTCAGAAAGGAACTCCAAAAAGAACTTTATGATAATGCGCGAAAAGAAGGTCTGCGTGATGTAAAAGAAGAATATTCAAACCTTATTGATCGCATAAAGACTATACTCAGTCAGGCAGTGAAAGTGCGTGGGCAGATGATTTTGAATCTTGAACAAGAACTCAATGTTCTAGTAAGTATGATTGTTTCAAAAGTAATAAAGCGTATTGGAGAAACAGATAGAACGATCATATCCCAGATAGTGGTAGATGCATTAAAAAATCTAAGAGGAAGAGAAGAATTTATAATCAGAATTAATACGCAGGATTTAGAGCATCTTCGCAAGGATTTGTCTTCAATAATAAAAAAACTAGAAATTGATGGTAAGGTAACAGTAGTAGAAGATAGTCGTATAGAGCTAGGGGGATGTATCATTGAGACTGAACTAGGATCACTTGATGCACAACTCAGTTCGCAGTTGAGAGAGATAGAACGATCAATACGTGAGAGTGAATTACTTACCAATGCTCAAGAGTAACTATGCCAGTAGGAATGTCATTGGGCATACCAGTCAATATACTAGCAAACGTGCCAATGAATACCGGCGTATTCTTAAGAATATTCTTGATACTACAAACACGAAGCCTACACGATCAAAAGTAAAGGCGATACAAGGGCCTGTCATACATACTCAGTTAGATAACTGCGCTGTTGGAGACATGTTTCTTTTAAAGGATACTAGCTATGCAGAAGTAATAGCAGTTGATGGAGTAGAGGTACGGTTATTATTATTTGACGTGAATACGCGTATTCGCGTGGGAGATAACCTCATCCATATTAAAAAAAATTTTGTAGGCATGGGAAACGAAGTAATAGGGCGAGTTGTCGATGCATGGGGTCGACCATTAGACGATAAAGGACCGATCTATTTTTCTTCTCGAGTGAACAATGGGTTTACAAAACGACAACCGGTGTTTGCGCCACTAATACGTGAACACTATATAACTGGCGTAAGTGCAATAGATCTTTTTACTCCCATAGGAAAAGGACAAAAATTGGGAATATTTTCGGGAAGTGGGGTCGGAAAGTCTACACTCATGGGGATGATCATTCGACATTCACAAGCAGATGTGAATGTAGTAGGGCTCGTAGGAGAGCGTAAGCGCGAAGTGCGTGAACTTATAGAATACGATATAGGAAAAGAAGGGTTAAAGAAAACAGTGGTAGTATATTCTGGCTCAGATCAGAGTGCAGCACAACGTCTTGCAAGTATACGATATGTATTGCATCTTGCAGATTATTTTGCAACACAGGGACAGCATGTTGGCTTATACATCGACTCAATGACAAGAATAGCACATGCACAGCGCGAAATAGGTTTGCTTAGGGGTGAACCCCCTGCTGTTCGTGGGTTTCCGCCCTCTCTGTATACGCTTATGCCAAAAATTGTAGAACTATGTGGTGCACGAGAAAATGGAAGCATTACCGGATTTTTTAACGTATTAGTTGAAGGCGACGACCTGGATGAGCCTATATCCGACATATTGAGAGGTCTTCTGGATGGGCATATTATTCTTGATAGAGCATTGGCAGAAGCATCATTTTATCCCGCAATACGCATTACAAAATCATTGAGCAGACTTGCTCAAGTATTACAAGAAAAAGATCTATATGAGCTTGTAGGGCGTATTCGAAAAGCCATGAGTATGTACGAATCAAATGCGGATATACTCAATGCGGGGGTGTATGTTCCAGGAAGCAACACACTCCTGGATTCCTTCTTAGGTGTACAAGATAAACTTGAGGCAGTACTCGTACAAGGAAGAGATGAATATAGAGAATACTCATGGGCTGTCCAGTCACTTGCTCATCTTGTGAGAGAGGTAGGATGAAGCGTTTCAATTTTTCTTTACAGAAGATTCTCTCACTCAGAACATACCAAAAAGAAAAAAAGGGACAAGAATATCAGCGTATTCTTAAAAAGTATAAGCCATTACTTGATGAACTGAGAAATACCAAGCAAACAATCACGCGTAAAGAACAAGAGAGAAGGGAGCAGTTCTTAGCACAAGAGTATGGTCATTATTTGGAACATTCGATAGAACTTTCCGAATCAGAAAAAAGAAAAAGAGAAATAGAAGATCAACTAGAACAGTCAAGAGGGGAGCGTGAAGAGGCAAAGGAGGCATACGCCCAGGCAAGAGCTCGGGTAGATGCTCTCACGAGGCTTGAGAGTGCACAGGCGATAGAGCATAAACAAATAGAAAACAAAAAAATATTAGAAGAGGTACTGGAGGTATATAATGCAAAGAATATTTAGTATGATTGGCATACTCATTTTATTGTTCATTGTGAGCCTGTTCTTTCTGTACTGGTTTGAGCGAGTAAACTTGATAAATACTAATATTGCAACTCGCCTGCTAGATAGTGTGTTTTTACGGGAAGAACCAGAGCAGAGTGAGGCTATTGCAGATGCACTACTACTTGAAGCTTTAAGAATTGATAAACGTAGTGAGGAGTTAAACCTTAGAGAGAGTGAGATTAGCAAACGAGAAGCAGAACTAAAACAAAAGGAAGATGACTTAATTCGACGAGAGGCACAGACAGTCATTTTAGAAGAAGAAATAGATGAAGCAAAAAAATCTCTTAACCAGCAGCAAAGACTGTTCGAAAATAGAAGTATAGTGATAAACTACAATGCACAAACACTATTAAACATGCCTCCACAACAAGCAGTCGATATACTCCAAGGCTATGAAGATCAAACACTCATAGATACATTGGTGGCAACAGATAGAATTAGCGATGAAAATGGTCAGGTGTCTGTCGTTCCTCTTTGGCTTTCATTAATGAGTCCTAAAAGAGCGGCAACGATACAGGAGAAGTTACTTGCTCGACAGTAAGAATGTAAGCGTAAAAGAAAGCAAAGCAAAGAAGATAGGAAAAAAACAGTCTTAATTATGAACTATAGCACCATTACACAGCAATCACTCGCAAATACGAAGGCATACCATAGTAATAATACATACTATACCGATGCTCCAAAGAGCCTGTTCAGTACCCTACGGAACTCACAGGACAACACTTTGCATGCTTCATCTCCCTCTATGTTTGAACAGAGCCTTCTGTACTCAACAGAGAATACAGAACTATATTCGCCACAGATATACGAAACTTCGTATACCCCTTCTGTGAGCATAAATAACCCCCTTGATACCCACTACTACCAAACAAAGAACAGTATCCACGAAAAAAAACCAACGAGCTACTCACCGCATGCATCGTCAGTCACTAGTAATCAATATACCAGACAAAATTCCAGCCAAGAAGTTGCTACAATATCCACCTCAAAAAACACTTATAATCCTCAAGATGATATTCGTGTTTCACATAGCAAGCCTAGCCCTGATGAACTCAATAAAAACATAGAGGAGCAAGAGCAAGAGAATGCTATTCAATTGCACAGGGGTGACGATCAAGCTGAAAGAGGCGATGCACAGCATAATAGGTTAGATCGGGTATCCTCCGACGATGCGCATGATATCCGTGATAAAGACAAGGCTTTACAATATCCAGCACAGGATCATAATCTCAAAGATAAAAAAGACGCACTCCAAAGCCTTGATATAGAAAAAACCTTGGCTGATACGGACAAAAATCTCAAAACTGAAAAAGCCAAAATTGAAAAAAACAAACTCAAGAAAAGCAGAAGTAGTAATGAGATTTCGTCATCTCATATATTTTCTAAAAAGAGCACAAGCAAAGAAGAAAATGCACTGGAAAGCATGGATAGTCTTAGATTTAGTAGTCACGAAGAAGGCAGAGAAGAAGGCGGAGAAGAAGGCAGAGAAGGAGGCGGAGAAGAGCGCTTAGGTGGCGAGCATGAAAAAATTCATGAACATCATTCGATGGTAACAATTTCTACGGGTACAGAAAACAAAGGCGAACGGTCATTGCATACCGGTCTTGCAGGTGATAAGCACACTACATTTTCTCTCACGACTACAGCTCCCAAGGAGCGAGAAGAAAGCCTACATGCATACCATACAGAAGAAGAAGCAAACAAGCATGATACTGGGCAAAGCAAAAAAGAACAGGCAGACAACAAAGGAGCTAAGGACTTGCACTTTGCTCAACTACACTCAAGTGTGCACAGAAACGACGTATTTCAAACATCAGCACAGCAAGATGAGTTAAGAGAAGAGTTTGCAAGAGAAGAACGAGAACTATCACACATGCTCCGTGCAAGTGACGCAAATCGAAAGCATACATTTTCTGCTTCGCAGCTTGATAAACTTCAAATACCAAGCTTTAGTCAAGCAACAAATCAAAATATATTATCACAGGTAAAACTTCTTTTGAGAAAAGATAAAAGCGGAGAAATTCACTTACAACTGCAACCACGAGAGCTAGGAGAAGTAAAACTCAAAGTAAGTCTCTCGAAAAAAACAGTATCAATATTTGCACAAGTGGAAAACGAAATGGCTCGAGAACTAATACAAAAGAATATTGATAACCTCATACAAGAATTTAATGCAGAAGGTTATGATGTGGGTGAATTTTCTGTTTTGCTATCTGAAAATTCGACCGAATCAAAGAGAGAGGATGAACATAATTTCAACATACATACACAATCAACCCATGATGATGGTTATCAAAGTGAACGCGACACTCGTACGTATACCATTGGACTTTCCACAACAATTGACTTTCGAGCATAGGAGAACATATGGATATTAGTCAAGTTTTACAAAACAGCGCAACTACCGGTAATATTAGTGGTACTGGCGCTATAACAAATAGCATTCAGACTCCAGCATCTACTAATGAAAGTGAGAATCCAAATAGCATATTGGGTAAGGATGATTTTCTGAAAATACTTATCACTCAACTTAAGTATCAAGATCCAACGCAACCTTTGGAGGATAAAGAATTTATTTCACAAATGGCACAATTTACCACACTAGAGCAGATGGCAAATATCAGCAGTGGTTTCGAAGATCTGAGTCGGCAACAAAGCACGGCATATTCTCTGTCTTTAGTGGGAAAAGAAGTTGAACTACTTACTGAAAATCAAGAGATAGTACGAGGCGTAGTTTCAAGCGTCATCCTTGACGATGAACCTCTCGTAGAAATTGGAAATCAACAATACTTGCTGAGTGCTATTACAACCGTACGCAGTCAAGCTAATTCTACAAGCACAATTACAAACAAGGAGGAAAACTGATATGATGCGTTCGCTTTATTCAGGAGTGTCGGGTCTTCAAAACCACCAAACACGCATGGATGTTATTGGTAACAATATTTCCAATGTAAACACGATAGGATTTAAAAAAGGAAGAGTTACCTTTCAGGATTTGTTTTCACAATATTATGACAGTCCTTCCGGACCAAACGAAGTACGAGGTGGAATTAATCCAAAACAGGTCGGGCTCGGTATGAGTGTTGCATCAATTGATACTATTTTTACCGAGGGTTCGCTTCAGACTACGGGTGTAAAAACCGATCTTTCGATAGCAGGTAATGGCTTCTTTGTTCAACGTAAAGGAGACGAATACTTCTATACCCGTGCGGGAGCTTTTGATGTTGACTCACAGGGAGCACTCGTAAATCCTGCTAACGGTATGAGAGTACAAGGCTGGAATGCACAGTTTGATGGTGTCAACTATTTTGTCAATACTACGGGACCAATGGAAGATATAGAAATACCACTGCAGGTCAAGGATCCTGCGCGTGCTACCAGTCTAGTACGATTTCGTTCTAACTTAGACAAGAACACCCCCGAGATTCCCGTTGGAGCGACACCACAAGAGATTCGTGAAGGAACGTGGACAAGCGAGCAAGAAATATTTGATGCTTTCGGAAATACACACCTCTTACAGCTTAATTTTACCAAAGAGGTAGGTGCCATTAACCAATGGCGAGTAAATGCGCTCCTTGATCCAGGTAGTGAAACTCCTCTACCACTTACCCTTACTGTGGGAGGAATTGATTCAGTAGATTCGAGCTTCTTACTTAATTTTGATAACAACGGTATTCTTCAAAATGTTACAAATGATATAGGGGGTACTGATGCTGATGGAGATCTTGAGGTCACCATCACCTATACGCCAAATGAAACTAACCCTGAACCAGGTGCAACAGGTGCCTTGCTTCCTCGTATAGAGACGTTTCAACTTAATGTAGGTCAGGCGGGCAACTTTGTTGATGGAGTAACCCAGTTTGCTTCTGCAAGTTCAACAAAAGGTTTTTTTCAAGACGGAAAAACTATGGGATATTTGAAGGATTTTAGAATCGATGATCAAGGAAACATTGTTGGTATATACACTAATCAAGAAAATAGAACACTGGGACAGATTGCCCTCGCTACATTTGCAAATCCTGAAGGCTTAGAAAAAACAGGTGAAACCAATTTTGTTGAGACAATCAACAGTGGGCAGGCGCTCATAGGCGAAGCAAATGAAGTTGATAGAGGATCTATACTCTCAGGAAAACTAGAGCTTAGTAATGTCGATCTTGCAGAAGAATTTACGGATATGATTGTTACTCAACGAGGATTTCAAGCAAATAGTCGAACTATTAGAACATCCGATCAAATGATACAGGAGCTTCTTACTCTTAAACAGTAAGAAAAAGGAATACGTATAAGGCATGATTCCATTACATCGTCTCAATGGTTCAAAATTTTTCGTTAATCCTCATTTAATAGAAAAAGCCGAAGAGAGCCCTGACACTGTTTTGACGCTTGTTGGTGCATCAAATAAGTATATTGTTAAAGAAAGTATTAGCGATATTATTGACAAAATAGTTCTCTATCGCAAACGTATAAGCAATTATTTTGAAGGAGAAATTGACACAGAGGTGCTGGATACATGAGGTTTAGTCTCTATTCATTCTTGGGACTGGTAGCAGGTGTTATCGTACTCGCAGTAGGTATACTCATTACTGGGGTTGGCTTTGGTCCCTATTTGAGCATAGCATCAATATTTATTACGTTTGGCGGAACGATATGTGCAACGATAATCGGATCGCCTAATATGTTTCTAAGAAACTTTTTTCAGTATACTCGCATTGCTTTTTCTCAAGTTGCATTTCGTTCAGAGCAAACTATAGAACTCATGGTAGAACTCTCTGACAGAGCTCGTCGTGATGGATTGCTTGCACTTGAAGATGAAATAGTCAATCTTCCTGACGAGTTTGCACGTAAAGGTCTTCAGATGGTCATCGATGGGACTGATCCCGAAATAATACAACGTACGATGAACGTGGAAATAGATGAAATGTCATCACGTCATGAACAAGTGAGCAATTCGTTTGAATTCATGGGGAAAGCCTCTCCTGCCTTTGGTCTTATTGGCACCATTATTGGGCTGATTGCACTTTTAGGAAATATCGGTGGAGATCCCGCCGCCATAGGAAGAGGAATGCAGACCGCTTTGATTACTACCCTTTACGGGGCAGTTATTGCTAACCTTGTGTTTTTACCTATAGCAAACAAATTAAGAGAAGTAGATGTTGAAGAGCTACGGTACTACAACATAATCCTTGAAGGAATCTTGAGTATACAGTCGGGTGATAATCCAAGAATTGTAAGAGATAGACTCATTGCATTCTTATCGCGAGAAGAGCGTATTGCGCTACAGATTGCAAATGACAATTAGTATGAAGGAAATACATCGTGGCAGCAAACCGTAGAGATAAATTACGATTCAACAAAAAAATAAGACGTTATAAAAACGAGGGAGTTCCCGAGTATTACGTTACCTATTCTGATACTACCACGTTGCTTCTTACCTTTTTTATTATATTACTTACAACTGCAAAAATTGAAGGTGAACCTCTGCAAATTATCCTTGCAAACTTTCCTGGACTTGGAAAGCTTCTGGGAGGAACAACATTTACCGAAGGACCTCTGCCGAGCAGTGGTTTTATTTTAGACGCCCCACCTTCCATAGAGAGTGCTGAATCACTGGATAGATTGCGGGATCGGTTTCAAAACATTATAGAAAATAATAGGCTTTCTGATGTGGTCAGGGCTACGATTGATGAGCGAGGGCTCGTAGTGACCCTTGCTAGCGACTACTTTTTTGATAAATATTCTGCTCAAATAAAGCTACGAGAAGTTGGGAGCTCATTACGACTATTTGCACAAGAATTTCGTGTCTATATCAATGCTGAGAATCCAGCGTACCGAATTGAGGGACATAGTGATGAAGAAAATTTTCCAAAAGGAAGCAATTATAGCGATAATTGGGAGTTATCTGTAGGAAGATCAGTATCAATTTTACATTTTTTTAGACAACTTCTTCTCCCCACTCATAAGGCACAGGTGACGGGCTTTGGCAATACGCGCCCATATATTGAAGCAGAAAGCCCATTAAATAGGCGTGTAGATATTATTATTCTTGACGAAGGTAATTTGTAGATTATGAATAAAATATGTGAGTATATATTTGGTATACTTATAATAGGGAGGGATTATGGCTGAAGCAAATCAGAACATAGTTGATGATGAGGTATTTTCAGAAGGAGAAAATACCAAGAAAAAGCGTGGTAATAATTTTTTTACTCTTGTACGCAAAGCATTACTGTATCTGCTCTACCTTGTACTTTTAGGGGTATTCGTAGTTGCAGTGAGTACTATAACAGTAAATACATTGCAACGTCAGTATCAGATTACAAATGCTTCGGGTCCGGTAATTGCGGACACCCAGCTAAATATTACTGAAGATCTTGACTTTTTTACTCAAGTTGGTGAAATCCGAGGGTCACTACTTGATGATGAAAGAAAAACATATATCGTAGAAATATATCTTGGATACAAACCAGGCGACCAGCTCACTCTTCAAGAACTCACTCGAAAACGAGTACAGATACGGGAAAGAGTGCTATTCTATTTTAATTCTAGTTACGCGGTTGACTTGGAAGATACACGAAACGAGATCAGAATTAAAAATGAACTGAGAGAAATAATCAATAGAATGCTAAATAACAAGATAAACGAAGTAACAATATATAACCTTCAAGTTATAGACTTTTAGCTTGGAACATATGGAACATAGATAGGATATAGTATAAAGTACAGTACATTATGACTGAGGTATTATCGCAACAAGATTTAGACCAGCTTCTCCAATCAATTGAGAGTTTAGAAGACTCTCTTGGTTCTGAGGTAGATGTTGCTGACTCAATTGCTGAAAAACAAATACAACTCTACAATTTTAGAAAGCCTGACAGGTTTTCGAAAGATCAACTACGCACCATAGAAATTATGCATGAAACATTTTCTCGTTTACTGATGAATACCCTCAGTGGTCAGATGCGAACCTTAGTTGATGTACACGTAGCGAGCGTATACCAAATCATCTACGAAGAATTTGTCAAGACAATACCTACCCCTACTACCTATGCAATTGTCGATATGCAACCCTTATCCGGATCCGCTATTATAGAAGTCGATCCAGCTATTACCTTCAATATATTAAATAGATTTTTTGGTGGCTCTGGCGGGTCTACGCTTAACAGAGAGCTCACAGAAATAGAAATATCGGTTGTAGAAAATATTATCAATATGATGCTACGACATCTACGAGAGGCGTGGTCAAGAATCATTAGTTTAAAACCCAATGTGATGCAAATTGAGACAAACCCATTGCTTGCACAGGTAGTACCTCCCAATGAGATGATGCTCATGATATTGTTCAACTGTAGAATTGATGATATCGAAGGACTCATCAATATTGCTATTCCTTATATTACCATTGAACCCGTCATACCAAAATTGACTGCCCATACTTGGTATTCGTCTGCAAGTCAACAGTCTACCGAAGATGAAGTAAAGGGCGAGTTGGAAGAACTCATAAATAAGGCAGAGATTGACTTAGTGGCCGAGCTCAACAAATCAAGCCTGACTATGAACGAGATTGTATCGCTTGAAAAAGGAGATATAATCTATATGGAAAATTTTACAAAAGAACAAAAGGTGAGGTTGCGTGTTGGGCAAACCTATAAATTTTTAGCATCGCCAGGGAGATCGGGTGCACAAAAAGCGATAAAAGTACTAGAACCCATAGAACAAGAAGACTTATACAAGTACATGAGTCAACACTCATAAGGAGAAACGTATGAGCATAAGGAGAAGCGTATGAGCGAAAAATCAAGACTTACAGAAGAAGAACTAGAATTTATCCTAGGTGATGAGCCAGTAAAAGTTGAAGCTCAAAATTCATCTGGGTTTGAAGTCTTTAAATCGACCATAGAATCCTCAGTGTCACAGATAGCACAATCCTATGCAAGTAAAATTGGCGAAGAAATGGCAATTACCGTAGCATCTGTAGAACAAGGAATGGAACCGAGTATAGAAGAGCCTTCTCCACCATACTATATAGCAAGTGGAACGTTTACCAATAACGGAAATGTGGCAAGCTATTTAGTCTATCCCCTAAAGACAAGCCAAGAACTCGTCCAAAAATCTACGGGTGTAGAAAATATTGGCGAATCAGAAGACCAAATAAGCGAGCCTCTTAAGGAAATTGCAGAAGGTCATCTGGTGGCTCTAGCTGAGCACATCAAAGAAGGATTTGTTGGAATTATCGATTCGGTAACAAAACAAGAAGACCTTAGTACACTCAAAAATGACAGTGGTATTGTAAAAGTACACTATACCATTGGAACTGAACACATATATCATTTTTTTGATACTGCAATATTAAATTTTTTTGAGAATGAATCAGCAAAAATAACACAAGATAGAAAAAAGGAGCCAGAGTTTCTGCAAGAATTGCCATCAAAACCTGATACACTAGAAGAGTCTCTGCTCGGACTATCAGGCGATACAAGCGCACAAACGCCACCCGCTGCTTCGGATGATTTTTCCAGCTTCTTTAATTCCGCGGAAACTAAGTCAGCACCTTCTTCAAGTACGGATGCTGATGATCCGTTTGCGAGTTTGTCCGAAAGTTTAGGAAAACCTGCAGGACAAGCTGCTCGAGTAGAATTTGCAGATCTTGGTGGACAGCCTTCTTCAAAAGAAAAAAGTCCCATTGATTTTCTTATGGATGTTAGCATGGAGGTTGCCGTTGAGTTAGGGCGAACAAAGAAACGCGTAAACGAAATACTTGAGCTTGGTCGAGGTGCTATCATTGAGTTGAACAAACTTGCAGGTGAACCGCTTGATATAATGGTAAACCAGAAACTTATTGCTAAAGGTGAAGTTGTTGTTATCGACGAACACTTTGGTATTAGAGTTGTTGAAATTATTTCGCAAAATGAGCGAGAACATAGCGTGAGCTAATACAGGCTCAGGCAAGCTAGCTTTGGGAGGGGCACGCTTGAATAAAAGCTACATTACTACTCGCAGAGTGGTGATAGTACTACTGGTATCATTTATCTCACCCCTATTTTCACAATCCGACCTTGTGGATCAGAGTACACTTATCATTGGAGCACCAGACACCACAGATGATGGAGCATTCTCACAGCAAGAAGAAGAAAATTCAGACGATTTTACCACGCCAGGCCTGCGATTTACTGATTATATGCGTATACTACTCATACTCGCATTTGTAGTGGCAAGCCTCTGGTTTACTATTCGCTTTATGCGACGTACACAACGAAAAAATGACCACAATACAAAGCTTATCGCCGTAGTAAGTAACAAAACGCTCTCAAACGGTACCATCTTAACCTTGCTACGCCTTCCAAAAGGATTCATCTTGTTAGCAAGCAACAATAATAGTGTGACCACCATAAAAGAATTCTCCAAGAAAGAAGAGCTAGATGAACTTGAGCTCCAGATTTCAAGAGAAGACACACGCGACATGCCTAAGAATAATTTTACAAAACAACTAAAAAGAATAGCACAAGTCTTTTCAACTGGAAACATAGTCTCATCGAATAGACAGCATTCAAACCCACCTCGCGATACAAGCCATGGGCTGTCAAGTTTAAAGAGCATACATGAAAACTTTAAAAGAAGGCAATCCTTAGATGGCTAAAGCAATAGCATTATTACTATTTACTTGTATATTATGGACGATTTTTTTAGTACCATCGCGCGCGCAGAGTGAGTTTTCACCTCAAAATCCTGTGGAAGGACAAGAGTCTTTACAGATACCGTTTCTTAATCTAAGTGTGCAAGAACCTCAAAACGGATCAGAAACGGCACTTGCCTTGCAATTGCTTTTCTTACTTACCGTTCTTACCCTATCGCCTGCCATACTCATACTTATGACCTCTTTTCTTAGGATCAGTATAGTACTTTCATTCGTACAGCAGTCGCTGGGTCTACAAAATATACCACCACGTCAAATTATTCTTGGTATATCAGTATTTGTGACTATTTTTGTTATGTGGCCGGTACTCAATCAAATAAATACTGCGGCTATACAGCCACTTGCCGAAGGCAAGACCACGCTTGAAGAAGCCTACCCAAATTTTATCGATCCTCTCAGGGTGTTCATGTATACACAAATGAAAGAGGAACCAAGGAATATTCAACTTTTTATGCGTCTTGCAAATCAAGTGGAGCCAGAAACCCTTGCCGATGTTCCTACCTTTGTACTTATTCCTGCCTATGTGTTACACGAATTAACTACCGCATTTAAAATGGGGGTACTCTTATTTGTTCCTTTTGTAGTAATTGATATAGTAGTTGCCTCAATTACTATGTCAATGGGTATGATCATGCTTCCTCCCATATTAATTTCACTGCCAATTAAGATTGGACTATTTGTCCTTGTAGATGGATGGGAACTGTTGATTCAACAGCTCATAATGAGCTATGGTGTATTTCGATGAGTATAGGTAGAATAGTTCAAATTGTTAATAATGGCGTAGTAGAGATATTCTTACTGGCTGGTCCCGCGCTCTTAGTAGCGCTTCTTATTGGTTTGCTTATAGGAATTTTGCAAGCAGTGACTTCAATTCAAGAACAAACGCTCACATTTGTACCAAAGATTTTAGGAATACTAGGGCTCATGTTTGTTCTCGCTCCTTGGCTTGTTTCGCAAGCGAGGGAATACACCCTGTTTTTTATTAATCTGATGTCAGAGCTATGATATTTTCACCACTTGTTGATTCTTTTATTGTAATGTTACTCATTTTTGTAAGAATATTTACTGTCATATTATTCATACCCTTACTCTCCAACCAAATGGTTCCCATTGTTGTTAAAGTAGCACTTGGTTTATTGTCAGCTATGGCAGTTCAGCTTGTAATTGGGGAGAATTTTGTTGTATTACCAGACAGCCTGTTTGGATTCATTGCAGTGGTGGTAGGAGAAGCAATGATTGGGATAACCATAGGGCTATTTGTACAGTTAGTATTTCTTAGTCTCAATATGTTTTCAGAGTTCTTTTCCACGCAAATAGGACTTCGTGCAGCACAGGTAGTAAATCCTCTTTCGGGTGTTGAAGTCGCTGTTTTACAACAATTAATCAACGTACTTGTAATACTCATATTTATTTCTTCGTTCACCTTACAAAAAATATTTTTTTATGGAATATATGGGAGCTATATTGCCCTTAATGCCTTTAGTTTTTTTTCTGAGTATTCGTCATTTGTCAGTTTTATCCTCAATAATTTTCTTGACCTTTTTATGCGTTCTTTTCTCATTGCGGTTCCATTTTTGATAGTACTATCTTCTATTAATGTCGGACTGGGTCTTTTTGGAAGAGTTGCTCCACAGATAAACTTACTCATCTTAGGAATTCCCATACAACTCATTGTTGGGTTCGCATTCTTATTTTTGGCAATGCCCTATGTGCTTGAACTTATAGATAATGTTTTTGATTCGTCCATCATGACAATAAGGAATTTTTTACATGAAGCTAGCAAATGATGCGTATAGGGATCAACGAACATGCGATACTACCCTACAGAAAGAAGTGATCTTTGACACTATGTGTCAAACGTCACTGCCAGAGCTCAACTTGCAATGGTTTGCTCCCGAAGATGAAGGGCGTACATTTGAACCTACTGAGCGAAAAATTGCAAAAGCACGTGAAGAAGGAAGAGTTGCAAAAAGTAGTGATGTACCTATTGCACTTATTATTATAGGTGGGTCTCTTGTTATTCTTGGCTTTGGGAGGGTGATTGTACACAATCTTTCTGAGTTATTTAGGATTTTTTTGGGGCACATACATACTGCCGATATAAGCCAGCCCGTGTACGCTATTGTTTTGCAAGGACTTTGGCCCGTGCTACTTCCCTTTTTACTGGTATCATTCTCTATTGCCATACTTGGTAACGTAGTGCAGTTTGGTTGGGCACCGAGTCTAAAGCCGATAACTCCCGATGTTTCGCGCATTAGCTTTAAACTAGGAAAATGGATTACTCGTATCTTTTCTACAAGAGGTTTATTTAGTCTGCTTCTGGCATTGGTAAAGTTGGTAGTTATCATCGCAGTTATTTTTTTAGTGATGTCCGCTAACTTTAATAAAATTTTTTTTATTGCAGAGTCAACCCTGTTTAATGGATTATCGTATTGGGTTCAGATTATCATGACAATAGTCTTGATCTGCGGAGCGGTTTTTTTGCTTATCTCTTATATAGACTATCAATTTCAGAATGCACAATTTAGGAGTGAATTAAAAATGAGTCGTGAAGAATTAAAAGAAGAGCTAAAAGAAAGTGAAGGGGATGCAGAAGTAAAAAAACGCATACGGCAACAACTCTCAGAGTTTCTTGCACGTAATCTCCCCGAAGATATTTCACGATCACAGGTAGTAATTACAAACCCTACGCACTTTGCAGTAGCACTACGCTATGTGGTGGGTGAAATGGACGCCCCCTTGGTGACAGCCAAGGGAAGAGATCGAATCGCACTGAAGATGAAAGAGCTTGCAGTAGAGTCTGATGTTCCTATTGTTGAGAACAAACCCCTTGCCCGTGCGCTATACGCCGAACTTGAAGTCGGTGATGAGATTCCAGAAGAATACTATCACGCGGTTGTCATTGTATTTAAAGAATTATTTGAGTCAAGGAGAATGACAGCACATGTCTAGAACATCATCATTTTTCAATGTACTGCTCAACGGAAGCAGGCGTGAGATATTTATTGCACTCATGGTCGTTTTAGTTATCATGATGCTCATCATACCGATGCCTGCCTTCCTGCTTGATTTCTTTATATCTTTAAATTTGTTGCTCGCCGTGGTTGTTATACTTAATGTAATTTATATCAAGTCAGCATTAGAATTCTCTGTGTTTCCTTCTTTGTTGCTACTATCAACTGTGTTTTCTTTGGCTTTGAACGTATCGTCAACACGACTTATTCTTTCTCAAGGAGAAGCGTTTAATGGGCAAATTGTGCGTGCTTTTGGTCGTTTTGTTGTTGGAACCGAAGGTGTTACGGGAGTATTTATAGGCATAGTTATTTTTGCTATTGTAATTGCAGTGCAATTTATCGTTATTACCAAAGGTGCAACGCGTGTATCTGAAGTGAGTGCACGGTTTACGTTGGATGCGCTTCCCGGAAAACAAATGTCCATAGAAGCAGAGTTTAATTCGGGAGCAATTACCGAAGAAGAGCTTTTACAGCGGAGAAGAATGTTGCAACAAGAGGTTGATTTTTATGGCTCTATGGATGGTGCATCTAAATTTGTTTCGGGTAATGTAAAAGCAGGAATTCTTATCACCTTTATTAATATCATCGGAGGATTAGCGATTGGCGTATTGCTCAGAGGCGAACAAATCGGTTCTGCTGCAATCACGTATGTCCAGCTCACTATTGGAGATGGTCTTGTCTCCCAGTTTCCCTCTTTGCTTATATCTACTGCCTCTGGTATTATCGTTACGAGAACCGCAACCGCCGGAAGTAACCTCGGAGATGAGCTCACTAAGGAATTTTCTAACTATAAGCGTATTTACGTAATAGCAGGAGGTTTACTAGTATTGCTAGGGTTTTTACCTGGGTTTCCTTGGTATTTACTTATACCACTTGGTGGCTTATTAATATTTGGCTCCTTATATTCAATTCGTTCTACAGAAAAAAAAGTAATAGACCAAGAAGCACAAACAAGCGCCACAGAAAAATCGCACGTAGAAGCAGAGCAATTAGAACCACTAGATGCCATTTCCTTAGAAATAGGCTATGATCTTGTTCCTCTCGTTCAGTCGAGTGATGATAAGACAGAATTACTTAACAGAATATCGAGCATACGTCGTGAGCTTGGTGTTAAACTTGGTCTTGTAATACCCTTAGTTCGTATTCAAGATAACTATCTATTAAAACCCTCTGAGTATTCTATACATATATACGGTATTGAAGTGGGCAAAGGAACACTACGACCCAGTGGATTTCTTGCCATACGGAGTACGGCACAAGAAGGCACCGAATTAGAGGGAGAACAAACAACAGATCCAGTATTTGGAATTCCAGCAATTTGGATACATAAGGACAAAAGAGGGGAGGCTGAAAACAAGGGCTTTACCGTTGCAGATCCTGCGTCGATTATTGCAACACATCTCTCGAATGCTATAGAAGGGCATGCCTCACGATTATTGTCACGCCAGGACTCGTCACGACTAATAGATAGCTGTAAAGAAAAAAGTCCTGCCCTTATTGAGGATCTTAAGGCTGCCCAAAATTTTTCTATAGGTATAGTACAATACGTGTTGAGGCGCTTACTAGAAGAAAAGATATCCATTCGCAATATAGAACAAATATTTGAGACTATGGGAGATTTGTTGAGACTTACAAACGATAGAGAACTCATTACAGAAAAGGTACGGCAGTCACTCGGTAGGCAAATTTGCAATATGTACGCTGATGACGATATGATCATACACGGCATAGTGCTTGATCCGAGTGTAGAAGATGGGCTGATACGAGAGTCGCAGGGAAATGCTTCTTTATCGCAAGAGCAAAAAAATCATGTACTCCAAAAATTGCGCGAAGAAATAACGCACTTTTCGGATGATAAGGGAAGTTCGCCAGTACTCGTCGTTAGTGAAAAGGCACGGCCACTTCTTTTGTCATTTCTCAAGCGAAATATAAACAAGAAGCATTATAGTATTCCTATCCTATCCGTCTTAGAGATAACCGAAGAATACACGCTTAAGATAACTACTTCTATCATGCTTGCTAATGTGACTAACCAAGAAGGAGGTTTCGTACCGTCATGAGTGTTTTTACAGAAGAATTTCCTCTCAATCAAGAAAGTGAAATAGAAACGCTTCTCAGAAAAAAACATGGCGATGTTGTGATTATGGAACGAAAACGGATATATCCGATTTGGTTCTTGAGCAAGCCTCGTGTGCGCATTGTTGGGTATAGCAAAGGGCAAGATTCTCGTAAGACCTTAGACAGCATTACTCAAAAAATTGATTCTCTACAAACCCAGCTAACATTTGGGCAACATAAGAGTAATCCAGACTCAAGCATAGCACTCATAGAAGATGACCTTAGATCGATGGGGTTTAGCCAGAGCTATATTTCTGATGCCCTACAATTTTTTAAGCAGACAATGACGGTTTCTCAGATACACGAATACGAAACTCTCCAGAGTGTCTGCCATGAACGTTTTAGAAAACAAGTTCATGCTTTGATGACACCAATTGACTGGAATGTTGCCAGAGGAATTTTCGTGTTTGGGAATACGGGTGTAGGTAAGACATCAATACTCTCTAAAATCGCAATAGCAATTCGCAAACATGAATTTGAGACTCTACGTGATGTCAGTCTTGTCTTTGTTAACCATGATACTTATAAAATTGGCGCAATGGAACAGATAGAAAGCATAGCAACATTGCTTGAATCGCAATGTATGGCCTGTGCTACCAAAGAAGACATAGCGCATATTCTAAGAGAAAGAAAGCGTACTCGTTACTTGCTTATCGATTCACCAGGGGCAAACCCACATTCACTAGACCTGCTTGGTTCTTTACAATCGTATAAAGATGAAAAAAAGATACTACGCTTTCTCGTCCTTTCTGCTGGCGCCTCAGCAGATGAGGTGCGCTTTGCAATACGTCAGTATGAATGCTTGCGTCCCGATGCGGTGTTTATAACTAAGTGCGACGAAGTAATTAATTGTGCACCCGTTATGGCTGCTTGTATTGAACATGGTATGCCAATTGCATATATTAGCACTTCGCCAAGTTTTACTAAAGGCCTCGAAAAAATAGCCGAAGACAAGATTTTAGATGTTTTATCACAAAAATGGAAAAAAAGGAAGTAAACTACTATGGCTCATGACACAGTAAATTATCAAGTACAAAGTGGAAACACGAGAGTTTTAGCAATTACAAGTGGAAAAGGTGGTGTAGGAAAGACTAATTTTGCAACCAATCTTAGTATATTTCTCTCTTCTCTTGGAAAACAGGTCGTCTTATTTGATGGCGATCTTGGGCTTTCGAATGTAAACATACTACTCAAAGTGATTCCCAAATACAATCTCATTGATGTAATGCGAAAAAACAAGCAAATGACTGAAGTACTCACTGACTCCGGCTATGGATTTCATTTGATTAGTGGTAGTCCGGGATATTCAGGCTTGGCTGATATCTCGCATAAAACCATGAGATATTTTATCGATGAGATGATGCTTCTCTCGTTTGCAAATTTTATTATTATTGATACTAGTGCGGGTATAGGAAGCGATGTTACCTCGTTTCTGACTGCATCAAACGATATTATCATCATTACTACCCCAGAACCAACTGCTCTCGCTGATGCTTTTGGTATTATAAAGGTGCTATCAACAGAAAACGATATACGCGACATACAAGTGCATTTTGTGGTCAATAAAGCTAGTTCGTTCCAGGAAGGAAAAGATGTTGCGTCACGAATTAGCCAAGCCTGCCATAATATACTTGGCCTAAAGATCAATTATCTCGGATGTATACTGAATGACTCCATAGTTGCCAAGTCGGTTATGCATCAGGTCCCTTTTTTACACTTTGCGCCTCATTCTAAGGCCTCCTCTAATCTCAAAGCGATTGGTAATAGACTAATCAATCGAGATGATAATCGATCAAGAGGGCTCGTTCGTTTTTTGCAGAAAATGATATCCTCCAGTGGTTCTAGTACATGATTTATATATACATATATTCAATAACAACAGGAGTTTTAGTGTTTGTACTTCGACTGATCCGTGGAGCGAATGTATTTGTTGCACTTATCATTGCTCTTGTTGTGGGTACGGGACTTTTTTTCTTGGGAAAAGTTATCTTTGAGTACCTCAGGGCAGTGCTTCTCACAAATGAAGAAATTGACATAAAAAAATCAGAGCAGAGAGGCGAGCATTCTACAAAATTTGGTGCTTTTTCCGAAGGAGTAAGGAGTGTTTTTGATGATGCAAAAGAACCCGGTGAAGAAAATGAAACGCTACAAAGCGACGAAGATGACGAGAATGGCAGTACTGATGATGATGTTGGAGTATACTCTAAAGGAAAAATTAGCAAAATTCATCAAACGTATCAGGCTCATACGGGTATAGATAAAAAAAAAGTAAATACACATAATTTAAAAAATGATACTATTAACTATGTGGAAGATAAAGAAGCCGAATGGGCGAAAAATATCGCACAGAAAAACAAAAGACATTCTGATGTGTCTACAAGGCTTGATACTGAAGAAATTATTGAGAAAGCTACACGAAATCCAGAAGCTGTCAAGTACGCCATAAGAAAATGGTCGGGCGGCAGTTGATAATATTGAGGTAATAGTGGAAGAAGATGAGGTAAAACTCTGGAAAGAGTACGCCACAACCAAAGACATTGACATACGAAATCAGCTCGTGGAAAAATATGCCCCACTGGTAAAATACGTTGCCGGTAATCTTTTTCAGAGCATGCCAAAATCTGTCGAGTTTGATGACCTGGTTAGTGCCGGAATTTTTGGTTTATTTGATGCAATAGAAAAATTTGATGTCGATGTTAAAGTAAAGTTTAAAACGTATGCAATTACTCGTATACAAGGAGCAATACGGGACGAATTGAGGGCACACGATCCCTTGCCACGTTCTGTTCGTCAAAAAATTAGAGAAATCGAACTTGTTACTAACAGTCTGCAGGCACAACTTGGAAGAGCTCCTCGAACGCAAGAAATTCTAGATGAAATGAGTATAAGCGAAGAGCAGTATGATAAAATTATGACCTATGTGAGTCAAGCCTACGTACTTTCACTTAACAATGTGCTTTTTTCAAATAGTGATGGAGAACAAATTACTTATTTTGATCAAATTGGAACTGCACTTGACGATTCTCCTCAAGAAGCCTTTGCTCAAAAAGATCTTGTGAGGGTACTAAAAAAAGCCATACGTGAGCTACCACCGCGCGAACTGCAAGTGCTCATACTCTACTATCACGATGAGCTTACCCTTAAAGAGATTGGGCGTGTACTGGATATAACTGAGTCGCGTATTTCACAACTGCATGGGCGAGCACTTACAAAATTGCGTGCAAAGCTTTTTAGCCAACGGAAAGGAGCCTTTGAAAAATGATTAGCTATGCTGTGCTACGCGAAAGGCTCGTGCAAAAAGTACAGCAGATTGTTCCTGAGACTGTATTTCGTTTTAAAGCCAGTACTTCAGAAGAAGTAATCAATCGTTCTGAAAAATTTTTTAATATGTCGTCTTCTGATCTCGTATACGAAGTTGAAGACATAAAAATTAAGTCGGGATTGCTCAGCAAAAAAGAATTTATTCTTCTTGCTTATCCAAAGGATAGGCATTTGTTTGGAGTTAGCCCGCGTATATCGAGCAATGCCTCCAAAAAAAAATTCTTTGTTCGTGGAGATGCTGGGCGTCTTTTGATAAAGGTTCCCTCTTCTATAAACCAAAAAATCACTGTAGATGAGATACAGTCTCAAGCAAGAGAAATGCACCCCGAAGTAACAATGGAACCAAAAGAAATAAAGCGTGCTATCAAACAACAATCTAATGAATGGATTGAAGTCGGTAGCTACGCCTACGACTTTTTTCAGGATGCAAGTTACGAACTTAGGGTTGGTGATGATAATCTTAAAGCGTTTATTAAAGCAAAGAAAGCAGGAACAGGGGGATCAGATCCCTCTTCTAACGACATCATAAAATACCTCAAATCTGAAGGAATCGTATACGGTATACGCGAAGACCTACTCGGTGAATTTGAAAAAGCTCCAATCTATAATCAATGGGTTGAAGTTGCAACAGGTACCCACGCAGTAAAAGGAACAGATGCATATATTGAATTACTGGATACACCCTCATTTTCGTTGCAGAGAAAAAGGAAACAAAAAAACAATTTTGTGTCGCATGCTCAGTCAGTCCAGACGGTAAAAAAAGGAGAGACATTTGCACGCATTGTGCCCGAAACGAGTGGTGTAGAAGGTAAGACGCTTTACGGACTCACCATTTTTCCAGAGGCAACCAAGGGAATGAACTTGGTTGCTGGCAAGCATGTCAAGCTCTCTGACGATGGGCAACTTGCAATTGCGCTGGAAGGTGGATCAGTTGTCATAAAAGACAATAGAGTTGATATTGATGAACTGCTTATTGTGGATGGCGATCTCGCTAAGTCAGAAAAAGCCTTTACGTTTCCAGGTACTGTCATTATTAAGGGTGATGTACTCGATGATTGTGAGGTAGACGTAAAAGGTAATATGCAGGTTGAAGGAAACGTATATGGTGCGAACATAAAGATTGGTGGGTCACTCCTAGTTGAGCATGGTATTATTGGTAAGGGAAAAGCTCAGATAAACACTCAATACAGTGTTTCTGCTAAATTTGTAGAAAACTCTACTGTGACATCAGGAGAAAATTGCCATGTCACTGATGGGCTTTTAAATTCAACCATTATAGCCAGCAAGACAATTTTTATTAATGAAGGAAAAGGTCTAGTGAGCAACAGTAGTTTATACGCACAAGTTTCTATCATCATAAAAGATGTGCATTCTCATTCGGCAGCAGGATCTTCTTTAAATATCGTTTCTTTTCCAGAGCACAGAGTCAAGATTACTGCTCTTGAGAAAACGCTTACCGACAAACGCAGTGAATTTGCTCGCATACAGAATTTTCTTGGTCAGTATACTTCGCCTCAAGAATTTAAAAAATTAGAAGAGAATATGCAAAACAAAGTAGAAAAAGAATTTAAAAAACTTGTTGGACTCAAAGAAGAAATAGAAACAAAGCAAAAGAGCTTAAACAAGATGAAGGAGCTTTTAAAGCGTATAAAAACTGATGGGAAGATAGTAATAATGAACAGTGTTGATGCAAATACTACGGTAGTCATCAATGAAACATCACAAGTGCTTAAATCAGACCTGATGAATGTAGTATTTTATTTAAATGATGATACCCTCGCATATAGAAATCTCAACGAACGTCTTGATGTTATTGACCTAAAACATATTATTGATCAACATAAGGTATGAGTAGCTATAGCAATTCTTTGCAATCAATTTTAGTAAATTCTAGCAATATCTCAAAAGAACAAGATCGCACCCGAAAGTCAAGCGAGTCAATAAATGAGCATGCAAGTAATGTAGTCAAAAATGTTCAGCGACTTCAAGAAGAGTCGGTTGTTGGGACACAAGAACAAAATGATTCATCGAGGGTTAAGGACGATGAAGAGCGTATGCACGTACAAAAAAGAAAAAAGAAAGAAGACGAGCCAACAAAAAATACTTTCATTAAAGATGATAAACTAGGGACAGTGCTTGATATTTCCTGTTAAGGACATACTATACATAGCTTTTCGTGTATTTAGCAATTATTTCAATTATCGTATCGGTACTTACCTCGACGTTTATCACGGTCTTTCTTATTCATCGAATAAGTAATCCAGATAAAGTCATCAAGAATCTTAAGACACATGTCCAAGAGTTAAACAAATCCCTCAGTCGTGTTGCAAACCAGCAGGTAGCTATGGTAGAATCGAAAATCTCTGAACTCAAAAAAATAAATGCGGGCATCGCACGACGCACACAGTCCGCAGAGCATCATGTCCAAAGAAATAGCAACCGTAAAATTGAAAAAAACTCAATATCAGCTGGTGAGACACCTGTCTATAAAAAAATGCATCCACATAGAAACACGCGTGTTTCGAATACCATGCCAGAAAATACAGGTTTTACTAATAAGCCAGAGTCTAAAATAGAACATTCGTTCACGAAACACTCTACCGAACATTCTTTGGCAGTTAATGCGCAAGTGCGTGATTTATTAAAGGAAGGATATTCGACAGAAGCAATTGCAAAAAAGCTCTCTATTGCACAGGCACACATTGAACTGGTGCGCTCACTCCATGACTTAGAATAGTATCAGCGAGAGACGCAGACTCATCAATCCAATTTTGTATGCTGGAAGAACTTGGTCGTGTTTTGCTAAGTATATCAAGTGTTGTATCTTGCAAATAGAATTCTAAGAATTTAAGTGCTGGGTGTTGTGCAAGTTTTATAAAGCGAGAATGTTCATGTAACTGAGCAATATCTGCTGAATTTTGTATCGTGTTTCTATAGTCTTGTATTGTATGCATAAGTACACCAACGTTTTTTTCTAGTTCTTTTCCGTGTGAAGAGTCGGTGGTGTCCTTTAGTAACCAATATTTTGAACGATGTATCTCCAGTGATATGTCAGGCAATTCAAAAACGCGTGAATCATCCCAAAGCTCCAGGTCCTTGATTGCACTACTATGCGGTGATTTTGCATAATGGGTAATGGTCTTATATTCATTAATCTTTCTATTAAACCACGTACGAAAATGTTTCATCCGCGTATCTGAGATAATGAGATGTCCATTGTTGCTCTTTACCAAACATAGGGGTGCGTCATATATGATGCGAAACAGCTCGGTATTAAATGGTTGCAATTTTGTATCATTCAATAGTGCATTTTGTTCAAAAAAACTTAGATGTGCATGACTGCTCATTTTTGGAAAGCCTAAGTCAAGTCCAAGATTTACCGCAGTCGTACAGCCTAGCAAGGAAGCAAGTTCCCATGCGATCGTACTCACCGAACCTCCGCTTTCTAAGTGGGTAGCAAAGGATGTATTGTGCGTGATGTCATTACAAAGGCTATCGTCTGGGCTGTTAATAAATAACTGCCCTTTACATAGTTGTAGCGAAGAGGGATGAGTAGTTAGGTCAGCAACCCAGAGCGTATTATTAGAATGACTGCGAGAGAGCAGATGATACGAGTTGATATATTGTGGATCTGCAACGATAGCTATATCAGGATAAATATTATGAGCGTAAAGCGTATTGAGGGCAGTGTCAACGGCAATTACTAAGAATTTTGTTCTCTGTTCAACTAACCATGCCATTTCATCATCAAGCGTTGGACCAGCACTACAAATGATACAGGGGATACCGCAAAATGTATCCCGTAGTTTTGAAACAGGGATCATGCGAGAAGAAAACCGATTAATATTGCTCAATATGTTTGAAATCCATCGCTTTTTAAACCGCTTTAAAGTTGCGTAGTTTATAGAACGTGCAAGTGCATAATCTCTGACTGTATTCTCTAGTGTTATATTACAAGTATGCTTGGATGACTGGGCACTGTTATGAGAAGATGCTGCTACATTTGGTAATACAATCGGGTAGTTTGCTTTGAGAGACGCAAGCGATGAAATAAGCATGGTCGTAGTTGGTTGTACTAGAAAATGGCACTCAACAGTGGCACATAGTTTTTTGAGATTAACAAACGAAAGAATGATAGAGAATAGTTCGGGATTGTTTTCTACCACTAGTACCTTTTGTTTTTTAGAAACTGTAGTTGATAAGGCTTTGAGAATATAACCAAGACCCATGCCAAATACAACAGCTACGTCACGAATTGTGGATGCAATAGCTTGCACCCGTTGTGTAGCTTCTCGTGATGGATTAAATGTACTCTGAATAGTTTTTCCATTATATTGCAAACTTGGTTCTCCATTTTTTGCCATCATATAGGTATAGTGTTGTTCAGTATATGAGAGAGAGTCAAGGTTTATAACGTGCCTGCGATATAAGTAGTCAATATTTTTTTTAAATAATAGTTTGTTATTATGAGCTAGTGTCTGCATTATTGAGCCTTAGAAACCAAGTCAGTATTATCGCTATTTTTATTATCACTAGTGATAGCGAGATAGGGCAAGATAAAGGTGAGCATTTCACGGATCATAGGAGCGGCGGTTCTTCCGCCGTAAATTTCTCCTGCGGTAGGGGAGAAAATAGCTGCGTATATGATTATTTGCGGATCCTGCGTTGGTACTATTCCTAATGTTGACGCGATAAATCGATTGTCAGAGTATTGCTGTAGATCAGTATCAAATATTTGTGCAGTGCCCGTTTTCGCGGAGATATTTATCCCTTTTAATGCAATACGGTGCGCTGTTCCTCCAGGATTGGTTGCTTGGTTCATCATTCCAAGAATCAGAGATGCGGTTTTAGCAGAAATAACCTTTCTTTTCTCAATAGGTTCAAGAAAATGAACTATTTCTTGATTGCGGTTCACGATTTTATCGATAATCTGAGGAGTGAGCAAGATCCCGTTATTGGTAAATGCTGTCGCGGCAGTAATAAGTTGCATTGAAGTAGTCGCAATTTCTTGTCCCAATGCGATAGTTTGTTTGCTTCGAGCCGACCATTTTTGGGGTGGCAATAAAAGACCGCCACTTTCGCCGGGAAGCGGTATGTGTGTTTTGCTTCCAAATCCAAACTGTGTTAGGTAATTGTAGAACTCATCTTTTTTTATGGTTTCGACCGCTCGTGATACTCCGACGTTGGAGGAATGTTTAATTACTTCTGAGGTAGAGATAGTGCCGGGATACCATATGTCTTGTATAGTAAATCCGTAATACGAATTTGTGTACGGACCACTTGCATCAAACATACTATGTGGGTAAATGGAATTTGAATCAAGTAGGGTAGCAATACTAAAAAGTTTAAATACGCTACCGGGTTCAAAAGATTGTCTTATGGGTCTGTTGACAAGTTGTTCTGGTGCGTATTCGTAGTATCGGTTGAGATCAAACGAAGGTTCGCTTATATATGCGAGCAAAGCGCCAGTTTTTGCATCCATAAGTAATACTTGTATACTCTCGGCCTTGCTCTTTTTCATAGTTGCGCGAACTATCTCTTCTATACGATTCTGTAATATGAGGTCTATAGTGAGATAAATTGAGTGACCAATTCCATTTCCATTTGCATCAAGCAAGTAGTCATATGTCTTTTCTATTCCTTCAAGCCCGACGCCTGTTTCACCAAAAAAGCCAATAAGTGACGAGAGTGAGTTTTTGCTCGGGTAGATTCGCCACTCAAATTTTGAGATTTGTACTCCTTTCAGCAGTCCTTTGGATTGTAGGGTTTTAAGTTCTAAATAGGCCTGTACGTCTATGTATTTTTTTATATTTACAAAACGATTAGGATTTTTTATGACTTTGTCGACTAATTCATCGTCCATGCTAAAAACACTGCCTAGTGCGTCTATTGTTGTTTCGGGCGTCTTTAAATCTACATATCTAAAACCAACAGTCCAATGAGAACTCGGAAGCGCCAGCACATTGCCTATTCGATCAAATATTGCACCACGCTCTTCTATGGCGGTTATATTATTAGTATTGTTATTCTTGTTTGTCTTGTTTGATAGAGGATGAATGCTCTGTATTTTTGCAATCTGTGTGCTGGTAAGAAAAATAATGCTGATAAATGAAAATATAGATATAGTCCACAGTAATTTTGAGTGCATAGTTTTTTAGTGTTGCCCGTCTGTTTAGACTATCGATATCATATGAAAATCCTTTATAGAAAAGGTGATAGTACGATATACCTTAGGTAGGCATGAATCATCTTTTTTCACAATACGATAGAAGCATAGAAAACATGGACGTGGTTACTTCTGGGCAAGACACACGTTTCTCACATCAATCAATTTTAGATAGAAATACTGAACGCGATCACATAGAACATGAGCGGAAAAAAGGCTTTCATCGAACTATGTCGCCTCTACACGTCTCTGCGCAAGCTCCCTTGGGAATAAGCGTATTAAACCATGAGGCTTTTCATACTACTGGACATCAAAATTCCTTTTCACCAGTACGTTCTTTTATGTTTATGTTGCTAGGAGGCATTGTATTGAGTATAAAGTATGCCTACACTAGAGGTGTTTCCCGATTGTTCAAAGTACTTACCATATATGCTAAGCAGGTAGTTATTCGTACGGGTACAAAAAAGATTTTTTTATTTTCATTACTAATCTCAACACTATTGTTACTCTGTGCTATTTTAATTTACTGGCGCACAACTCCTTCGACTATCATTAATATCGCTGATATACACAAACCACAAGAATTAGTAGTACAGGACACATATGAGATATCATCTAAACATGTGGGAGCACCGTCCTATGCTCCAAATATTCAAACGTCTACCATACAAGTTAATGCAGGAATGACCTTATCAGATCTTGCGATAGAATATGATATTTCTCTCGACACGCTTATAACGTGGAACGGAATACAAGATGTTCGATATGTGCGTGCAGGTGATACCTTAGCCATACCAAATAAAAATGGGGTGCTTCATACAGTCCAGAACGGTGAATCAATACACAGCATTGCAGAACAATATTCCATCAAGAGAGTCGCAATCTTAGATTCTAATAACCTTCAAACTTCCACTATACATCGAGGTGATACTCTTTTTATTCCCGGTGCAAAACTTGATCCCTTTGTTCTTGGACTTGCCTTAGGCACTTCTTTTCTTACTCCCGTAAAAGGAAGACTGACTTCTGACTATGGGTATAGGATTAGCCCGATAACAGGAAAGAGACACTTTCACTATGGCATTGACATTGCAAACAGAACAGGGACACCTATTGTTGCAGTTGCAAATGGGTATGTGGCATATACAGAGAAAAACAACCCTAGTTTAGGACAAGTAATAATCCTTAAGCATCCACAAGGTTTTCAGAGTCTTTACGGACATCTATCAAAAATACACGTGAAAAGAGGTGATAGAATAACACGTGGGCACGTGTTGGGTTTAGTGGGTAACACGGGTCAGAGCACCGGACCGCATCTGCATTTTACGCTTATATACAATAATAAGCCTGTAAATCCAAAAAAATATCTTAAATTTTAATGTAGCCGTAGAATCGTCTTAAAGGCGCGATATGTGACGCGATATGTGACATGTGGTGTGGTGTGCCTTAGGTAACGCTACTAGTAGCTGAGCGTCCATGACAATGCTTGTATTTTTTACCACTTCCACAGGGGCAAGGGGCATTACGACCAATTTTTTCATGTCTTGTAATTGTGGACTGTATGCCTTGTGCTTGTGGCATATTTCTACGAGCATAAGCAACCTGATTTTGGTTCATGTGTGTTTTTTGTGAGGTTTCGAGTTGTGAAAGATGTGTGTGCTGTGTAGTCATTATTTGGTTTTTTTGTACAGTAAGCTGTGCTTGTTCAATGCTTTCTATTGTAAGTCCTACAAACTTTCTTATGATAGAGATTGATATGTCGTTGAGTAGATTTGTAAATATTTCAAAGGCTTCTAGCTTATATTCTGTAAGCGGATTTTTTTGTGCATAGCCACGAAGACCTGTTGCCTGTCTTAATTCTTCCATGTGAGTAAGATGCTCTTGCCATTTACTGTCTACTGCTTTTAAGTATTCCGCGCGGATTAGTTTGTTAAAAAAATCTTTTCCTACTAATGAGGCCTTAATGTCTAGATTTTCGTAAAGCTGTTGTACTGTTTCATCTAGCGAATACGAATTCTTGAGCACCTCTTTAAATCTAACCGTATGTATAAGAGTATTCGTCAATATCGTCGATCGTTCTGAATCTTCGTCTATGCCTTTACATGTTTCCTGTAAATAATCGTGTAGATTTTTCTTGATGCGTTGTAAGAGATCAGAGTCGTGTAATAGCTCATCTCTGTTAGCATAGATGATTTCTCGTTGCTTATTAATTACAGAATCGTAATCGAGTAAATGCTTGCGTATTTCAAAATTTCTATTCTCAACATTTTTTTGGGCTCTTTCCATAGCACGGGTAATAAATTTATGAGTGAGTGCTTCGCCTTCTGCAAGTGAACGACCCATGAGAGAGCGAATTCTTTCTATACCGCTTCCAAAGATTTTTAGTAGCTGATCGTCTAATGATAAGTAAAAACTTGTGTGTCCGGGGTCTCCCTGTCGACCACTTCTTCCACGAAGCTGGTTATCAATACGTCGGCTCTCGTGACGTTCGGTTCCAAGTATGTACAAACCACCAAGTTTTTTTACTTCTTCATAATTTTGTTGCCATTCTTCATATGCCTTGTCTTGTATAGATACAATTTTTTGACTGTCAGGTTCATCGGTATCAGTGTTTTCTTGAACATTAAGTTGGCTCTGCCAGTTGCCACCAAGCTTGATATCGGTGCCACGACCTGCCATATTGGTTGCTATAGTTACGGCGCTTTTGCGTCCTGCTTCTGCGATGATATGTGCTTCGTGTGCATGATTTTTGGCATTGAGTACTCGGTGAGGTATATGCGCTTTTTTTAGCGCCTTACTCAGTAGCTCAGAATTCTCAATAGATACAGTACCAAGCAAAATAGGCTGTCCGCGCGAATGTAGTTCTTTGATTTTTTGAGTGAGCGCTTGTATTTTAATCTCTTCGGATATAAATATGAGGTCTTCGTCATCGATACGTATTACGGGTTTGTTAGTAGGTAATTCAACGACGTCAAGTCCATATATATTAAGAAATTCTTTTTCTTCAGAGGCAGCAGTGCCCGTCATACCAGAAATTTTATGGTAGAGTTTAAAAAAGTTTTGAATGGTAATGCTTGCAAGGGTACGATTTTGTTTTTCTATCGTGATGCCTTCTTTTGCTTCTATAGCTTGATGAAGCCCATCCGAGTATCTTCTTCCCTTTAGTATGCGCCCAGTAAATTCGTCAACAATTTCTACGCGTCCTTCTTGCACTACGTAATCGACATCCCGAGTATATAAATAATGTGCACGCAAGGATTGACTTACATAATGTACATACTCAAAATTCTCCAAGTCGTCCAGGCTACGGGTAATAATCTTCTTTTGTTGCAATAGCGATTCAAGTTCTTGCATGCCCTTTTGAGTAAAAGAGACCGACTTATTTTTTTCATTTAGCTTAAAATCACCCCTTAGATCTTCTTCATTTTCTGGGTATTTTTCTGTTTCGGGGTCTTTTTTGCATTCTTTTAGGAGATGGGTTATGGAATGTGCGTTTTTTATGATTACCGTGTCGTCTCGTGCAGGTCCAGAAATAATGAGAGGAGTTCGAGCTTCGTCAATAAGTATTGAGTCAACTTCATCAATAATACAAAATTGATACCCACGCTTACAGAGTTTTTCAGTTTGTATCCTTAGATTGTCTCTGAGGTAGTCAAATCCTACTTCGTTATTTGTTGCATATACAACATCACAGTCATACATTTGTTGTCTATCGGCGGATGACATGCCAGAAACAACAAAGCCTACAGAAAGACCAATGAGATTGAACACAGGTTGCATCCATTCGGCATCTCGCTGCGAGAGATAATCATTAACAGTAATAATGTGAACTTGCATTCCTTCTAGCCAAGCACAAAATGCAGCTCCTATGCTTGTAAGCGTTTTTCCTTCACCAGTTTTCATTTCTGCAATTCTACCTTGTTGCAAGACCAGCAAGCCGAGCAGCTGTGAGTCAAACATACGTTCGTTTAAGGTTCTTCTGGCCGCTTCACGAATAAGAGCTATTGCTTCCGCAAAGCGAATTTGTCCTTTTGATGGACTCATAAGTTCTGCTTTAATACGTTGCGCGTGAGGTTTAAAGTCCTCATTTTTTATCTGTAAGAAGGAATGCTCAAAAGAATTTATGGCAGATAATATTGGAAAATAATTTTTTTGTTCGCGCATACTTCTTTTACTTGCGCCAGCAACTGTACGAGAATCAAAAAACATAGTACTATTATACTATGTTAACGTTTTGTCGCATCTCACACGTAATATTATGTATATTTGTATTGCTTAGTAGTGCGTGTCGTATTCAAAATGCGGATAGAGAGGCGCGGCTTCTCTTTTCCATTGAATATGGAGCTATTCCCGGACAAATATTTCCCTGGGATTCAAGTACAAATAGCCTTAACAAAACAGTAATTGTTTCTAGAGATAGAAAAATATATATTAGTAATCGTGGTACGCTGATGGTGTTTTCATCAAAAGGCATACTCTTAAATCACGTCTCAAATGAAACAAGTGATCGTTTTATACGCTCGCTTGCAGAACGAGGAATTGTTCATACTCCTATATATAGACCGAAAAATATTATTCTGAGAGACGTTACTGATTCAGGTATTGTTTTTATTGAGGAAAAAACAGCGATTCAGACAGAAAACAATCAGAGTCAACAACGTACACAATTTTTCATGTTTAACCCTAGTGAACAAGTGGTTACAGAATTTCCTGATACGATTAAAGACGCTCATTTTACTGTGGTGCCTTATTTTTCACTGAGTAGGGGCTTGGTATTTATATATCAGTCAGTAAGTGACGAATTTACCGTTTTTACCTATACCCAACAAGGAAAAAAAATTCAAGAAATGCATACCACTGTACTAAATTTTGTATCCGCTACAAGCCCTAATACTGTCAACCAAATTGAGGCAATGGTGCCTCATCCCACCGAATCTGAGTTGTACTTTCAGGTAAATACGTATAGTAGTCCAGTATCGGCAAGCACCACAGATACTTCATCATCAATCGGAAATTTCATCGTCAAGTTGAATCAACTAACCGGAGACATTGTTAGCTATATGGATATGAGTGATGTGTCTGAGTCTGAGTTTACCTTAGAGTATATTAAAAAAGACAATACCCTAGTATTTTCTGACTATTCAGAAAAAGACGGTGTATACAAGATCCTTGTAGTAAACAAGAAAAAAAAAGTGGAGTATGTGTATGCATTGATTCCGCCTTACCATGTACCTGTGGAGTCATATTTTACTTTTGATCCAGCGGGATACGTGGTATCGCTTTATATGTCTTCTCAAAGAGCAGAAGTATATAGATGGAATGTTTTATGATAAAACTGTACTCACATGAAACATCAAAGTATATAGACAATGCTACTCAAACCACGTACAAAATACCTGATTTAGTATTGATGGAAAGAGCGGGAGTTGTAGCTACAGAATTATTTATACGTCATGTATTGCCTTCGCATACTCAAACACATTCATCAAAAGACACGGTAGTAGTAATAGTTGCAGGAAAAGGCAATAACGGGGCAGATGCTCTTGTGTGTGCAAGAGAGCTATCAAAACATCACATACAAGTGTTGCTGTATCAAGCACATAAACCAAAAACCCAGCTATGTAAACTACAAGATAGAATTATTCGTGCAATGGGCCTTCGTCTTCTTACGAAAAAAGAATTCTTTGAAATTGTATCCAGTCTGCAAAGTAATGACTGGATTATTGACGGAATATATGGGATAGGTCTTTCGGATACAATACGTGATACACAACTAGTAGAGGTGTTAAATTCTTCAAAGGGGTCAGTGTTTTCGCTCGACGTTCCTTCGGGATTTTATGATAGCGCCAGTAGTGATGAGCTCGTAGTACATGCAGACCATTGCGTGTGCTTTGGTGTTACTAAGATGAGTCTATTTAATCCTCTCTTACGTAAGCATGCGGGGGTAGTTCATACCGTTGATATTGGATTTCCTACAGAATTAGTATGTTCTACTGCGCCACAAGCATTATTGTTACAAAATAGTGACTTAGATGGAGCACTTTCTCCGCTCAGTCCAGAAGCGTATAAGTACTCAAAAGGAGTGTGTTTGATTGCTGCAGGCAGTGATGAAACCCCCGGCGCCGCCATTCTCGCACTCAAAGCGGCGACATTAGGGGCGTGTGGGTTAGTTGTGGGGCTCCTTGATAAAGAAGTACAAGGCATAGCTACTGGTTCGGTACCCTCTGTAATCACTGGTCTTACCTATGAGCAGGTGCGTAAGATTGATTCTATAGTAGTCGGTCCCGGCTGGGGAAAAAAACGCAAAACGATGCTTAAAACACTGCATGCACGGAAAGACTATATTGTCATGGATGCAGATAGCCTTCATGAATACAAATTGCATCCCTTCATCCTTTCGCCTTACACAGTAATGACGCCACATAGTGGAGAATATTCCATGCTTGAGCACGACACTGCTATGCATAGCAATTCTTTCATTCATAGAACACAAGAACTAGCGAACGTATTCTCTGCAACTATTGTGGCTAAGGCACCAACTAGTCTGATATGCTTTCCAGATCATTTTGAACAATGCCCACTTATCGTTGATGGTAGTACGCCCATCCTCGGAACTGCGGGCAGTGGAGATATACTTTCTGGAGTGTTAGGAAGTACCCTTGCCTATGCGCATGCTACTCGAGGATTTGATAAAAAAGAATTTGTAAAAGCGGTGTGGTTTTCGGTGCTTTTACACAATTATCTTGGACAACGAGCACAATCCTTGTACGGTAGTGCAAACTCAGAGCTACTCTTACATACTATTCCCCATATCTACGACTATGCTTCTGGAAAACGCAAATTTAAGAACAAAAAGAGCGAAGATAAGAAGATAAGAAGAGATGGGGTATTAAATGACCATAGATAGCAACTACCCTTATTCAGTCATATTCGGTTACGGAATGGTAAAGTTAGTTTTGTGGTACTATAATACTTAGTCATGTATCAGATATATTTTTTTGGTAGTGTATTTTTATTTCTTTCTGGGCTTGTGCTTAGCTATAACAGGTTTGGAAAATTGATGAAATTGGATATCATATTTAAAGATGAGATTATGAGTTCCAAGAAACTAAGGATACTTTTGGGAGTCCTTGTATCGGTGTTTTCTTTTTTGATGCTCCTCAGCCCGCTTAAGTTAGATACCAATAAGCCCTTTGGCGACTTTATTCCTGCCCTTGTGGGTATTGTGGGTGGAGTTTTTATGATTTTTGGTTCTGTTCAAAAAACTGAAGGTTATCTCAAAAAGTCAAAGGTAGCGCAGTCATTGTACGGGTTCCTTAATACAAATATCGCTATGCTCGGCATTCTCATGATGTTGCTTGCCCTTTTTCATGCAATATTTGGTGAAACACCTTTTCTATAAGCAGTAATATACAACTATTGCCAAATAATTTTGCTATTTTTTCTTGTATTATCTGCACAGTTTTATTGGTATAAGCGCGTCTTTTCAGGTTTGTACATCTCATTGGTTCTTTTATCCTCATAGATCTTTTCGATATAACCCTCGCTGTCGTTTTTTATTATCACCTATACTTAGTTTAATTAAGGGCTTAGCTAATATAGTGCAGTGTGCACGCATATGTGGTATATACGTGCAATAGAAATTATATTTGACTACTGTATAACAATCCTAATAAACAGGTATTTTAACTAATATATTTTGATAAAAGTCCGTATATCTAAGTATGGATATACAAGTGCATCGGACTACATCCACAGTTCATACAGAACTTGAGCGAGATCTCAATATCTTGCTTCATTGTCTTGAAGAGCATCACAAAGCGCTAAAACATATTTTTGATAGGCTTGAGACTTCTGAGAATACTGATGCTTTGGAACATCTTTCAACAAAAAGTAGTCAATTAGGGAGACTACGTACAAGTATTCATAAAAAGCAGACAGAAATTTGTCAAATGATCAATAGGGGTGAGATTTTCTCATTAAGTGAAATTTACGAACTATACTCTGATTATTATGAGAGCGATATAGGCGAAACAGGCAAGGAGTGCATTGCTCTTTATCGTAGCATTGCGCATTACGCTGATGCAATAAAAATTTATTTTGAGAGTAAAGGAAGCCTTTATCAAAACTTCATAAAAAATTTGTATAGTCAAATCTCGCCTACATACACCTATGGAAGCGACGGAGAGCTTAAAACCAATAAGTCAGGAGTACTCGTTGCAAAAAACATATAGGAGGCAGCATGCAATCTACATTTAGCGGTGTTGAGTTATCAAAACGGGCTTTGTTTGCCCAAATGCAAGGATTAACAACTGTAGGACATAATCTCAGCAATATAAATACGGCAGGGTATAGCAAGCAGAATGTACGACTTCAATCAACACAACCCTTATATGAACCCGGTGCCATGCGTAGGCATACCCCAGGGCAGATAGGGCAAGGGGTAGACATAGCTGCCATAGTTCGTCAGCGCGACATGCAGATTGAAGGGCAGATAGTAGAATTTTCTCATCTTGAGGGATTCTGGAATAAAAAAAGCAGCTATATGCTCAAACTCGAAGAGGTTTATAACGAAGTAGGAAACTCTTCTTTACGCAATGCCTTTGACAAGTTCTGGGAGTCGTGGCAAGAAGTGAGTGTGTATCCCGAGCAGGTAGGGTCAAGACAGGTGCTTGTAAGGCGCTCAGAAACACTCATGTCTGAGGTAAAAACGCAACACTCTCGTCTCAGTCAAATAGAAGAAGCACTCAACACCGAAGTCAATGTGATTGTTGGTACAATCAACACCTTGCTTGCAGATATATCAGCACTCAATCGTCGTATAGAAGAAGTTCGACAGCTGGGAGATAACCCAAACGATCTACTAGATAGAAGAGATGTACTTGTCGGACAGTTGAGCCATATCATCAATGTGCAAACAGATGAGAGTGATCCCGATGAATTTTTTGTACATTTTAATGGCAAGGTAATCGTCCAAGGAAAAATAAACAGACCGCTTGAGGTGTATCTCCCTGAAAACAGTCGTGGTAATACTGACGTTCGATGGGCTGACACGCAAGATAGTATAGACAGAACAGGGGGTACGCTTTCAGCGGTATTAGAGCTAAGAGACACGGACGTAAAACACGAATTAGACAACCTTAACCTATTTACAATATCTCTTACAGACGCTGTAAACCGTCTCCATAGACAAGGTTTTGGTCTTACAGGAGAGACAGGAGTTTCTTTTTTTACTGAGAGTTCTGCTGTCATAGATGCGAGAGGTAATTTTGATAGCGACAATGATGGAGTGCTTGATCAGACACTCGTCTATAGTCTAGGGGGGGCACACTCGCTTGACTCTACAGCATTAATTGGTTTTGAAGGAGAGATCACACTAGAACGAGCCATTGATAGCACTACAAGTTCTACTCTAGACCCTTTTGTGACTATAGGATACGGAGCAAATGATACTGTTCAAGATGTAATAGACAGAATAAACGCAAGCGGAAGTCAAATAAATGCCTATCTTGACAATAATAGCAGGCTTATCATGAGGGCGGTTCCATCGCAATCCTTCGATACTCCTGATTTTGTCATTAAAAGCATAGCAGATACAGGAGAATTTCTTGCAGGGTATTCGGGTCTACTAGCAAACCCCGGATCAATTGATTCTTTAAATGCATATACGTGGCAAACTGCTGACGCACTCAGCGTACTTAATCCACAAAGTGACTTTGGGGTTGCGCCTTTCAAAAATCCTTCGGCATATACAGAGGTCAACGCTGCAATAGTAGAAGATCCGCGCTTAGTGGCAGCATCAGAACAATATGCGCTAAGTGGTGGAGAACCTGGTGATGGAAACCTTGCTCGTAAAATTGCTTCTCTCCGTAGTCAAAATATACAAATAGGACTTTCAAAAAATTTCAATGATTTTTTTGCCGATGCACTTGCTTTTATTGGGAGCAAAGGCGAAGAAGCCGAAACTAAAATGAAGACCTACGATCTCATTTTACAAAAACTAGGAGATCAACAGCAGGCGGTTGCAGGGGTAAATCTTGATGAAGAACTACAAGACATGATTAAATATCAAACGGGTTATGAAGCGGCGGCGCGTTTTTTAACAAATTTAGAAGAGATGTACGAAGTACTACTCACAATGGTGTGATTTATGATATATGATATGATCCACCGCAAAATGTCACATAGGTATAAAGGAATCAAATAATGATAGGAAGAATAAGCTATAATAAGTTTCACAATGATGTTGAGATGCACATACGTAATAAAAATGCAAATCTCAGCACACAACAAAATCAAATAGCAAGTCAGAAAAAGGTTCTGAATCCTCGCGAAAATCCCATTGCTATTTCACAAGGATCAAGATATGCTAGTTCGATACGGGTACGAGAACTCTACGCCACACAAAATAGAAAATTGTATGATACGTTTCAAGCTGCAGAAGGTTCACTTAGACAGAGTATAGAGATATTTCAGCGTAGCCGAGAATTGTCAATACAAGCGGCAAATGGGTATCTTGCGAATGATGACAGAACGGTTATGGCCGAAGAAGTAAATCAGCTCATTGACCAGCTTGTGAGCGTTGTAAACCAGAAGAGCGGAGATGGAAACTTTCTATTTGGTGGCACGAGTTCGCAACGCGAGCCTTTTAGAGCATTACAAACAGCATCAAATAGATTGAGAAAAGATGTTATTACACAGGTTGAGTATACAGGAAGCAATAGAGTTTCCATGGTTGAAATTTCAGAAAATGAACTCATTCCGCATAGGCTTGCAGGAAACGAGGTCTTTTGGGCTAATAAATCGCGAATTACGGGTGGCGCATCGGGTCTTACGTATTCGCTGGGAGAAGATGCAGTAGTCAAGATAAATGATCATCAAATTAGCCTAAGTCAAGGTGATTCAATCTATGCGATAGTAGAGAAAATAAATGCAGCTCCTGTAGCTGTACAGGCGAGTATCGATAGTGTGACGGGAGCTTTGAGTATTGAGTCAACAAAATTTGAACAATTATGGCTAGAAGATGAGCAAGGAAATGTTTTACAAGACTTACAAGTAATTGAAAGCCCTTTTGGACCTTATAATGTCCATCCCAATGCACTAAATTTTCAGGAGTCTATCTTTGATGTACTTATTCGACTAAGAGACTCGTTATTTGAAGATAACTACGAGCTTGCAGGTGGAAGGGCGCTCGGAACTATAGATAAAGGATTGGAGTCTATACTCAATTCTATGGGTAAAATGGGTGCCTATTCCGAGCGCTTATCGTTTACATACGAACGAATAGAACGGTATGAAATACCTAATTTTACTCGACAATATGACGAATCTATGTCTATAGATCTCGCTCAAGCTACTGTTCGATACTCAGAATTGCAGGTGGCTCTTCAGGCTGCCTACAAGGTCGGTACCGATATCATGACAACATCGCTATTGCAATATCTACGATAGGAGGATCTCTTGCTAGTAACACCACAAAAAACCAATTATTCCCTTTATAAAGACTCTCTTGAAAAAACATTCTTTTTGCCCAACGGATTGTTTGGCATTGAGAACATCCACGAGTATCGTATTCAAAAAGTTTCTGATACTCCTTTCTATGACATGCAGGCAACACAAGAGGACTATTCATTCTTTTTAATTAATCCTTATTTTATATCGCAAGAATTTGAATTAAATATTTTGCCTCATGACTACCAAGCTCTTGGTAGCCCTGCTTATATGGATCTTATTGTGTTTTCTATTGTGACGCTCAATAGCGACGTACAAAAAGTGAGTTGCAATTTGTTAGGTCCTTTAGTGATAAACACGGCAACACTTATTGCTCGACAATGTATCAATCAAGACGAAAAATGGGTAACTAAGCACTCTCTCCTGACAGGAAAATCACTTTCTAGCACATTATAGCTCATACAAAGTAGAAATTATACTGTAAATATAGTATAAATAAACAGAATCTCTAGGCACATTGTACTATAATTAGTGATATATGCTGGTGTTGTCAAGGAAGAAAGACGAATCTATAGTCATAGAGATTGAGCAAGGAATTAACATAAAAATCTTAGAGGTGAAAGGTGACAATGTCAAGATTGGTATTGATGCCCCTCCACATATCAGAGTATTTCGAGAAGAAGTAATCAAAAAGATTGCGCAGGAAAATCTTGCTGCAAACAAGCCACGTGGTGCTAGTCAGCCTGACGATGCCATGTTAAATACTATTTTGAAACAATAAAACTATCTTCGTACCGTATATCAAAACTTTTTTCTGTGCTATAGGTACATTTAGCCTTTAGTTGATGTACAAGTTTTGTTGTAGATTCAGTGAGATCGCGAGTGTTAGGGATAAAAAAGATACATAGCCTTGAATTTTTTATCTGTGGCAAGCACATAATGCGTCTATTTGTTGAGATAAGCGCATGCGTATCCGTACTGCTGTATTTTTGGAGGGTAGCGATGAGCTTGTCATTCATGAGAGTCCCACGAAACACACAGCGTGGTGCTTTGTTCTCTAATGCATGTATTATTTGTACAAAGCTTGCATGCGTGCTTTTTTCTAATACGCTTGTATAGTAGCGTATTCGCGTGTTGGGGTATGTGTTTTTTACATGTGTCTTTAATGCAAGAAAAAGAGCGTAGTGGCTTGAAAATCCAATAAGTGGGATAAGCCTTGCTGCTGACAAGCCATGACAAAATGCGTGGACTACTCGTAATAGTGAATATCTTCCTGGTCCCCAAGGGCATGCAAGGTATGAGAGTTCTAGCCCTTTTTTTTGCATCGCTACTATAAGTGTATGTACGTAGGGTGCAAGCATGGTGTCAATGGTGCTTTGGGATGGATTTGCATTAGAAATATTGGTAGTGCTAGGCTTACTTTTTTTAGCATTAGTACTTTTTAAGAGAGTGCTTTTTGAGAGCAGGTCCGTACGTGTGCTTATAGAGAGGGGGATATCCTGCATAACAGGTGGAACAGTGGTGGTAGCTATAAAATTGTGATCACCACTCGTGTAGATAATCATTCCGTAGCTTGTGCAGTTTTGCTGAGATGAAAAACTTGTTGCTATGCTTTGTGGAGTTATTGAGATGAAGGGGCTTGATGAGACAAAGGGGGCAATAGTGTGAAAAAGAATCGGTGTCACGTCATATGCTGGTAAGTAGGGGAAGCAGTTCATATTCACAAATATCCCCTATAGTAATCCAATCTTTTGCTTCTATGGCATCGTGTAATGTAGAAAGGTAATTAGTAGTGTTTGTAATCAATGTAAGGGTGTCTGGGTGCATTGATTTTTCTGCGTAATGAACATATACTTTAAAGGCTTCAGAAAAAGTAAATATCAATTGAAGTACTTCTTTGTAGTACTGTGCGTGCAGAAGCTGAGGGAGTATCCTAAAAGAACGAATAAAACTTTGCAAGAGGAGGCGCATTGTCTCAGTAGTATGTTCTTCGCTGTAATTCTGTATAAATGAACGAAGGTCGGTAAGAAGTGTGATTGATACATCAATGTGAAGTTGCGATGGGCTAGCGTGACGGTTTGCAAAGCCCCCAGAATTCCATATAAGTTCAAACAAACTTGATAGTACGACGTGTGTACTATCCTTAAAGAAAAATGAGTCGATAGTAGTATGTACTTTTTTATATTCTACCTCAAGGTTTTGAGGAGGGAGAGTATCAGACTTTAAAGCAGTGAGCAACTGCCCTAAAAATTCAAAAATGATTGTACGTGACCTCAAAAGCATTTCGGTTCGAGATATAGCGAGTACGCGTAGTGTTTCTATATCAGCGATTGGTGTATTATCTTTTGAAATATTGTTAAGGTCTATGCTATGCTGGTTGACGGTAATGTCGGTTATTATCGCATTCTCTTTGTCCAATAATAGAGTCAGGCTTGCATATACATCGGCTACGTTTTTTTCTTGTTCTAACGAAAAATGTAATTCGGTATCATTTATAAATAGTCGCATTACTGACCACTAGAATTAAAACGATCGAGTACATCCGACTGGTCTTGCAGTTGTTCTATAGCGGATTCCATTCTGCCAAAATCTCTACGTAGCGTATCTTCATAGCGACTTATTCCATCTTCGTATCGATCAATACGAGTTTGGCTTCGACCAATATCTCCCGAAAGTGTTTGCTTTGCTTGATATACTATTCCATTTGCCTGAATATACGGTTGTAGTAAGTTTGAAACTCCGTATGCAAGGCCATTGTCAATGACAAGGTCTCCATCAATATCGTATCCAAGCAAGGTCTTAACCGCATCGAGCGATCCATTTATAGTAGTATCAAGGACTGCTTCGTCCAAGCCTAGATACTGCTGATTGTTATCAGGAGTAAAGGTATTTGCTCTAAAAGAAATTCCTATCTCTTGTATGCTATTTAATGACTGTTCGGCAGAAAGATTCCACCTACGGGTAATGAGGCTTTGGAGTTGGCTTTCAAGTCGTATAAGACTTATTGTGCCCGACAGAGCTCCAAGGCGTGAGACATATTCTTCCCGCTCTTCTATAGATTCAAAACTCACGTTGTCTAAGAGGCTTTCATTATTTTCTGTATATATATTGATTATCTGAAGAAGAATATTATAAGCACCGACAAAAGTGATTATGCTGTCTTTTATATATTCTGCATTGCTTGCAATCGTGACTTGAACTGGGATCTGAGATGCTCTTAGCAGGTCCAATGTAACGCCAGGAATGATATCGTCTATGGTATTACTGGGTCTCTGTAGGGCGACTCCTTCGAACGCAACTTGTGCATCAGAAGCCTGCGATAATGGATTTTTTGGTACAAGAGTGCTTTTTGTACTTTTTCCTAAACTAAAATTAAAAAGGCGAAGATCTTTTTGTACAAGTGGACTTACAATTGATACGCGTATTCTATTTTCTGTTGTTACTGACTCTAGGGGAATTTGAATAGTGCCGTTCAATTCAGCGTCTTTAGTGCCTACGAGCATGTATTGAGGTATTTTGTCTGCGTTTAGAACAAGCGGGTATTCGGCGGAAGGATCTATGAGATCAAATGCCTCAAATAATGGAGATTCAATACCGTCGATGACAATGTCTTCGTATACGCCTGCGGTACTATTGTGCAGATGTTTGTCTTCTGATTTTGAGAGGTCGGTTGTGTTTGCCAAAGAAGAATCTGCCAAAGAAGAATCTGGCAAAGAAATAGTGCTTTCTATATCTGTTGAGGTTTGAGTTGCGTTTTGTGAAGCAATTAATTCATATGAAAATTCTAAACTATATTCCCTTGGTTGCGCTACAATGTCTTGTGGCAGATTAATACTGATTTCTGAAATAGAGCCGCTTTCAAATAGCACCCCCTCAGCTTCACGCCTCATTGTTGGGGGCTGTGTTTCTGAAACAAGCATGATATCCGATGGTTGAATGATACGTTGCGTCTGGCGTGAATCGCTCAAAAGACCAATTTTTTTTGCGTACTCTAGGGCTACTTCTTCAAAAGTGAGTGTATTGCGCGTTCCAGATATCAGAGATTCGATTAAAAATCTATATTCTTCAGTTTGGTTATCAACTTGATATAGTGTTGCCCGTAATTGTGATGGGTCTAATTCGTTTATACGTGCAACAAGATCTTTTAATGTATCGCCATCAAACATAAAAGAGAGTGTAGTATCAGCTACTTTGAATACGTAGTTTCCTTGTGGCACAGAAAAATCAAGGCTCACAGGATCGCTCAAAAAGCGGTCTGTCTTGGCAGTTTCTAAAACTTCTATCTGATAGTCGGCGAGGTCGACTCCTCGTTGTGCACGCGCTCTTAGTACTGATTCGTCGCTACTTGTGACAAGCCTCTCTGCAAATGGATTTTGGAATCCATAAAGACGTTTTGCTGCATCCTGAAGATTACGCATTTTTCCAGCCAAGTCATCCCATATTTTAATTTCTTGTTGCGAGGTAGTTATGTCTTGTTCAAGGCGGTTTATCGGTATACGCTCAGCGTCTAAAAGGTCTTCGATGAGTTTATTGGTATCAATGCCAGTACTGCTCGAAATACCGGGTACGTTTATTTCCATATATATGCACTAACTATATACTATAGCAAGTATACTCTCTTTAACTATCGAAAGCTTATATGAATTAATTAGAAAAAAAGGGAATTATCAATGATGAAATTATGAAAAGTGATACAGTAGAAAAAAATGACCAATTATGATTTAACTACTTTCAGAAACCATGTATTCGGTTTTGTTTAGTGTAAGTACTCCATAGGTAATAAATTTTAGGCCTGCCACCTGTTTCTCCGTACTGACTTTCTACAAAAGTAAAAAAAAATGTTGCTGTGTTCATGTTTCATTTATTTACTCTCTTAATATTTTTTCCATTTTACGACCCCTTGCTAATTCGTCAATCAGTTTTTCCATTTGTCTACATTGCTTATACAATTCAAATTCAGCTTCTATTTCTTCAATTCGATATCCACAAACGACTCCTTTAATCATGTGTGCATTGGGGTGTATGTTAGCTTTTTGAAAAAATGTTCTAAAAGTTACTTTTGTATCGATAAGAGTTTGTAATTGATCTTCGTCAAAACCAGTAAACCACTTAATTACTTGATTAAGTTCTTCTTTTGTTCTACCTTTTCTCTCCAATTTATTCACGTATAATGGGTAGATGGATGCAAATATCATATTCGCAAATTGTTCATTTTTTTCTGCTGTAACTTTCATGTCTATCCTTATTTTATTGTAGTGTTTTTAATTGCTGTCAAGGATCTCGTATATAAAACGTATCGGATCTTAAATACAAAATTTCGGGAAAGCCATATATTTAATTAAAAGCCAGTACTTAGTAAAAACCAGTACTTAATTAAAGACAAGAACGGTTCGGGGGCACCTAAACCGCTATTTTATATATATTGTTATCTGATTTGTTTCTTTCGTTCGTGTTACTTACTACTTATCAATATCAAAATAGTTTTTTGCAAAAACAGAAACCTTTTTATGTCTTTCCTCAATTTCTTTTTCAGTTATTAGTTGAATTAGAGTTGGATTAGATTGTAAAAAAAAAAGAGGTCAATAAGACCTCTTTCTTTATATTGCTGTTTATTTAGACTGTTTTTTGCTATTGCAAAATGCAAAAACAAAAAGCGTGACAGTGTTACATCAGCGCTACTGCAAGAGTGACAGCATGACCTGCGGTTGCGTATTTGCCTGAGCGAGCACTGCTGCCGAGGTTTGTGTCAAAATCTGTGTTCTCACGTATTCCGATACCTCTTTTGCTATATTGACATCACGTATACGAGATTCAGAAGCTTGAAGATTCTCGGCACCGATATCTATACCTTTTCTCATATATGAGAGTCGAGAACTCACCGCACCAATTTCTGCTCTCTGGGTGACTACCCCCTGTAAAGCGGTGTCAATGAGCGCTAAGGAACGATTTGCCTCTTCTGGACTTGCTATATTAATCTTATCGACTTGCCCATCTAGGTTAGTGAGACCGAGTGCCTCAGTGGTTGCGCTTCCTATATTGATAGAAATGTTTTGGTCTACATTAGCACCAATGTGAAATACCAAGGGGGTAGATTCAACACCTTCTTCAGAAGCAGCAAAACGACCGGTAAGCATATTCAAGCCATTAAACTGTCCTTGTGATGCAACTCTATCTAACTCTTCAATGAGCTGATTAAACTCTACTTGTATAAGTGCCCTATCATCGGAGTTGTAGATTCCGTTTCCAGATTGGACTGCAAGCTCTCTCATACGATGGAGTACATCGGTAGTTTCTTCAAGATATCCTTCGGTAGTTTGAAGAAATGATGTGGCATCCTGCACATTGAGCGATGCGCGATTAAGACCGCGTATCTGAGATCTCATTTTTTCTGAAACAGCAAGACCTGATGCGTCATCAGCAGCCTTGTTTATTCTCATACCCGAAGATAACTTCTCGATATTTGCTTGTATTTCATCAGTTCTGAGGTTAAGTACTCTACTTGCAAATGCGGAACTGAGATTGTGGTTTATAATCATAGATTATGTCCTCCTAACATAGTATTCTCTAAATACTATACCACAATAGATAAATAAAATCAATAGACTAAATTAATATTTATCGGGTTTTTTTTATAAATCTTTAGCCTTTTATTTGAGGATATATTTTTAATATAGTGCTCATATGCTCAAAAAATAAGGAATTTTATCATAAAAACAAAGCAAGCCATGAGGACAGATGCTACGTAACACTCTGAATAGTGCAAATTATGAGTCTTAGAGCAGGGATAGTTTATAAAGAAGACTCGCTATGTTCGTCTTTAATTTCTTTATCAAGTATATCGATTAGTTTTATCACCGAATTTTTTGTGTGAGAGTGGCGAGAAGAGTACATATCGGTTGCTTTTTCGAGATCATGTGCCAAAAGCAAGGCAGCAAGAACAAGTAATTTATGAGGATCTTCGTTTTCTAAGTCCTCTTTAACAAGCCGTATTTTTGAGTCAATGATATCGACAAGGTATTGTACATATTCTTCTTCTTGGTCGCTATGAAGTATAAAGGATTTTCCGAGAAGACTGATTTGTGTTTTCATGTGGTAGGTACTATCGATGTTAGCAGGATTATATACGATCGTATGTTACATGCAAATTGATACATAGTATCTGTGCCTTATGTACTTGATTCCTCTAGTATTTCTTCGTCAAAAAAGGCAAAGGAGTCATCGTTATCAATACTCACGTCTTTTTGTGGTGATGTCTCCTCAGAAAGAGCATCGTAAGGGGTGTCTTCGTGCACGTGAGAATCATCTTCTACTTGCTCCAAATCGAGTTCGCCAATTTCAAAGGTATCGGTGTATTCTTCTTCTGGTTTTATAGAGGTTTCTGCAGGGGGAGAGATGTCAGTCTGATTTTGGTTTTTGGTCAAATCCTCGCTCACATTTTTGTCTAAAGCCAAATTCTCATCCAAAGAAAGAACTGAATTTTCGCCAATAGTTTTATCAATAGTTTCGTTGATAGAATGTCTAGCAGAGCCTTTGGTAGTATCTGTAGCTGGGCGTTTAGTCTTATTTGTTGCCTTTGTACTAAGGGCAGTATGTTCAACCCCTACTTCTTCAAGATTATGTATGACAGAGAGTACCAAGTTCTCAAATTCTTCATGCTCGTGTTCGGCTTTCTCTATTAAGGCCTCTAGTTCTGAAATTTTACTGTCGTGAGAATTCAGTGTGTCTTTTAGCGAGGTATTCTCGCTGATAAGACGCTGATTTTCTTGTTTGAGTTCATTTATCAGTTTGATTGCACTAAGTACCTTGCTTTCAAGAGTAGATAAAAGTGAATGTTCTCCCATTGATTCCTCCCATGATATCTAACTATGGCTTACCCTAAGGCTTGACCTTACTTTTTTCAAGTAGGGTTTTCATAAAGTCAGGATTTTCAAATAGCATATTTGAAAGTACTTTTCTGTTGATTTCGATTCCCGATTGTTTTAATGCGTTCATGAAACTAGAATAGTTCATTCCATGTTGCCGTGCTGCGGCTGAGATGCGGGCTATCCATAGAGAACGAAATTCGCGTTTTTTGGCACGCCTGTCTCTATAAGCATAAAGCAGGGCTTTTGCTACTGCGTCTTTAGTAGTTCGATGAAGATTTTTTCTTCTTCCCCAAAAACCTTTTGCTAGTTTTTGATATTTTTTGCGTCGATTCTTTCGTACGGTTCCGTTAATTGCTCGTGGCATACACTAGTAATATTCCTTAATAGTCTCTCATTGTAATCATTTTGGGAGCAATGAGGTAATGCGTTTTTGCTCGCTAGGGTGAAGTATCCCCGCACTTCTTAGATTTCTCTTTCGTTTTGTACTTTTTTTTGTAAGTATGTGGCGTAGCCCTTGGCGCTTAAACTTGACTTTACCGCTCGCTGTGAGAGAGAAACGTTTTGATACACTTTTTTTCGTTTTTAGTTTAGACATGGTATTCTCTAACTAGGTTAGTATAGTGAATAGTATACCACATAATCTATGTTATTGTCAATGGCTAGCAATGGTTATTGAACTTTTATATAAGCATTATACAAGCATCCGGCAGACTTGACAAAATTCTTTATCCATACTATAATGAGATAACATGAAAAAATACGAAGTAGCCTGCGTAATTGAGCCTGATGAAACCATTTTAGAAGAATGTAAGGTGGCAATTACTAAGCGATTTGAGGAACTTAAGATAGAAGTGCTTGACACCCTTGATATGGGTGTGCGTCCGACAAGCTATCCGTTAAAAAAATTTAACAGTGCCCATTATGTGGTATATACACTCAATTCTCCTCCTGATGTAATTAGTTCGTTACGATCATATTTGTTGCTTGTAAAAAACCTACTCCGATTCCTTATTATTATAAAAGACGAAAAAAAAGAAACAAAGGTTCAAAATAAAGATGGCGAGTGATATAAATTCTGTAATGCTGGTAGGGCGACTCACGCGAGACGCTGAGTCAAAGACTATTGGTACAAGTTTCTTAAGTACCTTTTCCATTGCTGTCAATAGGCGAGCAAAAGATGCAAACGATAACTGGTCAGATGAAGCAAATTTTTTTGATATTGAATTTTGGGGAAAACAAGCAGAGGCTATTATTGGATTCTTAAAAAAAGGAAAACAAATTGCCATTGTTGGAAGCCTTAAGCATTCTCGATGGGAACAAGATGGGCAAAAGCGTAGTAAGGTGACAATCACTGCCCAGAATGTACAACTTCTTGGTTCTGCGTCTAGCGGACAGAATATGTCTGATAATTCTGCGATTACGCCACAGGCGACCTCGCACACTACACCTCAAAATAGTACTTCATCCGAAGGCTTTGATGATGATATCCCTTTTTAACAATAAAAATACACTATGAGTCAAGAAACAAACGATAACTCCACTTTAAGTAAGAATGAAGGTACTGAGGCTGTTCAGTACCAAGATACTACAGACCCAGCGTCTGATACTGTGTCTCTAACAAAAGAAACACCTGTATCAACGCTAGAACCTTCCTTAGAACACGCAGAGCCTCCTGTAGATGTAGGAGACCCAATACCACAGTCGCCAAAAGAGGTACCAAAAGAGGCACCAATAGAAGCACCAGTAGATGCACCAATAGATGCACCAGTACCTTCAGACTCTGTGACAAGCCCAAAGGAGCAACTAGAAGAACAACTAGAAGAACAACCAAAAGAACAACCAAAAGAACAACCAAAAGAACAACCAGAGACAGCAATAGAGCATACAGTGCCCAATGATAATAAGCTCGAGTTAGAAACAAAATCCGCAACAGAGCCAATAACAAAATCTACAGCAGAGCCTACAACAGAGCCTACAGTGACAAATACGACTCATGACTCGTCATCACCAGTAACATCACCATCTGCGTCAGGTATATCTGAACAAGATCCCTCTACTCGTGGCGAAGAATATTCACAATTCGGACACAGTGCACAAAGACATCCTTCTTCATATGGCTCTAGCACACAGGCATCATCGACCCGACTAGACATAAGCGAAAAGTCGGGATATCCACGAGAAAACTATGCAAACAAAGACCCCGTGTTGAGAGTAAGAAGGCGTAGAAAATTTGACAGGATTTCGTCAAAAAATCTTATCATTGATTATAAAAAACCAGAGTTGTTAAAGGACTTCATGAGTGAGTCAGGTAAGATTATGCCCCGTATGATTACGGGAGTTTCAGCAAAAAGTCAACGAAAAATAACAAGGGCAATAAAGAGTGCACGTTTCTTGGGGTTGCTACCGTATAAGTAATTCATGGTAATAAGCGCTGCACTCTACGCAATCATAGGATTTGTGTTACACGCGATCCCATTGTTTTCATTTTTTGCTGGGGTACCGCTTTGCATAGCATACTATCATGGAGGATATCGTTTTCTTGTATATGTAGGAGGTATGTTTTGCGCGCTCCTATCCCTTCAATACCTTGTTGTACCTTTATTTTTACAAGAAATAGAGTCATATCAGTTTTCCCGAACTGCTATATACATACGGATCGGGCTCGCTGTTTCGCTCACGCTATGGTATGTGCTCCATCGAACCAGGTTTTTTACTCGTATCTCTATTGTCTCGCTATTATTGTCTTTCTTTTGGATACCTCAAACGCGATTTGTTAGCGAGGTATTTGAAAATATAACACTTACTGAAGCCATAGACTTTATGTTGCCACCGTTTTCTATTGAAATTGTACAGTTGCTCCTTATGTCATCGCTTATGACAGTGAGTTTTGTTTTGATTATGTTTAGTATCTCAGTGGCAAAGGTACTCGCTTTTAGATCAAGGATAGCGCTTCATGATTTGTTGCAGTATTTTTTTGTCGGGGTGCACCGAGTATATCGCCCTACACAAATTATTTCTCTGGTGGTCTTGGCAGTGCTAGTGTATGTGAGTTCTCTGTTTACCTCTCAAATTTTTTTAATTATAATGCTCAATATTTTCTTTTTTTCATTTGCAACCATCCTCTTATATGGATATATATTGTTTTATTTTGTGCTGATGCAACGTGTCAGGTCTAGTTTTACTTTAAAGCTGTATCCACTGTTGGTAATTCTTATGTTGGTACCGTATGTTAATATGGCACTTACGGCATATTTTTTGCTTTTGGTAGTGCGACAATCCTTTGGTAGGACCAAAGTGGTAGAGTTTTAATGTGATATAATGAGGAAGTTAAGCGTATGAAAGTAATACTAAATGAATATATAGATAAGTTAGGGCAAGAAGGAGATGTGGTCAATGTACCTCGTGGCTATGCAAGGAATTTTCTCATTCCCCAAAAAAAGGTAATGTATTTTAGTCCACAAAGTCTTGCAGAAATAGAGAGTAAACGAAAGATAATAGAAGAAAAGAAGAAGATGCGTTCTGATGCGCTTCTTGCTCTCAAAGAAAAAATTGCAAAGACAAGCGTTGAATTTTCTCTTAAGGCAGGTCTTAAAGGCGTGCTTTATGGATCGGTGACCCCGCATATGATTGTGGAAACACTTGAAGCGAAGGGAATCAATCTCAATCGAAAGCAAGTTGTTCTTCCCCATAATCTTATTAAACATATTGGTACCTATACCCTTACTGTACAACTCAATCCTCAAGTAACTGCAGAGTTAAAAGTGATTGTAAGTAGTGCGGATGGACAGGGTAGCCTTGATGATGAGGTGAGTGAAGAAGGCGATGCCTACGATAAAAAAGCAAGCACAAAAGACAGTTCTGAAAAAAGCCCCGAAAGTAATGCCGAAAGAAATACAGATGCAGAGAGGAGTCTAGAAATAGATGCCAAAGTGCAATCAAAAGTTGGTGATAGCGATGTAAACAAAACATCCCTTGCTCAGAGCTCAACAGAACACGTACAGAACACGCAAGAAGTGGCGCAACCAGAAATGCTAAAATCAACACAAAAAGAACAATCGAAAGAACAAGACGAGGCGACGCCATCCCATGGCATAGATGCGGATAGTTCGGATACTGTAGAAGACCTAGCGAGCGATAAGGAATAAGATAACGAGTACGCAGTGCACATGAAGATTTGTATGTCATTTTGTGCAGATCTGAAAAAAGCAAACTTGTTCCAAGACTGCACCAAAAATGTACCAAAAATATACCAAAAATATAGCAGGAATGTAATAGAGCTAGGGTATGCAAGAGCTAAACATTGTTGTTGCTATTTTGTAAGAACTTTGTTGTGTATTAAAAATCCATTTGGTGCGTGTAGAATTTGAGCGAACACATAGAGTTACCCAGCAATGTTGAGGCAGAACGAGCCCTTCTCTGTATTTTTATTAATGAGCCTAGCTCACTTAATCTTTTAGATTTGAGCATATACCCTGAGGATCTGTTTTTAGAAAGACACCAAGTCATCTTGAGTTCGCTTTTTGATCTTTCAGATTCGGGGCGACAGATTGATATTATTTCTTTAGTAGAGCAGCTTGCATCGGCTGGTGAACTTGAGCGATCGGGTGGCGCTGTGTATGTGAGTGAATTAAGTGGTCTTGGCATATCAGGGGTTAATGTTTCGTACTATGTAGAATTGATCATAGAAAAAAGTCAGCGACGTGCCTTGCTTGAGCTTTCGCAGACCTTACAACGGCATGCACCAGACCCTCGCGAAGATGTATCGAGTATACTTGAGAACACCGAAAAGAACATATTTACGATAACAGATCGAACCCAGCATTTTACCTATCAGCCTTTTAGCTCTATTGGAAAGAAAGTTGTAGAGATCATACAAGAAAGAGATAAACAGGAACATGAGGGAACCTTACGGGGTATTCCTACAGGATACCATAGGTTAGATGCTTTGCTTTCGGGCTTGCAAAACGGCGAATTTGTGATTATCGGTGCGCGCCCTTCTATAGGTAAGACTGCCTTTGCGCTCAATCTTATAAACAATATATGCTTTGGTAACAAGATAGCAGCAGGATTTTTTTCATTAGAAATGTCTGATATAGATATTATTGGAAGACTCATATCCATGCGTACGGGTATAAATAGTAGCCGTATACGCAGTAATAACCTCTATCCAGATGACTTTACAAAGATATCACAAAAAATACTAAAAAATCTTGACGATCCTCTCTTTATTTCTGATGTGCCAAGTATGAGTCTGTTTGATATACGTATTCAGGCTCGGCGATTGGTAATAAAGGAAGGAGTTAAGATAATTTTTATCGATTATCTTGGTTTGATAGATTATACGCGTCGCGATGATGTACGTGGTCTTACCATACCTCGGTTTGAAAAAGTAACCGAGATTTCTCGTTCTCTTAAAGCGCTTGCGCGGGAATTATATATCCCGATTGTTGCACTTTCTCAGGTTAATAGAGACTCAGAAGGTCGCGAGCCTACACTCGCCAATATTCGTGACTCGGGCTCAATAGAACAGGATGCCGATGTAGTTATGTTTTTACACCGAGAGTCACGCGATGATAATGCTACAAAATTAATAGTAGCTAAACAACGAAATGGCCCTGTAGATTCTATAAACTTTAATTTTGATGCAAAAACACTCAATTTTTTTGAGACCTAATACGATTTAAAAATACTCCACTATGCTCCAACATGGATGAGATGCCTCCTTTGTCTTGTAGAACCGCGCTGGTTGGGGTTTAGTAGGACATGCCTATCTGATATACCTATCTGACATGCACCGTACTTCTTTGAATCAAACTGAGTCGTGCGTATTCTTGATTATCGTAGTATACTGCGTAGGAGTGTATGATCCCATGGGCATCTAAAAGTAAGAGATGGGTATCGTTTACGGTGAGGGAAATAATTTTCCCTACCTTATTATGCAAAGCATAGCTTGAGATAAGCATGTCGTTTTCATCATTGTTGATCTGTACGAGGTATAATTTTTTGTGCGTCACAATGTAAAGCGTATTGTTATATTGACGCGAAAAGACATAGGAATCGAGTGGAATTTCTAAAAGTTGTTCAAAGGCCTGAGTGGTGAATGATAGATTTTCTTTCTCTCGATTTTCTTCTTCTGAGTTTTTTTCTTGACTGGTTTTTGTGCTTTGAGAGAGGGCTTTGTCTTGTATAGCTTGCTGAGCACGCAGTCGATAGAGTATAAAAGCATCATCGATTTCAGCACCTATGACAAGGTCAACGGTTTCTTTGGTAGATTTTCTGGTAAATTTTTTGTCAAGAAAAAAGTATTCTCTGACATGCGAACTTGAAAAAGGAATATCAATAAATGCTAGTGTCTGTAAATCACTAGCATTAGACAAGACAAGCTTAGGTAGTTCGTATTGAAATGTTTCTGTAAGGGTAGAAAGAGGTCGATTTGAGAGTAAGTGGGGTTCAGGGTGAGCAGGCCAGATTTCAGCGTAGAGGTTTTTTTCCTGCAAGCTGAAAAGTTTCTTGTCCTGTGGGTCGGGTATTGAAATAGTGCTATCAATATGTGCAAAACTATATAGGCGTTGATTGTACAGTTGTACGCTATATGGATAATGGGGTAGTAAAGCGAGAGGTGAGATTGTGGATGTTGTGGGTATGTATGTATTTACAAAGGTATCTCCGTTTTTATTTTGAAAATACAAATACAGTGATGAGTCTGAAAATTTCTGAGGATCTTCATTTTTGTCAGAAGCTGTGGTAGCAAGGGACTGTATTGTAGGGAAACTATTAACAGGATCGGAGGAACGTATATGGTCAACAAATCGTGCTTTTTGACTTACATAAGAAATATGTTGTATATCCTTTGTATGCGTATCACGAATAGAATGCTCTAGTTTAGTAGAGGTAAATATTGCTGTGGGAATGCTACGAAGCCCATCATTTGACAATGCGTATAGAGACTCCTCACGTAATGCAATGTCAGTAAATGCTATTGTGGTGTCATCAAATTCGTAGTGAATCATGCGAGTAGGCATTGCATAGCGTAGCAATTGCCCCTTTTCTGTTCCTAACCATAAATGATTATCTGTCAACAGGCTTGCGGTTATATGTGACTCAACGCTCATTCTAAATTCAGGAAGTTCTACAAGCCTGTCGTTTAGGCGTTGATAGAGGGAGATATGTGCTCTTCCTACAGAAGTATTGTAGATTGTAGCGATTCTATTCTGACTATTTACGTTGCTTAAGCTATATTGTGGGATGGAAGGAGGCGAGTTGATACGAGTAGTGGTTTCTGTCGAATCGTTTTTAGTGATGGGCGCTTCGCTACTCGATAAGGCTACCGAATCAAAGAGTTCTCCCCTTACGATGTCATATGTCAGCAGGGTACGTTGATCATTGAGTGCAAACACGTATCTACCCTTAGGTGATAAGTGCATGTCGTGTAGATTGGGACTAAGTATGACCTCGCCAAGCAAAGAATTATTCTGCCATTCAAAATAACTGAGTACGCCCGATTCGGCCTTGTACTGAAAATAGCTATCTCCGCTTTCTGATAATGCTATGCGACTGTCTTTGTTGTTTATGGGCATCTTTGTTGCAAAGATAGACTCACTGTTCGTACCAATGGTCATATGAACAAGGCCTTCTCGTGTCAAGTAAACGATGCGTCCATTTTTACTTGCTATGTCAAACTGAACTATGTCCGTAGAGCTTGTTGTTATGCTTGTGTTATATTGTATGTCCAGTCGAAAGAGTTGAAGAGAGGAGATCTGATCTGTGTGCGTGCGTGTTGCGTGTGTTGTATAAAGCACATAGGGGTAGTCAAAGCGTACGCGACTTATAGAATCGTAGGCGTGGAGATAGTAGTACGATTGAAGGGCTAAGTGAATATCATGCGTATTGCCTTGCTTTTCTTGGGGCTCTTTTAATTGGTTTTCTTTTAGGGCATGTATGAGGACAAGCCCGCCCGCATCGACTGTGTATAATTCTTTGGTTTCTTGGTGCAGATATATTGCTTGTATGCTTGACTCATGGAGTGGATGGTGCCTAATAATATAGGCCTGTACTGGTGTACCAAGCACTACTATACACAGGGCTACAATGACAATATATATTCGCACTAGCATAGTCTATCGTACCATATCTGTATGCGATGATTTATAGGCGTAGGATATCACCATACATAACCAGGATAAATATAAAGAGCAGTAGCAGTGCACCGATGCCGTTATACATAGCGAGTCCTTTGACAGTATATCCTTTTTTTCTGAGATGAGCTACTAGGTAGAACAACATCTGTCCTCCGTCTAGTATGGGAAGGGGGACGAGATTAACTATTGCAAGTGAAAGGTTAATGGCGGCAGTGAGATTTAGTAGTGCAATTAATACGCCACTCAGTCCTCCACTAGCTAGGCTACGTTGCGTGGTGCGTGCGATACCTCCCACGATGCCTATGGGTCCTGAAACATCGCTGACAAACTGCGAAGGATGGACGTAGGCTGAAAAAATAGCTCCAAATGTTGCGACGACAGTATTGCCAACTCTCAAAAAGACCGAATTCATGTACTGAAGATATGATTGAGGTCGAGTTCTTACCACCACATACTCAAATAATATACCTAGGGAATCGACTATAGAGCTTTCTTCTGTAGCTGAGCGCCTGTTATCTTGAGTGATTTGTACTGTTGTCTCTTGTGGTCCTTCCTTATTTTGGTATTGAATAGTGAGTGTTTCTTGTCCTTTGACATATTTGTAAAATTGGTCTGCGTGAGCAACGGAAAGCCCATTTACTCCAGTGATGGTGTCTCCCACTGCAATGGGGGCAGCTTTAAATGGTGATTTTCTTCCAATTTCGCCAATGACGGGAGGAATGAATGGACTCAGCCCAATGAGTCGTGTTCCTTCTTGAGTCGTATAGGGTAGTATCTCTGCTGTCTTTGAAAGACCTGCTCGAGCAAATGTAACGGTAAGCGAGCCCTGTGAATTTTTGATAATCCGAATGATGTCATCAAAGTTGTTTACTGGTATTTGATTGATTGCAGTAATTGTATCTCCAGTACGTAATCCAGCTATCTTTGCAGGGGCGTTTTGTTCAGCTAGTGTATCTTGCACTACCACTGTATTGGAATATGTTATGAGTGTGGTGCCAGTATAAAACAGTATCCACGAACACAAAAAATAGAAAAGAATGTTTGACGCAGGACCCGCGAGTATAATAATAATTTTTTTTGATATGCTAGTTGAAAAAAAATAAGGACTTGTAGCATCTGTTTCAATTCTGCCTGTGTGAAAATGTTCGTTTATATCTCCGTTATCAAACTTAACATAACCGCCGAGGGGGATACACCCGAGGCTAAAACTGGTACCACGTATGTTTGTGGTCAATAGCTTTGGTCCAAAGAAAAGCCTAAATTCTTTTACTTTTATCTTAAGTGAGACTGCAGCTAGTAGGTGTCCTAGTTCGTGTATGATGATAATGAATGATAATATAAAGAGTCCGATGATTATGTTCATATATTTAGTGTATGTGTCCTTGATAATAATATGTTCTTTGTTTGACTATGGTGGTAGTACTATGGTGACAGTACTCTGGGATAGTACTCTGAATAATGTTAAGTGATAAGGGCTTCTTCATAAGGTTTAATTATAATACCCAACCAATAAAAATTTTAGCAAAAAAATTCTTATTTATCAGATTTTGCAAGTAAGTTTTACAAGGAATAGTGGCAATAATCGTAATACAAGGACAATAGCCAGAATCTCCATACATAAAAATGAGCACTTGGTTGCTTCTTTATTGTGTTATTATTAACTCCTTTCTTGGAGGAAGTAGTATCCTCTGGTGTTTTATCATATTTCTGTTAGGGCATCTCATTATGGTATGTCCTCGCTATGTCGTAGAAAATAGACTCAACATCATGATATAGTACATTGATGCTCCAAAAAGCAATGAGTCAATGGTGTCCAATACACCACCTTTACCAGGCAGTATGTATCCTGTATCCTTGAGAGCACTCATGCGCTTATATACTGATACGTAAAGATCTCCTAGTATGGTACCAATATTTACAAAAAAAATAGTAACAACATAACGAGCTATTATTGGTTCGTAGGTGTCGCGAAACAAAAAAAATGATATGAGGGCTGCAATATAACCTGCAATAAATCCTGCAGTAAACCCCACCAAGGACTTCGTTGGACTTACGTGCACACGTATTTTTTTTCTGCTATTACGATCCGATGAAAACAGTTTTCCAAATACAAGAGCCATTGCATCATTAGAAAATACAACGAATGCAATAGTAAAAATATGAGCAGGGCTTGACTCAAATCCTGCAATAAGAATCATGGCTGCAATAAAAACACCGGGATAACACAGCGTATAGGTAAATAAAGAAGATGTATGATAGACTATTTTGTATTTTTTTTGTAAGGACAGAACAGAACTTAGGATTATCGAAAGAAGTATCAAGGCGAGTACACCCTGGAATGAATAACTATGTGACAGAGAAAGTGGCAAGAAATACTGGTGCACGAGAATGATGCTCGGTAAGAGCATACATCCAACAATGGATGCTATATATAATAAAATTTTCTGTTCTAAGAAAGATCCATCCCTAGAGGTATTGGATTCCACCTCTTTTTTTAACGCGATGTCGTTTTTTTTGTTTGAAATAGTCAATGTAGTTTTATTAATGCGTACATACATGCCTGCGATTTCTAACCCAGCGATGATAGAGGCAATGAGGAGTACTGATTTACTCGCTACGTAATCCAACCATGGAAGCATGACTACCCCCATAGCTATTGGAAATGCAACAAAAGCTACAAGTAAACGACCCATTCGCCCCGAAGGTTTATGATGGTTAAGACTCACGAACCAAAATTCCTCTTTGCACTCTGATAGAATTGCAAAGCTGATTCAAAGTCACTCTCTTGCCAATCTGGCCAAAGCACGTCGGTAAAATATAGCTCGCTGTAGGCTATCTGCCATAAACAAAAATTACTGATTCTTTTTTCTCCCCCTGTGCGGATAACGAGATCTACATTAGGAAGAGAAGGCTGATCAAAATACGAATATAGAAGCGACTCCGTTATTTTCGGAACACGAGGAGTTGTAAAGCGTGGTAACTCGTCTAGTAGCTCTGACTGTTGCTGAACCCCAAGTGTATCTAATACACTAGTGTGTGAGTGAGTAGGAGAGCTATCCTTAGTATGAGTGTTGACATCTTCTTTTGAGTTGGAGTCATGAGAAGGTACGCATTCGTTCTCAATGAGTCTATGTACGGCACGCACTATTTCATTTCTTCCGCCATAATTACAGGCGAGATTTACTGTGATGCTTCCATTGTTGACCGTAGACTGTGTTACTTTATTTATTTCTTGTACCGATCGTGCTCCAAGTGCATCAATAAAACCGCTGTATACCACTTTTATGTCGTGTTGTTCATAGAAATTGTAGTGCTTTCTCAACTTTCCTGAGAGAAGCGATACAATAAAATCGACCTCACGCCTAGGACGTTTCCAATTTTCTGTGGAAAATACAAAAAAACTTACATAGGGTATCAAGTATCGTTTGCACGAGAGTACGAGCCGTTTTGCAGATTCGACTCCTTGGTAGTATGCATCTGTGTAGTTTTTATGTTTGAGTGTCGCCCAACGACGATTGCCATCCATAATCACTGCAAGGTGCTGAGGGTGACTCACAGACATCGGTTATTCTTCCATTATTTCCTTTTCTTTTTCTGAAGCAATAGTAGTAATGGTGTGGGTGGCTTTTTCAACTTCTGTTTGTATGATTTTTTCATAATGTGAGAGATCGTCTTCGCTGATTTCAGAACTATGCTGGAGTTTTTTCATTTTATCTATGGCGTCTCTACGTATATTTCTGATTGCTATTTTTGCGTCTTCGGCAAGTTCGTAGGCATGGGTAACGGACTCTTTTCTAGTGGTGTCGGTCAAAGGAGGAATCTGTATGCGTATGAGTTTTCCGTCGTTAATAGGATTAATCGATACCGTATCTTTCTGTATGGCTTTTTCAATCTCTACGAGGAGGCTATTATCCCAGGCTTGTATAACTACTTGTCGTGCTTCTTGGACACGGATGGAGGCGACTTGGTTGAGTGGTGTGGGACTTCCATAGTTGTTTACCATGATATTTTCAAACATTCTTGCAGAGGCGCGACCAGTTCTTACTCCGTCGTATTTTGATTCTAGTGTGTGTATGCTTTTTTGGATTTTGTCTTTTAGTGTGGAAATTACTGGATGTTCCATCTGTTATTATTCTCCGTTAGTGCTATCAGAATTGTCTGACGTATTGTTAGAACCAAGTTGGAATACGACAAAATGCTGAATGCGTATTTGTTCAAGTTTTGGTTTTAGTTCTGCCACCACCGCTTGTACAGTTTTTTTATCATCCTTTACCCAGGCTTGTGTCAAAAAACTAACTTCTTGTAGGTGTTTATTGAGTTTTCCTGTGATCATCTTTTCTAGTATTTCTGGAGGTTTTCCTGTCTGTTCTGCCTGCTTAATAAAAATTTCTTTCTGTTCATCAATATACTGTTGTTGTGCTGAACCAGGGTCAAGAAAAAGAGGGGTTCGCGCAACTGCATGAAGTGCACATTCGTAGGCAAAGCGGTTCAAGAGTTCTTTTTCTGATTCAGAAACTTCTACTGCACCTTCGTCGACTTTATCACTAGAAACAGTAACGACGGCACCAAGTCGTGCTGGTATTCCATGAGTATAACTGCCAAATACCTGAGAGTCTTTTTTCTGTATTTTTTCAAATCGAATACACTGACACTTTTCTTTTAGTACTATGGCTGCCTCCGTTACAAATGCATTGACTGCCTCACTAATTGTTGTAAGATCGGTGGTGGTAATATCGGGTTGTGCCTTGCCCCGAGTATGCTCAATTATGTATTGGGTGCATTTTAGACCGAGTGCGTTAAAGTCATCAGTTTTTGCTACAAAGTCAGTTTCACAAGAAAGTTCAATAATTACCGCGTCATTTCCTTCAACTCTTACAAAGACGCTTCCTTCCGAAGAAGTTCTTCCGCTACGTTTGGCGAGCTCTGCAAGACCCATTTTTTTTAGGATCTTTTCTGCTTCTTTAAAGTCGCCGTTTGCCTCAGTGAGCGCTTTTTTGCAATCCATGAATCCTGCACTTGTTTTGTCTCGTAATTGTTTAATGTCGGTAAGGGTAATGCCCATATTCTTCTCCTTGTATTACTCTTCGTATAGCTGTGTTTCGGATATACCCGAGTCTTTTGCTACTTCTTCTTCGTGTATATGTACTTCGCTTATCTCTTTGTCTTCGTCTGGATGATATTTTGAAAAATCTTCTGACTGAAAACTAGAGAACACCTCTTTTGTTTCATCTGTTTCTTCTTGTTTTGGATATGTTCCATCCGTGAGTACGCCTTCATTATCTTGTAGTGTTTCAATGACTTGTAGTCCTACTTCATTATCAGCTTCTATGACGCCTTGTGCAAGGATATCACAGTAGAGACGTATTGCGCGTATAGCGTCATCATTTCCGGGTATCGGGTACTGTATATGAGTAGGATCACTGTTAGTGTCGACAATGCCAATAATTGGTATGTTAAGTTTCTGTGCTTCGGCTATGGCAAGCGAATCAGCGCGAGTGTCGATAATAAAAATGATACCGGGTAGCTCTTTCATGTTTTTAAGACCACCAAATTTACGGTTGAGACGGCTTATCTCTTTATTAACTTTCATACGCTCTTTTTTTGTAATTTGATCAAGAGAGCCATCGATTTGCATTTTTTCTAACTTTTTTAGATGGGTAATGGTTTTGCTTATGGTCAAAAAATTGGTGAGCAATCCACCCATCCAATGATAATTGACATAATGCATGCCACATTTGGTGGCGGCTTCTTCTACAATTTGTTGACTTTGTTTTTTGGTTCCCACAAAAAGCACAGACTTATTCGCGAGTGCAGTCCTACGAACAGCTTCGTATGCATCTCGTATGCGATGTATGGTTTGTTGCAGATCAATTATATGAATATTATTTCGAGCTGCATAGATGAATTTTTTCATCTTTGGATTCCAACGATTTACCTGGTGACCAAAATGTACGCCACACTCAAGCAAGTTTTGCATGGTGACTATTGCCATATAACGACACTCCTAATTATTACTCATCACATAAAGACGGTAGTTGTTCTACATGATGGAAGATACTTATAGTCTATCATATCGTATATGTCAGCCAAATAAATAAGCAGATATATGATGCGCCTTGTGGTTTTACGTCCTGAAATCTATGCAAAACGAGCTATAAGGGAAAAACGTGTGAGTCCAGTACTCGGTAGCCATGTACAGAGCCACGCACAAAATTACGCACAAAACTACGCACAAAACTACGCACAAAGAAGGAAGCATAGCAAAAGTTACTAGAGGAAAAAATTAGGGTAGAGAAAACTAGACCAGGAAAGTTAGACCAAAAAACTAGATCAAAGAACTAAACCAGAGAAAGTAGAGAAAAACTAGTGTTACTATGAGAATACTACAGGGCTACTGAGAAAAGGAGCGGAGAAGCAGGTCGTAGAGTTTGTGTATGGGTAGTCCCATAACGGTAGCAACATGCCCTTCTATGCGTTCAATTAAGCAGGCACCCAAACTGTCAATATTATAGCCACCAGCATAGTCCTTCCAGTCGTCCCATTCGCAGTAGCGATGCACGGTGTCTTTGCTTAGTTTTTTAAATACAACATCGGCAGAGTCACTTACCATCAGTGGTTTTGTATGCGGGGGAAAGAGAAGACAAACGGAACTTACTACTTCGTGTTTTCTTCCAGATAGGCGACATATCATTTTATATGCATCTTCGGGAGATTGTGGTTTTTCAAGAATTTCATTTTTGAGTGAAACGACCGTGTCGGCACCAATAATTAAGTACGGAGCGTTTTGTGTGGGCTTGTTTTTTTCTTGTTTTTGACTTTTGCTGTGGTCAGCAAGAGCACTCTCATGGGTATAAAGGTGGGCGTATACGGCAGACGCTTTTTTTCGTGCAAGTATTCTCGTATGTGCCTGTGCGCGTTTTGCTTTTGTCTCTTCCACGATGGCAGGAGCGATTACTTCAAAGCCAAACGAGAGCATACGTCCTAGCCGTGAGAGAAGCATTTTTCTCCGCGGTGACTGTGAGGCAAGTATAACACGCATATATTCATTGTACTGTTTATTATGCTGGACTGTTACTATATTGGCTTGGATTTGGTTTATGCAAAGGCAGAAATACTATAAACTACTGTATAAGACGTGATATATAAAAGCAATTTTATAAAAGCTAAATTGAATTGTATGAGCTGTATAGACACTCGTACAACACAAAGCAGACTTATCACGCCTATGTCTTTATGTGTCTGTGTTTCTTACTTGTGGGTACTACGCTGAGATCGTGTCTAGAGAATTTTAATGATAATAATCCCACTCTAAAAAACCTCCCCTTAATAAGGAAGGGTAGTGAGGAAACCAGTGGAACAGCACCAGTAAATAGTCTACTTTTTAAGAATTTGACAGAAACAGCTACCGAGTTCGAATCCGAATCCGATGACAATAAACTTGGTCTAAGCTATATCGATGTTTCAAACGTATCTAGCATGAGTGAGTTGTTTAAAAGTAAGACCACCTCTAGCGGTGGTATAGAATGTTGGGATGTTTTACGTGTCAAAAATATAGGTAATATGTTTAATGGTGCATAGGCATTTGACCAAGATCTCACAACATGGGATGAACATGTATTATCGACGGTAGATACAATGTCTATGTTTGCTCGAATAAGCAAGGCATGTGCCATATTCGACTGGAAAGAAGTGGGTATGTGGTGTTTTACCTTCACCGACCATGCCAATGTGATGGAAAACAAAGCAATGTTATCAGGAGAAAATAAATGCCTCAATAGCCGATACTATTTCGTCACTCAATCTTTAATTACTTAGAAACCTGTAATGTCGATGATATGTGCTATTTGTTTAGTAGTAAGGCCATATTTAGAGGAAACATTACCAAGTGGGATGTAAATGCGTGAGAAATATGGGATATATGTTTTGGAATGCGGAGTCGTTTAATTGAGATATCAGTGGCTGGAATGTAGGCAAAGTGACAAATATGGAAGAGAAATTTTGGAAGGCGATTAGTTTTTACAAGGATAAGTAAGTCTTGAGTCATGTAATGCCAAGAAATTAGCAACTACCTACCCTCGCTTTATGACAAATACATCAAGGTCAGTACAAGAAAATTTTGATTATAATTAAGGTATGAGCTCAACAACATTTAGCAGAGCTAGAGTATCATTTGGACAGTTGATAATTCCCATATTGATTTCTCTTTCATATTTATTTTTCTGTATCATGGCCACTTTTTTTACCGAGCGTTTACTTGGACGAATTGGGCTTACAGTATCTGAAACAAGGAACTTCTATCCAATTATTTCGTGGATAGGAGCAAATTTCGCGATTTTTATTGGGTTACTCTTTACTATTATTAGTCGAAATCTTAGAACGATGCAATTGCTATTTGTGGTGGTATTTGTTGATACTGTTATAGGCTTAATGGCGAGTATATATACGGGGGGCACGTTCATTGCCCAAATAGTGGTACTTGTACTCATTACTGTTGAACTATTCTTATTAGCTAGGTCAAAAAAAACATAGGCTACAAGACTAGCTATTAGAAAAAATATTGAAGATGTAGATGACCTTATATTTTTTTATGAAATACAAATACATTGTTGTGTTAGAGATGGTATTGCCAAAACGTTTGCATAAGTACCTCACAAAATAGAAATGCACCAAATATAACATTGTCATTTTCATACAAGAGCGTATAAATAAAGCACGGAAAAGTGTGAAAATTGCAAACTATATCTTGCTTGGCTACAGTGTATAGTGTCTAAAATGCTACAAATAGTGCACTAAAATGTTATAGTTTTTTCTGTTATATACGACTAAAATAGTATAATAAAGATTGATTAAAAGGAGATTTTTATGATTATACTTTACAAGCATATAATTGTTACGGCATTATTCGGTCTTTTGTGTTTACTATTGGTTATTGGAGCATTTTCGTGTGCTTCTGATCCCGAAGAAGGAGGTGATAACCTTGGCGGAAACAATAAAAATATTGGTGATAGGTGGTTTGATGCTGGTGAGGATTGTGACAGCATAGATGCTACCAAACAATATGTACTACAAGATGAGTCTGAATTAATAAAACTCGTACAGAGAGATACCGAGAATCAAGGAGCAACAGTCAATCTAAACTACTTAGACACTTCGGGTATAACTACTATGATGGATCTGTTTGCCAGTGACGGTGTAGAAGGAGTGGCATTTAATGGGGTGTTGAACTGCTGGGACGTGAGTAGTGTGACAGATATGAGCAACATGTTTAAGGGAGCGACAGCATTTAACGGAGATATCAGTGGCTGGGATGTGAGTAGTGTGACAGATATGAGCAACATGTTTAAGGGAACGACAGCATTTAACGGAGATATCAGTGGCTGGGACGTGAGTAGTGTGACGACCATGGCAAGTATGTTTCAGGATGCGACAGCATTTAGTCAGGACCTCTCAAATTGGAGTAACACAGTGCAAGATACGGTAACTACTGAGTCTATGTTTGTTGGGTCTGGGGTAACAACGATGCCTAACTGGAAAGAGGCGGGGGCGTGCTTTCATCCGACAAACCATGAGGATATAGTTGCAGGCAAAGAAGAGCTACAAGATAAGATAAATGATTTATTAGTTGATGGCACGCTCTCTCCCGATCTCAATCATATCGAAACATGTAATGTTATGGATATGAGCAGTCTATTTAGCGCAAATGCTACGTTTAATGGAAACATCAGTGAGTGGAATGTGAGTAGTGTGACAGATATGAGCAACATGTTTAAGGGAGCGACAGCATTTAGCGGAGATATCAGTGGCTGGGATGTGAGTAGTGTGACAGATATGAGCAACATGTTTAAGGGAGCGACAGCATTTAACGGAGATATCAGTGGCTGGGACGTGAGTAGTGTGACGACCATGGCAAGTATGTTTCAGGATGCGACAGCATTTAGTCAGGACCTCTCAAATTGGAGTAACACAGTGCAAGATACGGTAACTACTGAGTCTATGTTTGTTGGGTCTGGGGTAACAACGATGCCTAACTGGAAAGAGGCGGGGGCGTGCTTTCATCCGACAAACCATGAGGATATAGTTGCAGGCAAAGAAGAGCTACAAGATAAGATAAATGATTTATTAGATCCCACCACGCCCTCTCCCGATCTCAATCATATCGAAACATGTAATGTTATGGATATGAGCAGTCTATTTCGCGCAAATGCAACGTTTAATGGAAACATCAGTGAGTGGAATGTGAGTAGTGTGACAGATATGAGCAACATGTTTAATAACGCACTGGCATTTGACCAAGATATTGGTAGTTGGAATGTGAGTCAGGTTACTACTATGAGTGGGATGTTTGATAACGCAAAGGTATTTGACCAAGATATTGGTAGTTGGGATGTGAGCAATGTAACAAAAATGGATTATATGTTTAGTAACGCAAGGAAATTTGACCAAGATATTGGTAGGTGGGATGTGAGCAATGTGGACGATATGCATCAAATGTTCTATTATGCTATAAAATTCAATCAATCATTAAAAGAATGGAAAGTAGGAAAAGTGAAGAGTATGGTATCTATGTTTTTATTTGCAACAGCATTTAACGGAGACATAACAGGATGGGATGTAAGTGCAGTAACAAACATGGATTCAGCGTTCTATGGAGCGGTAGAATTTAACCAAGATATTAGTGAGTGGGATGTGGGTAACGTGATTAAGATGCCTAATATGTTTGCCTCGGCAGAACTATTTAATCAAGATATTAGTGGATGGAATGTAGGCAATGTAACAGATATGAGTTATATGTTCTCGAATGCGAGTAGTTTTTGCAATGGGGATAAGAGTTTTGAGTCATGGGGTACCAAAATACCAACGACTACTAAGATAGCTGATATGTTTAAAGATGCAGATCCCGATAACTCATGTACACACGTACCTCCAGCGTGGTATACCGAAAGAACTGCGGATAATTCTGGGGCTTGAGAAGGTCTTATCGACCTCGCAAGCTACTAATAGTACTAACACCAGCCTACTATTGCTAAGCCTTTTGGTGATACGTAGGAGTTGTGTATTGAGAGGCTCCTTATTCAAAGAGTAAAGAATACAGGAAGCAAAGGCTAAGACCAAGAGTAGCACGATATGGTAATTGCTTGATGTGCAAAATGCTCGGTTCTGTATCTAGCAACCTAGCAATGTTTGCTTTTCATGAAAGGTTGCTGAGTGCTCTGACTATGCTATTACACGTTTTTTTATAAAACCTGTTGCTTTTGGTTTATCCTATTAGCAAATGCTACATATAGTGCACTAAAGTGCTATAGTTTTTTTTCTGTTATGCAAGGTTAATATAGTACAATGTAAAATTATTGTATATACGTTATATATACACAACAATATGTATAAGGATAATAGGAGAATTTTATGATTATATTTTACAAACGTATAACTGCTAGAGTATTGTGGAGTCTTTCATGCTTATGTTTGGCGATAGGAGTACTTTCGTGTGCTTCTGATCCCGAAGAAAATTCGGGAGGTGGCAATAACAAGAAGGGAGGTGATAAATTTAGTGATGTCACTGCCACGTATTATGATGTAGGCGAGGATTGTAATAGCATAAACGAAGATGAACAATATGCGCCAAAAGATGCAACAGAACTAAGGCGTATCATACAAAGAGATATGTACCAGCAAGGAGCAACAGTCAATCTAAACTACCTTGATACTTCGGGCATAACTACTATGGTAGATCTATTTCTCAGCATAGGTGATACTACCGAAGAAGCGACATTTAATGCTGTTATGAACTGTTGGGATGTGAGTGGTGTCAAGTATATGAGCAATATGTTTGAGGGACTGACGGCATTTAATGGAGATATAACAGAGTGGGATGTGAGTCAGGTAATAGACATGAGTGGTATGTTTATCCTTGCTAGTGCGTTTAACCAAGATATCAGTGGCTGGAAAGTAGATAATGTGACGAACATGGATGATATGTTTTATGAAGCAAGGGCATTTAACCAAAATATCGGTAGTTGGAACGTGAGCAAGGTAACAAGTATGAGGGCTATGTTTCAAGATGCTACTGCATTCAATCAAGATCTCACCGATTGGAAAAATACAATACAAGCTACAGTAACTACAGAGTCAATGTTTGTTGGTTCGGGGATAACAGAGACACCCGATTGGAGGGAGGCAGGAGCATGCCTCCATCATACAGCGCATGATCATGTAGTAGAAAATAAGGACGAACTACAAGAAAAACTGAATACGCTGATGACGGTAGACGTTCCATCTCCCGATCTCAATCATTTAGAGACCTGTAATGTCAAAAATATGAGTAGCCTTTTTTGGACACAAACCGTATTTAACGGAGATGTAACAGGGTGGAATGTCAGTTCGGTTGAAGACATGAGATTGATGTTTTCGAATGCATATGACTTTGACCAAGATCTCAGCAGTTGGGATGTAGGCAAGGTGAAAAATATGTCGGCGATGTTTGGAAATGCTATTTCGTTTAATCAAGATATCAGCGGGTGGAATGTGGGTAGTGTGACGACCACGCAAGGTATGTTTTCGGGTGCAAAAGCCTTTGATCAAGATATCAGCGGGTGGAATGTGGGTAGTGTGACGACCATGCGAGGTATGTTTAGCTTTGCAGAAGAGTTTGACCAAGATCTCTCAGGCTGGGGTGATACAATACAAGCCAGCGTAGTTACAGACAATATATTTAATGGCTCAAAAATAACGACATTGCCTGATTGGAAGAAAGCAGGGGTGTGTCTTAATCATACTGCTCATGAAAATGTAGTTGAAAACAGAGATGAGTTGATAACAAAGGTGCATGCTTTGATAGACAGTGATCCTTTGCAAAGCCTTAATCATCTTGAGACTTGTAATGTCGGGAGCATGGCAGGCCTTTTTTCAGAGGAAACTACTTTTAATGGAGATATAACCGGTTGGGATGTGAGTAATGTTATAGCTATGGGCGAAATATTCAAAAATGCTAAGGCTTTTAACCAGGATATCAGCGGATGGGATGTAGGTAAGCTCAAATATTCTGAGAGTATGTTTCATGGTGCGAGCGCATTCAATCAAGATATTAGTGGATGGAATATGAGCGCTGTATTGGATATGGGCTCAATGTTTGAGGGTGCCGTGGCATTCAACCAAGATATCAGCGGATGGGATGTAGGTAAGCTCATACATTCTGATAAAATGTTTCATGGTGCGAGCGCATTCAATCAAGATATTAGTGGATGGAATGTAAGCAATGTAACAAATATGGAAAATATGTTCTCGAATGCGAGTAGTTTTTGCAATGGGGATAAGAGTTTTGAGTCATGGGGTACCAAGGTAGTAGAGACTGCTAAGATAGCTGATATGTTTAAAGATGCAGATCCCGATAACTCATGTACACACGTACCTCCAGCGTGGTATACCGAAAGAACTGCGGATAATTCTGGGGATTAAGAGATACTATCAAACTCGTGTAGGTGAGCCATTATGTGTGGCTTGCCTATTAGCACTGGTTTATTTTTATTGGCTTGATGATGGCCTAGGTCTTGTTCACTTTGGGGTGTAATTGCCGCAAATTTTTTAAAATCTCTTGACAATATTTTTATTTTTTGTTATTATATAGGTTAAGGTGAGGTTACTGCAAGCAGTAGCTATACCAAATGAGGATACTGTTATGAACATTTTAGATAGACACATTCTTAAAGATCTCATCCTCTTCTCCCTTAATTTTCTCGGGGGAGAGTCAAAAGAGCAATATTCATGCATATCGCCGGCTAAGGGTAATACGGACACTTGTTGTGGCTGTTGTAAATCTGGATCCTGTGGATGTTGTTGTGAGTGTTGTTCAAATCATTCATGCTAACAAAGCAGAAAAGAAAAAACAAGAATTTAATATAAGATAGTAACTATTGTAAACCCATCGCTGTTTGTAGTTGTAGGGTTATAGTAGTAAGGTCTATAGAGTTGTATTATGTATGCCATGTGCTACGGTACGTATATGACATTCTTGTTTATCTAGTAGTACTGGTGTTATACTGGTCTTGCATTCTGCTGTCTTATATATTGCTATTCTTTATATCTACTAGTTCTGGATTTCTAAAGAGCATATATAATAACCAATAAACATATATTCTCGATATAATACGAGAAAGTTATAAGGAAAAAAAATGAACAAAAGAAAACTATTTATATTTGTGCTGTATCTGATTACAGCATCTACATTAACCACACTTTGGTCGCTTGGCTCGTCCGATAGTCAAAATGATGAATCCGAAGTACAATTGCTTCATGTTTCGTTTGATATAGCAAGAGAAATAGGTCGAAGGCTAAACGAGGGCTTTATTCCGTGGTATAAAGAACAGACAGGAGTGAGCGTTGCGATAGAACAGTCAAACGCTGGATCTAGTCGTCAAGCACGAGCTGTGTCAGAGGGCCTGCCTGCTGATGTTGTAAGCATGAACCAGTATCTCGACATAGATCTAATTTATAATGAGACTGCTACCAAGCCCGAAGGCGCACTTATTCCGCGTGATTGGCAAAGTCTGTATCCAAACCAATCAAGCCCTGCGAGTTCTACCATGGCCTTTGTTGTACGAAAAGGAAACCCAAAACAAATACGAGATTGGGACGACCTCATACGTGACGATGTAGCAGTCATTGCACCAAACTACCGTAGTACTGGCAACGGGCGCTATAGTCTTTTGACTGCATATTCTTATGGACTCAATAAATACGGATCATCTCCCGAAGATGCGTATCGTTTTGTTAGTGCTCTTATTGATAATACTGGCATACTTGCGACAGGTGGGCGGGATGCAACCAATATCTTTGTAGAGCGAGGGCAGGGGGATGTTTTGCTCACGTTTGAAGCAGAAGTCAATCTCATAGTACAAGATCTAGGTCCCGACTCATTTGAGGTTGTCGTGCCAAGCTACGGCGTTGATGCCAAAATATACGTCGTCGTGGTAGAAAAAAATGCCAAAGAAAAAGGAGAGGCACAGTATCAAGCTGCAAAAGCCTATTGGGATTTTATCTACACTGACCAAGGGCAAGAAATCGTAGCGCAGAGTTTCTTTCGTCCAATACAAAAAGATATTGCTGCACGTTATCAGAATGCACTGCCAAATATAGAGCTGTTCACGGTAGAAGATGTATACGGTGATTGGGGACGAGTGCGCGATCTCTTGTTTGATGATGATGGCGTAGTTGAGTCAATCTACCAAGAACTAGGAAAGCAGTAGCCTTCGATCATATGCAGACCTTAAGACATACACGAGGAATTCCTGGATTTTCTATTAGTCTGGGAATCACGATGGGGTGGTTAGGTTTTATTTTTATTATTCCTGTTGTAGCGCTCGTCTTGAGAGCTACAAGTTTGGGAAGCGAGACCTTGCTCTCTATAATAACGAGACCAGCTGCCCTGTATTCGCTCAAAATCACGATGGGATACGCCTGTGCCGCCGCTATTTGTAGTACGATAATTGGTACATGTATAGCGTGGTCGTTTACACGGTATCGATTTCCTTTTTCGAGATTTTTTGATGCTCTTATTGACCTTCCATTTGCCCTTCCCGGGGCAGTGGGGGGCATTGCGCTCGCTTCTGTATTTGGAAGCAATGGATGGATAGGAAAACAGTTTGACGCAGTGGGGATACAGCTTATTTATAATCAATTTGGAATTTTTATTGGTCTTTTGTTTGTAATGTTGCCTTTTGCAGTTCGTTCTGTACAGGCACTCATACAAGAGCTAGATGAACGGGAGATTCAAGCTGCACGCCTTTTAGGGGCAAGCAATGTACAAATTTTCTTTCGGATACTATTTCCACAGCTTGTACCGGGTATATATAGTGGCTTTATTACTTCTTTTGCACGGGGAATAGGCGAATACGGCACGGTCATTTTTGTGGCAGGTAATATTCCTTATCAAAGCGAAGTGCTGTCGCGGTATATTTACAATAAGATAGATCAGTATGATGTGACGGGTGCCACGGTAGTTGCCGCAGCGCTTTTGCTTATATCGTTTGCCTTGCTAAGCTTGCTTAATATTAGTAAGCGATACGTATATGGAGGAGCGCATGAGTCATACCGTTAAAATACGTACAATACGGCATTCTTTGGGTTTGCTAGCAAAAAAGATCATCAGCAATCGAACCATACTTATTGTCATAAGTATATGTTTTCTGTTATTATTGCTCGTAATACCACTTTCTTCGATAGTCGTACTGGGCTTATCTAAAGGATTAGACACCTTTTTGGGTCATATAAACAGTCCTAGTACTCAATTTTCGATTGGTCTCACTGTCCTCGTGTCGCTTGCATCGGTTATCGCGTCTACCTTATTTGGTGTGTTTGCGGCGTGGTGTATAGTACACTTTCGTTTTTGGGGAAGACGTATGCTCCAAAGCATCATAGAGCTACCCATTACTATTTCACCTATTATCGTGGGATTTATGTTTACCTTGCTATACGGAAAATATGGGTATCTTGGAAATATTATCGAGAACACCGGCATTACTATTATTTTTTCGTGGCCAGGGCTTGTCTTAACAAATATGGCAATTACCCTCCCGTATGTAGCGCGTACCTTGATTCCTGCTATGGAATCACTTGGGGCCGATCAAGAACGTACAGCACGATTGTTAGGAGCAAATGGTGTACAAATATTTTTTCGCATTACCTTACCACGAATTAAGTGGGCTCTGCTCTATGGCATTATTCTTGCGATGGCACGAGGTGTAGGCGAATACGGGGCAGCAGCCGTAGTGTCAGGGCTGGTTCGAAACAAAACTGTTACGCTTCCATTGCAGGTCGACATTTATTATAGCGAATATCAGAGCGTGGCTGCGTTTGCCTGCGCAACATTGTTTCTCTTTGTGTCGTTCATTACTATTGTGAGTAAGAAGCTAATAGACATTCAGAATAGCCCCGCTAAAAGAATTTCCAAAAAAATAGTAGGAAGGATAGATGAAAGTAGAATTACAACATATACATAAAAAATATGGAGCGTATAGTGCACTCACCGATATATCGTTTGAGGTGCCAGAAGGAACGCTCTTGTCATTACTCGGTCCTTCGGGCTGTGGCAAAACGACATTACTAAGAATTATATCGGGCTTAGAAACGCCCGATGCTGGTAACGTGTTTTTAGACGGTAAGGATATCACGAATATTGGAGACAGATCAAAGGTTGGGTTTGTATTTCAGCATTATGCATTGTTTCAGCATATGCGCATATTTGATAACGTCGCTTTTGGACTGCAAGTGAAGCCAGCGCATATTCGCCCGAGCAAAAAGGAGATTGAAGAACGTGTTCATGAGGTGTTGGCACTCGTTCAACTTGATAATCAAAGTAAAAAGTATCCGTCTCAGCTTTCTGGTGGACAGCAACAAAGGGTAGCGCTTGCGAGGGTGCTTGCAATACAGCCACGAGTTTTACTCTTGGACGAACCTTTTGGTGCTTTGGATGCCAATGTGCGACGTAGTCTCAGAAGATGGCTCAGAGACTTGCATGAACGGATTCAGATAACGACTATATTGGTGACTCACGATCAAGAAGAAGCGCTTGAAATATCAGATAATGTTGTCCTCCTTAACCAGGGAGTGCTTGAACAGATAGGGAGTCCACAACAGGTATACGAGCAGCCCAGCAATCATTTTGTTTACGAATTTCTCGGTCAGGTTAATATATTCAACCCGCGATTTCATAATGACCACCTTGTGCACTATACACCCGATGGTAAAGAATCTCCGATCGCACATAAAGGGCACTTTTACGTGAGACCTCATGACATAGAGATAGTATTGCTTGATTCCAAAAAAAAGAAGGCGCAGGGAGTGATCATTCGAACAAGTTTTGTTGCAGAAAAAGTTCTCTTGCAAATACGCTTGGATGAATCAAGTCCTTTTGTTGCACGCTCCAGTGATAAAAAATCGTCAAAGCCTGATGGACAGGAAAATCTTGTAGAAGCAAGCATAGGACTGCGTCAATGGAGAACTTACAACTATGCAGTGGGGGATAAAGTTGGGCTCAGCTTTTCGTAGTTAGTACATAGGGGGCGTGTTTTTCTCTGGTTATTTCTGCTTTTTTCTGGGGCTATTGCGGGGCTATTGCGGGCGCTTGGGCTATCTCTGATCTATTTTTGGTCTATCTTTGGTCTATCTTTGGTGCCTGCTTAATTATAGAGGTGACACGCGCCGTAGTGGTTGGGGCGTATTTCTCTGAGCCTAGGAATCCGTGTTTTGCATATATCCATGGCCACAGGACATCGCGGATGAAAAGGACATCCCGAAGGTGGGTGTATTGCAGAAGGGACATCTCCTCGTATGGTGGGCTTGTTTCGTGCGATATGTGGGTCAGGTAGTAGATGAGATGTGAAGAGAGCTTTGCTGTACGGATGAAGTTTATGGGTTTTGAGTTCATCGGCAGGCGCACTTTCTATGATTTTTCCTAAGTACATAACGATGATTCTATCCGCAATAAATTCTACAACGCTAAGGTCGTGTGATATAAATATATACGAGAGACCACGTTGCTCCTGTAAGTCAAGGAGTAGGTTTAGTATTTGTGCCTGAATCGAAACATCAAGCGCAGAAACTGATTCATCACATATAATAAGTTGTGGTTGTACGCTAAGCGCTCGTGCAATACATACGCGTTGTCTTTGCCCTCCCGAAAGCTGGTGTGGAAACCTGTTTACAAAAATCTCGCTGAGCCCCACTTCTTTTAGTAGCTGAGCAACTATCTTGTTATGTTGTGCACGAGGGGCGATGGCATGTGTCTGGAGTCCTTGTTTTATAGAATCTCCAATAGTTCGACGTGGATTGAGCGAAGAATAAGGATCTTGAAATATCATTTGTACGTGTTTTCTGTACTGTTTGAGTTGTTTTCCTTTAAATTCTGAGATCTCTTCTCCATTAAATAAAATAGTGCCACCCGTTTTTTGTTCTAGGCGTATGAGGGTACGAGCAAGCGTTGATTTTCCACATCCCGATTCGCCTACTATGCCCACGATTTCGCCCTTATTGACACTGAACGATATATCATCAACTGCTTTAAGGAGGGATTTTTTTCCTCTTATGGTTTGAGAAGGAAGGGTATAATGAGTTTTAAGCGCTTGTACCTTGAGCAGAGAAGGAGGTGTCGCTGTATTTTTGTTCATGTAGGACCTTTTTTGAGAATCTGCTGGTTTTTGATATGGTCTTTTATTTTGTTTTGAGTTGGCTTCTTGTTTTGAGTTTGGTTTTTTACCCTGCTTGGGGGTGGAGAGGGGGGCTTGGGGTCTAGGGAGTGTAGTGTTGTGATTGAGTGACAGTAACTTGTGTGATGAGAATTAAGGCGGGTGCCCTGTGGAAATTCTACTGCACATATATCTTTGCTGATAGTGCAGCGATTTTTAAAGGGACAGCCACGCTCGGTATGTCGCAAATCGGGTACGGTACCAGGCATGGCGTATAGTCGTTTGGAACTGCTATGGTGAAAATAAGGCATTGACTGAAGTAGTCCCCGAGTGTATGGATGTGAGGGATTGTCAAAAACAGAAGCTGTTTCGCCTTCTTCTACTTTTCTTCCTGCGTAGAGTACAACAACTCTATCGGCAGTTTGTGCGACGACTCCCATATCGTGGGTAATGAGTAAAAGAGAGAGTGAATGGCTTTGTTTGAGTTCGTATAATATATCGAGTATTTGTGCCTGAATGGTTACGTCCAACGCGGTGGTTGGTTCGTCTGCAATGATGAGTTTAAGCGATGGATTTGATAGGGCAATTGCTATCATAACACGCTGTTGCATACCACCTGATAGTTGAAAAGGATAACTCTTCATGTTTTTTTCAGGGTTCGGGATTCTGACCTGCTTGAGTAGGGCAAGCGCACGGGTATGTGCATTTTGTTTTGGTATGTCTTGATGGCTACGAATAGCATCAATAATTTGTCGTTCAATTTTTATTGTGGGATTTAGGCTCGACATGGGTTCTTGAAATATCATCGATATTTGAGCATTTCGTATGGTGCGCATCTGAGAGTCGCTAAACGTGAGTAGATCTTGTCCCTCAAAAAATATCTTTCCCTTTGGTATTGTGGCAGGCGGGCTTGGGAGCAAGCCCATAATGCTGTGGGCAGTGATAGATTTTCCACAGCCAGACTCACCGACCATTGCTAGAGTCTCGCCTTCTTGTATTGTTATATTGAGATTTTTTATTGCCTTTATCACGCCATTATGGGTATGAAACTCTATACAGAGATCGCGCATGTCGAGCAAGGGTTTTTTATTTTTCAGATTAGTGGTATTGTTCCATTTTCTTGTGTGGGTTTTTGCTTGTTTTTTGGGCTGAGCTGTGGCCTTGTCTGTAGTTTGGTTTGTGGTCTGGTTTGTAGGCTGGTGGTTTGTGGTCTGGTTTTTGTTTAGCATTTTTTTCGTTTTCTTGCTACTGTCTGTACTACGCTCTGTTGTCATTTTGCTACCGTAATCGATACCATTTTTGCAAGTAGTTGCTAGCCACGTGCTTTTTTGGGAGGTGTTTTGGCAAGGTCTGGGTAAAAGATGGATATCTATATTGGTGGCGTGTGGGTATTATTATCCCAGAAGAAATGGTCATAATTGTACGTACCATCATAGCCTCAATTTAGGATCAAGCATATCACGAAGGCCATCTCCTAGTATATTAAATCCGAGTACTGTTATAAGTATGCAAATGCCCGGCATAGTAATAACCCACCATGCACTAGTGATAAATTCTCTTCCTGTTGCAATCATGAGTCCCCATTCGGGCGTTGGTGGCTGAGCACCCAATCCTAAAAATGATAAGGCGGCAGAGCTGAGTATTGCATCTCCAATACCCAATGTTAGCCGCACAATCACTGGCGAAAGACAATGAGGCAACACAGATCTCCCCATAAGCACAAGGTGTGACACGCCGAGTGCGCGTTCTGCCTTTACAAAATCCCGCTCTTTTGTTTCTAAAACGGCTACTCTGACTATCCGTGCATAAGACGGAATTTGAGCTATGCCTATCGCTATCATTGCGTTTATGATGGATCTTCCTAAAAACGTTACAACGACAATAGTGAGCAAGATATAAGGAAAAGCTAACATAATGTCTATAAGGCGCATGAGAATTTTATCAAGCCATCCGCCACAATAGCCAGCAATCAATCCAATCAAACCACCAAGCAAAAGACCAATGCTCACAGATATGAGGCCTACTTGTAGGGATACACGAGCGCCGTAAACTATACGCGAAAAAATATCTCTCCCAAGTTCGTCGCTACCTAGTAAGAATCCTTCGGTGAGGGGCTGGCTTGTCTTAAGTTGGATATTTTGTACTATGGGATCGTGACTTGCTAGTAGTGGTGCAAAAATCGCAATGATTGTCAGGCTTAAGACGATACTTGCTCCTATCATCGATGAGCGATTTTGTATAAAGCGATGAAAAAAAGGCTGGCTTTGTAGGTCTTCTTGACCCTTTTTGTCTATATTCACTATGGTCTTGTCATATGGGGTCTTGTCATATGGGGTCTTTGTCATGTGAGCCGTACTTTGGGGTTGATGATTGAATAACACACATCTACGAGTATGTTGATGAGTATAAACATGAGCGCAATTATGAGTATACCACCCTGTATTGCGGGGTAGTCACGTGCTTCTATAGAATGATAAATCCAACGACCAATACCAGGCCATGCAAAGATAGTTTCTGTAAGAACAGCACCTGCCATCAGAGTGCCGAGTTGTAAGCCTATGACCGTGACGATAGGCAAAAGAGCATTCTTTAATGCATAGCGAAAGGTTATAGTGAGCGGGTGCAAGCCACTCGCACGAGCAGTACGAATATAGTCTTGTCCGAGTACTTCGAGCATACTACTACGAGTTGTGCGGGCAATCATCGAAGCAGGAATAGTAGCAAGTGCTATAGAGGGCAATACAATATGTCGTAAGGCCGAAACAAAATATTCGTATTCTCCTGTAGTAAGCAGATGCCAAAAGGTGTCAAAGATTAGAAACCCAGTTTTACTAACAAAAAACAAGCGTGCATCTATTCTTCCTCCTGTAGGAAACAAGCCTATGTTGACGGAAAATACCATAATGAGTACAAGTCCAAGCCAAAATACGGGCATAGAAACACCTACGAGTGCAATACTCATCGCACTGTAATCAAGCCAGTTATTACGATTTTTTGCTGCAATCACGCCCAACACTATACCGAATACGGAGGCAAGTACAATAGAAAAGAGTGCAAGCTCCATTGTTGCGGGCAGACGACTTTGTATTTCTTTTTTTACTGGGTTTGAAGACTTGATAGATTTGCCGAGATTAAACGTGGCGAGGTTTCGTAGATAAATACCATACTGTTTAAGTAAAGACTGATCTAGCCCTAAGTCTTCACGTAGTTCACGGAGACTCTCAGGATTAGCACGTTCACCAAGCATAATGCGCGCAGGGTCACCAGGAATGTTCTTGGTCATAAAAAATACCAGTGTTACAGCGCCAATGAGGGTTGGGAGCATGAGTAGTAGTCGTTTTGTCACAAATTTACTCATGATCTAGCCTCCTTTTCCCAAAAAATTATTCACAAAAATTGCCAAAACATGTAGCGCAAACGCCACAACAAGCATGCAATGAGGGGTAGCAAAATTACTTAACATACGAGTGAAAGCATTGCCACCCCAAAAAATCAGCGGTCTGCCAGCGACCTTACCAGTCATTTGGCCAGCGAACTTACCAGTCATCTACCAGTGATCTGGCAGTCATTTGGCCAGCGATGTATTAGCGATTTTCTAATATACGCTATTATTCTACGCTGAGTTGACTAAGGTCAACCAAACCATTTGGCTGAAGATTGATTCCCTTAATAGTATTTTTACTAGTAAGAAACACGGTAGAATGTGCAATGGGCGCAAGGGGTGCCTCTTTATGCACTATGCGTTGCGCTTCGTGGTAGTATTCTACTCGTATATCAGTGTCAAATTCTTGCTTTGCTGCACGAATAATTTGTGTGTATTCGGGATCATTCCAATATGAGATATTTGATGCAGGAGCAACCGCATTATCGCCAGACAGTAGCACACCTAAAAAATTGTCTGGGTCAACGATATCAGCACTCCATCCAAGAAGCGCCATTGGATGTTGTCCCTGGTCTGTCCTTTCAAGGTAGGTGCCCCAGTCGTAGGTGATTACTTCGGCACGAACGCCAACATCAGCAAATTGACTCTGTAGAATCTCTGCCATACGTACTCCATTGGGATTGTAGGGACGAGGAACAGGCATTCCCCATACTTCTGTGTCAAAGCCGTTTGCAAATCCTGCCTCTGCTAACAATTGTCTTGCTTTTTCAGGATCATAGGGATAAGGATCTTGAACATCAAGATAACCCCACATATCGGGAGGAAGAGGATTGACGGCTGCAACACCCGCGTTTCCAAAAATACCATCGATAATCTCTTGTTTATTTATCGCATGGCTTAGTGCTTGTCGCACAAGTAGGTTATCAAATGGTGCACGTTGTGTATTAAACGAGAGATATCCCATATTGAGTCCGCGAACCGTATGTACCGTGAGGTTTGCATCTGATTGCATTTCGGGGATATCTTCGTAATTGGGGTACTCAACTATGTCTACTTCACCTTTTTGTAGTGCTAAATAACGCGCAGTGGCGTCGGGTATTGTCCTATATATGAGTCTGTCTATGTTTACGTTTCCTCCCCAGTAGTCTGAGTTTTTTTCAAGAACGATGGAATCGTCTTTGGTCCAAGAAACAAACTTAAAGGGACCGGTACCAACGGGGTTATTTGTATAATCTTCACCAAACTTCTTGACTGCAGTTGGTGAGGGAATAGAGAGAAATTCCATAGAAAGCACTGCGATAAACGTTGCATCTTTTTGCTTTAATGTTATCTCTAGGGTGTGTGTATCTGTAGGAGTAACGCTTTCAATAATATCGTTGAGTCCCTGATATCCCCAGTACTTCCAAGGTCCGAATGCATATTCTGGTATGCTCTCATCAAACTGTCTCAAAAAATTAAAGGCTACCGCTTCTGCGTTGAGGTCAGTGCCATCATGAAATTTTACGCCTTTGCGTATATCCAAACTTACGCTCAGTCCATCAGCAGAAAATGCCCAACTTGTTGCAAGACTAGGAACAAATTCGCCTTTTTCGTAGTCGTAGTCTATCAACCGTTCTACAATTTGTAGTCCTGGGTTGAATGAATTTCCGTCGGTTTCGCGTGCTAGGTCAAGTCCAACAGAATCGCCCCCGCGCGAATAAATCACAGTTTTTAGCAAACTTGGGTCTGCTCCGCCACTGGCAAATACTACCGACGGTAGTAATAGGGTGAAAGCTCCAATGAGCAATATAAAAATTTTTTTCATATAACCTCCAAAAAAAATTATATAACACGTATGTGTGTATTGCTGTGCCTACGTATCGCGGTACTTAATGTATCCTAGTGTACTGCTTTGCGCAACACGCATCGCCTACCACCTATGCATGTGACTGGTACACAGTGACGTATTGTGTAGGTGGATGTGTGTACTAATAAGGAAAAAGTGCACTTTGTACTACAAGTACAAGGCACAAAAAATACACGAAAAACACAAGACAAGCAACAACTTCTTTTATAATTTTAGCAGAATGCAAACAAACGATGCTGTTAACTACGTCAAGGGCAATGCCAATGCCAATCCCAAGGACAAAGATACAGACGAGCATACCAGATTTTTGTATATTGCGGTGCTTGGAGGTTTATGTATATTTTTATCAGCGATAGAATTTGTATTACCACGTCCTATTCCCTTTTTTAGATATGGGCTAGCAAATATTCCGATATTAGTAGCACTCAAGCATTTTAGATTTTTGCAGGTATTTTATCTTGTGCTCATCAAAGTACTGGGTCTTGCCATACTCAATGGTACGCTTGTATCGTATGTATTTTTGTTTTCGCTAGCAGGGAGCCTCTGTAGCTTTTTGAGCATGTACGGGTGTATCAGAGTGTGCGCGTCTCGTATAAGCTGTATAGGATTGAGTGTAGTGGGAGCCTTTGTAAGTAATGGAGTACAGGTGCTACTAGCCGTATACATCATTTTTGGAACAAAAGCCATCATTATACTTCCCCTGTTAATTGGCATGGGCATGGTGTCGGGCTTGGTAGTGGGAATATGTGCCGAATACTATGAAAAAAAATCTCGTTTTGTGGACTATTATCTGCGAGATTATTCTGCCATAGAAGAAGCGCCACTCACCAAGGGAAAAACATAAGCATGAGTACCAAGTATGCTTTGGAGCGACATATTAAGCCCTATCTTTTATTGTTTGGAGGAATAGCATGCCTCGTTCCTTTTCTTTTGAATGAGTCGCTCGTATTGAGAGCGGGACAATTTGTCTTGCTCGTCTTTCTTGCCGTTCAGTGCAAACGGATAAGGCTCTGGTATTTTGTATCGCTTGCGTGTTCTATCGTTTTTTTTGCGATACTCACCCCCGCAGGAAAAAGTTTATTTTCTGTAGGAGGTATCATAGTCACTTCGCAAGCGCTGATAGAAGGGGTACAACGTGCTATGACTCTGCTGGGATTTACGTTTACCTCATTATGGGCAGTGAGTACAAAACTAAGGCTTCCTGGACGGTTTGGAAATGTGTTTCATAGGTCACTGCTTTATTTTTCGCGTATATTTTCTGCAACACAATCTCTTCGGCATGGCAACAAGGATCTTCTACAAAAAGCAATACCATCATACAAAAAAGAACAAAGTCCTTCGCGAATGGGACTGGTGTATGTATTGGATTCCATTGTGTTTAGTGCACTCAGTCCTTCTTATCAAGAAGAGGCAAGTCAGGCAAGCACTATAACCTATCGTGCTAAAATTATCGTGCATATCGGATTTTTTTTGTACATTGGTATACAATGGGTACTGTATTTGCTACAATATCAACAATGAGTACACAATACGTCATAGGTGGCATTCAACAAATTGGGGTGGGATTGCGGAATATGAAGCGCATGGATGAGTTTTTTGCTAGTGCCTTGGATTTTGATATCACTATGTTTGATGAAAAGGGATCAGCGGGTCTTATGTCTCGGTACACAGGAGGCACTGCGTGGCAACGTCATGCAAAATTGCGCATTAACACAAATGGTGGTGGGGGAATAGAATTGTGGAAGTTTATTAATAGAACCCCAACAAGAGCAGAGTTTGCTCCTTCGCTCAAGAGCAGAGGAATTCTTGCTAATATTATTAGGTGTCGTGATGTTAGCGAAACTCGTCAAAAACTTTTTAACATGGATATAGAGGTTTCGCAGGTTTGTAAAGATCCAACAGGAAATGAGTGTTTCTTTTTTAGGGACCCCGATGGCAATTATCACTATGTGGTGACGTGTAATGACTACTGGCTAAAGTCAGCAAATTCTATGAGGAGACGTGGTAGTTTTTCTGGAGGAGTCTACGGTGCGATAATCGCAGTATCGAGTATTGATGCATCGCTTGCTTTGTATCGCGACATACTCGGGTATACGCGTGTCGTGTTTGACGAAGAAAAGATGTTTGATGACTTTGCATACTGGGACGATAATTGTATCGTTCGTAGAATGAGGCTTGAACGTCCAAAATGGGAAAAGGGTACATTTTTACACCTCCTCGGGAGTTCGATCATAGAGCTTGTGGAGGTCAGAGGTATGAGTGATACGCTACACACCTATGCCAATCGCTATTGGGGTGATCCGGGGTTTATACATCTTTGCTTTGATGTCAATGGCATGGATGCCTTGTCGGAGGCCTGCAAAAAGGCAGGGTTTCCGTTTACGGTCGACTCCGGTAGCGAAACATCATTTTCTATGGAGAATGCATCTGGGCGTTTTGCGTATTGCAGTGATCCTGATGGTACACTGATTGAATTTGTCGAAGCCTATAGTATTCCACTTGTAAAGCGACCACTTATTAGGTATAATCTCAGAAAACGAACTCTCGGCAAGCCCTTGCCTAAGCTTATTTTTTACTTTTTCTAGTCATATGTGACTCTATTTTTGTGATGTCGTGCTGTATGTATGCAAATAGCGTGTAGCTCGTGTAGCTATATATGCTTTGAGGCGTCTGTTGAGCAAGCCTTTTATTGGAGGGTAGCGGAATACACTCGCTTAATTCGCTCTGCGTCTTTTGAGGGCATGTCTTTGCTGTACTGTAGTTCCTTAAACATCTGCTGAAATGTATCGACTGTCTTATTGATATCATTCCGTGTATGTAGTGCAGTGGGAATAACTCTCAACATCAGTAGGTCTCGGGGTATGACGGGGTATATAACTGCGGTGACAAATACGTGTTTTTCTCTGAGCGAATGCACTGTTTTTGTAAGGGCGTTGATGGTTCCGTCTTTTGTTGCTATAAACACACTGACTATCTGAGATTGGCCGGGCCCTACATAAAGTCCCGATGCTTTGAGATCTGTTTTTAGCTTATTAGAATTCTGCCAGAGTTTTTTGCGTGCAACGTCTGCATGTTTGACGAGTGCTAAGGTTTTACGAAGTGCTTTTACATATACTAAAGGGAGGCTTTTTGCAAAGACCTGACTGCGGGCATTGTATTTAATCCAATCTATAACCCTTTGTTCTGCAACTGCAAACCCGCCTATAGCAGCAAAACTTTTTGCGAAGGTGCTAAAATAAATGTCGATGTCTTGTGCGACTCCAAAGTGGTCACCAATGCCACGTCCTTGTGTTCCGTAGATCCCGCATCCATGTGCATCGTCGACTAGCAAGCGAGCACCATATTTATTTTTTAACTCAACAATAGCAGGCAGTGGGGCAAGGTCGCCGGTCATGCCAAATACGCCTTCGGTAACAATGAGTATGCCACCCTTGTTTTTGCTACTGCTACTTTTTGGGGTGTTACTTTCAGCGTCATTTTTACTACTCTCGCTGACCTGTTTAAGGATGCGCTCTAAGTCCTTAATATTGTTGTGCTGAAACACCCGTATGTTTGCTCGCGATAGAATAGCGCCATCTACAATGCAGGAATGCGACAATTTATCCATGATGATCGTGTCTTCTGGTCCTGCGATACTCGCAATTATACCCAATACACCTAGATATCCGTAGTTAAATACATAGGCAGCTTGGGTTTGTTGCCATTCGGCAATGTCTGTTTCGAGATCAAGATGTTCCTGCGTTGTTCCACTCATAATACGTGCACCCATGGGCGAACTAAGCCCATAATGCTCTACCGTATCCAAGGCGACTTTTTGTATTTCTGGGTGGTTTGCAAGTCCCAAATAGTTATTGACTGACCACATAATGCAGGTAGTGCCATCAAATTTCATATGGTTAGAGGGCTTGGGAGTAAGGGTAGGAAACGTAAAATAGCTGTCATTGTCCGTGCGTGCTACACCAAAATAGCCTCCGTCTCCGTTACATTTGTCAAATATATCTTTCATAGAAGATGTTCTCCGTGTAATAAAATTGAGTCTATAATTTTTTCTTGCATGTTTGTTGTTACGAGGTCACGTACTGCGTCTATGGTAATGTCGGGTAGTATTTGTTCTGAGGGAAGTGCGGTTCGGAGTTCTTTAAATCCTCCGCCGGTTATGTTGAGCAAAATGGTATCTTGGCTTGATATGGTTTTTTTCTTGATGGCAGCAAGCAGGCTTGCAACACAAATGGCTGACGAAGCACAGATGTCAATTCCCATTTCTTGCTTGCATAGGGCTTGTGCGTCTTTTGCTTCATTCCACGTGATTCCATAGACCTGTGCCTTGCTTTCTGTACAGATTTGGTATATTCCCCCTGCGATAGAATAGGGAGGAAGCCTGTTAGTGAGTACACTAGAGTAGCAAGAGGGTATACGTTGCTTAAAATCGCGTTCGTTCATGCTTGCAATGCTGGTGTCCTTTTTTTCCCATGCCCATACGATCGGTGAAAGTGTTGCGTTTTGCGATAGGTGTAAGATGGGGAGCGTAGTCTGTGCCTGCTTGTGAGTATGCGTTGATACACCAAAGTGCTTGAGTTTTTTTGCAATCTCCCATGCTGCAATAGCTCCTGATGCGCTTCCTACTGCCTGAAAATAATGCTCGGGTATACCTTCGTTTGCAAAATAATACGATAAAAAAGTGCTTCCCATGCCGTCACGACGCCCTACGTTTTTTACGCCACCTTCATCAATGTATCCTTTGCGTTGCGTTATGCGTGATACTAGTGCAATAGCGTCAGAATAGTCTCCGTTTTTGAGTGCAACAATGGTAATACGTGGGTTTTTTTTATAATGTGACCATAGTTCGTGCAATGCATAGTCTGGTACTACAACGATGAGCTTGTATGGAAAAAATGTTCTGTCCTGTACAGCAGAGTACGCAGTAATAAATGCACGCGCGGTATTACCTGCAGATGCAAGTACGAGGGCACGCACGTGTGTAGCGCCGAGTCGACCAAGCACGCCTAGTGCCTCAAATTCTTTAAAGGTGCCGGAGGTGTTGTATGCTCCGTATGTGGCGCTGTAGCCAGAATACACGATAGATAAATGAGGGAGACCGAGTCTGTCAGAGAGGGCTTTGTGTGTAAAGCATACAGGGCCAGATTGGTTTTCAAAGGGGCGTTTTAAGGGTAGCCACGATAGTCCGTAAAATCCCATGGAATCACGATCGTGTGTGGGTAGGGCGGGGTACTCAGTTTGGAGTAGGGTGTCTTGTGGTGAGTCTGGGTCTGAGAGTACAAAACCATCGTCAGAGTCTATGATATCTTCTAGTACTGTATCAGTAAGAGGGTTTTTGAGTATATAATTCATAGAGTCTATCTTTAGTGTAGCCTATTTGCTGTGTGCTTTGTAGAAAGATGGTGTATGTGATATTTGGTGTGCTTTAAGGTCATATTTGCATGCCCTGCTGGGTGGCTTGTTGCAATTTTCTGCAATTTGCTGGCAAACTTTGGGTAATCCTCAGGCAATTTCTTGGCAATCTTTGGGTAATCCTCAGGCAATTTGCTGGCAAACTTTGGGTAATTTGCTGGCAAACTTTGGGTAATCCTCAGGCAATTTCTTGGTCGAATGTTGTATAAATATCGGGCTGAGTTATTGCATAAACATGCGTCTTGTAGAGTTTGGATTTTTATACATGACTGTTGCCGAGTACTTGTTATCGTACTTTATGCGCCTGAGCGAATCAAATGTTATATTTTCTATTTTGTTTCCGCGTCCATCCATTACGACAAAATGGATAAAATTATGCTTGTGGTTATGCCATGCTCCCAATATATAACCCCGCTTGTTCATTGTCCACTCCTTGGAGTGTTTTCCTTCATACATAAACGCGCTCTTTGTATCAAAGTAGGTGTTAATAATCTTGCATATGCCATCGTGGGAGTTGATAAAGCATGTGTCATCAATTAAGTTTGCGTCACGTCCTCTGTTGTATATATCAATGATGTTTTTGTCGGTGATTGTTTCAGGGCGAATCATGTCTGTTGCTGTTACGACGCCTATTGTATGGGCAATCAAACAGCATCCGTATTCACGAATACTGTGTGGTAGTGTATTTATTTTTTGGTGAATAATGCCGTCGTTTGGATATAGTTTTGCGTCGCGGGAATTAAACATATGCTACTGTCTATGCCGATCAATAAAGAGCTATGTTTATTATTGTACAGTAAGTGGAATTTTGGGTTGATGTGTTATGATTTGTATAGTGATGATTAATGTAGAAACTCCAATATTATCACTTCATCTTGACTATGTAGTGGAAGTTATCGCCACAAATAAAAAAATTGAGTATCGCTCGTGGAAGACCAGTTATAGAGGGCTTTTACTATTACACTCTACACGTATACCATATCAAGGTACTCTAGAACTAGAAGAAAAAATCTTGAAAATAGAAAAAGAAAAACCAAAAGATCCATACAAAATCCTAACGTCTGAAGAAGGTCGTACTTTAGACGCCTTGAATATAATGTATGATATGGTTGATGATGAAGAAGATAAGATGGTATCTACTATATGGTGTGTGGTTGATCTACAAGATATTACAAAAGGTGAAAACATTTACGAATGGCACATTAATTATTTGGGTATTCTAAAAAATCCCATCCATCAAGTCAAGGGAAAGCTAGGGCTTTGGAGAGCTCCCTCTCTCTTGGAACCTTTGCTGCCATTGAATTACCAATTCTAAACGATTACTGGCAGTCTGCCTCTTTTCGGCCTCTTTTCTGCCTCTTTTCTGCCCCCAAATACACTCAAAAATATACGAACAGAACGACTAAAAGCCCTCACGGTTACCAGCTACCACTGCTAATGTCAGAAATACAAAAAGGTAAAAATTAAATTGATGTTGAAAATTCATAGATTTTTTCTCCTTAACTTCTTGACATATGTCACAATCCAAGTTAATCAAATGTAGCAAATCTCTTGTGTTATAGATTGGTTTGCTATACTGAGTTGAGACAATTCTTGCTCTAATTGACCAATTGAGGGCGAACAGTAGATTACGATGTAGTCGACATCAGTTCGTGCTTGTTGCAAGAGGTCGGATATCATATATGGACTCCTAGCGAGATGAACGTCGATATAACTGCGTAATTCAATGTCTTCTCGGTGTGAAGGTAATATAAAAAATTTTTGTCTATTTCGTATACACGATTATCTAGTGTTTTATTTTCAAGTGCAGTTGCGAAGCTATTATTATAACTTTGGGATAGAACCCATGTACTTGAGTTTGCTTGTGGATTTGCATCAACGAGTAGTACTTATCTTCCTTTGGGCTAATTGATTTGCGAACGTTACCGCACACGTGGTTTTACCCACACCTCCTTTCTGGTTGTATAATACAATAATTTGCATTATACAACAACCTCTGGTAATGTCTCGAGGTCTACTATATGAGGTATCAACACCCACGAATGGAATGTATTACCTTTCTCGTTTGCAAATTCTTTTATTTCTTTTTTTTCTTCATGTGTTAATTCAATTCTTGTTTCTGGTTTAGTTGTAGTATCTTCGATTACAATTGACAGAAGATCCATACCCATTGCTATCACATCCTGATAGCTTTCGCCTATTGTGATTTTATCGATGGTAGGCATGTATATCATGTATTGTTTTATTTTTTTAGTTATACGGGTGTTTATATATCCTAAGTAATAGTTCATAGTTTTTTCTTTTTGCCTCCTTGTTCGTATTAGGCAGGCTGGCAGTACGGGCTTCTCTTTGTATTTTTGATGGTTGGTACCGCCCATTGGTTTCCATTCTTCTTCTATTAATGCTGTTTTTTTCTCTCCTAGTGTAGGTTGGCACGATATAATTATGCGCTCATCTGTTGCATATTTTTTCAATCCTGACCAAAAATCAAGTGCATGTTCGTTTAGTGCAACTTTATTGTTGGGCAAATATAGGTACAAAAAATCTTCATGAACCAAGATATCCCAGCCACTTCTATTTTTAATTTTTTTGCCATTAATAAGCAGATAGTAATAATTATTATCATATCTTTGTATGTTTACTTCTTTTCTCATATAGAAGTAAAAAACAAAGTCTATACCTTCTTCGCCATCTAACTCTGCTCGAACTGGATGAAATGAACGCGATTCATAATCATAGAATTTCACTGGATCTAGATAGAGTTCTTCCATAAGTTCCATATCTACATTAGGATTGTTACTATTTAGTTTTTTGACGATATCTAATGGATTCATAGTTAGATTGTATCCCCCATTACTATAGTAGAATAAATTAAAAAAATTGTGTTATAGATTGGTTTGCTATACTGAGTTGAGACAATGGGGATTATTGCTATAATATAAGAGCATAAGTTATAGATTGGTTTGCTATACTGAGTTGAGACAATTGAATAATTAGAATATCTGAACTGATTTGAGTTATAGATTGGTTTGCTATACTGAGTTGAGACAATCTGTTTTCGCACTTGCGGCGATATAGCGGGTTATAGATTGGTTTGCTATACTGAGTTGAGACAATTCTACTACGGGAAAGTACGTTTCTTTTATAGTTATAGATTGGTTTGCTATACTGAGTTGAGACAATCAATCAGTTACACGACAGTATAGCCATAGGGTTATAGATTGGTTTGCTATACTGAGTTGAGACAATTCTACTACGGGAAAGTACGTTTCTTTTATAGTTATAGATTGGTTTGCTATACTGAGTTGAGACAATTTTGTAAATATTTACACTCTGGTTATTTATGTTATAGATTGGTTTGCTATACTGAGTTGAGACAATCACCCTTTTAATAATTTGTTTATGCTTCTTGTTATAGATTGGTTTGCTATACTGAGTTGAGACAATTCGAAAACATATATCCATAAATACAGATAGGTTATAGATTGGTTTGCTATACTGAGTTGAGACAATACGCACGCATTGACACACGACGAGCTAGTAGTTATAGATTGGTTTGCTATACTGAGTTGAGACAATATCAGTAGTGGACATGTTTATAACACTTAAGTTATAGATTGGTTTGCTATACTGAGTTGAGACAATCTCATTGACGTAGATTGTTGCTGAATCTTAGTTATAGATTGGTTTGCTATACTGAGTTGAGACAATTATTATTGCAAACACATTGTTTTATAATATGTTATAGATTGGTTTGCTATACTGAGTTGAGACAATTCGTTCTGCGTACATTCTATCAATGTACGTGTTATAGATTGGTTTGCTATACTGAGTTGAGACAATCCCCTCTTTATCTACTATCTCTTGTAGTATGTTATAGATTGGTTTGCTATACTGAGTTGAGACAATCCGTATTCCCAACGAAGAAGTCATCGGAGTGTTATAGATTGGTTTGCTATACTGAGTTGAGACAATGCCTTCGTCCATGCTCCATTCGTTAGAGTGGTTATAGATTGGTTTGCTATACTGAGTTGAGACAATTGTTGTGGCGTAATGTATTCTTTATTCTCAGTTATAGATTGGTTTGCTATACTGAGTTGAGACAATCATAGCACTAAGGGGCATGTTGCTTTCGTAGTTATAGATTGGTTTGCTATACTGAGTTGAGACAATTTACATTCACCGAAAATGTGGTGGTGCGCGTTATAGATTGGTTTGCTATACTGAGTTGAGACAATCTAGTCCAATGTAGTGATACATATTTTTATGTTATAGATTGGTTTGCTATACTGAGTTGAGACAATTTGGTGATAAATCAGTATGATTACTTGGTGTTATAGATTGGTTTGCTATACTGAGTTGAGACAATCCGGTACTACATCTGGTTGATTAATGTATGGTTATAGATTGGTTTGCTATACTGAGTTGAGACAATTCTTTGTAAAATTGTGACAGTCAAAAAAGCGTTATAGATTGGTTTGCTATACTGAGTTGAGACAATAAGTCTGCATAATAATTCGGCAATATGCTTGTTATAGATTGGTTTGCTATACTGAGTTGAGACAATCCGGTACTTCATTTGGTTTATCAATGTATGGTTATAGATTGGTTTGCTATACTGAGTTGAGACAATCCGAAGGTGTTGATTTAAAAAGACAGCAGGGTTATAGATTGGTTTGCTATACTGAGTTGAGACAATTCATCTTTGTACGTTCTTTGCGCTGAGAGTGTTATAGATTGGTTTGCTATACTGAGTTGAGACAATACCTGCTTGCGATTTGTCTAACTACTTCAGGTTATAGATTGGTTTGCTATACTGAGTTGAGACAATTTTTTTCTTCTATTGTGTTAGCTACTAGTGTTATAGATTGGTTTGCTATACTGAGTTGAGACAATGCCTAAAATATCATTATTAAATAATTCGTTGTTATAGATTGGTTTGCTATACTGAGTTGAGACAATTCCTTGTGCAAAGTCACTGCCTATCGCCCAGTTATAGATTGGTTTGCTATACTGAGTTGAGACAATGTTACACGGTTACAGAATTACACTTTTGTAGTTATAGATTGGTTTGCTATACTGAGTTGAGACAATGGAACTCATGCAAGAGAACGAAGTGCGCAAGTTATAGATTGGTTTGCTATACTGAGTTGAGACAATTTTCCTCCTATATTTGAAAAAATTGTAACTGTTATAGATTGGTTTGCTATACTGAGTTGAGACAATTATTTGTAATACTCCATATTCTTACCAATCGTTATAGATTGGTTTGCTATACTGAGTTGAGACAATGTGTGTTAATTTTTATAACGTCATTCTCGGGTTATAGATTGGTTTGCTATACTGAGTTGAGACAATAAAAACCAAAGGAAGCAATTCATCATATCCGTTATAGATTGGTTTGCTATACTGAGTTGAGACAATACAAGGATTTAAAGAATTAGGTAATGCGGTGTTATAGATTGGTTTGCTATACTGAGTTGAGACAATACAAAGGTGTGTGGTATTGTCACCTTGACAGTTATAGATTGGTTTGCTATACTGAGTTGAGACAATTAAAAAACACTAACCATATTCCGAACGTTAAGTTATAGATTGGTTTGCTATACTGAGTTGAGACAATTTTTCCTCCTATTTCGAAAAAATTGTAACTGTTATAGATTGGTTTGCTATACTGAGTTGAGACAATACAGGGCTTTAAGCAGTTGGGTAATGCTGTGTTATAGATTGGTTTGCTATACTGAGTTGAGACAATTTTTTTTGTCTTCGGTCGATAGTTCATCATGTTATAGATTGGTTTGCTATACTGAGTTGAGACAATACTTAGCTCGTAAATGTCTATAATGTATAGACTTGCTCGACATGTTGCTCAGTATTTTTGTGTGATGGGGGGGCGTAAAAGCCTCCAATCGCATAGTTTTTTTTTAAAAAATCCTTAAAATATCTTGATTTGTTGAAAGTGAAACCCATCGTGTAGCCTCGTTTTTTCTCCATTAATGATATGCTCCATATTACCAAACTGATAGTCGGTTACCTGCAATACGCTGACCTTTCCGTCGGTGGGGGTACACTCTCGTATGCGCTTGATATGAACCTGTGCATGCTCTTTACTTGGACATACCCTCGTATATACAGAATACTGCATCATATTAAATCCGTCAAGAAGCAGTTCTTTTCTAAAGAGAGACGCATGTTTTCTTTCTTGATGAGTGTTTGTGGGTAAGTCAAACATTACAAACAACCACATAACCTGATACGCATTAATCCTTTTGTACATAGTCTATAGTTGAAAAAAAAACGGTGTCTTCAGTTTTTTCAAAATATCTCACCAGCGATGCCGTTGTAAGGCTTAGGGCAATTTGCAGTGGATGAATTTCTTTGTTTCCGACAGCATTGCTAGTAAGCACCGAGAGCATTGCTTTTTTTATATGGGGTATATCAAGATCTTGTCCAAAATACTCTTGTACAGTATCGTAGACGATGATATCAACAAAGGGTCTATAGGGTTCCATAATATCATCGGCGAGGCAAAATGCATTGTATTTATTATGATGGTGTATGCCATGGGTTACTAACAAGCCACTACTTACGAGTGCACGAGCAACGGCGGCACGCAGTATTGCATAACCATAATTTAACAATGAGTTTGGATAGACGCCTTGTGGAGAACGTTTAAAGTTGGGCACTATATCAAAGAACCGTGACCAATATAATCGTGCAGCAAGTGCCTCGCAATTTGTGGTATCTCCTGATTGTACAGTGCGTGTTAGTCCACGCAAAGCATCAAAGTCTTTTTGTCTTGCGCAAAGAGCAAGCATTTGGTTATGTATCTTTGCCCTTACAATATGTTGCCAGAGTTTTTTTTTGACTGGTTTGCTCGCACCGAGTTGAACATTGTGTATTTGTTGCTGTCGTTGGTTGCCTCTAAGGGGGGTAAGCATACCATGGGGCATGTGCTTGGTATCACAATACACAAGCTGAACATTATGCTCAAGTAGTTTTTCTACAAGCGTGGTAGTATAGGATATCTGCGGGTGATCGAGTATGAGTATACCGATATCCTCGATAGGAATGGTAGATACTGTATCGTCTTTGCATAGCTCTAACTGATGAAGTTTTGTCCTGAGATGGCACTGGCTTTGCACATATATGGTCTGTGCAATCATGTTTATTGTTCGGTATGTCTTGATATATAATTTAGTCTGCTATTGTTATCTTTCCTAGTAGGTTTACCTGTATCTTAATGGGATGTCTTTTTTGTAGTTCACCAATAGACTTAACCCTAATAAAATCATCGCTCGCTGTGTTTGTTGATGAGGCGCTGGTATGGTGTTTAAAGAATATGTCATGATCACTTATTGTTTCTACTCGATAAATATGTGCAGATAGTTGGTCAATAGGACCCTCATGCACCAGCGCATGCATCCTTGTGATATAGGATTTGACATCATCGTAATTAGTATTGATGAGGTACATGTCATTTTGTTCAAAAACATAGAGGTAGGGGCTAGGTTGATACAGTGCCTCGTTTTGCCTCTTGCGTCTTACTATCTCATAATTCGTAACAACGGGCATGTCTTTTTTTCCTTCCCATACAATCATATGGTGATTACCACCCGAGTCATAGTACTTGTTATATCGAACTATGGGAACAACATTTGATTTTGGTTCTTTTACGCGGAGCGTACGGACTGGGATGTCTATATTATTTCTTGTTGTAGTATAGAATGCGCCACCTTTGCGCTGTATTCGAGATAGAAGCCCAGGGTCAGCAATATTTTTTTTACGTTTCTCTTGTTCCCACACCCATGTGATAGGCTTTCTTGTGTGGTATAAATCACCGTGCTTTCCATACGCTGTCTCTTGGTGAAGCTTAAGGCGTGCTGACATGGTATGTCGCCCTTTAGTGAGCGCTCGGAGTGTTTTTTGGTGCGATACGGTGATAGAGTTTAATAATGTACTTACATCTTTTCTAAATGATCCCCAAGGTAGATCAAATTCTTTGTACGCCTTTGATTGCTTCCTTTCATCCCGCTCTTTGTATACCTTACCGAGTTCTTTTAGTACTTTTGTATCGGTACAGGCAACTATGACGGCATCGAGTGCATGGTGTAAGTGAGTAGCACGATTTTTTGTTTGGGGAGCAAACATATATTCACCCCCTCTCATCATCAGCATACCGATAATTTGCTTTTTAGCCACTGGCTTATATCGCGGGCTATGAATAATAGGGGGAGCGCTCATGGCTAGTTCAGCCCAGTACCAAGTCTTATCTTGGACGTGTTCTATAGCGTCTTGCGCTACCGAAAAAGTCTTGCCCAGCATAGAGTACGTGCCCTTATCTATTTTTACCAGCCTTGTATAGGACGTATTATGGTTGCTCGGTGAGGGAAAACGTGCTTTGACTACCTGAGTAATGGCATCAGGGGTGATAATCAAATATACTTTTTCTCCACTAGCAAACTCGTCTTTTGTTTTGTGAGAAAGCGGGTATTCAAACCCTTTTGTGCAAAAATAGGGTACGCTATCTTTTAATTCAAAGGTACCCCATCTAATAATATTGTTCTTTGTATTTTTTTCTTTTTTTCGTCTTAGGTCGACTTTTTTAATGCTTGCAACAAGGTAGTAGTCGCCATCGCCCTGAATATTTTTATTATCTTTTAGCACACGTTTTAGCCATGTGTCGATATCCTGTTTTTGGGTAATGGGTGTGATGTTCCCGTTCTTACTTATGGTGATGCTGGTTAATAGCGTATAATGCTGGGCTACCTTGGGGCGGTCTGCATAGGCTTTGGTTAATTTGATGCCTTCACCCGTATATGCCTCATGTGTAAATGGTAGCTCCACCCATAGCTGCCCTTTGGTAGCACTAGCGGTATTTTCGTCTTTAGTGCTTTCTTCGGTGCCTTCTTTGGTAGAGATGGGTGCGTGAGACCATTCGTTATATGTATTGTTTCCAATCTTGAGTACCTGTGTTTTGTCGTCTGAATCTGCTTGTTTTATCTCAGTTTGATAGCCAATATTTATCAGTGATTCTTGGTGTGTGAGGCGTGGAGTCTCAGTCTCACGAGGGATAATAGCAGAAAATACGGGTACCTGCCCTTTTTTTGATACATCTGCAATACATTCGACTGCTTCGCCATTGTTGATGCGAGTACTGAGATCGGGGTCAGCAATATCACTTGTATTTATTCGGGGGTTGAGTAAGTCGGCAACACCCCAATAGCGTTTGAGTGTGGTTGTCTGTTGCCCTCGATTTACTGCGATTGTTTTGCTTTCCTTGCTAAACGGCAAAAGGACAGACTGTGCCATTTTGCTAATATAGCGCGTATCGTTGAGCTGGCGTGAGGCAAATTCATCAAGCTTGGGATTCTTCTGTAATATTCTATGTATCTTTTTTTGATTTGAGAACAGGCTAAAAATTCGAGTCTCAAAACTTTCCCAACTCGTGATATCCTTACCCCATAGACCACGAGCGTTTTTATCTCGTTCCCAAAATTCGTAGGGGGTTGCGCCGGATTTTGCCCTATTAAAGTCAGCGTAGCAAAGTGTCTTGTTTGCAAAGCTATTATCCAATGATCTATCGCGGGGGTATATATGCTCTATTTCTACTTCTTCGTTAAATAGTTGTGTAAACCCGATTGATCTACCAGTATAAGGACATATCTTATCCTTAAGTTCGGCAAACAGCTTGACCTTATCTATATTATCCCTGGTTATTCTTTGCTTATGGCGTATCAGTTCTTCTTCTGCCTTTTCGTTTTCTTTTTGATTATTCAAGTTTGTACTATACATTGCTTGTCTTGCACTTTTTCCATTAGCAACATCTCGAGCAAGTTCGACCCGTATGGTATCAAAGCTACCATACTGTTGCTTTAAGGCTCCTGCGAGGCTGAGTAGCTGGTAGAGGGATTTTTTTACAATGGGGTTTGTTATCTTGTCTATGACGTGTTTGCGTATTGCTTCTGGTCTTGTATGCGATTTTTGTGCAGATATATCGCTGTGGTGGTAGAGTTTTTTGATAAACGTGTCACGAGTATAGGTATAGTGCTGTCGCTCAAAGGTGGGCGACTCCGTTTTTTCTATCCAGTGTATTGTTTCGTCGAGTGTTTGTCTTTGGTTGTGTGGTTCTATAGTGTTCCATGCGGGGCCGAGTGCATTTTTATAGCCTGCGTATTTGACAGCAGTGGAGTATATGTAGCCACGCTGTAAAAACGGTAATATGTGCTTTATAGCTTTTTGTGAAAGACTGGCGTAACCTTCTGGTACATCAATCGAGCAGAGAGCATCGACTGCCTCCTCTGTCAGCGAGGCGTCTTTGCTACGCAGTTTATCCTTTAATAGTTGCATATCAGAATAAAAGGATAGGTCATGCCATAGAGATACCATAAAGTTGTAGGCATCGGTATTATTTGGATCGTCGAGATACTGATTCAGGCATGTATAAAATTGTGGATGATGTTTACAGAGTTGTGCAATAAGGGGAGCACAGGGTGCATTCTGCTCGTCTTTGTAGTTGATATGTGTGTATCCATACAAGTTGCATTTTTTTATTAGCTCAGAAAATGTAATGTTCTTTTTCTTATTATTTTGTGTGAGGAGAAAGTCACGTACTGTTCTGTACTGTTCTTGTGCGCCGTCTGAGTGAGGGGGTCCATCGAGATCGAAGAGGGCTTTGCCATCTATCCTTATAGCATTTATGTATTCATATATTCTTCGTATTTCGTTTAGTGGGTGGGAGAGCGGAATCACTGGTTTGCTCGGTTCTAGTGTACATTTTTGCTTGAGGTATTTTTGTGGCTTGAGGTCTCGTTGCCAATAGAGTACAGTTTTTCTGAGTGATGGGGGGTTAAGGTGTGTGATTACATCCTCGTATGTGTAGTCTGTATGTGCGAGTCTTGATACCTCGCCTAGGAGGGCATATTGTAGCGATTGCGTGTGAGCGAGGTGTATTTTTATAATGGTGGGTGCATGGGGGGCTATGTGTTTTTGTACAAAAGCCTCAAGCGAGTCAAAAGGGGTGGTATCGCGTTTGAGTTCATATTCTTTGTCATTGACGGTAATGCGTGCAGAACACCGTTCTGTACTGTGTATGGTATCGTAAAGATATTTGAGTTTTCTTTTGAGTTGTAAACGTGATATGCGTTTTAGGTTTTTTCTGAGTTTTTTTGTCTCGGTGTCTAATCTGTCAGATTTGTTAGAATTGTTTTTAGCAGTGTTGGGCTTGGTGAGAATATAGCGACTAATGTGCGTACGGTCATAGGTGGTGCTTTCTTTGTCAAGCCCTAAGTGCTTTGCTTGTCTGTCCCAGATTGTGAGGAGTTCGTGTACGTAAAATGCTCGTTTTGTATAGCGTGCACGTGCTCTGTTGGCAAATTTTCCGTCATCGTATAGCTGCTTGTTTTTCTTGATAAACTTGGGCATATGCTCCCAGAGGATGCTTCCCATAGTTACTTTGTTTGTCTCCGCATTGTTTTTTGTGTGTGCTTTTAGTTGAGTTTCAATTTGGTCGTAGCCTTCTATTAGTGTTTGATCAGTACTCTTGCCTTCGGCAAGTGTTTTTGTATTTCCAGTGGTGATGTCTTTTTTGCTACTCAAAAAACCACGTCTAAGTACAAAGTGATAGAGGATGCGACCAAATTCGTGTAGTGTGATGTCCTGAGTGACTGCTTTGGCCCTTAGTTTCCATGGGTTGAGTGCTAGCCATTGCTTTATTTTCTCGTTTTTTTCTTTGGTTTCTTTGGCTTCTTTTGTTTGTCCGTGCTCTAGATTGAATGGAGATACAAGTCCCTGTGATTTTTTTTCTCTATCCCATGTTGTCCATTGTGCAAGCTGTTGTGTGGTGAGAGGACACATATCAAAGTGAATGAGTAGCTCAAGCAGTTTTACTTTTCGAAGACGTTTACGAAAGTGTCCTCGTCTTAGGAGGCGATTGTCCCGCCTTGCGGCATTTTTCGACTGTTCTTTGCCTATTCCTTGACCGTAGTTTTCTACCCCAACTTGAAATACACGCACTCCAGCGTCGACGATAGCACCGCTTTCCGCGCTCTTGTTTTCAATAATCGCCCATCCAATAGAATTTGGACCCATGTCAATCCCGAGCGTTTTACCCATAACAATCCTCCTTAGTCTTGCAAATCTCAACTAACTTAAATAAAAATGCCTCCACCGAAGCGAAGGCTAGACAAAAAATCTTCGGCATCAAAGCCTTATTATAGAAAGATTTGCTAATTACTAGTATAGCACAATTTATTTGTGTAATTAAAAAATATTTTGTATTTTAGCATTATTTAGTTACATATAGGTAGTTATTGACGCACGCATGCCCGTGAGCTACTTCAGAATACCAAAAATAGTATGCATACGATGAACATAATGGTGCTATTATGTGATATAGTGTATTATAGATAGCAAAATTAGATGTATTTTAGCAATTTATAAAGTGTATTATGACATTTTATAATAGAAATCAACATAAAAAACGACTAAAAATACATACATTTTTAACAAAGCATTAAGCACATGAAACCACCCGTGAACTCTAGACTACTGACGTATCTGTTTATACTCTGCTCAACCGTGACATTACTTTCGATGACTTGTCAAACCGAATCTCTCGTACGTAACAAGACCTGTCCTCGACCGGAATTTGCGTGGAATGTTCCGGCTAATAAGACTGAATTGCTAGGTCTCATAAATGAGATAGAAAACGGAGAACGTATAGCAGGCATGGAAGACATAGACACATGCAATATCAAAGATATGAGCGAACTCTTTCGAGGCAGAGAAACGTTTAACGGAGATATATCGGGTTGGAACGTGAGTGAGGTTTCAAACATGAAAGATATGTTTAGTGGTGCAAGTGCATTTAACCAAGATATCAGCACTTGGGATGTGAGTAATGTAAGCAATATGAGTCATATGTTTGATGGAGCGACTTTATTTAATCGTGCTATAGTTCAATGGGATGTGAGTAGTGTAGCACACATGAATTTTATGTTCAATGGTGCGAGCGCCTTTGCTAGTGATCTTACAAATTGGGAAAACACCGTGTGGGCTAGGGTAGCAACTATAGGCATGTTTACTGATTCGGGGGTGACAGTGATGCCCGACTGGAAAAGTGCGGGAGTATGTTTTCATCCAACTGCGCACGGAGATGTCATCAAAGACAAAAAAGAACTACAAAAAAAGATTAATGCCTTGATTACGCCAAGCACTCCTTCACCCGATCTCAATCATCTTGAGACCTGCAATGTCACAGATATGAGCGAGTTATTTAAGGATAAGCACAAGTTTAATGGTGATATTACAGGCTGGGATGTAAGCAGGGTAGAGAACATGAAAGATATGTTTAATGGTGCAAGTGCATTTAACCAAGATATCAGTGCTTGGGATGTGAGTCAGGTTACTACTATGAGTGGGATGTTTAGTGGTGCAAGTGTGTTTAACCAAGATATCAGTGGGTGGAATGTTAGCGAGGTTAAGGATATGAGTGGGATGTTTAGTGGTGCAAGTGCATTTAACCAAGATATCAGTGCTTGGGATGTGAGACAGGTTACTACTATGAGTGGGATGTTTCAAAATGCGAATCTGTTTACTCAGGATCTCACCAGTTGGAATACTAAGGTACAGACCACAGTAGATACAGGCTATATATTTGCTAGCTCGGGACTGTCAACAATACCTGACTGGAGAAGCGCTGGTATATGTTTTGCTCCAACCGCGCATAAAGATGTAATGAAGGATAAAGCAGATTTACAAACAAAGATTAGTGAGTTGATCACGCCAAGCACTCCTTCGCCAAATCTCAATCATCTTGAGACCTGCAATGTCACAGATATGAGCGAGTTATTTAAGAATAAGCGCGAGTTTAATGGTGATACTACAGGCTGGGATGTAAGCAGGGTAGAGAACATGAAAGATATGTTTAGTGGTGCAAGTGCATTTAACCAAGATATCAGTGCTTGGGATGTGAGTCAGGTTACTACTATGAGTGGGATGTTTCAAAATGCGAATCTGTTTACTCAGGATCTCACCAGTTGGAATACTAAGGTACAGACCACAGTAGATACAGGCTATATATTTGCTAGCTCGGGACTGTCAACAATACCTGACTGGAGAAGCGCTGGTATATGTTTTGCTCCAACCGCGCATAAAGATGTAATGAAGGATAAAGCAGATTTACAAACAAAGATTAGTGAGTTGATCACGCCAAGCACTCCTTCACCCGATCTCAATCATCTTGAGACCTGCAATGTCACAGATATGAGCGAGTTATTTAAGGATAAGCACAAGTTTAATGGTGATATTACAGGCTGGGATGTAAGCAGGGTAGAGAACATGAAAGATATGTTTAATGGTGCAAGTGCATTTAACCAAGATATCAGTGCTTGGGATGTGAGTCAGGTTACTACTATGAGTGGGATGTTTAGTGGTGCAAGTGTGTTTAACCAAGATATCAGTGGGTGGAATGTTAGCGAGGTTAAGGATATGAGTGGGATGTTTAGTGGTACAAGTGCATTTAACCAAGATATCAGTGCTTGGGATGTGAGTCAGGTTACTACTATGAGTGGGATGTTTCAAAATGCGAATCTGTTTACTCAGGATCTCACCAGTTGGAATACTAAGGTACAGGCCACGGTAGATACAGGCTATATATTTGCTAGCTCGGGACTGTCAACAATACCTGACTGGAGAAGCGCTGGTATATGTTTTGCTCCAACCGCGCACGGAGATGTCGTCAAAGACAAAGCAGATTTACAAACAAAGATTAGTGAGTTGATCACGCCAAGCACTCCTTCGCCCGATCTCAATCATCTTGAGACCTGCAATGTCACAGATATGAGCGAGTTATTTAAGAATAAGCGCGAGTTTAATGGTGATATTACAGGCTGGGATGTAAGCAGGGTAGAGAACATGAAAGATATGTTTAGTGGTGCAAGTGTATTTAACCAAGACATCAGTGCTTGGGATGTTAGCGAGGTAAAAGATATGGAAGGAATGTTTAATGGTGCAAATACATTCAATCAAGATATCAGTGCTTGGGATGTGAGTCAGGTTACTACTATGAGTGGGATGTTTAGTGGTGCAAGTGCATTTAACCAAGATATCAGTGCTTGGGATGTGAGACAGGTTACTACTATGAGTGGAATGTTTAGTGGTGCGCATCGTTTTAATCAAGCTATCGGTACGTGGAATGTGAGTAACGTGACCACTATGAGTGAGATGTTTTGGAATGCAATAACATTTAATCGTCCTATTGGTGCGTGGAATACGAGCAAGGTAGAAAATATGAAAAATATGTTTCGCACTACTGGGGCATTTAACCAAGACATCGGTGACTGGAACGTAGGCAAGGTTAAGGATATGAGTGGTATGTTTTTTTATGCGAGTGCATTTAACCAGGACATTGCTGGTTGGAATGTGAGTTCGGTTGTAAATATGAGTTGGATGTTTTTTAATGCAATCAATTTTTGCTACGATCTTAGTAATTGGAATCAAAATCAAAAATTACAAGATAGGCTTTCCCTAGCGGATGCATTTACGGATACTGGTACAAAATGCATTCCTTCTTTTCATCAGCCTAGCTGGTACTAGTGAATTGTCAGTAGTAGCATCTGCAAACGCAAAAATATACGAACACTGAAGTAATATTATATGTTATAATTCAGATACAGTTTATTGTATTATTTTATCTGCTTATAATAATTAATTATGTTTATATTATTTAGTATAAAAAAGTATACACTCATGCGTGAGAGAATGCACGAGAAAACGCACGAAAGAATGGATAGAAAAATAAAAACGGAAGTAAAAATGAAATCACAAACATACAGTATTTTATGTACTTATATTATCGTACTTTGTCTAGTAGCAACCTTGTTTTCTGTGACTTGTCAGGCTGATTCTCTAGTAAGTAGCAGTGCCTGCCCCAATCCAGAGCTAGCGTGGAATGTACCAGGGAATAAAGCACAGCTATTACAACTGATAGAAGAGTTAGAAAATGGTAGGCGTGTAGCAAGCATAAAAGAAATAAACACTTTTTCTGTGACTTGTCAGGCTAATATGAGTGATTCTCTAGTAAGTAGCAGTGCCTGCCCCAATACCAGAGCTAGCGCCGGTATATGTTTTACCATAAAGATGTAGTAGAGAACAAAGGAATAAAGCACAGCTATTACAACTAAGGATAAGCACGATAGAAGAGTTAGAAGTGGTGCAATGGTAGGCGTTGTTACTAACATAGCAAGCATAAAAGAGACATAAACACTTGTTTACTCAAGATCTCACCAGTTGGAATACTAATGTCATACAGATATGAGTGGCCAACAGTACCTTTAAGAATAAGCATTGATGCGTTTAACGCAAAGCAGATATATCTTGAGCTGGGATGTAAGCAGGGTAGAGAACATGAACAGACAGATATGTTTAGTGGTGCAAGTGTATTTAACCAAGATATCAGTGGCTGGAATGTTAGCGAGGTTACTAACATGAGTTATATGTTTGATAATGCCTATGGTTTTAATCAAGCTATCGGTACGTGGAATGTAAGTAAGGTGACAAATATGAGTTATATGTTCCGCAATGCCCGTGGTTTTAACCAAGATATCAGTGGCTGGGATGTGAGACAGGTTACTAATATGAGTAGGATGTTTCACAATGCGAATCTGTTTACTCAAGATCTCACCAGTTGGAATACTAAGGTAAAGGCTACGGTAGATACAGACTATATATTTGCTAGCTCGGGACTGCCAACAGTACCTGACTGGAGAAGCGCCGGTATATGTTTTGCTCCAACAGCACATAAAAATGTAATAGAGAACAAAGCAGAGCTACAAGGAAAGATTGATGCGTTGATAACGCAAAGCACTCCTTCGCCCGATCTCAATCATCTTGAGACCTGCAATGTTAAAGATATGAGCGAGTTATTTAAGAATAAGCATGAGTTTAATGGAGATATAACCAGATGGGATGTGAGCAGGGTAGAGAACATGACAGATATGTTTAGTGGTGCAAGCGTATTTAACCAAGATATCAGTGGCTGGAATGTTAGCGAGGTTACTAACATGAGTTATATGTTTGATAATGCCTATGGTTTTAATCAAGCTATCGGTACGTGGAATGTAAGTAAGGTGACAAATATGAGTTATATGTTCCGCAGTGCCCATGGCTTCAATTATCCTATTGGTGAGTGGAATGTTAGCGAGGTTACTAACATGAGTTATATGTTTGATAATGCCTATGGTTTTAATCAAGCTATCGGTACGTGGAATGTGAGTAAGGTTACTAACATGCGTTATATGTTCCGCAATGCCCAGGGTTTTAATTATCCTATTGGTGAGTGGAATGTGGGTAGGGTAGAGGCTATGACGGGAATGTTTATCAGTGCATTTGCATTTAATCAAGCTATTAGTGAGTGGAACGTGGGCAAGGTTATTGATATGAGTACTATGTTTGGTAATGCAATAGCATTTAACAGTCCTATTGGCGGGTGGGATGTAAGCGAGGTAAAGAGCATAGACGTAATGTTCTGGAATGCGAGTAGTTTTTGTCAAGATCTTAATGCGTGGGGTGAACGGCTACGCGCTAGTCTCACCAAGGTTGAAACATTTAATTGGACTGGTACTAAATGTAGTCCTGCTTTTGTTCTTCCGAGCTGGTATCAGTAATAGCATCCTTATGATAGCAATCGCATCTTATACCATGTGCCATAGTTCAGGGTTTAATTCACACATTGAGCACACTTTCCCCTTGTAGTATTTTTATAAAACTACTATAATATTAGTTAGATTATTTAATTAAAAGAGGAGGATTACATGCAGAATTTAATTCTGATAATAGTAGCACTTCTCCTTGGTATTGTAGTAGGTTTTATTGTCAAATGGCTAATCTCAAAATTTAGCCTTACGTCTATAGAAGCCAAAGTAAAAAGACTGACTGCGGATTCGCAAAAGGATATTGAGATGCGCAGAAAGGACTTGATTTATGAGACTAAAGAGAAAATTCAAAAAGAACGAGAGCTTCATGAACAAGAAATGCGAAATAGGCAACGTGAACTCAGTCAACTTGAGTCGCGTATTGCAAAAAGAGAAGACTCATTAGAAGAGGCTAGTAAGGTACTAGAAAAACAAAAGAGCGGACTACAAACCAGAGAGAAAACATTTGAACAGCGCGAACAAGATCTGCGCGGAAGAGAGCAAAAAGTCTTGTCAACCTTGGAAAGCGTTGCTCGATTAACAGCTGACCAAGCAAAAGAAAGAATTTTTGAGATCACAGAAACGCGGGTAAAACAAGAATTGCAAGAGACTGTTTATAGAATTGAGCAGGAAGCTATTCAGACAGCAGAGAAAAAAGCAAAGCAATTGTTAGTAGGCGTTGCACAACGAATTGCATCGGACGTAAGTGCAGAAATTACTGTTTCGGCTGTGCCGATACCCAACGAAGAGATGAAAGGGCGCATCATTGGAAGAGAAGGGAGAAACATAAGGGCTATTGAAGCACTCACGGGAGCAGACGTCATCATTGATGATACTCCTGAGGCGGTTATCGTATCATGTTTTAACCCACTGCGAAGAGCGATTGCAGTGCAGGCTCTCACGACACTTGCCAAAGATGGGCGTATCCACCCATCCCGTATAGAATCTGAAGTCAATAAAGTTACTGAGAACCTCAACAAAGTTATTTTTGAAGAGGGAGAAAAGGCACTTATTCAGGCTGGTATACAGGGTACGATGGACATTGAGGGCATACGCGCCTTGGGTCGACTAAAATATAGGGCTAGCTTTGGACAAAATATACTAGAGCATTCTATCGAAGTTGCAAATCTATCGGGAAAACTTGCTCGTGAGTTGGGTTGTGACTCTAATATTGCTAAGCGTGGAGGCTTGCTACACGATGTTGGAAAAGGTATAGAAACCGATGCTGACCTCACTCATGTAGAGTTAGGGGTTGAGCTCGCAAAGCGAATAAAAGAGTCGGACGAAGTCATAAATTGTATAGCGGCACATCATCGTGATGTACCACATAGCTGTATAGAATCGGTAGTCGTTCAGTTGGCTGACTCCTTGTCAGCATCGCGACCAGGTGCTCGACGGGGTACTTTGGACAACTATATTGAGCGGCTCGAAAAGCTTGAAAATATTGCAAATAGCGTAGATGGTGTAATACAGTCTTACGCGGTTCATGCAGGGCGAGAACTAAGGGTAATACTCAATGCCGAACTCATTCCCGATGAAGAAGTACATAAAATCTCAAGATCGATATGTAAGCGTATAGAAAGCGAACTTAAATATCCAGGAAGAATCAAAATCACCGTGATTCGTGAAACAAAGATCGTGGAATATGCCCGATAGAGAACAGATAGGTATGCCAGACAGAGAACTGACGAGAACAGACAGAGAACAAATATATATGCCAGATGAAAACAGGGTAGGGCGACGTAGCGTAGTAAGATAAATACTATGCCTCATGATAGTTTTAAGTAGCACACAATGTTAGGTGGAGTGCTTACTGTCATCAAAGCAGGTACAAACAATCATTCATGGAGAGCTAGGGTAAAAAAAACAATGACCGTACTACAAGGTCTTGCTAGGACACATTCTCAATATGGTGATAAAAAATTATTGTACTCTTATATTTTGTGTGGATATTGCTATGTTGATGGTCACAAAGAACGTGATCCTCAGCGCGAACTCTCAAGCGATGAAAAAGTTGAATTGCGCATGTCTCGTAGCTATGTTTCGCGTGCTGGTCATAAGCTGGTCTATTTTTTGCAAGAGACGCACACAGACGTACGTGGTAAAGCGTGCTGGGATATCGGATGTGCAACAGGTGGCTTTACACAGGTCTTGCTTGATCGTGGAGCTTCGCAAGTATATGCGGTAGATAATGCTTACAACGTACTTGACTATTCCCTCCGTATCCACAAAAATGTCATAGTATACGAACGAACAAATGCTATGGAGCTTCCTCCCCTAGATCATGATCCCGATATTGCGGTAATGGATGTTTCGTTTCGATCCATACGAGGACTAGTTGCAAAAACATTATCTCGGTGTAAAGAAAAAAAAGCATTTGTATTGTGTAAGCCACAGTTTGAACTACAACAAAGCCCTTATAATTATTCCCAATTTGATGGGGTGATACGCGACAACACAATAATAAGAAAAGTAGTGGATTTTGTAATAGAGGAACTCGCAGACGAGGGATGTCGCTGTACAAAAACGCTTATGACGCCAGTGCATGGCAATAAAGGAAACAAAGAAGTATTTTTAGAAGTGTCCCTCAAGTAAATTAGAAAGACAGAAAACAAAAACGCCAAAACAAAGCACACCAAAGAGACTAGCCAAGAAAGTAATCAAGCAGATAAGCAGAGACCAGTAGCAGGCAGAAAACGCCAAGCTAGAAAATTGACCAAGTCAGCACGCACACCAGCAGATACAACTGGCATATAAACTGACTAAGCCCAGCAGTAATAAATAGTAACAATAAAAATGATGGGGTTTGTTATGGTACCAATTTGAAATTTCAGTGAGTTTTTCTGGCCTATCAAGAATTCTTCTAGCCTATCAACGGTGTCGATCATAGCTATATGCTATATAAAACTGTTAGTTGTATCTTTTTTACTTTCTGTTGAACAAAGTTTACTGCTATTCTATTGGTTATTCTACAGATTATTCTATTGGCGACTTACTGGCTACTCGAGAGACTCGCGGTTTAATGGGGCGCTTATATCAATATGGTCAGGGCTAAGGAGGGTGTGCCGTTTTCCCTCAATAAGAAATTGTACCGCATCTACAGACGAAAAGCGTGTAGCGGTGTACACAACTTGTTCTATTTGAAGTTTAAAGCCAAATTTTCCAAACGTATTAAAAAGAAATTCTTGATTAAAATTCAGAATGGCGATACCTCCCTCAACTGATGCACTCAGCAATGTAGTATTGTTTGGAATCAAAGATACAGCCTTAGCATCCTCGGGATCTAGCAACGTATTCTGTTTAACATCTATCCATCCTTGTTTATCAAAGGCAATAAGTTCACGAATAGTCTGGGTAAGAACAGTACTTGTTTGAGGAACATCTTTTGTAAGTGTACGTAGCGCAAAGGTCGCATCAGTAGGAGTGCCCTCGTCATATAGCACAAATATTGTAATAGGAATGGTATTTTCTATGGCAGTCTCTTGGTCTTGGTCTTGGTCTTGGTCTTGATCTTGTTGTGTTTCAGTGTCTGCGATGGGTTCGAGTTTGAGGGTTTTGGGCTTCTCTTGTTGCCCGTTTACTGATTCATCTATTGACTCGTTTTTTGCAAGGCCTTTTTCTGCATCTTTTGACAAGTCGGAGACCGGCTCGGTCTGGCTAGTATCTTGATTTCCAGAAATAAGGTAGCGTATAGAATCAGCAATACGTGTTCGCATAAGCACTACAACACCAACAACAATGAGTAGAATAATTACATAAAGCCTCCTATATGTCAGAAAGGATGGAGGTTTCTTTTTTTTCTTTGTCACAATATTATAATATAACATATCGGGTTTTATGTCGCGAATACTAGAGGGAAGAGCATTATTATCGGGAATCGCAGTGGGGTACGCACATCTTGTGCACACCCCAGACCACTATATTCCGCAGTATACGCTCCGAGAGAACCAACTCAACGAAGAAAAACAGCGCCTACGCGAAGCGATACAACGTGCAAGCCGTGATTTAGAACAAATCTCAAAATACACTGCCGAAGAAGAAGCAAAACAAATCATCGAAGTCCATATGTTCATAGTCAACGATGTAGATCTTTACGAAAAAGTTGTAGCATACATCGAAGAACAATCCTGCAATGCAGAATGGGCAATGCAAAAAGTAGTAGAAGAATACATACGCCTCTTTCAAAAAAGTAAAAACAAAGTATTCAAAGCGCGAGAACAAGATATCCATGACTCATCTTCGCGTATTCTGCGACACCTATATGTTGGCGAAGAAGAAGCAATAAAAGAAGAATATTTTGACAACACCGTACTTGTTGCAAACACGCTCTTTTCTTCTCAATTTCTTTCGTACACAAAGACTAAAATAAAGGGTCTTGTACTCTCCGAAAGCGATGAGACATCCCATCTCGCCATCCTTGCCGAAAGCTATAATATTCCGCTTATTACCGGCATACACATGGAGTCATCGGGCATAAAAGAAGGAGACCAACTGATCCTCAACTCTATTGATAATTGCGTAATTGTCAATCCAAGCAAAGAGCAGCGTGTTACCGCACAACAATCTTACGATCGACTACTCTCCGATGCTCAGACTACACTGAGGAGTGTTGTAGACGAACCACATCTCAGCAAAGACAGGCAAGTGCTTAGAATTGCTACCAATATTTTTTCAGAAAAAGATCTTCGAGATGATTTAATCCCTATCATAGATGGAGTGGGGTTGTTTAGAACCGAGTTTTTGTTTAGAAATTTTTCATCTCTCAGTAATATAAGGTTTCAAAAGGACACATACAGTCGTATGTTACAAAAAATTGGTGATAAGCCCATGACCATTAGAACCCTTGATGTAGGCGGTGATAAAATGGTGTTTAATTTCTTGAGTCAAAGACACGACACGTCGCCCTTAGGTGTTCGAGGAATTCGGTTTAGTTTACTTTACCCCGAGCAATTTGGCATACAACTTCTATGCATCTTAGAAGCGGTGGCAATCAATCCATCGAGCACAGTAAAGATTTTGTTTCCTATGGTCTCTCAATATGAGGAACTCATGCGCATACTTGATATCTATTACGAGCAAGTAAAAAAAGCAGGGCTAGAAGAACAATCCTTGAACGTAGCGCTTGGGCTTATGCTAGAGGTACCGTCGTCAGTGTATCTGCTAGAACGACTTCCTAAAGAATTTAGTTTTGTTTCGCTGGGTACTAATGATTTACTGCAGTTTTTTTCTGCAGCCGAACGAGGAAAACAAAGGTATAATTATCTGAGCAATTGGTTTTCACCACTCTTTTTAAGATTTTTGGGTGATATAGTGTATAAGGCGGATCAATATAAGATAGATCTGAGTATATGTGGTGAAATGGCGTCGAACCCAATGAGTCAGGTGCTCCTATTGGGAGCGGGACTGCGTCAATTTAGTGTCAAAATGAGTAAAATTGCACAAACTATTGCTACCATGCGCATGCTCAATGTTCATGAATGTCGCTCTCTCTTTGAACAAGCTATGCTCTGTGATACAAGTCAATCCGTTATTGATCTTGTCGAAGATGCACAACTCACATGATATCGGTTTCGTTAGTGGGACGCCCCAATGTTGGTAAATCCACACTCTTTAATGTACTCGTAAAAAAACGAAGTGCCCTTACCCATAGTATAGAAGGCACTACTCGTGACAGAATCACGGAACGGGTAGAGATGTCGCGTACGACCATGGTGCTCCATGATCTAGCAGGATATGGTCCAAAAATTTCCTACAAAAAAGACATCGAATTACAACTTTTTAACGCCATAGACCTGTCAGACATTCTGTTATTTGTGGTGTCGGCCCCCAGTCCTCAAGCCGAAGATTTTGAGTTTGTCGAACGCTTGCGCTCATTTAACAAAATTTGCATACTTGTTGTTAATAAAATTGATCTGCTCTCAGATCCTTCGTATGTGCATGATTTTTATCGCTTGGGAATTACAAAATTGGTAGGAATCTCTGCAGAGCACAGAATCAATATTGATGATTTAATACACACTATAGAAGATCAGGCTTGTTCTCTCAGTCCCGACATAAATTCTGATATAAACCCCGACATAAATTCCGATATAAACCCCGATATAGATCCCGATATAAATATAGATAAACCAAATTATGACTCATCGGTAGTTTTGCAACAAGCACCTGATACCACAACCGATGGCAATACCAATATCATACTCGCCATGCTAGGAAAGCCAAATAGTGGAAAATCAAGCCTTTTTAACCTTTTGCTAGCCAAGGAGCGAAGCATAGTATCAGACATTGCAGGTACTACACGAGACATGATCAAAGATGGATTTGCTTATAAGGGAAAGAATTTTTTGATAATTGATACCCCAGGTTTACGACAAAAAAAGAGAATAACTGACAAGCTTGAATACTATAGTGGAATGCGAAGCATAGAAGCGGTACGACTTTCTAACGTAATTATCATTGTTGTCGATGCCACCATAGGAGTCAGTCAGCAGGACAGAGTGCTTCTTTCACTCTGTGCACGGGCAGGAACGCCAACCATACTTTTTTACAATAAGATGGACATGCTGGACCAGCATGCGCGCATGCAAACTGCTTCTCAAAGTGCAATTACCCGCAGACTGGGATCACTTACACACGGAATATTAGTACGGGGAAGTGCGCTTGATTTGACACATAAAACAGAACTCCTTGACTCAGTGATAGCGTTAAACACGCAATCGCAGTTTAGTATTACTACACATGCCCTCAACGATACGATTCAGCGGATATATAACAAGAATCCCCCACCGCTTGTTAAAAACAGGAGAGGAAAAATCACGTATGCCTATAAAAAATCATCAGTTCCTTTGCACATCGCACTTCGTGTCAACAGCCCGCAGTATTTTTCTGACACCTACCGTCGCTACTTGACAAACAATATGCGTAAAGCCTTCAATACACCAAATATACCGATATTGTTAACCATAGAAAAAAAATATTAGTACATTTAATATTATTTTGATATAATAAAGTATATGGGAGGGCTATGAAAAATTACTATTCAATAAAAGAAGTTGCAGCGATTACTGGTCTTCGTGAGCACGTAATCAGATACTGGGAACGTAAGGTTTCAATATTACTTATTGAACGAAACGAATCAAATAGACGCATATATACACAAAAGAACGTAGAAATAATAAAGGAACTATCGTATTTGATTTTTAAACGCCACTTTACGATTGGAGGTGCCGAAGATGAACTCATTCGTCGCTTTAATGCTCCGAGTGACTCTAGTCACGATGTGGCATACCACATGGATGGGTTTTCCAATGATGTTATACAAAAAGAACTATTGGGTGGATTGCAAAGACAGAAACAAAATCTACGAGAAGTAAAACAGCGACTTAGTAATATACATGCTGATGAACAGGGTGTTTATGACTACAGTGCTGACACCAATCCTAGTCATAGTTCTAGAAATGAAAAATTGCTTTCTGGCTGATAATTCGTGGTAATTAACGACTAGGACACCATATGAAGCGGTATTGTAGACAGATAGTATTTGCAATCTTTTGTATCAGTATGGGGTATGGAGCTGTAGCGAGCGCCTATGCATTTCAACTTACGCAGTGGTACGACTCACAAAGCGTGCGATACGAGTTATATGATTTTTTGAACCAAAATTCGCTCTTTGAGTTTCCAAATTCGCGTGTTTATGCAGACGAAAATGGGAGAAGATGGCTATTAGAAAAAGTAAGAGATAAAGATAACGAACAGGTGGTTCGTGTTATACCAGAGTCAGTAGATGGATTTGTATTTCCTATGCGTGGTAGTTGGGCACTATATTTTGGTAATTCTGCAACTCGTGTCCATAGAGCTGTTGTTTACCTTGAGGATATACAAGGGTATACGATGGAATTTTCAACTAGCACTACTACCGATGCTTTGTATAGCGAGATTACCATTATATTAGACAACAAGATTTTTTTATCTAGGAGAATACCCGAACCATTAGAAAAACTATGGCTTCGTTCTATACAAGAGCTTCTTTATTCCTATCCTAGGCTTGCGCAATGGGAAAAAATATTTGCCGATAGTGAGAAAGAAGAAGGTTATATTGTCACCTTTAATTTTGCAGAAAACCACTATCTGCCAAAATGCTCTGAAGCAGATTCACGTTTGCGGTACAATAATATATTTCTTACAATCAACTGTCTTAATGGCTATGGTAATATGGCCCCCATGTCTGAAATCGAATATCGTCAGTTGGTTCCATCGAGTCTGCAGAATGTAGACATAGGCTTTGTTGAATCTATACGCTCATACTTATATGCCAATCCTGAATTTGTCCCAAGCGTGAACTTTACATCAAACCGCAGGGATGAAGGATTCTTAGCTGTATCCATGGATGAAGTCATTACGTTTCTCTATACCCATACAAAACTATATCCTGGACATATGTATATATTTGTCGAAAAGCAGACACAAAGCCAAGGCAATACTAATACTGTAGAGACAAGTCTGCTCTCATTATCAGAAGTAATACCCTATGTTTCTCTTTCAGGAAATTTTAGGATAGTTGCACCAACGAATTTTCAGAATCTTCTTTCTCTGACTGATGAATACACTATAAGAGAATTTCTAGTCATTCCTATGAGAATTCCACGCGGGTATACCACGCGGTAATAATCCAGGATACCTTTTGTGTAAGCAATAATGATGCTCGTCTCTCACGGTATCCAAATTTATAGCATTGAGATGCAACAAAGTTGAGTTGCTATGCAATAGCTGAGGATAGCATAATATTGTATAGTAGTCTTATATACATCTACAATAGAATGATACCTATGGTATGACAGCATATAAACATTCCCCTCGGCTTAAAGCAATACTCTTTGATATAGACGGAACCCTCTATAGCGATCTTACTCAGTTTAAAAAAAACATTCTGTTTTATCTTTTATATTTTCCTCGCATGTACTCGTACTATCGTATGCGCAGGGTACTCAGAAACAAATTTAGAGTTCAGGCTAATATTGAGGCATTTAACGATCAAAGCGTGCACTTGTTTAGTCGATATCATCACATGAATACGGATCGTGCCAAGTTTTTTTTGGAACATTATGTCAAGCAGTCATGGATACGTGCGATTTGCAGGACTCCCCTGCGTCCAGGTATGCGATATTTTTTACAAAAACAAAACGTTCCACTTGCAATTCTTTCCGACTTTGAAGCAGTAGAAAAGCTAAAAAAATGGAATATTATGCACTATTTTTCTGAGATTGCGTGTTCTGAAGAACAAGGAACTCTCAAGCCAAATAGAAGAGTGTTTTTATCCCTCGCCGAAACCCTAGGCATACATCCACGTGATTGTATTTTTGTGGGAAACAATTTTTACTACGATGGTTTGGGTGCGGCTGCGGCAGGCATGCATAGCATATGCTTTACACACAGAAAATACAGGACCATTGCAAAAAACATACCAAATCTACATATAGTTACAAGCGAAAAAGAATTGTATGAAACCATAGAAAAAAAACTAAGAATATAGTATAATAACTGTAATAGTTATATACAAACTTTTCTGGGAGGGGAAGTGAATATAGTGTTACATGCCATAGTATTTGGGGCAGGCGTACTTGTGTCCTTGCTTCTTTTCTTTTTTAATCGCAGTAGACGAGTGTACAAAGAAATCGTGAAAGTTGGAAACGACCTAGTCGATCTCGGCGACAACATAAAAAAAACACTCAAAACAGAATATCGTGAGCATGAGCAATCTCTCAAAGGACTCACAAAAGAGATACTCAGTTATGAAAAAAATACTGCTCAGTTTATACAAGACTCAAAAAATATAATTATCTCTGGAAAAAACATTGAAAAACGCGTAAAACAGGCTACCGAATCAACGTCGCTTAGCCTCAAGCAGCTAGAAAAATACAAGGAAGAACTGCGAACCACGCCCGATCTTCTTGCACAGCTTACCGATCTAAAACACGATGCTCACAGTACCTTAGAAGAATTTTCTACGTATAAAACGCAGAGCATCGAGGAAATGAATAACGTATACTCGCGACAACAGGAGCGTATGATTGAGTTTGAGCACAAACTAAAATCTGAAATAAGCGACGGAAAAGAATTATTGCATTCGCTTGAGACTGAAGCAGGCTTACTCAAAGAAAAAGTAGATACAGAGTTAGAAAAACATAGTTTTGGTCTTACTGAGCTAGCAAAAGAGCACGAGCGAGATTTTCAAAACAAAATTCAAACCCTTGTACACGAAGCACACCAAAAACTCTATACACAATTTGAGAATCGTGAGTCAAAAATTTCGCAAGATATAAACGACATGAACGTTCGTAAAGAGGAGATCATTACGCTTATAGATGAGCGCAAACAACAACTTTCGATTACTGAGATGCAATTAGAGCAGGACATGCTTGGTGCTGTCGAAGAAAAAAGTAAATACTTTGATGAGCAAATTGTCAAGTTACAAGACGAATTTCTTACTAAATTTCAGTCTCTGCGTGGGTACGCGCAGGATCAGAGTCAGGAATTTAAAAAAATGATTGACCCAGTTATTCAAGAAGTGTCGCATTTACAAAACGAAATTGCAACCCAATACGATGAAATACACAGTTTTAGGGAACAGCTTCGCACCCAATTTCTCAAGGATATGGAGCAAAATCTTGGGGGAATTCATACTAAATATCAAGATTTAGAGGGAAAGTACAAGGGAATGAAACTGCAGTACGATGAGTATTCCAATGCCATATCAGAACTTATTTCATCCGAAGGTACGCATATGCTAAGCGAATGGAGCCAAACCGTCAACGAGAACAAACAAAAATTTACAAGCCTGATCACTAGTGCTGAACAAGAATGGGAAGCATTTGTAGCTTCCAAAGGAGGTGTCTTGTACTCACAGATGGAAGAAAAGCACGATCAATACTCAGGCATGCTTGAAAAAAAGATGTTTGAGGTAGAAGAGCTATTTGTATCGCTTGATTCACAACTTGGTATGGTAAAAAAAGAATGTGCGGAGATAAACACGGCGCATACCGAAGAACTCAAGCACTATATAGCAGACTTTGGGCAGACATTTAAAGGTACCGTGAGTGAGGCAGAGCAAGAACTTACGTCAGAATTTAACAAAACACTTTCAGAACTCAGAAAAGGAATTGAGCAACAGATTCATGCACAGGCAACATTCTTTGATGAAGACCATGCGCGGGTAAAAAATTCTTTAAGTCAAAAATTATACGCCTTAGAAGAGCACACGGACAAACAGATACAAGATTCCATAGATAATTTTCAGAAAGAATTTACCGAAAAGGCAAACCAAATAGAAAAAAAGGTAGTAGATACTTCTCGTTCATACGAGCAGTTGGATGCATCGATTTCACAGGCAAAACAAAAATTAGATGGCCGCGTGGATCACTTGATTAGTATCATTGAACGTAAGGAATCTGAATTAAACAGTGAAATCGAAAAAATAAAAACACAACACAGCGAAGAACTTATGAGACTTGGAGATAACCAAGAACTTCAAGAAAAGATCCAAAAGAGCTTTTTACAAATGCGCTCCCAATTTGACAAATTAAAGAAGAATGTGGACAAACTCTCAGACGACAATATACAAATGGAAAAACTCCAAGAAGGTCTCACACAATCTGAACAAAAAGTGATGTATATTAAAGACACGGTAAAAGAGCTTGAGGGAAATAATAAACGTGTTGATGAGAGTATTCGTGTTCATAAAAAACTGAGCAAAAAAATAGAAATGCTTGATATACGCTCTCAGAAGATTGACGAAGCCGTAAAACTCCTAAAAGATAACGAAGAGGCCATAGACGATCTGAGAAAACAGCTAGACTCGGTACGTAACTATCAAATATCTATAGAGAGTCAGTATCAAAAACTCGAAAAGCAAGACAAAGAACTTGAAAATACCCATACGCGTACTGAACAGTTGCATCACAATCTCGAAACACTTGACAAAGCATTAGTGCAACAAAAACAAGCACTATCAGAGACGGGTTCAAAACTAAAAAATGCAAGTCAAGAAATTACTCATATAGAAAAACAATGGGATGATATTCAGGAAGCGAGAGAAGAAATAGAAAAACTCACTAATCAAACCCCAGTATTATTGTCACAGCTAGAATCAATGAAAGAGGCACAACACTGGGTTGCAAGTACAGAAACACGCCTTGAGAACTTAAAGGACTCTGTCGAATCATCAATAAAAATATTTGGTACTCTCACGCAACAAAACAAGAAAAAATCTTCCGAAATCAGTCTCAAGGATATTGAAAACCAACAGATGGTACTCAAACTAAAGGATCTTGGGTGGTCGCCCGATCAAATTGCGTCAAAATTAAAAATTAGTAAGAGTGCTATTGAACTTGTATTAGAGCAGTATTTAGTATAATAAAATCATATAGTCTTTGATAAGCGATACTACAATATTTAATATGATATAATTTGATATAATTATAGTTAGTTAATCTTTTACTATAATAGATTTAGAGTACTGATACTAAACATATGAAACAAAACAAACATCTCGACAAAAAACGTGCAGTCGATGACCGCAGTGTAAGGGACGGTAGTGTGAGAGAATTTTATAGTCGTACACCTAGTGGATCAGGTGATGAGAGTGTTCAAGACCCTGAGTTTGCAACAAGAATAGATGAGAATGTACCAAAGGATATGTCAAAGAGTACAACCAAAGCAAAAGACTCAGCCACTATGTCGGACACCCCTATTTCTAGCGTACATTCCTCAGAATCGGAAGAAAATAATGGCAAAAGCGAACATAATGCTACGGAGTCATTATTAAAAGTGAGAGCACACTCTGGCAAAGATCAACTAGACAATCAGGATAAAGATCTGAGAATATTAGAAAACAAGATATCAGAATTAGAGGAGGAGCGTGCTCGATTAAAAGAGACAATCCTGCGCGGACTTGCTGATGCTGAAAACACCCGCAAACGATTAAAAAAGCTCTACGACGAAAATATTAATGAAAAAATATCTGAAGTTATGAAAGACGTTGTACTTGTACTTGACGATTTTGAACGTGCTAGAAGTGCGATGAATCCTGATTCTGATACTTCTGATATAACTGAAGGACTAAAAATGGTTGAAAAAAGTTTTCAGCAAGTACTTGCATCAAAATGGAACCTGTGTACATTTGAGTCTATGGGAAAACATTTTGATCCTGAATTGCATGAAGCGATTTCACGTGAAGAAGATGAAACAACACAAGAACCCACAGTGGTTGAAGTGTATCAAAAAGGATATATGCTCGGAGAGAGAGTCCTACGACCCGCCAAGGTCAAAGTGCTTTCTCAAAAATACAATCAAACATAGGAGGATTATATGAACAAAATAATTGGAATTGACCTAGGAACAACTAACAGTTGTGTTTCTGTCATAGAAGGTGGAGAGCCCGTTGTAATATTGAATGCTGAAGGACAGCGTACAACACCATCAGCGGTAGCGTTTACAAAAAAAGGTGATAAATTTGAGCGTTTAGTAGGGCAGCCTGCTAAAAACCAAATGATTACTAACCCCGAAAATACTATATTTTCGATAAAGCGATTTATGGGACGCAAATACAAAGAAGTACTTGAAGAACAAAAACGCATTCCGTACCAGGTAGTTGAAGAAAAAACAGGGGGACTCAAGATAAAGGTCATTGATAAAGACTACAGCCCCCCAGAAATTTCTGCTGCAATTTTACAAAAAATGAAAAAGACAGCGGAAGACTATCTTGGCACTGAAGTTACCGCGGCTGTTATTACTGTCCCAGCGTACTTTAACGACTCGCAGCGACAAGCAACAAAAGATGCGGGAAAAATAGCAGGGCTAGAAGTAAAACGTATAGTAAACGAACCAACTGCAGCAGCTCTTGCCTATGGGCTAGACAAGAAAAACAGAGATGAGATAATTGCTGTATACGATCTTGGTGGTGGAACCTTTGACATCTCAATCTTAGAATTAGGAGAAGGAGTATTTGAAGTCAAATCTACCAACGGAGATACGCATCTTGGGGGCGATAATTTTGATGATGTCATTATTGACTGGCTTATAGCAGAATTCAAATCACAGTCGGGTATAGATGTTAGCAAAGACAAGATGGCATTACAAAGACTCAAGGAAGCAGCAGAAAAGGCAAAACGCGAATTGTCCTCAACACAAACGGCTGAAATAAACCTGCCTTTTTTAACTGCAGATAGTGCGGGACCAAAACATTTACAACTGAGCTTGAGTAGATCTAAGTTTGAGCAGATGATTACACCTCTTGTCGAAAAGACAAAAGCCCCGTGTTTACAGGCCATTAAAGATGCAGGAGTTACCATTTCTGAGATAAACGAAGTGATACTAGTCGGTGGTTCAATACGCATCCCCTTGGTACAAAAAATGGTAGAAGATATCTTTAAGACCAAGCCAAACAAAGGGGTAAATCCCGACGAAGTAGTTGCTATGGGAGCAGCTATACAAGGAGGAATACTTGGTGGTGATGTCAAAGATATATTATTGCTTGATGTAACCCCCCTTTCTTTAGGAATAGAGACGCTTGGTGGAGTGTTTACAAAGCTTATCGAAAAAAACACAACCATTCCTACAAAAAAGTCACAAATATTTTCTACAGCGGATGATAATCAATCGGCAGTGTCCATACACGTGCTTCAAGGTGAGCGTGAACTTGCAAATTATAATAGGACGCTTGGAAAATTTGACCTAGTGGGTATTCCTGCAGCACCACGAGGGGTACCTCAGATCGAAGTTAGTTTTGACATAGACGCTAATGGAATTGTGCACGTATCTGCAAAGGATTTAGGAACTGGAAAAGAGCAAAAGATTCGAATAGAGTCGTCCTCTGGGCTTTCTGAAGAAGAAATTGAGAAAATGGTTAAAGATGCCGAGCTCAACAAGGAAGAAGATCAAAAGGTCAGAGAAAAAACAGACGCCAAAAATACCGCAGAAAACGCTGTCTATTCTACAGAAAAATCCCTAAAAGAACACGGTGATAAAATATCTGCAGAAGATAAAACAAAGATTGAATCTGCGTTGCAGGATCTCAAAACGGCGATTGAGGGAGAAAGTGAAACAGAGGAGCTAAAACAGAAAACTGAATCCTTGCTTACAGCATCACAAGCCTTAGCACAAGAACTATACAAAGACGCGCAGGCAAAGGCACAAGAGACTTCAAATAGCCAGCCTTCACCTGAAAAGACCAATGGTGATGATTCTCAACCCTCCGATTCAAAAAAAGATGCAAACTCTGCAGATTATGAAGTGATTGATGAATAAGCCTAGTCTTTAATAATAGACTATAAAACACGGTATAAATACGATGGAAGAAGACTACTATGCCTTGCTTGGAGTCGCCAAGAATGCAAGCGATTCTGAGATAAAAAAAGCATATAGAAAAATAGCAATAAAGTATCACCCTGATAAAAATCAAGGCAATGCGGCAGCGGAGGATACCTTTAAAAAAGCTACAGAAGCTTATGAAGTGCTTAGCAACAGCGAAAAGCGTAATATATACGATAAGTACGGACATGCAGGTATTAAAGGAGCGGCGCAGGGGGGATCTGCACAAGATTTTTCGGGTGTCTTTAGAGAATTTAGCGATATCTTTGGTGGCTCAAGTTTTGAAGGATTTTTTAGTGGGGGATTTGATGAGCTTTTTGGTTTTGGTCGATCCCGTAGCGGTGGGAGAGGGCAACGAGAAAGTCAGTCGGCAGATGTGCATCTCATTCTTACCATTAGCTTAGAAGAATCTGTTAAGGGAACAGAAAAGGAATTTAGTTTTTCTCGTAAAATACGCTGTTCACGATGTGAAGGTACTGGCTCTGAAGCTAAACAAGGGCGAACCACGTGTCCAACTTGTGGTGGCAGAGGATCGGTGTCACGATCAAACCTTGGTGGTTTTTTTTCAATATCCAGTACCTGTTCGTCCTGTGGAGGTACGGGAGAGGTGATACGAAATCCTTGTCGTCTTTGCAAAGGACAGGGTTTTGAGTCACGAAAACCAAAAATCAAGTTGAAAATTCCAAGAGGAATAAATGCAAACGAGACCTTGTCGCTTGCCTCTCAGGGTAATGAGCTTGGTAATCGAAAAGGAACACTGTATGTAACTATTGATATTGCAGAAGACCAGTATTATGTTCGTGATGGTAAAAATTTATATACTACTGTTTCTGTTGATTGGCTAAACGCATATCAAGGTGCTAGCTATGTGTTTAGTCATATCGACGGTAGAGATATACCGATAGATATTCCACCACGTACCGAGTACGGTGATCGAATTAAAATATCGCGCGAAGGAGTGAGGTCAGATTCATCTTACTCTGGGGATCTGTATTTACATATTATGCTTCTGCATCCAAAAGGCTTAGACAAGAGGGTATTAGAGCAACTTGCTATGCAAGGTGGTGTGCAAAAAAAGCTAAAACCAATACGGCGTCAACAACGGTGATCGTGGTCTTTTGTTCTTTGTTCGTAAGTCTTTTCTGTATAAACGCAATTTAATGACGATTATTGTTATATCATGTTACAAAAAAAACTAGATAACTATGCAGAAGTCCTATAACTTTGTAGTGTATTTTTTTGCTCTATTTGCTAATCCTTGTTTTTTTGTTGTAGGAATACTTGTATTCTGTTTTAGTACGATTCATGCGCAAGAAAATCTTATTAAAGATCCCGAACCACCCATAGTACCTGATGCATATCAAGATTCGTTAGAATTTGATATGCAACAATATAGACTTCCGTGGGTTGTTTCAGACCAAAATCGTGATTCACTCACAGACGCTGCTACTCTAATAAATAGCGACAGGTTTGTAAAGAAAAAAGAAGTCTTAGACCTAAACTATGACGGTCAAGGAGATGATTTTGCTTTTTATAGCCAAAAGGGACACTTGGTGTACCAAATGATAGATAGTAATTACGATCAAAAAATAGACCTCTGGATTACAATCCTCGAAGGAAAGTATATAAAGCAGTACGAACGGGACCTAGATCACGATGGGCTTGTTGATGTGAGGCGAATATACAAACCCTAGCATCGGAGCACGATAACAAAAGAGAGCAACCCAATACCAAGCCTTTGATTCGTGGGCATCATAAGATAACATCTATGTTGCATAGTGGAGCAAAGGGTACCTTGTTTAGTGCACGCTTTGATGCGGGGTATGCACAGCTTGCAACAAAGTATAGAGTTCAATACAAAGTTAAAGATAAATCATGGTTTGCAAAGAGACGTATTAGGCTAGGAACCTATCTTAGTTGTGACTTTATCCCGACGACGCTTGTTAGCTCTCTTAAGGAGCATCTCATGCACAAAGAACGAAGTGTGGTTCTTTTGCTTGATCATTTAACAAATCAAGGAAATTTTGGGGCTATTCTGAGAAGTGCATACTATTTTGGCGTTGACCTCGTAATCCATCCAAAATCAGAGAGCGTGGGTAACACCAAAGCACGCGTTGAGAGTTCAACTGGCGCTTTTTCGCAGGTACCGCGATATATTGCAAATATTCACCAAGCAATAAGTCAGCTTAAAGAACTTGGATTTTGGATATATGCGCTAGACATGGAAGGAAATGATATACGCTCCGTACAGTTTTCCGAAAAGATTGCACTGGTAGTAGGATCAGAAGACAAGGGGCTCTCGCATCTGACTAAACAAAAAAGCGATACTCTTGTAAGCATTGTTGGGAAACGAGAGCGTATAGCATCAGGGGTATTAGATTCACTCAATGCTTCGGTGGCGACTGGAATTGCATGCTATGTGGCATGTGCTGATATGTACAAAAAAAAATGAATTTCGAAAAAGAAACAGGCGCATTAGAGAATTGCAGAAACATCAATAGAAAAAAAACCATCAGATGCCATCAGGTACCATCAGATGAAGGATAGTGCAGTGAGGTATAACAGATTATTTTTATAGGCTATTTATAAGCTAAAATTTATAGGATACTAAACGTTACTTCTGTGTTCAGTATCACTATATCAGTGCTTGTTTATTCTGAGTCTGTGAGTTTAAAGGCGCGTAGTGAGTTATTATATATTTGCTCAGCAAAAGACTCAACATCGACCTCGCGTAGTTCGGCAAGACTGGTAAGCGTGTGAGTGAGAAAAAAAGGTTTATTACGCTTATCACGTACATTACTAGGTGGCATGAATGGGCTTTCGCTCTCAAGTATAATGTTTTCGGCTGGTATAGATGTGGCAACCTCTCTAAGTGCACGTGCAGTTTTGTAAGTGAGGCTACCGGTAAATGAAAGAAAAGAATTGGGTTGTATTTCGAGTATTCTTCTTGCAAACTTGAGGTCTTCGGAAAAACAGTGAAAAATAACGGGGACCTGTGGTCTCATCTGAGCAACTATCTCCAATATATCAGCCCCTGCGCCCCTATTGTGTATGATGATGGGGAGTGAAAATTTCTCGGCAATTTCGATATGTTTAATAAAAAACTCTACCTGTATGTTCCTATTACCGTATTTCTTATCGAGGCCTGTCTCGCCTATGGCACATACACGCTCTTTTTTTAAGAAAGACTGTAGGTTTTGCATCCAGTTTGACTGGAGACTACTCACTTCGGAAGGTGAAATTCCTACGGCAAAGAACACATTTTTTGTATGTATTAAGTTATTGTAGACAGGTAAAAAGTCTTGAAGATTATTACATATATTAATGATTTTTCTTACGCCTTTTGCATATGACTCGGTTGCGACTAAACGTTGTGATACCAAGTCATCATAAATGAGGCTAATGTGCGCATGGGAATCAAAAATCTTCATTACTGAATATATACATTGTAGCATAGAAAAATAAAATTACCACAAAGCCTTGTTTGTAAGTCAAAATATGAGCATTAATGTGATGATTGTAGACATGAGTTGTTATATTTTTTGCAGTGATGTGCCGATACTTATAAGAAACATGTATGAACGGTTAATACCCGATTCATGAAGAAAGTAGAAATATAGTTGAAAAATTATTAAATATTTGATACAATAACTATAAAAAGTTCTTATGAAATTGTACTTACGCACTAAAATTGTTATAGCAGACTCAGTAAACAGGGTCTAGCCGATGAGAGAGCAACAAAACATATATTCGGGTATGCCTCTGACTTATAAGAAGCATAAGAAACCCGAAGGATATAAAACCCCCAAGTCACTTACGGTTATTTTTGTACCAAATAATGGAAAGCGCATGCTTTCTTTTCAAACAAGTAATATTATGATTATTTCGCTTGTCTGTCTTGGTGTTGTTGCAATGATCTTATCTTTTTTTTGGGGTACACGCCTCCTTTTTTCTAGCCGACATAACGCTGAATTAACTGCTCAAATCCAAGCGGTACAAGAACAAAACGCAAATTTTTCTAAGGATTTAGAATACGTTGATTCACTAGTGGTTGAACTTACTGATGCCTTACAGAGTACTGGTGACTATCTAAATATCGATGCTTTGACGAGCGATAACAATGCTATTGATACTACTATTCTCTCAGAAGGTGATTTTTCTTATTTTGGCGAATATCAATTTGTGTCAGAAGACGAAAATTCTGGAGAATTTCTTACTGCAAAACTTGCAAAAGAACTAGAATCTCAGTTACCACTTATTAAGGGAGTAAACGAGGCTCTGGGTACTCAAAATAAACTATACCGTTCTCTTCCTGTATTTTGGCCTGTACCAAATGGAAGAGTGTCAATGGAGTGGGGACCTAATGTCCATCCCATATTCGGGTACTGGTATGTTCATAAAGGAATAGATATTTCTGCGATAACAGGCACCCCTGTCATGTCTACGGCAGACGGTGTTGTCAGGTCAATTGGGCTTGATCCCAGTGGTTATGGCCTTCATATCTATGTTGAACATAACTATGGCTTTGTATCGCATTATTCTCATCTTAGTAGGATACGCGTATCAAAAGGACAAGTGGTAAAACAAGGGCAAATTATTGGGGATGTAGGATCGACAGGGCTCACTACTGGTCCGCATTTAGACTTTCAGCTTTACCTAGGGACAAATCTTGTTGATCCGGGTATATATCTCCAAGCTTTTAATCGTTATAATCGACCTAGAGGCACTCGTTAGTCACAAAAGGTGTGGATCAATACGGCCATAACGTGGCAACGTGACGGTCTACTTGAGAGAAGATCGATATGAGCGATATGCGGTTTCCTACAAATTCTATTGTTGGCTTTGGTTCGGTATACAACGGAACAATTTCGGCAGTTGATCTTGTCAGAATTGATGGACAAGTAACGGGAACTGTTAAATCCAATAATACTATTGTTGTGGGCATCAATGGAAAAGTCAAAGGTACTATGCAAGCGAATACCATAATCATCTCAGGCTTGTTCCAAGGTACTATAGACGATGCAGACGTAGTTGTACTTCAACCTACCTGTATGGTTCTTGGTACTATAAAAGCAGTATCGGCTTTTGTTGACCCGGGTGCTGTAGTGCAGGCAAAGATACTGTTCAAAAAAAGGGGCGGAGAAAGAAACGGAGAAGATGTTGCAGGAGGTGTTATTCAATACGATGAGCACATTACTCACACGTATTCGCGCAAGCAACTTGCAAAGTACTTTAATACTGTGGCTTCATAATTAAAATTATGCATGGGATTGTACCTCTAGTATATGCGTGAAAAAAGCGATATGAACGTGTATGTGGTACCATGCAATGTACCCAAAATATATAGGTAAAATGAGTCTCATAGAAAAAACTAGGCGTCAATCTAATTCTTCAATTAGAACACGACAGAAAAAAACAGCATACCAGAGAGCCGACAAGAGCGGAGATTTTGCATCAGTTGTCCAAGATCTTGTTCCACAATCATCAAGTATGCAAGAAGCACTGGCCGAATCAGCTCACAAGCTATCACCCATATTGGACAAAGAAGGCGCAATCAATTACGACATATTATACAAACTCAGAGATACAATATATCAAAAAGGTGACGAATTACTCCGTCAGCCAAGCTACGACAGAGTGCTCGTCTATAAAAAATCCGTCGAAGAGTTTTTACGTTCAGTTACTCCATATCTCCATAAAAAACAAAGTATTAACGCTGTTAAACGAACTGAGACTAGCTACGAAGAACGAAGTTTTACCGTCATAGAAAGTATAAACAACTCCTTAAATGAGGTCGTCACCATTGTGCTCCAAACGCAAGTTGATCAACTCTCTCTGCTTGCTTCCCTAGAGAAAATAAAAGGGCTCGTGGTGGATTTGTTGCACTAGATTTAACAAAGTGCATAGGTTACCCTGCAAAAACAAGAAGTGTGCCTAGGCATTAATGTGCCACAGTCTAGGCTGGGCCTGGTCTAGTTTGGGCTGGAAAAACACATGTGCGTTGTTATGTAACCTTTAAACTTGCAACGAGTTTTGCGTAGTGTGAGTTAGTATCTGCTATAAGGGTATCGTGGTTTCCTTGTTCTACAATCTCTCCATCTGCAATATAGTACACTACATCACACTTTTTTATAGTGTTTATTCTATGAGCGATAATAATAGCAGCACAATGTTCAAAAAGCATGTCGAGCAATTTTTGTATGTCACGCTCGGTGTTATTGTCTATGGCAGCACTGTATTCGTCTAAGATGAGTATCTTGGGACGAGAGACTAACACTCTACTTATTGCGACAAGACGCCTCTCGCCATTCGAAAGGGAATTTTTATCAATAGTGCTGTGCCACCCATGTTTTCCACGGTCAACTAGACGCTTGATTCCTTCTACCGAATACAGCATTGCAAGATGGGTATCATCAAGCGTGCGTCCAAGGGCTATGTTTTCGAGTATTGTTCCACGTACAATATAGCTCTCCTGTTGCAGGAGTATGAGGTGTTTCCGTAAGATTTTGAGAGGAATATCTCGAATATCTTTACCATCGAGATATATGTTTCCTGCAGTGGGATCCCAAAGTCGGATAAGTAACCGTGCAATGCTTGTTTTCCCTGATCCGCTGTAGCCGACCAGCGCTATTTTTTGTTTGTTCTTAAGAGTAAAGCATATGTTCTTTAATATTTGGTGTTTTCCATCATAACTAAATCCAATATTTTTTAACTCTAGTTCGGGCTTGTCGCTAATACTAAATGAAGTATCGTTATTTTTGGAAGAAAGATATCTTGAGGCAGGAGATTTTGAGGCAAGAGACGGAGACGTACCTACATCAATGAGTGCTCTTTCTGTATGCAAGAAATCATAGGTCTTGCGCAAACTCACCACTGAGTTTTGTAGAGAATTTATATTTTGTGCTATGGTGATGACTGGAGAGAAAAAGCGCTGAATGAGTTGGGTGAAGGCTATTATTGTCCCTATGGTGAGTAACTCAGAAGAAAAGAGGATAGTACTCACTATAAGTACCAAGATGATGATGCCATTGAGTAAAAAGTCTAAGATTGGTTGGATAAATGAGTATGTTTTTGCTAGGCGCGACTCGGCATCGTACAAGACGTCATTGAGTGTAGAAAAATTATGCCTTGTTTGTTCTTGTTTTCCCAGTAACTGAATATCGCTTATTCCCGTTATATGCTCGGATACGTATTTGTTGCTGTTAACGTTTGCTTCCCAGTCTTTGTTTGAAAGAATATAGATTCTTCGCCTAAATATCTCGATAAATACGACAAAAATCGGGACGGCAATGAGGGATGATATACTTAGCTTCCAGTCAAGGTAAAACATTAAAATGAGTATCGTTCCTAAGGAAACAATGCTCGAAAAAAGCTGATTCATGAATGTTGAAAAAAATTCACCAATTTTATCGAGGTCAGAACTCACTCTCGTGACCATCTTTCCCACTGGTTCGTAGTTAAAGAAATTCATTGATTGCCTAAGGCTATGCCGAATAACTTTCTGGCGTATACTAAGCACAGTACGTTGTACAAAGTATACCGAGCTAATGAGTGTGATAAAGCTCAGTATGCTTGCGATGAGACTCAAGCCAATATACATGAATAGTTCTATGCGATAGGTAGCAATGCTAATGTCGCTCCCTTTTCCGAGTTCATCTATGACTTTGTCAACAATATCTCGTATTATCACTGGAGTGTACATAAGTGCAAGAGATTGAAAAATACTGAGTAAAATAATCGCTGTTACTATAGCGACCTGGTTGCGAGTAAAAAAACTAAGAAGCCTTAAAAATGAGGTCCTATTTGTTCTACTTTGTATGCTCATATAATTCTTTATATTCTTTAAGACATTCTTGATAATAGGTGTTATTATTTAGCAGATGTTGGTGGGATCCTTCGCCTACGATAGTGCCGTTATCAAGCACAATGATATGATCAAAATTCTTAAAAAGGGGGATATTATGCGTAATAAGCACGGTACTGAGGTTTTTGCGCATATGAATTAATTGGGTAAAAATAGAGATGCCAGTATGGTAATCAAGAGCAGAAAAGACGTCATCGAGGATAAGCACTTCTGGGTCTAGTGTAAGCGAGCGCGCATATGCAGTGCGTTGTCTCTGTCCTCCTGACAGCATGACTCCATGTTCACCAATGAGGGTATCCCATCGATGCGGAAATGCTTGTATGTCTTGTGTAAGGTGGCTTTTTTTACTGAGATCGTAGACGGTCTCGTAGTCGGGAGGTTTTAGGGTAGATTCTAGTAATAGCATGTTTTGGGATATACTATACGAAAAAAGTTGAAAATCTTGTGGAATAAACGTTATGTGACTCCGTAGCTCTTTAATTGAATAATGCGAAATAGGGTGTTCGTTGAGAAAAATATGTCCGGTATCGGGGTCAATTAATCGAGCGAGGAGTTTTCCAAGTGTGCTCTTTCCGCTTCCTATTTTTCCTGTAATACCGATGAGCGAATTTTGGGGTATATTGAGAGCATTGATTTTGAGGGTAAAGTGTGGTGTGTCTGGATAAGAAAATGTAAGTGCACGCACATTGAGGCTAAGGTGAGTGCTTGGGAACGCACGTGTGCTCTCGATGGTGCTTGTGAGAGAATTTTTTGCATCCAGCATGGTGCGTATACGTTTTGCGTTTACAAGACCCTTTTGCTGTGCGTTTAATGCAAAACTCAGTCCGATAAATGGAAAGTCAAGTTGTATTAAATAATTTATTACTGCAATAAATTGGTATATGCTTGCATTGCCTTGTCCTATCTGCCAAATGGTTAAAAAAATAACCGATATTTTTCCAAGACTCGTAATGAGCACTACGACAGGCCAAAACATAGATTGAAACGTTGAGATTTTTAATTGAGCATGGACTATTTTTTTTCCTAAATCGAGAAATGTGTTTGCACAATAGTCCTCGCTTGACTGTGATTTTATTGTGGCGATGTGTTCAAACATCTCGCGTGTGAGTTCGGTAATATCGCCTGTCAGTCGATTTACTTTTTCATACAGCGAAAATACCAGTGGCCAAATGATAATTACAAGGATAGAAAGCAAGGGGTAGACTAAGAGTGCAATCCATGAGATATGACCGTAGAAAACAATGAGAATAAAATATATGCTTGCTATAGAAAAAATGCCATCTGCGAGTGCAATCGTTCCCCAAGAAATCGCTTCTGTAAGTTGTTTTGTGTCTCTGCTTATGAGGTTTATTTGTTCGCCTGCTTTGTTCTTTATATAATAGCGAAGGTCAAGGTCGAGTAATTTGTTGAGCATTTTCATTCGGATATCTCGTTTCATTATAAATGCAGGTATAATCAAACAACGTCGCCATACAAACCTAAGTATGAGTACGCACACCGTTATGCTTGCATACAACCATATTTGCTGGCTAACTTTTTGTACATGCGATTCTTGTGGTACTTCTTCTTGCGTGTTTAGTTCTTGTATGTTTGCTTCTTGTAATTCAGATAGTGTTTCAAAATAACGTTGAAATACCATAGGAAGGCTCAGCAAAATGAGGTTAACCGATACAAGGCTTAGCAATCCAATAGCCATTTTTTTTCTGTGGGTTTTTGTGAGAGAATAAATAAATCTAAGATTTGGAAACGATTTTGTGTTCATTGGTACACACTATGCTTATAAAGTTGTCTGAGTGTTCCTGATAGTGGCATGATGTGCGGTTATTGTTTTTTTTGCTCTTTCAAGTGCCGATGTAATCGAATTTCTTGTGATTTCTGGTATAAAATCTACTACCTCTGCGCGGTAGGTGCCTGCCGATGAATGAAGTAGTGAAAACATCGTTCTAAGGCTTGGATCTGTGTATATTGATACTACCACCATAGGAAGTGCTTGGTTTTTGAGTAGGATTCTGACCGCCGAGCTATGGAATGGTAAGAGAGCACCATCTTTACTACGAGTACCTTCCGGAAATACTACAAATACCTTATTAGAATCATAATGGTGTTTTCTAAACAATTCTACTTCTTTTACACTTTGTACAAAGTCATTTCTATTTACGAGTGCATGCCTCTGGATACGCAGTACTTTTGAAACAAGGGGTACACCATAACTCAAGGATTTTTTTGCAATAAATCGAATTTCTTTAGGCATAAAGAGGCACATAATGGCGACTATGTCAATATAGCTCTGATGATTTGCTAGGACAAGAATATTGTTGTTTTGGTGCGTATCCAAAAATTTTTTGAACATAGGTGGAATGACGAGTTTTGTTTTTATTCCCATGCATGCTTCTAAGAAAAATAGGACAAGGCGCGCCATTCTATGCCCCCAGTATGTGGTAACTCTATATGCACATTGTCGTGAGATAATGATAGCGAATCCTGCTATTATATCCGCGAAAGCAAAACATATATAGGTAATTAGTACATATATGACAAATCCACACCCTCTCTTAAGGTCGTAAAAAAAGGCCATCTTATGGGTAACCGATGTAGGTGATATATCGCTGAATTTCTTGTATGACCCTATGTGTGTATTGAGGGGCAAAAAAATCACCTGCAGGGACGTGGATTCCCGGTGTTTTTCCAATAATACTTGTATTGAGTTCTATCGGTGCGGGATAACGAGAAAAAAAGCCTTTGATTTTTTTGTAGCTAACGGAAGGATCATGTGTATTGGCTATGACGAGTGTGGGAGTGCGGTAACGATGGGGTCGTTTTTTTACAATGTTCCAAACTGACGATACGAGTTGTGACATCGGTCTGAGCGAAGAATAAGGGATTCTTTGCAATAGGTATTGTGCTTTTTTAATTGAATCAATTGAGTAAAGCAGGTGTTTTTTTGTAGATGACAGTCTGGCACCAGTACCTTGCCTATATATATTGTGGAGATCTCCTTTGATATGTGCTCTTTTATATCGGAGTACATGATTATAGAGTGCATATATAAGGGAGTATCTTGTCATGTCAATATATGAAGGGATTACCCCAAGATTTGGTGCGAGTAGTAGCGTGCATATAATGGCTTGAGTACTAAAGCGACCTGCAGAAAGAAGAAGCGCAAGGCTTGCTCCTGTTGAGCATCCAATGAGTATCACTTTTTTACTAAATGAAAGAGCCATGTGCAAGGCTCGGATAGCAGAATATAGCCATTCTTCTGCGTAAATATAATCCATAGGTGCAGAGAGTGCTCTATGGCGTTCAAGACTGGGTACCAATACACGTGCATTATATAGTTTTGCTAGAATTTGGCAAAGGGGAGCCGTCTCAAGTACCGAGGCACTCCATCCGTGCAGATATAAAAAACAAAAGTCATCGCGTGGACTTTGAGTTTGGTACAAGCTATCGCCGTCTATTGATGCACGCATTTTGAACCGCGTGTGGTTACGTTTGTTTATGTGATAGGGGATGTACTGCCTTGATAGCAAAGGTACAAGAGGTACATCCAACAGGGTATACAGGTTTTGTAACACAACTAAAATTATAGCATCTCTTATTTTGCTGTATTGAGGAATATGTTGATTACTAAGCCATTTGCATCAAATATATTTGTTCCACCAATACTGCTTGCCTTTCTTTGCAAGGAGCGATATGACTGAAAGCAATCCGCAAAAATTCAGTGGACGTATTTATTCCTGAAAACTTTTCATGAACTGATTAAGTGTTTCTGAAAATCGAGATCTGAGATCGACGCGGGTAACATTAAAGATGTCAACATGTGGTTCGTTATCACCGAGGTTACAAGTACCATCAAAATCGACCCCATCTTGTATACGAATATTTTGACAATAGAGCTCACCTCTAACATGTGCCCCTGAGTAGAGACAGATGCCCGAGCTTGCGTGCACTGTACCATTAAAGTGTCCAGCAATAAATACATATTCGCACTGGATTGTAGCAGTTACTTTTCCTTGAGGGTAGAGTACAAGATATATACCGCCGTGCAGGTCACCCTTGAACGTACCAGAGATTCCAAATGAAGAAGAGAACGTGAGTTTTCCATCCAATGTGCTTTGTTTTCCTAAGCGACTATGTGTATCGGGTAGTTGTAAGAGTTCGTAATTTGAACTTTTGTTCATAAGATCTAGTGCTCCTTGTAGTGTTCGGCTTCTTCTTGAGGAGCCGTATCGCGGACCTCTATATTGGATTCTTCGTTGTATTCCTCGTCGGTAATAGAATACGCGACCCTTACGAGTGATAGGTTTTTTTCGTATAAGTCATCGAATGCGTCTATGGTGTGCATAATCTTTGAAGGCGATGTAACAATCGTATTTTGAACCTGCTCTCCTACCGTATTAACAAGTGCCAACATACGGGCATAATCGCATGTGCTACGCCGAACGAGTTCGCGGTATCTTTTGCCACTACTACTATTACTACTGCTCTCACTACTACTGGCACTATTATTGGCAACTTTTTTTGGTTGTGCACCATTTGTTCTTTCGGTTTTGTTTACACTGCGTTCCTCTGTAAGACGAGTAAGTCCTTTTTCGCAGGCCTGCTTGATGTCTTTGTGGAGGTAGGCATTTATCTCATCTAGGGTATCAATAACAGCGAGTGCTTGTCGCGTTGCCATGCGTTTTTTGCGCATTTCTATCATTTTGCTAAGAGAACTTAGCTGATAAGCAAAAGAGAGGTTTAGTATGGGCTTAGGGACAAGTACATGGACACCATTAGAATACAAGTCAACAAGATTTTTCTCTGTGGTATCCGTATAAAGCACAACAAGTAGAGGAGATACTTGTTCACGATGCTTAAGAAGGTTCATAATTTCGTATACCCCCCCTTTTTTTAACTCTTGATCAACTACAAGGATATCAAATTGTTCTTTTTCTATTACCTGCATTGCCATGTCGAGGTTATGTTGTGGGATAAACTCTATAAATGGATGTGAAACGAAGGTTTCAAAAAAGTCGGAGAAGGAAGAGTTTTGAGAAATAAAGAGTATGCGCGTTTTATGAATCATATGTATGCTTTATTAAATTATAAACAATGTGATTGTTTTGAATGTCGTTTAGACAGTCCAACGAATAGGCGAAACAAAAGAACACTTCCTAGCGTTATCGTTGCAAGGATGGCAATTATATCGGGTGCACGAGCATACAAGGTCTTGTCTTCTACGGGTATATCTATCTGCGTAACAAGATAATCTTTTGTAAATGAGTCGAGGCTTTGTGCAATTTCCCCCTTATGATTGAGTACCGCAGTAATTCCTCCGTTTGTGCTACGCAATACGGGTATTCTATTTTCAACTGCTCTAAACACAGATAGTTGTAAGTGTTGCATCGCATTGCTCTCTACACCTGACCATGCATCATTCGTAATATTAATAAGGAATTGTGCACCATTATTGACAAAGGTACTATTTTGTTTTCCAAAACCATCCTCAAAACAGATGGGGGTAGAAAAACGTCCAAATCTGCTCTTAAAGACAGTGTGCTCTTTTCCTTCTTCCCAATAATGTACATCGTTTTTAATCAAATAGGCGTGTATACGTGGAAATAATGTTTCAAAGGGAAAGTGCTCTGTAAATGGGACGAGATGAATTTTGCTGTAGACCTGCGTAAATTCCCCCCCCGAAAAAAGAATCGCTGCATTATGGTCTTTTCTTTCTCCCTTATCAAGGAATGAATAAGAATTACCAATCACAAAATCCTTATTAGGGTAACGAGCAAGATAATCTTGCAGTTTATTAATGAGTCGCAGATAACGTGCATTACGTCTATGGGTAAGATGAAAATTGATGGATGGAACAAAGGCGGTTTCTGACCAAACAATAAGATCAGGATTGCTTTCTTGTATTGCCGCATCACTCAAATCAATCAATGTATTGAGCGAAGTACGATATGCTGAAAATCCACCCTTCCACGGATCGGTATTGTGTTGAATCAGAGCTACAGAGAGGGTAAATTCTTTTTCAACTGCTTGCGATCGTCTCTGAATTCCAAACACAATATTGCATAGCAAGAGGAGTATAAGGGCGCTAGATGTAGGAACAAGTATTTTTTTTATTGTATGTATAGTAACTGTTTTTTGATAGGTTTTTTTACGAGCCTTCACTAAAACATCAAACACATATCCAAGAAAAAATCCCGTTAAGGCGCAGAAAAACGTAAGCCCCCATACTCCAAGCCATTCTGCATTCTGAATCATGGAAGGGTAGAAGGATTGCGAATACCCCAAGACTCCAAAGCTGTATCCAAGATAGCCTTGTATCCTGAGATATTCGTATACGAGCCATGCAAGCGCTTGAATAATAAAATACCAGCGCGGAAACCATTGTTGAATAAGATGCAAGAGGGGAAATAAGAGAAGATGGTATATCCCATAGATTACTGGTACAAAAAGAAATGCAGCGGGATTAAAAGTTCCCAGCCATGCGTTAAATAATACATAACTTCCATAGCCATACAAAAAACCAACTATGGGACTCACTCTAAATCGTATGTTTCGTAAAACCAGTGGTAGAGGCGCAAGGCAAAAAAATCCCAAGAATCCCAATCCCTTAGCAAATAGCGCATTGGGAAAGGTAAAAAAAAACAAAATAATTGCCACAGATAGGTATATGAGTGGTAACAAGGATCGTAGTAGACGAGGTCGGTGAGTACTCACGTTACTATACCTCTTTTTAGTGGCTCTTTGCACGAGCTGTTGTTAGGAGTTGTTATCAGGTTAAAGGTTTGCATTACGTGGGCGTATCGTCGTATGATCTGCGTCATTTGTGATCAGTACTATGCGGATCTGATTTTAATTGGTGCTTGATTTGTTTTCCGGGTTTAAAAAAAATTGTCTTGTATGCATCAATATCGAGGAGTATGCCCGTTTTTGGGTTGCGTGCATTTTTTCGTGCTTTACGATTACGCACTTCAAAAACACCAAAATTTCGAATTTCAACCTTAGCACCTTCGATGAGTTTTTCACCTAATATAAAAAAAAGTAGATTGACTACCTCTGCTATTTCAGACTTTTTTAATTCTGTATGTTTTTGTATGTATTCGACCAAGTCATTTTTTACATATTTTTTGCTTGGTTGAGTATTCATACGTACCTCTGTTTTAAAGCTATATTGTAGTCCGTTCTCGGCTAAGCCATTTTATGCTAATTAAAGCTGATTATATTTTCTTTGCAGTTGGGACGTTATTTTAGAAGCCTTGTTTCGCTTATAGACACCCTTGCTCCATACCGAGTTGGTATGAGCACTCACTTCTTTAAAAAGATGTGTGATTGCTTCTTTTTTTGAATCATCATTTGAGCCACCTGATATATAGCTGTCCACGAGTGAGTTAAATTTTTTTGTGAGCGTTCTGTTCTTTGATTTAATTATCTTATTGCGAAGGCGTCGCTTTTGGTTTTGAACTATTCGTTTTTTTGAGGATTTTGAATTCGCCATATACTATTATTGTTCATATTTACCTTTTTTTGTCAAGTACAAAAAGCAGTGCTCGGTAGATTGGGCGAAAATTAGGGCAATGATTTACCAAAGAACTGCAAAAAAAAATTGAGGCCTAAAATGCCGACCATGCTCTATATAGATTCCTATATAGCTTTAGTTCAAGACCAAAAGAAGATCAGATAGAATCCAGATAAAAAGCCAAATAAAAAGCCAAATAAAAAGCCAGATAATAAGCCAGATAAAAAGCCAAATAAAAAGCCAGATAAAGTAGCGCCTAGTGTGTAAAGTTAGTAGTGAATAAGACTAGCAAAAAAATCTAGACAATGGTAATCTCTGTAAGCTCTAGCTAGTATGTTTTGTTCGACATCTATGGATACACCCATGCAACTATAAGCCGACAACATACAGCACGGTATAGATGATGGCATCAATAGTATTAGGTATTAATGTACCCTTTTAATAGAAGCACCCTTATTGACTCGTTAATGGTATGACGTATATAATGTAGATAGTGTCTCTTGGGGCGTCGACAAGCGGTTAAGTCGCCAGATTTTGATTCTGGTATTCGCAGGTTCAAATCCTGCCGCCCCAGAAAGAAACCAAAAGAACATAAGGGCGAAAAAGCTACAAAAACAATGACAAAATACAATCATATGAGGTTTATATGGAACATATACTAAAAATCGAGCCAAGAAAAACTGGCAATAAATCAAGTCTAAAAAAGCTAAGAGCAGAATTAAAGATACCTGCGGTCGTATACGGAGCGCATCAGTCATCCCTTGCTATTTCTTTGCGAGAAGAGGATTTTTTGCACCAATTTAAACATGTGTCCGAAAGTACGATTATTACGCTACAGTTGGGTAAAAAATCCATTGATGTGCTCGTAAAAGACTACGATCAGGTATTGAGTACAAATAAAATACGACACATAGATTTTTATGCCATTGAGGCGGACAAAACACTCAAAACTCATGTGCCAGTTGTGCTTGTGGGAACGCCACACGGCGTATTAGAAGGGGGAATACTAGAACATGTATCGCATGAAATAGAAGTTGAATGTCTTCCTTCGGATCTCCCTGAAGAGATAACATATGACTGTGCCCATCTAGGGATAGGAGATACGGTACATATCCGAGATTTTCCTCAAATCAAAGGAGTCAGCATCATTACGCATGAAGATCAGGTAGTAGTTCATGTTGCAGCCTCACGTATAACCGAAATAGTAGAGGATACAACAGAAGATATGTCTGCGGTTGAAGAAAGCACGGAAGACGAACAGACGTAAGTGTTTGCATGTATAGATACATCTTCTGCCTAGGAAACCCTGGTAAGAAGTATGCATATACTCGCCACAATATAGGGTTTTTAATTGCTGACAGCATCGCCTCGGTTTTAGGTAAGGAATTTGTGTATAATGAGCCTGCCCATTGTCAGGTATTAACCTATCAAGAGGATATTCCTGTATGTAACCATGATACTCCTCGTAATCGTGATGTTTCTGATAATCCTGTAAGTTCTCCTGAACTAACACCCTCTAAAATCATAATAGTAAAGCCACTTGGTTTTATGAATAACTCGGGTGATTGTGTTGCATATTTTCTAAAAAAAAAAGCAATACATAACGTATCCGAAATAGTAGTCGTGACCGATAACTTTGACCTTGACGTGGGTATCCTCAGATTTCGGACAAGAGGATCACGTAGTCCAAAACACAATGGTATACGCTCTATCAGCATGGCTCTCCAGTCAAACGAATATGCACGCTTATATTGTGGTATCGGAAATCCTCCAGTCAAACATGCCATACCTGACTATGTGCTTTCTTCTTGGGATGACGAGGACGATATGTACTATCAAGAAATGTGTGCGAGTGCAACGAAGGCCATACTTTCATGTTTTTTGGGCACAGTTTCAAACTTGACAAACGTTATCGCAACGCACAATCAAAATATAAAAAAGATACATGCACGTCACTATGATGACTAATCAAAGTCTTATAGTGGCATTTGCCTCAGAGTTACGTAGGCTTCTTAATAATACCCGTGATACACATCAATCTACACGTGTCTCTTTTGTGGTGGCGTGTTCTGGTGGCGCTGACAGTATTGCGGTCGCACGTGCCTTTGTAGAGCTTGCTGGCGTATACTCAGACTATTTGACTCCATATGCAATCGATGAACTCTTACTTGCCCATGTGCAACATAATATTCAGAGTCCTGTTTTTCAAGAGAGAGAAAATCGCGTAGTAGAAGAAATGGCACATAAATACCGCCTCGCTTTACGCCGACACTCGCTTAGGTGGAAGCAAGGCGAGTCCATCAATGAGATGAGTGCAAGAAAAAAGCGATTGGAAGCGCTCGCTCGCATCGCAGTAGAAGAACGTATTTCATACATAGTAACAGGGCACCATGCATCCGATGCGAGAGAAACATTTTTAATGAGGATGTTTGGTGGAGAAGGCTTACAAGGCATGAAGGGTATGCAACAATCACGGTATTATCGGTATGGTACTACAGGACTCTGGTACATAAAACCTGCACTTACTATCGATAAGAACGTGCTCCGTAGTTTGAGCACAGAGGAGACCACACACAAGGAGCAGGCTATGCCAAATAGGCGCGCTGATATTAGAAGTTCTATCGTGCCTGCAATTCTGAATACGTATCCTTCGGTTGATATATCACTACAACGAATAAGCAAACAAGTGTCTGATGTGCTTAAGGTTGTGAGAAAAGAGACCCCCCAATGGTTTAGGCGAGAAACATCATTGTGGATTTCTTTTTCTCGCTTTATAGGCTTACCACGTGCATTACGGCTACAACTTTTGTATGACGGAGCAACTTTGCTTGGCTTGCGACGTATTAGCTATCAGAGCCTTACCCCTTTTTTGTGTGAACAGCTTTCTCCCGTAGCTAAAGTTTCGGTTCAAAATACCAAACTCCAGGTCCGAGGTGATGAACTGGTCTGGCATGTGACTACATGTGATACTGAGCATCAATTACCCCTTGATCTACCATATTCTATCACGCATGAGGTCAGTAGTTTTGACCTGATAGGTAGATCTATGTATAGGCTTGCAGTCACGGATTTACCGCATAGTAACAGTATAGATGGCTATATTGGTAGCTATGACGATGCTGATGCACAGCATGCATACCCTTTATTATGGAAAGGCATCTTATACTCGCCTTTGATGTTACAATTCTTACACAAAAAAACGGTAGTAGGGGGAATAAATGTATATGATTCACTAAGACCAAATGCTGACAATCCTGTTCCCATGATTCAAGACGCTGGCGGCTCTGTATTGGTTCTGGGTGCGTGTCAACTCAAGCGTGATTACTTTATTCCATCGACAAGAGAATGCCCTGAGTCAGATGATATTATGTTCAGTGCCACTATGACCAGATCCAGTGCTATTCTTGACTGCAGAATTTTCTATGGGTTTAGGCGTTTTACAGTCATTTGTACACGATAGCTAAGATGGTGTATTTTAGGTGGTTTATTTTATAATGTTTAATGTTAATGCGTTTTATCTATAAAAATTGTATTACTATATAAATAGTGGACAACTATGGCGTGTTTATACAAACGTATAAAGGGTCATACTGTACATTATGTATTTGTAAGATCGTTCGTATGGCTACGTGTCTAATACCGTATTGAAAGCTGGAATGTACTGCCAGTCAATAGATAACAGTAAATAGATAATATGAGATTTAGTACTGTATGATCTTTTCTTACCGTTGCGCAGTTTACTGGTATTTTAAAACTATTCTATTATGAAACTATCATTATTAATTCATCACCTATATTTCACGCTAAAGTATGTATATATGCTTTTCTTTAATAGTGTTTTCAACACGCCTATCTTTTCTACAGTAGCATCAAACGGTACTAACATTACATTGCCTACAATGTTAGCAGCGACTACTCAAAAAAAAGAATCTTCGACATCTCAGTCAGGTCAAAAGAAAACTACGACCACAAGAAGAGCGCCAAAAGCAAGCAAAAAGTCGGACGAGTCTTCTTCTCAAAGCTCTCAGAATGCACAACATGCACATGGTTCACAAAACACGCATGATGCACACGGTGCACAAAAAGAAAACAAAGCTAGGGTTCCAAACCCATTTGACTTACGAGATGCTAGGCATAGAAATCAGTCAAATCACAGCCAGGAACAAGGCGCATATCAAGACACAAATCAGAATCAAGAAAAAAAGACTCCTCTAGGTGCTGGTAAAAGAGGGATGCGCCCTGGTACGCTCTTATTATTATTACTTATTGTCGTTTTTGCAATATCATTTTTTACCAATAACATTAGCAATTTCAATAGAACAGAAATTCCCTATTCGCAGTTTCTTCTCTATGTAGAATCAAATCAAGTATCCAATCTCACCATTGTTGATCAAAACCAGATACGTGGACAGATCACAAATACTGGGGCACAGTTTACTACCATGATCCCTTATTTTGACGCAGAGTTACTCAAGAGACTAGCGGAGAAAGGTATAATTTTTTCTGGTGCAGCAAAGCCTATAACATTTTTTCAAATACTTACAGGAATATTGCCATGGGCGATTATGCTCTTTTTCTTGTTTTATATGATGCGTAGCCTTCGCGGTTTTGGTGGAGGTAGTATGCCTTTTGTAAAGGGAAAAATTCGTACGTATACAAAAAATTCTCAAAAAAAGATATTGTTTGATGATGTTGCAGGGCAAAAAGAAGCAAAATATGAGCTAGAAGAGGTGGTTGAATTCTTAAAATCCCCCGAACGTTTCCAAAAAATTGGTGCAAGAATTCCACGCGGTGTATTGTTGGTAGGATCGCCTGGCACTGGCAAAACTCTACTCGCGCGAGCCTGTGCGGGAGAAGCACAAGTAAATTTTTTCTATATGTCTGGATCGGATTTTGTGGAAATGTTTGCAGGAGTTGGGGCGAGTCGTGTAAGAGAACTGTTTGATCAGGCACGGAAGAATTCGCCTTGTATAGTGTTTATCGACGAACTCGATGCGGTGGGGCGCTCACGTTCTACTACAAACGGAGGAGGAGTACACGATGAGCGAGAGCAGACGCTTAATCAGCTATTGGTAGAAATGGATGGATTTGATGTACGTGATAAGATAATCGTGTTAGCTGCCACAAATCGCCCTGATATCTTAGATAAGGCTTTGTTGCGACCCGGCCGTTTTGATAGGCAAGTGGTTGTAGATATGCCTGATCAAGAAGAACGTCAAAAAATACTCGAATTACATGCAAAAAATGTGGGCTTACATAGTGATGTAAACCTTAATACTATCTCTCGTGCAACCGTGGGGTGTTCGGGAGCGGATCTCGCTAATCTTGTCAACGAAGCGGCGCTTTTTGCCGCAAGGCATAAACGGAACAAAGTTAAGGGCGAGGACTTTGAAGAAGCAAGAGACAAAATACTCATGGGTTCTGCGCGAAAAAGTAAGATAATCTCACCTGAAGAGAAGTTAAGAACAGCACGACACGAGTCTGGACACGCGTTGTTGCACCTTTTTCTTAGAAATGCAGATCCACTCCACAAAGTGACCATTATTCCGCGTGGTCGAGCTCTAGGAGTTGCTTTTTCGCTACCAGAAAAAGATGCTTATGGACGTAGTGAGTCATACCTGCTTGACAGAATTTCAATATGCTACGGTGGGTATATTGCAGAAAATATGTACTATAAAGAACATTCAACTGGAGTACAGAATGATCTACAACAGGCCACGCAAATTGCGAGCAAGATGGTAAAGGAATGGGGAATGAGTAATATAGGTGCAATGAGCTTTTCTGACGAAGACCAAATAATGTATATGCCCATAGACATTCCTACAAAGAATAAGTTTTCAGAAAGTACGGCTGAAATGATAGACAGGGAGATAAAGCGCATTTTGAATATGGCATTTAAAAAAGCGGAAGATATCATACAAAAAAACCGCGATAAGATGGATATTCTTACCGAAGCGCTGATTAAACAAGAAACTCTCCTAGGTGACGAAGTGCATGAATTACTTAAAGTTCCCAAGCCTCAGACTGCTCATTAGCAGTGCGCTTGTACTTTCTTTTTTTGCATGCGTTACCATACAAATTCCTACATCAAAGGTTAGGCTTGATACAAATGCACCATATTCTTCACTGCGTAGTTTAGTAGCAGACACGCCTTCTTCGGCTGTTCCGCTCATAGAAAAATACTACGAAAGCACACTCATCAACGAAGAAGAAAAAACCAGCCTTACTAGGCTTGCTCTAGAACGTATGGAACAAGAATTTGATGAGGCGCGCGTCAAACAAAACGTAGAACGCGTACTCTCCTTGTTTGCCAGTATGAGTGTGCTGGGATTTGACAACAATGATCAGGCTGTTGTTGAGGATGTATTTAAAGAGCTTATTGGCATAGCAAAAAAAAATGGTAACTATCCGCTTGTGACACGGCTTGCTAGTCAGTTTTTTGCACTGTCCAAAGAGATGACAAAAGAGCCTACAGCCGACCAACGCCAACTACACGCTACTATATTAGAGGATATTTACCCAATACTAGAGCTATTTCCTGATCCCATCCTTGCCCATGAGGTATGTGGATCTACAGTAGCTAAGATCTCTGCGCTTTATCAAGGGTTGTGTGATGAAACTACAGGACAGACAATAGAGGATTTGCTCAAGAGTTCGTTTGTGGTGGAAATAAATCGTGGAATTGATCTTGTACAAGGTGGCATACAAGTAGAGATAGGAAGTGGATTTTTTATAACAAAAGATGGCTATGCTCTTACAAATTTTCATGTTGTTGAGAGTGAACTTAAGCCAGAATTTGAGGGATATACCAAGATGGTAGTACGGCTTCCACAAGATGACTACACCCCGCGAAAAGCAACAATCGTGGGCTACGATCCCTCTACCGACCTTGCTCTCATAAAAGTTGACGTAAAAGTAGAAGAGGTATTTTATTTTGATGATTCAGAATCTTATGCAATAGGAGCCCCTGTGTTTACTTTAGGTGCACCTGCGGGGTTACAGAATACGCTCACATCAGGAATACTCTCTGCGCGAGACAGAAGAGTGCTCACCCTTGGGGGAGTGTTACAAGTAGATGCCCCCGTTAATTTTGGTAGTTCAGGGGGGGCACTACTCAACGAAAGATATAAGACCATTGGGGTAATATTTAGCAAAGTTTCGGGTTTTGAGGGCTTAAACTTTGCGATTCCTAGTGCAACTGTGCTAGAAGTATTGCCACGTCTTTTTTCAGAAAAGGAGGTGATGCATCCTTGGATGGGAATAGGCGTGACAGAACACGAAAACAGAGGACTTGAAGTGCTTTTTATCAGTCCTCAGGGACCTGCCGACAAGGCCAATCTTAAAGAAAACGATGTTATTACCCATGTTGATGGTTCTGCGGTAGAAAATCTTACTCATTTGCAAATAGCATTGCTTCACAAGGCAAAGGGGCAGCTAGTTTCATTACGTGTCATTAGGGAGGGGCGTATAATTGATGGTGTGCTTGTATCACTTGGGTTACGAAATGCATCTCCGTTTGATGGTTTTCTCAGCAAGAGATATATGCATAAAATTGCACCGCTTGTACTTGGATCGGAGATAACCGTGCTTAATTCACGTAGAGCAATCTATAGAGTTGAAAAAGTATACCTTAATTCGGCAGCCTATTACGCAAACCTTAAGCCTGGTGATACCGTGAGAATACGATCAGTATACCAAAGCTTTGACAATGTTGCGTACATTTCAATGCGTATATCACGACAAGCGCTCCAAGGGCTTGACAATATATTTACATTTCCAATTTTGTTGAATTCACAAAACTTTATTTAGACTATGCAACGTTCTTATATACGAAACTTTTGCATTATAGCCCACATAGATCATGGCAAGTCTACTCTTGCTGATAGGTTTCTCCAAAAGGCCGGCTTGGTGGAAGATCGCGTGTTTCGTGACCAAATACTTGACTCAATGGATATTGAAAGAGAACGTGGTATTACAATAAAGTCTCAAGCAGTTCGCTTTTCTTATGAGAATAAAGAAAATGAGGAATACATTTTTAATTTGGTTGATACCCCCGGACATGTTGATTTTTCCTACGAAGTAAATCGATCTATATCGAGTTGCGAGGGAGCACTCTTGTTAGTTGATGCATCACAGGGTATTTCTGCACAGACACTTGCAAATTATTATATCGCAGCCGAACATGAACTAAGCATTATACCTATAATAAATAAAATCGATCTCCCTGCTGCAGATATCGCTGGGGTTTCTGCACAGATGGAACACGAGTTTGGCATAAAAAAAGAGGATATCGTGCTTATCTCGGCTAAACAAGGTAAAGGAATACATACGCTGTTTGAGCGCATTGTCACCGACATTCCGCCCCCACCAGAAGGCAAAGATGAAAGACTTAGAGCACAGATTTTTGATAGTCATTATGACTCATATGTGGGGGCGGTCATGCATGTTCGGGTTTTTTCTGGTACGTTAAAAAGAGGCATGCGTGTATATGGATTTGCAGCAGACAAAGAATATGAGATAGAAAGGCTTGGCTACCTTGCTTTGGGAATGCAAGATCAAGAGCATCTCACTACAGGTGAGATTGGATTTTTTACGGCAAATATAAAGAATATTAGTGAGCTCCGGGTCGGTGATACCATTACAGAATCAAAATTTCCTTGTGATGCGCCACTTGTTGGGTTTAAGGAACTCACTTCTTATGTATATTCTGCAGTCTTTCCGCTTGATGCTGATGGCTTTGATGATCTAACAAAAGGACTAGATCGCCTTTCCCTCAATGACGCTTCGCTTACGTATACGCGTGAAAGTAGCAATTCGCTTGGATCAGGATATCTTTGTGGATTTTTAGGATTGCTTCATCTTGAGATCATACAGGAGAGACTCGAGCGAGAATTTGATCTCTCGGTTATTTTTACTGCACCTACGGTAGAATACACGGTAAATACTAAAGATGGTGTGCAGCATCGTATATCGCAGCCCGAACATTTGCCTTCCCAAGAACATATCGCAGAGGTGAAAGAGCCCTATATCAAAGCTTTGATTATATGCCCTACAGAGTACTTAGGCAACATAATGAATCTTTGTATTTCTAATCGTGGTGAACAAAAATCGATTAGGTACGTTGACTTAAAGCGTGTAGAACTTATATTTGAACTCCCTCTCTCAGAGATACTGTATGAATTTTATGACAGACTTAAGTCTCTCAGTAGGGGCTATGCTTCTTTTGACTATGAACTCATAGATAATCGACCAGTCGAGTTAGCGAGGCTTGATATTTTAATCAATGGAAAAAAAGTTGACGCATTATCGCAACTCATCTTTAAAAACAAGGCAACACAACGCGCTCGCGAAATTTGTAAGGGGCTCAAGGCAAGCATACCAAAACACCAACACGCTATTGCAATACAGGGCGCTATAGGGGGGCATATTATCAGCAGAGAGACGATAAGCGCGTTTCGCAAGGATGTGCTGGCAAAATGCTATGGGGGGGATATCTCACGCAAACGCAAACTCTTAGAAAAGCAAAAAAAAGGAAAAAAACGCCTCATGACAGTAGGAGATGTCGAAATTCCTCAAAAGGCGCTACTGTCTGTACTCAAAACTTCTGAATAAAATAATAATGTTGTCCGCTAGCAAACATCTCTAGCAACAACAATAATGTACGATATTTGCAACCTATTATGTACACAATGTAAGGAGGTGTTTGCCAAGTAGTTGCATTCGCTTTTTTGCTATGTCAGAAAGAGCGGTGGGGTTATACAGTTGATAGGGTTTTAAGTACGTTCCCAAACTTAGCATGGAAAGGGAATATGGTTTGTCAAAGGGTATTGAAGGTATACTTGTAGCACTCTTATCTAGTTTTTGTATATTTTTTTGTGTATTTGTGTGTGTGTGTGTCTCGCCTATTTTTGCATTCTGTGCCTTTGTAGCCAGCGTGTTTGTGTGGCGCTCACGGCTATATTGTGTAAGTGTCGGCCTGCTAGGGTGTAGGGCATCAAGCTCTTCATGAATGGCATGTAAAAAGGTGCTCTTTGTCTTATCAAAATCAAGAAAGGGGTCGGGATATGGTTGCGAACGTGAAAACGAACACGTGGCGATGTCTGAGGATTCGCACATACGAGCAAATGTAGAGATGCACATGGGCTCTGCTTCATTAGTAAGGGGGTATTCATTTGAGTCATGAAACTGAACATCAGTATTATTTTTTTGAATGCTCTCAACCATGCGTGCATAAGAAACTAGCGTAGGGTCGCTAATGAGAATACGGTCATTTTTTTTGTGCATAGTCCGGTGTTGCGAAACTGAGACAAGGTTTGTCAATTTAGTATTACGCAAAAGATAGTGACGGTGTCCACCAGTCATATGAGCATGGCTAAGCCCAACAGGATAACTAAAATCTAAGCCACTATAAAAAATTGATGAATTTCTTTTTTTTGTCCTCGATTGCTTACTTGACATCGTGGCAAGATAAAGCGCAAGGATTCCAACCGAACCGAGGGCAGGGAGGCGGGAAGCACGCACACATTCTTTTTCAAAAAAAGAATGTGATACAAAATGAGAAAAAAACATATGGACCTCTGCAATAACATCGTATCTTTGTTGTAATAAGAGAATAGCATCTATAGTGGATGGGTGTGCACTAAGGTCAACAATATAATGTGTTTTTTGTATAGGTAGGTCTGCAGGCTTTTGTAAGCAAGTCGATGGTGACCAAGAAGATATATTAGAAGACATAAAGGGGAGCAGAAAATCCTCAAGATTTGCAGGCTGTGACTCTACTATACAACATACGTCAGGAACAATGCGATGACTGTATAAAAAGGGAAGAGCAGAATCCGCACAAAACAGAACAATCTTGTTGCGATAGGTACGAATCACGTGGGCAATCTCGTCGTTAAGCGATGGTCCCGCACCTACTACAAAGGGTATACCAGTAATGACAGGAGCGTATATAGCGGAATCAGAAAAATTAATAGCCCCTCGTATAGCATCGCGAGTGTGATGGTGTGTAATTCTTTGTAAATTTCTGCCAATGTTTTTAAGCCAGCGACTCCCAAAAAAATGCCGAGTTAGATAGTTGCGTCCTGCAGTATGTACATACGCATATAATTCTTGTTTTAATGCGGTATATCGTTTAATATGTTTTGAAGAATAGTAGCTGTAATATATAAATTCGAAGGACTGAGGGATAAAAAAATCAATTAATGAACAAAAGGATTCTTTCATCTGTGCGACTATATCTGCCATCTTATGTGACTCATAGGGACATTCTTTTTTTTGGTAGCTCGTTGTAGTAGAAAAGAAGTCAAGGGTGAAGATGCGCTTATAAGTCTGGTAAAGTGTGTGAAACACCGTTTCGCGAGCCTTACGAAATAGCTTGTCTGGATAAGTATTGACAAGAACAATGTAGGGTGAGGTGGGAAGTAAGGCCTCGCACAATGTAGCAATGCCCTCGCCATAAAAACAATCAAAGACAAACACAAGATCGGTTGTAGCAAGGCCTTGTTGCAGGCTTGGAATTTTTTTTATAAAATTGTGAGCATCTTTTTCACTATATACAGAATTGATCGAATTTTCAGACATGCATATACGGGGGAGGTATTCTATGGATCAGCGTTATGGTGTTCCATTTCAAAGGTTCCATAGTAATTTTTGATACCATATTTACGGCTATAAAATGGTATCTGCGTTTTTTATAATTCATCCTCTGTAAAGTTATAAATTGAGTTAAATGCCTTATCAAAGCGTGAGCGTAATTTTGACTCATCAACAAGAGATTCTCGCAGTTGCTCGCCTGTTGCTACCTGCTTGTATTGGTAGAAAGTAGTCTCGGGAAACGCACGTTCTTCGATTTCTATCTCATTGACTCGAAAAATATATAAAAAACTTCCGATAGATATTGGTTCTGAGAATTCGTACAGTTTTAAAGCAAAGAGGTTGACAAGTGTGTCTTCTTCTTGAGAAAAACTCGAAATACCCGGTCCTAGGATGCTCGAAACTTCGCTAAACATGGGCGAATTATTGTAATTGAGAGAAAAGGAACTAGTTTTTCCTAGCTCAAGGTCGAATGCACGAACAGCCTCATCTATACTACTTGCTTTTGCAAGCTCGATAAAGTCATTTGCATTTTGAGTGTTTTGTTCTTCTACTTGCGTTGCTTCAAATAGGCGCAGGTACCGATCGATTTCAAAGCGGATATCCTCGTCATCAAATACAGCCATTTCTATGCTTATTAGTTGGTAAAACGCGTAGTCTCCTTCTCCTGTTGCAATGACTTGCGAAAGCTGGTTTGGGCTAAGGGCAGTAATAGCGGTAGCGAATTCATCTCCAATTTCATTTTTTAGCTCATAATAGTATAGCTCATCATTTTCATCATTTTGATCTTCGTTGGGCGAATCAGACTGTACTTGTTCGTCAAATGTAGTTTCGCCATCTTGTATTTGCTGGCGCAGTTGCTCGGCCTCTTCTTCATTGTCTCGTGAGATAGAGCGAAGAAACAGCTTTGAAAAAAGCAATTTATTTTTTTCAAAATAATCGCGTGCAAAGCTATCACTTATTCCGCTCCTGTCAAAACGCACGTAGTCAAATGCGCGCAGTTCTTTGCCCATTGTTGCAAAAAAACGCGCTTGGTTTTGGTTGAGTACGGTGCTTGCACTAAAATCCTGTTGTACTCGACTAACAATATAATCTGTTTCGATCGACTCGTATAGATTTTTTCTATAGGTATTACTTAGTTCGCCATAGAGTCGGTTACTAAACGAACCGTCCTCTTGCAGAAAAGGAATTTTTTGTATTTCGGCTTTTATGATGTCTTCGGGAATACTCATGTGTGCCTTGCGTGCGCGTTGCAAGACTGCTGTAGTATAGACCATATAATCAAAACCTTGTTGCCATATTAGCTGCAGAGAAAATCTGTCTGCGTTTCTTGATTCAGAGCTTTCTAAGTTTTGTAGCTGGCTACGTACTAGCTGACCAAAATAGTTATTTGGTGTATAGGCAATTTCTTTTCCATTATAGCTACCAAATACTACTTTTCCTGCAAACTGATCTGAAAAAACCCCCACTAATGGTGCCCCAATAAAGGCCAAAGCTACAAATGCGAGAAATATCAAGGATGCAATTTTGAGACTACGGGATCTATCTGCCGATTTATGTTTATTCATACTAGTACTATGATAATACATGTGTAAATACTTTGCTGTTTGTGGCAGTATACAGTATATTGACACTGTATATGGTGATACATATGACAGCACTTAATATTAGTGAGATACTGTTTAGAGAAAAAGAATAGAAAAAGAGTGCAGAAGGTAAAAAAAGGCAAATGAGGAGAAAGCAGAAAAGTAATATAGTAGTATGATATGCTCAGCTAGTTCGTTACAATGAAAATAGCCACGGGCTGTAGCGCAGTTGGCTAGCGTGCATCGTTCGGGACGATGAGGTCGCCGGTTCGAATCCGGCCAGCCCGAAATACACATGATTTTTATTACTCTTCTGACATTTTTTGCGAGCGCGATAGGTACGGTAAGTGGCTTTGGCACTTCTACTATACTTGTTCCGTTTTTATCTCTGTTTTACCCTTTTTCCGAAGTCCTACTTTTTGCAGGAGTCATTCACCTCGTAGGTAATGTGTGGAGAGTGCTTTTTTTTCGTAAAGGAATACGCATGCATCTCGTGTTCTTTTTTGGAATATTTGGCGCTATGGCGAGCTATCTTGGCTCACGCTTCTCTTTTCTCATTCCTAAAATTATGTTCTATGTTATATTGGGGAGCTTTTTTGTTCTGTACGCATTATTTCTGTTGGTGTGTACTCGGTTCAAAATTGCTCCGACAAGGACGAGTTCAGCCATTGGGGGGCTGATATCGGGGTTCATCTCTGGTCTTTTTGGTGTTGGGGGTCCCGTAAGGGCCATGTTTCTTACGGCATTCAACCTAGAAAAATCGGTTTATCTTGCGACAGTAGGGCTAATAGGGCTGTTTATAGACTCTGTCAGGGTCGGGGGATACCTTATTGGAGGAAGCATGCTTACTACACAGCAATGGATCCTATTAATGGCATGCATTCCATGTTCGTTTTTAGGAGCAGGTCTTGCAAAAAAAATAGTCAACAAGATCCCACAATCGATATTTAAAAAGGTAGTTGCGGGTTTTCTATTGTGTTCAGGTGTGTATATGCTGTATTTATCACTTTAAAACTACGTGTTTCTGTCGAAAACTTGTAGTAGATAGTATGAAAAAATTGTATATATTCTTAATGGTGTGTAGTATAGTCTTTGGAATGCATTCAGTTAAAATATACGCTGAGGATACCGTTCACAGCCTACAAGAAGGCGAGACGCTCTACCGGCTTTCAAAGATGTATGATATTCCTTTAGATGTCTTGATACAGAATAACGAGATAACAGATCCGAGTTCTCTCAGTCAAGGCGAGACGATCGTTATACCCGATGAATATACAAATGAAAACGTTAATGATACTACTACGCATACTCAGATCAAAGAGCAAATAGACAATCAGTCCGATCCTGTGTACACGATGAAAGAGCATATCGTCAAAAAAGGAGAGACGCTTTACAAGCTTTCACGTACCTACGACGTTTTGCTTCATACCCTTAAAAAAGAAAATCAGCTTACAGCGGATACTATCTATCCAGGCCAACGCCTCATGATTCCGTTTAAGAGTGCTACTGCACCCATCGATAAACAGGCAAGCAGTAATACGATACAAGAGAATGACCCAAAGAGTGACAGCATACACATAAATGCTCCGATGACTTCGACAGCTACAAACGTTGCCAATACCAAGAATACCAGCAAAAAAGCTCAGCAGAAAAAAGAGCAAGCTACGCAAATTCTAGCCGATACCTTTGCGCAGATAAAGGCACAAGGCGAATCTTGGAATTTTCGCCTTCCCATAAAAGGAAAAGCCTATAAATTAAAAAACACAAAATTAGAGGGCTATTTTATTGAAAGCGAAAAAGCACAGAATGTAAAAGCGCTTACGAGTGGACACGTTCTGTATGTGTCGAGACATAGTACATTTCAGAACGTAATCCTTGTCCAAACCGATACAGGAGTCATACTAGTGTATGGAGGACAAGATTTTGTGAAGGTAAAAAAAGGTGATTTTGTCAAAGAAGGGCAGATTTTAGGGCAGGTCGGATTGATGCCCTTATTAAATAAACACGTGCTATACTTTAGTGCATGGAGAAACTCTAAGATGGTGAATTTTGAGTATCTGCGTGCAAAAAAAATAGTGGAGTAAGTAACTACTTAGAAACAGTAATAGTATGGAAGCAGAAAAAGACAAAAAAGTCTATTTTATCTGTGATTATTGCGGTTCTCGTGTCAATATCGACGACACAGAATGTGAGAATTGTGGAAGCGGATTTACCGATGTTCGTTGCCCACGGTGCAACTTTGTAGGCAATGCAAAACGCTTTAGTGACGGATGCCCACAATGTCATCTAACAAGTGTTATTACTTCTGTAAAGACGCCACTTATGGCTAAGTTAATGAGAAGTATTAGTTTTGGGTTTAGTATCTGGGGGTTTTGGGTGTTATTGTTTTTAATTTCTTCGGCACTTTTTATCTACGTTGTGTATTCATGAAAAGAGACAATAGGAGATTGCTCTTTGTAGCATGCATGGGTATTTTTGGTACTGTGTGTCTGTTTGCACAAAGAGAAGAAATATCACCCCCACCAATCAATGATAAGATCTTTGAAGATGGGCTACTCATAGAAAGACGTCCTCCTCGCGATACCTTAGATATTTTTTCAGTTATTGAGGATGATACGCAAGACACTACACCATTTAGTGTTGGCGACTTTGACTTTTTTGGTATTAGATTTGGAGACAATCTCAGTATTGTTGAAAAAAAAGTGAGTGATCTCGATTTTCTAGTACAGAGGCAAAAAAATTCTGTGAGCCTTCTTCCGCCAAGTCGTGATTCGATTTTTTCGACTTATGGTAATTACTTTATACGCGAAGCCCTGTTTCAGTTTGATGATAATGCGCTAAAGGTGATCAACGTTAGTTTTGATGAGCGAATATTTAGTTTTTATGAACTGTATAGGAGTCTCCAACAAAAATACTTACGCCCAACTGATATTAATCCTCAAAAGGTTGTATGGGATCTTACTACTATTCGTATAACACTTGAAAAACCACTTTCCATACGTTATCAAGATACGAGCGATGGCCCTCCACCCGTTTTTGTGCCACCCCGTATAAACAAGGGTGATTTTCTTGAACAATTGTGAATAAGAACGAGCTAAAAATCTGCAAAAACAAGTCACAGAGCAACTGCATGTGTAGTTTTATGGTGTGCTTTGGCGGGTGGCTATGATTATGGATCGTATATTGCGTGTAGAACAGCGATGGGGTGTACGCATATCGCTACGTATTATCTTGGCACTATACATTGTGTTTTCCTTCGCACAGTGTTCAAGGCAAGCAAAGGAACAGTCGCTCTTACCACGCATTTTGTTGCAGGCCCCAAACGGGAGCACTATATACCTTGAGATTGCGGACACTAAACTCACACGACAGTACGGCTTGATGTACCGTGAAACGCTTGCAGAAGATGAAGGTATGTTGTTTGTGTTTCCCGAACAACGTATTGTTTCTTTTTGGATGAAGAATACGCCCATCGATCTTAATATTGCATATATCGATAAAGAAGGAATAGTAAAAAAGACTGCAACTATGCATGCATATAGCACGAAGAGCGTGTCGTCTGACTATCCTGTTCGCTATGCGATAGAGATGAACAAGCATGCCTTTGATGCGCTTGGTATAAGGAATGGTGTACAAATTAAGATACCGAGTACTGTAGTAGCTAAAGAGTAGTAACTAGAGAATAGTAACTAGAGAATAGTATAAAGCGGAAGGCACTCACGCATCGCTATCAAAGAGAGATACGTCAGGTCTGTCCTCGGAATCATTGCGAGTAGCTACTGTTTCTTGTGCATCAGGTTCTTGTGCATCAGGTTGAGATGACGGGGCAATGTCTTTTGTATGCGTACCGTCTTGCTCAATATGCTGTACTTCTAATTCAAGCGCATTAAGTTCGTGTTCTAATTCTTTTGCTATGTGTATGCCTTCCTTGTAGAGGCTTACAAACTCTTCTAGTGAATGAGAACTGCTTTCTTTTAAGGCATTGTGAATTTTTTCGAGTTGTTCCATTTTTTGAGAGAATGTTTTCTTAGTAGCCACTCACTTCATTATATACGGTGGAGATGCATTCTTTGATATGTATTGGCGTCTAAGGTAATGGTTTCTTTACTACTGTAAGTTCGCCGTCCCAAAATTCTAGCACCATATGTATTTTGTCTTTAGTCATTGTACGCCTTGTGATTAACTGAGTCTTTTTTGGATCATGCACAAGTGCGTAGCCCTTCTTTAGTATTTGGCAAGGCTCTGTCTCTAATAAATAGGACTGAATAAACTCAAGCCTTGATCTATTTTGCTTAATGTGCTGTCGTAGGCAGTGGGTGAATGTCTCTTGCATATGGTCGAGATATTGTTTTTTATTTTTTATGGTTTGTAATAGTGAACCGATAGCACTGCGCGGATTGAGTATTTGTAATCGTAGCTTTATATCATTGACAAAGCCTTGCCCACGAGCACGCAGTCCTTGTATGTGAGACATAATGGTTCTATGGGTGCTTGCCAGTGTTTCGACGACAAAGGATGCAGCCGCTGTTGGAGTGGGGGTACGCACGTCGGCCACGAGATCGCAGAGAGGCATATCTATTTGATGTCCAACCCCGCTGATGACAGGTATGTGTGACTCATAGATGGCATCCAGTACGATTTCATCAGAAAAACACAAAAGGTCTTCCGTAGCACCGCCACCGCGACATACGAGTATACAATCTAGAGGATAGCGGTTAGCTTTTTGGATCTGTGCTGCGATGAGCTTGCCTGCACCTTGTCCTTGTACTGCTGTATCAAAAATATGGAGGCGTACTTTAATGCTAGCTTGTGAAAAAATCTTTATTACGTCCTGCAATGCTGCCGTTTCACGACTTGTTACAATTCCTATTTCAAAACAAAAGGGAGTAATAGCTTTTTTTCTTTCTTCGTCAAAATATCCAAGTGCTGCAAACTTTTTTTTTCGTGCTTCTAGCAATTGAAGAATACTACCTTGACCCAAGGCACGAATATGCTTACATATGATTTGCAGTTGACCTCGGGGCTTGTAGATATTGAGCTCGGCTTCTATTTCGACATTCATGCCTTCTCGTAGCAATATTCCAAGGTTCGCCTCACTTCGTGATTCGAGTTCTGCATACTGTGTTTTAAACAATACCGCTTGTATCATGCTGTCGTTATCTTTGAGAGTAAAATAACAATGACCGCTTGGATACTGCTTAAAGGCGCCTATTTCGCCGTAGATTTTTTGTCTGCGTGTATTGGTAACATTTAATAAGCTTTGTAGCGTAGTAAGAAGTTGAGAAACAGAGAGTACTGTATTATTTGACATATTTATAGTTTGCTGATATGTTTTTTGCACACATACGATCTACCATTTTATTCTTACTACTGCGTATGCTATTACTCAAGTGCATATAGTAGGTACTAACATACTATAGCATGCAGTGTATGCGCAGTAATGCATAGAATAGCAAATGAATATTTAAACGAAAAAAAAGCTATCCGATATACATAGTAATGAAAGTTAAATTCGTGTGTATATGCCCCGTGGATAACAAGTATGTGTTCATGCCAATGAATGATGGAAAAAATGCATTGGATATTGTTCTTGATTTCCATTCAAAACTTGATACTATATTTTTACCAGAAATATGCTTCATTGCTCTTTCACATGATAACAGAACACCTTTGCATACGGTGGAGCAACTTACTACTGTCGGTCATACACATACTGTATTGCAACACAGGTATAGTCACTATCATGAGTTAATTAAGTCATTGCTCAAGCTTGGACAAGAACATTATGCCATCGTATGGTCTGATACGCTCTTTCATTCCCCCGAATTACATAGTAGAATGCATGAGCGACATATTAACTATAACGCACACTATACTCATTCCATTGGATATCCAACACACATAAGCCCAGAATATCTATCGCAAGAAGGGCTTGAGTTAATAGCCTTATTATCTGATAAAACCAAGCGAGATGCTAATCACAATACAAGCAATAAGATCGGCAGTAATGTCATACAAGAGTCAGATATATGCCACGAGTCTTTGTTTGACTCAATGCAGGCGCAACTAAATGATTTTGACATTGAGGTTGTGCTGTCACCGAGTGACATGCGATACCATAGGCTTGATGTATGTCTTGAGACACGCCGAGGCTATGTATTTTCAAAACAAGCATACAGTGCGGGACTACGTGTTCAAGAAGAACTAGAGAGTTACGTTGTAGAATACCCGAGTGCACTTATGAGTATGCCGAGCTACGTGCAAGTACAAGTTACACAGTCATTAGAGCAAGAAAACTATTTACAGCCCTTTTCTTACGATACATCAAAAAACATGAGTACAGCAGAATTTAAAACCCTGTGTGTACGCTTACAAGAATACTCTGACGATATGGTATTACAGCTAGGGTTTCGTGGAGAATTTGCTACTCATCCCGATAGTTTTGAGATTCTTGAAATTGCTCAAACGTACTTTAAGCATATCTACATGGATACCAGTGGATATCTATGGAATATACAAGATGAGGGATGGAGTCGTGTGGACTACACAAAGATAACGTGGATAATCGAAATGGATGCGTATTCGGAGTCTCTATACACCAAGATACATGGGGATAATTTTTCTCACTGTCATCAATTTATTACTTTTTTAGAACGCAAGGTCCCTAAAGGCAAGCTATACGTACAAGCACAGCGCTTACAAGAAAATGAACATGAATTAGGAGAATTTCTCGAGTATTGGGAAAAGCGAGGTATTAAGGCCATCATAAAAAAATATAATTCGTATTCTGGAATTCTCCCTGAGAGGGATAGTGCCTCAATACGCCCACATGTTAGGCTTCCTTGCCATCATCTTTCTCGTGACATGCATGTACTTGTTGACGGAAGTGTCATTCAGTGTGGGCAAGAGCTTAATGAGAACAATACTTTAGGAAACATATTTAAAGAAGAAGTAGAAGTGCTTTACAAAAAAAATACACAACGCTTACTAGAACATTCCCAAAAAAAATACCATACTATTTGTGAGAACTGCGATGAATACTATACAGTTAATGTCTAACAATCATAGTGCTTATGCACATTATAAGAACAATCAAAGCGCAAAAATTGCACTATTGCTTTTACATGACAGCAGTGTAAGTGCCACTGATCAAAAGCCCTTTATTAAAGATAGCCATGATGTAAGTGTCAATGGTGACACAGGTGTTCATGGTGCTCCTACCTTCGATACTACCATCGATACTACCATCAATACTAGTAGTGGCGTGCATTTTTCTACGAGATTGCACAAGGCGATTACGCTATATGCCCAGATGAGTCCAGATATGATTGTGGTTCACGATATACATACAAGCTCCACCGATTCTTTTTTAAAGGAATACTGGAGCAAAAAAGAGCCTAGGATAGTATTTCGAGAAAATGAATTTCGTTCTTCTATAGGTGCCTTGATAAACGATTGTATGAGGTCTATAGATTGTGATATGTTATTTGTGTCATGGACATACCTCAATCCGTACGGAATGTCATTTACACAAGTGCGATCCAACCTTGCGCTATTTTCTCTCTGTACCGTTCCGCTCATTGAAAATGCGGAAGGAAAGATACTTCCTTCCGTATATAAAGCACGTAAATCATTATTTGGGTTTAAGGCGGAACTGAATAAGAATAATCCCATGATGCCATTCACGTTTCTTATACATAACTACGTGGGAATATACCGCAAAGATTTATTTGATGTAGTGGGGGGCTTTGACGAAGATATTTGTGATCCTTATTGGCAGTTGTATGAATTTGGGATGCGTTCCTATGCAAACTCAGAACATATTAGAATGAGTCCTTACTTTAGAACTCGTGCTGCTAAGTATGTAGATTCTTCTACTTTCTTAAAACTATTCTTTTTACAGTCTTCTGATTTTGCAGACAGACTGCTCGCTCGCCTAAAGACAATAGGAGGAATATTTCTTTTAGAAAGTACGTTGTACGTTCTACTCAAGTTGCGGAGTACTAAAATCCACGAACTTACAAAAACCATACATGCAAAAAAACTACCTCGTACTGTACTTAAACAGGCCTTTATAAAAAACATGCACGAATACTGGGTATAGGGCTTGCTACAATCTATGTGATATAATCAAACAAGTTTGAGTTCTACCCTTGTCCCCTCTATATTGCTTGTTACTGCTTTCCCGCATAATAAACATCAGAAGAACGAAAATAAAAGGAATAGAGGGGTTTCTGCATTTACTACCGTAGGCTTTTTAGATAAAATTGTCAATACATTTTTTTCTAATTATGTGGATTCTAAAAACTTTGATATTACTAGAGACAATGTACATGGTTCTTTTTTTACCGATGGGAATGGACACCTAGTTCGTGGTCTTCGTCTTGCACGTTGCCTGAATTGTGATATTCTTATTCCTTTTTCGCAGTCAAATAGCAATGTGTCGCAAAACATTGCTCATCAGACTAATTTTCAAAAAAATAAAAAAACCAGTGACCAAACCAACTATGACAGTGTTCAAAGTAGAGATATATATTACCAATATTTGATAAATAGTATTGCCAATCGTGGGTATTCATTAGTTACGCGTATAGAAAAACGATACGACTTAATCGTGATTGATACAAGGCAGATTAATCCACTTCAACTTAAATTCTACAAAGAACACGCAAACCTTGTCATTGGGATAGATATTGGCGGAGCATCTCGTCCACTATTTCCATACCTTATTGATACTTTACCACAGTTGTCGCGACATCGAGCAAACCAAAGCCACTACGGAATACCAACCGAAACAATAAGCCCAAGCCCAAGCAAAAAGCCAAGAGGGAAACCAGAAGAGTCAAGAGATGTATTGGGTGCAACTACCCTAGGCAGAACGACACAAAGACTCTTGTTTTATCTTCCTCTCAACACCCTACGGCTCATTGAACCCCTGTTCTACGAACTCAATAAGCATAAGATAGAGGTCACGGTTATTGTCGATATACACTCTGATATTGCACATAGACTTAGTTCCATTGATACGATAACAGTAATAACACCAGACGTACATAATTCACTCCCTATCACAGATGCTGATCTACTTGTGTGCCACTTTGGAATTAGTGCATACGAAGCATTGTACCAAAAAGTTCCCGTATTTTTAATGAATCCAACGCGTTATCATCATCGTCTTGCACAGCACGCTGGATTTGCTTCTTCAATGAGTGTACCCTTATTTGCAGTACGTGATGTTGACAAGTGTAGCAAGCGATTGCTTGCCTATATGATGGCAGATTCAGCCATAAAACAAAAAGAGCATGTACGATTGGCGTCAATAGGGTATTCGCTTAGGTTTTCACTGGGTGATATCTTGATGCGAATACATGGAGCTATGAGGTCGAACAAAAGTAATTTTTCTCACAATCCCTATGTGAATGAGGTTCGGCTTGATAAGGTACGCTATAGAGACGAGAATAGGACGCTGTTTGCATGTAGGGCGACCGGCGCCGAATACCAGATCACTACGGCTCCTCAGCACCAATACAATCGGAATTATTTTGATGGCATGTACAAATCACAGTACGGAAAAACGTATGTAGAAGACTATGCAAATATACTTATCCGGGCTCGTGTTCGCATGCAAGAGATTAACAAGTACTTGCCTCTTTATAGGGGTTCGTATTTTTTAGATCTCGGTTGTGCAATGGGAGCAATGCTTTGTGCAGCAAAAGAGGAAGGATATACGCCATTAGGAATTGATGTACAACAAAATGCAGTTCGTTATATCCAGAAGACGTTTCAGATACCAGGCATATGCGTCAATCTCAACACCATGTTCCAAAATCATCCTAAACTCAAATATTATCAAAACCAAATTTCAGTGATTTCGGCAAATTTTGTAGTAGAACATCTCAATTCTATGGATAGCTTTTTATACAGTGTAAAAAAACTACTAAGAGTTGGAGGCGTGCTTTTTTTCAGTGTGCCAAATACCTTTTGTATAAGGCGATTCATGCAATTTCATCGATATATCAAGCAAAGTCCCCAGGATCACAACATGTATTTTTCACCACAGTCGCTATCTCGCATATTAAAGAATGCAGGTTTTACAATACGTGCGATTAAAAAAACCGGCAAGCACCCCGAACGTATTGTATCTCTTCCTGTGCTACGACAACTGGCTACGGGAATATTGTCCTTACTAAAAGACGGAGAAACCTTTGAAATTATTGCTGTGCGGGAGTGGTAGATGCTTAACATCATTACTGTACGTTATTGCGATTCTTAACTATTCTCTTGAAAATAGTCGTCGTAGTATATAATCATGCAAAATGTAAGTTCTTCTATAGTTGTATTTCTTGGGGCTGGGGTCATGCAGTTTCCGGCAGTGTATATAGCAAAGCGACTTGGATACCATACGTATGCCTTTGACAAAAACCCCCAGGCCTATTGCGCACCACACCTCGATAGGTTTATTTCCATTGATATCAGAGATACTAATAGAATAATTGGAGTATTGCGTAATGATGCTGATAGCATACACGGTATCTACTCAATAGGAACCGACTTTCAGTATCAGGTTTCCTTAATATGCAAAGCATTGTCGCTCCCATCACTTACAGTAATGCAGTCAAAGTATGCAACGTACAAGTCTCTTATGAAGAAAAAATTTATAAAAGCAGGCATTCTCACCGCACCGCACACAGTATATAAAAACATACCCGAACCCAAAACTCTGCATACGAGATACTATGTAAAGCGACTTCCTAAGCATCTTCGTTTTCCGCTTATTGTAAAACCAGTTGACAACATGGGAGCGCGTGGTGTACAAATCGTAAAAGATCTGTCAACCCTACAAGGCGCACTCTATCGCGCCCAAGCAGACAGTGCCTCAACATCGGTTATATGTGAAAATTTTATCGAGGGTGAAGAGTTGAGCATAGATATATTGCTCTCAAAAGGAGCAATACAATACCAATCTATTGCACAAAGAATAATTGGCTTTGCACCATATAGAGTTGAATTGGGACATAGCATTCCCGCATGTCTTTCTCCACATATTCAGTCTAAGGCATTAAAAGTGTTATTAAACGCCGCAGTGGCCCTCGGCATTAAAAAAGGAGCGATAAAGGGTGATTTGATCGTTGTGGGTAAAGACGTATATATTGCTGAACTAGCGGCACGGCCTTCTGGGGGGTATATGTCAGGATGGACAAGCATGTATGGGGAAGGAAATAGTCCTCTCGTATCTTTTTTATCCAGTGGGACACGACAAGTTCTTGATGACACAGTGCCAAGTTTTGAGCGTGCGTATAAGAACTCTCATAAAGCATCCAACACGCCTATAAGCGGTACATCGTGTTGTGCTGAGCGAGCAATAATGAGTGTTCCGGGGGTCGTGACGTCGGTAGGCTATGCAAAGAACGAAACTATTCCTAGCTGGTGCAAGCATATTTTTTTTGGTGTTACTCCGGGAGAGGCAATACAGTTTCCCGTTAATAATGTAGGAAAAGTAGGTAATATCATTATCTCTGCACCGCAACACAGTTCTTTACCGAGCAGAATTCTCTTGATTCTATCAAAACTGGATGTACGTGTTATACCAAATCCCACTGCCGATGCTTTTCTTGCTTCATCATGGAAACAAGAAGTGTGTGCGACTTGGTATAATCACAGCGCTCCCCAACTCATCGCATTTGAGCAAGATTATGCAAATCAGAAACAATATTCAGAGAATATATCTGTTGAGAATCTCGCTGGTCATATGACTGCTTTACCGATAAATATTTCTTTGTTTGAGTCTCTATGGAGTCGGTATGCAACACGGTCACAATATCCTGATCCTACACGTCCGCTGAGGCGTATGAGTGTGTCTAGTTATCACAAAGATGCTGCGATATATCAGTTAGGGACATGGACACATGCTACGTTACAAGAAACGGTGCATATGGCGATAAAAAGGAGGCTTTTATATACATCAAAGAAAAACGTGAGGGGACAGGGGCTCATCTTACGAGCAGTGCTACGTGCTGGATTTTCAGGTTTGAGATATCTTATGCAACATGGAATAAGATATAAAATATAGGACTATTATTGTAGTGCGCATCATTTATTTTATGTATAGACTAATTTTGCTGTGTATAGTTACGTATACTTGGGCTTATGTTTATGTTTCTGATTCAGTAGGACAGGAGCAGGGGACATCTTCGTTTGATGATGAAGGGGTCGTAGAACAAGAAGCGAACGACAAAGATCTGATTACCTATGTACTTAAAAATGATATTCTCTTTAATTGGGACACATTTCTTGGTTTAGGTCTCCTCACAAAAAACAAAACAACCCTCTCTTTTTCATTAGATACTCCCTATGTGCTCATAGACTTTGAAACAATAGCCACTGTTATGCCTCCAACAATTAAAGATGGAGTTGTATTTGTGAGTGACTCCTTTATAGCGATAGTAGAACGCGAGTTATTAGACTCATCGACTACAAGAAAAACAAATACGGCTATAGATAGTTCGTATTATGAGCAATTTCGCATATCAACTATCATTATTGACCCAGGTCACGGTGGAAAAGATTCTGGTGCAGTAGGAATATTTTCACCGGAAGGTACAACGCAGTCGCCTACTGTTCAAGAAAAAAATGTAGTACTGAAATCTGCCTTGCTTGTGGGAGATCTACTTAAAGAAGCTTTTCCAGCTATAAAAATAGTGTATACACGCGATTCTGATGTGTTTTTATCCTTGGAAGCACGTGCCAATGTTGCAAACGGGGTCCTGGAATCATTGCCAAAAGACGAGGCAACGCTTTTTATATCAATACATGCCAACGGTTCACTCAAAAAAAATGCGAATGGCATGGAGGTATGGACTCTTCCGCCTGACTATGCGCGTAGCAATCTCGTCGATGTAGAACTAGATGAAAAAAGCCTTGCGTATGGTATAATTAATACGATACGCGATCAAGAAATTAGTATTGAAAGCCAACAACTCGCTGAATATGTATTAGCAGATATGTACGAATCTCTTGGGGGTATCATACGAAACAGAGGAATAAAACAGGAAAAATGGTATGTAGTTCGTAATGCAAGAATGCCAGCTATCCTAATTGAACTAGGTTTTGTAACCAATAAGTCAGAAGCAACCTTGTTAAACGATAATGATGTACTCACGAAACTCGCAAATGGTATTGCAAGGGGAATATCAAATTATATTGAGTTGTTTCAAGCGGAAGCGCAATAATAGATGGGAAAGGAACCACCAGCTCTTTATCTGAAACTCGTTATTTTTTTAGCAATTGCCTTTTTTGTTATTACACAATACATACTGTATGCCGACACAAAAAACGTCACAATTCTTGATATATACTACCTACGCTTGGATTATGTAACACATTATGATGGTGCTCTTAAAACATTTGATGCTAAGAAAGACAAAGAAAGTCTGCAAGCAAGCAAAAAAGAAAGCCAATCCAGCATATTTGAATATTCACGCCAAAGGCGTCGAATAACTCAAAAAAGATCTTCTGTACCACTTATTGTGCCCTATATGCAAGAGTTATTTTTTGGTTCAATTACATTAGACAGTTCGTTTCCACTTACTGACACACTAAAAATAAAAAAATGGTGGTGGGCAGATGAATATTCAGTACTTTTTGTGAGCCTTGATGATATGTCAAAGCCAGATATGTCAAAGCCAGATATGTCAAAGCCAGATATGTCAAAGCCAGATATGTCACAACAAGACGTAACGAGCAATGTTATAGAATATGTGGACGAAGCCTTGATAAATGCTCCTCGTATATCCATAATAGAGAGAAATAATGCATACCTTATCAAGGAGTGGATATCATACAATTTAAAGAATAACAAACTACACGCCGATATTAAGATTATAATCAATGGTCATCTGCTGTAATGTTGTTTGAAATAGTATTGCACAGAAATTTAATGCCCTTGATAAAATTAATGCCCTTGACAAAATTATTATTTTGATTCAAAATGATAGTATAGTTTATTCATAGATATTTAGGAGGAATTATGAAATTAAAATTACAAATGCTACCGTCTTTTCTTGTGGCCTCTCTTTTGGCTTTTCTCTTAACAGGAACGATGTCTTTTGCTGAACAACAAGTTCTTGTTGATTTTTCTCAACTTGCAATAGCAGATAATGACAGTGAGCATGAGCCTACAATAGTTGATTTTAGTCAGACTGCACCCATAGGACTTTCACAGGAAGAAGTCCAAGCATTGCGTACATCATATGCAATCAAAAACTGGAGAGTCGAGCTTTCATCATCTATACAATTCCCACAATCATTAAATGCAAGTGTCGTTAGACAAGTTCCTGTATCTCAGAGTTCGGAACTCTTTGCGGGTGAGGATTTACTCGGTTTTAGAGTACTATTTCCTGATTATAATTTTGATATGTATGCATATCTCGTACCCCCTATTGCACCACTTGCAGGACTTGATACACAAGCAGTAGATGCAAACGGCGATATAGTAACCGCTCCCGAAGACTTAAATAAGGGCAATAAATTTTTAGGATACGGATTGATAAAAAATGTTGCGGTTATTAACAGTGCAACGATGACGGTATACGGTCTCAATCAGCCCGAAAAGATTTATGTAGACTTACTTGACCACGAAGGCAAGCAATACGAACTTGCTTTCGGAGATCTTAAGTTTTTTGGATGGGATACGCTTACATATAACAATGAAGCATATATAAGTGATATTTATGATAGACCTATCATTGATTTGCCCGTATATCCTCAACTTTCAAGTGACATATTTTTTGACAAAATAAAGATATTCCGTTCACGTTATTTTGGTACAACAGATTTTGTTACCTATGTTAGGGATATCGTTATAGACTATGATCCTGTCACAGATTTAGATATTTTTGAAGACATTGACCATGAAGGTACATGGCAGATAATATCTCAGTCTCAACAAAGAAGAAACAGAATTTTATTTGAAAGGGTATCGCGTGAAGAATTTTTACGATACCTTCAAAAGCGTGGAAACATAGACGTTGACGATGCAGGTGATGCCGAAGCGGGTTTATAAAACCTCCTAATGCATTGTGATAAACCCTGCGATTCTATGTCGCAGGGTTTTTTGTATATTTATGAAAGTAAGACAAAGTAGAGAAAATGTCCTTTCGGCGTACATATATGCACTCGATACATTTATGGTGGATATTTTTGATTTAAATAGGTTTATGCATGCCGTGAGGTCGGAAGAAGTGCAAAATCAATCAAGGCCATTCAAAGTAGAGGTCTATGGTGAAATTGGGTTTGAAGCAGTATTTTGTTTTCAAGAAGAATTCTTACTAGAATTGTACAAGCATTCATTGGGAATATTTCCATACTTAACTCAAAATATCAAATCTGAAAAAATATACTACAATATTGCAGGGCTTGTATTACATAAGATGAAAGAGATACTTGAGTGTAATGTTGATAGGTTTAATCTACGACTACCCGCAAAAAAATCATTTACCTATTTTAATAAATGTGACATGTCTTGTAACTACGTAAAGAATACAAGGCCTGTTCTGTTTACTGGGATAATTCTTCAATCTATACTATAATTAATATATCGTGGGGGGTGGTTAGCTCAGTTGGTTAGAGCGCTTGCTTGACATGCAAGAGGTCACTGGTTCAAATCCAGTATCGCCCATGATTGATATAGCATTTTTAGAAGGCAAAAAAACATATGATTAATCTCAATGACGTAATAAATGATACTGTTACAAGCAAAGGACTTACTGAAGAACTTATAAAGTCAGCCCTGGAGGATTCCCTTAAAGCTGCATATAAGAAAAAATATGGTGACGATACCAATGCCATAGTTGATTTTACTAGTGACAATTCTGAAATTACTCTCTATGCTAAAAAAACCATAGTTAGTGAAGTAAAAGATCCTGTGAATGAGATATCGCTTGAAGAAGCTCGCAACTATGAGTCAGAATGCGAAGTAGGCGATCAAATTCTCATCGAATTTAAGGCAGAAGATTTTACTCGCAACGAGATTGCGGTGGCAGGGCAACGACTACGGCAGAAAATTAGAGAATACGAAAGTGATTCTTTAAGTTCGGAATTTAAAAAGAAAATTGGCGAGATTGTCATAGGGTACTATCTACGTGGTGTAAATAAAGATATAATTTTGGACTTAGGACGTGCAGAAGGCATTTTTCCGCGTCGTTTTCAATCTCCGAGAGAGGTGTACCGAACCGGGGATAGAATCAAGGTAATTGTACATGATGTAAAGAAGAACGGGGATGGTCTTGAGGTTATACTCAGTCGCTCGCACCCTGAGTTTGTAAAAAAGATATTCGAATTAGAAGTACCAGAAATATACGAGGGAACGGTTGAAATTGTTAAAATAGTGCGTGAGCCGGGCTATAGGACAAAAATAGCGGTTCGCACTCTGAATTCTGATACCGATCCTATTGGGGCCTGTGTTGGTTCAAAGGGGGTACGTATAAACAATGTTATGCTTGAGCTTGAGGGAGAACGTATTGATGTACTCAAGTATGACTCAGATCCCTTGACATTTATAAAAAATTCACTTTCGCCAGCTGAAGTCAAGCAGGTGGTTGTGTTAGATCAACAGAAACGATCAACGCTTGCGATAGTTGATGACGATAAACTCTCTATTGCAATTGGAAAAATGGGTCTTAACGTAAGGCTGGCAAATAGACTTACTGATTGGATAATTAACGTTAAAACAATTAGCCAATACCAAGAAATGATTAAGTCGGGTGAAATTAAAAAAGAGCTAATTGATATTTTTACTCACAGTGAAGTAGAAGAGGTTAATATTTCACGTGTCAATGAGATACAGAGCCTGGATGACGGCTTAATCAAGAAACTTGAACAAAATTCAGTGGTATATATTGAGGATTTAATTAAACTTTCTAATACAGATCTCAAAGATATGGGATTTACCGAAGAAGAAACAAAAAAACTAAGAACAGAACTCAGAGAGACATTAGAACTAACTGATCCCGATAGTGATACAGAGGTAGAAGAGGCTACTACATCGGCAAAGACACAGTCTGAAAAAATACTTGAAGAAGATGGGGGACCTGAGCAGAGTACCTTGTCAAATGAAGATCAAAATAAGGATCTCAATGGGCATGCTGATGGTACGATAACCGATAATGCACAACAAGATAGCGTAGTAGTTGATAATGTTGCGTCTAGTAGCAGGCTAGTAGAAAACGAAAATGCTAATAGTATTGATGACACAAAACTAATAGAGACGATCCCTACGGAAACCAATGAAATAGCCAGCAAGACGGCCAGCAAGACGGCCAGCGGAGTAAGTAGCGGAGTAAGTAGCGAAACAACCAGCGAGATAAGTAGCGAAACGGAAGATGAAGCAATAGACATATCACAACTCCCTCTTAGTGAGTCGATAATCACAAAATTGCGTGCACTCAACATACACAGTGTGGAACTTCTAGCCCAACTATACTCTGAGTCAGAAGTTGAAAACATAGACGGACTCTTAGAGCAAGAAGCGCAGGAAATTATTCGAGTTATCGAAGAAAACGTAGATTTTGAATAGGGTTATTTATACTCATCGCTACAGTATTTTTTAGGTGAAAACACGTATTTTAGGTACAAGTCTTGTATGAACAGGCTAGGTAGTCATAGTTAAACAGTTTAATGTGTAGGCATGATGCCTACATGCACCTTTCGATAGGCAATAGAGAACCAGTTACAAAAGTTGTGTAATAGTCTCTGTTTGTAAAGTTGAGACATAGGAGAATTTTACCTCATATGCTATAATTGAGAAATATGGAAAAAAACTCCTCGTCTAATGAAAAAAAAGGTATAAAAACAACCCTTTTAAAAACTTCAAACAGAAATAGAAGAGATAATGTCCATAAACCCGAACACAAAAAAATAAAAATTAAGCTACGTCTACAACGTAGCCCTGTTGCTACAGGTACAACTACCAATCAAAAAGATATACATATTGTACAAGGTTCATCTAAGAGTTCTCCAGACTCACGCACTTCTTCTAATGATACTTTGTCGGCATCTCGTACAACACAGCCATCAAAGCCCGAGATACAAGCAAGTGATAAAAAGAAAGAGAACCAGAATAACACTCATGAAAATAAACATGCGGATAAAAACAACCTTGCAATGCAAAATAAGACTTTGGATCAACATGCTTCTGAAACAAAAAAAACAACGAGCAAGATGGTCAGAGATGTACAGCACAATGTACGTAGCCAACAGGGAGGAGGCCAAAATTCTCTTCTTGCATCAAGGCTTCAAAAAATTAGAAATACTGCAAGACAACAGAAAATCAAGACACAAGCAACTACCACACCCTCTGAAGAAAAACCACAGAACAGCCGACCTGTAAATGCCATGGGTTTAAATAATCCCATTGCAAATACAGGTAATACTGGGCGCAGATCGTTCAAGGCGACCCGACGAAGACCAACACCCATTGTACAAAAACGTGAGCCCTTAGAGAAGCAGTTGTTTCTTAAGACAAGAAAACAAACAAACGCAGTAGTAAATCCAGTTCCAAAGTCAATTAACATTATTGAAAATATTTCTATTGCCGATCTCGCAAAAAAAATGAATATCAAGGCCTCTCTTTTGCTCTCAAAACTAATGAGTATGGGCACAATGGCCACACTCAACTCTGTAATTGACTCAGAGACCGCGAGTATACTTGCAGCAGAATATGATTGCACGCTCACTGTTGTGTCACTGTATGAACAAACAATACTGGAAAAACCAGAAGTAGATAAAGATTCCTTACACAATAGACCGCCGATAGTTACCATCATGGGTCACGTCGATCATGGAAAAACCCAACTTCTCGATACAATTCGCAATACAAACGTAGTGGCAACAGAACATGGTAAAATAACCCAACAGATAGGTGCCTATCAAGTTACTCTTGCGGAAAAAAAGATAACCTTTTTAGATACCCCCGGTCATGCCGCATTTTCTATGATGAGGGCACGAGGGGCAAAAGTCACTGATCTTGTGCTCCTAGTCTTGGCAGCAAATGATGGCGTAAAAGAACAAACAATAGAGGCTATTTCTCATATAAAAGATGCTGGAATCCCAGTGATAATAGTAATAAATAAGATTGATCTTATAAAGCCAAACACAGATACATTGTACACGCAACTGACTGAGCAAGGGCTCTCTCCAGAAGAGTGGGGAGGGGATGTAATGGTATGCAAGGTATCTGCGCTCACAGGAGAGGGTATTCCTGAGTTGCTTGAGAGCATTACCTTGCAGTCGGAGCTACTTGATCTCAAGGCAAGCGATAGTATTCCTGCTTCGGGCACTGTTTTAGAATCAAAAGTAGAAAAAGGAAGGGGCATTGTGGCAACCTTGCTCATACAAGATGGAACACTGCGCAAAGGTGATTATCTTTTGACAGGTATATACGCCAGTAAAGTAAGGACTATGTATGACGATAGGGGAAATGAACAAAAAATAGCAGGACCAAGTACTCCTGTAGAGATTACAGGATTAGAAGGTCTTCCGAAAGCAGGTGATCCATTTCAAGTAACCAAGGATGACAAAGAAGCAAAGACTATAGCGTCCAAGCGGCAAGAGCTTTCTCGTGCTCAAGACGCAGGTGTGACAAACAAAATTACTTCTGATAATCTTCTAACAAGCATAGAAAGTGACAAGATGAATGAATACAAAGCCATTGTTAAAGCGGATACACAAGGTTCGGCTGAAGCAATCAAGCATGCACTTGAAACTCTCAGCGATGCGACTATTCGAATAAAAGTAGTACAGGCAGTTGCTGGAAATATTAACGAGAGTGATATCATGCTCGCTTCGGCCTCTGATGCAGACGTCATTGGATTTAATGTGTCGCCAACACAAAAAATTCAGGGTATCGCTGACAGAGAGAAAGTAACATTAAAAAAATACTCGGTAATATTTGAAATTATTGATGAAGTAAAAGAAAAGATTTTAGCTCTTCGTGAACCTGAATACGAAGATGTGAAGACTGCCGAAGTTGAGGTGAGAGAACTGTTTGTTATACCGAAAAAAGGAATGATACTCGGCAGCTATATTCGATCAGGAAATGTTGAAAAAGGCAATGTAGTTCGTGTAATGAGAGATGGAAATGAACTCGATCTAGGAACCATTATTACTTTGCAACGATTTAAGGACTCTGTAAACAAAGTTGAAGCAGGGTTTGAATGTGGTATCGGACTGAGTCACGGAGAAAACGTACAAAAGGGTGAAGAACTTATCATCTATACGAAACAGGAAATTAGTCCCCGACCATGATAAATAGCACACTCTAGCTATTAGATGGTGGATCAGCGATACAATGCAGTAATGCAATATTGGGCAATACATACAGGATAATACGCTCATAGCATAAATACCGCATAAATCTTGTAAGTTATACAGTACGAGTAAGGATAAAAAAACATAAGCAGGCTATACATATGAATGAATACAAGCAAGAGCGCATGCAAAATGAAATACACCATGAGATTCGTACAATGATAGTCGATGGAAAAATCAACGATCCTAGAATATACCCACATCTTACTATCATGCATGTCAAAATTTCAAAAGATGGCTCCCAAGCCTTTGTATTTGTGTCTAGCTTTGATGCAGGCAAGCAGCTCAGCAAGGCAGTAGAAGCCTTAAACCATGCACATGGGTTTATTCAGGCAAAAATTTCAAAAAAATATCGCTGGAAGCACACTCCAAGGCTTTTCTTTAAGCAGAGCGATGCTTTAAGTAAGGGAAGTGCCACTATCAAGACTATAGAAAATTTAAGTGAATAGGAACTTCTAGACTCACTTTTTTAGTATTACGGTAATTATGCAAACTCAGGGAATTTACTTTGTTAACAAGCAAGTTGGCTACACGTCTCACGCAATGCTTGATTATCTCAAATCAAAACACAACATCAAAAAGCTAGGGCATACAGGAACGCTTGATAAGTTTGCGGAGGGGTGTATGTGCGTACTTGCGGGACAGTATACGCGTCTACAAAGGTTATTCTTGAAACTAGACAAACGCTATACATGTCAGGCGACATTTGGTGTAGAGACCGACACACTTGATAGAGATGGGGCTCTTGTAAAAAAAATGCCTCTTCCGAAAATCGAAGACATAATACATGCCTTTTCCAAAGTATCTCGCTTTACTACGCAAGTTCCTCCTCAGTATTCAGCTATACATGTCCATGGAGTTCGTGCGTATAAAAGTGCGAGACAAAAAAAAGAGGTAATACTCCCCAATCGTCCCATAAAAATTTTTCATTTAAAGCTACTCGACATTGAGTTACCACACGTAAGGTTTGATGTACACGTATCGTCTGGAACATATGTGCGTGCAATTGTGCGTGATATTGCGACCGAAGCTAATTCATGTGCATATGTAACTAAGCTTACTCGAATCGCTATAGGACCATTTACGCAAGAATTGTTTGCTCCTATGGATAGCGAGTATATTGAGTCTCAAAATGACAAAAAGTCGATAGATGCGCTACAGTCCCATCGTATATTTCTTAGCCAGTATGATCTTGCACAAGAAGAGTATAAAGCTGAATTTGAGAATGAAACTATACGGGAGCTGTACTTTAATGATCAAAAACGACTGCTTGTTTTTAAACCTGTGTAAGTAATCTCGCATTTTACATGGACAGTACACCAACCATGAACAACGTGCTCAAAGGCATGTCTACCATTTTTCCAAAGCCTTACAAACCAAATAAGCGCTATGCTCGCTCTGACAGTTTCATAGATCTAGGTTTGTTGATACTGAAGTGTGTACAGACCCGATCTTTATCTAAGATTTTCTTATTACTTGACAAGCCTTTATAAATAATCTATACTATAGAGTAAGTGCAAGTAAATATATGAAATTAGGAAAAGAACAAAGTCAAGAAATAATAAAGACCTATGGAAGTAGCTCCCATGATTCTGGGAGGACCGAAGTACAAATAGCCTTCTTGACTACAAAAATTAAGTTGCTAACAGAACATCTTAAAAATTATAAAGGCGATACCATAGCTAAATATGGCTTGTTGAAACATGTTGGCAAGAGAAAGCGATTTTTGAGGTACCTAAAGAGTAAGGATATTGTAAAATATCGTTCCTTGCTAGAAAAACTCGGACTGAGACATTAATATTTATAACGTAAAAAAGGAACCCTCAAATGAATGAAGAAAAAGTAATAATAGAAATAGGTGATAAAACTTTAGAATTATCAACGGGTAAGCTTGCTAAGCAAGCCAATGGCTCAGTTTTGGGAAAACTCGGTGGTTCAAGCGTACTATCAACCGTGTGTTGTAGTACTGACATAAATCCCCAATTGGATTTTATTCCTCTACAGGTAGAATATAACGAAAAGTACTATGCTGCTGGCAAGATACCTGGTGGTTTTTTGAAAAGAGAAGGGCGTCCAAAGGACAAAGAAATACTGGTGTCGAGGCTTATTGATCGCCCCATGCGCCCCCTGTTTTCGAAAGAATTCATGCGCGAAATTCAGCTTATTCCTACTGTGATATCAACGGACACAATACATCCCCCTGATGTGATAGCAATGTGTGCGGCTTCAGCCTGCGTTTTTATAAGTGATATTCCCTTTGATGGGCCAGTTGGTGCAGTACGTATTGTCAAGGTAAACGGTAATCATGTGGTAAACCCTACCTTTGAAGAGATAGATCGTGCAGAGCTAGAAATTATAGTTTCGGGATCCTTAGAGGGAATCACCATGGTAGAAGGTGGTGGCAAAGAGGTGTCAGAAGAAGATCTTATTGATGCAATAGAGTTTGCAAAACCGTGTATTCAGAGCATATGTGAGGCACAAGTAGAACTTGCTAAAAAGGTCGGCAAAGAAAAACTTGATCTTGTCGCTATAGACAAGTACGAAGATGAAAGCAAAGTGAAGGCTTCCGTCAATGATTTGCTCACCGAAGCCTGTTTTATACTTGGCAAGTCTAAGAGATCCGAAGCAATCAAAAAGATACGCAATGACTATATTGCAAGGCTTGAAGAAGAAAGGGGAGAGGAAATTGACGATGATGAGAAAAAAGTCATATCGGGCCTTATACACGATCTCGAAAAAGATATTGTGCGCAGTTCTATACTCAACAATAAGCGTAGAACAGATCACAGAACTCCCACAGATATTCGTCCTATTGCGTGCGAAGTAGAGGTGGTGCCGCATACCCATGGTACGGGTCTCTTTACTCGAGGTGAGACACAAGCCTTGGCTTTTGTCACCTTAGGAACTGCCATGGATGCTCAAATTCGCGACGATATAGACGGTGATAGAAAAGAGCATTTTATGCTCCATTATAATTTCCCCCCATATTCTGTTGGTGAAACAGGACGACTGTTTACTGGACGTAGAGAAATAGGCCATGGCCACCTTGCGTTTCGTTCTGTCGAACCAATTCTACCAAGTAAAGAAGAGTTTCCTTATACCCTGCGCATAGTCTCTGAGGTACTAGAATCAAACGGGTCATCTTCTATGGCAACGGTGTGTGGATCATCGCTTTCTCTCATGGATGCAGGAGTCCCTATAAAAAAGGCGGTTGCAGGTATTGCGATGGGCTTAGTTTATGAAGACGAGCGTTCGTACGAGGTGATATCCGACATCCTTGGCGAAGAAGATCATCTGGGAGACATGGATTTTAAGGTCGCAGGGACAAAAGATGGTATTACTGGTTTTCAAATGGATATCAAAATAAAAAATATCAGTTCAGAAATTATGAAACACGCCCTGTCACAAGCAAAAGAAGGGAGGTTGCATATTCTTTCAGAGATGAATAAATGCATTACTTCTCCAAAAGAGGCGCTTTCTCCGCATGCTCCGCGAATACTTAGTTTTAATGTTGATCCCGATAAAATTGGAATACTCATAGGTTCGGGAGGAAAAACAATCAAATCTATCACTGAAAAATATAATGTTCAGGCTGATATTAATGATTCGGGACTAGTAACCATATACGGAAAAGAAAGCCAAGCAGCAGATGAAGCACTAAAGACGTTTCAACAACTCCTCGAAGAACCCGAAGTAGGAAAGGAATATGATGGGGTTGTAAAGCGTATTACGGATTTTGGAGCTTTTATAGAAATCATACCAGGCAAAGATGGTCTCTGTCACATAAGTCAGATATCAAAGCAACGTGTCAACAAAGTAGAGGACTATTTACAGCTTAATCAGACTATACGAGTCAAAATCATTGAAATTGATAGGCTCGGAAGAGTCAATTTAGCTCTAGTAAATCTCATAGATAAGAAGCGATAGTAATCACGTGCAAGACACGCGTATCTCAGTGTTAGCTTATGTGATTTAGGACAATCAATAGTAATGACTGCGAGAATATCTGTGGCGTATAAGGGCAAAAAACCGCAGTATATGAGTAAAGGCGCAAGTGGCGCTGATCTTTTTGCCAACCTCAAAGAAGAACTAGAAATACAGCCATTCCAAAGGGTGCAAATATCTACAGGTACATTCATTAGTATTCCTCCCCACTACGAAGGAATGGTAAGGGCACGTTCGGGCTTTTCTTTTAGAACAGGATTGTTCATGATAAATGGTGTGGGTACAATAGACTCAGATTATCGAGGAGAAATAATAATACCATATATATCTCTTGCACAAGAAAAGATTATAGTGCAGCCACAGCAACGAATAGCGCAGCTTGTAATATGTCCAGTGGTACAGGCGTCATTTAAACAAGTGCACATTGATTTTAGAGAAACTGAGCGTGGGGATGGAGGATTTGGTTCTACGGGGTATTTTTGACTGACCTTGTTACTCGTATATATCCGTTTCGAATATGGGTGTATATACTCAGAGACTTTTTTCTTTCTTTTGTACTCTCGCTTCTTTTTTTTATTACGGTATTTGTTGCAAATCAAGTGCTCCTTCTTGCAAAAGACATACTGAAAATCAATGTTCCCTTTAGAGAAGTAGCATTACTACTTCTCTACTCGCTTCCTAAGGTTATCTCACTTGCCATACCCTATGCCGTTCTTATTGCGAGCCTTGTAAGTTTGGGATATTTTTCATCATATAACGAATTTATTGCTATGAGAGCGCTTGGCGTGTCGCTGTATAGCATTATTGTGCCGTATATCACGCTAGCCATGGCATTTATTTCTTTTGCGTTTTTTACTGACGAAGTCTTGGTTCCTTATGGCACCATACAATATACCAAGCAGTACAGAAATATCATTGCAATTGCTCCCCAGATAGAGATTCAGTCACGCGGAATAAAACGATTTCGTGATGAGGCGATTGTAATATCGCGAGTTGATGGCGACACAATATACGGCATAAGCATACTAGATAGAGATAGCGAAAACAAGCGTAGAATCTTGCAAGCAGAATCAGGCATGATATTGGAAGCTAATACAAAGGGTATTGTTGCAATGCAGCTCTTTAATGTCACGGGACATAGTGTGGGGGGAAAAGCAAATGAATTCGACTATATTGTTGCAGATAGCGTACAATATAACTTTCTCTTAAAGGATATCACCGTTGATGTAGGGACAGTAAGTTCGGATAGCAAGGGAATCACTGATTTATTTAAAGAAGCACGCGATTTTCGTACTACCAAGCTCTATAATGAAGAGAAAAAAAATGAAACGTTTCTTCTACTTGCTCATTATGGCTTTTATAAAAAATATGATCAGCTATACACCACTATTAATAGCTCTAATAAAAACATACTTTCGACTGCGCGTACAAGCCTTTTAAAGAGAAAAAATTATAAGTTTAGCGACCATGGATTTCAGCTTTTGCTTGTTGTTCTCAACAAAAAGTTTGTGTTTATTTCGGCGACCATCTTGTTTATTCTGCTTTCATTTCCTCTTGGCTTGTTTTCCCAGCGTAGTGGGCGTTCTGTTGGGTTTGGAATAGGATTGATAGTTTCTTTTCTATTTTGGACAATTAACTTTATTAATCAAAGTATAGCAATAAACAGCTATTATCGTTATATACCGCTCATACTATGGTATCCAAACGTCATAATATTTCTTATTGCCATGATTCTCATCGTACGAAAAGCAAATGAATAATAAGACCATGAAAAAAAACTATGCATATACCAAGAAAATGCAAGTAGCGGAAAAAGCAGAAGGAGCAAAGGCATGATATATAGTCAAATACACCGGTATCTTTTTCGCAGTTTTTTTACCCTCTTTGCTATGTCATTGAGTATATTTTCACTCTTTATTCAGACGCTAGACCTTGTATTTAATTTATTTCGTTACCTTGACGCATCTGCCCCCCTTGTACAAGTACTACTCGTACAACTGTACTATCTTCCTACGAGTTTGTCGTTTGCCTTTCCTATTTCCATTCTATTTACCATTTCGCAAACCGTGAGTAATTTTTCAATGCGCAATGAACTTATTATAATATCTGCATCTGGTATTTCAATGTTTCAATTTGTTATCCCTCTCATTGCTATGATTGGGCTTATGTGTGCGGGTTTTTTTGCTATTAATGATATGGTAGTGATAGAAGCCACGAGAAAAAAGAATGAGCTACAACGAAAACTGCTTAATCAAGATGTATCGCAGGATAATTCAAACGTAGTCGTAATAAACGAAGAAGGCAATGTATTATACTACGCAAGTTTCTTTGACAAAGAAAGTGCGACAATGCAGAATGGTTTTGTATTAAAACTAAAAGATAATTTTGAGTTTGATGAACGTATCAATTTTTCTAGTGCTATATGGGAACAGGATACATGGTTTTTTGAACGAGTCAATCGTTATTCCTTTGATAAGGAGTCCAAGCGTTTTTTACGAACCTACCATGCAAGCCATACAGACGAAACCATCAAGACTTCTCCTGCAAAATTTGAGAGAATTGCAGATTCGCTTAGTGAGCTCCGTTTTAGAGATGCCTATTCGTATATACAGTTGCTACGTGAACAAGAACTCCCGTATCACCAACTCTTATATGATTTATACGCAAGGGTTCCTTTTGCGTTTTCATCGCTTGTAATATCGCTTATCACGTTTATTATTGGGGCATCGATTATGCACAGTAGTTTTTTATTTAGTCTCTTACTGGCGATTATTATTGCTATTGTATATTATTCTTTAGATCTTGTGGGTAGTGTACTTGTGTCGCGTGAGGTTCTTTTGCCATTTTTTGGTGCGGCCATGCCCATGATTGTAACGGTGCTTTTTACACTCATCATTTTCTTTGTTGTGCGACGGCAATGACGCTATACGGGTATGTCTAATAACACTAATTTTTCTAAAGAAAAGGGGCGCCTTTCGATTTCATCTTTATTCAAACATAGGCTTTTATCAAAAAAGGTGATGCATAAGAGTGGTAGAGCGCAGGTGATGTTGGGTCTCTGTACTTTTGTTTCGCGCCTGTTGGGTTTTGTACGTGTGAGGGTGTTTACATATTTTTTTGGTTTTTCTTCGGAATCCGATGTACTGTATGCGGTGCTCGCATTTCCAAATAATTTAAGAAAATTATTTGCAGAGGGAGCACTGCATTCTGCCTTGTTGCCCATTGCTACGGGAATCGTTGATGAGCGATCAAGGGCGCATTCGCATTCTCAACGAGTTTTTTCGTCAGTGTTTACTGTAGTAGTAATTATTATGATTGTACTCGTGAGTGCGGGCGAATTGTTCGCTCCGCAACTGGTGTCAATTTTGTTTCGTTTTGTCGATGAAGAACAAGTCTCGCTTGCGGTGAGTGTGTTTAGAATTGTATTTCCTTTTATTGCATTTGTATCGCTGATGACGGTGTACTCTGTATTTCTTCATGCGCATTCACATTTTTTTGTGAGTGCGCTTAGCCCTATACTGATTTCGATAAGCGTAATTATTGCTGTTCCGCTGGGAGCCTCCTCATTAGGAATTTTTTCTGCTGCCTGGGCTTTTTGCATAAGTGCATGCTTAGTCGTGGTTTTGCATGGTTTTGCGTGTATGAGGTTAGGGTATGTCTTTGTTCCAATGTTACGGGGATATACGCAAGAAACCAAAACGGTATTAAAACGTTGGGTGCCTGCCATTCTTGCTTCCTTGGCACCACTCATCAATTTGCAGTTTTCGTATTTCTTGCTCACATCATTTGATACGGGACAGAGTTCCTATTTTTCAAGTGCAATAGTGTTTTATCAATTACCTATAGGAATTATCGGTAGTGCCATTATTACTGTTTCTTTTGTTGAATTATCTCGGTATTATGCACGACAAGAAATGAGACGACTTGCTTCTTGTAATGTTACGGCTATATTCAAACTCTTTGCACTTTTGGTTCCTGTGAGTATAGTATTTTTTTTCTTTGCTAAACTAGGGGTTATTGTGGCGTATGGGAGCAGGCGTATAAGTACTGAAGATATACGTAGTATTACAGAAGTACTTAAGATGTTTTCGTTTGGCATAGTGAGTACAAGCCTCTACATGTATTTTCAGCGTTCATTTTATGCGTATAACAAAGACAAGTGGGCTTTTGGTTTTGCATGCGCATATACAGGAATTGATATTTGTCTTTCGCTTGTATTGAGTGCACGGTTTCCTTATGCATGGGCGCTTGCTTTAGCCTATACTATATCGGGATTTATTATTGTACCACTGCAGTTTTTTGTTATTTCACGAGTGTGTTCAGTAAGAATGGGCTCTGCTTATTTTCTTAAATTAGCTTTTGCCAATGCAGTGCTGTTTTTTCTATGTTTGGCAATATCAATGGCTATTGAGATATGGATCCCACATATACGGTTCTTGCAAGCGCTTACGTTTATAATGGTAATTGGGTTATGTCTTGGTGGACTTTATTATTTGATGCTCAAGCTATTGTCTCTGTACGGTCTTTTCTTTCATGAAAAATCGCATGAAAACTACAATGATAAGCTATAAACAGGTAGAGAATGAAGGAATGCCACATACTCTACCAGTCAGATGTTAAACGGATACCAAAGATGATGCCCAAAACAACAATGCCCAAAACAATGCTAAATACAGTATTAGGTAAACACAAACATTCCTTGTTTATAAGAAATGTACTGTTTGGTCTCTTACTAATTTTTTTGACCTTTCTTTCTAGTATCTCAAACTGGACGCAGCAAATTGAGGAAACCACACGTATTCCGACAGAACAAAAAATTCAATTTGCCCCTGATTCTTCCCTAATAAAAATCATTGAAGAGCTACAGGTGGTTAATAACTACACGTATGGAGACCAATTACATGAACGCTTTAAGTCTACAAATTCCGTACCTCTGCGTATCGCAATAGTGCGCTATTTATCAGAGGCAGGCTATGCATCAGCACAAACAAGCCTTATAGCAATAATACAAGCATATCAGCAATATCCTTATCAACTCGTACAAGCAGGTATAAACTACTTACATAGCCAAATCAACGTGTTTGAAGACTCCGACATTGCCTCACTCTACGTACTAGGGCTAGAGTTTATACAGACCGAAAATTTGAGATTTTCTCTTCTTATGCTTGATTTGCTAAGGGACTATTTTAGCACGTTTCCTGAAAGAGTAATTGTCGCTGATTCTAGCACTAGGGAGTATTCGATTGGCAGTTTTGTAGCAGAGCTTCGAGTTTACTATGATCGTATTAACTCAAGTTTGCTAAAAGAAGAAATAATTAGAGCAATAGGTACCTTGGATGTACTTCGAACCGATCCCGAGTATTATGATTTTCTTACCAACGAAGCTATTGACTCAAATACGCCAAAACAGACTCGATTAATTGCACTTGCTAATTTGCAACATTACCCCCAATCTAGCGAGCAAGAGGATACTTCAGCAATGCTCAACATCCTTGTTGATGCTTTTAGCTCGGATTCAAACCCAGATATACGTGTAGCTCTCTATAAGGAGTTGCATGGCTTTGCTATTGACACTAGGCTACACAGTAGATATGCACTAAACGGACTACGTGATGACAACAAAGAGGTACGAATAGCAAGTATAGGATATGTGCGAGAATTACTGCAGGGCAGTTCTTTGCAAGAAGACATTGCATGGGCGCAAGAGGCCCTGCTCTATATAGCAAGACAGGACGAAGAATCAGAAGTGCGTGCAGAATCTATGTACGCGCTTGCTGAATATAGCCCTGAAAGTGAAAGCCTTGCAGAGGTAGTATTTGAAAAATTGGAGGCTTCTAAAGTGCCTTCTTTAGAAACAAAGGCGCTTATACGAGTAGCCTTAGACTCGCTTTTTGAGCGTGGCGGTAAGGAGGCAATAATTGCCTTATTGGTGAGAGAGTCTACCCGTTTTGACTCGGCTCTCTACGAAGAAACCACACAACTCTTTCTTGAATCTCCGGCGATCAATGATCCTGATATCTTGGAATACATTGTACAAGAGCAAAAGCCTGCAGTCATTCTGAAGGCGATCTCTATTATCCTTAAGACTCAGAACACCCGCTACCTCAGCTATTTACGCATGCTTTCGGGCGATATACTCAAGCCACCAACTGTTAGAATACAAGCATCAAAAGCACTTGCAGATCTAGAGACACTTGCTGATCTAGAGACACTTGCTGATCAATAAAAAAATACTTGAGGTACAGATATACAGGTAATTTTTGTACTACGTGTTAGACACAGTAATAGTGCATAGCCTTGCATTAATATTGTAATTAACTAAGACTTCAGTAGCTGCGCTTGCTTGAGTGTAAGTGGCTCAATATTTTTTATAGTAACTATATGCTCTTGGTTGTTGAGCGAAAAAGAAAAGGATTCTCCGTTTTTATGTTTGTATAATTTTCTTCCAAGAGGCGAAACATAAGATATGACATTATTTGATGGATCAGATTCCCAAGGACCGAGTATAGTATAAGTGTTTATGGAATCATTGTTCTCATCAAGCAAGGTGATACAGGTTCCAAAATTAACCTCAGAAATATCTACGTCGTCGAGTGAAACGTAGCGAGCGTGTTCAAGTTCTTTTTTTAATTGGCCTACTCGTGTATTTAGATAAGATTGTTTCTCCAACGCTGCCTTATATTCTGCGTTTTCTTTTAAGTCTCCGTAGCTTCGTGCTTTTTCAATCTCCTTACTATTCAGTGGAATTTCTGATTCAAAGAGGTGACTTAGTTCTTTTTGTTTTGCTAAAAATGTTGACTCTAAGGTATAGAAAATCGATGAGCCAGCAGTTGCAATATCATGGGTGTCTCCAAAGTCAAAATCAGGTATAGTCTTAGCTATACGCTCACGAACTTGAATGATACGGGCAGGTAGTACATCACTTAGTTCATTAATGAGAGAATAAAAATACTTAATTGTTTCTTCGTTTTCACTCTTAAAAAACGTATCAACGTAATTACGATCGAATAGTATTTTTTCTACCTGCAACAAAAATTTTCTATTTGCCTGTATTTCTTGACTATTTTGTATTTCTTTTGCAACAAAAATGCCAATCCGCAAGAGAACAGCTGCGATTTCTTGTGATGTAACTACGCGTAATATCCAGTCTCTATCGCCAAATTCATTAATAAACCATATATACGCAGGTCTATGACGTGCATAGTTTTGATGTATATTAAGAAAAATCTTGCTAAGAAGGGATGTCTGCTGTTCTTGTTCAAGCCTTGCAACAACTGCCAAGGACTGATGAAAAGGAAAGGCTTGCACAAGCTGGTTTTCCCAGTCTGGACTATGATCAATGATTGCGTTAAGCAACTTATCTTTGTATCCTGCAATGGACATCTCTCTAATAAAGGTCAATATCTCTTGGGCATGTAATTCTTTTACAAAATCATGTAGCGTTTTTGGTACGACACGACTGGAGAGGAGGGGAAATGTGCTTGCTTCTAGGCAGACAAGAACAGACGTAATATAGTGAATAACAGATTTTTCCTTTTCTTTCTTCACAATAGTACTAAATGTCTCGTAGAGTTCTAAGAGTTGATCAAAGTCGTCCTCATCTTCAGAAAAGAGATTAAGTGTCAGCACCTTATCAAAATATTTGACTTTTGCTATAAATTTTTCTTCGGATTTAAAGAGTGTATAAATTTTTTCAAAGGGTGAAACAGGGACGCTCGAAACGTCGTAATGGTCTGAGTTTTCTCTATTTATACCAAAAAGCGGATTTTCACTGAGTATTTTTTTTGCCTTTAGGCTCCAGCTGTTCCATTCTGATTGACGAAGAATATCAGGTACTAGCTCTACTTTTATTTTTTTGAGATCTGCAGAGTTAAAACTCTTAATGATATTTTTAAGGGTAGAAGTTTTTTTATTTATTACCAAATCTCGAATTTTGTCCTTGCTAAGGACACTTTTGTATACCCAAAAGTGATCTTTTGGAAGCACTTCAAGAGAGGTTACTGCCATACCTAACTCCATTTGATGATTTCTCCGTTTAGAAAAGTCAATGTATAGGTTGTGGTTTGTTATTTCGCGTATTCGTCCGACTCCCCATTGGCTATGATACACAAAACTCGAAGGAGAGAATGCTATATGTTTTTCAAAGGTTGCTATGGCTGTATTGACTGAACGCCAATGCTGGAGGAGGTTAGAATTTTGAATGAAGTCTTCTAGTTTTGGGTTGTCACTGAATTTTTTTCTATAGAGCTCGACCAGTTGCTCTCGTCGTGGAATATTTTCAGGATCAATACTTAAAAATCGTTTTAGAATGGTAATTCCTAAGTCAACACTGAGTACGGATAAATGCGTATCCAAGAGGATATTAAGGAGGTCTAGGGTTTTTTCAGGGCTTAGAACCTTTTCAACTTTTTTTTCAAATTTGAGTAAAAAGTCAATATTATCTTTTTGATTTTCTGAGAGTATAGTCCATATGGCTTTGATTTGTTGGTAATTTTTTTGAGCGAGATAGCGGTTTATGGCTTTCTTATAATATGCAGTAGCATGTTCTTTATTGCCTGCGTCGCTGTTATATTTTGCAAGTTTGACTACAATGTCTGCTTCTTCAAAGTCTTCTTTTGCTATCAAATCCCAGGTATGTACTAATTTTTCTTTTTCATTGTTATGTTCATAGACTTCGGCAAGCATTTTGAGTGCAACAAGGTTACTTCCAAAGCTAAGTATCTTTTTTGCAAGAAATTCAACTACAGCAGGCTTATGATTATCAGAAAATATTTCAGCTACAGCTATGAGCTGCTGATCATTGAGGGTGTTTTTCTTTAGTTCTAGTAATCCAAGGATGTAAAGGGAATAAATATCACTTTTATGAGTTTGTAGCTGTTCTTTACAAAACTGTGAAACTTCGCCATATTCGGCATCCTCAAGCCTAGTGAGTATCGTATCAAGGGCTTCAAAGCTACTTGTTGCAAATGAGTTAATGGTACTTCGTGTCCACTGAGCTTTTAATATTGTGTCTTTAATTGAGTCGGAAGTAGTTGCCATTGGTTATTCTCGCTTTGAAAAAATACAGATATATTATATTATAGCAGAATCATATAATATATACGATGCTCTCTGGTACTCTAAAGGCTGGCGTACGTGTTTAGAGCATGAGAATTTTGTGAAAGAGCTAGACTTTTATGCAATTTCCTCAGAAAATTATGGCAAAAATGATAACTATTGATAATAGTAGGGTATTACAGAAACGTGACAAGCTACTAAGATCCCTTAGATCTACTAAAACCCGATGAAACACATTGTAAGCAAAATACGATGTAAGCAAAAAATGATGTCAGGCATCACACAACAACAACACCAAATATCCCACACATGTATCATCGCCACCATATCTCACAGAATATCGTGATATATGCAACAAAGCCTTCTTTCTAGATAGATACATACTGTATCTCTACATAGTAAAAATATAATAATATACTATATTATTATAGTATTGCTCTCCGCTCGCATGTCTCGTAGATCGTAGACAGGGTATACGCCAAGGAACAATAAGCAACAAACCTTGCAAAAAACCAGAGCTACAAGGAAGCAGTAATAACCCCGATATAGGTCAAAAAAGACCAAACACTAAGGCCAAAAACAAAAAAAATAGTGACCAAACAAAGGAGAATGCCATGCATCACCACATATATCAACCCCAAGAACAAGACCTCATACAAAGTCATAGTAGCAAAGCTACCACCAAAGCAAGTACCAAAGCAAGTATCAGAGCCACCAGAAGATCCAGTAACCAAGCAAGGAGTTGCCGAGCAAACAATCGGACACGAGGACTCGTCCTCATCTCCCTAGCCCTTACATGCATACTAGGACTCCTCCTCCTCACCTGTAGTAGCGACCCAGAAGAAACAAGTCCCGTAATAAGCACATTGAGTGGAGAACTAAGTTATAGCCTAGAGAACCAAGCCAGTCAGGCAGAGGGTATCATACTATCACCCTTACAAGAAGTAGAGGGAATAGCCTCAATGATCATAGGAATGGCAGAAGGAACAAGCATAACACTCTACCCCCAATGGAGCAAAGCAGGACAAAGCGTGAATTATAGCCTAGAAGGAGCTGAAGGAGGATCCGAAGAAAAAATAAGCATAGACAAAGAAAAAGGCATACTCACGATAGCAACAGTAACAGCAGAACAAGATAATAAAGAATACACCATAAAAGCAACAGGAACAGGAAACTACAAAGGAACCTACACCCTGAATATCAAACTAGAAGTAGGAACCTTGATAGGGAGTTTTGAGTATAAAACAACAGGAACAGAACTGAGTATAGTAGAACAAACAAAGCACACAACAGAAGCACCCGAGTGGGAAGGGGGGAGTGCCCCCAGTGGAGTAGCATACACATTGAGCAAACCCAATGAGCATGTACGAGTAGATGAGAGTAGTGGAGCAATCAGCATAGGGAGAGGACTCCATAAAGAATACACCGAAGGCTATACAATAGCAGTACAAGCGAGTGGAACAACCGTAAAAGGAGTAGCGAGTGTAAGCATAGCTATAGAGATAGAGAGTTGGTGTGGCGTAGTAGGCAAGGATAGAGGGACCATAGTACCAAGGGCAGAAGGAACAGGGTATACGATAGAAGGATGGCGAGAGTTAGAGTGGTTAGCGAGGAAAGCAGGAACAGCAGCAACAGGAGCAAGTTTAGCGAGTAGTTATACGATGACAGAAGACACAGAACTACCCTATCAGTCCTGTAATGAGCGAGGAGAAACAGTAGCAGGGTATGACCCTATAGGAGACAGTACCACAGGCTTTAGTGGGAGTTTTGATGGGGGAGACAAGACGATACGAGGCTTGAGGATAGAGAGTAGTGGAGATGAAATAGGATTATTTGGAGTAGCGAGTGGTAATATCAATGATGTAAGGATAGAGGGAGCAGAGATAATAGGAGGAAAGAACGTAGGAACACTAGCAGGCAAGTATACTGGAGGGGCAATAAGCAATGTCCATATTACAGAAGATGAGGAAGGCAAGGGATCGGTGAAGAGCACAGCAGCTGACAGTGATGTTTATGTAGGAGGGCTTGTGGGGTATATGAATAGCGATGTAGACCCAGCAGTGACAGAGAGTTCATCAGCGGTAGCAGTGGAGGCCTTAGGGAACAATGTAGGAGGCTTGGTAGGGAGACAAGCGGGAAAGGGTCAAATAACAAAGAGCTATACTACCGGCGATGTTACAGGAAAGAACAAAGTAGGGGGTATTATAGGGAACATGGGGTTTTCTAGCAAGGTATATGGCTATACGAGTGGAGATATAAGCGGTGAGGAGTATGTAGGAGGGCTAGTAGGATACACTGAGAAAGATGTTTACGGTTATGCGACTGGTACCATACGGGGTACAGTGCGTGTAGGTGGATTAGTAGGAAATTCTGGCTTTAGTCCTGGCAATGTGTTTGGCTATACCACAGGAGATATTAGTGCGAAGGGAGACTACGCGGGGGGCTTGGCTGGAGATTCTGCTGGTGGAAAAATTTATGGACTTTCTACCGGCACTATACGAGGTAATGAAAGCGTAGGAGGTCTTGTGGGTAGACAGTTTGGGAACATTAATGGATATGCCACAGGGGATGTGATAGGAGCCGACAAGGTGGGAGGACTAGCGGGACATGTTTCCGATGGCTTTACAACAGGGCAAGAAGGATATTTTAGAGGCAATGTTATCAGTACGGCGAGTGACCCTAGTAATGCTATCGACTTTGGTCTCACAATAGGAAAAAATGAGAGTAGCAGTACAAGTATTAACTATTATTATTCGACCAAGAGTGGCGAAGGAGGACTGTACCAGTTGAAAGACGACAAACGAACTGCCTATAGCCCTACTACTGACGAAACTGCAGCAGGCTACCGCGCCTCCACTCAGGTCGGGTCAGGAGTGAGCGTGGCGAGTAGCGATACCGAGGATGCAATAAAGGCAAAATTTACAGGATTTACAGCGACAGAAGGTTGGAGCTATGCTGCAGGGCAGTGGCCAGCATTTATAGTTATTGGCAATGATGATAATCAAAAACTCCCTGATTTTGGTGATATACCAAACAGCGCAGAAGCGCAGAAGCCTTATACCGCACCTTAGGATGCTACAGGAGTACAAAAAAGGCACCGCAAGGTGCTATAGGCCAGCAAGGCGATAGGTATAGCGCAGTTGGTAAGGTGGGCGTATAAGCCTACCTTACCAGTTTGCAGAGAAGTGGGTTTGCCAGTTTACAAGCATGTTTAGGGTGCCTTAGGTGGGATGAGTGTATCTTGTTTGCAGTGCATGAATCTTCTAGTAAGCTAGCAAAGATAGATAAAGTAAACAGACTGGAAAAATTCGTAGCCTCTGTAAGTTAGGTAAAAGACCTATATACGTTAGGAAAAAGAATAGTACAGGCAAAAAAAGTAATGCGGCTATGAGCGTATGTAATTAGCTTGTGGGTGCTATGTTGTCGCGTAGTTGGCTTCTAGCTTTGCATATGAGCTAGGGCTTAGCCGTTTAATTTTTTGTAGAATGATTGTAGAAGATTTTTTTGAGAGCGTGCTATCTTGGTTTTGGTAAACGTCTAGCATCCAAAGGTACTTGTTGAGTAGTAAGGGGAGGATTCGCACTGGATCGTCAAGACCGAGCGCCTTTGTATCTTCGAGTTTTGCCTCAAATTCGGTAATGCTTTGTACTATATCATTTTTTTCTACTGGGCGAAGCATCCTACTTTTGTTAAATACTTTGTCAAGATATCCAAATATTGGAATCCAAGCAAGGGCTTCATCTTTGCTCGCCTCTATATGCTCGATTATTTTTGCGTAAAGGACATGTATAAAGGGTGCCTCAAGTTCTGTAAGTCTAACTGCGAAGGGGTCTATAAAAAATGCTTCTTTAAACAGGAGTTTAGAAAAATCAATGAGATTACATAAATAATAGCTGTCTGCAAGTTCGCTAAGGTATCTACTATTTTTAGAGTCTTTTGCAACAAGGATTTTGATAATTTGCAGGGCCTTATAATGTTCTTCTTGTAGCTTAAGGGCTTTGTACATGAGAAACCTAAATTCAACTTCTTTTTTTTGGTCGGGTCTCATGCTTGAATTATACAAGAGGGTTGCGTAAAGAGTTTTAGAAATAAATTTTTGTACGAAGTTGAGGAGTTCCTTTGTAAGTCGGTATTCAAATTCATAATCTAAGTAAAACTCGGATTTAAACTCGTACCATTTGTTGATGAGGAGGTGTGCTTTTTGTAATATGTCCTGTTCTTTTGCTATATCTTTAAAGTACTGATCCCATGTGTCTATCGCAAGAATTAAAGCCCTGAGGGTGTGGTTTGTGGTGTCTTGTGCTAGTCCGCGACGAATGATATAACTGGCCCTATCAATATTTCCCTCTAGCAAGGACTGAAAACTGAGTGCAATAACATTTTTCTCATCAAAATCAGTTTCGTATTCTGTTGTATTTGCATTTGGTGTATTTGCATTTGGTTCATACTTCTTTGAGACAAGGGTGTCAGATAAAACAAGGTGTAACAAGGGGTAATGAAGCATAACATACGTACCACTTAAAGAAAATTTATCGAAGAATAAGCCTTGAGATATCTATAAAATAGTGGTATACTGATATCATAATATCATATAAGGAGGACATATTGTCTTTTACATTACCATCACTTTCATTTAACACAAATGCTCTTGAACCATACATTGATGCAAAAACAATGGAAATACACCATGGCAAGCATCATGCGGGATATGTTACCAAGCTCAACGCAGCTTTAGAAGGAACTACGCTCTCTCAAACACCGATTACTGATATTCTTTCGGATATTGAGCAGGTTCCGGAAGACAAGCGACAGGCCGTTATAAATAACGGGGGAGGACATGCAAATCATAGTCTATTCTGGCAGATACTGAGCCCTCAAACAACAAACCCAAGTCAATCTCTGAGTGCTGCAATACAAGAAGCGTTTGGTTCGTTTGACAAATTTAAAGAAGTATTTTCCGCTGCCGCTTTAACACGCTTTGGGAGTGGCTGGGCATGGCTCGTAGTAAAAAACAAGGCCCTGCAAGTAATGAGTACTCCTAATCAGGACTCGCCACTCATGCAAGACGCTACGCCGATACTTGGTATTGATGTATGGGAACATGCCTACTATCTCAGCTATCAGAATCGTAGACCCGATTATATAGCAGCGTTCTTTTCTATTATCCATTGGGAGCGTGTGTCTGAGTTTTTTGAGCAAGCCTTATGACACGGCTTCCAGAGTAAATACTATTCGATCTCATTTTCCATTTTTTTCTGATAGTGGTCACCCCGTATATTTTGATAGCGCTGCTACTTCACTCAAGCCTGCGGTTGTTATCGATAGAATTACACGGTATTATTCTACCCAATCGAGTAACGTACATCGTGCTGACTATGCACTAGGCTTAGAAATAAGCCAAGAGTACGAATCCTGTCGAGAGCTCGTGAGGCAGTTTCTTGACGCAGGTGATGAGTACGAGGTTATTTTTAACTCAGGAACAACGGATGGACTGAACACAGTAGCGCAGACGCTTCTGAAAGGTTTGTCCCATAAAGCCACCGTACACACTAGTATTATGGCTCATCACTCCCTGCTGTTACCACTACGCAGGTATAGCCAAGAATATGGCCTACAATGCCTTGTTCATTCCTGTGATCATTCGGGAGCGCTTGACATTGACGCCCTGTGCAATCAGCTTAAGGCAGGAGATGCACTGTTTTTATGTGGAATGTCAAATATTACTGGCTATACCCCGCCTCTTAAACGTATAGTGGAACATTGTCAAGAGATAAAAGTTCCGATAATCATTGATGGAGCTCAGTTGGTTTCTCATCGTGATGTTTCTTTGCGAGATACGCCGGTTGATGCAATAGTGTTTTCGCCACATAAATTATTTGGGCCTACGGGAGTGGGTGTCCTATGTATAAAGCGAAGGCTCATTGATACATTGCATCCGTTTAGAGTAGGGGGCGGAATAGTATCAGAGGTTACACTATATGGGCAAGAATACCAAGAAGGTGCCCGTGCGTTTGAAGCGGGTACTCCAGCGATTGCGTCTGTATTGGGTATGGGAGCAGCGCTTACCTTTATAGATAGGTTTGGTGGTATGAAAGTAGTTACAGCACATGAAAAAACCCTTAGAAAACAACTTATAGATGGTCTACAGGCAATCCCTCATATTCACATACTGGGTGATCCAGATCTTTCAGATGTGGCAGTTGTGAGTATCGTTTCTAGTAAGTATCATGCTCAAGACATCTGTTTTCACCTTAATGCAAACAATATTGCTACGAGGGGAGGATTTTTGTGTGCTCAGCCCTACGTGAATTGTTTTACAGAAAAACCAGCAGTACGGGTTTCGTGCCACGTTTACAATACGCCAGATGATATTTTATTATTACTTTCTGCACTAGAAGCGCTATGAATTATAAAGGTACTGGGTGTAATGGATAAGATTCCTATGCAGGAGCAGCTTCTCATTTTTGCAAGACACCCACAGTTTCAATATTATTCATCGGGAATATATGGGCATGCGATAAATTCGCTATGTAACGACTCTATGATTATTAGCATTTATCAAGATAATGGGCGATACAAGATATTTTATACAGGGCATCTATGTAATTTATCGAGGGCATCGGCAGAAATCATGTGTGGTTATTTTTGGAATACAAAGCAAGAACATGTATTTGGTATCATGAATCGCCTTGCTGAGGAATTTAATAAATTTTTTCACTTTGCAATACGGCGTGATACGACTATCCTTCAGAAGGAATTAAAAAAAATAAAGAATAGTGTTGGAGTATTTCCATTTCCAAAGCTATTAGAAAAGTCTGATGCTTACTTAAAACTTGCAACGAGTTTGCTGATGCTTTCTACTTCGCCACAAAGGACAGCGTGTATTTTGCTACCGTGGAATATTCTCTATACAATTATTCAAGGAGTTGTTAAATGATTAAACTGGTATTTATTCGACATGGAGAGAGTACATGGAATAAAGAAAATAGGTTTACTGGATGGACTGATGTTCCGCTCAGCGATAAAGGGGTGGTCGAAGCAAGAAAAGCTGGCTGTGTTCTTAAAGAGTCTGGGTATACCTTTGACCTCGCGTACACATCTTTGCTCACTCGTGCAATTCTTACTCTTCACTACGTATTGACTGAACTAGATCTGTTGTGGATCCCTGTCCAAAAAACATGGCGTTTGAATGAACGTCATTATGGTGCATTACAGGGACTCAACAAAAGTGAGACGGCAGAAAAACATGGAAAAAAACAGGTAAGTATATGGAGACGTAGCTATGCTGTTCCTCCGCCACAACTTGCGCATGACGATTCGCGTAACCCCGTCCACGATCCTCGTTACAAAGATGTAGAGCCAGGCTTTCTTCCCCTCACCGAATGCCTAAAGGATACGGTACAACGTTTTTTGCCTTACTGGTCTAAGGTGCTTGCGCCACAACTCTTAGAGAAAAAAAAGTTGCTTATTGTGGCACACGGTAATAGTATACGCGCTGCTGTAAAGTACTTGGATAAAATCCATGACGAAGATATCGTTTCACTCAATATTCCCACCGGTGTCCCACTGGTATACGAATTAGATGACGCCCTTGTTCCACTGACACATTACTATTTAGGAGATCAAGACGAAATCGCACAGGCTACAGAACAGGTTGCACAACAGGCTACGCATGCTTCGCCTAAGTAATGTATGCTTTTGCTTTGTAGCGATCTACGCACCATTAGGTGATATGAGAAAAAAACAGCCATTAGATGTTTAGCAAACAATCGCAAGACATATCACATACCCAAGGTTTAGAGATAGAAAAAAAGTATCAAATTAGTCCTTCTTCGCTAGACGAGGTTGAGGTAGCAGTAAGGCAGAAATCCACATCATGGCATGTTCATGCAAAATACGATGAATACTACTTACTAGAAAAACAGTGGTTCAGAATCCGAACAGTACGCAAAGGAAACAATGCTAAGGAGAGCATGCATGTTTTTTCTTTTAAGCAAGAGCGAAGAAAGAATGGGCTGGAATATAATACCGAGTATGAAACACAGGTGTCATCTCCCAGCGTTATGCGCTACCATCTTTTTGACTTGGGGGCTCGCCTCGATGCGGTTAAGTATAAACGCGGTACAACGTACCACCTTAGATCGTGGTTAAAAGATTGTAACTCTTCGCTTAGTGTTGAGTGTTCGAAGGTGTACTATAAATATGATCTAGCCTGTGACAGTTTACTGGAGGATAATTTATCGAAGGGCAATTTAGTGTATGACAATTTAGAAAATGACAGTATAGAAAATGACAGTATATTGGATTATAAATCATTGGATGGCAAGCTAGCTGATAGCTATACAGGTAATGGCAATACAACTGGTGATAGCGATGGCATTAATAGTGGCGTGAGCGGATTTGTCTTGCTAGGTACATTTGTAGAAATTGAACTGCTTGGCACACCTACTGCAGAAGAAAAGGCAGATGATTTTTTGGTGGTAGATAGACGAATTGATGTCTTGGCACAAAAACTGCTTACGAGTGCCTATTCTAAGGCAGAACAACACTCATATCTGCACCTCATCAAACGCCACCAAGCCAAGCACGCTTAACGTTTCTAAATTCCGATTCTGGCATTGGGCTTGCCAGTGCATTTCTTATTTCGCTCATAAGGCGAATCATGACGCCACAGTTGTGGGTTGTCAGTGCCATCATTCCGAGCATTTCACGTGATTTAAAGAGGTGGCGAAGGTATGCCCTGCTGAGCGTTTTGCAACACCAGTAAGGACACTGTGGTTCTAAGGGGCGTGAATCTTCTTTGTACTGGGTCTTGAATATATTGATTTTTCCTTCTGTCTTTGTGAGTGCTGTTCCATGGCGTGCTATTCTTGTTGGACTTACGCAGTCAAAGCAGTCTATGCCATATTCGACACCCCAAAATATGTCTTCTATTTCTCCTATACCTAGTAGATGGGTATAAGGATGGGAATGATTGTCGCTGTTTTTTGAGACTTCTATCGAATCAGTAGCTCCTGCATATAAGTCGGCATTGCGAGAGGCAGTAGGTAAATGAGTACAAGCATGTAAGGTATCCATGCTATATGCAACGATATCGTGCATTTGTGAGCGTTCGCCTCCAAGGCTACCACCCACGCAAAGACCAAAAAATTGCTGATTGAGGATGGTTTCTATGCTTTCTTTTCTGAGATCTTTATGGATTCCTCCTTGAATCACGCCAAGCATTGCAATGTCTTGATCGCCCACATGTCTTGTATAATAGTCGATGGATCGCTGCCCCCAACGAAGCGATCGTTTGAGTGCTTGGTGGGTATATGACTTATCGATGTGGTAAGGGGTACATTCGTCGAGTTGTACAATGAGATCTGCTCCAAGATCAAGTTGGCATGCAACTGAAGCTTCTGGGCTAAGTAATATTTTTTTTCCATCGATATACGATTTAAACTGTGCTCCTTCTTCTTCAATAGACAGCACGCTCTTTGTAGATCCGTGGGTATTACCCATGCGTTTAATCTCTTTTGAAACACTTCCGTGGCCCATGGCAAATATCTGATATCCCCCTGAGTCCGTCATCATTGGTTTGCTCCAGTTCATGAATGCAGGTATACCACCTTGTCTACGTATGAGGCTTGATCCCGGATTGAGCAGAAGATGGTACGTATTGGAGAGTATGATCTCTGCACCCATTGCCATGAGTTCATCGCTTCGGATGCATTTTACTGCTGCACGAGTTCCGCAGAAGACAAAATTTGGTGTTTGTACCGTGCCACGACTTGTCGTGAGGGTTCCGAGTCTTGCGAGTCTAGGTCCGCGTGTCTTGGTTTGGAATATCATATGGTCCAGGTGCGAATGTTTGTTCTGTATTCTTTTTATTCAAAGGCCTCCGATGGAATGCTTTGGCAATATATATAAACGGGGTATCGAGTAGTGCAATAGCAACACGCACAATATACGTGCCAAACACATAGCTCAATAAAACAGTGCGAAAAGGGAGGGGCTCTGATGCAAATACAATAAAGGCTAAGATACTAAAGACAGCACTATCAATGAGGGCGGATATTAGGGTAGAAACGTTGTTTCGAAGCCAGAGAAATCTGCCTGCGGTAAGTTTTTTTAGCATTAAGAAAAGCCCAATGTCACAACTCTGGCTTATAAGAAAGGCTATAATACTTGATATAAAAAACAAGGGTATCACAGAAAAAATAGCCGTAATATGAATATGAGACTCCAGAAAAAACGGTGTGTTTACTGCCTGTTCCTGAGTAAGTGGAGCGTATCCTATCACAAAATAGGTAAAGACAAGCCAGATAAGGAGCGCACTAAAGCCAAGAAAGACTGCTTTTTGCGAGGACTTATAGCCGTAGAGTTCTGAGAGTATGTCTGTTGCAAGAAATATTGATGAAAAAAACACGGTACCAAGCGCAATGGGTTCTGGGAAAAAATCAAACTGAGTACCCTTTAGTACTGCGATATTAGATGCTAGTATTGCCAATACTATATAACAGTAGAGACCAGCTTCGCCAAACACGAGGTTCATACATATTATAAATATAAAACAAGAAATAAGTAAAAGTCCACTTACCCAAAGCGGATTTAATGACTGTAAAAATTCGATTATGACTTGCATTGTGTTTACTAGGACTTCCACTATGTTTATTGTAGTAAAACGCAAAGTAATTTCAGAAGACTGTTCATTCCATCAAATAAAGATCTTGTGATGTTCTAATTAAGATTCAGCAAAAGCTACAAAATAATTCTCCCAAGAGAACTCAAAAAAGGAAAACTACAGAAAACTTACAGATACGATGTCAAGCAAAATATTTTAGATATTAGATAAAGGACTAGAACTAGAGGGCACAAAATAGTAAGCAGAATAGTAAGCAGAACAGCACGCAAAACCCAAGAAACCAGAAAAAAAACTCAACAAGATTAAAAATTTGCTCCAAAAACTATATGAATAACAATGGGCTTAAAGAAATTGCATAAAAAAACGTTACTAGAGAAAAATAAAAAAACGTTACTAGAGAAAAATTGAAAACGCTAGAGCGAAATTATAACGAGAATAGCAGGGACAGGATTCGAACCTGTGACCTTCGGGTTATGAGCCCGACGAGCTACCACTGCTCTACCCTGCAATGTGTTTTTAGTGTACCATAAAAAGCTAGACTTTGTCAAGTGCCAGATCAGGCAATGAGTATATTACTACTTGGTTCAATGTTTTACATTTAGGACATTGCCTTTTTTCTAAGAGTATGAGATTGAATAGCATTTGTATGTGTTTATAAACTACTGCTACTAGGTTCATGTCTGACACTTTACCTGTCACCACCATATCTCACAGGATATCGTGTATATGCAATAAAGCCCTCTTTCTATATAGACACATACCGTATTTCTACATAGTAAAAATATTATAATATACTATATTATTATAGTATTGCTCTCCGCTCGCATGTTTTGTACATAGTAGACAGGGTATAAGCCAAGGAACAATAAGCAACAAACCTTGCAAAAAAACAGAGCTACAAGGAAGCAGTAATAGCCCCGATTAGGTCAAAAAAGACCAAACACTAAGGCCAAGTAAATAGTGGTCAAAGGAGAATGCCATGCATTACAACACAATATCACACCAAGAACAAGACCTCAAACAAGGTCATAAAAACACTAGCAACCAAGCAGGTAGTAGCCAAGCCACCACCCAAGCCACCACCAAAGCTACCACCAACCAAGCAAGGAGTTGCCAAGCAAGGAGTTGCCGAGCAAACAATCGGACAGGGGGGCTCGTCCTCATCTCTCTAGCGCTTACATGCATACTAGGAGGACTCTTCCTCACCTGTAGCAGCGACCCAGAAGAAACAAGTCCCGTAATAAGCACATTGAGTGGAGAACTAAGCTATAGCCTAGAGAACCAAGCCAGCCAAGCAGAGGGTATCATACTATCACCCTTACAAGAAGTAGAGGGAATAGCCTCAATGATCATAGGAATAGTAGAAGGAACAAGCATAACACTCTACCCCCAATGGAGCAAAGCAGGACAAAGCATAAGCTATAGCCTAGAACAAGAAGGAGAAGGTCTAAGCATAGACAAAGAAAAAGGCATACTCACGATAACCGAAGTAGACGCAGGGCAACACAACAAAGTATACACCATAAAAGCAACAGGAACAGGAAACTACAAAGGAACCTACACCCTAAACATCAAACTAGAAGTAGGAGCCGCCTTGATAGGGAGTTTTGAGTATAAAACAACAGGAACAGAGCTAAAGGTAATAGAACAAACAAAGCACACAACAGAAGCACCCGAGTGGGAAGGAGGAAGTGCCCCCAGTGGAGTAGCATACACATTGAGCAAACCCAATGAGCATGTACAAGTAGATGAGAGTAGTGGCGTAATCAGCATAGGGAGAGGACTCCATAAAGAATACACCGAAGGCTATACAATAGCAGTACAAGCGAGAGCAACAGACGTAGTAGGAGTAGCGAGTGTAAGCATAGTAATAGATATAGAGAGTTGGTGTGGCGTAGTAGGCAAAGATAGCGGGACCGTAGTACCAACGAAGAAGACAGGAGAAACATGGTATACGATAGAAGGATGGCGAGAGTTAGAGTGGTTAGCGAGGAAAGCAGGAACAGCAGCAACAGGAGCAAGCTTAGCGAGTAGCTATACGATGACAGAAGACATAGAACTACCCTATCAGTCCTGTAATGAGCGAGGAGAAACAGTAGCAGGGTATGACCCTATAGGAGACAGTACCACAGGTTTTAGTGGGAGTTTTGATGGCAAGAACAATACGATACGAGGCTTAAGGATAGAGAGTAGTGGAGATGACATAGGATTATTTGGAGTAGCGAGTGGTAATATCAATGATGTAAGGATAGAGGGAGCAGAGATAATAGGAGGAAAGAACGTAGGAACACTAGCAGGCAAGTATACTGGAGGGACAATAAGCAATGTCCATATTACAGAAGATGAGGAAGGCAAGGGATCGGTGAAGAGCACCGCAGCAGCAGACAGTAATGTTTATGTAGGAGGGCTTGTGGGGTATATGATTAGCGCTACAGACCCAGCAGTGACAGAGAGCTCATCAGCAGTAGCAGTGGGGGCCTCAGGGAGCCATGTAGGAGGCTTGATAGGGGGGGGATCCGCAGTTGGTCAAATAACAAAGAGCTATACCACTGGCAATGTAACAGGAAAGAACTATGTGGGGGGTATCGTGGGACGAAATAGAGGCTACGTATATGGCTATACGAGTGGGGATATAACTGGTGAGGAGTATGTAGGAGGCATATCGGGATATGCGTACGGTGGGTATGGTTATACAACAGGTACCATACGGGGCACAAAGCATGTAGGCGGGCTGGCAGGTTATAGCACTGAATATAATTCGAAGGGTTATAGCACTGGAGATGTTAGTGCAAGCGGGGACAACGTGGGGGGATTGGTAGGATATATAATTAGTGGCAGTTTGAGTGGCTTTTCTACTGGTACTATACGGGGTAATAAAAACGTAGGTGGGCTTGCAGGTTTTAATACTTCTACGTCATATGGTTATGCCACAGGAGATGTGATAGGAGCAGATAGCGTGGGAGGATTAGTAGGGAAACATAACTCTGCTTTTAGCAACTCAGGATATTTTAGGGGCAATGTTATCAGTACGGCGAGTGATCCTAGTAGTGCTAAATTCTTTGGTCTCACGATAGGAGAAAATACTAGCAGTGAAAACACTAGTTTTTATTATTCGACCAAGAGTGGCGAAGGGGGATTGTACCAGTTGAGTAATGGCAAACGAACTGCCTATAGCCCTACTACTGACGAAACTGCAGAAGGCTACCGCGCCTCCACTGAGCCTGGGAAAGAAGTGAGCGTAACGAGCAGTGATACCGAGGAAGAGATAAAGGCAAAATTTACAGGGCTTACTGAAATCGAATGGAGTTTTACCGCAGGGCAATGGCCAGCGTTTATAGCTGTTGCTAGCAGTTCTAGTGATAGTCAAAAATTCCCTGATTTTGGTGATATACCAAACAGCGCAGAAGCACAGAAGCCTTATACCGCACCTTAGGATGCTACAGGAGTACAAAAGGCACCGCAAGGCGCTATAGTGCGTTTGAGAAACACATAGGGGTACTTGAGAGCACATAGGGCATAGATAGGTTTGGTCAGTGGGCTTGAAATGAAAGCCCACTGAAGATTTTGGGGCGAGTTTAGTCTAGCTCGCAGAGACCCCTCAATTTGCCAATTTGCAAGCATGTGTAACGCACCTAGGTGGGGTGGGTGTACTCTATTTGTAGTGAGTGAATCTTTAAGACATAGTGCACGTAAAAAATGATGTCAAGCATTACATAACAATACAGTAAACAACAAGCCCAAGTATCCCGTACATAATCATCACCAATATATCTCGCAGGATATCGTGTATATGCAATAAAGCCCTCTTTCTATATAGATACATACCGTATTTCTACATAGTAAAAATATTATAATATACTATATTAATATAGTACTGTTTCCTACCCTTATGTCTCGTACATCGTAGACAGGGTATACGCCAAGGAACAATAAGCAACAAACCTTGCAAAAAAACAGAACTACAAGGAAGCAGTAATAGCCCCGATTAGGTCAAAAAAGACCAAACACTAAGGCCAAGTAAATAGTGGCCAAAGGAGAATGCCATGCATTACAACACAATATCACACCAAGAACAAGACCTCATACAAGGTCATAGTAGCAAGGCAAGCACCAAAGCCACCAAAAAAGCCAGTAGCCAAGCAAGTAGTAGCCGAGCAAACAATCGGACATGGGGATTCGTCCTCATCTCCCTAGCCCTTACATGCATACTAGGAGGACTCCTCCTCACCTGTAGTAGCGACCCAGAACCAGGAGAAACAAGCCCAAGTAAAAGCACATTGAGTGGAGAACTAAGTTATAGCCTAGAGAACCAAGCCAGTCAGGCAGAGGGTATCGTAATATCACCCTTACAAGAAGTAGAGGGAATAGCCTCAATGATCATAGGAATAGTAGAAGGAACAAGCATAACACTGTACCCCCAATGGAGCAAAGCAGGGCAAAGCATAAGCTATAGCCTAGAACAAGAAGGAGAAGGTCTAAGCATAGACAAAGAAAAAGGCATACTCACGATAGCAACAGTAACAGCAGAACAAGATAACAAAGTATACACCATAAAAGCAACAGGAACAGGAAACTACAAAGGAACCTACACCCTAAACATCAAACTAGAAGTAGGAGTCGCCTTGATAGGGAGTTTTGAGTATAAAACAACAGGAACAGAGCTAAAGGTAATAGAACAAACAAAGCACACAACAGAAGCACCCGAGTGGGAAGGGGGGAGTGCCCCCAGTGGAGTAGCATACACATTGAGCAAACCCAATGAGCATGTACGAGTAGATGAGAGTAGTGGAGCAATCAGCATAGGGAGAGGATTACATACAGTATATACAGAGGGCTATACAATAGCAGTACAAGCGAGAGCAACAGACGTAAAAGGAGTAGCGAGTGTAAACATAGTAATAGATATAGAGAGTTGGTGTGGCGTAGTAGGCAAGGATAGCGGGACCGTAGTACCAACGGCAGAAGGAACAGAGTATACGATAGAAGGATGGCGAGAGTTAGAGTGGTTAGCGAGGAAAGCAGGAACAGCAGCAACAGGAGCAAGTTTAGCGAGTAGCTATACGATGACAGAAGACATAGAACTACCCTATCAGTCCTGTAATGCGCGGGGAGAAACAGTAGCAGGGTATGACCCTATAGGAGACAGTACCACAGGTTTTAGTGGGAGTTTTGATGGCAAAAACAATACGATACGAGGCTTGAGGATAGAGAGTAGTGGAGATGACATAGGATTATTTGGAGTAGCGAGTGGTAGTATCAAGGATATAAGGATAGAGGGAGCAGAAATAATAGGAGGAAAGAACGTAGGAACACTGGCAGGCAAGTATACTGGAGGGACAATAAGCAATGTCCATATTACAGAAGATGAGGAAGGCAAGGGATCGGTGAAGAGCACCGCAGCAGCTGACAGTGATGTTTATGTAGGAGGGCTTGTGGGGTCTATGAGTAGTGATACAGACCCAGCAGTGACAGAGAGCTCATCAGCGGTAGCAGTGGAGGCCTTAGGGAGCTATGTAGGAGGCTTGATAGGGAGACAAGCGGGAGATGGTAAAATAACAAAGAGCTATACCACTGGCAATGTAACAGGAAAGAACTATGTGGGGGGTATCGCAGGTTTTAGTGGGGGTAATAGTATAGTATATGGCTATACGAGTGGGGATATAACTGGTGAGGAGTATGTAGGAGGGCTAATAGGATACACTAAGAAAGTTGTTCATGGTTATACAACTGGCGCTATACGGGGTACAAAGCATGTAGGCGGGATCATAGGTTATATTGATGAAGGAGCAGGATATGGTTATAGCACTGGAGACGTTGGTGCGAGCGGAGACTACGTGGGGGGATTGTCTGGATATGGAAAGTATGGTGGTTCTCGTGGTTTTTCTACTGGCACTATACGGGGTAATGAATACGTAGGCGGGATCATGGGTTATATTGCAAGTAGCGCTGCGATTGGTTATGCCACAGGAGATGTGATAGGAGCAAATAGCGTGGGAGGATTAGTAGGGGAGCATAACTCTTTTGGCAACACAGGATATTTTAGGGGCAATGTGATCAGTACGGCGAGCGATCCTAGTAGTGCTACCGACTTTGGTCTCACAATAGGAAAAGATACTAACACTAGTACAACTAGTTATTACTATTCGACTAAGGATGGTGAAGGAGGATTGTACCAGTTGAGTAATGGCAAACGAACTGCCTATAGCCCTACTACTGACACAGGTGCAACAAACTACCGCGCATCCACTCAGGTTGGGTCAGAAGTGAGTGTAACGAGCAGTGATACCGAGGATGCGATTAAGGCAAAGTTTATAGGGTTTACTGTAAGCCAATGGAGTTTTACCGCAGGGCAATGGCCAGCGTACATAGCTATTTCTAGTAATGAGGCACTTCCTAATTTTGGTGATATACCAAACAGCGCAGAAGCACAGAAGTCTTATACCGCACCTTAGGATGCTACAGGAGTACAAAAGGCACCGCAAGGTGCTATAGGCCAGCAAGGCGCTATAGGTATAGCGCGACTGGTAAGGTGGGCGTGTAAGGTTCGCCTTACCAGTTGATGATTTTGATTGATGTTATTGTAATGGCTTTAGCTTTATAAAGCAGATGATGGGGCTAGGTTTCAAGTTTATTTTTCTTATTACGTATACCTAAATTCCCGCTTACTAATAACGGAAGAAATTCATTACTCGTATTTTTTTTCTGAATAGAATATTTTGTACTCAAAGTTGCTTTGAAGAGTTATAAATTTGCAGAGTTATGAAATAGCCCTAAAAAATTTTTTCATTTCTCGGGGAGTTCCAATACTGACTCTCACATGGTTTGGCATATCAAAGGATTCAAGAGAGCGTATCATGATGCCGTGTTTTGCAAAATAATCAAACACTTTTTGGGAAGGAGTAGTTGTTTTTGATTGAATTGAATACAGCACTTTAGTATGCGCTTTATGTGTTAGTGTCTTTATGTGCTGGAGCAATGATCGAGCATCAATGCAAAGAAAATTGGCTTGACTCGGATAAAAATGTATGTTTCGGCTTGTAAGAAAAGTCGTAAGTTTTGTACGCTGTTTTAGGATATAGGTAAGAATTTTTTTTTCATAATAGTCCGTAGAAAGATAAGCATGTACGGCCTTAATAGCAAGTTGATTAATGTTAAAGGGCATGCGGTAGTGACTTAGTTCTGCAATATGATGTTTATTTCCTAATGCGTAGCCGATTCGGACTCCTGCAAGCGATGCAATCTTAGAAAATGTCTTGAGTATGATCACACGTGGATGGAGTGCGAGCACGTTTTTATACTGTATGGTTTCGGTAGTGACAAATTCGTGGTAGGCGTGATCGAGAACAACGGTAATATGATGCGGTACTCTATGTAAAAAGTCTTCGATTTGATACAGAGGGAGATAACATCCAGTTGGATTGTTTGGGTTACAGACAAATAGAAGTTTTGTATTGCTCCCTATCATCGCAAGAAAATTATCTAAGGAACAATGACCATTTTTTGTATTGACATAGCTAATGCGTGCTCCCATGAGCTGAGTTGCAATGGTATATATAGAAAATGTGTGCTCTGATATAAGCACCTGTTCGTGAGAATGTGACAGGGTAAGACGAGTGATATTGGTGATGAGTTCATCGGAACCATTTCCTAGTACTATTTGATTGGGGTCTATGTTGTAACGATTTGCTATGCTTTGGTGCAGTGTATCGTGTATTGCAGGAGGATAACGATTGCTATGTTTGAGACTGAGGAGCATTGCCAACCGTATCGCAATGGGGGGAGGAAAGGGAGACTCGTTTGATGAAAGTTTTATTGCATGTGGAGCCGATTTTCCTGCGCTATAGGCTTGTATTTTCATGCTTAATGTGTTACGATTGTTTTTTGGGTGGGTTGTTAAGGAGATAAAAATGATCTTCTTTTACGTCATTAATCAGATCTTTAAGAACCATCTCTTGCGAATGTTCTGTTTTTTTGGCAAATACTAAGTGACGATGTTCATTCTTTGGAACCAAGGACTTAACGTAGGCAATGATTTTTGATATTTCGTACTTGCTAAAGTTGTCAAATAGAAGAAATCGAACTTCCGCTTGTTGCGGTAATTCATCTGTTTTTTTTGTGACTGAGTCCTGTACGCTACTTCTTGTATTGGTTTCTATTTTTGCTTTTGTTTTAGTCTGTGTTTGTATGTTGCTCTGTATGTTGCTTTGGGTGGTGGTATTTTGTATAGTACTCATAGTACCATTATAGTGGTACTATTTGCTTGTCTGTAGGTGTTATCTTAATGAGTCAGTACAATATACTAGGATAGGGTATAAGATCTAAGATAGAAAAACCATGTATGATCTAAGCAAAGCTTAGGCTTTACACGTAGCTACAGAAAGGCTATACTTAAGAAAAGGTACAAGATACAAAAGTAGTGTCTTGTATACATTGCAACTGCGAGCGTCGTATAATGGTTATTACCTCAGCCTTCCAAGCTGATGATGTGGGTTCGATTCCCATCGCTCGCTTATGAAAGTAGGTATATGGTATTGGTTGTGCAGAATATAGTGTGTACACAGCTAACTGAATAGCTATAATCAAATAGTATTAAGGAGCTAGTATGAGTAAACGTGGTGAGTTGCATACCTCAAAAATGGTGGTTGCAAACGGAAAAAGAACGTATTTTTTTAATGTGAAAGAAAACTATAGAGGAGAATTATTTCTCAGTATTGTTGAGAGTGTCAGAAGTGATAAAGACGAAGAAACGTATAAGCGACAGCAAATTATTATATACAATGAACACCTAGGAGAATTTATCTCATTTTTTAGAAAGGCGGTTACGCACCTTCCTCCATCAGTGGGTCCTGTACAAGATGTGCTCTTCTCTCCTCCTAAAAATGTGTCCTAAAAATACACCCTAGAATAAGCAAAAGGTAAATACAACGCAAGCCCAAAGCAAGAACCAAAGCAAGAAGTAAGTTACTAAAAAATTGCTAAACCTGTTCTTAAAGGCGATACTGCAAAGATGATACTACTGAGTTAGGCTATCAAGATAATAAGGGTGTTTCGAAAAAAAGTCAGGATTTTTGAGCCCCAGGATTGCCCCCAAAAACAGGGCTTTTGAACAGCAGTCTGTTCCCAGTTCAGCATTTTTCTGTATGAGCAGTTCACAATCATGACCATAGCGCATTCCGAGTACAAGCGTCATAGGAAGATTAGTAGAAAGATCGCATCCGTATCCAAAACGATCGTACAGTAGCTCACGATCTGAAAGAGTGCTTTCAGCGCCCTCTATGCCAGTATTAATAAACTCATCAATACTACTTTCACCTGCCTGTGACTGTATACGTGATCCGGCTTCTTTAAAGACTGCGCCTAAACTATACTCTGGCTTTTGTACAGTGAGTTCAAGACATTCTACATAATAGTGAAACCCATCAATTATGCGTCGATTGTTGTGTGCCATACTAATCCATTTTTCGCATAGGGTACGAGTATCGGCTTCGATAAGTAGGTTATTGCTGTGGGAAAGTGATAAGGAAAAAAGTGGTGTTGAAAGAGTCACTCCACAAAAATTTTCGCTGTTGTCACTTCCTTTTTCTATCGCGCGTTTGGTAGAGGTATCAACAAAGTGCGGGTATGTTTTTGCGCGCTCTACCCATTGTGTTCTATAATCCTGTAAATCAAACCTTGTTAGGCCGTTCGTGGATCTTTTGGTGCTAATATATTGTTCAAGGTGGAGCAATTGATCTCCATAATGTGACTGCTCACCTGCTTTTTTATCTGCGTAGTAAGGGTTGTGAGATCCATCATTATAGGAGCCTTGTTTATAGTGAGCGTTCTTGTATGCATCTATTTTTTCTTTTTCATATATCCACTGAAAAGGCATCGCGTAGGCATCGGCAATACGCATTCCTTTGAGTATGGACTGGTAGCTACTCTGATTCATGTTTTTAGTGTATCACATTGTTTTGATTGTTTGAGAAAACAGAGTGGAGCAAAACTCAACCTATGCAGAGGACTTGGTCCGTAGTCTTGTAATGCACGCACATGCAGAGAAGTGGGATACCCTTTATTTTTTTTGAGTCTATACTCTGGGTAGATTACATCATAGTCTCTCATGCTTGCGTCCCTGTATACCTTTGCGATGATGGAGGCGGCCTGTATTTCGGGTATTATTGTATCTCCTTTTGCAATGGAGCACACCGAAATATTATCATGAGCTTTGGTAAATGGCGAAAATATACCGTCTACCAGCACAAGATAGTGTACAGCGTAGAGGCTACGGGTCATGCGTAAAAGCGCTCTTCTCATGGCAAGCAAACTGGCATTGTGAATATTGTACGTGTCTATTTCTTGTGCAGATGCGAGTCCCACAGTATGCATACATTGGTTGCTATCACGCAGTTGTGCAAGGCATGTCTCCCTTTTCTTTTCTGACAGGGACTTAGAGTCTGCAAGATCTAACGCATCACTTGGTCGTGTTGTAAAGCTCACACAGGATGCGTATACAGGACCAAAAATACAGCCTCTTCCTACTTCGTCTACGCCACAAATTACTGACTTATGCCGTTTTTGTTTTACGAAACTGTCCATACATACTATAATATTCGTAATGTATCTTTCAGGCATGGAACTCTATGGGTTCAAGTCATTTTTGCAACGTACCCAAATTTCTTTTGACGAACACTTCAATGTCATTGTCGGTCCAAATGGGTGTGGTAAGAGCAATATTGTCGATGCAGTTCGCTGGGTACTAGGAGATCAAAGCCCAAAAGCCTTACGGCTTACCAACATGGACAGCGTCATCTTTAGTGGAACACAAAATCTTGCACCTTTGAACGTTGCTGAAGTAAGTCTATTTTTTAAGGGAACAAACGAAACGCTCTACGATACGTTTTCAGAAATATCGATTACTCGTAGACTTTTTCGCAGTTCTACGAGTGAATATTTTTTTAATAAAAAACTGGTCTTGCTTAAAGAGCTCAAATCTATCTGTGCTAATCTGGGTATTACGTCTATAGCGTATTCGGTAATTAGCCAAGGAAGGGTAGACAAGATACTTGAGAGCAACCCAGACGAACGACGACTTTTTTTAGAAGAAGCAGCAGGTATCGCTCCTTTTCTTTTGCGAAGGCAAGAAGCACTTACAAAATTAGAGCGGACAAAAGAAAACCTTGATGTAGTGTTTCCCTCACTAAAGGATAAAGATAAACGACTACACGAACTCAGAGCGCAAATGCAGTCTGCTAAAGAATACAAATCACTTTTACAGCAAGAGAAAGAACTTCATATTGTTCTTGCTCTCAAACAACACAGTCTCCTTTTGCAAAAACAAGTAGCATTGGACGAACGCCTTGCGCAAGAAGAAGTAAAAATGGGAGTACTCAATCAAAACATTGAGGAGAAGGATAAGGAGCGTTCTGAGATACAGGACGCTATCAATGTACTCATAACCCAAGGACGAGAAAAAGAACAAAAATTGCTTACCGTAGTTAATTCTTCTATCACCCAAAAAGAACTCATAGGGAGCATAGAACGACAACTCATTGACAATATTGAACAGCGTGCTATGCAAGAGCAAGTTCGCCTATCCTATCAGGAAAGTCTCAAAAAACTTAAAGATGAAACCAAAGCCCTTGAGCAGTCACATCGTGATGAAAAAACACAGCAGGATGTATACACAAAAAAATTACAGAGCATACAAAAGCACATACAGAAAATTCAACAACGTGCTCAGCAGATAAAACGGCATAGTGAAGAATGCCAAGCAAGCATAGAAACACTCAATAACACTATTATCAAAAAACAAGATGAACTCAAAGAAGCGCTTGAGGCACTCGCACTTGAGGTAGATTCTACGATAGGTCCGTCTGTTGATGGTGAACATGCAGAAACCTTGGGAGATTTGCAAGAGAGTCAAAAAGCACTCAGTGATGCGGTACTCTGCATACGAAAGGTGTGCAAAGAACTCCAACATAGAAGAGCTGATCCTGTAGCTGATGATGCACGCTTTGCTAAGCTCCTCGATGCTCTTGAACATATAGAAACCATAAAAGATGGGCATATAGCACAGCTATACAGGTGTGTGACGAGTCTCATTAGAAAAACCGGACCACTGGCACTCAAGAGACGGCTTGATACCGATATAGAAACCCTCGTACGCACTCGCGAGAAAAAAAATGAACAGAGAAAGCACTATCATATTGAAAGCGCAGATCTAGAAGAACAAGAAAAACTCCTTACAAGAGAATACCACCAGAGAGAGTATGAAAAGGTAAAGTGTGAGCAGAACATCCAGCATACAACTGACAAAATACGTGATGTATCTTCTCAAATACGTACCATAGAGGAGCAGTACCAGGTTCACAACGATGGAATTACACGATCGGATGAGCGAAACACACAGCTAAGAGATGAAAAAAATCGCCGTGAAACTCTACTAAAAGAATACGAGGATACGCAAAAAAAAGTAGAACGTGACATTGCACAAAATAGCGTAGCAGTTGCACGCCTAGAAAAAAAATCAAAGAAAATTGCAACTTCTTACGACTTGCTTATACTCAAAAGGGAGGGGTACAGGAAAGAACAATCTAAGCTCACACTCGCAGTCCATGAACAAAAAACAAAAATAGAACTAGTACTCAAAAACTTTTATACCAATCATTCTACGCATCTCCTCAGCCATAAAGACTATGGAAAGAGCGAGCTATATAAGCAACATAGTACACCACAACTTGAATCCAAGTTATTAAAAGTAAAACAAGCAATAAAAAGTTTTGGGCAAGTAAACCTCCTTGCAGAAGAAGAGCACGTGACTCTAGAAGAAGAATGCAAATCGCTCCAAGCACAAATACACGACATAGAAACAGCACGGACTGACTTGTTTGAACTTCTTGATCGTATTAATGAGGAGTCAAGGGTCATTCTCAACAAGACACTGGAACACGTAAACAGTAAGTTTAGTGAGTTATTTACACTCATATTTAATGGGGGGCGCGCACGGCTATTTTTTATAGGCTCTGATGACCCCCTTAGCGCAGGATTAGAGATAGAAGCCTCGCCTGCAAAGAAAAAAACAAAGAATCTCTCCATGCTATCCGGTGGAGAACGCACACTTTTGGCAATAGCGCTCCTATGTGCCCTGCATTCCATAAAGCCAGCTCCCGTAGTACTATTTGATGAGCTGGATGCGCCACTTGACGATCAAAATGTAGATAGGTTTATACAGTTATTGTATACTTTTAAGAGTAGTTGTCAATTTATTCTAGTAAGCCATAACAAAAAGACTATTGCACAGGGTCGCAAGATCGTTGGAATAACCATGCAAGAGGCAGGAGTGAGTTCGTTGCTAGAAGTAGACATCTCAAAATAGCTATATGCGTGTTATACCACTAACTAACATCCTATACTATGGTTTTACTCTTATATGCATAATGAGTCTTATTGGATGCAGAACAAAGGAAGATTTCGTTAAAAACCCTTCTGATACCATAGCAAACCCTCCTTCCTTAGACGAATACTACTATCTTCCTAGCCCAAGCGAGTATATTCTCAATGTGCTTCCTCGTATTATTGAAGAAAACCAAGACGAATTGATTGAAGAATTGCTTTACAACCCCGACATCAATCTCAAAGAAGAAGTTTATGAATATTTTGAGCAAAAGAGCAAAAAAGCAATAGGCGAAATTTTTCAAATGCTCCCATGATTGTTGATACGGCACATATTTCATGAATACTAACAGTACTATTGATCCGACCTCAGGCGATTCGACTATGGGCGATTCGACTATGGGCGATCCGACCACAAATAAGTGTGCACTCCTTTCGGTCTATGATAAGACGGGCTTGGTTGAATTGGCGCACGTGCTTATTCGTCATGGATTTTGCCTTGTTGCCTCGGCAGGTACGAATGATTATTTACAAGAACATAACATTCCTGTGCGTGAAATACGTGATATAACAGGGCATCCTCCACTATTAAAGGGGCGTATAAAGACATTACACCCCAGTATCTACACAGGAATACTCTCAACAGAAGACAAAGAAGACATGAGAGATAGAGAGGGGCATAATTTTTTGCTTTTTGATCTCGTAGTGGTACGACCCTATCCATTTGAAGAACATGCACTAAAGAGCAAAAGCCACGATGAATTACTGGAGTATATTGACATAGGGGGAATTTCACTGATACGGGCAGCTGCGAAGAACTATAAGCGTGTAGGAATAATAACGCATGCAAAGCAGTACCAAACCCTTATTGATCAGCTTGAGACTACAGGGCAGCTAGACGATGGCACCCGACAATCTTTTGCAGCTGCTGCGTATATGCTTACAAGCCAATATGATGCCAGCATAGCACAATATTTTTCAGATCGTATACAGTCTCAAGCACACACTACAAAGGCTGATGCACTGGTACCAAAGACCCCAATGCTACAGCACCAGCAGTTATCTCTCGTTAAACAGTATGACTTACGATACGGTGAAAATCCCCATCAAAATGCAGCCTTGTATAATCCTATAAACGCCACTGCTACATTTGACCAAAAATATAAAAAATTATCAGGTAAAGACTTATCCTATAACAACATACTCGATCTTACGCATGCAGTATCTGGAATTACCCATATTGAAAATCAATGTAGCCTATCCACGCAAGCCTACGTTTGTGTAGGTGTCAAACATCAAAACATCTGCGGTGCCTGTGTACAGCATGAACATCCAAAAAATGTGCTTGCACAGTGTATACAATGCGATCCCGTGTCAATATTTGGAGGAATACTTGTAAGCAATTTTGAAATTGGTTATGATGAAGCTACTATAGTAAAGAACATCTTTTTAGAAATTATAGTAGCCCCATCATTTTCGCAAGAAGCACTCAACATCCTTAAGAGAAAGAAAAAACTAATCCTCATAGAATACCATTCCAATACTGAGAACTCACACAAGCATAGGACAGATACGACTGTCACGAGGCATCAAAAGCACACCACGCTTATACCCATTCGGGGAACTTTATCATATCTGATTCAGGATACAAATACACATGTTTTACAAAAAGATGCCTTGCAATGTGTAACGAAAACCCCCGCAAGTGAAAGAGAAACTGAACTACTCCTCTTTGCCACTGCGGTATGTAGTCATGTAAAATCCAATGCAATAGTATTGGCTGCCTATAAAAACTCTTGCTATAGCGTCATTGGGGTTGGTTCGGGTCAAATGAATAGAATAGCGGCGGTACAACAGGCATGCACTCAGGCGCAAAAGAGTCATAGTGATCTAATTGAAGGAGCAGTAATGTCTTCTGATGCTTTTTTTCCTATGGATGACTCAGTGTCCTATGCAGGCGATAGGGGTATACGTGCAGTCTTACAACCTGGTGGGTCAATAAGAGACAAAGATTCAATAGCAGCCTGCAATGAGCGTGGAATGGCGATGCTTATGTCAGGAATACGGTACTTTTTACACTAAAACAATCATGTTTGAAAATTTAAGAAATCAATTTACAGGAATAATCAAGTTTTTTTCAGGCAATAAGAAGCTAACGGAAAAAAACATACAAGAAAGCGTTGAAAAGATAAAAGACGCACTCATTTCGGCAGACGTCAATATACGGGTTGTTCGTCGCTTTATAAATTCTGTGGTAGAAAAAGCAAAGGGAACAGAGACGCTGGCTTCAGCAAACCCAGGTCAACAGTTTACAAAAATAATGAACGATTGTATTATCGAGCAGTTAGGAAGCGATTCAACCGACATAGATCTAAAAGGAAACCCTGCTATTATTCTCCTCATGGGAAACCAAGGGTCAGGAAAGACAACCACTGTAGCAAAGCTTGCAGGTCGCTATAAAGACATGCACCGCAGTGTAGCAATGCTAGGCATAGACACACAGCGACCAGCTGCCTTGCAACAGCTAAAAAGTCTCGGAAAAGAATTAGATATACCCGTATATCCGCATACAGAGACGCCATTCAGCAACGCGTCTGCTGCTCTCAAACAAGGCTTATACGAAGCAAAAAAAGATTCCAAAGAACTCATTATTCTAGACAGCGCTGGTCGTACCGAAACTGACCAAGCACTTCTTGACGAATTGAAAGAGATTCATGCACAAACAAAAGCGCATGCTCGGATACTGGTAATTGACTCAATGATAGGGCAAAGTGCTGTAGATTTGGCAAGGCAATTTGATGGGGTTGTTCCACTTACGGGGCTTATTCTTACCAAGGCAGACTCGGACGCAAAGGGGGGAGCACTCTTAAGCATTAAGAGTATGCTAGATATTCCCGTACACTTTTTAGGAACTGGAGAAAAACTCGAAGATTTTGAGGTATTTCACCCCGAACGCATTGGTGCTCAAATACTTGGTATGGGGGACGTTGTGTCCTTGGTCGAAAAAGTTCAGCAAAAAGTTGACGAAGTGCAGGCAAAAAAGTTAGAAAAAAAAATTATATCTGAGCGGTTTACCCTTGAAGATTATCTTGAACAGTTCCAACAGCTACAAGACATGGGTAGCATCGAAAAAATCAAAGAATATCTTCCGACTGATATGCAATATCAAGCAAAAGAAATTGATGAAAAAAAAATACGTTCCGAAGAAGCAATTATTTTATCCATGACTTATGGGGAAAGGATGAACCATAAAATCATTGGAAGTTCACGACGTGCGCGCATAGCGCGAGGAAGCGGTACTTCTGTTGCACAGGTACATCGCCTCATAAAAAATTTTGAAAAAACTAAACTCACCATGAAAAAAATGCTCAAAAACAAGCGAAAATTTGGCATTGATACTGCTACGCTTTCTGATGGCCCTATGCCACAATAATGTAGGGGCTTGATTTTTTTTTTATATTTCTTTATACTACAATATAGGTTATTCATATGGTAAAAATGCGCCTTAGGAAACAAGGCAAAAAAAGACAAGCATCTTACAGGATTGTAGTGTGTGATGCCCGAAAAAGCAGAGACGGCACGTATATTGAGCAAATTGGATCATACCATCCTCTTATAAAGAATGGTGAAAATTCAAATATTGATGCTGAAAGAGCACGATATTGGTTGTCAAAGGGAACAAAACCAACAGATACGGTAAAGAGAATACTAAACAAGAATAACATTTACCTTAAGCGTAAATAGGAGGAAAGTTATTATGGAAAAGGATTTTGTCGAATATGTAGCAAAATCTCTTGTAGATGAGCCCGAAAAAGTTGTGGTGAGTGAGATTGTAGGCAGAATGTCAGTCATTTTGGAACTAAGTGTTGCTCCCGATGACATAGGTAAGATAATTGGCAAAGGAGGCAGAATAGCACGATCTATTAGATTACTTCTTGGAGCCATAGCTTCAAAAACAGGAAAAAGAATCACGCTACATATACTCGACTAGGGTATCCATTAGTGTATTATCCCTCCTGTCTTTTACTATCTCATGAACATGGTAGCTTATCGTGATTACTATTGCATTGCCAAACTAGGAAAAACCTATGGGTATAAGGGGTATCTGCATGTCTCATTCTATTCTGAAACATCCTATACACTTAGCGGTGTTACTGTACTATGTTCTTGTTCAAAATCGTACCCCTCTCAATCGGAGACTTATACGATAGAGGATATTCAGAAAAGTCCGTATACCACTTCTTCCAATGCATCACATGGCTTCGTGCCACGTATAAGTGCTCATAGTACGGTAAAGCTACGCGAGATTCCAAATAAAGAAGTTGCTAGTTCGTTGGTTAACAGCTATATGTTTGTCTCAAAGCAAGATCTGCCTCCTAGAAAAAGCGAAGAATATTTTCTTCACGAACTTATAGGGCTTACGGTACACTCTCAAAGTAACGAACAATTAGGAATAATAGTTGGTGTAGTCACGACTATGACTCCTGTTCTCCTAGAGATACAATGGAGCGAATCTGGGCGTACGAGCTATATTCCGTTTATAAAGGAGTATTTTTCTGAAGTTCAAAAAAAATCGTCATCTCTGTTACTTTACATGCCCGAACTAAAAATATGACTCATATTACATGCCTATGCATGTTTCCTGAAATCATTGAGCGCTTTTCGCAGGTGTCATTGATGAGCAAAGGAGCTCGGGAACAAAAGATTAAAATCGACACCATTGACATAAAAAAGACCCAAAATGAGCAAAATATCCATGTAGATGATGCTCCTTACGGTGGCGGTAGTGGACAGATTATTCGGGCAGATTACTTGAAACATGCCTTTGATAAAATTGGTGGTGTACGTCCATATGTCTTGTTTCCACGACCCGCTGCGCCAGTATTGAGCCAAGATGATCTTTCCCGTTTTTCGAGGTACGCCCATATTGCTATCGTGTGTGGGCGTTATGAAGGGATAGACGAACGGTTTTGTCTTAACTACGTAGATGAGGTCATTTCTTTGGGGGAATATGTATTTTCGTCGGGAGAGACAGCAGCAATGGTGCTCATCGAAGGAATATATAGGCTAATTCCCGGATCAATTAATTCGGAATCGCTAAAAAATGAGAGTTATGCAAAATCTCACTTACTTGAATACCCACAATACACGCGGCCACCCGTATTTGAGGGCATGGAGGTTCCGCAGGTACTCAGTTCGGGACATCACGCTCGTATACGCGAATGGCAAAAGAAACAATCAATCAGTACGACTATTCGATACCAACCCCATATAATGCAATAACACTATAGAATAGTATTGACACCATCGTCTAATGCATAGTGCTATTATACAAATCGTGTATAATAAATAAATGACCAAACCGATAACTTCGCTAGTAGAAAACAAACAATTAAAGCAAGAGCAAAGTCTAGTCAGGCCAGGCGACAGAGTGATTGTACACGTTCGTATTATTGAGGGTGAAAGTGAAAGAACGCAGCTCTTTGAGGGGCTTGTCATTTCACAGTCTGGATCTTCCGTAAAGCAAACTATTACTGTCAGAAAAATTTCCTATGGAATTGGTGTTGAGCGAATTTTTCCTATTCACTCTCCTCGTGTCACAAAAATTGAGATTATTCAAAAAGGAAAAGTAAGGCGAGCAAAATTATTTTATCTCAGAAAGAGAGTTGGTAAAGCAGCTTTGAAAGTTAAGATCAAGCACCAGAGTAGCCAATCAAATAGCAAACTTACAAAGCCAAGTGTTCAGCAATAAAAACTATGAGGCAAGACTTTAGAAGCATCAGTTGTTTGTATAAATTGCCAATTTAGTTAAGAAGAATAGTTTAGTTAAGAAGACCAATTTAGTTAAGAAGAATAGTGCTGAGCTAATAGCGCAGCCCCATAGCATGCTTCGAAAGGCGGGATGTATAGTGTCTTTTTAAGATCATGAGGCATTGAGCTTTTTAGAGCTTCAAACATATGGGTGCTTGTAATAAGCGATCCAGTAGTGTAGACTCTGATTGAAATTTTTTCTCGTTGTAGTGTCTTTATTTTTGCCATTGCACGTTTGTATTCATCTATGTGAGCGTGTATTTGTGTACACCATTCATTAATGGTTTGATTGAGTATTGTTTGTATGCCTTGTGCACAATATGCTGACGCATCGTTCTGAGTTGTATGTGTGTGACTCCATTCTATAAAAAAAGGGCAAAGTGCCGCTATTTTTTCTCTGTAGTTAGGATCTTTGTAAACATAGTCTATGAGACTTTGATTGTGCGTCAGTCCAATGTAGTGCAGGGTATCCTTGAGAAGTCCTGTATTTGATTCCAGTTCGGCATTGCGTATGGCAAGTCGTAGTGATTGGTGTGCTACCCAATAGGCGCCGCCCATGTCATCAATGATATGCCCCCATCCACTTTTTCTTTGTATACCAGTTGGTTCAGAACAAGAAAAGGAGATGATACCTGTACCGGCAATGACTAGGATGACGAGATCGAGTATATCCTTGCCTTGGTGTTGATTCCATAGCGTTCTGAGAAGACACTCTCCTTCGTTAATGACGTGTACGGTGGGTTCCACTGAAAATTTTGCCAATGGTCCGTTAAGAATGGTCTTATAGGATTGGATATAATCAGGAGTATCAGCGCCAGCGCTTGAGAACATAACATAAACGGGAGTAGCATCTTGGAGTTCGTGGAGTGTTTCAAAAAGCTGTGAAATATTTTTTTTAACACGTGCTTCGCTTACACTAGTGAGGTTGACAGAGCCCGCATTAGTTCTCGCTATTTCTTTTCCATTATGATCTATAGCAGAAAGCCTTGAATTTGATCCTCCGCCGTCTATTCCAATATATAGCTTTTTCTTCATAGAATGGCTCCCTTATTAAATAATATTATGTCTTGAGAGTTTTTTTACACTATCTGTGTGGGTATTTTTGATCTTAGAGAGGCTAATAAAGCTGTCTTGTACGATAAATCCGCAACGGGAGTAAAAATCGAGAGCTTGTACCCAGTCTGCAATTACAAGTTTTGTTTTACGACTATGTGCATAGTACAGGCAATAGTTCAATAATAATTTACCCAATCCCTTGCCACGACTTGTACGTGCAATGCCTATTGGCCCAAGTGCGACAGCATGCTTGTTTTTGGTGTACTGTAGGGATGGATTTTTAATAGTACTTTTGTTATTAGTAAGGCGGGCAAAACCTTCTATTGTGTAGTCTTGTTTTGGAGGTGTAGATGATGTATGCTTGCTTGTATCAATATTCTTGAGTAGGAGAAGAATATCTTGTTGTGCAGTAGTACTCATAGTTGTAGCAATCATGTCTCTATACCAGCGTCCAGGAAATTCTGTATGCAGAAAGTATTTAAACGACTCGCCATAGCGGTTATCGTAAGGGCTAACACGATACGGCGTAGAAAGGGGAGGAGGTTGTTGGTGAGTGTGGGATGTCATATCGTAGAGTTTTGTACCAAGAGACCAGCCCCATTGTTCTGCCATTTTGTTATCCCACGTTGCCGAACAGTGAGCAGGAATACCATAATATATATGCGCATCGTCCTGTCCCCACACTATTTTTTTGTACTGAAACAATTCTTTATCATTGTTAGGAATATATGCTTTGTTCTGCTGTATCTGTTGGCTCTTGAGCATAGCTTGTTCAAAGGCTTTAAACACTGGTTCCGAACAAATGGAGTCTGGCGAAACGGTGCAGAGACTCAAAAAAAGCAGGTGTGGTTGCATAGGGTAATGCTTAATAACTACAAACCACCGATCTCTGTAATGATATACAAAAAGTGTGGCTCTCGGGTCATTAAGGTGATGTGCAATAGCGTCAATATCTACCTGTAAGCCATGCGGGCCATAGGCTTGTGTGTATGAGGCGTGTATTTCTTGAATTACAGTGCTGTTAGTTGCCTTTATCAAGCGTATACTCACTTAATTTAGTATAGTGGTTATTTACATAATCACTATATGATCACTAAAGCAAAACTATAGTGCCACGTGTATATTGTTTGTGAATACACGCGGAAGGCTTGGTGAGGTAAGGGCATTACACTATCTTGCACGTAAGGGATATGTGATTCTTGAACTAAATAGGTGGTATAAGGATTGTGAGGTTGATATCATCGCGATCATTAATAATATATTATGCTTTGTAGAAGTTAAGTCTAGAACACGCTTGTGTCCTGATGATTTTGTGAGAGTCGTAAGCAAAAAAAAAATATACAGACTTCGAAATCATGCCGATGTATATTATAGACATCGTCAATGTTCATGGAAGAGCATACGGATTGATGTACTTTTTGTATCACTATCAAACTATACGGTACTACATTACAAAGGAGTGTATTGATGCCAAGAAAAAAGAAAGGACTCTCACAATCTGAAAGAGACAAGCAAGTTCTCTTATTAAAAAAGAAGATCAACGATCCCAAATATATAAATACTGCTATCAACTGGCTTGCAACCCATCTTGCATCTAAAATTCATCCCTATTATTGAGTTTTAGTATGCACGTTGTATTTCCGGGAAGTTTTGATCCCCCTACGTTTGGGCACCTCAATATTATTGAGCGTGGAGCAAAGCTGTTTGATCACGTTTCTGTCCTCGTGTCGATCAATCCTAAAAAAAAGTACTTACTTGATATCGATCTTCGGCAGACTCTCATGAGCAAATTATGTAAAAAATATCGTAATGTCAAAGTGGTACCGTGGAAAGGATTAATAGTCGATTATTTGAAGAAAAGTAATATACATGTTATACTTCGAGGTGTCCGATCAACCAACGATTATCAATATGAATACGAGATACTACAAATAAATAAAGGACTCTACCCATCTGTAGAAACAATCTTTCTTCCAACTGAAGAAAGATTCTATTTTATGCGTTCATCAGTAATAAAGGATATACTCAATCATGGGGGTGATCTATCATCTCAAGTGCCTCCTTTAGTACTGGAACACATCATGTAGATTTATATATAACAAATCTCATAGTAATAAAAACAAATCCTCTTCGCAAGAACAGCCGATACAAGGTATTTGTAGAGTTTTATCACGATTTCTTTACCTGCTTCAGAGAATTCAATACAAATCAAAGAAAAACTAACACATTTAAAGAAGGCCCGGCTACTCGTTTTAAAAATATGAACAAGCGTTTTGATGACATGAGAGAGAGTACAGTAGGCCATGAAGTGTGGCAAATGGTATAAGAAGGATGATAATGAAGCTCTCTTATGTGTAAATTAAGAGGTATGGAGTCTATGAATTTTATAAAGACAATTAAACAATAGGATAATTTCCTATGATCTGGTATATCCATCTTGGAACTCTTGATTGTAAAGAAATCATGTTACTACTTTCTCATTATCGGGTTTCTACTTATACCATTTGTTGTACTTCGGGGTTTAATTCACCCCATCCAAGAGCAACATATTGTTTATCTTCCTCTACATACTATACGAATGCTTGCAGGCTTGTTTTAGAAACAAGAGGTGTATTTACCATTCTTAACTTTTCTTTTGGCCATAATACGCATTTTTTCCGTGTTTTCTTAAAAAATGTTTATCGAGCAGTACTTGAGATAGGGTAGGTGCTTTAGGATTGAGCAAATATGTTCGCAGTGCCATTTTCGCAACTTCGTCAATGACAATAGCATTGTGCAACGCGTTATCGGGATTATTTCCCCAGACAAAAGGACCGTGATTTTTTACTAGTACTCCCGGTATGTCTTGAGCATTTAGTTTTCTTTTCTTGAATGTTTCTACAATGACTTTGCCCGTATTTAGTTCGTATTCTGTTTTAATTTCTTTAGATGTCATACTGCGAGTACAGGGAATATTTCCATAAAAACAATCTGCGTGTGTTGTTCCTAATGTAGGAATATCTAGTCCCGCTTGTGCCCAACTGGTACTCCATTCCGAGTGAGTATGAACTATGCCTCCTATTTCCTCAAACTGTCTATACAATTCCAAATGCGTAGGGGTATCGGAAGAAGGGTTTAGCGCACCTTCTATAATTTTTCCTTGCAAGTCTAATACAACAAGGCTTTTAAGCGTGAGGTCTTTATATTCAACTCCACTTGGTTTTATAACAATGAGTTTTTTCTTTCTATCTATGCCGCTTACATTTCCCCAGGTAAGCTTTACTAATCCATGAAGTGGCAAATCCTTGTTGGCTTGTAATACTGCTTTCTTTAATGCTTCTAACATATTCACACTATCCTTTTACTGCTCCTGCAGTGATGCCAGTTATTAATTGCTTTGCCGCAAAAAAGGTAAAAATAAAAGCAGGAATAGCAATAATAGTTGCTATTGCCGTTATTTTTCCCCAATCTATTCCCGCATCGGTAATATACAATGATACGGCAACGGGTAGCGTCCTTGTTGTCCTATTAGTTAAGACCAAACTCAATATAAACTCGTTCCATGCCGTGCGAAATGTAAAAATGGCTGCAACCGATAATCCGGGCGTTATTAACGGGACAACAATTTTTCTAAAGGTTTGAAACGGGGTACATCCATCAAGATATGCAGCTTCTTCTAACTCTATGGGCAACTGTGAAATAAAAGTAGTAATTACCCAAATAGCAAAAGGCATAGTCAATGCTGCATAGACAAAAATAAGGCTTAAGCGTGAGTTTAGAATATTTAAGTTTCTAAACATAACAAAAACAGGTACCACTAAAATTACTGGCGGTATCATTCTCATTAAAAACGTAACTGCAGAAAAAAAGCTCTTTCCCACAAAGCTTTTTCGTGCTAAGGGATGAGCAGCCAATGTAGAAGCAGAAATACTAATGAACGTCGATGCTAACGCAATTATCACACTGTTTATAAAATAACGACTAAAGTTATTTTCTGTAAGAATAGCAACGTAGTTATCAAGAATTGGTTTGAAAATAAATGTAGGTGGAATACTGAATGCTTCAACTTCATTTTTTAAGGAAGTTGTTACCATGATATAAATGGGAAATAAGCAAATTAAAGCACCTATAATTATTGCAATATAACGGAGTACGGTAAAAACCGTCTTTTTAGCTCTCATTCCTAACATGACTACCTTCTTCTCCTTCTCACTCTCGCTTTTAACATAAGAGATAGAATAACAATTATAGTCAATAATACTATAGCTATTGCAGAAGCAATGCCTAGTCGCTGTCCGACAAATGCTTTTTTATATAAATGCAAGGATAGTACCTCTGTGGAAAGCCCAGGACCTCCATAGGTCATATTAAAAATTACCACCAAACTGCGAAAAGAATCTATCATCCGCAATACTACAGTAATACCAATTACCGATGCTATAGAGGGAATTCTCACAAAAAATAAATTCTGAAAATAATTTGCTCCGTCTATCATTGCTGCTTCTGTGAGAACTTTGGGAACACCTTTTAATCCTGCGAGTAGCAACAAAAATACAAATGGTGTCCACTGCCAAACATCTGCAATAATTACAGAAATAAGCGCAATATTAGGATTAGACAACCATCCCACCGGTTCAATACCTAGTCTCCCTAATAAATAGTTAATCATTCCATAAGATGGATTATACAGAAACCTCCACACAACACCAACGACAACAGGAGCTACCATAATAGGCAAAATAAAGATAGAACGAAAAAATCGTAATCCTTTAATTCCCTGTTCTAATAACAGCGCTATTATCATGCCGAGCACGAGCTCTATGATTACTACGCTAAATGTAAAACTTAATGTTACTTTTATGCTTTCTAAGAAGTACCTATCAGAAAATAATTCTTTGTAATTTCGTAAGCCAACCCAAAGCGGATTTTTTGCGAGATTTCTCATTTGCCACTCAAAAAAACTCAGTCGCAACCCATCTAAGATTGGATAAAGAAGAATTGCTCCCATAATTAACGCGGCAGGAAGAATAAAAAGATATACGTTTACATCAATTTTCTTTAATGCAATCTTGCCTTTTTTCATATAAACACTGTCCAGATGTATTGTTACAGATAGGATAATAATTGTCTGCTATTACAATTTCAAATTAAAAATAATATGGCGATTTTCTCATAAGAAAAAATCACCATATCAGCAAGTAATAAAAATTATTTTATATACCCCGCTCTTTTCATTATGTTTCTCACAGGATCTACAATATCTTGCATTGCTTGCTCTGGTGTTTTTTCACCCGTTAATGCCTGATTAATTGCAACTCCTAAATAAGGACCGTTAATTTCTCCCCATTCTGGAATTATTGGTCTCCAATCTGGATTTGCATTTTTCAGTTGTTCTTCAAGCACAACAAATTCAGGATACTGTACTTGTAATTCTGGATCACTTACAGAAGACGTCCTAAATGGTGCCCCACCGTTTTCTATTATCTTTCTTTCTGTTTCTTTCATGGTTAAGTATTGCATAAAAAGGAATGCAGCTTCTGGATTTTGAGCATTTTTTGGAATGGCAAGCCCAAACCCACCAGTTTCTGAAAGGTTGGTTTTTGCCGTAGGATGAAGTGCAAATCCTACTTTGTCGTATACTTTAGATTTTTTCGGATCTTTTACTATACCAGCAAAAACACTCGCATCGAGATACAAGGCAGCATCACCTTGTAAAAAGGCTTGAAATTCTTCGCTTTGTGTAAAGCCAGTCATGCCATCAGGACCATATTTGACCACCTCTTGCATAAATTCAATAGTTTTTATTGCTTCAGGAGAAGTAAATGCAGGTTCCCAATTTTCATCAAATACTGTAGCCCCAAATGGTGATGCGTGTAAGAGCCATCCATGTGTAGCATGATGTCCTGACGCGGCACGCATGGTAAGTCCGCTCACGCCCGAAACTTCTTCTTTGAAAAACTTAGAAACTTCAATGAGCTCATCGTATGTGGTGGGAACTTTTTTATTATATTGGTCAAATAGATCTTTTCTATAGACGAGAATGCTTGTTTCTGCACCAAAAGGTAATCCGTATAGCTGAGCACCTGGTCCATCTTTGTAAATATTATCTCCACCTGCTATTCCTGTTACTTCCACATATGCTGGAATTAAATCATCAAAATCGTATCCAGGAACATTGAGATTTGCTTGTTCAAAAAATGGTTCCAATGGCAAAATCATATCGGCAAGCGCATATTCTGCTTTCCACATAACAACCATAGAAATAAGATCATAATCGCCCTGTGGCTTTGTCATTTCCAATACTTGTTTATCGTGCATTTTGAGATATTGCAATAAATCAACTTCTACGTTTATTCCTGTGAGTGCCTCAAACTCTTCTATAACACCAGCGTCTATTGCGGCATTATAGTGTCCATGGTTAGGAAAGTTAGCTACTATAGTGGTTCCTTCAAACATTCTCCAGTCAAAATTTCCCGAAGTAGCCATATTTCCTTCTGCAGATCCGCCAGAAGCCCACACACTTGTTAGTAACACTAACGTTAAAAACATGACAATAAGAAATTTTCTTAACATCATATAACCTCCTTAATGATTATTTAGTAATAGTATATCATAAATTCAATCATAACGCAAGTCTTTTTTGATCATATATGTATGTTTTTTTGAGAGATAGGGTAGAAAAAGAAAGATAAATGGAAATATTGTACAGTGTACAATTACACCAAAGTAGAAAGATATTTGAAGCAAAATAAGAAGCGCAGGGCCGTACATGCAAAAGGGTAGTATATGCAAAAGTTGAAGCAGTGTTATATTGTAATAACAAAGTTTCAAAACATATGATACCCCTCGTCATGTGCTCAGCTACCAAAGCTCATTTTCACAAAAAACGCTATACACTTTTTTACGTTTCTCTAATATTTGCTCATATACTGTAAAATTATTTTTGTCGGGGGTGTATATATGTTTCTTGCGATAGGCATTTATAATATCAAATCCCTCGTTATGAGAAGATATCGTTTTCATTGTTTTTGTAGCAACAATCCACGCTCCTACTGCGGTAGATTCTGGTTCATCAAAATACACAATCTCTGCTCCTAGACAATCGGAAAGCATTTGATTATAAGCAGAAAATTCCGACATACCACCCGCTACACTTATTGTAGAAACGTGTTCTGTCAGTGTTTCCATGAGCATTTTGTTTTCTTTGATTTCGAGAGCGATACCTTCTAATATAGCACGGGCAAAATCTCCTGTGGTAGAATTGAACGACAGGTTAAGAAAACTTCCAGAGGTATTACTGTTCCAAAATGGAGCCCCTCGCCCAGCAATCCAAGGGAGAAACAGCACTCCATGTGAACCTGTGGGAGTATTCTCTACGGATGTATTTATGTGGGTATATATATCTGTGGCATTTTTGTATGTAGTAGCACTACTACCATTACGAGACAAAAATTTTACAAACCAGTTGTACAGAATTCCGGCACTCAAAATCGACGCTTCTACAGTATAGTGTCCAGAAATAGCAGAGGCATTACAAAAAAATTTCTCGAGGTATCTAATAAAATACTATAAGAATTTTTAAGTATATATGCCCCAGTCCCCGTATTTATAACTAGCGAGTTGCTCTCAGATAGACCCTGCCCAAGCGCAGCACATTGCTGATCTCCACCCGCACTCACTACAGGAATGTTTGCAGGCAGGTTTGTTTTAGAAGCAACAGATTGCATTACATTTCCACACACACTGCCAGATGGAATGAGTGTACAAAGTTTGCTTGTATCAAGTTTATACAAGTCTAAAAGTTGTTCATCCCATTCTTTTGTTTCTAAGTTCATAATTGCAGTTCTACTACCAAAGCTATAATCGGTTACAAAGTTTCCCGTTAAATAGTGTACAAGTAGATCTTGAATACCTATAAAAAAACGTGTTTTTTCGTAGAGTGCTGGATAGTGTGCTTTAATCCACAGTATTTTAGAGGCAGATACCAATGTGCTAAATAGCATTCCTGTCTTGTCGTAAATTGTATTGTGATAGTCATTGTACTGTTCTACTATAGATGCGCTTCTTCTATCTTGCCACATAATAGCGTTGTGCAAGGGAATTCCATTGTTATCGACGGGAATAACCGATGATCGAGCTGCCGTAAGCGCTATACATGAAATAGTTTCTTTTTTAGTTTTTGTGGTGTTTCCGTAATAGAGCAAAATATCTTCTAACGCTTCTATCCATGACCTAGGGTCTTGTTCGACTTTTCCGTGATCTAAAAACAGAGGAGAATAATGACGTCTTTGTATATCTAGTTTTTGTCCTAGCCCGTTAAATAACACTCCCCTCATACTAGAAGTACCAACGTCAATTACTAGCATGGTCACACTATTCTAAAAATTTTGCGTCGCGCATCTGTATAAGAATCCATCTTCGAGCATTCGCTATTTCTGTAAGTGCATTTTTAGAATTCTGTGTCCACATTTCAATGAGAAAAGGACCATTATAGTGGAGTTTTTTAAGTATCCTAAATACTGATGCAAAATCCACACAGCCTGTCCCAAAGGGAACTTCTCTAAATTTACCGGGGAATTTCTTTGTAACTGCTAACGTGTCTTTTAGGTGTATGCCTGTAATATAATGAAGTCCAAGTTCCAGTTCTTTTGCAATATCGTTTCCCCATGCACTCAAATTACCGATATCGGGATAGACATTAAACCAACACGAAGGTATTTTTTTTTTGTAGCTTAAAAATTTTGTAATAGAATTCATGGTAGGGTGATCCATAATTTCCATTCCAAGCATGACGTTTTTTTCTTCTGCGAGAGCTACTGATCTTTGTAACCCTTCTAGGAACCATTTTTTTGTCGAGGCATCACACTTCTCGTAATAAACATCGTACCCTGCAAGTTGAATAGTACGAATGCCTAAGTCTACACATAACTCTATAGCCTTTTTCATTATTTCAAGTGCTTTTTTTCTTACACGAGCATTATGACTTCCAAAAGGAAAGCGTCTGTGTCCGCTTAAACACATACTTACAATTTTCACTTCTGTTTTTTCAAGCGCTCTTCTGATTTTTTTTCTTTCGGCAAGATCCCAATGTAATCGACTCAGTTTATCATCCGTTTCATCTATAGACATTTCAATAAACTGAAATTGTAAGTCTGCAGCCGTTTGTAATTTTTTGCCCCAACTCATGGTAAGAGGCAATGCTTTTTCATATATTCCCAAGTGTAAGTTTTTGAGTTTCATTTAATCCCATATTGCACTAATAGCCGCATTAAAATCGCGTGCTGCTTGAACGGGATTATCTGCTTCATACAATGCACGCCCTGCAATAAATGCCTTTACTGGTATATTCTTAAAAAATCTTATATCTTCTGGATACAAGCCTCCTGTTACCGATACTTCAAATCCCATATCACAGAGTTTTTTTATTTTGGAAAGATCAGCCTCTCCCCATTTTTGTCCTGCTAATGCAGCATCTCTGCCTCGGTGATACACTGTTTGCGTTAATCCTATGGCTTTCCATGATTGTGCATGCTCAAACGTCCAATCTCCATAAAGTTCGACTTGTATATCTCCTTCATACTCTTTGGCAACGGTGAGGGCAGATTCCATAGTCGCAATGGGAGCATTGCAGATAACAGTCATCCATGTCGCACCTTTTTCAAACACTAATTTTGCGACAACAGTTCCTGCATCGGCGGCTTTTAAGTCAGCGAGAATGGTATGGGTAGGGTATTGCTTTCTTAACGCCTCTATGACCTTTGCTCCTTCAGCATAGCATAAAATAGTCCCTGCTTCTAATACATCTAATTCCGACGCAAGGATAGTCGCAGTTTTTAATGCGGCGTCTAAATTAGTATGATCTAATGCAACTTGTAAAAGAGGTTTACTCATTATAACTCCTTATAATTTTATTTTTTTTATTCAATGGTGTCATGCTATATGTACTTCTATTCCTCTTGCTTCTATAGTTTTTAAAATATGGGTAGGGCATTGATTATCAGTTACTAATATATCAACCACATCTAAATCTGCAGAAATAAAATTTGCATATACTCCAATCTTGGAAAAATCTGCAAGCACCATTACCTTGCCTTGTGTGTTTTGTATCATTGCTTGATTAATACTACACTCAGAAAAAACAGTCGTAGTAAGTCCTTGCTCAAGAGAGAATCCATTTATTCCTAAAATAGTATAATCGCTATACATTCCTTGCAAAGATTTTAATGCCATATCTCCTACAAAAGAATGAGAATGATCTCTATATTCTCCTCCGACTAATAGCAATTCTACTTTTGCATCTTTATACGAAGTAAGAGCAGCGGCATTATTAGTAATAACACGCATATGTCTATCTTGAATTGCTTCTAAAAAGAAGAGCGTTGTCGAGCCACTATTAAGAAACAGTATCGCATCATCCTCAATAAGACTCGCTGCTTTGGTGGCTATTCTTCTTTTTTCTGAAATATGGACTATTTCTTTTTTAAAGAAACTAATTTCAGGGCGATACCCTGAGGACAACTTATTAATATTTGTAGCTCCTCCGTGAATACGCGATAAATATTTTTTCTTATCCAAGAAATCAAGATCTCTACGAATAGTAACAGGTGACACATTAAGATGCTTACTAAGATGCTCAACGGTCACACGTTCTTCCTCTTTAAGAAATTGGAGAATTCTTGTATGTCTGTTTACAATAATGTCGTTGGCTGTATTCATTGCTGTATACTTTACTTGTTTATCATTGTTCCTTTGAGCATCATTATCATTATAAGAATGATCTAAATGGCAGATCTGACTCCATGGCAAAAGCGTCCTCAAACCCTCGTGGATGATGATACTCAAGATCATCTCTATTATCGGGGTATACAAACTTTCCACCGACCTGCCATACATACGGCTTAAATGTATATTTGAGAATACGTCTTTTGTATTCCCATAACATAAGAATTTCTTTCGCATCGGCTTGGAAATTAGACCATATATCGTGATGGAAAGGAATAACAACTTTTGTATTTAAGCATTCTGCCATACGCAAAATATCTATAGATGTCATTTTATCTGTAATACCTCGTGGATTCTCTCCAAAGGAACCTAAGGCAACATCTATGGTATAATCGTTGCCATGTTTTGCATAGTAATTACAAAAGTGAGAATCACCACTATGATAAATAGTTCCACCCGGTGTTTTAATGAGATAGTTCACTGCTTTAAGATTCATGTCTTGTGGGTATGTATCTTTTAATATAACACCCTTGGGAGCGGTTACTAACTCTGTTCTATCAAAAGAATCTAACGCAATAATTTCAATGTCTTTTACTTTGACAGAAGAACCGGGTTTTACAACAATACATCTGTCTTCTGGAACTCCCCAATTTGTCCATAAATCTACGCAGGCTTGTGGTCCTATAAATGGAACCGACGAAGGGCAATTTTGCATGATTGCTGCTGCCACATTTACATCAATATGATCGCCGTGGTCATGGGTTGCAAGCAAGGCATCGACTGTTTTAATGGCAAACGGATCTATCACGCACGGCACATTTCTTAAGTTTGGTTGAAGTTTTTTAACGCCTGACATTCTCTGCATCTGGTGTTGCTCTGTCATAAGTGGATTGGATTTTGTTCTCTTTCCACTCTTGCACCAGAGATCTATTAAAATGTTGGCATTACCTTCAGATTTTATCCACAGACCAGTACAAGCAAGCCACCACATCGCAAAGGTATTTGGCTTGACAACTTCTTGTTCAATTTCTTCGTTGAGCCATGTGCCCCATTCAGGAAAATTTTCAAGTATCCAGGATTCTCTCGTAATTGTTCTAACTTGTTCCATAATAATTCCTCATTTTTTTAATAAAACACTATATGATCATTATAACCGATTGTTTTGATTGTTTTGATGTTTTTTATGAGAGTACACAAAAATGGAATTGGCTCAGATACATATCTATTAGACTCATCCAGCATGCTTGCCTCAGAGAATAATGTCCATACATATTCTCAATCGGACAATAGTTATATAGCAAAGTCTAATGACTAAGTACAACACATGAAAGTTGTCGACGTGAACTAAAAAGAAAGAAAAACATTCTGTAATCTTGTAAAAAACACAAGGATTGTGAGATCTCCTATGAGTAGCAATATATCACATAAGTTCTATACACTCACATTAGTAGCAGTATTTGTGCGCGTTTACAATTATATACGAGTATGCGTGCCTTGTGTAGCCAAGTTGACATCGTACAAGAAGACAACGCAGACATCTCTACCACATGAAAAAGTGGTGCATCAGTACTCACTATAGGACTCATTCTCAATAACGCGGTATGGGCGATACATCGTTGACGTAGTCGTATACAGATATGATATCTATACTCTAAACATTCTCATACAACGTATGATAATGGAAGTGAGAATGTACTCCACGCTGAGATAAATAAACGGTTAGGGACACGCTCTTATTTTTGTACGCCCTATCATTCGTGGGAGAAAAGGACAAGTTGAGTACAGCATTCGTCTTCTTCGACGATGTTTTCCAATGAAGGCCTAAGAAAGTAAACTTCTACACAGTAAAGAGTGCTACTATACACTATGTACAGGATTGTATTAATACTATTTCACGCAAGTGTCTTGACTATAGTTCTCATTTACAGGCGCACTCCACTAGAAGCTTTTACTGTTGCATTTAGTCATTGAACGTTGCGACATAAAATTTCTCTTCTTGACAAAAATAACACCTTATAGTACAATAAAATTGTATATGGCAGTACCAAAAAATCGTTCATCAAAGTCAAGAACACGCAGAAAACATTCCATTAATTCAAAATTACGATTACCACATGTGACGATTAACGGCGATACGGGTGATTACGTCCTATATCATCGTGTAGATCAGAGTGATGGGAATTATAGAAATAAGAAAATCATAAATACAACAGAATAGGAGATTTGTATGAGTACAATTGAACGTGTAAAAAAAGTTATTTCTAATTTATTAGAGATTGAAGAAGATAAGATAAAAGAGTCGTCCACTTTTGTAGAGGACCTAGGTGCCGATAGCCTCGATACCTACGAGTTATTGCAAGGGCTTGAAGAAGAATTCAATATTACCATGCCTGAGGATGAAGCTCAAAACTTTAAAAGCGTGGGAGACGTGATTAAGTTTATAGACTCGCAAAAATAACAGTAACTTTTTTTTGTTTTTTAATCGACGTGTCATAAAAATTCTTACATGTTCGTGATGCCTGACAAGGAAAAAGAATTTTCTAAAAGGCTAAGGGCCTATCTCAAGTCAATCTCTATTCGTCCAAGAAACTTAGAGTTTTATAAACTCGCGGTGTCGCATAAGTCCTATGACGCATTTGATAATTTTGAGCGTCTTGAGTTTTTGGGTGATTCATTTTTAGGATTTTGCATTACCCTGTACCTATACGATAATTTTTCACATGCAACCGAAGGGCAGATGTCTAAAATAAAATCACAAGTAATATCAAAACAATCTCTTTATGAAGTTGCAAAATCCATAGGTATCTCTGATATTATTCGTGCGCAGGATAAACGGGTAACACGGCATAACAAAAGTAGGATTAATGCGACTATTGCCAATGCTGTAGAATCACTAGTAGGTGCGATAGTGCTTGATAGGGGAGTACGGTATGCAACTCGCTTTATACACCAGCACTTTGATCCTTTAGTTGATTTGGTGCTACGCGGTGAAGGCTTAATTGATTCAAAATCATTATTACAAAATCACTTACAATCAACGAGAGGAATTAGACCAAAATATCAGATTGTTGAGGTAAGTGGTGCTGAACACGACAAGACGTACAGCGTAATAGTAAAAATTGCAAAAGACAGCTACGGTCCATATAGAGGTAAATCAATAAAAGAGGCCGAAAAAAAGGCTGCGCTTGAAATATGCTCCCAATATGGTATTTCTGAAGAATTTTCTCAAATATAATCATTAACAATAGTGTTTATATGCTATTTTTTTCTAAGTAAAGCCTGTAGTTGTGCAGTGGTATTGCGGGAGGGATCATGCAATACATTTCGTAATAGATAGCGAAGGGTGTTTCCAATTTCTCGTGCCCTTATAGTATGGTTATATTTGAGTATATGACTTCCTGAGAGTGCAAGACGACTGAGGGTATAGACACCTTCTTGTTCCTGTAAAACGAGTGTTCGTTTTAGTGTCTCTAATACGATGTTTTGTATGCTTTTTGAAAAGCATACGCGAGAAAGTATGAACACAAAGCAAAAGAGGGTAGGATCTTTGCTTACGTAGCACAGAAACACACGAATTTTTGTATTGCTCCATACCCGCGTATAGTTTAGTTGTGCTACTTTTATTAGGAGCATGATATGTTTTTTTTGATTGTTTGTAAGCCGAAGGTCAGTAAGAAATATCTCGCACCTTGATGGTGTATTTGCATGACCAAAAAGTGACTGAGCCATATACACGCACAGGGCAAGACGTTCTATAGCATTGGGAGAGGATATAACAAGCAGGCGCAAGAGCAGTTTGAACTGCGACCGAGTGTAGGAGAGTCCGAATACATTTTTTAAGATCTGTGTTTTGTGGAGATATGAGAGACCCTTAGATGCGGATTTTCCTTCTAGTAGTTTTAGTAGTTCATCACGTTTGCGTTCTATCGATACATGGACCAGGAGTGGGTGGAGCTTCTGAATGGTACGCAGATGCGCCTTTCTTATAAAGAATGATTTTGTTGCACAAAAACGAAGAGCACGTAACATGCGTAAGGCATCTTCTGAGTAACGCTCTCGTGCCTTTCTGACGGTGACAAGATTTCCGTTACGGCATGCAATTTTTCCACCATAAGGATCAAAAAATCGCCCTGTAATTGGATCAAGCGCCATGGCGTTGCAGGTAAAATCACGACGTGCTAGGTCGTCGGTTATAGTGCCATGGAATTGAACCTTTGCGTGGCGATAATCTTTGTACGTGATATCACTCCGATAGGTAGTAGTTTCATATGACTTGTTATTCTCTAGTATAGTTATTGTTCCGTGTTTAATACCGGTGGGGACTGTGCGCTTAAACAATTTTTGGACAATGTGAGGAGGTGCATTTGTTGCAAAATCAATATCACTGATTTCAATGTCCAAAAAATAGTCGCGTATTGCTCCCCCCACAATATAACATTCATAGCCATTGTCACGAAATACAGTGCTTATAGGTAAGATGTTTGAATCCTGTCTGATAAAATCATCGACGAGTGGTGGACATAAGCTAGTGAAATCAGAGGAAGCGAATGAAGTAGTAAACAAAGACTGTATGTGATGCATAAAAAAAGGGCACTGCTTGAGTGCCCTTTATAAATTCTACCTGCGTTTTTATTGCAAGAGTTGCAATACTAATTGCGATGAGGCATTAGCCTGCGCAATCATAGAGTTTGATGCTTGAACAAGTATCTGATTCTTGGTAAAATCTACGACTTCAGCTGCCATCTCAGTATCTCGTATACGAGATTCTGCTGCTTGAAGGTTTTCTTCGCCTATCGAAAGTCCCACACGAGTGAGGTCAAGTCGAGATTGGAATGCTCCCAACTCTGCTCGTTGAGTAGAAACTTTTTGAATCGCATCATCTACTTGTGCAATAACACGGTTTGCCTTGTCTTGTGTAGATATCGAAATATGTTCACCAGCACCTGGTGTGGGTCCAATTTCTTCAAGACCAAGACCCTGTGCAGTCATTGTGCCAATATAAACTTTTATTCTTTGGTCTACATTTGCACCTATGTGTAACCACAGGCTAGAGGTAACTGTATTAGTACCCGTATCCTCTGCAAAACGTCCAGTGAGTATATTTATGCCATTAAACTGTGCACTAGTACCAATTCGGTTTATTTCGTCGACCATTTGATCGACTTCAACCTGAATATTGTACCTATCTTCACTTGAATAAATACCGTTTGACGCTTGGATAGCGAGTTCACGAATTCTCTGAAGTACTTGGTGAGTCTCGTCGAGATAGCCTTCAGCGGTTTGTATCAAGGAGATGCCATCAGCAGCGTTTTTTTCTGCTCGATTTAAACCTCGTATCTGCGCACGCATCTTTTCAGAAACTGCAAGACCAGAGGCATCATCCCCAGCTCGATTTATCCTCATTCCTGAAGATAATTTTTCAATGTTACCATCAACATTCAACTTGTTGAATTTTTGTGAACGTTGTGCAAACATTGCACTTAAATTATGGTTGATTATCATACCAACCCTCCTTCCATGGATAATTTGATTTCATAAGTTACCTATACTATCGACAGGTTTACACTAAACTTTAGTTAATGCAGAATAATTTATGAATGGGCTATCAACACTACCCCTACATACCTCTAAACATATCAAATGCCTTGTCCTTGCATCATACCAAGGACAAGGATTATCACTTATAGATTCGTATGATTGTGTCATTGCGTGTGATGTCGGAGTGACTACGGCTACGGTACTAGGGGTATCGCCCGATGTGATTATTGGCGATTTTGATTCGTTCTCGCTTGCTGAGGCTAAGGCTATGTATCCCTCTGTCCAAATACAGCAGTATCCTGTTGATAAAGCTAAGACCGACCTTGAGTTAGGAATTGAATTGGCAGTTCAAAAGGGTTATAGACATATTGATGTGATTGCTTCAGAAAGAGGAAGAATGGACCATTATCTTGGTATGTTCTCATTGTTTGAACGCTATCCTGAGGTACAGTATGCGTTTTGTGAGCGCTATGCTTATTGTGCAGTGAGAAAGCGTGCTTGCATAGCCCTAAATCCTAATCAGTTGATTTCCTTTTTTTGTATTGCTGGAGAGGTTGAAGTTGAACGTAGTTCGGGGCTTAAGTGGCCACTAGATGGCATGTGCCTTACTCCCTTATATCCCAGCATAAGCAATAGGGGTGTTGATAATAGGATACTAAGGCATAACACCAAACGTATGACTAATGCCCTGTCTAAAAATATTACAAAGCCTATAACACAAGCAAATACAAAAACCAATGATGCAAATAGTATAACAGTATGTGTAGAGCTTAAACGAGGAACTCTTATTGCAGTATATGAACACAACGATAACAGATAAGCAAGGTGCTTAGCAAAACGAAAGATCTGGAAACTATATGGTTATAGCTTGCCGCGTAAACACTACTCCTCTTGAGCGTGTATTATGCTCATTATTCTGTTGTTATTCTGTTGTTTGGGGGGAGGCAAAAAGGTCAGTGGGGGAAAACCGATCAATTACTTCAAGCATTTGGGGGTTGTTCTCGGTAAGTTTAGATAACTCGTTTATAAACGTGAGGTATAGCATCAAGTTATTCTTGGTGATATCTTGGTTTGTGGCAAGACTAGTGTCACTAAGAGTGGCTATCTCATTGTTTTTCAGGTTGAGCATAAACTGAGACTCTAGTTCTTTGTACACACTGAACAGGGGGCTACGAATTGTCTGTGCTGAGATTTCTATACTATTGAGGGGGAGTGATGTGAGAGCTTTGGTGATAGACGCAGTGATCTCTGTGGAATCAAATTCTTTTGTGCTTGCCGAAGCTACGAGATAGGCTGATACTGTTTTGCGTAGTTCATTTTTTACCTTATCTTGTAATTTTTTCTCAAATTCTCCAGTCCCATTGATAGCAAGATATTCGTTTAGTCCCACAGATGCGGGGATATATTCTACTTGAATTTCAATGTCGTATTGAAAACTTTCAATTGGTATCGTGTAGAATGTTGAGAAAAGTTCAGCACCCGGTAAGAGGTAGGCATGTTTTAAACTTACACTTTGAGATGCTGCGCTCAGTTTGAGCAATGTTGTTCGTCGAGGAATCGCCCTTGTAAATACGAAGGTATGGATATCTGGTGTGATGATGGTACTAGTGTCGGTAACCTTATCGTGTAAAAGTCCAATTTCTGTCTGTGAGATCCAGAGGTTTACCCAAGAAATTGAGGCCGTGTATATGCCTACAAGAAGTAGTACACATAAGAAAAATTTTGCAAGACCACGAATAAATTTCACATCTATTATTATAGTAGATTATATAAGAGCAGAGCTATATTTCAATGAGCTTATGAAGAGAGGCAACTTGAGAGTTGATCAAGCGAGGTAAGAATACAATCAGGTATGATGTTTTTAACAGAATCTTCTTGCGTGCGAGGTCGATATGAGCGCGCATCACCTGCGAATAAGGCAGTTTTCATTCCTACTTGTGAGGCACACCATATATCATTCTTCATATCATTTCCGACAAATAGTAGTTCGTGTTTTTGGTAAGGCATGACGTCGATTAATCTAGTAAAAAGGGCAGTATCTGGTTTTGCAATGCCTTCTTTATAGGACCAAATGCAGTAGCGTGTGTTAATGGTGGCATAGACCTCGGGCATGAGAATGCGCAAGAGGAGTGGGGTAAAAAATTGGGCGTTTGAAACGATACCAATTATATAGCCCTGTCTCGAAAGACGCTGGATGGTGTGAGATGCCTCGGGCATACTCCTTGAAGGATTAACCAAGAGCTCATATTGTAGCGCGTATTTTTCGATCTCGTGTACTGTAAGGGGGGGGAGCTGCATGCCCGCGAATATTGTTTTCCATATGGTGCGAACATCGACTTCTGGATAGGGAATTCCCTTTGCCTTTGCCATATTATGGGTATGGTCTACTTCGCTTATAAATCGTTGCATGAGATCCTTAAGACTATAGGTGTGCGAATGTACGGTGAGCTTACGGATTGCTACATGATCTTGTGTTGCCATAGCGGTACTTATATCTCCTGCCGCCGAACTGAGTATTGTGCCGTAGACGTCAAATATGATTGCCCTTATTCCTTTTAGAACCTTAAGACGGGGTCGTTCTGTTGTAGGCGTAATGGTATGATGAGTATCCGAACTTCGTATAATTTGTATTAGGTTCTTTATATGTTCTTCTTTGGTTTTTTTGGGGGGATCTTTTTGATGTCCCATAGAGGTTGCCTGCATTTCTTTAGTTTATAATATGGGTATGCAGACACGAAAGTGGCAATTGACACTATTCAAGTTGTACTCTGTGATTGAGTATTTCTTACTCATGAATATGATTGGATTTTTAGTGACGAGCGTCCTAAAGTTACCTGCTGAACGATTTGATTGGCTACGGTATTTGCAGCTGAGTACAATACTTCAAAGTCTGTTTGCTTGTACAGGGCTCGTGTTAAGTATTGCAAATATCTTTATTCTCTCTGGAGTAAGGTACCGTAAGAAAAAAATACTTAGGTTCAGTTTATTGGTAGTCTCAGTACTGTGCTACACAGTATTGCTTTTGTATTCGCTTCTCGAGAGTGCGTTTGCCTTGGGATCGTAGAAGATATTTGAGATATGCTAAGAAGTAATATATAAGGAGTGTAACAAATTTTATGATTCGTACAGTAAGGGGAGCTACAAAGCTTATAGTTCATGACCTAGATGAAAATGCACGTAGAATACACTTTCTTCTTGACTCTATACTCAAGAAAAATGCACTACATGTAAAGCATCTTATTTTTATTTTATTCTCACAAACTGATGATATTGATTTTTGTAATCCTGCAACACTGCTTAGGCGTGATACACGCTTTGCGTCAGTTCCTCTTTTTTGCACTGCCGAGCCACAGTATCCTCACGCACAGTTGCAGATTGTGCGAGTATTAGTTCTTTACAAGGCAAGCATCTTTAGGCATGCCTTTCGTAAAGTATGCCATGTGTATCAAAGGGAAACTGTTGATCTACGAAAAGATCTAGTTTGACAATTAAGCAAGTCCAACAAAAAAGAACAAGATTATAATAATAGCACGTTAGTACCGAATATAGATTAAGAGTGTCTATGAGTACCTTTACCCACGTATATCAGACAAAAACACCGCTTCAAATTATAGCAATAGGGAGGATATCCAATATTGTTGGGCGATATCTGCAGTTTTTGCCTACGGTTTTGAGAAACGGGCTTACAGGGATGGATATTCAATCTTCTGTTCTAAGGTACCTTAGATCAAAAGGAGTACATGCATGTCTAAAGGGATATAGAAATTTTCCTCAAGATATCAGTGTGAGTGTAAATGAGGAAATCACACACGGTGTACCCACTGCCGTTCCCTTTTGCGATGGTGATATTGTCAAAGTTGACATTGTTGCAGGAAAGGAGGGCTATTATAGCGATAGTCTGTGGACGTATGGCATAGGCGACATGCTCGATTGCGATATCTATCTTATGGAGGCTGCGTGGAAGGTATGCAAGGCTGCTATAGATGTGTGTCGAGTTGGCAATAGGCTTTGCGACCTTGCAGAGGCAGCACAAAAAGAGGCGAATGCTCTTGGGGTGTATGTGCTATATCAATTTGTTGGACATGGGGTGGGTACCGATATACACGAGGAGCCGATAGTGCGGTTTGATGTACAGGCATCTCGGGCAAAGATATTGCCTGGTACCGTTGTGTGTATCGAACCCATTGTTAGCCTTGAGCGTATAGTTCCGCAACAAAGCCCTGACGGTAGGTATCTTACAAAAAAAAAGAAAAAAACTGCTGTATATGAGCATGTCGTTGCAACATATCCGCGATTTTCTCGGGTATTAAGCTATAATCTTTGTAATACTGAGGATTTTCCTTGTATGCCATCATTTATCGCAGAAAAAAAAGGAGTAATTAACTATTGACAATAAGTAGTGATTCGTATCATAATTTAACTATGCCATCTTAGCTCAGCTGGTAGAGCGCGTGACTTGTAATCTCGAAGTCGTCGGTTCGATCCCGACAGATGGCTCATGGGGGAGTTTCCCGAGCGGTCAAAGGGGGCAGACTGTAAATCTGTTGGCTCAGCCTTCGCAGGTTCGAATCCTGCACTCCCCATATTGTTCATAGCACTATTGATTATACATGATTTTTACTTGCCTTGGGGTGCGTGGCTCACGCCCTGTCCCACACAACATAAACGATGCAACCTCACTCTTTTACAAGATAATGAGTTCGGGTCTAAAGTCCGAAGCAAAGCTCATGCCGACAATCAGACAATATGGCTTGTCTCGGTACGATGTATCGCTATTTCTTGGACCTGGTGGTAATACGAGTTGTGTGCATATAGATCCACAAACTAATCTTTCCAATAATCCACAAATAATCATTGATTTAGGATCGGGTGCTTGTAATTTCAAGGCTATAAATTCAAATGAATTTCATGTATTTATGACGCACTTTCACTACGATCATATAGCGGGCTTGCCATTTTTTACTCCCTTGTACGACAAGAATAATACCATACATTTTTATAGTTCCCATCGTAATTTTAAGAGTATTATTAGAAAATACTTGTATCCTCCTTATTTTCCCATTACACTCAAAGAAATATCGAGTGCAAAATTACAATTTCACGATTTGCGTTCTTATGAATCGGTATTTATTGGAGATGCCGAAGTAGTGTGGCACGAGGTACCACATCCGGGCAAATCATTTGCGTATAAGGTGATGAGCGAAGGAAAATCAGTGTGTTTACTCTTTGACATTCAAATCAACGAACGAGTAATTCAAAAAAGTGTTCCAAGTGATTTTCTCAAAAATATTGATCACTTGGTAATTGATTCTTCGCTTAATTTTGAAGACTCAATTACAAAGCGTAATTGGGGGCATTCTAATATTTATGATGGAATTAACTTAGCCAATATGATACACGCCAAAAATGTTTTTCTTTTTCATTTTGAACCGACCGATACCGAAAATGATATTGCACTGATACTACAAACAGCGCAATGGTTTAATCGTTCATTTAATTCACGTACAAACGTATATCTTGCACGAGAAGGGTATAAGATAAAGGCATAGGCTGAGCTTGCATGCCACATTTTTCTCAAGAATTGCTATCTAAGATTATTGACGCCTTAGATTTTGTTGCACTAGCACAACGATATGTACACCTAGAAAAAAAAGGGGGGCGCTATTGGGGACTAAGCCCATTTAAAGTTGAGAAAACTCCCTCATTTTCGATTGAACCAGAAAAAAAATTGTATTATTGCTTTAGCACAGGGCAGGGAGGTACGCCTTTTACTCTTATACAAAAACTGGAGCATGTTAGTTTTTATGATGCGGTGGTACTGGTTGCAAAAGCAGCGCATATAGATATAGGGCAAGATAAGAGTAAAAGCGGTACAAGGGATGATGTAAGAAATGAAGTCCTACAACTATTAACACGACTGAGTTCAACTGCTTCTTATTTTCTTAACAATAAAGAAGGTGTTTTTGCCCGAAATTACCTTGCGGATCGTGGTATATCTCAAAAAAGCATAGAGCAGTTTAAGCTAGGGTACTTGCCCAAGGGAGACTGGACATATTCTTTTTTAAAGTCAAAGCAGTATAGTGATTCACTACTTGCTAGCACTGGACTGTTTAGCAAAAAAAACCCACACTATTGCCTTATGCAAGGACGTTTAATCTTTCCTCTTATAGATAAACATGGGCAAACACTCGGTTTTGGGGGAAGAACTCTAGATGACAATGGTCCAAAGTATATCAATAGTGCAGAAACTCCATATTTTAGAAAACGTGCCTATCTCTATGGTTTTACACAATATATTGCCCATAAAGAAGAATTTCGTAAAAATAAACGTGCATTGCTTTCTAAATCTGCAATTATTACGGAGGGGTATTTTGATGTAATTGCTCTTCATCAGGCAGGTATATATGCATCATTCGCACCCTTGGGAACTGCGTTTACTCAAGATCATACCTCTGCACTAGGGCAACATTTCTCAGAAATTGCCCTTCTCTTTGACTCGGATACTGCGGGTAAACAGGCGTCATATCGTGCTGCAATAGAGTTAGAGCATAGTGCTGGAATAGAAGTAAAGATATGTAACATGAGGTCCAAAGATGCGGCAGATATCCTTCGACTTCAAGGAGAGGAGTCTTTAAGAGCCATGGTTCTCAAACGTGAGAGCTATATTGACTATTTGTTGAACTCGCAGAAGTCTATGACAAATGAAAGTACTCGCGAAAGAGCAAAAAAAATAAGGACAGTGTTACGATACGTTGCAGCAATCCAAGAACCGCTGAAAGTTTCTCTTTATATAGAGAGAATTTCAGATTTTTACGGAATTTTGAAAGAAGAGGTACGTGCATTAATACAAGAAGAAAAGCGTACACGAACCGTAACAGGTATGTTTGAACAAAGATCGGAAGATGAACGACATGCCTCTGGAGGTCCTGTGAGTATGGATGATGAGATATTAGCACTTTGTGCAGTGCTCTATTGCCCACAGTTATTTACCGAATTAAGAAAAAACATAAGCGCTGAGGCACTAGAAAATCCTCATGCACGTATCTTATATAATAAAATGGAATTTTCATTTAGAGTAAATCAGAAGATAGAACTACAATCGATAATAGACATGCTTCCGGCTACGCTTGCAGACAGAGTCAATAAAGCGGTGTTGCGAGGCGAAGTTGCCACTAATCCCGAGGCAATGGTGTCAAATTTTTTAAAGAGGGCTAAAAAACGGAGATATCGAAAACGAGCACAGGAGATAAACATGCAGTTACGGCAACTCGTCTATGTATCCGATGAAAAGGAGCGAAAAAGGAAAACAAAAGCCTTGCTTGAAGAAAAGAAATTTATTGATATTGAACTCAATTCCTTTAGAAAGTGATAACTAGGCTTATTGAGTTTAGAAATTGGTATACTAATATAATATATATATTCAAAATGGTAATCAAAATTTAGTGAAATATCAAAAAAAAACCAAAACGCATACAAAAAAAAATCTGACTGAACCAGCAACGGTGGTCAGTAGTCCCGACAAGGGAGGTCTGACTGGTAGTTCTGACTTAGATTTTCTCAATCCCACAGTTTCAAAGCATATATATGAAGTTATAGAGAAAAAAAATGTTGGGGACATTGTATCACTTGATGAAGTAGTAGATAAACTTGATATCGATCTCACGAATGAGGAGAGACACGAAATAGTCGGAATCTTAGAAGAAAAAGGGTATGTCGTTGAACAGAGCGCTCTTTCCGTAAAAGAAGAAGTGAATGCTGGTACAAACCAAGAGAAGGGAAATGACCCAGTAAAACTGTACCTAAAAGATATAGGAAAGAAAGACCTTCTTTCTGCTGATGAAGAAATTTCGCTTGCTCGAAAGATGAAGGAAGGCGAATTGCTCATTATGCAAGACATAAAAAAAACGGGCATTTTGATTCACGAACTCTATACTATCGCAAAGTACCTAGTAAGCGATGCCTCCCACGAGATACATTTTCATCTTTCTGAAATTGATGAAGATCTATCGGTAAAGTCTGACCTCAAGCGACTCACACAATTTTACAGGGAGCCACTTAAAGATATCGGAAACATACTCATACATTATGTACAGCTAAAATATTCTTTTTCTTCTCGCGATATGAATCCTTTTGAAGATCCAAAAATACTAAAAATACGCAAGGGCATACTACAGAAGATAAACAAGTTGAGTATAGACTCATCTGAAATACAGCGAATATCCAATGTATTTATGAAAATACTCTCAAAGATAAAGAATTACAGGAGTGTCCAAAAGAGAACGCTCAGAATAATAAAATTGACTAACCCTGCAGAAATTGAACGCTTAGGTCGCCGACTTATCACTAAAAAGCAAAGAAGACTAGTCGAACAGGAACTCAGCGTCCCCGTTCATGAAATAAAGAGTGCAATACACGATTACAAATTAGCTGATAAAAAACTCAAGCGAATACTACTCGAATATGAGATGGATTATGAAGAGATAGACAAAACTGCAACAATGATAGCTAAAAATCACCTTATCGTACAAAATTGTAAAGAAAATCTTATTGAGTCTAATCTCAGGTTGGTGGTAAGTATTGCAAAGAAGTATACTAATCGTGGCTTGAGTTTTTTTGATTTGGTCCAAGAAGGCAATCTTGGTCTCGTGAGAGCCGTTGAAAAATTTGAATACAATAAGGGATTTAAGTTTTCTACCTATGCTACTTGGTGGATACGACAGGCAATTACACGTTCTATATCTGATCAAGCCAGGACGATACGTGTTCCAGTGCACATGATAGAGCAAATTAACAAGATTTCGCGCGAAGAAAGAAGGCTTATGCAACACCTCACTCGTGTTCCTTCGGATAAGGAAATTGCTGAAAAACTTGGGTGGGAAGAAGTAAAAATAAAAGCTGTGAAAGAAGTCGCTCGCGATCCAATTTCTTTGGATACACCAGTCGGTGAAGAAGACGATTCCTTGTTGAGTGATTTTATAGAAGATAAAAATACTCAGTCACCCGAGCGCGTTTCTTTTTTTGAATTGCTGAAAGAACAGCTACAAGAAGTGCTTTCTACGCTTCCTCCGCGAGAGCAACAAGTAATTCAACTTCGTTTTGGCTTAGATGATGGACATGCCCTTACCTTAGAAGAAGTAGGGCTTTATTTTAATGTTACCCGTGAACGTATTAGACAGATTGAGTCAAAAGCTCTGCGACGTTTACAGCATTCAAAATATAGAATACGGCTTAGAGATTATATTGAAGGTTCATCTGATTAGTTTCAAATTATAAGTGCAATAAAGTATAATTATTGAGGAGTATACATAAGGTGATAAAAAAAACTCTAGAAGATCTCAAAGATCTACAAGAAATATTTAACAAAAAATTCAAGCTTGAAGAACAGTTAGCTGAGCTTCCAAAAGAAATCACGAACAAAGAAGAAGTTGTGGTTCGATTAAAAGAAGACTTTCTTTCAATAAATGAACAGTTTAATCTTCAGAAAGAAGAGGTAAATAGGAAAAGAGATGAATTAAGCGACTTACAGAGCTATCGTTCAAAACTAGAAAAAGAAATTGCGCATGTCAATCATCAACGTGATTATGAAAAAATAGATAAATCAATAAAAGAGAATCAAGAGAATGAACAACTCGTACTCAGAGAATGCGCTTCACAAGAAAAAAAACTAGAAAATCTTCGTGAGGAATTGAGTAGCGCAGAATCCTTGCTTAGAGAACAAGAAAATGACCTCAATACAACCAAAACAAGTTCAGAGCAAAAGATCAACGAATTTGAACAACAGATAAGCGAGCTTAAGAAACAAGAGTCAGTAGTTGCAACAGAGCTAGATGAAAATCTTGTATTTAAATTTGAACGAATTATTCGGTCAAAGCCGGGCAATGGTGTGGTTCCTATTAGGAAAAATGTATGTTATGGATGTTATATGCAGTTGACGCAACAATTTGTAAACAAGGTGTATAGGGGTGATGAGATTCTTACTTGTCCACATTGTTCAAAGATAGTGTATTACGATGGTGACAATGATGATGACGAAGTCAAGTCGGCAGAAATTGCAGGCTTACAAGACCTCATGAATAGCGGAAATATTGAGATAGATGACTTTGACGATAGTGATTTTGAACAATTTATTCAAAATGATGATATTGGTTCAGATACTTACGTTCCTGCACTTAATTCAGAAGACGATGAACCCGTAGATGAGGACGATGAAGAAGTAGAGGAGCGCGATGAAGATAATGCTGAATTTGAGGAAGAATTCTCAGAAGAATTTGCAGAAGAGGAGGAGGTCGAATTAGAAGAATAAACTATCTGGGTATCAGCACTGCTACACGTTTGTGTAGAGGAAAGTCTGAGCTCCACGAGCAGATTACCAGTTAATCGCTGGCGTATGATTGTTTTATCCATTGTGTAATGCGGTGTGCAAGCACAGTATATCAATGTATAAATCCAACGTATAGAGAAAGTGTCGCAGAAAATATACAGCTTTTGGTATGTTGTCTTACTGATTAGTAGGCTATGTACTGAGAAGCAATGGTGAAATGGTAGGGTAAGAGCTTACCGCGTGTTCGGCGACGAATACGGACTAGACAAACCTTAATCGGAGCAATGTCAGATAGCATAGGTGTGCTCGGCTTAATTGCAGGTAGACAGCTTGAACATCATCGCAAGATGAATGTCAGATAGATTGTGCATAGTACAGAACTCAGCTTATGGTACCCTGATAGATTATTAACAAAAGTTTTGAATACTCCAAAGACACAATCGTCCCATTTTTTTTATGCTGTTCTCGTACTTTGCCTAATAGGAATAAGTGTGTATATACTTATCACAGGTCTAGTGGAGTCTCGTACAAAAAAGATAGAATTTGAAAAACTACTTGTTTTATGGGAAGAGAGTCAATTCTATGAACTCATCGCCTCAACAAACGAATATTTTACAAACTACGGCTACGACCCCACTTTGCGTATTCTTCAAGCTTTTTCAAACTATTATCTAGGATATGACACCCTTACGGTCGGAGAACAGATTAACCGCGAGAATTTATGGAATGCTATTAGGATGTTGCGACAGTTGGTATCACTTGAAGACGAACGCATAATGTGGAAGCAAGAGGTATTCTATACGCTAGCAAAATCATATTACTTGTTAGGAACCTATTACTACGAACGGGCAATCTCTAGCTTTGAAAACATAGACGACTACGAAACATACCGAGATACCTTGGAGTATCTCACCTTAATTGCAAATGAGCAAAAAGATTATTCTAAGGCATTATTATTGATAGATACGTCCTTGTCACAAAACTACTCTTTATCGCTTCATCTAAAAAAAATTGAGATACTTCTTAATGCAGAAATGACAAGAAAAGCCGAAGCAGAACTGCTACAAGTAGAAAAGCTATTGAAACAGGATGATGACTCATTGGTCAGTTCAGGCAAAGCAAGTGATGGTGATACTACCAGTGTGCTGAGTACGCGAAGACTCACAATGCAGCTACTGTGGGCAAGAGCGAATATACTGAATAGCAACTATGCCCAAGCGCAGGATATACTAGAACCCTTGATTGAACGTGATCTTCCTGTCCCGCAACTCTATTTTTATTTTGGTATTATATTGGAGGCTTCCGATAATTTTGAACAGGCTCGCTTTTATTTTAGAAAAGCAATAGCACTAGACCCGCTTTTTTTTCTTGCAAAAGAAAGGCTGGAGCTAAACGAGAGGAAAATTTAATGTTTGGAAAAATGCTTGATTTTATGAGAGTAGACATAGGCATTGACCTTGGTACTTGTAACACATTAGTCGCCATAAAGAATAGGGGAATAATTATTAATGAACCATCGGTTGTGGTGGTAGATAGTACTAATAATAAAATTATTGCGATAGGACAAGATGCGCTCAAGATGATACACAGAACGCCGGGCTATATACGTGTCGTGCGTCCGCTTAGAGATGGGGTAATTGCCGACTTAAATATGACGGAGCGAATGATCAAGTATTTCTTGGACAAAATACTTAAGCATGCGCGATTTGTTAAGCCGCGTATAGCCATAGGAGTTCCTTCGTGTATAACCGATGTAGAAAAACGTGCGGTGGTTGAGTGTACAGAGCGGGCAGGAGCGTCAGAAATTAGAGTCATCCATGAATCACTTGCAGCTGCAATAGGAGTAGGGCTTCCAGTATTTGAGCCTGAAGGTAATGTAATATGCGATATTGGCGGTGGAACTACAGAAATATCTGTCATTTCTCTCGGTGGTATGGTAGTTACCAACGCGATTAGGGTGGGGGGCGATGAATTCGATGAGGCAATTATACGCCATCTGAGAACACGTCATAACCTCTCCATAAAACAACCTACCGCAGAGCGTATAAAAATAGAGATTGGCAACATCATGCCAGATCATGCAGAAAAGAGGAGTATGGAAATTCGCGGGCGTGATGCCGTTACTGGGCTTCCGCATCAAATCGAGATAGATTCAAGAGAGATTAGTCAAACGCTCAGAGAACCGTTTCAACAGATATTAGACGAAATTAAAAAAACACTTGCACAGACACCAGATGAGCTAGTATCTGACATTATTGAACGAGGCCTTGTAATAACGGGGGGGGGATCACTGCTCACCGGTATAGACGTATGCTTGGCACGAGAAATCAATGTTCCTGTCATACTTGCAGAAGATCCCTTGTTGAGTGTAGCTCAAGGAGCTGAAAAATATTTTATGTTTGAGAAAGAATTAAAAAAAGTATATTGACTTTATGAAGCAATTTTCATTCGTACGAGCAACTGTTTTTGTTATTTTCTTGCTCGTGGGAGGGGTATTTTTATTATTTGAATTTATGGGCACTCAGACCCTTAATAATTTTTTTTATAAAAGCCTAAGTCGAATAAATGACATGTATATACGTGGTTCTCAATTTACCCGTACCTTGTATGAAAATAAAAATCAAAAAGATGTATTGAAAGAGGAAAACAAGAATCTTAGGAGTACGATAGATCAGTTGACCTCGGTGCTACATTCGCAGAGTATTTTAGAACAGCAAAATACCGAGCTCAGAAAACTTTTAGAGAGTGGGTACAGCGATGAATACTCGCTTAAGAAAACAAGAGTTGTTTCAAAAATACAAACAAATGGAATGAATAGTTATTTGTTAGATATCGGTTCAAAAGATGGGGTTGTTATTGACTCACCTGCGGGAATACTTTCAGAATTTGATATTGTAGTATTGGGCTTTGTTACAAGAGTAGGAAAGAAAAATTCCGTTTTTACTCCTCATTCCAATCTTGGGTTCACTATACCTGTTGTAACACGTAAATCTGGTATCTTAGGACTGATGGTTGGGCAAGGTGTTGATACAGATCTTGAGTTTCTTGCATCAGAAAACTCACAAATGAAAAACCTCATTGTTGGAGAAGAGGTGCTTACAAATGCATTCTCTAAAAAAATACCACAAGGACTCTATCTCGGATCCATAAACGAACTAAGTACTAATCCGCGTACCTTGCTTCCGTATGCTACCGTGTCTAACCCATTGCTTGTCGAACTATTAGACTCAGTGATTATTATGTTGAAAGATAGTCGTGATTAAGCACTTTTTTCTTATAACAGTACTCACTGGTATACATCTTTTATTTTCTTTATTACTCCCTGATTCTCTTGAGAGGTATATTAATCCCGATATGCTTTTGCTTTTTTGTTTTCTAATAAGTATAAACACGAAAATCTCAAATACATTTTATTTTCTCGATATTTTTTTTATTGTATTAATAGTGCGAGTGCTCTCTGGCGAACCCCTTGGTATTGCGCTAATATACTATACTACGATTTCATTTATTTTAGAGTCGGTAAAAGGAATTATTATTCGTAATGTTTATTTTCTTACCCTATTTTTTTTAATAGCATTAGCTCTAAAGATTGGAATTTTTTTCCTTGTCGCACAAGTAGCAAGCTATGCATATTACTACAACTTACTGCTGCGTATTGAACTCTTATACCACGTACTGGGAAGTCTTGTTGCATTCATCCTTCTTTATCTTGTTTTTCGTACGAAAATTATACGTATACGCCTGTAGCCGTGCTTGCCCATAGTACGATTACGATTATTTATAAATAGCAATGAATAAAAAAATACTCTTTATTGGTTTCGGTTTCTCTATAGCCTCGTTTGTTGTGATCATTTCGCTGTTTTCCATACAGATACTTCAGGGAGAAAAAAACAGACGCGCCTCTCTAGAGACTATTTCTCGTACCTATTCAATAAATGCACGGCGCGGAAGAATTTATGATAGAGCGTACGATACGCCCTTAGTACATAATAGCGTCCGCTATTCGGTTATTGCGGACAAAGAGATATTAGATGAGTATTACTCAAAAGACTATCTTACCATTCTCTTTAATGACATGAAAATTAGACCCGAAATTATATCACGCTATCATCAAGGAAAGAAAGAGAACGATCATACACTACTTGATAATTTAAGCTATGATGAGTTAGCGGAACGCATTACACAGATTAATCGTCACAGAGGATTGACATGGGAAAGGCATTCAAATAGAACCTATACGTATGGCTCTCAAATGGCACATGTGCTGGGCTACATAGGAAGAATAAGCCCTCGGGATCTTGAGACACGAGCTCCGCAGGGATACAGCGGAAATGAATTAGTGGGAAAAAACGGCATTGAGTTAATGTATGAGGAAGTTTTACGAGGAAGCCTTGGAAAAGAATCTCAGATAGTAGACGTTTTAGGTAAGAAACTAGAAAAAGGAAATACGCTTGTAGAATCTGCGAGACCAGGGTTTGATATCATCCTCACAATAGATGCAAGCTATCAAAAAGTACTCGAAGAAGCGCTCGGAAAAAGGACCGGGGCTGCAGTGCTTATGAGAGCTGAGACTGGTGAAATTCTCGCAATGGCATCGTATCCTACATTTAATCCAAATATACTTTCAAATAATAAGAATTTAAAACTCATTACTTCAATACAGAATGATAAGACATCTCCGCTTCTCAACAGAACTATACAGTCGCATGTCCCACCAGCTTCAACGTTTAAAATTGTAACGCTTTTTGCATTTCTCAATGAACACCCAAAGCTATGGGAGACCGAATTCTCCTGTCCGGCTTATGTACAAATTGGTAATAGAAAATTTTATAATTGGAGAAGGTATAATGATGGTCGACAGCCCCTTGATACTGGGTTTGCCAATTCCTGTAATACAATATTTTATACTTTGGGAATTCAGTATCTTGGAGTTGAAAAAATCTTTGATTATGCAAGCCTTCTTGGGCTTAACAAGATAACAAATATTGGATTGCCTTGGGAAGAAGCAGGAATAATACCATCAAGATCGTGGAAATATTCTCGTTTCGGTGAAATATGGCAAGATGGTGATACTGCAAACTTAGCTATTGGGCAGGGCTATGTGACGGTAACCCCTCTTCAGATGGCACAAATGCTCAGTACTATTGTCAATTATGGTGTCACGTACCAGCCACAACTTATCAAACAAATAGTTGACTCAATTTCTAAGAAAGTAGTTAAAGATTTTGCCCCTATTGTAATGACAGAAATGAATATTGATAAACCTGTGTTTGAATATATGCATAAGGCCTTGCAAAAAGTAGTTACACATGGAACGGTAAAAAATGTTATTACTGCTTCTATTCCAGTAGCAGGGAAAACAGGAACTGCACAAACTGAGTCTAGTTTTGAGAATACTCATTCATGGTTTGTCTCGTATTCTCCCGATCCAACAGACGAAAAACAGCATCTTGTGCTCAGTGTTTGGATTGATGGAAGCAACGAATGGGAGTATTGGGGGCCAAGAGCCTCTAACATAGTGTACAATCATCTTGCAACACAACGAAGTATAGAGGATAAACATGAAGCGAATTAATATTGGACTTTTTTTATGCGCGCTAGCATTACTCGCAATAGGATTGTTTTTTATTTATATTGGCACGAGTAACGATGAAGTCCAATATTCTGCTCGGTTTATTAAGCACTTCTTTTTTGTACTGGCTGGCTTAGCGTTTTACGTCGTACTTACCTATATTGACTTTGAAAAACTAAAACATATGTCATTTGCGATATTTGTTAGTTGTTTGTTGTTATTGCTACTCACACTTGCAATGGGCGAAATAGTAAACGGGGCACGTTCTTGGCTTGGGGTATGGAATTTTGGTATTCAGCCCTCAGAGTTTGCAAAAATAGCTCTTTTGTTGTACCTTAGCCATCTGCTAGAACTCCACAAACCCTTGTTACAAAAAAGGACATCTCTGCTTTTGTACTCACTGATTTTATTGCTTCCATTTTTACTGGTACTACTTCAGCCCGATTTCGGTACTGCGTTTGTATTTTTTCCGCTAGGGATGGCAGTGTTTTATATTGCTGGAGCACGATTATCTGATATCATGTTTATTTTGTTCGTTGGTATTGGTACACTTATTGGAATCATACTATTTGAGAATGGATTTTTTGATAGTGACCTGTCATTATTTGCTGTGCAAAATGGAGGGGTGATATTATTTATTATAATTGGACTGTGCATCTTTTTTCTCTCGTATATTGGAAGCAGGACAAGATTATTGACTATATATTTTTTTGCTATTCGCTACGTGTCAGGGCTTGTAGTGGTGAGTTTGGTGCTTGCGCGTATTGCAATTCATGTCTTAAAGCCATATCAAATAAGCAGGCTGGTGTCGTTCATTGACCCACACGCAGATCCTCTAGGCTCAGGTTGGCATATTTTACAATCACTCAATGCGGTTGGTTCAGGAGGATACATAGGGAGAGGCTTTAAGGAAGGGAGCGTGTCTGACTTACGATATCTACCACAGCATCTCACGGATTTTATTTATTCATTTGTGGCAGAAAGGTGGGGGTTTCTTGGTGCTTCAGGTATAGTTATTTTATACTTGTTAATACTATGGCAAGTTACCTATGTTGCCTACGTTACCAAGAGCCTGTCAGGAAAATTATTTTGTGTAGGATTTTTAGCGGTTTTCTTTACTCACTTTATTGTAAATGCAGGTATGACTCTTGGTTTTATGCCAATAACGGGTATTCCTTTGTTACTATTATCCTATGGAGGTTCTGCGCTTTTTGCTTGTATGATAGGCTTAGGAGTAATTAGTAGTTGCCATAGAAAAAGTACACAGACTCATGTAGAGGCATACGATAAGGAATACAATAATGAATACAAAAACAAAAGAATATACATCCATCCAGGAGTCGAATAATTTCATAGACAAAGTTATTCAGACAGATTTACGAGAATATCCTGACATTACCGTTCATACTCGCTTTCCTCCTGAACCTAATGGGTATTTGCATATTGGACATGCAAAGTCAATACTGTTAAATTTTAGTCTTGCCACGCAGTACAAAGGGATATGTAATCTTCGTTTTGATGATACAAACCCCGATAGAGAAAACCAAGAATTCATTAATGCCATCATTGAGGATGTGAGTTGGCTACTTGAAACAGACAACTTTGTGATCCACTACGCTTCTGATTACTTTTCTACTTATTTGGCATGTGCACGCTTGCTCATTGACAAAGGTCTAGCCTATGTAGATTTTTCTAGTCCCGAAGAAGTGCGACTCAATCGAGGAACACCTACGCAACAGGGAATTGAGAGTACCTATCGTAGCACGAGTATAGAAGAAAACAAGAGATTATTTGAAAAAATGGTAGTCGGGAGCTACGATGATGGTGAATGCATCCTACGGGCAAAGATTGATATGGCGCATCCCAATATAGTCATGCGAGATCCACCCATATATAGAATCAAAAAAACAAGTCATCCACGCCAAAAAGATGCATGGAAGATTTATCCTATGTATGATTTTGCACATTGTCTTGGAGATGCAATGGATAACGTAACGCATTCCCTCTGTACCCTTGAGTTTGAAAACAATCGTCCCTTGTACGACTGGTTCTTAGAGAACACAGGGCATAGGCGACCTTTTCCTAAGCAAACTGAATTTGGTAGACTCAGCCTCAATGAAACAGTGTTAAGTAAGCGCAAATTAAAACGCCTAGTTGATGAGCAAAAAATCGACGGCTGGGACGATCCGCGTATTTATACGCTATGTGGAATGCGAAGACGTGGATTTACGCCTACTGGAATACGGGCCTTTTGCAAAGAAATAGGAACTAGTCGTAGCAATAGCCAGATAGCAGTACAACGACTTGAAGAATGCGTGCGACAAGAACTCAATATGAGCGCAACGCGAGTGATGTGTGTGCTTGATCCAATACTATTACGTATTACAAATTATCCCGAGGGACAAAGTGAGGTGTTTGAGGTACCAAACAATCCCGAAGATCCGAGTGCAGGTACGCACAATGTGGATTTTTCAGGGGTATTATACATAGAGCGAGAAGATGGCATGGTTAATGCGCCCAAAAAATATTATAGATTTTCGCTAGGAAAAGAGGTGAGACTCAAGTACGCGTACTATGTAACCTGTACAAAAATACATCAAGATGAAAATGGAGATATAACCAGTATAGAAGCAGTATACGACCCACAATCAAGGGGAGGATGGACCGATGATAAAAGACGAGTCATGGGAACCGTACATTGGGTATCTTGTCAAAAAGCGCGTCACTGCAAGGTAAGAAAGTTTAACCCCCTATTTACTCATGAGCACCCCGAAACCTTAGGAGAGGAATTTATTGATTATCTCAATAAGGAAAGCATTGTATTATATGAACATAGTATGATTGAAGAATTTGCGTACAAACTTGCTGATGATGTTCATCTCCAATTTTTGCGAAAAGGATATTGCTATAAGGATAAAGTGCAGAGCACCGATTCATGTACTATGTATAATATTACTGTTTCTCTAAAAGACAGTTTAAAAAACAGGATATTCATGTCCTAATGTTTAATCGATGCTGTTTTAAGCTGATCCCCTGTTTTTTTGTGATGCGCTCTTACAAAACGTTTTGAAACCCTAGAAACGATTACTAGACATTATGTAGTGGTGGTGGTATGTATAGGGTGATACATTACAAGAAGTGTACCAAAATATAACGGTTGTGGTATAATTAATATAAAACTGGAGTTAAAGATGAATAAATCAAAGATAGGTTTAATTGGCTTGGCCGTAATGGGTCAAAATCTTGTTCTTAATTTTGCTAATAAAGGCATTCCTATAGCTGTATTTAATCGCACGACATGGAAAATGGAAAAATTTGTCAAAGATAATCCGGGCAAGCCCATACACGGCGAAGCAAAGATGGAAGACTTTGTTGCATGCTTAGAACGTCCTAGAAAGATAATTCTCCTTGTTCAAGCTGGACCTGCAGTAGATGCTATGGTAGACAGTATCTTGCCCTATTTGGAAAAAGATGACATTATTATTGACGGAGGAAATTCGTATTTTAAGGATACGATACAACGCCACAAGACTTTAGCAGAAAGGGGTATAAAGTTTGTTGGCATGGGTGTGTCTGGTGGCGAACGAGGTGCTCTTGAAGGACCATCCTTGATGCCCGGTGGTGATAGAAGTGACTATGATCTGCTTGCCCCTCTTCTTACTAGAGTGGCAGCACAAGAACCTGCTCCGTGTGTAGATTTTATCGGGAACGGTGGAGCAGGACACTTTGTTAAAATGGTGCACAACGGCATAGAATACGCTGATATGCAACTAATATCCGAAATATACGACATTGCACGCAGAGTATACAAGTTTTCCGATGCACAGGTTTCGCAGATGTTTGAGTACTTTCAAAAAACGGATTTAAATTCATACTTGATAGACATAACACAACAGATACTAAACTACCGTGAGCAAGGTGATAATGAATTACTTGTCCATAAAATACGGGATGAGGCAAAAGGTAAAGGTACGGGATCATGGACCGTACAAGAATCCTCCTTGTTGGGAGCACCAGTTCCAGCTATTGCTGCTGCACTTGACTCTCGAAATATAAGTAGTAGCCTTAGCTTGCGAAAGGTATTTTCTTCTATAATCGCTTTGCCAGAGGCAGAAAAAAAAGAACAAAATATGCAAGAGATATTTGCACTACTTGAAAAAACATTGTTAGTTGGAAAAATATTGGCCTACGACCAAGGATTTACCATGCTCCGTAGTGCCGACACGGAATACGGATTTGAACTAAATATGGCATCTATAGCAAAAATATGGAGGAATGGGTGTATCATACGATCAACCATGCTAGATGAGATGTCACGCGCTCTTTCTAACGATAATGATATTTCGCTACTGCAGGACGAATACTTTAAGTCTCGCATCTTAGGCGGTTTGTCAGCAATACAAGAGGTAATATCACTTGCAGTTCGGAGTTCTATTCCTACGCCTGCACTTGGCACCTCTCTCTGGTATCTCCAAGGTCTTAGTACACCAACTTTGCCTGCCAATCTTATACAGGCACAACGAGATTTTTTTGGTGCACACACGTATAAACGTTTTGATAAAGATGGTGATTTCCATACTCAATGGGAATCATAAACAGGAGCGTACATGAGTCTAGAACAAGTTAGCCCTGACAGTGGTAGCGTACTAGTCATATTTGGTGCTTCAGGAGATCTTGCAAAGCGAAAATTATTTCCTTCTTTATATCAGCTACATCAAGCAAAAATGCTTCCTGAACCTTTTTTTATACTCGGGTATGCACGTACGCCCATTGAACGCGAAGATTACATAACTCGACTGAAAGACTTGTATAATTACAGCGATACGAGTTTTTTTGATTTAATAGACTATATACACGGGCAATATGATGACCACGTCTCGCTTGCACGAATTAGTACCTACTTAGAAAAATATTCACGGAACAGGTTATTTTATCTTTCCACCCCACCGTCTGAGGTGCGTAATGTGTTTTCAGGTTTAAAAAAAGCAAAATTACTCACGGAAAATTCAGGCGGAATAAAAAATAAGCATACAGTAGCGGGTTCGCAACCGTGGACAAGGGCTGTACTAGAAAAGCCTTTTGGTGAAGACGAAATTTCTGCAGAAAAACTCAATACCTTTATGAGTCATATGCTTACTCCCGATCAAGTGTTTGTAATAGATCATTTTTTGGGTAAAGAACCAATACAAAATCTGTTGTTCTTTCGATTTAGTAACGCTATCTTTGAGAATCTGTGGAATAGTCGTTATATTGATCACATACAAATTAGTCTGTGCGAAGATCTTAGAGTTGAGAAGCGTGCGGGTTACTTTGATCAAAATGGTATACTCAAAGACATGTTGCAAAGTCATGGTTTGCAGATGCTGGCTTTGGCTATGATGGAACCTCCTGTATCGCTTGATGCTGAAGATGTACGCAAAGAAAAAGCAAAGGTGCTAAAGGCACTCAATAAATTTTCCCCTGCACAGGTATTAACACATGTAGTCCGAGGTCAGTATGATGGATATCTTAGCGAAGAAGGAGTGAAAGAACATTCAAAAACAGAGACCTTTGTAGCACTAAAGACAGAAGTAAATAATTGGAGATGGAAAGGCATTCCCGTGTATCTCCGTACGGGCAAAGCACTCAATCGTAAATTTACAGAAATTGCAATTTGTTTTAGGGAGATTCCATATAACCTTTTTAAGGAAGAAGCACTTCCTCTCAGTAGCAATCGACTATTGTTTCGCTTTCAGCCTGAAACCTATATACGATTGCGGACTAACATCAAAATTCCCGGGAACACTTTGTCTATGACTTCGTCAGATCTTGAGTTTCCCTATGAGACAAGATTTAAAGATATAGATTTTAAAAATGGCTATGATAGAATTTTGTATTCTTCGCTTATAAATGATGCCTCATTGTTTCTTTCATATCCCGAGGTGGTAGAACAATGGAAGTTTACTGATTCTATTTTAGACGTTTGGAATTCGAATGCTCAAGTTCCTCTCTTCCCATACAATCAAGGTAGCTATGGACCCAATGAAATGAATACACTTTTTAGTGATACAAAAAAACAAGGATGGAATGAAGACTGATGTCGAAAATTTTTACGATACCTGAAACCCATATAGCAACTGAGGTGAGTACGCTCATCTTTGGTCATATGAAATCTGCACTCCTACAAGATTCAAGAGATCTTGTCATTGCACTGTCAGGTGGCAATAGCCCAGTGGCCCTGTATACTGCCTTGGCAGAAATACTAGACGTTGAAACCGCAAAAAAAACAGTGTTTGTCCAAGTAGATGAACGTATAGTTGACTCTACTCATAATGATAGTAACCAAAAGATGATACGCGAAACTATGGCCTCTGCACTCAGCAAGGGGGCACGCTTTTCATCGATGGATGTACGTGAAGTTAAGAATAGTGCGCAGAGTTATAATGGGTATCTAAATGATCTTGCAAAATCAAGTCGCTTATTTCTTGTTATTCTTGGTGTCGGATCTGATGGGCACACTGCTTCTATTTTTCCTAGTGACGACAGCGCTACGAAAGAAAGCGATGTCTTTTTAACAAGAGAGGCGCACAATGGTTACAAGAGATTATCTTTCTCTTATTACTGGATGTGTCAGTTTGCGCTATGTTATATATACGCGCCTGGTTTAGAAAAGCATAAAATAATTAAAGCTATTGATGATCCGGATGCTCGTAGCAAGTACCCCGCTTCTGAATTGCTTCATAGACATGAAAACTGTTTAATACTTGCTACTACTAACTAATAATTAGACGCTTTATATATTAATACTAGCCTTAGCTGGTAATTGCACCCTTACTTGCTGACTGAACGGTACTTACGTATTTTTTAAATACACCGTAGGAGAATTTCTCAGATGGTTGTGTAAATTTTTTGCGTCGAGTGTCAAGTTCGTCTTTGCTTATATCAACATCCAAACGAGCATCTGTGCTACTAATACGTATGGTATCGCCTTCTCTGACAAGAGCTATAGGTCCACCATCATAGGCCTCAGGCGCTATGTGTCCTATGACTATGCCATGACTACCACCAGAAAAACGCCCGTCAGTAATGAGAGCGACTTTCTTTTGTAAGCCACGACCTGCGATGGCAGCGGTGGGCGAAAGCATCTCGCGCATACCAGGACCGCCTTTAGGTCCTTCGTAGCGTATGATGAGTACATCGCCTTCGCGAATACTACCATTCAGGATAGCTTCAAGTGCATGTTCTTCATCGTCGTAAACACGAGCGGGCCCTTCGTGTTCTACCTCAGTGTGCGACCCACACATTTTTAGGACTGCTCCTTCGGGAGCGAGGTTGCCTTTTAGTACTAATATGGGTCCCTTGCTACGTTCGGGGTTTTCAAACGATTTGACAATGCTATGATTAGTGCTTACTCCTTTTACAGACTCTAAGTTTTGAGCAAGAGTTTTTCCGGTGACCGTGAGGGCATCTCCATGAAGAAGATTATTATCAAGAAGCATACGCATGATGAGCGGTACGCCACCAATTTCATGCAGATCTTCCATTACATATTGTCCCGCAGGTTTCATATTTGTGAGAATCGGAGTAGTTTTATAAAAATAATTGAACTCATCAAGCACAAGATCGATGTTTGCATTGTGCGCAATAGCAAGAAGGTGGAGTATTGCGTTTGTAGACCCGCCTAATGCCATGACGGTACGTACCGCATTTTCGAATGCATGTTTTGTGAGTATTTGTGTAGGCGTTATATTGTGTGCTATGCAATGGACAAGGGCGTCTGCAGATTCTTGCATAATCTTTGGGCGTTCTTTACTTAAGGCAGGGACACTAGCGCTACCTGGAATACTGAGGCCCATAGCCTCTACTGCCGAAGCCATTGTATTGGCTGTGTACATTCCTCCACATGCGCCAGCAGCAGGGCAAGCATTACACTCTATTTCGTATAACTCTTCTTTTGTGATAGTTTGAGAGCTATATGCACCGACCGCTTCAAAAGCTGAGACTATATCCAATTTTTTTCCTCGAGCAAAGCCGGCGCGAATTGTTCCACCATATACAAACACGCAAGGGATGTGCATGCGAATCATACCCATCACTGTCCCGGGTATGGTTTTATCGCATCCTCCAACACCGTAGAGTGCATCCATTTGATGTCCAAAGGCAACGAGTTCTATTACATCAGCAATAGTATCACGAGAAACAAGTGAGGCCTTCATTCCTTTATGTCCCATTGCTTGACCATCGGTGACAACAAAGGTATGAAATGTTTGTGGCATTGTTTTACAGGCTTTTAGTCGATTGCGTGCGTCTACTATTATGTCGTCTATATGATGGTTACAAGGGCTGACGTCACTACCCGCACTTGCAATACCGACTATGGGCTTGTTAAAATCTTGATCTTTAAAACCGATGGCTCTTAACATAGCGCGGTTAGGAGTTCGCGATAAGCCACCAGTCATTGCACGACTTTTGTAATTTTTTCCTTCTAATGTGTCCATAACCTTAATGTAGGGATTGCGTAAAACGTGAGATATAGGGAATTCGTTGATAGGTCTCTGCAATGTGATCTTTGTTCTTGAGCAGGGTGATTGTGCTGTCCCATGTGCCAGTGAGAAATGTTGCACGCATTGTACGTGGTATGGAGAGCGCTATTGTATCTAAGTGCTTTATTGAAAGGGTAGATTGTTCAATATCTATATTGAATATTGTACTAGGGTTTAGTTGCACGGTCTCCATAAGTGATGCAATAATAGCAGGAGTAGTGGTAAGGACGGGAAGTCCAAGTGCGTTGCAATTTCCTGCAAAAATCTCTGCAAATGATAGCCCTATTATTGCCTTGATACCCGAACGCATAATGGTCTGCGGTGCGTGTTCACGAGACGAACCACAGCCAAAGTTATTGCCAACTAATAAAATTGATGCTTTACTATACTTTGAATCGTTAAAGGGGTGATCCTTTTTCTTTCCATCGCTGTCATATCGCAGGTCATAGAACGCGTATTGTTCAATACCTTCAAATGTGACAACGCGCATAAAGCGAGCAGGAATTATCTGATCCGTATCTATATCCTCGCCAGGTAGAGGGAGTGCCGTTCCTTGAATAGTAGTAAGTATTTGTGCGCTTTTTTTACTTGTCATTTTTTCTTCCATATGATCCATATACATAGTACTCCCTTCTAGTTACCCAATGTGCGTATGTCCACAACGCAACCATGTAAGGCAGATTCGGCAACCATGGCAGGGCTCATCAGAAGTGTACGTCCCTTGGGAGAACCTTGCCTTCCGATAAAATTTCGATTTGATGAACTTGCACATAGCTCGCTTCCCTGTAGTTTGTCGGTGTTCATACCCAGACAAATAGAGCATCCAGCTCCACGCCATTCAAACCCTGACTCAGTAAAAATTGTGTGCAAGCCTTCGGCTTCAGCAGCGCGCGCAACCTCCATAGAACCCGGTACTACAAAGGCATGAACATGTTCTGAAACTTTTTTTCCTTTTACTCTCATGGCGGCTTCTCTCAAGTCGCTTATTCTTCCGTTAGTACACGAACCAATAAAGGCGACATCTATTTTCTTGTTAAGTAATGATTCGCCTTCGTCAAAATTCATGTGTGAGAGTGCTTTTTCTGCAAGTTTTCTTTCGCTTTCTGGTAGCTTTGAAACAGTCGGTATGCGATGATCAACAGGAATTGCCTGTCCTGGGGTAATACCCCAGGTTATCATGGGGGCGATATCATTGGCATTGATGCTAACGATATCATCATAGTCGGCGTCCTTATCAGATGAAATGCTTTTCCAATATTGCACTGCTCTGTCAAAGTGTTCGTGTGAGGGAGAAAATTCTCTCCCGCGTATATAGTCTATAGTAGTGGCATCAGGGTTTATGTATCCCACTCTAGCCCCTCCTTCTATACTCATGTTACAGATGGTCATGCGTTCTTCCATATTGAGCGCGTGTATGGCGGTGCCATTGTACTCGTAAGCGTAGCCTAGACCACCCATCACCCCTAACCGAGCAATGATAGTAAGAATAATATCCTTTGCGTATACGTTTTTTGAGAGGTGCCCGTATATGTCAAACTTTCTAACCTTTGGTTTTTCGAGAGAGATGCATTGTGTAGCAAATACATCGCGTATCTGTGTGGTACCTATACCAAGACCTATGCTACCAAAAGCTCCATGTGTAGAGGTATGACTATCTCCACACGCAATAGTCATGCCCGGTTGCGTGAGCCCTAGCTCGGGACCAATAACATGTACAATGCCTTGTTTACCACTCTGTAGGTTAAAAAATGCAATACCGTGTTTTTTAGTATTTATCTCAAGTTCTTGTAGCATCTTTTCTGCAAGTGTATCTGAGAATGGACGATTGATTGTATCTGTTGGGACGATGTGATCAACCGTTGCAAATGTTCTATCAGGATACAATACCGGGAGTCCGCGTTCGTGAAGCATTTGAAACGCCTGTGGTGATGTGACCTCGTGTATAAGGTGTAGACCTATAAATAGTTGGTCAAATCCACTGTCTAGTCGCGCTACCTTGTGAATATCCCAAACTTTGTCAAATAATGTGTGTTTACTCATATGTAGTCATAGGTTCCTTGTAGTGTCTATGATAATAGCGTATCATAAATCTTTTTTTTGTGAGTCTTTAAACTCAGAAAATGCAGAATCATCTTTTGAAAGAAGAACAGTGCCCGTTCTGACACAGTCCAACAGATCGTACTCTGAGAATAGGGCTTCGAGGGTATCGAGCTGTTTAGCATCTCCAACGCAAGTGAGTATCATTGAGGCAGAAGAAGTCTGTTCTATAATGTGTGTAATTGTTTTTGGCAGTGTCTCGATGAGCGAGAGTACTTCGTCTCGAGGCTTTTTTGTAAATCCAAGTTTAAACATCGCAAGCTCACGCACTAGTGATCGTTCTTGCACTACATCAGCAACTTTTACTACGTCAATAAGTTTATTGAGTTGTTTTATGATCTGACTGAGTACTTTTTTATCACCACTCACGCAGAGTGTCATAAGCGAGTATTTTTGATTGGGGAGGGGGTGTGTGCTTACATTATCGATATTATAGCCACGACGGGTAAATATGAGTGCAATACGTACGAGGGCTCCCGGCTTATTACTCACTACCATGCATAGTATGTGCTTTTCTTTTTCTTTATATTGAGATGGGATATCAGGGATTGGGTCTTTTCTTTTACTCATGTACTGCCAACGGGTTTTGTTAGTTTGGTATCAGTAGCTTCGGTGAGCATTCGATCATAGCTAGCGCCAGCTGGAATCATTGGATAGACATCTTCTTCTTTACGTACGCGTGCATCGATAAGGCAGGGTCCCTCGTATTGTATCGCTTCTCTAAGCAGGTCTTTGCAGTTTTCTGGTGAACTAATACGTATACCCTTGATGCCGTAGGACTGTGCAATAGCGACAAAATCTGGGTTTCCGGTAAGATGTACTCCACTGAGCCTATTATCAAAAAATAATGATTGCCATTGCCGAACCATGCCCAGATATGAATTATTTAGTATCAATATTTTTACTCGTAGCTTGTTTTCAACTATTGTAGCTAATTCGCATAATGTCATTTGAAACCCACCGTCTCCAACTACAGCAACAACTAATGCGTCGGGGTGGGCGAACTGCGCGCCAATAGCAGCAGGTAAGCCAAATCCCATTGTTCCTGCACCTCCAGAAGTCAGCCATTGTTTTTCATTTTGTATTAAATAAAACTGGGCCGTCCACATTTGATGTTGTCCAACATCTGTACTCACTATGGCCTGGCCTTTTGTAACATCGTAAAGATCCTTAAGTACTTTTGTTGCAATTAGAGTTTCTGATTCGGGAACTTTTAGAGGGAATTGTTTTTTCCAGTCGCTTATCTTTGCAAGCCATGCTTTATTACGACGAGTAGTAAGCAAAGGAAGTAACTGGATGACTGCATCTTTGATATTGGCGTGAATGATACAGTCCATGGGGAGTATTTTTTCAAATTCTGCATTGTCGATATCTACGTGTATTTTTTTTGCGTTCTTACAAAACACCTCTGTTTTACTGGTGATTCTGTCATCCCATCGGGAGCCCAGAGAAATGATCACGTCGCAGTCATTTACGGCGAGGTTGGCATATGCAGTGCCGTGCATGCCTAGCATGCCAAGGCTGAGGGCGTGAGTTTCGGGGAAGGCGCCTTTGCCGAGCAAGGTATTAGTTACCGGTATACTCTGTTTTTCTGCAAACTTGACTATACAGGACTGTGCTTCCGCTATTATGCTTCCGTGTCCAGCTAAAATAAGGGGTTTTTGAGCATTATTGAGAATATCAGCGGCAGTTTGTATTGCATGGCTATGGGTATGCATTGTTATGGTGTAGCCAGGGATGTCCATTTCTGGCTTTGTTATTTTTGGTATGTCAGTATGTTCAAAGACAAAAGCTGACACATCTTTAGGAACATCAATCAGCACTGGGCCGGGTCTGCCAGTGTGAGCAATATAAAATGCTTCTTCCATTATTCGTGGGATGTCATAGGGATCCTTGATGAGATAGGAATGCTTTACAACAGGAAACGTGATACCCAATACATCTGCTTCTTGAAAGGCGTCTAAGCCTAGGTTGCTCCGTATCTGCTGTCCTGTGATTACTAGCAGGGGAACAGAGTCCATATGAGAAGTAAGTAGGCCCGTCACTGTATTGGTTGCACCAGGACCAGAAGTAACCAGTACAGTGCCTATGTTGCCTGTTGCGCGTGCATATCCATCTGCCATATGCGTTGCTCCTTGTTCGTGACGCGCAAGGATAAATTCTAAAGAGGTGTCAACAAGGGCATCAAATATAGGTATTGCTGCACCACCAGGGTGCCCGAATATATATTTTACTCCATGTCTCTGTAAGGCATCAAGAAGCAAGGTTGCTCCTGTTTTTTTTGTGTTTTTTTGGATTTTCATAGCCGTGGTGAGTAGTGAACTCTCACATATTATTATAGTACAATAGATTATACTTGAATGTAAGTCTCTGTATAGCCCCCAACTATATATTGCTTGAGTACTAATTGAGCTATATGACATCATCGATACATAAAGAATTATTACAAATTACCAACGCGATTTTTTTTAAGGGGAGTACTACCTATAGTTTTTCATCATTGTTTTTTTCTCGTGATAAGTTTAAGTGGATATCGCTATTCTACGCCTTTGTGCGTGTGATTGACAATTTGGTTGACGAGCGACCTGTACAATCCGAGGCTTTTTATCAATTTAAGAAAGACTATATTCTTAGTCAGAATGGTAAAAAAAGCACATTAGCATTAATCTCAGGGATATGTGCTTTGCAAAAGCGCTTTGGTATAGATGCTTCATATATTCTTAGTTTTCTTGACAGTATGGAATTTGATCTTCAGCCATCATTCGTAATTTCGTCTATTGAAAAATGCATAACCTACATGTATGGTTCTGCAGAAATAATTGGGATTATTATGTCAAAGATTATAGGAGTACCGCCCGAATCATTTGCGTACGCAAGGCTTATCGGAAGATCTATGCAATACGTCAATTTTTTGCGTGATATACGTGAGGATTATGCGATAGGTCGTGTGTATATACCCAACAGTCATGCTTACATAAAAAAGCTAGATAAGGAATACAGTGCTTGTTATCCAAAATACCCCGAATACGACGAATTTGTGAGAAATGAGCTTATGCGGTCATTGGGGTGGCTGTATGAAGGGCTGTATGGGTTTTGTTATATGCCACGCTCATACGCTATTCCCATTCTCACGGCCACCATGATGTATCATCGTATTGCGCAGGAGGTGTTTAAATCTCCAACAATATCCTACTATAAGCCAAAATTTAGACCAAAAAAAATAGAGGTACTACTCAAGGGATTTCAGACAATCCTTACCTATCAAGAGTCACGATTTGACATACACTCCCTTAAAAGAAAATTTATTTTTACCTTGGACTAAACGCGTGGGTAAGGCTTAGTACGATATACATGAGCATCCATAGTGACACTGCATTATGATAAAAGCAAAAAAAGACGATTTTTCACAATTTAGGAAACGTATTGACTCAACCTTAGTATCTCATATTCGCGCTGACTATGCACATTTAGAACATATGGGGTATAGGTCAAAGGAGTTTGTTACTCTCTTTTTGAGTCATTTTGAACAATACCTCACCGCGGGAAAACGCGTTCGTGCAACACTCATACCTTATATACAGTATCTCTATGGAAACACCTACACACAGCAGAGTGTAGCGCTAGGTTCGATGATGGAATACTTACAAGCGTTCCTTTTAATACACGACGACATAATGGATGATGATCCTAAGCGAAGAGGTATGGCGAGCATGCACGACTTCTTCTCTAAAACTCTCTCTGGTGTTTCTTCTACTACTTCCTCTGGCGATTCTTTTGCTTCTGTTAAAAAACCAACTGAAGACAGTATGCCTGAGTCTGCCAGTCAGCTTGTCGGAAACAACCTTGCCATATGTCTTGGCGATATTTGCTTTAGTTTTTGTTACTATCTTTTAGGCAATATTGAAAACCTCAAAAATGTGAAAGTCATCAACACGCTTGTTTCAAAATCAATAGTTGAAGTTGGTTTTGCGCAGTCCTTAGATGTATTGTGGGGATACGGTACTACTATGCCTCCATTTGAATCAATCATTGATATGTATCGAGGAAAAACGGGTAGCTATACCTTTGCGCTTCCTTTGCAACTCGCCGTATGTATTTCTGATATTGATAACTCCTTGCTGAGCGATGAACTCCTTAGGATAAAGATAATTGGAGAAGAGCTAGGAGTAGTATTTCAAATGGAAGACGACATTATGAACCTTTGCTATGATGAGAGCCTGACTGGAAAAAAGCGCTTTTCGGATCTCAAGGAAAAAAAGAAAACGGTCTGTGCTACCTTGTTATTTGAGGAGGCAACACACCATAATCGCATAGAAGAAGTAGCACGTTTGTTTTATGCTGGGGATGTCTGTGAGCGCGTATACGAATTTATCACGTCATGGGGAATTATAGAAAAAATCCAATCAAGCATATATGAGAGAGCACAAACAATCAATCGAGAAATTTCGCAACTACACATATCACCAGAATCACGTAGTGCTTTAGAGAAACTTGTACAAGGGCTTACGACACGCCTTGCAAAATTTGAAGCAAAAAAAGCAAATGTACAGTAGGGTCATTGGCAACTTCGGGATGAAACGTGCAAAATAATGATCGGCTCCTTTGAATTAATACCGGCTCTGTACGGTAATGGGTAAGTATTTTGTATTGTTGAGATATGTGTGCAAATTTAGGCGCACGAATAAAAAATCCTTCTATAGTCTTGGGGAATAGGGAATGAGTCTTGCTATCTTGTACGATATTTTTTGCACCATTTTCGTTTGTACTTTGGGCGCTGGTGGAGGTTTTAGTGGAAGTCTTGCTAGGAGGAGAATTTTCTTTGTTTTTTTTATGCAATGAAGACGCAGAAGTGTGAGGTGTGAATGGTAGCCGTGCATAGAAACTCTCGGTTTGTCGACCAAATGCATTTCGATTTATGTCAAAGTTTTCTCGTATAAAATTGGGGTAGGCGGGTATTTCGTGAACGATTTTTCGTGCCAAGAGTATGGTTCCTGCGCAGGTCGTAAGCAAGGGAAATTCGTGGTCCTCTAATAGTGCTTGGATTGGATTGAAAAGCGCTTCCGTGTGTAGGAGGGTACGGAGGGTAGTGCTTTCACCACCACCAATGATAAGTCCATGTAGATCATTCGCGTTTTTTAAGTCTTTTTTGTGTTTTATAAGTGTGGTATGCACATGTACGTTTATCGCTTTTGCACACCGTTGCAATAATTGAGCATGTTGAATAAAATTTCCTTGTAAGGCGAGAATCGCGACGTGTAGTTCTTTACCATCCACGTGAAGCAAGTCGTTGCGAGTCCTCTAAACCACTCGATTCTATGCTCACCATTGAAGAGCCAAGTCCGAAAGATATTTTTGCAAGTGTATCGGGATCGTCGTATGATTGTACTGCCTGTACTATAGCCTTTGCCATGAGAGTAGGATTCTCTGCTTTAAATACGCCCGAACCTACAAAAACTGCTTCTGCTCCTAATTTCATCATGAGCGCGGCATCTGCTGGACTTGCAACACCGCCCGCAGAAAAATTTGGAACAGGTAAGCTACCTGTTTTTGCAACGTAGCAAACGAGCTCGTAGGGGGCTTGAAGTTCTTTGCTTGATACAATCAGTTCTTCTGGTGAGCGTATGGTGAGATCTCGAATTTCTTTGGTGAGAGTTCTCATATGACGTGTTGCTTCTATAATGTCTCCTGTACCAGCCTCTCCCTTTGTACGTATGAGAACAGCGCCTTCGGCTATTCTTCGCAGGGCTTCGCCAAGGTTGCGACATCCGCATACAAAGGGGATTGAAAATGGATGTTTATATATGTGGTAGTGTGGATCGGCAGGAGTGAGCACCTCACTTTCATCAATAAAGTCTACTTTTAATGCCTGTAGCACCTCGGCTTCGCTTATGTGTCCGATGCGACATTTTGCCATTACTGGTATACTCACCGCATTTTGTATTCCCTGTATCATAGCAGGATCACTCATGCGTGCAATGCCGCCTTGTTTACGAATGTCGGCAGGTACACGCTCTAATGCCATAACCGCAACTGCGCCAGCTTGTTCTGCAATTTTTGCTTGTTCTTCGTTTACTACGTCCATTATTACGCCATTTTTGAGCATCTCTGAAAGTGCTCGTTTTGTATGCCATTGTTTATTTTGTTTTTGTAACCACATTTCTCTTTATATTATACATATGTGATGAATGATTGTTTTCTATACTATACTTAGAACATAAAAGTGCGTGTGTATCTAGAACGCTTAAAAGAAATGCAGGCTATTCTTGAAAAAAAATCTACTCGTGAACATAATGTAGATATGCTTGCAGTGACCAAATATCAGTCTGTATCAGCAATACAAGAGCTCTACAGCCTAGCAGTTCGTAGTTTTGCTGAGAATAAGGTGCAAAGTGCGATAGAAAAATTTGGCAGTCCTCCCCTCAATAAAATTCGTAGTTGTATCGCATTGCATTTGATAGGAAGATTGCAAAAAAACAAGGTGAAAAAAGCCCTAGAGACCTTTGATTGTATTCAAAGTGTGGCAAACCTAGATCTTGCTAAAGTAATAATGAAAAAAACAACATCCTGCGTCCTTTATAAGGATCCTTTTCCCCTCTATTTGCAGGTAAATCCCTTACACGAGGAGCAAAAGCAAGGATTTGAATCACTGGTAGCCCTAAGAGAAGCCTATGCTCTTCTACAGGGCTGTGTGTCTATCAACATAGTAGGATTGATGGTGATGGCACCGTATACGGACGATACTTCCAAAATACGAGACTGTTTTAAAATAACCCGTGTGTGGAGAGATAGTATTGATACATCTTTAGGGCTTTCTATGGGCATGTCGAATGACTACCGCATTGCTCTTGAAGAAGGTAGTACACTTTTGCGCATTGGTTCCTATCTTTTTAATTGAACCACCTATGTTTGAGATCAAAAATAAAACAACGAAGTACATCATGAAGCCAACCATTCTGTCGTCACTATACCACCAGCAGTTAATTATATTGTTTCTCATAAGTGTAGCGCTTTTGTTAGTAAACGGCGTCCTGGCGTATGGACAAGAAGAAAATCCCAACTTTGAAGCCTTTAGAAATTTTTATCTTGGTGATACAGATTTAGAGGAACGTGAGACCAGTTCTAGCACTTCTGTTCCAGAATGGCTTGGCTTGAGCTATAGATTTCTTGCAATCACCGTTGGATCGTTTCCCATTACGATTCTCTTTACTACAATGGGCTATGATACTTATAGAACTATAGACTATAGTGTACAAGAAAATCAATTTGATCCTACCTATCTTCCACTGGGAGTGGGTGGTACCCAACCACCGTATACCCAAGAAGATACGAATCGTATACTTGCCTATAGTGTATATTCCTCCTTAGGCCTTGCGACTGTGGACCTAATGCTATCTATAATTTTTAGGAGTAGACAACGTCGTGCTGGGCGACTATTTTTACAGCAATAAACGGTATTCACTTTGGTTTTCGATAGTAAACAATAGAGAAGCAAAGCGGATAGACAAGATTCTCCACGAACAACTTGTGCCACTTTCTCGTTCTCGTATACAATCGCTTGTCAAAGAAATACGAATAGATGGAGTGGTGCACTCTAAATCGAGCATACCAAAGTCACGGCAGTGCATAGAAGTCTTTTTTGTTGAACCAAGAAAGCGCGTGCAAGAAGAAACAGATACCACAAAATCTCCCCCAAAGTTATCTGTACTGTTTGAAAATGATGAGTTGCTTGTCATTAATAAGCCTCGAGGCATTGTCGTACATCCAGGTGCTGGGATATACGAAAACACCTTGATACAGTTAGTGAGGCGCTATCTTTTACAAAGCGAAACTCAAAAGACAGAATATACAAAAGAATACATAGATGTACGTGCATCGCATTTTCAACGAGAAGGGCTTGTTCACCGATTGGACAAAGATACCTCCGGTGTACTCCTTTTTGCAAAAACTCCTAGCATGCTCGGTATGCTTTCGGAGAGCTTTAAGAAAAGAAGAGTGCACAAGCGCTATGTAGCAATATGTCATGGTGTTCCACGAAGTCCCATAGGGAGTATCGAAGGTTTGTTGACAAGAAACCCACACTCGCGTACAAGCTATATGATCAGTAGTACAAAGGGCAAGTATGCATACACTGACTATCGTTGTATTGCACATAGCCCTGATGGGCAGTATTCATTTATGTTGTTCATTCCTCGTACTGGACGAACACACCAAATTCGCGTCCATGCAAAGGAACTCGGTATTCCTATTGTTGGCGATCGGACATATGCCACTACGTATTCGCACCGGCTCTCTATGATGTTACACGCGTATAGCCTCAGTGTCTTCATTCCATACTCTGATTCCTCACAAAGAACTACGCTACCTTTAGAAGCAATGCCTCCTACGAGTAGAAATACAAAACCCAGTGTAGGATCAAACATAGAGTCGTGTGCAAATCAAAAGACAGAACAAGAGGGACAGAGCCATAATTTTATGGCTGATCTTCCTGAGGATTTTATGCAGGCCTTGAGAGAGCTTTCCTTGCCTCTTGATGCTGTGAGACACTTAACGCAGTAAGATTGCTAGAGATCTAGCATTGTTATAGGTATTATAGTCGTGTATGTTTGTACTTGTATGGGATATCGGTGTAAGAATGCTCCATTATGAGAGCATTCTTATACATACGCCGTACTATACGCGCAGTCATACCAGTTTATAGGTAATGATTGAGTAGTCCGATACTGCCAAGCGAAGGGAGGACGATAGTATCAGAGGGTAGTCCATCACAAAATCCAATCATAGTTGCTGACATGGAAAATGTCTCATCGCCGTGCATGGTTTGAAACAGCCCTCCTGAAAAGAGATAGGGGGATCGATAGGCTATAAGTCGGTGCAGGCCTGCAAAATAGCTCCCAACAAGCGTAAAATTATGATGTTCTCCTAGGCTTGTTGTATCTTGTACCTTTATACGGCTAGTGTGTGGGTAATTACCAAGTATATCATCGGGAGCGTAGACCTCACTTGTTCCAAAAAGCGTCCATAGTTTCAAATGTTCTTTCTTGGTATGTTGGCATTCAGTAAATATAAATTTTTTTTTATAGGTAGAATAGTGTGCGATTTCTTTTAGAATTATAGCGTCGAGTGGAGGAGGATCAATAAAAAAAATTTCTTTGCTGTCGGTGTCAATGTATACCCAGTAGTTTACTCTGTCATCAATAAAAGAAAAAAGTCTAGAACTTTGGTTTTTCAAAATAGGCCTCTTCTATATTGCAATATTTGAACGTTATATGTGGTTTATTTGATTCGGGCAAGATAAATATTGCGCCTTTAACGTTTGCGTCTTCGATATGAAAATTATGGGAAGTGATATTGTTAAACCGGCTATAGCGCATGTCTGAATTTTCAATGGTGAGAGAGGCGAGTGCTGAGTCTTCAAAACTCAGTTGAATAAAATCAGTACCGTTAAAGGTACAATGTGAAAATTGAGAATTGACAATAGAACTGAGTAAAAATGTACTATCAACACAGGTTACATTTTCAAATGAGGTATTGATGAAAAGGCAACACCTAAATTCTATGCCTTGAAAATTACAGTTCTGAAAACTACAATCCTGAAAAAAGTAGCTACTATAACTACGTTTTTCTATGCGCATAGAGCAAAATTCTCTATTATTGATTTTTTTCCATGGCTCGGTGGATAATTCACATAGTACCATTGCACTAAAAAGTATACTATATATTAGGAATGCGCATTCAATATGGTAAATAATAACAGTGTGGAATCGAAGATGCAGAATGCTACTACTCTTTTTCATAAATCTCAGAATGCCCGTCCGCGCATAGCCTTTGTAGATAGCGGTATAGGTGGTATTCCCTATATTGATGCCTTGCATCGTAAGCATCAGTATTTTGATTTGCACTATGTGTGTGATACAAAGGGTTTTCCTTATGGAAAACGGAGCGGTGATTACTTGCGTGCACATAGTAGTGCGCTTCTTGCTCGTATTATGCAAGTAATTGATCCTGATTGTATCGTACTTGCGTGCAATACTTTGAGTTTAACCTGTCTTTCCTATTTGCGTGCTCAGTGTAGCGTGCCGATTGTAGGAGTCGTTCCCGCTATAAAAAGGGCTATAGATGACGAAAAACAACGCATTTATGTGATGAGTACTATAAATACAGCGCAGAGTGATGAGACAAAAAAACTCATACGTAGACATAAACGAGATAATCAACGTGTTTTTATGCGAGCATATTCGGAATTGGTAGAATATATTGAACGGTATGTACTCAATCAAGAGGATGCATACTGGGCATATATTGCAAGTATACTTTCGCACCTTATCAATGATTTGGAGACATTAAAAACAGATGCTCTCATATTAGGTTGTACGCATTTTGTACACTGCAAGCATCATATTGTGCGCGATTGTCCACGTAACATTCGTGTATATGATTCGGTAGATGGGGTGGTAAGAAGGATCAACGATATGTTTTCCATACGTGCTCATGATAAAGGCATGCACAAAAAATCCATATTGTTTTATTGCACTGATGACTCAAACGAGGCACTCTACCGTGAATTTGTTAAGAGGCATGCTATGGAGTATAGTACCCCTCTTGTAATTAAAGAGTCGGATCTTGTAAATTAGTACTCGATGGCGTATTTTTCTTATAGTAGAGAAGTATATGATACGCATTTTTTAGAACATGAGAGAAATAGTCGGATATGAATAAACTGAGAAGAGGGCAAGTCCTATGGGGTAATAGAAATATATTTTCGGTTGCCATAGAAGAGCCAACAAAAAAACAACCAGAAACAAAACAGCCCGAAAGAGTATACAAGGATCGTTCTCCTGTAATAGAGTGTCATATTAAAGGAAAACGAGGTGAGCAAACTATTCTTGATTCAGACTTTGCCTATGAATACAAAAGCTACCTCGTATCAGGCGATATTGTACTGGTAAACCACGACAATATGATAGTTAAGAGAGTAGAGCGACACAATTTTTTTGCTCGAATCAAACACGGTGCGCTTTATGTTATGGCTAGTAATATTGACGCAGTTGTTTTGGTTAGTTCATTAGCAGATCCTACGCCACGTTTTGAATTTTTGGATAGAGTAATGGTTGCCGCTAAAGAACAGGGACTACCACTGTATCTCTGTGTCAACAAGTGTGATCTCATCGCTCCAAAATCTAGGCTTATAGACTTTGATAAGTACGCCGCTCTTACTGATGCTTTGCACATGATAAGTTGCAAAACACATTTTGGCTTGACCGCACTAAAGAAAAGCCTGAGGCGAAAAAATGTGTGTATTATCGGTCAGTCAGGTGTTGGAAAGTCAACATTGATCAATGCGCTTATTCCAGATGCAGGACAACAGACGGGAAACATATCGTTCAAATACCAACGAGGAAGACATACTACAACAGGAACAAGGCTCATTTATACACAAGACGGGGCTTTCTGCGATACTCCTGGTGTCAAAGACTTTGTGCCCTATGTCTACGATATTAATAATCTAGCGGATAGCTTTGTGGAATTTGATGCATATAAAACTCTGTGTAAAATTCCTCGTTGTACTCATATTAATGAGCCCGATTGTGGAATAAAGCGCAATCTCGGCACGCATATTGACCGAAAACGCTATCAAAGTTATACTCGAATAATGAAAGACCTCCAAAATGCTCAGCGACAATCATGGTATCAAAAAAAACACTAGAAAGTCTTGGTTTTTTTGAGATTGTAGACGTACTACGAGAACATTTTTTTTGTTGCGAAAATCCTCAATACTTTCTGGAGACGCGTCCGACGTGTTCATATGATGCGCTTATACAATTTACCAGCAAGCAGAAAGCAATAATCGCACTATGCTCTGAGCAGAGTCCACCACAGTTCTTGTACACACAAACACCTTTTGCAGAACTAAAAAATATAAAGGAAAATTTTGATATCTCTGCGTGTCAAGAAATAGCAAAAATAGTACGTAATTGTGTATTGTTTCGGGCATGGCTGTCAGCGTCTACGCAGGTTTTCTTAAGAGAAAAAGATGTGTTGCAACTTTCTGATGATCTTTTGTCATGGTGTCGTAGACATTTTTCTCAAGAAGGACTATTTGATGAAACTTCTGTAAAAAGCATTGATGTATTAATGCGCAAGAAGAAAACCTTAATTCGCAATAGAGAAAAGGTGGCAGGTCAATTTATAAAGCGATCCGACTCCGAACAAAAGCCAACGATGGCAGGAAACAGGGTGGCAATAGCGCTTCCTCGTAGTAAAAAGAGAGTATACGATGGTGTCATTCACAGCTACTCTAATTCAGGACATACTGTTTTTTTTGAACCCAAGGAATTATTTGAACTAAACAATCAATTAGAACTTATTGACCAAGAAATACGTGAGTGCATATATATATTTTGTAGAGAATGTAAGTCTATGGTGAAGCATAATATGGAATCACTCGCACAGGCCCACGCCTACCTCCTAGAATTAGACATTTTTCAAGCAGTAGAACGCTATCTCACCCATAGCAAAAAAACACATGCCTTTCCCACAATCCAGCATTACCATGGCGAGTACGGGGGTACTCATAGTCATGAGTATACAAAAAACTATGACGATACCACAACGAACGATGCTGCTATCAGCAGAATTGCCGAAAAAACAGCCGAAAAAACTGCCCAAAAAAAAGCCAGTAGAACTACTAGAAGGATAGCGAGTATTGACACTAGTATTTCCAGCGATACTCATCCACTCATAGAACTCAAACAAGTCACCAATCCTCTCATTCCTGATTGTCAAGCAATAGACATATGCATCGCTACTCCCATAACGCAATGCGTCATTACAGGAGCCAATGCAGGAGGAAAAACGGCTACATTAAAAACATTAGGGCTTTCTGTGCTACTTAATCAATCGGGTTTGCCGCTTCAAGTAGAAGAGGGGGCTTGTTTACCGCTCTTTTCTTCTGTAGAACTGGTCATCGGAGATCAGCAAGATCTAGCAAAGGGAGAATCTCATTTTAGTGCGCACCTTGATGACATTATTCAGGCTATAACATCACGCAGACCACTGAGCCTATTACTCATAGACGAAATATGTAGTGGTACTGATGCACACGAAGGTGCTGCCCTTGCCTGTAGTATACTCAAGCACATAAATGATAAGCATACACTGAGTCTCGCTACCACCCATCTGAGCCTCCTCAAATCCTATGCGCTTTCACAAAAACACATAGAAGCGCTCAGTGTAGGGATGCATGAGGTCAATTCCTATGCTCTCACATACGGAACTATCGGTAAAAGCGAAGTAGCACGTCTACTGTCTACTCGCCCGCACTTTTCCTTTCTTTTGAAAGCATACCAAGAATTTACCACACAGTTTGGTTCGACAGAAGACGAATATATAGAAAGACTAAATAATCGCATACTTAGCTTTGAGCAAAAAACAAACTTAGTAAACAAAAAGATAAGGGAGTTACAAGACAGGGAGAATGCTCAACAAGCTCTGCAAAAAGAACTCATCAAAGAGAAACTCAGGTATACCGAAAAGGAACTAGAAAAAGGCTCGTCATACCTCATGCAACTCAAAAAAAGGATACGCGAGGCAGAACAGGATCGTCAGAGGATACTCAGCACGACAGAGAGAAAGACAGAGAGAAAGACAGAGACAAAGAAAAAACCAAAGAAAAAAACAGATGAATTACCAGAACACACTCATTCTCATACAAAAATCGCAGAGTTAGAAAAAGCGCACAACGACAGGGTGCTCGAGTATCATCGTCAAGTCAACGAATATCACACGAAGCCTGCCTTGCATGACATTGTTACGATAAAAGGCTTTGATTCAGAAGGAAGCATCGTTGCGATACACGAGGATGGTACATTTCGTGTGCAAATAGGATCTCTCACGCTTGATTTTGGAGCGCACATGCTCACAAAAGTTACGTCACGCACTACCTCTGCACAGAAGCATAACCATAAAAAAGCTACAGTACAGATTGAGTACGATTCTGTGCACAAGCAAAAGCAAGGCATAAACCCCGATGCTGAGCACAGTCCACTACAAAATTTAAAACAAAGTGCCAAACACCCCCTCCAAAATACCCAACAAAGTACTATACGATCAACGCGTCGTAAGGCAGGACAGCATTCTGAAGAACACCGAAAGCGTAGTTATAAGAAAGAGATATCTTTGACCGAACTTGATGTACGTGGTACCTATCTTGCTGAGGCTATTTTGTTAATAGAGTCGCACGTTAATCGTGCCTTGCTAGATGGCAAGCCCTTTGTGTCAATTATACATGGTAAGGGCGAACTAGGACGTGGACTCAAAAAAATTCTTAGTGAATATCCCGAGATTACAAAAATTGAAAGCGCATCGTTCTCTGACGGGGGTGATGGCAAGAGTTATTGTTATCTAACTCAATAACTACTGCTTGTTTGTCTGGTCACTTGTCTGGTCACTTGTCTGGTTGCTTGTTTGGTCGTTTCTTTGGTCACTTATCTCTACCATTATTTCATTGCGACGCATGATTGGTAATGTCCATGGTGAATCGTAGAATGCATATTTTGGCGTGCCTGTAGTCTTAATTTGATTTGAGGAAATGTATTGCATTAATTTTTTTTCATGTTTTGCTATATTTTTATCTGAACTGGTACCCGAAAATTGTATAACAACAAATGTTTTTGCTGGGATTTCTTTTAGCGTAATACGACTGTTATTTGGTTTTGCAATTGTTTCCATGTTATATTGAGAAGGCATTACAAAGCTCACACGCCATAATGTGCCAGAAGATATGCCAGAAGATATGCCAGAAGATGTGCCAGAAGATGTATCAGCTGATACGGTGCCGAATGGCGACGAGATGGCAGATTGTTGTTGAACGGGGGCAGTCATCGCAATTTTCTGGCTTTTCTGCTGCTGTGCTGTATTATTGCCAAAGATATAATCAGCAAGTTGACGAAATCCTTTGTTTATTGCATCTCGACGATCGCCTTCAACCTCCACTTCGGCAATAATGATTGGCGCGTATCGTCTCATTTCTATATTTTTATCTTGCTCAGATTGAATAACTTCATAATTCGGCTCTTCTATATTACTAAAAGCAGGTCGTTCAGCAAGTATCATAAGGGCAAGAATAAATGCAATCATTCAGTAATTATAGCTGATTTTTATTGCTTTAAGGATTGAAAGGCTAGCAAGGCAGCATTACGTGATTGCTTGAGATCAACGATTGGTAGTGGGTAAGAGCTACCAAGTACAATATTCGTATCATGTAGTACATGGTCTGGCGCTTCCCATGGACAAAAAAGATATTTGTTTGGCAATGAGGCAATTTCAGGGATAAATTTTCGTACATAGCTACCCTCAGCGTCAAACTTATGACCTTGCATAACGGGGTTAAAAATTCTAAAATAAGGAGCTGCATCGGCACCACAGCCTGCTATCCACTGCCAACTAGCACTATTATTTGCTAGATCGGCATCGACTAAGGTATCCCAAAACCATCGTTCGCCATGATGCCAATGGAGGCCTAAGTTTTTTACTAAAAAAGACCCCGCGATCATCCGAGCGCGACCATGCATATATCCTGTTTGCCATAGTTCACGCATACCAGCGTCAACCATGGGTATACCCGTTTGTCCCTTCTGCCATGCACTAAGGAGATGAACATCATCTGACCATGGAAATCGATCAAATTTTGATTGAAGATTTTTCTTTGGTAAGTCGTGGTTATGATAAAGCAAATTATACGAAAATTCGCGCCAGCCCAGCTCGCTACTAAAATGATCTCCGTGCTCGTTATCAGCGAGGCCATTGACAACATACCATAATTGGTTTGGAGATATTTCTCCAAATCGGAGGTGGGGTGATAGCCTTGATACCCAAGGCTTTGCAGGAAAATTACGCCCTTCTTTATACTTGCCTAGACCCTCATCAATAAATTGCTGAAAACGGATATGCGCTCCTTCTTCACCGATATGCCAATGCGGTTCAAGTTGCTTATCCCAGCGTATGGTAGGTAGCAGACCTAGTTGGGCTAGCTCAATTGATCCTACTTTGTCGTTGAGATAGGGCGCGTGTCGTGGTGTGGGGAGCGGTTCGCGTGGTGCTTGTGCATTCAGACAAGCCTTGCGATAGAAGGGCGTAAATACCCTGTATGGTGTACCATCATCCTTCTTGATTGTCCATGGTTCCCAAAGCAAAGATCCGTTATAACTTTGTACGTCGATTCCTTTTTTTGTTAGATGTTCTTTAATGTTTGCGTCACGGATCATTCGCCATGGTTCATAGCATCGATTCCAATAGACAGCACAGACATCAAAGCGGGTAGCGACATCGTCAAAAACAGCCGTCGGATCCTTGTGGTAGATTGACAGGGTATTATCTAGTGCCTTTCTGAGCGATATGAGCGAATAATATAGCCACCATCGACTTGCGTTTCCCATGGCATAGTCACCGGCGTTTATATCATCTAGTATATAGATTGGCATAAGATATTTCTGTTTTTTTGTTGATTCTTGGCTTGATGTGAGGGCTTGCTTTGTTGCTAAAGAAAATGCAGGATTGTCAGAGAGGCGTAAATCCTGTCGAAACCAGTGAATAATTATGCTTTGTTTCATTGTTGAAAAGGAGTGCTATCTTGTTTCCATACACAGACCATTAAGGCTATAAAGTAGTCCATAAAGATAGACCATAAAGATAGAGCAGGTCACAAAATTGCAAAATATTTTTATGATTGATATATTCCTATATTTTAATAATACCTAATTTCTAATATAAATAAACGGATTGGGGAATTTTTAATAGCATATGGTAAGATCGTACTGCGTGTATGTGGACTTAGCGTAGCCTACTTATTATGGCAAAGGTAATGGTCAATTAGTCGACTTAGAGAATGCAGACCGCCTCACCACGCCAATCAAAAATGATGAGTTTACTATACGTTTTAGGAGTTGAATAATTCTCAGTACTCTTCAGGTGTACGCTACAATGTACATATCAATATTGTGGAGATGATGCAGTGCAGAACGGCGATAGCTTCTTTTTGTATCACGTCTTTTATGTGGGCAATACTGGGAGCGACAGACATGCCGACTTTCATACAAAAGATCCTAGCAAAGTAACCAGTACCATCACGACCGACTCTTGTAATAACCAAAGGTGGTGTAGTGACGGGTTTGGTAGCGGTCATGGAGTAAAGCGGATATACAGTGTACTGCGGTGTTTCTGGGTAATAATAGAAGCACCGTGATGGCATCATTATTGCTTACTCATGGTAAAACAAAAATTTTGAGACGGATAGGGTACTGTCTCTGTCTCTGTTTCTGTCTCTGTCTCTGGCTCTTGTCTTTTAATTAGTGTATTAGTAGCTTACTTATAAGCATCCATTTAAGTCGCTCTTCCTGAATATCCGAGCAAACAGCATATATGAGTCTTACCCTCCATTGTTTGTTGTAATGACAGTACTTTTATCATTGTACACAATACAATAATTTATTTAATTATGCTCTAGAAAAGTTTTTTAAGCAAAAAAAGTGTGATATAATTAATTTGTATGTTTTTTATATGAATATTTTTGGAGGATGTATCAAGTGAAAAAAATAATACAAATATTGCTAATTTTGTCATTAGTAGTTGTGGCTTATTTTCTATTTAGCTATGTGTATGGCAACATACGATCAGAACTCTTTTTAGAAATAAATAATAGCATAATAAGCATGATATTTGGTGGTATTGTTACTGTACTATTGCTGTCACAACAGTCATCAAGCGAAGAAAAGAAAGAAAAAAATATTGAAATATATAAGATAAAGAGTGAATTATATAATAATTTTTTTGAAACAATTTGGAGTGCATGGCAAGACGAGAAGCTAGATTATGGGGAAATAACTGAACTGTTAAAACTCCTAAAAAGAATCTCAATGTTTTTAGACGATAATGATACTTACACATTATCAAAGCTAGTAAATGAGCTAATAAGTACAAATAATAGTAGCAATAAAGAAGAAAAAACAAAGATAGTAGAGATCGAAAGAATCTTCTCAGACATAACTACTATACTGAAAAATGATTTGGGAATTAAAGCCAGCAATATAAGGGGAAATAAGTATCAAGAAATGATAAAGATAAATAAAGAAAATTTAGAAATGGCAAAGCAAATTCAGTCTAAGGTCAGCCTAAATAAGTAATGCCATAGAATGTTTGAGGGTATCCCACGTAAAACTCTTTAGCTCTGCTTAATAGAATAATCAAAGCAAGTACAAATAAAGGCGATATTGTTCTTGACCTACTTTTGCATTTTGCGGGCGTAGTCCTATTTGTATTCTATAGTTTTGCAAAGGTAGGAGTGGTTTTTTATATCTTCCAGCTCAGTTCTGCATGGTATTTCTTAAATTAGATCAAAAAGACTAGATCAAAAAATTTTGCAAATAAAATTAAGCTAGTCTATTCTCCATAGATCGACGGCAATATCAGATAGTTTTTTCTGTCGTGATCCAATGCTTTCCTGATTCCATTCACTATAATCAGCAACAGTATGGTTGATAGTACACTTCGTATCTGCTATAGTCTCTTTTTTTTCATCAAAAGATTTCTGTCCTAGTTCCTTATTTTCTGCATGAGTTACTAAGCACATATTTCCTATACGTGTATTAAAAAGACTCCAACTATCTCCAAAATAATGTATCCAAGCGTCATTGGGATTGGAAGGAAGGACATGTTCTACCGTATAGCCTGTTTCATCTATTGAACTGCGCTTGTTATCGTGCTTCTCTTGTAATCGGGCTAGCAAATAACGCACTTTTTTATTTGACTGTTCTGTAAACATTGTCTTAATATAGAAGTCTTGCTTAAAATTTTCATCGCTTGGATACAATTCTAGTAGTTTACTTTTAACTTGGTGAATGCTAGCGTTTTTGTTGACCATGAGGGCAATATCGTTATACAGGGTCTCTTGTTCGCCAGTATGTTTTCTTCCAATGATATTGTATCGAATAGAAAACACTTTTATCCAGTTAAGTACTCTTAAAAAGTCTTTGGGATACTTGTCGTTGATGGCTAAGAGTACACTCATTGGCTGTCGAATATTGAAAAGGTTTAGGCAGTGCAGTGATTTTTTAATGTCATGATAGTCAGCGCTATCTTTCCAAAATTCGTGTTCGTGATCAAATAGAGCATTATAGACCCTGCTCTTTTTTTCTATGGTATCAAGGTAGTGCTTTGCTTCTTTGATAGTCGTAATGTCTTTTTGAACAGTTCCAAATAACTCCGTTTTTCTTACTAGTTTATGCCTGCTATTCCACTCAGAGAGTAAAAAACTTGAATAATTATTATTTCCAATATTTCTGCCAATAGTTTCCCATTGCTGGTCGTATTGATCAAACATGTGAGAGGGAGCATCATTATTAGCATCGATAATTGAAAAAAGATAGTTCTTGAGTAGGTCACCAGAAGATAACTGTACTCCTCGCGCATTGAGCGTCTCAAACACTTTATAAGCGCTGAGTTCAGTGCCTATGTAAATCGTAGTAAATAATACATTATCGCTTATTGTCTCTATCAATGTACCTATTTTTTCACCAGAGTTGTAGACCTTGAACTGCTTATAAAAATACTCTATAGCTTTTTGCATCAAATGTACGGTCTCTTTTTCCCCTCTGCTGGGCAGGTCTTTTCCTTCTACCGCTTGTTTGTAATAGTAATCGTTATTTCTATTGAGGGTAAGTTTATTCTCAAATCTTAGATACGTTAAGTCTTGGCTACCAATAAAATTATTCAATAGCGCTTGTATTCTTTGTTCCTCATTGCCTAGGTCCTTGAGCCGTTTGATGGCTGATAGTATGAGTATAGAAAAGGTGGTCAGTCTCTGTTGCCCATCTACTACTTGCGGGATCTTGTTTTGTGCGTCTTTGCTGTCTTTAGTAGCTTTGTTGGCTTTATTGGCTTTATTGGCTTTATTGGGGGGCTGTATGACTAAATATCCCATATAGTGGTAACTAATATCACCTCTAACGAGGTATCCTATATCCTGCCAAAGATTTTCCCATTGCTCATTATCCCAAGAATAGTCTCTTTGAAATTTTGGAATGCAATATCTCTTTCCGTTAGATAATATTTCTCGCAAAGATTCATCATCGGTGTTTAGTTCTAATCTTTTCATAATTTGTACCTCCTCTCCTTAATTTAATGTCTTATACTCCTCTATTCACTAGTATAGTCTCTACATTGCTTCTATATACGTTCAAACGAGTAGATCAGCTCTTTGTTTTATGGTTTAGAAAAAATACCATACGAGCAAAGGAATAGTTTAGAAACAAAATACATTACTAGTCTGAGGCAGCTTCTGAAAATCTCTGGCAACTTCTGAAAATCTCTGGCAATCTCCGAAAATCTCTGGCAATCTCTGGTAATTTTTGGCAATCTCCGAAAATTTCTGGCAATCTCTGGTAATTTTTGGCAACCTCAAGAAATCTCTGTAAATCTTTGGCAAGCGCAGACGAAAAGATACATTAATGCTCTGCAATGTATACCCATTGGCGCTAAAAACCCCACTATACCTGCTTTGAGCTATGTTATTTCTAACACCCTTACAGCATTACCTTGCGGTATCTTCTTCCAATTTTGGTCTAGTTGACCCACACCATTCCTCTATGTTATAATATAAAAATATATCATAAAACATTGAAGGAATAAATGGAAGTTCAGCTAGATACCCTAATAAACAAAATAAAAGAAGATGGAATAAAGCAAGCAGATGAACGTGCCAACGCATTGCTACGTGAATCCGAAAAAAAAGCTCAATCCATAGTAGACGCTGCAAAAAGAGAATCCGAACGCATCATTCAGAATGCAGAATCACAGGCTAAGCTCACCGAAAAGCGTGGTATAGAGGCGATACAGCAAGCAGAGCGAGACCTCATCCTCAGCCTCAAGGAAAAAATAGTGAACCTCTTTGACAATTCGCTCCAAAAAACCTTATCCAATACCCTCAAGGGAGATGCCTTAAAAGAAGTCATACTTCAGGCCTTTACCTCTTGGGACTTTGGTAAAAACGTCAACGTGTTTTTATCCCTTTCTCCCGATGACGCAGCTAAACTTTCTGAATCATTACGGAGGCAGATCCAAGAAACAATCAAAGAAAATTCAGTTGAGATAAAGGTTGATCCTACCATACAAAGCGGGTTTAGGCTTACCGTGGGTACCGATTCTTCGCTCACCTATGATTTTTCACAAAAGACAATACAAGAGTCGCTCTCAGCTTTTCTCACTCCATCGCTCAAGGAGTTGCTAAAAAGCTAAATGTCCGGGCCCCTCTACCTTTTAAGTTCTCTCGAAACTCTTACAAAAGACTCACGAGTACAAGAGGATTCTTTTGACGAATTCTTCAGGCTATGTGAACGTCATTTAGAGCACAGAGACTATACGTTTTTGCATGACGTATTTTTTGCAATTTATCAAGGAGAGAATGAAGCAGCTTTAGAATGGCGCTCTTTTTATCTCATGTATCAAAACTTCAAAGCTGAACACCGAAAGGTTCCCTTTGAAGTACAATCTACCCCCATAACACGGTATATACGCAATGGTATTCCAATATCGAGTGTTGCCATGCGTATGTGTACCGAGCTTGAAGGAGCTCTTCATCCGCTTGAATGGGAAGAAATTTTTGTAAAACACGCATGGGCATTGCTCACCGATATTGCGAGTCGCTATTTTTATGCGATAGAGAATATCATGGTCTACGGACTACAATTACAACTCGCCTTGCGTATGACAAACTTTACCCTTACACGAGGAAACCACAATTGGAATCATATAACATCAGTTATCGCAAAAAAATCAGGATTTTCTATGGAATCCTTTAGTACAAATGAGGCATATAATGAATAACACATCTACACAAACAGACGCAGGAACGCCACGCGAAGCGCGTAGCGACAGCCAATCCTTACAAAGCGCCATTGGATCCGTCGTTGGCATTAATGGAAACATGATTTCTGTCAAAACCGATGACAAAGTGACGCTTAACGAAGTCGCCTACATCCTTACCGATGGGGGAGAACGACTCAAAGCAGAAGTAATTCGCATTAAATCTGATATTGTTCAGTTACAAGTCTTTGAGATATCAAAAGGCATCAAAGCAGGAAATACCGTCGAATTTATCAATGATCTGCTTTCCGTTCACTTAGGCCCCGGTCTTCTTGGCAGGGTATATGACGGCTTACAAAACCCCCTCAACGAACTTGCAGAACAATGTGGATTTTTCTTAGAAAGAGGCGTATACCTCGACGCGCTTGATACTCAAAAAAAATGGGAATTTACCCCCGATGAGACGCTTAGTCTTGGGCAAAGCCTAGAAGCAGGGGATGTACTGGGAAGTGTTCCTGAAGGAATTTTTACTCACAAGATATTTGTTCCCTTTAATTTGCTGGGTACATGGACGCTCAAGTCACTCAGTGATCGTGGAGAATACGCAATATCCCACACCATTGCGGAACTAGAAAACGAAGAAGGACAGCGCCATGTGTGCACCATGAGTTTTCCTTGGCCAGTAAAAGTGCCCATACAAAACTATGCAGAACGGCTCATGCCACAAGACCCCATGGTAACAAAAGTGCGCATCATCGATACATTCTTTCCGGTTGCCCTAGGGGGAACCTATTGCATTCCTGGCCCTTTTGGGGCAGGCAAGACAGTCTTACAACAAATAACGAGTCGAAATGCTGAGGTAGATATTGTAATCATTGCGGCCTGTGGTGAAAGAGCGGGAGAAGTAGTAGAAACGCTCCGTGAATTTCCTGAATTGATCGATCCTAAAACAGGCAAACCGCTCATTGAGCGCACCGTTATTATATGTAACACAAGCTCTATGCCCGTTGCAGCACGCGAAGCCTCCGTATATACCGCAGTAACGCTTGCAGAATACTACAGGCAGATGGGACTAAACGCACTTCTTCTTGCCGATAGTACCTCGCGGTGGGCACAGGCCATGCGAGAGATGTCTGGGCGCCTTGAAGAAATTCCCGGCGAAGAGGCTTTTCCCGCATACCTTGAGTCAGTAATTGCATCGTTTTATGAACGTGCCGGAAGGGTGCGCCTCAAAGATAATTCTACGGGATCTGTTACCATCGGAGGATCGGTGAGCCCAGCAGGTGGTAACTTTGAAGAGCCAGTAACACAGGCAACGTTAAAAGTGGTTGGTGCCTTTCATGGACTTTCACGCGAGCGCTCTGACGCACGAAAATACCCCTCTATTCATCCCCTAGAAAGTTGGTCAAAATACGAGGGTCCAATACCGGGCGATATGGTACAGCACGCTCATACGAGGCTATCAGAAGGAAACGAGGTAGGACAAATGATGAAGGTCGTTGGCGAAGAAGGGACAAGCCTCGATGATTTTGTTACCTACCTAAAATCTGAGTTTCTCGATACTGTCTATTTGCAACAGGATGCATTTAACGAAGTAGATTCTTCTGTGAGTCTTGAGAGGCAGACGTTTTCGTTTAAGATAGTGTACAAGGTACTATTTTCATCATTTGATTTTCAGAACAAAGATGAGGCGAGGCGTTGGTTTTCACAACTATCGCAAAAATTTCTTGACTACAATGTCATCAATACTGACTCGCCGAACTATACCGAGCAGGTAGCGAGTATTGAATCACAGATCTCAGAAAAATTTGTATCTATAGAAGAAGAAGCTGAAAGGCTCTTACAAAAGGCAGGATTACATGCATAAAAAGTATACTAAGATAGAAAAAATTGCGGGTAACGTTATTACCGTCTATGCAGATGACGTAAGCTATGGCGAAATTGCTAAAGTCACAACGCGTTTTGGTGATACACTTGCCGAGGTCATACGTATCTATGGTACTGAGGTGGATTTACAGGTGTTTTCTGGTGGGCGAGGAGTATCCACTCGAGACGAAGTAAGTTTTTTAGGCACTACCATGAAAATATCATTTACTGATGCCATTTTAGGACGGATATTTAATGGGAGGGGGGAACCCCGAGACAAGGGACCAAGCCTTACCGATAATCTCATCACTATTGGAGGACCATCGGTTAATCCCACAAAACGCATCATACCAAACAAGCTCGTAAGAACGGGTATCCCAATGATAGATTTGTTTAATACCCTCGTAGAATCTCAAAAGATTCCGATTTTCTCGGTATCGGGTGAGCCATATAACGAATTGCTCGCACGTATTGCGCTTCAAGCCGAGGTTGATGTAATTGTATTGGGTGGCATCGGCATAAAATACGACGATTATCTTAAATTTAGAAAACAGCTTGAAGAAGGAGGGGTACTGTCTCGTACCGTATTTTTTGTACATACCGCTTCTGATCCTATCGTTGAAGCATTAATGGTGCCCGACGCATCGCTTGCCGTAGCCGAAAAATTTGCCCTTGCAGGAAAAAGGGTCTTAGTCTTGCTTACAGACATGACTAATTTTGCGGATTGTCTTAAAGAGATATCGATAACACAGGAGCAAGTTCCTTCTAACCGTGGTTATCCCGGAGACCTCTACAGCCAGCTAGCAGCACGCTATGAGAAAGCAGTTGACTTTGAAGGTGCAGGATCAATCACTATATTAGGAGTGACTACTATGCCGGGTGATGATGTGACTCATCCTGTTCCTGATAATACAGGCTATATCACAGAAGGACAGTTTTATCTCAGAAACGGAAGGATTGAACCCTTTGGTTCGCTTTCACGTCTAAAGCAGCTTGTAAATAGCAAGACTCGCGATGATCATCGTGCAGTCATGGACGGTATGATTAAGCTATATGCCAACTATAAGTCAAGCCTCGAAAAAAAATCTATGGGGTTTAGGATGTCGAGTTGGGATGATAAACTTCTCAAGTACGGGCATCTTTTTGAAGAAGTAATGATGGACCTCGGTCTCAACTATAGATTAGAAGATGCGCTCGATAAAGGCTGGGAGATTATGGCAGAATGTTTTGAAACAGACGAAGTCGGACTCAAGTCTTCGCTCATAGAGAAGTATTGGCCAAAGAAAAAGAATCACGCAGGAGTAGCTACGAGCGAAACGCCACGCACATAGGTATTAATGTCTGTACGCCTTACTAAAAACGAACTCAAAAAACAAAAAGATGATCTCAAAAGGTTTAACCGGTATCTGCCTACGCTTAAACTCAAACAGCAACAACTCCTCATTGTACTTCAGCGTATTAGCGCTGAAATTGAACGAGTAAAAAAAGAATACCAAACATTTTACACCGAACTACAAAAATGGATCCCCGTTTTTGGTGATACGCTTTCGCGTTCTATAGAAGGTCTCTTTGAAGAATCGCAATTAATAACGGATGAGTCCAATGTAGCGGGTGTTGACATACCAGTGTATAAAAGTTTTAATATACGCATACTTCCGTATGATCTGCATGATACCCCGCGATGGGTGGACTTTGGTATTAATGCAATAATCGAGGTCCTTCGCTTTCTTGCTCGCATTAACGTATTAGAAGAGCAGCACAGGCGCATTTCTGAAGAATTGCGTATAACCATACAACGAGTAAATTTATTTGAGAAAATTAAGATCCCCGAAACAAAAAAACATATACGAACTATCCAGATTTATCTTGGTGATCAACAGACAGCGTCGGTAGTGAGGGGAAAAATAACCAAAGGAAGACTTGTACAAGGGTAGAAATAGGGTATATAAGGATGCAGTCTACATGAAGGTGAAATATGATAGGCATGAGGAAATAAGAATATGATTGCAAAGATGCATAAAGTTAAATTTTTTTACTATTCTAATGCACAAAAAAGTGATATTGAAAAGCTACAGGACCTGGGATTAGCTGATATCTCTGTGAGTACTACAGCAACGCATTCCGACAGAGCAAATGAACTAAACAAAGAGCTAGACAACGCGCAAAAAGCAACCCATGCTTTTCTTGAACATGCGCCTGAAAAAAGTACCATAGCACCTCCCACAAAAATGAATCTAAAAAAACATAGATTGCAAAATATTGACTCCACTGATTCTTGGTCTAAAGAACAGACAGGGCGAGTAAGGCGTGTAATCGATGAAGTTGTTAGACTCGCAGGACAATACCAACAAAAAGGCGATACTATACAGCAGTATCAAGATATAATTGATTTTTTGAGCCCATTTGGAGATGCATCAAACGCTGACATAATAGATTTAAAGGAGCGTGATGTATTTGTCTCAGTATATAAGGCAAATAAAAGCAAAGCCCTAGGATCAAAATCATCTCCCCAAGGATATTCAGCCCTCATACCAAAAGAAAAGGAAAAAATGATATTCTTGCAACCAATCAAGGAATATAAAAAAGAAGTGCTTTACGTAGTAATACAGTATCAGCATAATCTTTTTACTCCACCTCCCGAATGGAAACAGATATACCTCAAAGAGGATTCAAGGATAGGTTTTATAACTAAGGTCAAAGAGCTCTCAAAAGAACGAGATGTCATCAAAGACACTATTGTGCAACATGCTTCTATGAAAGCACATATCCTGCAATATATAGCATTCCTAGAAAACCATCTCTCATTAGAACAGGTAAATAGCTCAGTAGATGTGCAAGAGGGTATTTCAGTACTTCAGGCCTTTGTTCCCCAAAAGTATATGGCGCGTGTTCAGCATTACGCTCAAGACGTAGGATGTGGCTTATGGGTGCAAAAAGTAGAAGAACAGGATGAAGTTCCGGTACTTGTACAGAACAATAAGGTAGTGCGTATTATAAAGCCAATATTTGATTTCTTAGGAACTGTACCGGGATATAAAGAAATGGATATTAGTGGTTTATTCTTTTTGTTTATTACTGTCTTTTTTTCTATGATTATCTCTGATGCGGGCTATGGCATTGTTTTGTTGTTGCTAACGATATATTCGATGTGTTCAACCTTATTTCGTGGAAAAAAAATTAGCTCTGTACAAGTGCTCTTCTTTATCTTTTCGTTCTTTACAATTGTATGGGGTGCAGTCACGGGTAACTATTTTGGCTATGAACCTTTCTCACAGCTCCCTGTGATACGTGATCTGATTATCCCGCGTCTTTACACATTTGATCCCGCGTCGCAAGACTACTTGCGATGGCTTACCATTAGTATTGGATTCTTACATCTTACACTCGCACGCAGTATAGCCTTTATACGAAAATTGATACAGGGTGAGTATTTATCATCCTGTGCTGAGTTATCCTGGCTCGTTATGATATATTTTCTTTATAGACTTGCGCTCTTTTTGGTGGTTGACAGTCTCTTGTATCCGGTGCCTTCGCTTACTACGACGATGCTGTGTGTAGCCCTAGGTGGTATTACACTTTTTTCAGAACAAAAGCGTGGACTACCTGTCCTAAAGGGTGTTCTTTCGGGACTCGGGGGATTGTTTCAAACCGTTCTCAACGTTATCGGGGGATTGTCTGATGTTATTTCATACGTCAGGCTCTACGCAATAGGACTTGCTTCTATTTCTATAGAGACGGCGTTTAATCAGATGGGTATGGATGTGATGGCTACCGGTATAGGAGGTATTATTGGGGGGGTATTGATTATACTCACTGGTCATACCCTTAATCTTGTGATGGGACTGCTTGCAGTATTTGTGCATGGCGTGAGGTTAAACTTGTTAGAATTTTCTGGTCATCTTGGAATGGAGTGGTCAGGAAAAAAATATAATCCATTTAAAAAGAAAACGTTATTAACGGAGGAAACATAATATGCAAACAATTGGTTTGATGGGAATAGCAGCCGCACTTGGCATAGCTGGGTTAGGGTCTGCTTTAGGAATAGGTACTGCTGGTATATCGGCAATAGCGTCTTGGAAGCGCTGTTACTTGCAGAATAAACAGGCTCCCTTTTTGTTAATTGCTTTTGTTGGCGCACCACTTACCCAGACCATTTACGGTCTTATTCTTATGCGTGCGCTTCAAGGAGCGGTTGGAAGCGTTGACCCATTTATTATATTGGGTGCAGGCTTGTTTGGTGGCTTTGGAATGTCATATTCGGCTTGGTATCAGGGTAAAGCTGGTGCTGCTGCAATTGACTCGCTTGCTGAGACAGGCAAGGGCATTGCAAATTACCTACTTGTAATAGGGCTAGTAGAAACAGTAGCACTCTTTGTTATGGTATTCTTGCTTACATTGATATAGGCTTTGTTTTAGAGGCGTACGCATGGGGCATATCATACGCATATACCTTGTCATAGTATGCGTAGCGTGCATAGGAATTAAAACCTATGCACAGCGTAGTGTGGCCAGTGACGTAGATGAAGAAGTAAAATATCTCAATCAACTCGCAAAGGCACGCTTTTATCTACAAAGTGGCAAAACATACGAAGCGCTCGAAATTTACCTTGCTCTGCAAGCAATACACGGGACTCAACCCGAAGTGCTCCTTGGTTTAGGGCATTCGTACCATAACTTAGGCGATGTTGCGCTTTCTACTGAAAGCTATGCAGCCTTCTTGCAAAGCAAAACAACTGCAATTAAAGCAATAAATGAGCAAGATACAAAACTCGTAAGGTATAGACTAGCGCACTATTATTTTTTTTCTCAAGAATTAGAAGAGTACGAGCATCAATTAGACGCAGTTATTCAAGAGTCAAATGTGCATGATGTGGCAATGGAGTCTCTCTATCGTACCGAAGGGCTTGATAGATTTCTTGATGTATATGACATAGACTTTGAGTATAGTTTTTTTGCTTATCGTGAGAAAGGCTTATACGAACTATTCGTTAAGCAAGAATATACAACTGGTATGACCTATGTTTTGACGGCGCTATCCATGGTGTTCAATGAGCTTGAGCATAGTCTTAAAAGCATAGATATAGACTATGTATTTGTGGATAGTCTGCATCTTGCAGAAAAGATTTCTCAACATCCCAAGATGCTCTCTTTTGTACGTGATTTAAAAATTGGACGTATACTAGATGCTTTACTGTACTATGCAGATGAAAATGAATTAAAAGATCAAGCCAGCTATACTAGAAAATTATCAGAATACCTTAAGCCTGTTTCAACGGTACGTTCTTTTTATTTTCCACTTCTTCCTTAATGCAACATACTATATATATTCGTGGGGCACGCGAACATAACCTAAAAAATATCACGGTGGAGATACCCCGAAACAAACTCGTAGTTATTACGGGGGTGAGTGGCTCTGGTAAATCATCACTGGCATTTAATACCTTATACGCTGAGGGACAACGTCGATACGTTGAATCGCTTTCAACGTATGCAAGGCAGTTTATTGGGCAAATGGACAAGCCACAGGTCGACAGTATAGAGGGTCTTGCTCCTGCCATAGCAATAGAGCAAAAAACTGTAAGCAAAAATCCCCGGTCTACTGTTGGAACGGTAACAGAAATCTATGATTTTTATAGACTACTCTATGCTCGTATTGGTGTACCATATGATCCCGACACTGGAAAACCACTCACAAAACAAACAATTGACGAAATTCTTACAAATATTTTATCCTTCAAAGAAGGTACAAGAGTTACTATCAGTGCGCCAGTTGTTAAACTGAAAAAGGGTAGTCATAAAAAAGTATTTGATGATGCAAAAAAACTAGGATTTACTCGTGCCTATGTCAATGGAAAGCTAACATCCTTATCAAAGGATATACCGCTTGGAAAAAATCATAAGCATGACATTGAGATAATCTGTGGTAGAGTTCTGCTCAAGGATTCTAATAGACTTCAGATTACTGAGGCTTTTGAAAAAGCAATGGAAATGACAAACGGAAGTTCTACCACTCGATTACAATTTGAAGATGGTTCAGAAAAAAAGTTAGAATTCTCTCTACACTACACGTACAAAGACTCTTCGCTTTCTGTACAAGAGTTAGAACCACAATTATTTAGCTTTAACAGTCCGAGTGGATACTGCCAGCATTGCCTCGGTATTGGATACACTACTGAGTTTGATGAAAAACTTGTAGTGCCCGATATAAACAAGTCCTTTGCTCAAAGAGCTGTTGCCCCAATTTCTGAAAACTGGAAATGGTATAACACTCTGATTCAGGCTTATGCCTCCTCGCATAATGTATCGCTTACAGACCCATTTTCAGCATGGCCAGAATCAGTATACAAAGGTCTACTCTATGGGTCAGACGAACTGTACGAGATGCATTGGGAAAGTGAGTATTCAACGCGCAAAATGAAGCGCAATTTTCCTGGAATCATACCTGACCTCAGCAGGAGGTTTGCGAGCACTAGTGATCAGAGTTTTCGGGAATGGCTCTCTAAGTTTACCCGACAGCAAGTCTGTCACAGTTGCAAGGGAGGAAGACTTCGAAAAGAGAGTCTCCATGTTCGGATACAAAATATCGCAATACAAGAGCTTTCTCACATGTCCATAGGACAATCTATACAGTTCTTTAATACTCTACAATTTACGGAGCGTGAGAAAGTTATTAGCAAGGAAATTTTAAAAGAAATAACAGAACGACTGCATTTTTTGCAAGAAGTAGGACTAGAATATCTTACTTTAGATCGTTATGCGGGCACTCTTTCGGGAGGCGAAAGCCAGCGTATACGTCTTGCCTCTCAAATTGGATCGGGATTGGTTGGAGTGCTGTATGTTCTTGATGAACCAACCATAGGACTACATCAAAAAGATAACGAGCGCCTGCTTTCTACTCTTGTACGTCTGCGTGATCTCGGAAATACCGTTGTCATGGTAGAACACGACGAACAGGCTATACAAACTGCAGACTTTGTACTCGATATGGGACCAAAGGCGGGTAAAAATGGTGGTGACATTGTTGGGCAAGGAACACCAGAGGAAATTGCACGTCTCGATACGCTTACGGGGCACTATATTAGAGGTACCCTGTGTTTTCCTCGTAGAAAGGAGCGCCGAACATCCCATGGCAAGGCAGTGACTATAAAAGGAGCACGTCAAAACAATTTGCAAAATATTGATGTTTCGTTTCCACTTTCTTGTATGACTGTTATTACAGGAGTAAGTGGATCAGGAAAGTCGACCCTCATGCAGGAAATACTATACCCAGCATTACACAACACTATATATCGATCAACTCTTAGGATTGGTGACTATGATGCTATTCTTGGACACGAGGTGTTAGACAAAATTGTTGACATCAATCAATCGCCTATTGGAAGAACGCCTCGATCAAACCCTTGTACTTACGTAAAAATTTTTCAAGATATTAGAGATTTGTTTGCTCAATTACCAGAATCTCGTGCTCGTGGGTACAAGGCTGGAAGATTTTCTTTTAATGTTAAAGGCGGAAGGTGTGAAGCATGCCAAGGAGCTGGAACACAATTAATAGAGATGAATTTTCTTTCGGATGTTTATATAACCTGTGACGTGTGTAAAGGAAAACGCTATAATTACGAAACACTTCAAATTGAATACAAAGGAAAGAACATTACCGATATACTCAATTTAACTATTGATGAAGCTTCTGATTTTTTTCAAACAATTCCTACGGTGGCACGAAAATTAAAAGTCTTGCAAGACGTAGGAATGGGATACATCGCGCTTGGTCAGGCTGCAACAACGCTGTCAGGTGGTGAGGCCCAAAGAATAAAACTTGCATTAGAGCTCTCAAAAGTAAGTACGGGAAAAACACTGTATCTTTTGGACGAGCCAACTACTGGCTTGCATCAAGCTGATGTCATCAAGTTACTTGAAGTGCTTCACGAACTTGTTAACCGTGGCAATACAGTCGTGCTCATTGAACACAACCTAGAGGTTATCGGAAGCGCAGATTATATAATTGATCTTGGTCCAGATGGTGGCGATCGCGGAGGAAAGGTACTGTGTTGTGGTACGCCGGAGGAGGTTGCAAAGGTTAAGAATTCATACACAGGACGATACATAAAAGCACACCTTTCACAATAAGCATGAAGAGTGTAAATACTCTATTACTATGTCTTTGTTTGTTTTTTAATTTTGCAGGTGAACTGTATTCTCAAAATGAAACTTCTCAAAAAGCTACAGAAACACAAATAGAAAGAAATGACGAGTTACTTATAAGAGAGACAACAGAGGAACTAGCCGAAATAAGGCAAGCACTTACCGTATCAAATGAGTTTGATCTCATATTATGGGCACAGAGCCTTGGGTTGACAACAGAAGGAAGCAGAGCAGAACTTGAAAAGAGGATTGTTGACTATTATTTTACAGAAGAAGCAAAGATCATTCCGTCTACATCGGCTATGAAAAGTAGCCCAAAAGAAGGAGAACGAATAGTAATTACCAATGCAAATTCGGTAGATTATTTCACCTTAGAAGAAGTAGATGAAGAAATGATTCGCCTGCTAGGTGGAGTGCGTATAATATTTGTTCAAGCAAAAAAAAATAGAGATCATGTAATTACCGCAGATAAAGTCATTTTTAATAAAAAAAACAAGCGAGGGACTGCATTTGGAAACGTATCGTACCGGGTATACCCTAGTTCGCAAACATACCAGTATTCTCAGTCAGAAGCATATGAACAACTTTATGCATCACATATACTATTTTCAATTGATGATTTTAGTTTTGATGCAACAAGAACGCTCGCACTTTCTGAATCAGAAGTAAAGTACGACGAAGGCAACAAGTCAGAAACCCTAGCGTTCAATATTTTTTCACCCACTATCTCGCGTTCTCCAGAGGACGTTCTTGTACTAGAAGATGTAGAATTTTCTACAAGTAACGAAAGCACGCCCCTATATAGCATACGCATAAAAAAACTGTATCTCCTTGCTCCCGAAGAATGGGCTGTAGACAGAGCTTCGGTATATCTCGGAAACATACCTGTCTTTTGGATTCCTTTTTTCTTTAATCCTGGCGATAGGTTTTTTTTCAGTCCTGCAGTTGGGTTTAAATTGCGAGAGGGGGGATATATCAATACCACCACCTATTTTTTTGGAGAAATTCCCGATAGTGAAAAAGAAGATTTTTTTTCATTCTTTAACTTCTCTAAGAGTGATAAGGTAGAGCGAAGGATATCTGGATTATATCTAGTGAGAAAAGAAGAGGATGAATCCCAAGAAGGTGAGGTAGAGGTGCGTGATAATACCCAACAAGCCAACAATCAAGATGCCAATATAAACGATACGCAGGACAAAAGCAAAAAAGGAGCACCGACATTCAACATTAATACAGATGGTTGGCTTGTACGTCTCATGCTTGATTATTACACTAACCTCGGTGTTCATGCTGGTGTTGAAACAGATTTTAAAAATATACCGTACATTGATAACCTACAGATGAATCTAGGGTTAGGATTTACGAACGCCGTATTCAAATTATCTGACACGGAATATTATTCGCTCTATCCCGATGAAGGCGAGTTTAAACGTCATTTTGATGAAGGAATATTTTTTAATACTAAAATCCCACTGAGGTACAAAATTAAACTGAATACTGAAATTTCATGGAATATCCTTAGCACTGCACTGTATTTTACCATGTTTTCGGACCAATATTTTGATGCTGATTTTGCAAATAGAAACTTTGATTTTTCTTGGAATAAATTATTTGATCAAAACAATGACATAAAGGAATTAAACGCTCGATCTGGAAACATTTCAAGTTATAGTTGGAGAACAGGCCTAGGAATTTCGGTGCCACAAATACAGGCTATACAACCCTATGTTTCTAGTTTACGACTAGGTACCATAAATATCGAGATGGATTGGAGATCAAAACGTACCGAAGATGTTCCTGAATTTTATGCTCGTGAAAACGTCGATCAAAAAATTGAGGAGACTTTCTTTTATCCAGATAGCCTAGAATTGCCTTCTTATTCAGCTGGTATGTCCGGACAATTGGTTGACCTTGATTTTTCAGATTTAATTGACTGGAGTACTGAGAGCGAAAAAAAATCGCCTGATGACATTGACGGTATCTCAGACTTAGAACCACAGGCAACTCCATCATATGAACCCGCCTCAGCAATCAGTGTTGACCAAGACAGCCTACAAGATATAACTGTGCCATCGCCACATTCTATATCAATAGAGAGAGAAACCAGTAGTAATAGTAGCAACACAATCATAGATAATATGGGTCAAGACCAAGAAATTTCAGCGTATTCGGTAGTGCCTGAAAAAGAATTATTTGATGCTCGTATCAATACCCTAGGAATAGGATATGCTCTTTCACACTCCCTCACTAATACCTTTACTGTTGACGATGACTTAATAAATAAGGCCCAAGATATAGATTTTTTTAATCCAGATTTGTTTCCCTATCTTGGCATCGCAACACAGAATTCGGGGAGTTTAAACGCAAAGATAGGCTTATTGGATGATATATTACTGTATAACTATTCGATTGATCTTTACTATAGAAAAAATTTCACCCAGTATTTGACTGATGTTGATCAAGAGCTTAAAGATGACAGAGAAAAAGTAGAGATAGCTAACACAAAAGAAGATCTCGAAAATACCCATAACATTGCGCTCTATCCATTGCGTACTATTCCTTTACTTGCAGGCTCATCAATAAACTACAATATTGCATTTTCGCTTGGAAAAAATATTTTTTCTTCTGTAGAAGAAGCAACGTGGTTTGATTCACAAGACGATGAATGGTGGAATACGCATTCTCTTGGGGCTACGCTCAGTCTACAACAAAACACAGTAACAACACAGTTCACCCTACGTGCTGAGCTTCCTCCCAAAGGATATAGCTATAATCTAGGATATAACCAGAAAGTTTGGTTATTGTCTTTTTCTGCTAGCACTCGTTTTTATTATGAAAAACGAGAAGATAATGAATTTGATGATGAGTTGCTGTATACCCCTCTCAATACGAGTCTCAGTATGACTATTCCCACGTTTCCTATCTCGCTATCGTCTAGCCTCGTATATAATTATGAGGATCTATATGCTGACTCCTTAAATACGGCTATTCGACTCTGGGATCTTTCAGCATCGCTGAATTTTCAGTATATAAAGCCCAAGATTTTCAACGTTGAAGAATTACGGTCTGTTATTGATGAAAACACTCCTAAGACCTTGAGACCCGATGCTTTACGCATACAATACAATTTACCCACAAAAGAACAAGATTTTGGAGTTTCCTTTCTTTCCTTTAAGCCCATCTTGTCTACTTCATATACTCAGCGTTTCCAAGATTTTGTGAGTTCAAATTTCTTGTTTACATACGGCTTTAACGTACAGTTGTTCGGTTTGTTTGCCTTGAATTTCAAGAGTAGTATTATTAATGATGTACCGTATTTGTATTTTGATGAATACGTAAACCAGATTGATCCGGCTCTTAAGCGTAATGTGTGGGATGATGTTATCAACGGTATTAGTGTGTGGGATCAGTCAAAGTTACAGGATTCTGCATTCAAGTTACAGAGCATCTCTCTCAATATTGTCCAGAATTTTGGGGGCTGGTTGTTAGAATTCGGTTATACGGGACGCCCTAATATATCAGTGACTCAAGATACTGATAACGTGTGGGATAACGAGCTAACTATAGCGGTATATTGGAAAGCGCTCTCCTTGTTCAAATCTGAAACGTTCTATAGAGATGAAGAATGGGCTATTGAAGAAGAATTCAAGTAATGGTATAATAGAAAAGAGCATATGAGGAAATTATTATAGCCTCTATCACAAAAACCCGAGACGTCTCTATACTCAACAGTGATGACCAAGAATTATTGGTTTTTTTGCTTGAGAACAATGCAAAATTGCTAGAGTACATGGCTACTGTTTTTAGTGTCGCGCTTCATATACGGGGCAATCAAATTCACTGTTATACACAGGATCCTCTGTTGCTTAAAAACATACAGACGGTGCTAGACACGTGCAGACTATACATACAACAAAATGAAGTAGTTGATTTTGAAGTCTTAAAGTCGATAGTGGGACAATATTCACTACAACTTCAGTCTCAAAAAAGTAGAACGACAAAAAGCAAGACATCAAAAGGCAAGATACCAAAAGGCAAGATACCAAAAGACAAGATACTAGAGGTAGAAACACTAGAAAATCTAAAACACAGCATAGAAACGCATGTAATAAAAATACCAATATCGGGGAGGACGATTTATCCAAAAAGCGAGGGTCAGAAAAAAATTATTGATTCTTTGATGAAATATGATCTAACCCTTCTTGCTGGTCCTGCCGGCACAGGAAAAACCTACTTACCAGCAGCTTATGCAATGGCTGAACTACTCAAGAAACAGTATGAGCGGATAGTAATAACTCGTCCTGTAGTGGAAAGCGGAGAGCATCTGGGATTTCTTCCAGGCGACCTTGAACAAAAAATCACGCCCTATATAAGGCCCATTCAGGATGCGTTTAATGAATTTGTCGGCGCTCAGCTACTCAAACAGTGCACTAATGCGGGCAAGATCGACATATCACCACTCGCCTATATGCGAGGAAGAACGCTAACAAATAGTTTTGTAATTTTAGATGAGGCCCAGAATGCAACACCGGGGCAAATGAAAATGTTTCTCACTAGGATAGGAGAACAAAGTAAAGTAGTTGTTTCGGGGGATCTCACCCAATCTGATCAACATTCGAAAAATGGGTTTTCACATGTGCTAAAGATATTAAAAAATACTTCTTCCATACACGTAGTGTATCTAAAAGAACAGGATATACAAAGAAGCAGATTAGTAAAAGATATAGTAAAATCCTATTATAGGTATGAGCAATAGTATGTGCCCAGACAATGTGCTCAATAACGATGAGGATCCTCTTTCGCAAGAATTGGATACTGTTTTCTCTCTGCTCAGTTTTTTAAAGCAGTATTTTCATCTTCCAAAAAATTGTTACTGCAACCTCGTGAATGTTGCCCCAGAAACAATACAGATGCTTAATAAACAGTACCGAGGAAAAGATAATCCTACCGATGTCCTGAGTTTTATGACTACAGCTGATCAAGACTTGACACAAGTTAAAACATTGTCAGAAAAAACTGAAGAATACTGCTTTGGCGAAATTGTTATTTCTGAGAAGACTATACGCCATCTTCATAGCCAGCACGCGCTTGCTGATACCTATGGTGATGACCTAAACATATGTGTCATACACGGCTACTTGCATCTCCTGGGCTATACGCATACAGAATCCCACAATAATGAAGCAATGTTACAACTACAACGTACATTGTACAAAAAATACAAAAAAAACTATGAATAAATTTTTCTCTTATTTCCAAAAACGATTACATAAAAAAAATAAAATTGCTCCCGAAGAAAGTCTTGTACAAGTTAGTAAAAACCTTTCACAGCTGACTGCAAAAGATATCATGATACCGCGTGTCGACATGATAGCACTGGACATAGACACCCCATATGACGAATTTCTCAAAACCGTTTCTAATTCTCCACATTCTCGTTTTCCTGTGTTCAAAAGCTCTATCGACGAAGTATCTGGGATACTGTATGTAAAAGACCTGCTCAAGTCCATAGTGCTCAAAAAAAAGTTTGAACTGACAGAAATGATACGAGATCCTCTCTTTGTTCCCGAGACTATCAGACTCGACAAACTCTTAGGAGAGATGAAACGTCGAAGAGTACACCTTTCGATTGTTGTTGACGAATATGGGGGAGTATCAGGATTGGCGTGTATGGAAGATATCATAGAAGAAATAGTGGGTGAAATCGAAGATGAGTTTGATAGTTATCAAGAAAAATTAGTAAGGTTGGATGACATGTCTTTTCTTATTGATGGCCGTATTCCTATCGCTGAACTTAATCAAACAATTTCTACCGATATTCCAGAAGACAATTTTGACACTATAGGTGGTTTTGTGTATGATATGTTCGGCAAAATACCCACTCGTTATGAAAAACGAACGTACAAGGACTATACATTCATCATCCAGGCAATGGAAGGAAATAAGATAAAAACTATAAAGCTTGTAGTATCAAAGTAATGAAACGCATTCTCCACTATTATCGTCTGAACTTTTTTCTATATCTCGTTTCATTCACGTGGATAAGTTTCTTCTCTGCATATGCACAGTATACTGATTCAGCCACCTATTCTTTTGCCCAAGAACAGTTTCTTGAAGGGAGTGCAAATGGCGACTATAGCTTAGTGACAGCTGCTATACAGAAGTTTCAGATAGCATTACAAAGCAACCCACAGAATTTTGATGTGCTCTTACGCCTAGCTCAATCCTATTATATGATTGGAAATTTTGTTCTCGCAGATGAATACGTAAAAAAGGCAGCGCAAATTGAAGAAGACTCTCTTCCATTAAAAATTCTTTCGCTAGAAATCGAAACACAGCTCGGAAGATTGGAGCAATCAAAGGCAATTATACAAGAACTAGACTCCTTGATCCCTAATAATCCACATTTTTTGTTTGCAAAACTCAAATACAATGCAAGCGTCGGAGATATTCATGCCTTGGAGATAAACCTTGACACTCTCGCAGTGGTGCTACAAGATAAGGACTTTTACAATACAATTTTTTCGCTCGTGTTTGCACTCTCAGAAAATCAGTTTTCTGTAGAAGACAAAGCGCTTCTTGCAGAATTACAAAATTTTGATATAAGCTCTAATTCATGGATTGAATGGATTGTGGGTGATTATTATTTTTTTTCTGGAGAACGAAAACGCGCTCAGTCATATTATAGGCAGATAATAGCAAAGCGCCTTCCATCGGTCATCCCTAATGCTTATGAAAAACTAATTGCTATCAGCCGAGAATACGATGACTATTCACAAACACGTGCGCTTGCCCAAAAATATGTTGCTGATTTTCCGCTACTAGAGTCCGCACGACTTCTGCTTGCAGAACTTTATATGGGCATGGGAGACTATAAGACTGCAGTCGATGGGCTGGAAGATGCTAGAAGTCTTATTCTTGATTCTGAAATACTATCGTTTGCCTACGATGTGGTTTTACGAGAATATGTACAAAGTTTAGGTGAAGTGAGTCTAGAAGTGCAAGCCAAAGTTGATAATAGAGTGCAAGAACTTCTTTTTGATGCAACACAATACTTGAAAAGCGGAAAAGAAACTCAGGCCGAAATCCTTGCAAGAAGAGCCTACTATATAAATCCAGAGCATCTTGACGTGCTATCATTTTTAGCAGAATTCTACAGAATACAGGAACGCCTAACCCTCAGCCAGCGTTATTTTTTACAATTACGAGAGTCAATCGAAACACAGACCAATGCTTCTCAAGATACCCCTAAGGTATCAAATACTACCAGTATATCCAGCATTGATAATGGAGGTATAGCGAACGAAGGTGATTTTCAAGCCTACCTCAATCGAATAGAAAGCCTTTCATATGAGTATGATAACTATTTGACTGAAGTAGAACTCGATCCGCAGTTGGTAATCAAGCACAAATACCGGTACAAATGGCCCCTGCGTATTCGGGTAAATGTAGACCACGAGACCTCTGCCTACACCACGTTTGTACAACGTATGCTTCAGTTTTATCTTGAGCAGTATCCCCACCTCACAATAGAACATGACTCAGCAACAATTCCAACACATCCTGTACAAATTGAGGTTAATTTTAGAGATTTTGATAAGATATTTGAGTTGAGTTTTGTGATAGCTAATTCAAATTCAAATGAGATATTACTGCAAAGTAATCAAATGGCTTATGGAAATATGCGCTTTTATGAGGCTTTACGCGAATTGGCAAGACGTACCTCGGTAGTGCTTCCACGGGTAGCAAACCTTGTTCCAAGGGATAACCGTAGTTTTTTTGCATTCTTAGGTACAGATGATGGATTAACGTTGGAAAGCAGAGCGCTATTTGTTGATAATGGATCCTTATCCCTCATAAGTAGCCCACCATATTTTGTTCTCTCCAACGATGAGTCAGACATTGAAATAAGTCCAACTCTTATAAAAGACTCAGTAAGTATATTCTCAATAAGTGAAAATAATGCATCCGAAAGCATCAAACTGTCACAAAACATGGGGCAGGACGATTTTGTGCTTTTTATTTCACCAGATGCACGTGTATCGAGTGATACAAACGTTCGTGTGAGTGATGTGTTTGCCGACTACATACAACGAATGAGGCTTCCTCTTTGGTGAGTGCTTTGATTTGTGTTTCAGATTTCAGATACCCAATACTAAACCAATAAGAATGAATTACAAAAGATCTACAACTCTATATCGATCAGGTGCTGATCTTTGAGTAAGCCTACGAGCATGTCTTACTTTAGGGTATATCTTGTTTTAGGATATACCTTGCTTTAGGGTATAATAGTTAAGAGGCTAATAATGAAATGAAAATTGCAATTAATGGATTCGGAAGAATCGGAAGGAATGTATTTAAAATCGCACTTGAACAAAATGAGACAGTAATAGCGGTGAACGACCTCACTGATACAAGGACGCTAGCTATGTTGCTTAAATATGACTCAACCCAAGGGGGATTTAAAGGAAATGTTGACTATGACGATACGCATCTCATAGTAAATGGTAAAAAATATAAAGTCTGCGCTGAAAAAAATCCCAAAGATATACTGTGGGGAGATTCTCCCGATGTTGTTATTGAGTCAACGGGCGTATTTACTCTCAAAGAGAGCCCTAAAGGGGGATATGGTGATCATCTCAACAATGTTCGCTATCCTGCCAAGAGGGTTATCCTCACCGTTCCTGCAAAAGATGCGATAGATAATATGATAGTTATGGGAGTAAATGAAAACGCCTTGCGTGAAAGTGATCGTTGTGTTTCAAATGCTTCGTGTACCACTAATTGTCTTGCCCCTTTGGCAAAAATTCTACATGAAACCTTCGGAATTGAAAAAGGATTGATGACCACCGTCCACGCATACACCAATGATCAGGTGATACTTGATGCACCTCATAAAGACCTACGGCGTGCTCGCTCAGGAGCGCTATCAATAATACCTACGAGTACAGGTGCGGCAAAGGCAGTGGGTAAAGTGCTACCAGAACTCAGTGGAAAGCTCGACGGCTGTGCGCTCAGAGTTCCTACTCCTTCGGGCTCTATTGTTGATCTTGTAGCAGACCTCTCAAAAACAGCATCGATAGAAGATATCAATACAGCAGTACGAGAGGCAGCTGAAACCTACCTAAAAGGAATAGTAACCTATACCGAAGATCCGATTGTGTCTGCCGATATCATACACAATCCAGCATCATCGATATTTGATGCTACATCAACTATGTGTATAGGTAATACTGCAAAAATATTCTCATGGTATGACAATGAGTGGGGTTATTCTAACCGAGTAGTAGAGCTCGCGCGCTTGCTTTCAAAAAAATGGAGCTGAGCCTTGTCTGATGTACCAATGCAGAATGCCTTACGTTCCATAGAAGGCGTAGATGTAGAAGGCAAAAAGGTTTTTTTACGTGTCGACTTTAATGTACCATTGCAGGATGGTGTCATTAGCGATGATAGCAGAATACGCCTTAGTTTGCCAACCATCAAATATTTGCTAGAGCGCAAAGCAAAGATTATTCTTGCAAGTCATCTTGGGAGACCAAAAGGAACTCGAAATCTTGCATTTAGTCTTGCCCCCGTTGCATATCATCTTTCCAGTTTGCTAGGACAATCCGTAAAACTTATTGACATAGATGATGCTATGTCTTCCACGACGAGTGCTGCGCTAGAGAATGGTAACGTAATATTACTCGAAAATTTGAGGTTTGATGCCCGTGAAGAAAAAAATGACATTGCTTTTGCGAGACAGCTTGCAGAACTTGCGGACGTATATGTAAACGATGCATTTGGTTGTGCGCATCGTAAACACGCCAGCACCTTTAGCATTGCAAGCATGCGTGAGTCTTATGCGGGGTTCTTACTTCAAAAAGAAGTGTCCTTTTTATCTACCATTCTTTATTCACCCCAAACGCCATTGGTGTCTGTCATTGGAGGAGCAAAGATATCATCAAAAATAACAGTATTAGAGTCTTTGTTAAAAACGAGCCAGGCATTTCTGATTGGAGGTGCAATGGCTTATACGTTTCTTAAGGCACAGGGGCACAATGTGGGCAATAGTCTTGTTGAGCCAGAATATATTGAAACTGCGCAACGTTTTCTTAGAAATGCACAGGAAAAAGGAATACGCGTATGTCTTCCTACAGATCATATAGTATCCGAGAGCATTGATGGCAAAAGTGATACACACTATATTGAGGCTATCGATATACCCGATGATCTTATAGGCCTCGATATAGGAACAAAAAGCATACAAGCATTTATTTTGATACTTAAGACTGCCCGCACAATACTATGGAACGGACCAATGGGCGTATTTGAGATTCCTGCATTTTCCAATGGGACAGAAGCAATTGCAAAAGCCATTGCACAGTCAGATGCAACTACGGTAGTAGGGGGAGGGGACTCATTAGCGGCGATAAAAACATTTGCGTTGAGCGGATCATTTACGCATACTTCAACTGGGGGTGGTGCTTCTTTAGAATTTTTAGAAGGCAAAACACTTCCTGGAATAGCTCAGTTAGTCTATAATCAATAAAGCGTATGATTGAACGTACTTATATAATTGCAAATTGGAAAATGAACAAAAAAATCGGTGATACAGAATCATTTCTAGGGGCTTTATGTAATGAACAATTTCCCTCACATTGTGTAGTGGGGATTGCTCCTTCGTTTACCAGCCTGTTTGTAGCACACAATCTCTTATCACGTTCTCAAACGGCTCACATAGGTCTGTATGCACAAAATATGAGCCAAGAACAAAGCGGTGCTTTTACTGGTGAAGTTTCACTATCAATGTTAGCTGAGTGTGGTGTTGAAAATGTAATCATAGGGCATTCAGAACGGCGACAACTTTTTGGTGAATCTGATATAAGCATTGAAAAAAAATTAAAGACGCTGTTACAGCATAGTACGCTACATGCGACGCTCTGTGTGGGTGAAACTATTGAGCAAAGAGAGAATGGAAATACCACTACAGTACTAAGGGAGCAGCTTACCCATGCATTGTCGCATCTAAGCTCTGAGCAATTATCTCGTATATCAATTGCATATGAGCCCGTGTGGGCAATAGGAACGGGAAAAAGCGCGAGCCCTCAGATTGCACAAGAAAGTCATGCGTATATACGTGAGGTGCTTGTTGACTTGTATAATCGTGAACAGAGTGACAATATACCATTATTGTACGGCGGATCAGTCAAAAGCAATACTGCATCTGATTTGTTGGCTATGAGTGATATAAATGGATTGCTCGTAGGGGGAGCCTCACTTGTATATGAGGAATTTATAAAAATTATTCGTACGTGCGGAGAAAAAAAATGAACATAATTATAGGTTTACTGATAGGATTGTTTGCATTATCAGCTGTTCTTTTGGTTGTCATCATTCTTTTTCAGGATGATGGTGCAGATGGCTCGAGTATTATTTTTGGAAGCGCAGCGTCACAGCAATACGGTGCAAGAAAAGGAAACGTCATTACACGCACTACCAGTATTCTTGCCTTGCTATTTGCGGGTGTGGCGCTTATATTAGCATTACTATTTCGTTCTAATGACAATGAGATTCTCATAACACCTACAAACGAAGCTGGTGATACAGAGTGGTGGAATGAAAGTTTTGATACTCAAGATGACACAAATGGACCCATTGATGGACCCATTGATGGACCCATTGATGGACATAGTGAAACAATAGAAGTTGATAACTCTATAGAAGATACAAGTAGTAATGGAGCATCAAGCTCACAAAACTCAGAAGAATTACCAGAAAGATCACCAGAAGAATTACTAGATGAATAAGATGGGTTGGCTGAAACTATTTCTGATAGTACTACTGACAGTAATAACAGCGATACAAGCCAAGATACCGAAGATGAATAGGAGTTTTTTGACTCATACATACGAATAGTATTATTGATTGTCGTACTTGTAGACTAAGGCATTGTGATGGAACTTGACAGGTGCTACCAAATACTAGGTGTGGCTCCCGATACACCTCTAAGAAAAATAAAAACAATTTTTAGACGTAAGATAAAGTCGTACCACCCCGATAGTGCACTGAGGGATATACAAGAAAATCCCACGATAGTCTCAGAACTTACTGAAGCCTACCATACAGTCATGACTCAGAAGAAGATTTCTTCTAAGTATTCTATTCATAATAGAAACTCAAATACTAAAAAATATGTGTTTGATTATAGGCTTTTTTTATACGAGCGCCAGGATAAGTTTGAGTATCAAACTAAATTATTCACGTTTGATCTTTTATATGGAAAAGGTCTTGACTCATTACGACTCTATGAACAGTTTCAGAGAAACAAAGAAATAGAACGTCTTAAAAATGCACTTGGGTATCATGATTACTACGATTTTTTATTTTTACTATCAGAATCTCTTGAAAATGATGATTCACATAGCTTTAAGAAGCGCGCTATGAAGTACTATTTTGAACTCTGCACACTAGAATTCTCAGAGGAGTACTTTAAGGAATATTTTTCAGAAGTACTTAGTAGAATGAAACGGCTTTTTTTTATAAATCGCTCATTTCTCAGTAAAAAAGAACGCATGATGTTACAAAAATTTATTCCTCATTTTAAAATATCTAATTCCCTTAAATCATACTATCTAAAATTATTTTGTAGCTAGTCATAGCAACAATGCAATCAATAGAATGGGATATAATAAGGGATATGAAACGTATTACGTTTATACTAGTTTTTTTCTCGTTTTTTTTACTTCTTCCACATGTTCTAATTGCACAAATACTAGACAAGACCCTGGTTACAGTAAAACTCTATACAACAGAAAATATTTCCCTTAACCAAATGACTAAGCAAAAAGAACTTATAGAAAGTAGAACAGGAAAGCAGATGTCTAATGAGGAGAAGTCACTACTCCTTGATAGTGCAATAAATGATGTACTTATATCTCAAGCTGCTGACAATGCAAAAATATCAGTAACAGAAAAGCAGATTGATGAGGCTATAAATATACAAAAAGTTGCGCTAGGCGTTCCAATTTCTGATGAGGATTTTCAAGATTTAATTCTTGGACAAACAGGATTTTCTTGGTCCGAATTTCGTAGCCAAGTTAAAGAGCGCATAAAGCAAGAACAGTATATTGTCACCAAATATTCATCTGACCTTCAACTGCTTGATGAACCCACCGAAGCAGAAATAAACAAAGCATATGAGCAATACGCAACAACTTTTACTAATCCAGCGCTAGTGAGGGCTGAACATATTTACTTTGACTTTCGAGATGTCAATGAAGAACGCAAACAAGAGCTAAAAGCTATGGCTGAAAAAGTTGCGAAAGAGATTGGCTCTTCTGTTACACTATTTGAGCAATTTGTAAAAGAGTCGGTGGATAATGTAGCCTATCAAGGCGGTGACTTGGGATACATTATCAGAGATGAGCAATCCACTGCAATTTTAGGAGAGGGTTTTATTGATACTGTCTTTGAAATGAAAGAAGAAACGGTGAAAGGTCCTATTCTTTCAAAAAGTGGATATCATGTTGTAAAGGTGACCGATAAGCGTCCCCCAAAAATTCTCAAGCTTGACGATCCCATCTTTCCTGGCGAAAAAATTACCGTACGCCAGCGGGTGAGGGATGTATTACTGCAACAAAGCGTACAAGAGCAATTTGTGGTCCTTGTGCAGAAGGAAGTTGACTTTCTTAAAAAAGATGCAAAAATCCGCTATATATCTCGTAATTGGTAAAATATTTTTTATAGCTAGGATCTGACTTGAACAGTACACTATCTCGCATCATTTTTATAGCGTTGATACTGCTTTTCTTTGTGTCTGCCGGACTATACTTTTTCTTATTTTATAGACCAAGGCCTCTAGAAGACTTTTTACAATCATTTGTGTCTTATAGTGATCAAGAGCTAGAAAAAGAGTGGCCCACTCTTGTGAAAAATGCAAAGACTTCTACAGAATATCTCGCTTTGCTACAGGTTTTTTTTGAGAAAAAAAATCTTGACGATGCTTATATTACTACGCTTATGCAGGCAATGAATAGGTATCAAGAAAATGATGCTTTTCTTGCTCTAGCGGTTTACTATTCATTAGAAAACCCATCTAGTATGGTTTTTAGTAGATATTTATCACCCGTGTCTATCAAAAAATTATATCAAAGCTATCCAGAAATAGCACAGCGCTATGCAATATCTAATATTAGCGATACTATTGATTCGGTTTTTTTAGAAGATGAAACTCTATTTTTTGCACAAAAAATTATTTTATCAGAGGCCAATGATGATGACTTGTTCTTTTTTTGGAAGATTTCAAAAGAAGAGAAATTTCTTTATGCCTCTATTCTTCTCAGTATGATCTATGGAAAGACTGATAGTGTAGAGAATCGTGTGCAACTTTTGAGTGAAGAGTGGAAAAATGATCCCCTCAGGCGTAGTCAGTTCTTAAGTTCAAAATTTGTTGCAACAGATGAATTCTTTATTTCTAGTGACACCAGAGAAGAAGAAATAGTCACGGTTGCCCTTTTGATGATTAAACAATTTGGCTATGAAGATGCCTATGCACTTTTAGAAAGTTATATGCAACGTACAAGACAGAGTGAAAATACAGTAGACTACAAGACACATCTACTATACCTTTGGTTAAGAGATAGGTTAGGGTATTCATCACGCACAGAGTATGAGGAAATCTATGCACTCTATGGCTCCCAATTCGAATATCTTTATTATGCGTATCTTAAGAGAAACAACATGGACGTATCGTTTCTTGATACAGAATCTTTGTTGCAAAGGCAAGAGTACAGGCTATTGCAAGCAATAAAAGCGAGCAATACTCCTCAGCAAATTTCGGGTTTATTGTGGGAAGAACTCTATCAAAATCCTACTAATCGCGCCTTAGAGTTTACATTATTATTTTTTATTAGGAATGAATTTTATTCGGATGCGATTATACTATTGAATGAATATAATGAAAATTCAAATTTGAGTTTTTATGAATTTTACTTAGAGCAGGTGCTGAGCAATGCATTTTTAACTGAAGACTTTCTTGTGGCAAGTCTTTTGAATAATTTGCAAGTGGCACAACAAAAATGGTGGCAATTTTATAATGTGGGACTTTTTTTTCTTAACTCATCTCAAATAAACAGTGCAATACAGTTTCTGGAGCGTGCCAGAGACTTAGTTGTATTTTACAATGACACGGTGGGTTCAGTAGTGTATGCACAACTTAGTAGAGCACATGCGCTTAACCAAGATAAAAACAGTGCCTTACAGAATTATCGTATTTTTGTTTCCCTTTATCCTTCTTCTCCGTATGGAGAAGAGCTAGAGCAATATTTGAGAGAAGAAAATATTCTTAAATAAAGAGTTGTGTTTGTCTTTAACTTGGTGCTAAACACTGGTATGGTATAATAGTGTGATAAGCCCTATGAAACGATACGTTCTGTGTTATATTTTCTTAACTTTTATATTGGCAAATCCACTGTTTTCGCAAAACAATCAAATAGAGAGTACACAAAATGACGGTGTTCCTCAACCGGATCTGGAGCCAGAACTACGAACTGCGGACATATCAATTTCTAAGTATGCCAGCGGTGATGCGAGTCTCAGTTTGGGGCTAGGCTTGTTCGTGCCACTTTTTAACCAAACATTTGAAGGTGATTATATTACCGATACAAGGATCACTCCCGGGGGTGCTATATTTTTAGAGTTTGATATCTTTCTGTGGCGCGCACTTTCGGCCGGCATGGAAATATCAGGTATGTTTGCCTTTACTCCAAATGAGCGAGTACTGTTTATGGGACCAATTACTGCACACTTAAAGTATACATTTCAGTTTTATCCCGTAGAAGTGCCAGTTTCCCTAGGACTTGGGCTTTCGCTTGATTCTTTAGGTGAGCTTTTCAAGACCGACTTTGCCATGAAGCCAAAAATTGCAGTGACGTATCGTATCGACCCAAACTGGATAGCAGGAGTATATTATTCGTATTGGTTTATTGTCCAATCTTACAATAATAATCCTGATATTCCTAATGAGGACTCTAGAATGGGAAATTTTTCTGACGTATCTTTAGGATTTACCTATGTATTCAACTAAATCGAGTTTCCAGGTCATGCCATGTTTGCGTGTGGCATTTCTTTTTATTGTCGCACTCTTGTCTACGGCGTGTAGTAGTGGTCTTGATGCTATCTTTGCAGGAATTGAAAGTGAAGTAAAAGTACTTACTAATAATCTTAATGATAAGATCTCATCATTCGGTATGGTAAAAGTAGGTGATTATTACATCATCGCATCAGGAACTCGGCTTTTTAGAAGAAAAGTGCAAGGTACTAATTGGAGCGAATGGTCAATTCCATCGGGGTATGTCGTAGGAAGGGAGTTGGTTGGTGCAGGTAATGAGGCCTACGTACTCGCTACGAATGAGACAGAGAACAAATCAAAAATCTTTAAAATTCAGACTGGAGTAGGTAGCAGTTCAATAGAATTTGTGCCTGTTGACAATGGTATAGGTGCATATATACAAAAAATACTCTACGTTGCTACCGATGCGACAAGCGGTACACTTCTTGCTCAGACAAAAGAGTCCAGCGGTGGTGGATACAAGGTGTATGCAAATAGCCAAAGTACAGTTGCTACTCCACTTAGTCTCAGTAATTCTGTGGATGAGGAAAAAAAGATGTATTTTCCTTTCTTGCAAGATTCTGCATTCATTACCGAAAATATTAGCACTGAGAGAATTTTTATACTTACAGAAACTCAGTTGTATACGATGAATGCCACCGGTACCCAGTTAACGCAATATGTTGTACAAGAAAAAGAAGAAGATGGCAGCGTAATTGGTAGTCGTTCGGGCGGTATAGCTTATATTGATGCATTAAAGAGTGTATACATAACTGACTATCGAGGTAGCGGTACGACAAGTGGTAAAGCATATATATGGCAGGGTGCTATTGATTCTGTCAATAATGAAATTGTGTGGACACGTTCAACGGCATATTCTGGCTCGTATTTTTTTACTGATTTTGCTTATATCGAAAGATCAGAAGAGCCTCTCGTGTTGCTTGGCACTCGATATAAAAACGCAGCAATAGGAAGAGACTGGGGCTTTAGGGAATTTGTGGTAAGGACCGATGAAAATAGCAGGAAAGTGATAAACATAAATTCATTTGATGTGCCACGCGGTAGCTATTATAGTAGCGTAAATCTTGACGAGAGCGCGGTATTGGGCTTTTATATAGATAGCGATACTATATTTGTGCTGACACGCAATGGTGGTCTATGGAGAGGATCCTATTCTGGATCAAGAACCGTTGCGTGGTTTTTAGAATAAATCTAGTGTTTCTGTAGTGCCGTTTCTTATAACAGTGATTTGCACGTCTCGATATTCGTCGTCATCGTTATGTATGGCATTGTTTATGCGCTCTGTAAACGAGCGTAAATTTGGCATGGTAGTTCCATTGATTTTGAATAGTAAATCGCCATGTGCAAGCTTATAGCGTTCGGCAATGCTGTTTTTGAATACCTTTGTGACTTCTATAAGTTGAATTTGATCATCGAGCCCATAAATCCTGTTAAGCTCTCGTGGTACTGGGTTACTTGTAACTCCGGGATAGATGTTTTTTGAGAGTGCGAGTAGTTCTAGTTTTGGAGGACGAGCTGTAGTCTGAAACCTTAGGTTGATTTTTTTGTCATTTCTAAGTATTGTGGCGATATAGGGCGTATTTGGCTCAGTATTTCTAAGTAAAGAAATAGCAACGCCTTCGTTATAGATTTCTTTTTCATTTATTGAAAGGAGTATATCTCCTGGCAAAAATCCATGCACATGTGCAGGGGAGTCAAGGTAGATATTTTGTATATAAGCACCCTTGTTAGTAAGTGTTTCTCCATATACTCTGTTAAGTAGGTTATCGTTATAGAATATAAGCCCAAGCCAGCTTTTAAAACTGTGAATGTCTTTACGATACAACAATATTCTTTCGACTGAGTCTTGAACAAGGTCGGATATGAGTGAAAATCCCAACCCTATTGACTGTTGACTAGGGTTAGTGAGAAGAAACGTGTTTAGCCCAATAAGTTTACCATCAGTCGAAATCAGGGGGCCTCCGCTATTTCCTAAATTAATTGCCGCATCAGTTTGAAAAAAGACACCAGTTATATCGAGAGGAGTAGCATCACGATTTTTACCAGAAACAATTCCCTTTGCAACCGAAAATGCATATTGATACGGCGATCCAATAGTAAATACCGTGTCACCCACTTTTACCTGTTCGCTAGGTTTTAAGAGGAGGGGAGGGTATTCTGTATCGCTTGTAAATTTAAGTACAGCAATATCTCTATCGAGGTCGCTACCAACTAGTTCTGTTGTGTGGAGTTCTCCCGTTTTCATTTCTATCCAAATTTTATGGTAATCTTCGACTACGTGAGAATTTGTTACAACGTAATAATCTTGTAATGACTTGCTATACACAAAGCCACTTCCTTGAGCCCAGACTGCTTCAATTCCGGGGAAAAATCCAGTGGTGTTTTCTTCGACATTAAGAAATAGATCACTGAAATCGGAGTGAGTTTGTTGACTGTTTTCTTTTAAGATGAGTACATGTACGGTTACAGATGAAGCAAGTGCTTTTCTAATCTGTGTTGAGGTGTCTTGAGTATCTGTTGCACTAAATCCAAAAAGATTAAGCGAATAGGTAGATATGAGAAAAAATATGAGAATGAGAGTTGTATTTCGCATGATTATGTAAGTACCTCGTGTCCATGAGCAGTGACCAAAACGGTATGCTCAAAATGTGCTGCAAGCGATCCGTCCTTTGTACAGATGGTAAAGTTATCATCTCCGTATAAGATCTCCCCACTTCCTAAAGAAAACATGGGTTCTATTGCAATAATCATGCCTTCTTTTAGTCGTATATTTGTATTTTGGGGCGAAAAATAATTTGGTATATCTGGCGGTTCGTGTAAATGAATACCTACGCCATGACCACAAAATTCTTTTACAACTCCTAGACGCGAATGCTCGGCGTGAGAAAATATTGCTTGTGAGATCTGTGAGATCCTTGCAAGGGGTGAGACCATTTCGATTCCACTTTGGAGAGCTTGTCTAGTAGAAGAGATCAAGCGATGCACGTCCTCTCGTTGTTGCTGAGTGCCAATATGGTATGTTCTGCTTGCATCTGCAATTCCCCCCTTAAAGTTGACTCCTATATCAACGCTTACTAAGTCATTGTCGGAAAAATATTTATCTTTTCGTGGTATACCGTGTATTATTTCGTCATTAACAGATATACACGCAACTGCAGGAAAAGAGTTGTATCCCAAAAATGCAGGTTCGGCTTTGTTGGTGAGAATATGGCTGTGTATAAAGTCGTTTAAGTCTAAACTTGACATACCGGGTTTTATGTATTCGTCTATCTCTTGAAATATGTGCTTAAGTATTGAGCCTGCTATTTGAATGTTTGCTATCTGTTCTTTATTTTTTACTAAAACCATATTCTACTAAAATAATATCATGCAAATAAAAATTGCACTATACGTATTTAGTATTATTATCGGTTATGGACTCTACTTTTCTTTAAATTCTTGTGATAAATCGAGTACGTTTTCTTCGTTGCCGTCGAAATTAGTTCTTGAGACTGTCTCGCAAGGTACAATAGTTCCAAATACGAATAATGAGCCAATTGATGGATTTACTCAAGAATACCTGTATTTCTCTGAGTTATTCCCGCGTGACTATAAAATTGTTTATGCTACTAATGTCAATATTTCTTCTTCTGAGCACGAAGAAAGCCTGGTGCTCTTCTTTCGGCCTAGTGAAAAAGTAGCGTCGCTTCTCATGCTTGAGTACGCTGACGAACTGAAGAGTCATCGTCTATTGTGGCAGACAAAACTTACTGTCAGTCCCAATTCTGAAATAATACTTGATATTGTTGATATTACAAGTGATGGTAAGAAGGAAATTATTGTTATAGGAATAACACCAGAAGATACATACGCAATAGAAATTTTTTCACCAAATATACATAGCACAGAAACAGATGGATTTTTTGCAACGCGAATCTTTACTGTAGTTACTGAGCGTGATATAAGTATCAGAAATGAGAATGGATTAAAGCAGATTATCGTAAACGGGGTAGATGAAAACGCATTGCTTACAGAAACCATCTATAGTTGGAATGTACTAGAGAATGCATTTACTGTGATAAGTAGCCGGAGATTTTCTCCAGAAGAATTACTACAGAACACCTTGATAGAATTGTTTCAAAAAGATATGCGCGAATGGGCTACATTTCTTGCTGGTGCATGGATTCCTTATGGTGATAATTCTAAGTTTATCTTTTTTGATGAATCTTTGTTGAGAGTATATCTTATCGATGACGAGCAAGGGAGTTTGCTTGATTTTCGATGGATATATCTCGGTAAAAACCTCGACACAAACAATCTTATTGGGCAACTAAAACTTCGCCATTATTTTTACCCTACAATAGAAAGCTGGATGAGCGTGGCTTTATCATCGGATGACACCGCAATTGTGCGCATAGACGAGTATCCAGAATTTAATGGTGAGTATACAAGAGTACAGCAAAGTGATCTCTCTACACGTTTCAATTTCAATGGTATAAATAACCTACAACAAGCACGCATACTGCGAGGACGTTTAGTGGGTTCATTTAGCGATGCTAATTCGGATACTTACTTTGTATTTGATTATCCAGAAGTGATAAAGTATACAGGCAGTACGAGTGAGCAGTTTCTTTTTGAGGTGTTTGAATTGCGAGAAAATATGTATCTGCAATTATATAATGGGGTAAATCATTACTATATGACTAGGGTAAAAGAAGAGTCTGTAGAGCTTGTGCCCGTCCGCATACAATTAGATTCGGTGGTAGCTGATAAACATGGATTTTCGTATAAAATTAGCATGCAGGACGGGGATATAAATCCTCCTAATTGATTTCTACAAAATTTCCTTCTATACCAGCATCTCTAAGCAAGAGTAGCGTCAAATCTTTATCCTCATCTTTCGGTATGATAAACAATACTTTGTAATAACCTTCTTCTTCATAAAAAATGAGTGATGGTAGCGCGACACCGGAGTAACGGGAGTCTTGTGTACGGTAGTCTTTGATAACACGCGCAAAGTACTGAGTTGCATTAAGTGCGTTTGAACGAGAACGAAAGGCTGCAACTTGTATTGCTTTGGAACTGGTAGTAAGATTTAAGCTTGACTCAATGGTAGGTGAGCTATTTGCATTAACATTTTTTTTTGACGTGTTGTTTGGTATTTTTGCAGTGTCGGTTGCAGCTGACGGTAAATCACGGTGCGGAGCGTACAATGTTTCTGGTTCTCCTTCAAGGTTAATAGTAGCAAGTTGTAGATACTCGCTTAAGAAAGGTATGGGCTTAATACGTGGTGAAAATAGCAGGTATGTTTCGAGTGAATGTTCGTGTTGAGTGTTTAGCAAGAGCTCAGCTTTTGCTTGAAGGGTAGTATCACCCATAGATTCTGCAAAATTATACATATAATAGTAGAATGTAGCAGGCAGGTCATTTGTAAATTCGCTTTGCGTGAGTGAGTCATAATATTCTTGTGCTTCGGTAAGCATAGCGCGTTGTTCATAGTATTTTATAGTAAGGATAAGGGCAAGGTAGAGTTCTTTTCTCTGCAGATCTAGCCTACTTGTAAATTTATTCAGGAGTTGAGGGGTTCTTTCATCGTTGAATAGCGTCATTAGATATAATGTTCGTAGACCAATTACGCTATCGTTCTCAAATCTTTGATAGAGGTAATAATATACTTCTAAGGCATCATCAAAGTTAAGCTGTAGCTCTTCTAGTTGTGCAAGGCGAATAAGTGTGGCTTGATTGAGACGTTCGGGGACTTGCTCAAATGCAAGTCGAAGAAAGCTGTATTGTTCATACAGCAAGGGACTGTTGATATGTTCTTGAAACAACTCTGCATATTCTATTTCTGATATTGAAGACAAATCTAAAGAATCTACATGTGAATATACCTGTTGTAGTACAAAACAATATATGCAAAGAAAGCACACACGCGGGCTGATCAGTGCAGAATAGTGTCGTGAATACGGTATTCTAGCCATTACTATTTATATCTTTTTTTTCATTCATACTCAGCTGTTTCGCTTTATTGTTTTTTGCTTTTGTCTTTGATCTCTTTTCTTCTTGTTTCATTCTTTTTGCCTCAATATGTATACTTTTTTCTAATATACGTTTTGAGTAAGCCTTTGCAATATTGAATGTGATAGGAACAGCGATCGTTAGCCCAAATGCGATGCCAATAAGTACAAGAATTATGCTAGGAACTCCGTCAAGAGTAACAAATACCAAGGATAGATCAGCTGTGTTATCGAGGTTTAAGACGATCACCATGACAAAAAAAATCAAAGCAAGGATAGAAATTATCAGTGAAACCATAACATTTATAGTATAGCCGTTTGACATGGATCAATAGAGGAGTGCTTGTTTGTATTCTTAGTCATATAGTTCATTGCTCTTGATTGTGAATACGTGAAAATATATAGGATTGTAGTTGATTCCAATCGTTTTTTTTGGGAATAAGTATCCATGCCCCAAGGTCAAAGGAATCGTCCACTTCTTCTTTTGCAAGACCAGATTCAAGTAGATTAGAGTACGTTGATTCTAATGCATTATCGGTTTGTAGAATAATTTTTTGTGTGAGGGTAAATGCCTGATGTGTGCGGTACAAGCGCATTAACTCGTTTATATTCATGTCAGTTTCAATATGTTTGAGTATGAGTTTTGCAAGAGGGATAAGGTTTGCAGGATTATTTTTTATCTGTTTTCTCAGATGCGAGAGTAGGGAAACAAATACAAGCATTTGACGTTCAGAGCGCGAAAAATCACTTGTTGTATACCTTGAACGTACGATCTGTAGCAATTCTCTTCCATTAAGTAAGTGTTCGCCTACATCATAGTAGAGCGTTGACCATGATCCATTCTTAAACACCTTGTAGCTAGGGTCTACTAAGGGAGTCTCGAGGTTTACTACTATTTCACCGAGCTCGTCTGTAATTTCCTTTAGTGCAAACATATCTATGTGTGCGTAGTGGTCGGCTTCTAATCCTAAGAGGAGTTCTACCAACTGAAAGAACCTATTTCTGCTATATTGTGCAAAATACCAGTTAATGCGTTGCCCTTTGTAATAAAGATCTCGTGGTATCGATACAAGGCGTATCTGTGAATCAGCATTAATATTCACATACAAAATAGTATCAGCGAGACCTTCATTTGTACCAATAAGGAAAAAGGTATGGTCTTGTTCGGATATCGGAGAGGATAGCGTTTCATTTATTTTGTTACTATCCTTCCGTGTAGCAGTATATGTAGTATTTTCTAAAATAAATTTTTCCACAGTATCGTAATACCGTACAGGAGCACCAGAAGCATCACGTAGGGTAAGGATATTGCTGTCCTTGTCAACAGAAAGTATTCCAACGAGTTCTTTATTTACTAAAGAAATAGGGTATTGATACTCGTCCTCGTTTTCAGTGTAGGTGTCAGCAATCACGAACCCGTGCTTGGTAAATTCATTTTGATAAAATTCTGAGTTCAGAATCAGAGAAAATGAGTGTAGAGTACTGTCGATTTCTTTTTTACTTATCAAAAATGCAGGGGCAAGAAAAGGCGTCAAAATCGTTTCTTCGAGATTTTGGTATGTGTCCATTTCTACTAATATGTCATTTAATTTGAATGTCATCGTATAGGGGTCAAGAGAGAGCAATGATCTGCGTTTCTGACTAGATTCATTGAGTATCCACGTATATACTCCTTGTCTGGGGCGAATAGTAATGCGGTATCCGCGTGATCGTAGGGCCACTTCTTCATTTTTTAGACGAGTTGTGATGTAGTTATGGTAGCGCATGGATTGCTGATAATCAGCATTTACAGATGTGTACATATGGTCAATACGCTTTTGAACTCCCTCAAGGGTAGCATGAACGTACTTTTCTTCATGAAGGTAGTCGGTAAATAAAAAACCATCGATGATATTTTTGGTTGTAATAATGGGAGTCAGTCCAAACAGCAATTTTCCTTTATATCTTCCGGTGAGTTTTCCTTCATCCATACGTATTTCAAAATTATATGCATCTGAGAATTCTTGTAAAAGATTATTTTGTGTTACAAAGTCTATAAATATCTCTTGCTCTCTGCGACTACTAAGATAAAGGGATAAATCTTTTGCAAGATTAGGTAGAGATGTGTCTTCTACTATAGGGCGTTCACTGTCTAAATCACGTTGGTATAGTACTTGTGGAAAGTCAGAGCGAAGGCGTATATCTTTTACATCACTTATGAGTTGATCAATATCATAGCGCACTGATTCTTGCTCTACTAGAGTGTGCTCAATACGCGTGTTTTCTTTATGCCTTAGGTATACACTGTACGAGATAACTATAAACAGAGAGAGAACAATGAACAGTAGCATTCGTTGTACAAAAGAGGCGTATGGATATTTCATTAAATAAATTGTGCCGTGCCTATTCCATGGGCTTGCTCTGCTGATTTAATTGTATTCTCCATGAGCATTATTACCGTCATTCTTCCTATTCCTCCTGGCACGGGAGTAATTGCAGAGCAAAGTGGTGCGACATTATCAAAGTCAACATCACCCACCAAACGGTACGCTTTTTCTGAGTCAGGGAGGGAGTCTACTCTATTTATTCCTACATCGACAATAATAGTATTAGATGCTACCATATCCTTTTTGATATAGTGTGGTATTCCGATTGCTGCTATAAGCACCTGAGCTTGGCGTGTAAATTGTGCTATATCTTTTGTTTTTGAATGACAGAGCGTCACGGTTGCATTGCCATAGTGGTGCTTTAGTGAGAGCAACTGGGCAAGAGGACGCCCTACTATTTCACTACGCCCGACTATCACGACATGTTTTGACTCAACAGTGATGTTATAGTATTGTAACAAACGCACGGTTCCAAGCACTGTACAGGGAATAAAGCCATGAGGATCCATTTTTTGTAGTCTCCCAACATTAACGGTGTGAAATCCGTCAACATCTTTATCAGGGGCTATGGATTGTAATATGCTTTGCGCATCAAGGTGGGAAGGGAGTGGAAGTTGAACTAAGATTCCATGAACAGAAGTGTCTGCGTTGTATGCCTCTATGTGAGATAGTAATTCACTTTGGGTAATAGTGCTATCAAAAGTGATGAGTTGACCATCGATTCCCAGTTCTATGCTTTTTTTGGTTTTTGCCTTCGTGTACACTTGGCTTGCAGAGTTGTTACCAACTAATAATACGCGCAAGCCTGGAATAATGTCCTGTTGTTTTAATCTTGCAATTCGGGATGCAAGCACGTGTGAATAATGAGTACTAGCTTCTTTTCCATCTAGTATAAGAGGTTGAGTAATATGCTCGCTACTCATAAGATCATAAGACCTCCATTGCTTTTGTTACTTTACAGTATAGCCTTAGTATAGCAAACTTTTTTGTATTATTGATAGAATTATAAGTGTATGTTGGTTACAACCTTAGGTTTACAATGGGGTGATGAGGGAAAAGGGAAGATAGTTGATTATATTTCAAGAAATGCTGACTGGATTATTCGTTATGCAGGCGGAGCAAATGCAGGTCATCGCCTTATCGTTGATAAAAACGAATATTCATTTCACCTGATTCCATCAGGCATACTGCATTCCAATACGCGTGTGTTGCTTGGCTCAGGCATGGTGATCGATAGCGATGTGTTTCGTAAAGAGTTGCAACAGCTAAAACAAAGTGGAATTTCATACGAAAATCGCATTTTTATATCTGATAGAGCACATATTGTGCTCCCTTCGCATAAAGATAAGGATCTCAAACTAGAAAAAAAACGTGCTTATAAATTGGGAGTGACCAAAAAAGGTATTGGCTCTGCCTATGCAAGTAAAGCACAAAGAACAGGAATACGGGTATGCGATCTTGGTAAAGACATGCATCGTTTTAAGGGAGTGTTGAAACGTAGCGATAGAATATTTCTCGAACATAACGCAGAGTTTCTTTCTCGTTATTCAATTAATCAGTTTGAGTTATTGTCAGAGCTAGGTAGTGATGAAATTGTAATATGCGAGGGCGCGCAAGGGTTTATGTTGGACCTTGATTATGGGAGTTACCCTTATGTAACAAGCGGTCCTACTGGACTCAATGGAATAGCAGCAAACTGTATTTCACCAAAACAGATATCTGAGATTATTGGTATATTTAAAGCCTACTCTACTAGAGTGGGAGAGGGTCCACTTTTTACAGAGTTTAAAAAGGATGAAAAAGATACGTTTGAATACTATTCCGAAAAAGGGCATGAGGTAGGTACTACTACTGGTAGATTGAGAAGAATAGGGCATCTAGACCTCGTAGTTCTCAAATATGCGGTAGTATGCACTGGAGCGACATCGCTTGCGCTGACTCACCTTGATGTATTAGACACACAGCAGGCAGTAAAGGTATGCATTGGCTACGAATGTGATGGAACTATGTATAGCTATCTTCCGAGTTCATATGCCTTGCAGTCAAAACTCAAGCCAGTATACAAAACACTAGAAGGTTGGCAAAATCCCACGGAACACGTACAAAAGTGGGACGCACTTCCACAGAAGGCAAAGCAATTTATTCACTTCGTCGAAGATTTTCTCAAAGTACCTATCCGTCTTGTTTCCGTAGGGCCAGAGCGCAATCAAACAATATACCGAGGTCCAAACGAGGGCTCTACATAGGCTAATCACGACGCCCGTGCTTGTAGTATTCCAGTTGCGTATAGATCATGTGATCTCATAAACTATGAAGTATATTGCTTTGCTCAGAGGAATAAATGTAGGCAAAAAAAACCGTATTGACATGAAAAGACTCAAAGAACGTTTTGAGTCTTTGGGATATACTAATGTTTCGACTTACCTCAACACGGGCAATGTGTTTTTTGAAACTGAACGAACCCGCATAGACGAACTTCGCGTCACAGTAGAAAAAGCAATCAAAAAGAAATTTGGATTTGATGTTCCAGTACTTATCAAGACAGAAATGGAAATAAAAAAAATCGTCGAGGTCATACCAAAAAATTGGAAAAATGATTCAATGCAAAAATCTGATGTTGCATATTTATTTCCAGAAATTGACTCGGAAAAGACTATTGACGAACTGCCAGTGAAAAAAAAATTTATGAATATTGCTTATGTTAAAGGTGCGATTTACTGGAATATAGACAGAAAAAACTACAACAAAAGCCACCTTAACAAAATCATAGGACATAAGTTGTATCAACTCATGACTTTGCGAAATATTAATACTGTCAGAAAGTTGTCAGAAAACTGCCAAATATCTGGCAGGAACGATTCCAGAAAAAGATCCAAAAAAGACCCCAAAAAAGGCCCAGAAAAAAGCTAGAGAAAAAAGCCTAACAGAAAAAAGCTAGAAAAAAAAAGTAACTCAATAAGTTTTTTTATCTTAATTAAATCTTATAAAATTAATTTTCGAACGATAAGAGTTCGGCAAAGACTCCTGCAAATGATATGATCTTATCGCCAAAAGTAACTTTCTTGTGATTTTGCATTAAAAAGTTATATTTTGTGGCGATGCGGGGTTTTTGGAGGTGGCGGGACTTGAACCCGCGTCTTACAGGATTGTTATTAGCTTTCTACAAGCTTAGTACATAAAAAATAGACTATTTCTCGCTCTGTACTAGCTTGAAATAGTTTTTTTCCCCTAAAATTTATTGCTTACGCGAGGAAAAACAAGCAACTAGCTCTGTGTCTGAAAGGACTACTGTTACAGAGCATTACTGCAGTCCCCGACAGTCAAATTTAGGCTGCCAATGCTAGATTATCATCTGCACTTGTTTTTGTTGACAGTAGGATGTCAGCCGCTTGCTTACTAATAACTACACACCTATAATCAAATCCAAACACCCCCTAAGTATAGTAATGATAGCATAAACAGGTTATAAAGGGTGTATATGTATATCCATGAAAACTACATAGCTACGACGAAGCAAGTTGTGTCAGAATAGCTTTTCCCAATTCTGGTGTGCATGCTGCAATCACATCCATTGAGGCATCTTCAGATACATCGGTTATTGATATCGCATTTCCTTTCCAATCACTAAGAAACCCTCCTGCTGATTCAATGATGGGTATGAGTGCGGCTATATCCCACACATGCATGGTGGGATCCACAACAGCATCAATTCTTCCTGTGGTGAGTAGTATATACCCAAACCCGTCACCCCATGTCCGAGTACACGCGGCTTTTTCAAGCAATGAGACAGCATTGCTATTGTGTCGCACACAGGCTCCCCAATCATAGGAAACAATGGTAGCCTTTTCTAGTTGAGTAGTCTTACTAACGGTTTTTTCTACAAAGCCCGTGTTGGGTTTGTTTTTATCAAACTGCCAATAATAACGCATGGGTTCTCCTGTGATAGCAGAGCAAAGTTCTTGTGTTTGTGGTGCATATATTACTCCCAGTTGTACCCTGCGTGTCTGTAGTGAGTATAGTGCTATTAAAGTAGTGTAGAGTGGCACTCCTGTTACAAAACTCTTTGTACCGTCTATGGGGTCGAGTATCCATTGGTAGGCAAGTGTGCTATTGTAATTATTGCTAACATTATTAGCAGAACGGCTGTTGTAATCTTTTGCAGGATTTTCATTAGATTCGTTTTTGCTACCACCTTCTTCGCCAATAATGCCGTGGTGTGGGTATACGCGTTGTATTTCAGCTCTTAGCAATAATTCTATATCTCGGTCGGTCTGGGTTACAATGCTATTATCTTGCTTTCTTTCAAGGTACATGCTGGGCTTTTGTTTATGTTTTTCATAGGGTGCAAGCGAGTGAGTACCCGCAAGCCCGGCGAGATTGAGTGCAAATTCTCTACAGTCTCTTATAAACTGCGTATCTGCGTAGGTATGTGATAGCCCTGCTGTGTTCACGTGATGTTTCCTTTTCTAATCTGTTGTGCAAGAGTGCTTGCAATTTCTTTCTTTATTGTCTTGTCTTTAATAAGCATCTTTTTTTGATATTCTTTTTTTCCTCTGCATACTCCTATTTGCAGTTTGAGCAGGGCGTTTCGTTGGATTACTTTGAGTGGTATGAGGGTGAATCCCTTCTGTTGTATATATTTTGTAATCTTTTGTATTTCATGTCTTTGCAAAAGTAGGGCTATAGGTCTTTTTTCAGAACTACTAATACGCTGGTTATCATAGGCGTATCGACCAATATGGCAATTTAGCATGGTGACAGAGGTTTCTTTAACAAGGATAAAACTATCGGTAAACATTATATTTTTTTCTTTTATCGACTTTACCTCTGCTCCGCGCAATACCATACCGCATTCGTATTCTTGTAATACCTCGTACTCATAGTAAGCGCGTTTATTTTGTGCAATGAACTTTGTAGACGCGTCTTTCATTGATATTTTGCAAGAGGTTTAAGCACAAAACGAAAACCAATATTATGCATGTTAACCTGTGGTTCGCGAGCAAAGGTTCTTTGAAAGGGGATAAAAGCAGCGTTTCTATTAATAGTAGAGGTATCAAAAGCACCTCCCATGATAATCTTATAAGCACCATAGCGCGGTCCTTCAAATTGAGCATAATGAGGAAGCGAAGAATACCATGTAGATGTCCATTCCCAGAGATTTCCAACAAGATTATAAGCATTTTTTTCTGTTGCTACAGCATCGGGAACTTGACGTACAAGATTGAGATTGAGTGCAGTACGTACAATAGTGCCATCAAGGTGGCGTAGGGCAGCTAGGTAGTCAAATTCAGTTGGAAGGCTTGCGTATAATGTATAGCCTGCTTTTTGTAATTCTTCATTAACTGCGCTTAGAAAGGTTTGTGTTTCTGCGTAGCTTACTTTAGATATAGGAAGGAATGGTATATCTGTAGGTTTCTGGCTACTATGCACGAGCGCATGGTATTCGTCGTATGTCACTTCATGATCCAGTATATAAAACCCTTTTGTCATTACGTCGAGTATTCCGTGAGAATTCTGTACTCCGTTTTCATTTTCAAAATAATCAAGTCGTTTATTCATGTCTTGAATCCAGGGAGAATTCCGCTGAACGACATCGAGTTGCGAGACTTGATGGTACTCATTTCCAAGACCTTGGTAGGTATGTATTGGGTACGTAAGTATTGTTTGTGGTATATATATGAATGTATAGGGTTGATTATCAATGACTATTGTTAACTTTGATTTTTGTGGAGAATCGTAGCCCTCGTCTGCTTGAATTCTATAATGTGCCCTATCATCAAATGCGGTTGAGAAGGTCTGTACATTATTTTCTTGAAAAAACGCGTGTTTACGTAAAGTCTCTATATTAGCTCGTGCCCATTCGTTGCTCATAAACGGAAGGGCTTCTTGTACTGCTTTTTCAAATAATGAGAGTATTACATCAGGGGGATAATGTTGAGGCGTAGTAAGCGAGGCAGAAAATAATTCATCAAAAATAACATATATGCTATCAAAGCTTGGAGTTCGAACGGTGTCGTAATGAACATTCGACCACAAGGCCGTCTCACGTCCAACATAGGCTAATAAGGACTCTTGCTTAATGGGAAGGTTAACATGTACACGGGTGGTTTTTCGTATGAGATTGGCAAATACCTGTCTTTTAGAAAAAGAGAGAAACAACTCTTGTTCTTGAAATCCAGGAGAACTCACACGGATCTTGTAGTCACCTGTTGATAGTCGATATCTTAATGGGCTTGCTCCCACGTATCTATCGTTAATATATAGTGCGCTACGCGATGGTACGCTTGTAATACGCAGTTTTTGTGCTGGAAAAACACCTACAAGTAAAAAAATACAGCCGACTATTAACAAGAAAGTTAGGGTAGGCACGTAGATGTACGGGCTAATGCCAGCTATAGGAGGAAGCTTTACCTTATCAGCGGTGGAATCATTCATTATTTTTATTGTACACGTATATTATTTTTTATCCTTGTACCACTATTATTACATACACTGCATTTTGCTATCATAAATGTATGCTACGTAGTAGGTTTCCATGAGAGTAATTTCTGTATTAATGGTCAAAAGTATAGAATCGTATCTTTCGTGGAGAGCAAAAAGAAAGCGTGTACATCGCGCTAAAGTCAAGAAACGTGGTTTTGTTCTTGATACTCTTATCACTTTTTTGCAAGCGGTGTTTATAGTTGTGCTTCTTAACCAACTCTTGTTTCAGACTTTTTTTATACCTTCTGGTTCAATGATTCCAACCTTATTGCTAAAAGACAGAATACTTGTCAATAAGGCCATATATGGTTCAGAACTCTTACCTGGGGTGTATAAGATTCCCTCGCGTAGGGTTCCCGCAAGGGGCGAAATAGTAGTATTTGAAAGCCCAGACTATCATAGCAAAGGTCCAATGCGTGAGCTTTTTCAACGCCTCGTATACTATCTGACACTCTCTTTTGTAGACCTCAACAAAGACGAAAACGGAAAGCCACAGGTGCAGTTTTTGATTAAGCGAATGATTGCTAAGGATGGTGATAGGCTTCGGTTTAGATTGAATGGTATGGAAATTATGCCTGCAGGACAAAATACATGGTATCCCGAAGAAGAATTTATAAGCACATTTCAGACAACACTAAAGACTACCGGTAGACATCGGCGTACTGCAGGGTCTCTCGTGCCTTATCAAGTAAGCTATAAAAACTACGACGAAGAAAGTATGGATCGAATGTCTGACTCATTTGTACAAGAATATTACTACAGCGGGAGCACTCAATCCTTACGCGGTAATAGTTATTACCTTCTACAATACAATATCTCTCAAAAGGCATATGATGTATATCCCAATGTTTCCAAACCACTTTTTAACTATTCGAGATTACGAAATGGGTGGTATATTCCAAGTGGCTATCATTTTTTTATGGGTGACAATAGAGATAACTCTCTTGATAGTCGCTCTTATGGAGTAGTGCCACAAAAAAACATATTAGGAAAAGGACTGCTAGTCTTTTTTCCGTTTTCGAGAATGGGTTTTATACATTAGTTTGACTATGCAATCACGTTATTAGGGTACATAATTACATGCAATCGGAGCGGTACACTGTAAAGAAAAAAAGAACATTCTCTTTTGTGAGATTTTATGTGATGGTAATGCTCGCAAGTCTCATGATAAGTGCCTATGGTCTTAGGTTTGTCAGGACTCAGGAACGTGAACTATTGATAGTATGGAGTTCTGCCTATAGCGTTCCATTGTTTGGGTCACATCTCAAAATTAATACAGGGACGCCTCAGAAAGGCGATGTAATTCTTGTCGACAATGACAGAGCCTTTGGCAGGTACGTGAGTGAAGTATCCCGTTTACGTGCCATAGTAAAAAAAGGACTTTCGTATGCTAGTCTTGGCATGCTATTTAAGAGGCGCCATTTTGGTTTGTTTACCATAGTTGCTTTACCAGAAGAACGGTATGCGTATATTCCTCAACGACAATCTAATGCCTATTTTTTTTCTGAAGAACAAGAAATTGATATTCCTGAACAGCATTATATGCTTGCTAATGTTGAAACTAGCTCGACTAATGAGAGCGGTTATTTTGGTCCGATCCTTGCATCGTCTATAGTGGGAAAAGTAATCAAAGTCGTAAAATACTAGTGAATAGCGTGAGTTATATAATATCTGCCTACATACGGTAAAAAACACAAGAACGAATATGGCTATTCTCAATAGCGACAGAAAAGATTTGTACGAGCATTTCTTTATTCGTATATATGCTGACAAAGAGGAGTGGTATATTGAACAAATTGCGTGGTATCTTGAACACGAGCTACCATCTTCGCCACATTCAATGTATATAGAACTTTCAGGTGGTTCACTGAATACAATAAGCAATGCCACGCAAGACTTATTACAAGACATAACTACACGATTTCGAGATACGCACATTACCATAGACTGCTCATTTATTACCCCTCAAACTTTTTTTTCGTATATGGTGCTCCAAGTCTTAGCGAGCAAAGAAAACTGTAGGGTTTTACTTGCGTTTAGAGGAAAAATACCCGAAGTTCTTCCTCCTTCTAACATAGGTATCCGTGTAGCGTATTCTGACCTAGACGTATTGATCAGGCAAGAACTATGGTTCAATAGGGTAGAGCACATAGAATTGGTATATCGAGCAAGTGGGCTGGATCATATTTCTTGGACACAGCTCATAGCAAGGCTTTCTCCCCGGTTTATTCCTCACAGTTTTCATAATTTTTACTTGTCGAATTCACATTCTCCAAAAAAAGAAGGTGATGAAGTTGATTCGGTGTATATGCGTGCAATTTTTACGAACAAGCCGTATAAAGGGCTTTCTTTTATTCCACGCAAGCCTGCGCGTAGTGTAGTTTCAAGCTCGCTCAGTGCACACATATATACCTGTAGTTGTACTATAGCGAATGATACTATACAACTCCGATACAAGGCTCGTACAATAAAAGGTAAAGAATACCTATCATTTCTAATACTGCGGTCTTCTCAAAACAAATATGGGTTGCGATTAGACAATACACAGCTACAATTTCTTAGTAAGTATAATTATTCGTTAAAAGCAATAAATGCTATGTTGCGGAGAGAGGGATATCAAGGTAATAACAATTTGTGGATGCGTAAGCAATCTCTGTGGTATAATTATTGCATACCCGATTTTTGGAGAGGGGAACATGTCTGGTCATAGTAAATGGTCTACCATTAAGCGTAAAAAAGGCGCTGTAGATGCAAACAGAGGTAATTTATTTTCAAAGTTATCAAAAGAGATAATCATTGCGGTTAAGCAAGGAGGCGAAAATTCGGATAGCAATCCACGACTTAGGACGGCTATTGCGAAGGCTCGTAGTTGTAATATGCCAAGCCAAAATATACAGCGAGTGATCAAACGAGCGGTAGGAGATGATAAGGATGCACAGGTATTTGAAATGGTATACGAGGGTTTTGGTGTAGGAGGATATTCTCTTATTGTCAAGTGTGCAACTGACAATAAAAACCGTACTAACTCTGATATAAAACACTTGTTTTCTAAATATGGTGCTAGTCTAGGAAAGCCGGGTTCAAATGCCCCTTTTTTCTCTCACTTTATTCATATTGAATTTGAGGTAATGAAAGATAAACTAGAAAAAGTACTTGACGCAATAATTGAACATGGAGCAGATGACTATACTTATGAGGAGGGTGTAGTGCACGTTTTAGTAGATCCTAAAAGCGATTCAGAGTTCTTAAAAGGAGTGCGTGATATTGAGGGAATTGAAGCTAAAAATTTTGAGATGCAGTGTATTGCCAATGAAGGCGTAGAACTAGATGATGAACTGTATAAAAAAGCAATGAATTTTATACAAGCTTTAGAAGAACACGATGACGTGCAGGGGGTTTACACATCTGCAACTCCCTTAAAGGCAAAGAACGACATTTCGTGACTATTGTAGGCATAGATCCGGGTCTCGCAAATTTGGGATGGGGATGTATACATGTAACTGAAACAGAACTACAACATGTTGCCCATGGAGTTATCAAAACCCATAGCAGTGACGTGCTTGCGGTAAGACTTTTAGCGATTGATGAGAAGTTTGCGAGTATTATCGAGCGTTATCGCCCTGATGTGGTGTCGTTAGAGAGGCAGTTTTTTGTAAAAAATGTTACAAACGGTCTACTTGTTGCACACGTCCTTGGTCTACTCCTAATACAATGCGCTCGCCAAAGAATAGAATGCGTAGAATATACTCCGCGTATCATTAAACAAACTATCACCGGTCAGTCGACGTCTTCCAAAAAAACGGTTGAGTCATTTGTTGCTATTCAATTAGGTATAGAAGGAATATCGATTGATCACTGTTCGGATGCTTTGGGGGCTGCTATATCTCATTACCGACATTTACACAATATTCACTTAAGACCAAAACCAGGGGAAAAACCAGCGAAAGAACCAGAAAAAAAACCAGGGGAAAAACCAGAGAAAAAACCAGCGACTTCTCCCTCTTTTGTGAAAAAAAAGAAGGTGGCTCTGTGATTTCCTCTCTATATGGAACAGTATACAGTATCATAGAGTCAGAATATACCTGTCACATACGCACGGATACCATAGAATATGAACTTTTGTGTAGTCTGCATAGCCTTAAGCATCTATACAGCAGGCGTAATGCTAAAGCATGGGTGTACACATATTTTTTGCTTTCAGATAAGGCAGCGCAACTTTTTGGGTTTGCTGAACGCGAAGAAAAAGAATGTTTTACTGCGCTCATTAAGGTATCTGGTATTGGACCAAGAGTAGCACTCAAAATACTTTCTAAAACTCATTGGAGTACCCTTATACAGTATGCTAGCTCTCGTGAAGAAGCAGCACTGGCTCGGACTCCCGGCATAGGTGAAAAAAAGGCGCCTCTCGTAGTAGCACAGTTTTCAAAAAAAGCAAGGCCTCGCGTAGATAAAGCTATTCTTAATACGAATGTATCTCATAATACTACAAATGCTCATAAGAAATTTAATGAGTACATACAAGAAGTATACGCTTCGATGAAAGAACGAGGGTACAAAGATCCCGAACTCACGGTAGCGCTTTTGGAGGCAGAAAAAGAGGTGGAAAAGTATCCCGAAAGAGATCCAGAAAAGGTGCCAGAAAAGGTGCCAGAAAAAATGCCAGAAAAGGTGCCAGAAAAGTTGCCAGAAAAAATGCCAGAAAAAGAACTAAAAAAAGAACCAGAAAAGAAAACAGAAACTAGTCGAGAAAAGCAACATTATCAAGAACGCATCCTTGTGTATGTACTGGAAAAGCTTTCATAAGACATATATGAGTCATGCAAGCATACTACCACATATAAACATTATATGCCTATGAAACAAGCCACAACATCTTTACCACGCAAAAAAGCCAAAGAAAACAACAAAGAACACAACAAAGAACACAACAGAGAAGTAGACAGAGAAGTAGACAAGGCATTACGACCACAGAATTTTAGTGAATTTATTGGACAAAAGCAAAGTAAGAAGAATTTGCAACTTTATATACAGGCAGCTAAGCAAAGAGAAGAGAGCTTGGATCATACTCTGTTGAGCGGAGCAGCAGGATTGGGAAAGACAAGCCTTGCCCTACTAATAGCAAAAAGTATGAATTATACTATCAAAGTTACCTCTGCGCCCATCATCACCCAACCAAAAGATCTTATAGGCATACTGTCAAGCCTCGATAAAAATTCAATTTTATTTATAGACGAGCTACACAGACTACGACCGCAAGTAGAGGAAATTCTCTACCCTGCCATGGAAAATTTTGCATTGGACTGGGTTATTGGTAAAGGAATAGAAGCGCGTTCAATGCGCGTGCCAATAGAGCCGTTTACCCTTGTCGGTGCAAGCACGCAAGTAGGAAAACTCTCGTTACCATTTCTTTCTCGTTTTGGTATACGGGAACACTTACATCCCTATACGATACCAGAGTTAGCCGAAATCATACTACATTCGGCTACTCTCTTAAAAATAGAGATTACGACGTCCGCTTGTCAAATTCTTGCAAAAGTAAGTAGACAAACACCGCGTACAGCAAACGCATTATTATGCAGGGTTCGAGATTTTTGTCAAGTAGTAGGAAAGCAGAAAATAGATGTTTCTATGGTGAATTATGCATGTCGAGAAATGGATATAGATGAACATGGTCTAGAGACAGTAGACAGGCAAATTTTGCGTCTACTCATTGATGTGTATAAAGGCAAGCCTGTTGGACTTAAAGCCCTTGCCACTACTATAAACGAATCAGAATTAACCATAGAAGAATATCGTGAGCCTTTTCTCATTCAGAGCGGTTTTGTTCAACGAACACCAAGAGGAAGATGTGCAACACCAAAAGCATTCCACATATATGGAACAAGTGCTGGTTCTAAAACATATCCTTAATTGCTGAGATACCCGTTAAGAGATTCGAGTTGTAGTCTTACGTTATTGAGGTCATTGAGTTCCCTTTCAATAATTTTTCCATAGTCAAGCCTACCTTCTTTTATACGTCGTAACTCATCACGAAAATGTTCGGTGCCATCGATATGAAAAAAATATATTTTTGAGAGGTCAATATTGTTGGTGGTTTGGACAGCAAGATTCCAATAGACCTTTGAATATTCTAATAATGCTTCGCCTTTTTCAAGGCTACGGAGATTCATTGCTTTAAATGGTTCATTGAAAAAATAGACGTTTTGCTTTACGTATCTATCTCCCCACTGAAGATAGTTTCTCGTTAGCAATATATAAATATGCATATTAAACAGTTCTCTGTAAAGTGCCCATTCTTCTTTTGTTTCTATCTTTACAAGCGCATACAGAGGGTTGGCAAAATCTGCTCTTAGTATTCTTTCCAGCCAATAAATGTTTTCTGCATAATTGCGTGCGCTTGGGTAGAGTTGTTCATGGTAAAGATCGTATAATTGTTCTTTGTATATCTGAGTATAACCAGGATATGCGCTGAGATGAATGGGGGTATATAATATATATGTGATGCATGCGCTTAGTATAAGCGCACGTATTCTGCGAGGCATGCTATATTTTTTTTCGGAATATTTGCCTTTTTTCTGAGGGACACCATGGATTTTTAATGTATATTGCGATAACGTAATATTATAGGGCAGAGATATACTTTTGGGCTTGTATCAATATTTTGGGTTTGTACCAATAGACAAACTTGGTAAAGCATTGGGTTCTATACGCTCTGTCTTATGATAAGTATTCAAGTAATACAGAAAGCGTGTTGTTGACTAATGTTTCTTTGCTTAATTGAGCATCGAATCTGTATACACGTGTTGAAGAATTTGTTTCGATATAGTCGAGGATAGTATCATAGTTCTTGTATATCCGTGTTAAATCCTTGGTGTTTTCAGGGCTTTGTAGACCTGAATTTTCTAGTACGTTGTTGCTAAGATGGTTTTTATTATCTGGCTGACTGGTATCTGGCTGACTGGCTGACTGGTATCTGGCTGACTGGTATCTGGCTGATTGTTGGCAGTGCGGTTACTTGTATAGGGGTGGTCAAGAGTCAGTTGTTTTGAAATAAGTCTTTCTAAGGATAGAGAAGGGCTATTGTCAAGATATATAATCAATTCAGGGTAGGGGAAGTCTTTGTTGAGAAAAAATGCGAGCGAATTTGTGAGGGTGTGTGACTGGTAGCACTGATATGCCAGGCTTGAAAAAAGATAGCGATCACACAGTACCACATCGTAGTGTTTTGCCTTGTTAATGATACCTTCGGGACCATATAGGTGCTCATACCTATCGGCAGCGAAAAGATATGCTAAGCTAGGATAGGTTATTGCTACCCCCTCTAAGAGTTTATTGCGTATTACCAGTCCTATGGGAGAACGAGTGGGCTCGCTTGTAGCCCATGAACGTATCTTGCGAGTATTTAAGACCAACTGAATACCCTCTATAAGAGATGACTTACCACTGCCATCTATGCCTTCAAACACCACAAATTTAGGAATAACGCGTTTCACAAAAGGGCACCACCACTAAGATGAACGCATTGTATCGAAATTGTAATTATTTTGAAAGAAAAATATCTCATGCATTTAGACTACTATATATTATAAATGGCATTCACTATTGTGTGTGGCATACTAGTAGAAGTACGCATTTTATGAAAAACATATGGTTTAGGCAGCTAAGTAGACATTTGAAAGGCAAGGATTCTGAGCCAATACTGCTTTTTATTACCATCCTGATTTTTATATCTTTTGTCTTGACTTCTATCTTGCTTAATTATTCACTGGGTATATTTCAGAAAAACATCAATGCCTTAGAAAAAGAGCTTGGTTCAAGTATTACCTTTGATGGTGCAACTATGCACTTATTTCACCAACTGCGTATATACAAAACGGAAATACAAACAAATCAAAAAAGTGATCAAAGAACTCTCATTGGCTTTACTATTGCAGAGATAGACTTTGACTATGCAGCACTACTGGCATCTGTGCGGACCTCTTTACAACCTTCTTTACGACTTTCTTTAGGGGCATCCGAACCGAAGTCTAAGAGCGAAGCATATACATCAGAGCCATTAAAAAAGACATTTTTGTCACATATGATTTTTTCGATAGCTGGCACAAGAGTTACATCGCCATACTCCGACATACTATTGCCTAAAGACAAACCTTTTCTACAAAAAATCTCTAGTCTTTTATTTACTTCTAATACTATTCCGTACAACGCAAATATACAATTTTTACAACCAGATATACATATCACAACGCGAGGAGCTACCTTTCGGCTTTCGACTACAAACTTGATGCTCAAAACTAGAGAAAGTAGTATTAGCTTTGATTCTTCAATAGAATTTGCTGCTGACAATATCCTGAATTCTCACGTGCAAGGACTGCTTTCCTTTGAGTTCAATAGTACAGACCTTACTGATGCATTTTTACTACGAGCAAATCCTAAGACTTTTGTTTTTTCAAATCCTAATATATTAGAAAAGCCTGTATTACTTAATTTTCCTACCATACAAATTGAAAGAAAGAATGATGTTTTTTCTTTTGGTACTGCACAGAGACCTAAGCTGGCTCATCGCAACGGCACACACTTTTTTCTTGACATTCCTACCACTAACATTTTGCTAAAAGACTATATTGAAAATATAGAAGACACAGCTCTATACGATTTTAGAAATGAGCTACTTACCCTCTCATCCCAAATTAACCATGATCCTGCTAAGGGTGTATCTGAATATTCATTTTTGTTCAATAATGACTCAAATCCAAAACAATTCTTAGATATTAAACTTAATGGTAATAGTGGCTCGATTCAGGTTTCTTCCTTTTCTTTCAAAACTCCTGCTCTCGAATTTAAATATAGCGGAGTAATAGACTTGCGTGATCGTGGACTTTCTGGTCGTTTATCTCTCAACAAACAAGTAGGAGAAGCGACATTGTTGATGGCAGAAGCGCGTCAGTATGAGAACAAATCCATTATTGACATTACCAGTCTCACTATAAGCGAAAAAATACATAATCCGCTTCGTATTGTATTTAGTCCTTTACGAGATAATGATTTTGGTATTGAACTACTAGAGCTAGAAAATGCCCAGTACAAACGTCGCATTTCTTCAAATGGGATTTATATTTCACTTAATGAATTTCAAGTATATTCTGGATTGGATGAGCTTCCTGTGCATATACCTCTTTTATTGCTCCCGTCTAGCGCGTATCTTGATGTTATTAAAGATTCACATTCTATCCTTAGTGGAACGCTACAGATAAATGCAAGTGAAAAAGCGCAGGTGAGGATACAATACGACGTGGATTTAGAGAGTACGCTTGTTTTTTTTGAAAAAATAGGAAAGCGTGGCATGAAGATGCATGCAAAATCAGCAGGAGTATTTAGTGCAAGATCTCTGTGGAATGATAAGACAAGTCTGCGCCTTTTTAATCTTGCCGATCCTACCAAAGAACTTTTTAGAATTTCAGTTCAAAACGTCATGGCAAGAAGAACTGTGCGTGAATGGTATTCGCGACCTAGCTCGCATATAGTACTAAATGGCATGTTTTTTGATAATTACACCTTACCACTTACTATCTCGAGAGAGGCTTCACGTTTTGAGCTGGTGCTTGGGGACGTATTTTCGCTTGTCTCTGACTATAAACAACTAGAGAGCGAAGTGCGTAAAATTCCTGTTATTACCGCAGAAGTAACAAAACTTCCACTCGTTCCTTATGAGGGATATCTGAATGCATTATTTGAGCTAGAGTCCTCCTCAGAATTCTCATCAGAATACTCCTTAGAGCGCATTGATTATGGTTTGTTAAACATCTCGATTTCGGAAGGAATATTGCCGGATATGTTCCTCAATGTCTCATTCAAGGACAATCAAGGGCTTGTAGCCTTTGGTAGTAATCCTCAAAAATCTTCTAAGAGGAATGAGGAAAAATTGACTAAACGAGAACTGTATGAACAACTGCCAGAAATACTACATGATGAAATTGCCCTTGATGGAACCCTTGCGTATGACGCAGTGCAAGGTGTATATAGCTGGGATATAACTTCTCCTCCTTCTTCGCGTATACTTTCAGAGTTCATTGGAGAATATAAGCCTGTACAAGACATGGTATATGCAGAATTTGATCTGCTAAATATAGGGATTTTCTTACCAAATACAGTTGGCAGTATTAGTGGATCCATTACTAGCAAGTATAAAGAGAGAGAATGGTTGCTTTCAATAGAGCCTTCTACTATCGTTGTTGACAAAACTAAGTTACAAGTTGAGAGTGAGATTGCGCTGACTCGTGGTGATGTCTTTGTTAACTCTTTTTTGCTCGAAACAGAGGACTTTAAGGTTCTATCAGAAAAGACAAGTATAGAGGGCAATATATTTGACTCTACGATTTGGGTTTCGATTGATGCACTATCACATCTTAATTTTCAGATTCAGTCAGTAGCAACCGATGCCTATGAAGGTTTATATTGTATGTTGGAGTTTGCTTGTGTTAGTAACAAATTTTTTGAAGTTATCGCACGTGTTAAGGCTACCAATATCGCTGAAGAGCCACTTACTTCAGAGGAAAGCATATCTCAAGAAGACCTATGGTTTACCATAACAAAGAACATGGGCAGATATGAATTTTCTGAGAAGATGCAGGGCTTATATGTTTCATATTCCAATGAACTATTAGATGGGTACATAAACAAGTCAAATTTTGTATCTGCATCATTTTCTGGTTCAACGAATCCAAATAATGTGTGGATAGAAACTAACATTGAGGATTTTGACCTTGCTAAACTTACGTCATATTTAGAACTTCCAGATAATAATAGTATTGATGTTTTCAGGACAAAATTAAGTGGAAGAATTTTTATGAGAAACTCGATATCCAAACCACTTTTTTGGGGTATGCTTACCCTCTCTAATATTGATGTAAATATTGGCATACTTGAAGACCCTTTGCGGATTGATAGTATGGAGATTTTTTTATCAGAGAGCAATGTCAATGTATCAACTGCAGTAGCACGACTTGGTAATTCTCCTATTGCGCTTAGCCTTGTAGGAAGGCTCGAAAACTATACACTCGATTACCTCAAATTTTACTTTAGTTCATATCCTAACCAATCTATATTGGTAGAAAACTTGCTATTGGGAACAACACGTATTTCGGGATCAATAGATGGATCTTTATCTCTCGAAGTAGAACCAAGTCTCCTTGACATCTCGTCAACGCTAGAAATATCAAATGCAGATATTAGTTTTGATGCCTTTCAAATAGAAAAGACTGAGTTTCTTAATAGAGATACAACCGTGAGCGTATTGTTTAACTTTGGGAATGGCGTACAAATTCAATGGCCAACACGCAACTTTCCTGTATTAAAAGGTCTGCTTACACCAAGTCAAGATCTAATAGTGAATTACGATTCTCGGAATGCTACGACTACTGCGTCAGGTTCGTTAAAACTTACCAGTGGTAATATTTTTTATTTTGATAAATCGTTTAACATACAAAAAGCAGAGATAGACTTTACAAACCCCTATAATTTTGATGAACCCTTCGTCTATGAACTAATTGCCGAAAAAAGAGAACGGTATAAAAATAACAACCATACTATAAAAATGGAGGCACAAAATGAGTACCTGACAAGACTCCAGCCGACCATTACCGCAAAACCTCCATTAAACCCCGATGAAATATCTTCAATCATTGGTCAGTCGTTGGTGAATAATACAAACAAGGGAATAGAAAACGAAAGCACAAATCCTATAGTACCCGTTCTTTCGCTTGGTAACCCAATTGCAAATATTGGTCTGTTTAGTAGGTTTGGTGATGCACTACGTACTACCCTTAAGCTAGACTATGTGTCTATACGTTCCGATATTGTACAAAATCTTGTTGCATATTCGCTAATACCCACCCCGCAGAGCATAGAAAGCGAGTTACAGGCAAATATATTCGGTACTCTTTTTGATAATTCGAGTATTGAATTTGGTAAATACTTTGATTCTGTGTATGTAAGTCTACTTCTGCAATTAGAAACGGATACCCCCTTTACAAATGTGTACACCTCAAATATCATTAATAAAGTGGACGTTAATACAGCTATAAATGTTGACATTCCAACTCCTGTCTTTGATATATCGTGGACCTTTGATTCAACCTTTAAGTCGCAATATGATGGCTTACTTGTTACGCCTCTTTCATATTTATCCATATCGTATACACAAAGGTACTAAATTACTATGAATCGTAGATGTTGGTTTTACCATAGAATAGTGTATATTTCTCTTGTGTGTATGTGTATAGCTACGGCTTTGTATGCTCAAGATGACGAAACGTGGTTTGTTGATAAGCCAATAGAAAATTTTGAATTTAACGGTACAAGAAAAGTATCTAAATTTGAAATAAAAAATGCAATAAGTGAATACTTAAATAAGAATTACAGTAGTGAGATACTAAGCGAGATACTAGGAATACTTTATGATTTAGACCTGTTTACAGAAATAGTGCCTGAAGCAAAAAGGGGACCCTCCGATGAGCTAATCATATTATTTACAATTAGTGAAAAGCCTTCAATTAGTAAGATTAGTTTTGTGGGCAATAAGAAAATAGGAAAGACTCAGTTACAGAGTAATCTTACCTTGCGGACAGGTGACGTGGTACAAGATAAAGGACTTGACGATTCTGCCGCATCTATCAAGGAAGCGTATTTTAAAAAAGGTTATCCAGACACCGTAGTTACCTATGAAACTAACCCAGACCCAAAGAACCCAGATACAGAAGTAGAGGTACAGTACTTTATTGTCGAGGGAAACGAGATTACTATTGCGGACATACAGTTTACTGGAAATACATTGTTTTCGACAGGAAAGCTAATGCGAACACTCGTCAGCAAAAAAAGAGGAATACTTAACAGAGGCACATATTCAGAGGTACAAATTGCACAGGATAGGCTTAAAATTGAACTTCTCTATCAGCAAGAGGGGTATATCGATGCACAAGTAGTTGATGTTATAGAACAAGAATTGCAATCGGATGAAGGTCTCGAGATGACGATACAATTTGTTATAAATGAGGGAGTCCAATTCTTCTTCAAAGAGGTGACGTTTACCGGCAATGTTCTATTTACCGATGAAGAACTACAGAATACTGTGTTTCTAAAAAAGGGAGATGTGCTTGACCTCGAAAAATTCCAGCGCTCGTATAGTAACGTACAACAATTATACGCAAACGAAGGATTCATATTTAATAGATATGAACTAGCTGAGGATAAAGATTCAGTAACTAATGAAGTAAGCTATGAGATTATAATCCAAGAATTTACACAGAGCCATATCGAAGATATAGTAATCCAAGGCAATTTTAAAACCAAAGACTATGTAATAAAAAGAGAGCTTGGTTTTTCTGAGGGAGAGGTCTTTAATGCACGAAAGATTAATAACGCGCGTTTAAATTTGCTCAATCTACAGTACTTTGACCAAGTGCTCCCTGATTTTAGACCTGGAAGTGCTGATGGACTTATAGATTTAGTGATACAACTCAACGAGACAAATTTTAGAGATGTGCAATTTGGTGCTACGTTTGGATCTTCTGATAATTCTAGTTTTCCAGTGAGTGCCTTTGTTAAGTGGAATGAGCCAAATTTTCTTGGAAGAGGATTTAGATTGAGTTCGCAGTTAGAAGCCTCTTCTTTTGAACAGTCGCTCAGTCTTAGTTTTTTAGATCCTAAATTCTTAAACTCTCCCATACAGCTTTCTTCAAGTGTTGGAGTAAGCCATGAGCTGATAAATGATATCCCACAGGACTTAGAGTCACCCTTACTGGATAGTCGGATTAATTATGATAGTTTTACGGGAAAATATGTATTTACAAAAGATACGGTTCTCGATGAAGGTACCGATAATGAACGGAGTTATACGCGAGGAGAACCCTATCCTGGTGTTCCTAATGCTAGCGAAATTACAGAATATAATCTTGCACGAGACTATGATTTCTTAGGAACATTGAGTATACCAGCGTACAACAATAGTACCCTAATGAATTACGACGTAGTAAGCCTATACTTTACAGTAGGGTCGGGCTATGCTTTTTTCAGTCCTTTTGGAAGAGTGGGTACAAGTATTAGCTATGGGCCATATTTTAATTATGTAATTTATGATCCATTGCTGTATCGTGCTGCAAGTCCTCAAATACGTGCAAATAGAGATAATTGGCGCTTGTACAACATCGTAAATCTTCGGCTGTACTACGATGTGCGCGATAGGCCATTTATTCCTTCACAGGGTGCATATGTGAACCAAAAATTCAATTTTTACGGTGGTATACTATTTGGAGATTCACATTTTATTCGTTCAGAAACAACGGCGGAGTTTCATCTCACGCTCTTTGACTGGCAAGTTGCAGAAAATTGGGCATGGAAGATGGTATTTGCAGGACAAACGGTATTTTCGGTCCTACTTCCGCAATTTTACTATCCTTCTGGAAAAAACTATGATGTTGATGGTCCTACCTATTCTCAGCGTTTAAGCCTCAATGGGATATATAATTCTAGAGGATGGCCATATCGTGGAGGAGGTGAGGCGACATGGAATAATTGGGTTGAACTTCGCACTCCTCTTGCCGAAGAGGTTGTATGGTTTGATATGTTCTTTGAAACTGCACGATTATGGATTGAGAGAGAGGCACTATATGACGACGTGCTTTCAGACTACCAGTTTTCTTTTGGTGCAGGATTTCGCTTTGTGATCCAGCAGTTTCCCATACGTATATACTTTGCAAAACGTTTTAGTTTTGACTCGGATAATCAATTTCAGTGGGAACGTGGTGGCTTTGCTGCCGGAAATGATTTAGAGGATCGAGGTGGCTTTGATTTAATTTTTTCAATTGGTACGGAGTTTTTCTAAATGCGGATAACAATAATTGCATTAGTGCTCAGTATGGGCATGTATATCGGTGCACAACAACTCACAACTGTGGCAGTGGTTGACATTCGTGCGGTGAGTGCAGCGTTTCCTATTCAGTCCACTGGAGTTCTCAACTTAGAAGCGCTTAAATCTCAATATGAAAATCAAATTAATGAGCAAGTGAACAGACTAGAAGTATTAGAGCGAGAAAAGGCAGTCAAGGAAGCAGAGGAAGAGTATGATAGTGTCATAGCTTTAGAGAGGCGCATTCAGAGCCTCAAAAATTACATTGATTCCCTTTCAAAGAATTTTCAAGACGAACTTAATCGCCGTAGTCAAGAACCACGTTCAAGAGAATTTCTTATTGCACTGCAACAGTCAATTGAATTTACTGCACTTGACAAAGGCTATTCTGTCGTTTTTCAAAGTACTACGCCTGGGTTGCAATGGTGGGCAGATATAGTAGATATTACTGAGGAAGTAATAGAAAAACTACGATCTATCCTGGCACAATAGGCAGTATAGGAAAAAAGAATCGCATATACATTACGTAAACCGTGAATTCATTTTTTTAGTACAATATGTCAGACGCAACCCCATTAATGCAACAATACAAAAAAATAAAAGAAGCGTACAAGGACTACGTACTGCTCTTTAGATTGGGAGATTTTTATGAATTTTTTTATCAAGATGCCATAGAAATCTCTGCATTACTCAATCTTGTTTTAACACAGCGTAACAAGGTTCCTATGTGTGGCATCCCTTCCCATTCCCTTGATACCTATATACAAAAACTGGTAGTGGCAAAAAAGAAAATTGCGATATGCGAACAGACGAGTCAACCACAGAAAGGACAGATTGTTACACGAGAAGTTGTTGACATCATTACTCCTGGAACCGTTCATTCAATAAGTCAATTACAGGATGAAAAACCCAATTATTTACTTGCATGTTGCCTTAATAATGTAAATCTATACTGTGCATGGATTGACGTATCACAAGGAACAGTATATTCACAGATAATTCAAGCGCCTGAGATTGAATCAGGTCTCATTTCTCTCATAGAGAAAATTGATTGTAAAGAATTGCTTTTACCAGAAAGTGAGTCTAGTCATGAATCAGGTCTTTTATATAAAGTTAAGAAGGCTATTCCTGAGGTGCATTGTAGTACCTTACCAATATGGAAATTTTCTCCATCCATAGCCCGTGACTATCTTGAAAAGTATTTTGGGGCCTACAGCTATCATAGCCTTGGCTTTGAAAACGAGTCGGCATTATTACCAATTTCAGGTCTTTTAGAGTATTTAAGCATACAAAAACAAACCCCCGATTCTTTACAAGGTATACAATTTTTCACTGAGCGTTCTCATATGAGACTAAATTCGCGAGCTATACGAGATTTAGAGTTATTCGAGTCAAAAAATATACAGTCACATACCTATACACTTTATGGAATTTGCGACCAATGCGAAACGCTGGCAGGTAAAAGGCTCTTACATCAATGGATGCGTTTTCCATTACAAGATGTTGAAGAGATACGTGGGCGACATGCCTTTGTCTCTTATTTGTTAGAGTCTGATGTACATATAGAACTGCTCGCATTACTGAGAGGCTTTCCTGATATTGAACGAATATTTATGCTTATGATGCGTAGGAATCCATCTCCACGACACATACATTTGATACGCGTAGGTTTACAAATTTTGTCTGATATAGCAAAATTTGTTCAGAAACATAGTGTAATTCTCGAAAAATATACATGTTTCAAAGATATATCACAAATTATAACATTATTAGAGTATTTGAATACCTTCTTACAAGATCCTCCTTCGCCCACTATTGGAGAAGGGGTTGTTATACGAGACGAGGCAAGCAACGAGCTAGCACAGCTACGAGTACTCAGTTTTAATGGAAACAAACTTATTAACGAATTGTTTGAAAATGAACGTGCGCAAGCTCAGGCAAATTTTAGACTTAAATTTAGCAAACTCATAGGATACTATTTTGAAGCTGCGCATTCTCAGCGAGAAAAGATGCCTTCACATTTTGTACTAAGACAAACGCTTTCAAACTACGATAGATATAAATCACAAACCTTACAGGACCTAGAAAACAAGCTCTATGATGCCCAAGAGAATCTTATCTCAGTAGAAAAACGACTTTTTTACGAACTTTGCGAAAAAGTAAACAAGGATAAAAACACAGTGCTTACATTGTGTAGAGCGGTGGCAGAAATAGATGTATATCAGTCGTTTGCTCACGTTGCGCATAGTAATAACTACGTGTGTCCAACTATGGAATCAAATCCCATTATAGAACTCTCTGACAGTCGGCACCCAATCATTGAACAGCACCTTCCTCATGGAAATTTTGTTTCTAACACCGTTCAACTGACAAAAGAAGATTGTAGTCTCATAATTATAACGGGACCAAACATGTCAGGAAAATCTACTATACTCAGACAAACAGCCCTGATAGTAATCATGGCCCATGTAGGACTGTTTGTGCCGTGCAGTTTTGCAAGAATTGGAGTGGTGGATCAGGTAGCAACTCGTATAGGTGCTAGCGATAATCTTTCAAAAGGTGAATCAACGTTCCTAACTGAGATGATAGAGGCTACAAGTATTCTACGTTCATCAAGCGATCGCAGCCTTATCATCATGGATGAAGTAGGGAGAGGTACGAGTGTAAATGACGGTATGAGTATAGCGCAGGCTATTGTTGAACATCTTTCTCATAAAAAAATCTTTACTCTTTTTGCGACGCATTACCATACATTTACCGAAATATTTGCCATAAGTGACATGATAAAAAACTATTCTTTTACGGTAGAAACAACAGATCAGGGAATTGTGTTTACAAGAAAGTTTCGAGAAGGATCAAGCAATAATTCTTATGGAATAGAAGTGGCAGCGCTTGCAGGTATGCCAGCACATATCATAAAACGTGCACATGCAATACTCGGGTATACTAAGAGTAGTTCTAAAGGTCAAATGTCGCTCCCCTTTGATAACAATATAAAGTGATTAGCGTAGATAGAATAGAGTAGCATGGACAAAATAATAGACACAATAAGTAGGCTAAACTAAGAGTAACAAGCTAAAATCATTGATATACAATAGTTACACAATAGTACGGTTTTATACATATGTTTTGTGTTTTTTCGAGAAAAATATAAAAATTTGCTTGAAAGTCATATTGCTTTTAGACTATACTAGAATGTTTTTATACTATACTATAACTAGTGTAAAAAAATAATAAATAATTCCATTGGAGGATGTATTATGGTAACTTTTTTCGAAGTTTTAAATAGTATGAATGCAAAAAAAATGTCAAGAACATTGATGTTCTGCTTTGTGTTTCTCATGTCTTTGTTGACTATAGGACTAGTAATTTCTTGTAGCGATCCCACAGCTAGTACTAGCGATGAAGGAGACGGTGACTCATTTGTTTGTACCGATCTTGACTCAGGAACGCCTCCGCAAAAAAATGCTTCCGATATATATGAAATTGGAACATGGCAAGAATTTTTATATCTTTCTAAGAATGCAGGTAATCCTAAGGCTGGCGAACCAACTTTTTCCGATAGTTATGTTTTGACAAGTAATATTACGCTGAGGCATAGTTCTTGTGACGGTTATTCGTTTGTTCCTATAGGAGCCAATGGTAACCCGTTTACTGGTAGTTTTGATGGTGGGGGATTTACAATAAGCGAGCTCTATATAAACGATGCTAACTTAGAGAATGCCGGACTTTTTGGAGTAGTAGAAAGCGAGGTTGATCCTGTTGTCAAAAATCTTACTCTTAAAGAAGTATCAGTCAACGCAGGTGGCAATGTTGGTGCGCTTATAGGACTTGTAAAAAAAGGAAATATACAAGATATTAATATTGCAAGTGGTAGTGTAAAGGCTAATGGTAATGCAACAACAGAAGGCAGAACAGGTAGCTTTGTAGGAGGATTAGCAGGTTTCATTAATAACGGTAGTATAAAAAATTCTTCTGCCAAAGTGCGTGTTGATGCTTTAGATGAATATGCAGGGGGACTAATAGGTGTACATAACGGTAAAGGGGGTACACTAGAGTCTAGTCACGCAAGGGGTGATGTATACGGCACAAATAAAGTTGGTGGTTTTGCTGGTAGCATAGGAACAACAGTGACAAATAGCTATGCAAGCGGTAATGTTACTGGAACAAATTCCATAGGAGGCTTTTCTGGAAGTACATCGGCAAATGGAGTAATATCAAGTAGCTATGCGAGTGGTGATGTCAAGGGTGTAATAAATCTAGGAGGATTAGTAGGAAAGGCTCTAGCCAACGTAACAGGGTTTAGTACTGGTTCAATCTTGGGAGGAGCTAATAGTAAGTATGTCGGGGGTTTAGTAGGCGAAGTATCCGCCGCAAATCCTAACGTAGTCGGCTATACGACTGGAGAAATTAATGGTGGAAATCAAACTGGTGGCCTTTTAGGTGTGGCTATTGATCTTGGAGGAGAAGGCAATGTGTATGGCTATGCAACAGGCACCGTCTCAGGAACTTCTAATGTCGGAGGACTTGTTGGTAGTAAAAGTAAAGGAAGTACGGTGGGCTATTTTTCTGGGTCGGTGAGTACATTTGCTAGTTCAGCCGATAGTGAAGAAGAAAATATTGGTGGTCTTATAGGTTGTCTTGGTTATCTTAACAGTTCTAATAAGTGTATTGGTGGGGCTAATGGAAAACTCAAAGGCTATGCTACGGGTAATGTAAACACAATTGCTACAGATGTATATGTGAGAACGGTTGGTGGTCTAGTGGGACAAAACGGCGGCACTATAGTAGGATACGCCACCAATGAGGTGTATGGCTCTGCAAATGTAGGTGGTTTTGTTGGTCTTTCTAATACTGATACTGTTTCGGGCTATGTGCGTGGCAACGTAATTAGTTTGTATATTCCCACGGGAGTAACTGGAGACCCTTCAGGCTATATAGATACCTTTGGTAGAGTAGTTGGTGATGGGACGATTACTAAGGTCTATTACTCGAGTAAAGCAGGTGAAGCTGACTTGTTACAAAAAAACGATGAGGGTGACACATCTCCATATAGTTCTGATGATGCAACTGATCCAAGACATGGTAGAGCTTCAAATGCCTCGGGCATAGCAGTTGATATTAGTGCGATTACAGAGGTGGATCCCCTAAAAGCTGCCTTTACTAATCTAGATAATTTTGATGGTACTGATGATACGTGGACTGTTTCAATAAAAGACGGAGCAGCATTGTGGCCTGCACTTATTCTCAGTGAACTTGAGTCTGTAGATAACGCTGCTTACCTGGCTACTGACCAACCAACAGCCCAATAAGCTACAGTCAGTAAGGTCCAGTAAGGTGTACAAAGCCTTATTATGATATACAAAAAAGGAGCAAGGTCAGCTTGCTCCTTTTTTATGCTCAGCGTCCTTGCTGATTGAATTAATGTAATCTTAACATAGGTTATGTTGGTAAGGTGAAGCCTTGCATAGTCTGTGAAAAAAACTCCACACAGGTATTATGTCCTATGTGTATCTCAAAACTGCTTGTCTTGCCACCCCATTGTTGCCAGCATTGTGGGCTTCCTCTTAGTATAGAGAAAAAGCATTGTTGGCAGTGTGCTCTCGTATGTAGGTATAGCGAGCGAACTACTATTAAGTCGCTTTGGGTTTACTTGGGTATGGCAAAGCGTCTGTTGAGGCTATACAAGGAACACTGTGTTAAGCCACTTGCATATTTTTTTGCGCATAGCCTTGCCTTGCTACTTCTTGATTGTATTGCTATTCCACAGAAAAAACCTACTCCTGACCAGTTTTCTGGTATACCGTTTAGCATGCCACTAGAAACATTGTCTGAGACGCATACCTCACAGATTGTGGTATGTCCGATCCCTTCGAGTCCCTATAATACATATATTCGCCAGTTTGACCATATGAGTCTAATTGCAAAACATGTCGCAAAAGAACTTTCGTGTATCTTAAAAACAAACGTGCATTTCGCCACGCCATTTAAACGGAGCTGGAGTTCTGCACAAAAAAAACTTGAGTATGGAAAGCGTTTTAGTAACGTAAAGAATTCTTTTTCTATAAAAAAAAATCTTATTGATGCAGAATGGCAGAAATCAACTATATTTGTGATTGATGATGTGATTACTACTGGTGCTACTGCGCAGACCTGCATGACGATGCTAGAGGATACCATGCCAAACGCGAACAAATATTTTGTTTCGCTAATGCGTGTGCTATAATCACGTATGTTATAATCTACAGTGACAATCAAAAAAAAAAACTACGATACTCTTTTGATCGTGGGGTTTATGTTGATGATGCGTAAGTTATATAATTCGTTCTATTTTTTTTTGGTAGTATATCTTTTTATTTTTTTTGTATCATGTCTTCAAAAACCAGAGCGAGGAAATACTATTGTTACTACCACTGCAGCAATAGCAGATATGGTATTGAATGTTACTGGTGGTGGTGTGCCAGTAGAATATCTCATCGGTCCGGGGCTTGATCCGCATACGTATATTCCAACACGTCAAGATACACAGCGTATAACTGAGGCACGAATAGTACTGTATAATGGTCTGCATCTTGAAGGAGCGCTTTACAATGTACTTAGATCAAACGAGAAAAAGGAACCCTATTATGCGATTTCAGACTTTTTATCGGCTAAGGACTTATTGTATATCGATGCTACAGTACCTGATCCTCATATTTGGATGGATATTTCCCTCTGGTCTAAGATAGTAGAGCCCTTGTCAATGCTTCTTGCTGAGTATTACCCTACATACTCACAAGTATTAGCCCAAGGTGCTGATACAGCGACAAATGCTATGCAGGAGCTTCATCAGTGGGCCTTAACGCAACTTGAAGTAATACCTCAAAACAAACGTATACTCATAACATCTCATGACGCGTTTAATTATTTTGGAAGAGCATATCAGTTTGAAGTATTAGGCGTGCAAGGTATTTCTACTATTACCGAAGCGAGCTTGAATGAAATAAATTCTCTCGTAGACCTACTGGTAAAGCGTGATATACAGGCAATATTTATTGAGTCAAGCGTATCACCTAAAAACATAAAAGCACTCATTGAAGGCGCTGGCGCATTGAGTCACTCAGTTATTATCGGAGGTTCTCTTTTTTCAGATTCTCTTGGTATAAAAGGTACAAAAGAAGCAACATATGCAGGCATGATACGGCACAATATTGCCACTATAGTAACTGGACTTAGCACAACGGAATAGAGAAGCAGTGCTATGAAATAATTATGAACTATAATAACACGAGAAGAAGCAAAAGTAAAATTAAAACAGAGCTACAGTAGAGTCAAAAACAATGGAATACAAGCAGAAGCATCATTATTCACCAGAATCAGCATCCGCTTCTTCAGAAACACAAGCAGGCCAGCAAGCAATAGAGACTAAAAGTCTTACCGTTGCTTATAACAAAAGGCCTGTATTATGGGACATCAATATATCAATTCCACAAAATAGCATAAGTGCAATAATTGGACCAAATGGAGCAGGAAAGAGTACCCTGCTTAAGGCTATGCTTGAGCTTATTCCGCGTATATCGGGAGAAATACGTTTTATAGGACAAACACTCTCTCAGATCCGTACAAGACTATCCTACGTTCCTCAGCGCGAAAGTGTGGATTGGAACTATCCCATACGAGTTAAAGAACTAGTTGAAATGGGGCTATACCATAAGCGGAGAATTTTTTCTCACAAGACAAGAACACAAAAAAAAATACAGGAACAACGTGTCTGGGATGCTTTAGAACAAGTCCAACTACAAGATTTTGCAAGACGTCTTATTAGCGAGTTATCAGGCGGCCAACAACAACGAGCATTTCTTGCGCGGTCTTTAGTTATGGATCCAACCATACTTATCATGGACGAGCCTTTTTCGGGTGTTGATTCTGCTACAGAAAAATCCATATACGAAGTCATGCATATGCTTCGCAAACAAAAAAAAACCATCGTAATTGTACACCATAACCTCAATACGCTAGAAGATTTTGCAGATTATGTAGTCATGCTTAATCTCTCACTTATTGCGCAAGGACCTATCGGTACCACACTCAATGATGATACCCTTAATAAAACGTATCGGGGTAAGTTGACGCTTTTACAAAAAGCCTTTGGTGCAGTCATTGAAAAAGGAAAACTGGGATGAACCTATCTTCTATCTTGCTACTAAAAGAGTATAATTCACAGGTTGTACTATTTGGAGTCATTGTTTATAGCATAGGATCAGCTCTTATTGGCGTGTTTCTTCTGTTACAAAAGCGCTTACTTATATCTGATAGCATTTCACATGCTACTTTGCCAGGTATTACGATTGCTTTTATTATATGCAGTACGTTTGGATTGATAGATTTAAGTAGAAATACCAATATTCTTCTCTTTGGAGGACTGATTACTGCTCTGCTCTCTGTGTTTAGAATGCGGTCGATTAAGCACAATTCATTCTTCCATAATGATATCTTGTACGCTACCACGATCAGCGTATATTTTGGCTTGGGAATAGCGCTCCTTGGTATGTCTCAACGTTTTTCTCAAGGAAATTCTTCAGGATTACTCACATTTATATATGGGAATACTGCTTCTATGATTTTTAGTGATGCAATCGTATTCTTAGTGGTCTCAACGCTTATATTGCTATTTATACTTGTATTTTGGAGGCAGTTGAGTATTTTTAGCTTTGATCCTCAATATGCAAGTACTGTTGGTATGCCAGTAAATTTTTATGATAGTGTGATGCTGTACTTGATTAGTATCCAAACTATTGTGGGTATCCAAGCGGTCGGGATAGTGTTGGTCAATGGCATATTGATTATACCACCAGTTGCGGCTCGCTTTTGGCATTCAAAACTCGTTCCCCTTATCATTATTACGATTGTCATATCCATGTCTAGCTGTTATATAGGTGCAGTTCTTAGCGCAGTATACCCAGGTATTCCTACGGGTTCAGTTATCATTACAGTCGCAATGAGCATATTCTTGCTGTCTCTCTTGTTTGGATCATATAAGGGGGTAGTTAAAACGTTCATAAGCCGAAGTGTATATGCGCGCATTGTAGCTCGAGAACACTTGCTCAGACGCGCTCTTGAGCAAGTAGAAGAAGAAGTATCTAATTTCTTAAAAAAAGAGGGTTATTCAAGCGAACAAGAAAGTGAAAGTGAGGAATATAGTACAGAAAGTAAACTTTTGACGTATGCCTCGCGTGCGTTTTCTATTTCTTCTATAGCCAGCACAGCGGGATTGACTAGGACAAGGGCATTAAAAGAATGTAAGTTTCTTGAATCACGTGGATATCTTACCCTCAACAAAAGTAACCTTACTTTCTATTTCACTAAAAAAGGATTGTTCTATGCATTATCTGTTCTCAGACGCCATAAGTTATGGGAACTCTATTTTATGACGTATACTAACGCAAGTCCTCAGCAAATAGATTTTAGTGCTGATACAGTGGAACACGCCATTGGTCAAGAAGCAAGCGATGAACTGAGCGCGCAAATAAAAACAAAGTATACCCTCACGAGATTATTGGGAGAAAAGCATCATTAGCATTATACTAATAGTTGTTTAGTAAGTCTATAGAGTAATATGATATGAATTTTATTGGTTTTTGGGTAGTTATTATTGCAATAATCATTGCACTTTCTTCGGCACTGCTTGGTAATATACTCGTATTACAAAAAGACAGCATGCTTGCAGATGCGCTCAGCCATTCAGTGCTACCCGGAATTGCGCTAGCGTTTTTTTTAACACAGTCACGAACGAGTGTAGCAATGGTTATCGGTGCCATCGTCATGGCACTGCTCACGTCATGTATATCGAATTATCTCTCTGAAACACTAAGGCTAGAGCGTAATTCTGCTCTAGGAGTGGTATTTACTGGCTTTTTTGCCCTTGGAATTATTCTTATCACGAATGGGGCACGTGCAGTTGATCTAGATCCAAATTGTGTGTTGTTTGGAGCTATAGAACTAACCCCACTACATACTATTTCATTTGGCTCAATGCACCTACCAAAGGCAGCGCTTAGCAATGGAATTGTTCTGCTGGTCAATTTTGCCTTTACCGCTATATTTTTTAAACAGTTTAATATCATCACTTTTAACCCTTCTTTTGCAAAAGTTAGTGGTATAAGAGTGACATGTTTGAAGTATGTCCATATTTTGCTTGTTGCAATTACTTGTGTGATTGCGTTTGAGAGTGTGGGGAGTATAATGATTATTGCATTCTTGGTTATTCCTCCAGCGATCGCGTGGCTCTTTGCACGTTCGCTTAAGCAAATGCTTGTATACTCATCTCTTATTGCGGTTTGTGCAGTAATGATTTCTGAGTTATTACAAGGCATGTTTATTGATAGGGGGCTTCCATTTGTGGGGATCATAAGTGCGGTACTAGGAGTACTGTTTACTACTGCCTTGCTATTTAGCTCACATGGTGTTCTGTTTCGTATAGTCCGAGATGTTCTGGCGAATGTAAAAACAATACAAGAAGATATGCTTAAGGTGCTACTTAAGGGCAAGGTTACCAAGGAAGAGATGGTACACTTTGCAAGGCGTGGCTCAAAACAGCATGATAAAAAGTTTTGGAGCATGCGCATGAGTCGCCTATGGTCAATGCTCTCTTTACGCTTGTTGGAAAGGAGTCAATTTATTGTAATAGAGGAAGGTATGGTATGCATAGATGCAAAGGGAATGCAGAAAGCAAAGGAACTGAGTAAAAAGCACAGGTTATGGGAAGAATTTCTGTATGCAAAAGGAAAATTTTCTTCATTCCAAGTGCATAGATCCGCAGAAATATTTGAGCATATTCAAGAACAAGAGATAACTACTGAGCTAGACAAAGAAACTGAAGAAGAAATAAGCATACCTGGTCACAAACACTGAGCCTAAGCATTAGCCTGAGGATTAGGATTCTAAGTATATAGGATCCTAAGAATTAGAGAGGTCTTGCGTATCTGTATCTTAAAAATAATTAGTTTGATATAAAAGACGATAAAGAAAATGCACAAGGTATAGATAGACTATCTACCGTTACATGACTTTAAAAATGAAAAGACTCCCCCGGCTGGACTCGAACCAACGACCTGGTGGTTAACAGCCACTCGCTCTACCTACTGAGCTACAGGGGAATACTTTAATGATATCCAAGATACCTATTATTGTCAAGATATAAACAAGGAAATTGCTTTTTATTCAGGCAAAAAAACAGCATGTTTCACGCCTAGTGACTTAGTGATATTAAAAATCTGACAATAACTCATAGTTATCGTCTTCAATAAATGTGGGTTGTTCAAGATTTTTTTGTGCCAGTTCCCTTGATATTAGGGTAACGCTATAGTCAGTTATTTTCCATTCATCCTTAGCTTTTTCTAAGAAGAATTCAAATCTTCTATTACTAATGACGCGCCCTGTCATAAACTGCGATAGAACGGTCACTGTTGCATTTCTTTTTGTATAACTTGTTTTTACAACTTCAAAATAGTCTGGAGGTGCGAGATCGCTTTGATTGATTCCGTAAAAAAGACGGGTGCGAAATCGCGCTATTTCTTGTATACGTTCTTCACGTGTAAGGTCGCTATAGAGTTCTTGCACATCAACATTGTTGAGATACAGCAATTCATCATTTACATGATAAAAAAAGAGGTCTTCATTTTGAGTTTGAAGTGCGACAAGCGCTTCGGCTACTACATCGTCGGGATTATACTGTTTGATATTTCTACTATAGTCATTAATATTTGCAATATCGACGTCAGCATTAATTTCCATATCGTTTGGAGCTATGTCAATAAGAGAAACCAAAACCGCATTTGAAAGATAATATTCACTTGTATCTGAAAAATAAAATTCAGGAAAAAACTGTGCTTCAATTCTGTATACTCCTGATGCGTCAAAATCAATAAAGTCATCAAGAAAGAGAGGAAATGTTAGGGTTTCCCCCGCTAGCAGAATAAAATTTCTATATGCAAAATTATCTCGAATGCGCTCTTGTATGATTTCTGGACGTATAATTTTTTGTACTCCATTTTTGTCGTAGACAATAAAAGAAAAACTCAACTCGTATTCGTCGGCAATGTTAAGTGGGTACTGTATGTTTCCAGTGTTTTTAATTTGGATGGAGAATTCTTTTTTTTCACTCAGAGGATATATAACAGATAGGGGTTCCAAAGTAATATTTATAATATGAGAAGGATTTTTCTGGTTAAATTTTTGCTGAGATACATCTGAAATAAAAGACTGTGAATGAGCATTAAATGTCATTCCCAAAGCGAAAAACACTACAGTCAAGCAAAAAAAGATGCTTGTTTTTGCTACTCTTTTTATTGAGAGCATGGCTATTGAAAGCCTTGCCGAAATTGCAGACAGGGTTTTACATTGGTGCTTACAAAACCTTTTAGACATATATATCATTATAAAATCGGAATTTTGTAAGAAGAGTAAAGTGTTTTTAATTAATATTAATCTTACTATAAGACTAGTAGTAAAAAATCATTACGCTAAGAATTTTTTTAGTGTGCTTAGTGTACTATCATAAAAAAAACATGTATTCTCATGATTCATACCACTGACTCAGAAACTATAGTAGACTTTTTTAAATCGCTCACGTATAATCTTCCTAATCGAGATAGTTTGGAGAATACACAATCTATCTATAGTGTTCATACTACCTATCTTCACATGTGGCTCGTACGATGTCTACAGACGATAAAACAGCCTTTCTTTGTAGTGTGCCCAAACGATGAAATAGCATTGTGGCTTTATCGCAATCTCATTATTTTTTATGACTCAGTATATTTTTTTCCTTCAGAAAGAAATCCAAGTAATGCAAGAGAACATGACTATACAACAAAGCAGAACGAATACGAACGAATGCGTATACACACACTGCACTCACTGGCACGCAAGCACAATGAACCATTAATAAAGCCCAAAGAGTTTCCTTTAATCATATGTAGTGTTATGAGTTGGTTATCCGGTACTATCTGTGTAAATGACGCTCTTATTCGTGGTATACGAGTTAGCGTGGGACAAGAGCTCAAACATGAGCTATTAATTCAAAAATTAATTGAAAATGGATATACACGTGTTTCTCGTGTCCAACAAAAGCTAGAGTTTGCAGTAAGGGGAACAGTAATCGATATATGTACTGACATAGCACATAAAGGATATAGAATACACGTTGACTTTGGCAATATTGAAGATATTAGTGAGTTTTCTTTAGAAACACAAATGAGTACTTCTAAAAAACACAAACATATAGATATCGTATATGGAAGCGAGTATTGCTGGGATAATCAAGGTATTGAAAATTTAGAGAAAAACATAAATGAACAATTTTCAGAGGTTAGTAAAAAATGTCTAGATCAAACAATACATGCAATACAAAATGAAGGATTTCATCCATATCAACATATGTTTGGAGCGCATTCCTCTACCATCTTTTCTCATATCTCAGACTATGCGCCCAATGCATACACTTTTTTCTATCGATACGAAGAAGGTATCAAAGCTGTCGAACAGTATGAGCGTGAATATCAAAAAACATTTTTTTCTATACATACTAAAGTTATATGTCCACGATATTCAAGAATCTCATATATTAGAGACAAAATAATACAATCTAATATAAAATCTAGTATATTCATAAGCACCTTCAAAAATAAATTTTCAAATGAATCTTTTGTAAACGATTATTCTTGTCCTGCATTTAAGGGAAACATGGATTTTTTTGCTAAACAATGTATTGAATATATTAATAAGAAATATAAGATTGTAATTTCTTGTATCAATACTCGCAGTTATGCACGACTAAAAGCGCTCATTGTACCGCAGCTTGAACGTGCATGCAAAGCCAATGGCATCATGAGCGCTCGTATACACTTTGTTTATTCGTCTATGACTTTGGGTTTTTTACATCATGCTGAAAAAATATTATGCATCACTGAAGCAGAATTGTTAGGAAAATCAATGCGCTTTATAGAAAGCCAAACAACTGACTCGCTAGTGGACGAGTCATCCACCCAAAAGCAAAATTCAATTCAAATAGATAGCCTTATTAGTGATTTAGAACAGCTTGAGCCAGGAAACTTGCTTGTACATATTAACTACGGGATAGGCAAATATGTCTCTCTTGAACGTCGAGAATTTTTTGGTATAGAAAAAGAATATATCAAAATCAGTTATGCATACGATGAGTCGCTTTATGTGCCAATTGAACAAATGTCTCTTGTCCATAGGTATATTGGCAAAAATCCTGAATCTGTGTCACTGGATAGTCTAGGTTCAGCATCTTGGACGAGTAGAAAAAATAAAATTAAAAAAATCGTAGAGGACATTTCGCAAGATCTGCTTGATACGCAAGCAAAAAGACAGACAACAAAGGGAATCTCTTTTATTGGTGGAGAGCAGTTGGAGCATGAATTTTTAAATGATTTTGAGTATTCTGATACTGCTGATCAATACAGTGCTTGGTTAGAAATAAAGCAAGATATGGAACAGCCAAATCCCATGGATAGACTCGTAGTTGGTGATGTAGGATTTGGAAAAACAGAGCTTGCGTTTCGCGCTGCATTTAAGGCAATGTGCGCTCATATGCAGGTACTATTCTTAGTTCCTACTACTATTCTTGCCGAACAACATTATGAGCGTGCTAGGTTACGCTATAAAAAATGGCCAATGACAATTGACATTCTTACGAGATTTCGCACGCAGTCAGAGGCAAGGCGTATTGTTAAAGGCACAAAAGAAGGAACCATTGACTTACTTGTAGCAACACACCGAGCATTGAGAAGCACCCTAGAATTTAAGACCATTGGCCTTGTCATAATTGACGAAGAGCACCGTTTTGGGGTAAAGGATAAGGAATTACTAAAAAAACAATATCCTTTTGTAGACGTTCTTTCTATGAGTGCCACTCCCATACCACGTACCTTGCAACAGTCTCTGTTTAGCATGCGGCAATTGAGCTTGATAAAAACACCGCCGCGCAAAAGAAAGCCAATTATTACCCATGTTGAAAAATTTTCACCTAAGCTTATACAATCAGCGATTAGAACTGAGTTACATCGTGGGGGACAGGTGTTTTTTTTACACAACAGAATTGATAGTCTACAAGAAATCAAAGAGTTTATAGAGACTCTCGTAGAAGAAGCGACCATAATAACACTGAATGGAAAAATGCAAGCAAATCAAATAGAAGATGGCATGCGTAGATTTGTGCAGGGAGGAGCAAATATACTAGTGTCAACTACCATTATAGAAAATGGTATAGATATTCCAAATGTAAATACAATCATTATAAACTGGGCAAATAACTATGGTATTTCGCAACTTTATCAGCTGAGAGGAAGGGTAGGAAGAAGTGATAGAAGCGCTCATGCTTATTTGCTATATCAGAATGAGCTCAGCCTCAGTAGTATAGCGGTTAAACGCCTCACTACGATAAGTGAACACACAGAACTGGGAGCTGGTTTTGAGGTTGCACGTACCGATCTCGAAGTACGCGGTGCGGGAAATCTCTTAGGAAAAGAGCAAAGTGGCAATATGCAATCCATTGGATACCAATACTATCTACAGCTATTGGATGCAGCAGTAAAAAAGAAAAAAGAAATTCCGCAAGTGAGCGAGTCAGTTGAGCTTGATCTTGATTATAGTGGCTATATACCAGTATCTTATATCCCAGATGCGGGAACAAGAATGTCTACATATAAAAAAATTACGAGTATAGATTCTGTTCAAGCGATACAAGTTATAGAGAAAGAGCTCAACGATATGTTTGGTACTATCCCCCTTGAAATAGAAAATCTTATGTTTATCTCGCATATTCGAGTACTAGCTCGAAGATTGCATATTGAATCCATAAAGAAAACTGTCTCTACCAAGAAGGTCAGTGAAGGAATTGAGATCACATTTTCTAACGTAGGTTTGTTAAATCATGTACGTGCTTCTGTGCTCATGAGTGAAAATAAAATTCAGAAGGGATCGCAACCAAACAAGATAGTTATTCCATACCAAGTATTTACCAAGGAAAACACCAAAAAGAATAACAGTTCCACGACCATGAGTAACTCTATGGGCGAAAAAGGAACTAATAAGACATACACATTAAAATACATCTATGCTATGCTCTCTGAGATACTAGAACAACTACAAGATGAACACCATTGAAATAATACCACCGGCACTTTCATCTCGTAAAAATATTGATTATAGGCAATTTTTCCCCAATAAGAGCTTTGTGTTAAGAACATCCATAAAAAAACAAAAAAAGCAGAAAATACCTGTCTATGAGCGAGATGTGCTCAGTCCTACTAAGTTAAGCACCTGTTTTTTTAATAGCTCAAGTCCAAAGATATTAGATATAGGGTTTGGCAATGGTATTACTTTGTTAGAAAAAGCAAGAAAAGATCCAAAGACATTATATTTAGGAACAGAAGTATACAAACGTGGAATACTGTTGCTTAGACATGCAATTGCCAGACAAGAAGCAATGTACCCGATGCATCCAATTAGTAATATTTTTGTGTGCCAATACGATGCAATACAATTATTGTTTTCATATTGTCCACCTGCAATATTTGAACAAATTCATATTCATTTTCCTGATCCATGGCCAAAAACAAAGCATATAAAGCGAAGAATGATTACGTTTGAGTTTTTACAGCTCTGTGCGATAGTTCTTAAGGCGTCGGGATTTTTACACATACTTACCGATCATAATCAATACTCAGAATTTATTACCCATAGTTTTGCAGCGTATACAGGTGATGTATCTGCTGTCGAAGAATGGGCAAAGACATTTATGACCAGTAGAAAGAGTGTACAAGGCAATTTATACAGGCTTTGTGTTAATGCAAGACTACAACGCGATAACCCAAGAAGGTTACACAATACTTGGAAAAAAATACCTACGCACCAACACCCAAACTACATAGAAATATCAACAGTAAATAGTAATTATCATAATAAAGGATTAAGGGAAGGGCGCACTATTCATTCGCACTTATATCAAAAAATTCAAGAACATTAATTGCGTAGATAGACCTCCATATTGTCTAATGTCTAAACTAGATATGAGGCAATATTGTAATAATATGCATTGTCATAGCCTGAGTAATCGGATGTCCTATTTATTCTATGTCAACGGGTGCAAAATGAGAAAATTCCATAGAAAATGTACCCCTTCCTTTTGTTGTGCTTCGTAGTGCTGTAGAAAAGCCAAAAAGCGCCTTAAGCTGTGCTTCGGCGTTTATTTGATCCATCGTATTTGATTTGTTAGTAGTATTATGTATGATACCACCACGTGCATTTATTGTTTTAACAGCATCGCCAACTGTTTCTATTGGAGTCACTATATTTAATTTCATAATGGGTTCAAGTTTTATTGAGTCAGTAGATCTCATTATTCGATGAAAGGCCTGAGAAGCAGCCATAGACAAAAACAGATTTTTTTTCTCAGATTTGCCACGGATTTCAAATGTATGTATTACTACTCTTGTATTGATGATTGGATACCCAAAACGTATTCCTGTATTTGCATCTTGTAGAATTCCCGATTTTATTTCTTCCTGCACTTCTAGGGGTATGAGAGCATCGCATTCTACGGAGAGTGGATGTGTAGTGTTTTGCGAGTGTAAAGGTATAATCTCAATGTCAAACATAAACTCGGCCTGCTTATCTCCTGCTTTGCGGTGTGGTTCTGCAATACACTCTTGACCACGTATGGTTTCTTTTGGCATTTCTTTGTAATGTACCTGAGGTTTTCCTTGACGGAGAGAAATATTATAGTCCTGATAAAGCTTATGAACGATTACCTCAATGTGCAATTCTCCCATACCCGATATGATTATCTGCCCTGTATCTTCGTCTTCTTTGTATGAAAAAGAGGGGTCTTCGATGTGTAATCCTCCTAAAACCGACAATAATTTTTTTCGCTGATCAAGCGAATTAACCTCAAGCGTTGACGAGATAACGGGAATCGGGTTATCAAGCCCTTCTAGTACGTATCCTACATTGTGCGTACAGAATGTTTGGCCTGTTTTAACATGTTTTGGACCGACCATGACACCAATATCACCTGCGTTTAGTTCAGAAATTTCCTCAAATTTATTAGCGCTTACTCTGTATAGTTTTAATATACGTTCTTTTATTTTAAGGTTTGATTCATAAATAATCGTATTTGACTTAAATGTTCCGTGGTATATTCGAATAAAATGCAAAAGTCCCATCTGGGTATCTATGTGTGACTTAAAAGCAAGCCCTATGCCAACTTTGGAATCTCTCTTGTCTTGTGGTATGACTTCTTGAGTAGTTCTATCAATTACTGTTGCAGGAGGAAGTTCCTGAGGGTAGGGGAGAAAAGCAGTAATTCCATCTAGGAGGGTATGTACTCCAATAGATTGAAGACTCGATCCGCAATAAATAGGAAGTATGCGGTCGCTCAACACTCCTTTGCGTATACCTGCAATGAGTTGTGCTTGGCTTGGCACTTTGTCATCCATGATTAACTCAGCAACCGTATCGCTATACTCGCTTGCGACGTCTAATAATTGAGTTCGATAATACCTTGCAGTATCTCGTAATGTGGCACGTATTTCTTTGTGTATGACGGTTTTGCCGTAGTCAGCACGTTCAAAGTGTAGTTCTTTCATAGATAGAATATCAATGATTCCCTCAAATTCTTTTTCTTTTCCTATAGGTACAGAAATACATACAGGAGTTATATCAAACTTGGTGCGTATATCAGCAACGGTTCTTTCAAAATCTGCCCCTATTCTGTCCATCTTATTTACATATGCGAGACGGCGAACTTGATACCGGTTGGCTTGTTGCCATACAGTTTCTGATTGTGGTTCAACACCGCCAACGGCGCAAAATATTCCCACAGATCCGTCAAGTACTCGTAAACTTCGCTCAACTTCCATTGTAAAATCAACGTGACCGGGTGTATCAATTAAGTTAATTTCTTGTCCTTTCCAAGCTATGGTCATAGCTGCCGATGTAATTGTAATACCTCTGTTTTGTTCTTCTTCCATCCAGTCCAGTGCGGTAGTGCCTCCGTCTACCGATCCAACCTTGTATATTTTATTACAGAGAAATAGTATTTGCTCAGATGTAGTTGTTTTTCCTGCATCTATGTGTGCAATGATACCAATGTTTATGGGCATGTCTTTATTGTAGCACTGTATTAGTGTGGCAATACGCTGTGTCTATGACAGTATGCCCTAGATCGTAATGGTGTTAAGGCATACAGATAGCGTTTTGCATTTGACAGAAATTGTATCTCTTGCTATTATTAATATAAAGTTGATTTTTTGGGCGAATAGCTCAGCTGGTAGAGCGCCTGCCTTACACGCAGGATGTCGGGGGTTCAAGTCCCTCTTCGCCCATAATTCTTTCTTATTAGCATAAGTCTAAATTTATCCTCTGGTTTTCACTTTCTGTCTTTTTTTGGCTTTTATTTTTTGTTTTCCCTTTTCTTTTGCCTTCTTTATCAATCCCTAGGAGCAAGCTAAGACCTGCTAAGGGTAGAAAATTTTTATTATGTAAGAAGAGTATCTACTCTTTTATTTTTATTCGTCTTTTTGGGAATTTGTCTGCAGCGTCCTCAAAAATTCTGTAAAATTAGGAATGGAGGTGATTCTCCATAGTTCCTCATTCTCAATAAGCACAATAGTAAGTTCTGCTTTTTGCGAGTTTCTGCTATCTTGAAATACTAACACCATTTTGCTAGACTCATTTTCAGGATTTTTTTTGATTTGCTTAATTTTTTTTAATTGTAAATATGGAAGTGGAGTAGCGAGACCTCTTGAAGTCAAGCCAATTTTTTCGAAAGAAGATACATGCTCCAGCCTAGTATCGATGAGATTTTTTGAGTCCGGAACTTCTATGTAATCTCTCACTATGTTTTCTACATTTTTTATAATTAGTGGTTTCATTAAAGCGGTAAATTCTTCTCCAAGTCCACCACCGAGGAGTCCAAATGTTTCATCATCTGCATATTTTCTTTGACTACTTTCAGAAGCTGGGTCTAGCCAGCCAGAGATAATAGCTTCAATATCAACGTAGCGGGTAAAGTGCTCAATATCCCTGTTTTCTATGGCTTTTTTGACGTGCACTATGGAGGAATGCAGATCCTGCGCAGGCATTTGATAGATAATTACTCCTCCGAAAACAGCTAATGATACGAGGGCTATTGTGATAATGAGTATACGGATACGTTTTTTGCTTATGCTAGGTTTTGTTTTCATACGATGCTCTCATATTGTTATTTTATATAATTATGATTACAAATCATGAAATTTTATTTGGCGTTTTTGGAGAACGTATCGTAATCACTAGCATATGCACCAAATAGCTACTTATTTTTTGGATACTATTGGCTTATCACTGCTCTTGTTGTGCTTTAGTGTAGTAGGGCTAGTATCATCTACAAGCATACTCATGGCATCTTCAAAGTTTCTTATGAGTTATTTTGGAGTTTCACAATTTTTTGTCGGTTCGACTGTTATTGCCATTACTACTTCAATGCCCGAATTTGTTGTATCTATGATTGCTCTCAAACAAGGAAGAGTGATGTATGGGGTAACAAATGCAATAGGAAGCAGCAATATCAATATATTGCTTGTATTATTGATACTGAGTGTTTTTGTACAAATTAGATTTGATGCTTTGATTCTGCGTAGTTTTTTATTTGTGCTTATACTTTGTGCTTGCTTATATGTAGTAAGTACATTTTTTTCATTAACATCTGCTTTTTTTACGACAAGATATATAATTGGAAGTCTGTTATTGTGTGGCTATCTTTTCTTTATATTTGGGCTTCCTCGTTTACCTATACGAAAAAACTACTTATACTCTGAAAAAAATTCACATGTATATGCAGTAGATACAAACGAGAACAAAGCAACTGAAGCAGTTAGACATAAACGTAAAAATTCAAATTTTTTTTCAAGACATACGCAAAATTATACTAGTCGTATTTATATTTTTATTCGACGTTATGTCTTGTTACAACTGTCACTAGCAGTTATTGGTATTGTCTTTTCGGGATTTTTACTTTTTGTAAGCTCTGAACTGCTTCTTACAAGCGCAATTCATATAGGAGAGACCTACCTTATGTTTTCAGAGAAAGTAACGGGGGTGCTACTAGTTGCCTTGGGAACAAGTCTACCAGAACTGAGTGTTATTGTGTATTCGCTGGTAAGTCGAAGCATGGTTACGGCATCCTTGGGCAATATACTGGGGAGCAACGCCTTTAATATCATGCTGATACTTGGTGCCATGATGTATGCTGGTAGCCTTGGTCCTAGTTTATATATTTTGCGCTGGGATACGCTGATACTTTTTTGTGCAACCTTAGTTGCTGGCATACTTATTGCACCTTTCGCACTCCGTAGAATAATAGTGGGTATCTTGCTCGGTATCTTGTTAGTATTGTACGGTATTCTGATCTTTCTTAATTAATAAGCCTTCTACTAAATATGCCACCTAAAAGCTACAACAAAAGACGTTTGTAGCTACCTATGTGTTGATGTCAATTTTTTTTTGTTTTCGATTTCTTTTATGTGTTTCCATAGCTGTTCAGGACTAAGAGTATTATCGTTTTTTTCTAGCTGTTCTACGACATAGCATGCACGCGAATTAAATTTACTGATTGCTCTCAGCAGACCACCCGAAGGGTTAAGTCCCAACTTTCTTCCAACGTTTATGAGCGAAAATAACGCATCACCAAATTCTTCCTCTAGTAGTGCGGTATTGTGTGGTTCGTTTTTATAGACCTGTAAGAGTTCGTTTAGTTCTTCTAAAACTTTCATTTCATAGGATTTTAGGTCTTCGTCTAGTCCTTTCTTGCTTACCAATTTTTGTATAGCTAGGGCGCGTTCAAGCGGTGGAAGTGATTTTTTATAGTCCTCAAGTACGGGTTCTGGACGTTGTTCGACCTTGCTTTTTATATCTTGCCATTGAGAAACCAATTTTTTTGCATCTTGCTTATCCTCATGGGTGCTAAGTAAAAATTGTTTTTTTAAATTTTTGGCAATATCGTGCGATTGCGAATCGCTAAACACATGGGGATGTCGACGAATTAGTTTGTGGTATTCTTCGTGCAAGATAGAGGAAAATGATTCGGTTTGGGTCTCTTCATATATAGCAATCATCATCATTACTACTAACAAGACATCTCCAAATTCATCGCGGAGAAGGGGGTGTAATCCTGTATTATTTGGCTCAAGTGCCATGGAATGGATTTCAGCAAGCAATTCATACACCTCGTCAATAAGGTCTTCTCTCAAACTCATTAAACTTTGTTGTTGATCCCAGCTACAGCCCTCAGGGCTACGTAAATAACGTACGGTATTGATTAGTCTTTTTAATCCTGCTAGTTCTTGTGCATTAAGGGTATGGGGTATGTCTGTAGATTTGATCATGACTTTAGTATACTTTATTATTATTTTTACTCTACAAAAGAAGATATAAAGGTAAACGGTTCATAATTTCTATAAGGATTAGAAACAAATAGAGTCATTGGTAGACAGAATATCCATTATGGGAAGTGGGGTATGCATGATATCGTCAAGAAATGATTAAGGATTTTCTGACCAATCAATATCTAGTGGATATGACACAGCAATAAGACCATATATTTTTTGTAAATTTGCAATGTCTATTCCCACAGGCAAAACTGCAATTACTAATTCAATTGATACAGAAGAAAAAAGATATTGCATATTATTGTTGACTAGCTCTATATCTGATTCGGCAAAACTTGTCATGACTTTCAAGTCACTGTCATTTGCACTATATGGCGAAAAAAAACTGGCTGTGCTCGTATCACTTAGTGATCTATGAACAAAATGAAAAGTGGAAAGGCTTTCGTTATCGTCATATAATATCATCTCATATTGCCTAATTCTGTTTCCTTCATTATCATTAAATTCACTTGTATTATCCAGTACTTGTGAGACATGGCTAAACCCAGAAAAATCGATATAAAGTATATCACCAAAAACTTTTGGTTGAAAAAAAGGATTAACATCAACAATTTCAAACGAGTCATTTACTAAGTCCACCCTTACTAGAGGTCTAAAATCAGTATTTAAAATGGTTCTTGGTACTTGAGCGATTGCAGAGTCCATGAGAAAATCTCTATCTTTTTGGACCTGATCAATCTCCGTACTTGTGCTTTGCTTTTTATATAGCTTGTAATAAACTTCGTAGCCTAAAAATCCTTCGTTGTTTTCGGTGTTGTGCTCTATTCTAAAACGTGGTCCCGTTACTGTTGCGTCTGTGATTGTAGCAGACTGAAACAAAAAACGCACCGAAGTTAAGCCACAACTCGTAAGGATAAAGATGCTAAAGATAAATAATATGCTTATGCTGAGTAAGCAGAATGTACCAAACTTATTAAAATAGGGAGAAATACATACCTTACTATAGTTATAGTTTTTCCCCATTGGATATCTCAAATTGTAAAAGACGGGTTTTTGCAAGGTCTGCCCATGTACTCTCTGCCCAAAGTTCATCAGCAACTATTGACTGATAATATCCTTTTGCCAAATCAGGTTGGTCAAAATTCTCACCTTCGCTAAGCCTCCCAAGGTTAAATAGTGCTTCAGGATAGGCAGGATGAGTTTTAAAGTCGTCGGTAATGCGTTGGTATACATTTTTGCTTAGCTCTAAGTCCTTGTTTTCTTCATAAACGGCTGCAAGATTAAGAAGCACAATGGGAAGCATATAACTATCTTTATATTTAGAAGAAGACAAGTAAAATTCAAGTGCTGTATCGATGTCATTATTATACCAATGGTAATGGCCAAGTCTAAATTGAGCTATATGTTGAGCAAAGGTATTGGGATATTCTTCTACAATCAATAACAAAGAATCTCTAAGCGAAGAATGTGCAGAGTTACTTTCGACTTCAGGAGAAGATTCACTGCCACCTGTTAGTCCTTCTGTAGTTGTTTTTTGATCTGAATCCGCGGTTGCGGGCTGTGCATCTTCTGAGATAGATTTGAGTGTTTCTCTTTCTGAAATTTTCTGTACTAAAAAGGAATTAAAATCATCGTCGGTCTCTATGAGAACTTCCATTGCAACTGACTCATTTTTTTCTGCTCTTTGTGATAAAAAACCAATAACAAGTGTAAGCGAAACTACTACTAGAAGGCATGCAATAATCCATTTTCCATATCTAGCTAAAAACACATGGAGATTTTGTCTAGCTTCAGCCAAGATTAGGGACCTCGATTAGTTCAACGATGCAATAGGTCACTACCCTACTCGTCTTCATTTTTTTCTGTTGATGATTGGAAGGATGAAAACTTTAGCTTAAACACTCGTACTAATTTTGAAAGATACGAACGCTGAATATTTAGATTACTAGCAGTAACTGTGTGATTCCAGTTATTTTTCATTAACTTCTTATAAATGTATCTCTTTTTAAAAGCATCGACTGCTGATTTTAATGAAGGAAAATTTTGGTCGTCAAGACTGTCTGTATCTGTTTCTTTATAGAAAGAAAGATCTTTTGTATGTATTGTATCACTCTTACACATAATGACGGCATTCTCAATTATATTTTTGAGTTCGCTCACATTCCCTGGCCAATTATATTTTTTAAGTGAGATATAGACTTGATGATCTATCGTTGTTATTTTTTTGTTATACTCCATAATGTAGTGCTCAAAAAAATGTTTTGCAAGTGTTGGTATATCTTCAGATCGATTTCTTAAGGGAGAAACGTATATTGGGAGCCTATACAATATGTCGTATAGCTCTTCTAAGAATAATCCTCTTTTAACGAGTTCTTCTAAGTCTTCAGAGGTTGTACAAAGTATGCGAATTTTAAGTATTGGTGAGGGGTATGGGCTGTCAGTAATTTGGGGTTTTCTGCTTTTTAAAAAGTCTAGTAATAGCTTTTGTAATGAAAGAGAAAGTTGTCCTATCTCTCTAAATAAGAGCGTGCCATTATGTGCCCTTTGAAAATAGCCAAATTTGTCTGAGTTTTTTCTAGAATTTCTCTTAAACGCACCCCAAAAAAGCTTGTTTTGATACTCTATATCGTCATTATTGCTGACCTCTAAACAGTTACAAACAATAAAAGGGTGCTTAAAGCTAATCTGTGAGAAATTATTGGTATGAATTTGCTTTGCCAAGATTGTCTTTCCAACACCAGGCTCTCCGTACAAGGTGACACAGTTTTCTGACTCGGCAAGTTTTTCTAGGAGTTGTAGTCGGGAAGCAATTTCTACGCTAGAATAGACAACTTTTGGAAAAATAATATTTTTGACCATTTTAGCGAGGGCTTCAAGTTCTTTTTTTTGTGTAAGAAACAGGTGTGCGTGTCGTAGAATACGCTCAGCGTGACGACAAAAAATCTGAAATATCTCAAGATCTTCATTAGAGAACTTGTCTTTTCTTTTTTTATTGCACGCTTCTACTACACCAAAGACAGTACCATCAAAATCAAAAAGTGGCATAGCCATGATGTTTTTTGTGCGATAATTTAACTTTCTGTCAATACCCTTGTAGTATTCTGATTCTTGTGCATCATTTACTATATGACCACGCTTTTCTTTAATAACGCGATGTGCAATGCCTTCACCACTTGGGACTTCAAGTCCAATAAGTGAATGATAATGAAGCCCGCTTGCATAGCGAAAAACAAGTTCGTCTTTACCTTCGTTTCTAACTAAGAAAGAAGTTGCTTCGCAGTCTGTAATGATTTCAATAGCATGTAGCAGTCGCTGTACAACAACGTCATAATTCTCAAAGCCTTCATTAACGGATAGATTTAAACTAATAAGTTGCTGTAAGCGTTCAATGTCAATCTTTGTCATAATAACATATCTCTTTTTATATTAATAGTATCACGAAATTATATATTAGTAAACAACTTCATTCGCTAAATATATCTCCAATACTATAGTTTCTCTCATCTTCATTTGAGGTGATGAGGTGTTCTGCCATGTCTTGCTGTGCAAGTTGTTCACGAAGTTGTCGCAGAGATAGGGAGAGTCGTTGCGCTTCCTTATCAACACGAAGAATTACTGCCTGAATTTTCTTTCCGATTTCAAACGTATCTCTAATACTTTCATAATTTTCGTCTTTAGCAGGGTTAAAGGTGTGTGATTTTGGAATTAATCCATCAATTTCATCGTTTATGCGCACAAATACCCCAAAGTCTGAAACAGATTTTATAGTTCCCGAAATCACAGTTCCCTCAGCCAAAGTTGGAGATTCCCAAGGATTTTCCAAGAGTTGCTTTACCCCCAACTGTATATAGTTGCTTTCTTGATTATGAGCAAGTACTTTACAATCGATATTTTGTCCTATAGAATAGTGATCAGCTATAGTATAGTCGCGCGCCCACGTAATGTCATCTTTAACTATAAGTCCAGAAATTCCTTCATCAAATTCTACTCTGATGCCATTGTAGGCTATCTCAACGATAGGAAGATTTATGACATAGCCAATAGGGTATTTTTTGATGACATCTTCCCAAGGATTTTTGTGTATTTGTTTAATGCCGAGTGATATTCTCTGCTCTTCTTTGTTGATCTCAAGTACTTTGCATTTAACAGTGCTCTTATCTGACAAAATTTCTTTAGGATGATTCACACGCTGGACCCACGAAAGTTCAGAAACGTGAACAAATCCTTCAAAGTCATTATTAATTTTTACAAAAACACCGTATGGAAGTATTTTAACAATTGTCCCAGTAATAATATCATCTACTTTAAGTACTTCGTCTATTTTGTTCCACGGATTTTCAGAAAATGCTTTGAGAGAAAGATTTACCTGCTTGTCTTCCTCATTAATCTTAATAATTTTTAATTTTAATACTTCATTTTTTTTAGCTATTGATTTGGGTTTGATATTCTTTGACCAGGACATATCGTTATTGTGCAGTAGTCCATCAAATCCCCCTAGGTCAATAAAAATGCCAAATGGTGCAAAGCTTTTTACTACCCCTTCTATGGTATCCCCAACTGAGTAGTTTTGAAAAAACTTTGTAAGACTTTCATGGGCTCTTCTTTCTATAAACTCCTTGTGGGATAGCATTGGCTGAAGTTTTCCTTTTTTGTTGTATAACTGAAGAATAATAAAATCTAACTCTTTTCCTAGGTAGTTCTGTGCTTCATCCTCTGTTATATAGCGCTTCTCAAGTTGTGATAGAGGGATAAATGCACGATATTCACCTTCGCCAATATGTGCAATCATGCCCGATGTAATTTTTTCTACTATCTTTGCCTTTATAGGTGATGTATTATCAAATGCCTGTTTAATTTCAATAAAAGTTTTTTTCTCTATAGCCTTCTGGTAAGACAGACGAATTTCGTCTGATCTGATGTTTACTACAACAGCAGTCATGGTATCGCCAATTTTTAATTTGTCTTTTTTAGAGGAGAATTCGGATAGTGGAATCCTACCCTCTTGTTTTAGTCCTAAGTTTAAAAAAACAAATTCATCGCTTATTTGTATTATTGTTCCCTCACAGAGAGAGCCCTTCTTCATATTTGAGTTCTCTGTATAGTGGTCAAAACTTTCTTCTATTAGCTTTTCAAAATTTTCTTCGTCTCTGGATACGTTATATCCTTTGCTTTTCTCTGAAAGATTATTCATGCATAAACACCTATTAGTTTAGTGGATTTACTAATCATATTTTATCTTAAATTTAATAATTTTAATAATTTTTTCGTAAACCTCTTCTGTTTCTAAGTGTGAAACATTAATATATATAGTATCAGAATGTATTGAAGAAGAAAAATATAGTTTTTCCTGATGAAATATTGTTGTTTTTTTTTGGAGTGGCAGAGCTTTTTCTGTGTTATTTGCTGGTTTTTTTTTCGCTTTTTTTTTATCTTGATTTTTTTTGTAGCTTGAACTGCCATAGTCAGGTGTAAATTTGTTTTGAGCAACAAAAGAATCTAGATCTAAGTAAAACTTGAGGTCCGCATCAGGAAAAATGATGGCGCCTGCATCCCGGCCATCAATAATCCAGTCTCTTTCTAAACATATTTGTCTGATTCTTGAATGTATTTTTTCTCGAGCACGCATATTTTCCATAATTTTAGGGATGAGTAACGAAACATTAGCAAGGTAGAGTTCTTTATCTAGTGTGTGTAGAGTTCCCCTAACAAAATATATAAGCTCCCCTTCCCCTGGTAAAATGTTAGGCAGATGTTTTTCTAAAATTTTATCTAAGAGGGCTGTATCAATAGTATGTACCGTAGGCTGGCTTTTATGTTTAATATAAAAATACGCTATAGCTCTAAAGAAGTGACTAACTCTAATAACACGAAATGATGTTCGTCTTACGATTAGCTTCAGTAGTTCTTTTTTATCTGATCCTGTGGCACCATCAAAGGTAACAATCATATATACATGACTATCATGTAGCAAAAAAAAAGAAAAGCAAGTAATATGTGGTGTAGGTTATTACATTTTATGTATCATCGCGACTATGAAAAAAATTTGTCAGTATGTGCATCAAGTTGTGGTAGTTCTTTTAGAGATTTAAGTTTAAATGTGTGGAGAAACTTTTCACTTGTTCTATAAAGCAAGGGATTACCGGGAATATTTTTTTTCCCTACCACTTCAATGAGGCGCTCCTTGAGAAGCAATCCTACTATATATGAACACTGAATACCTCGATAATTTTCGATCTCAGCTCTTGTTACAGGTTGGGTGTAAGCAATGATTGCAAGCGTTTCTAGCATTGCCTTTGAGAATCTATTGTTTCTAGTGTATTCATATTTTTCTCGCAAGAGGAGAACAATAGGCTTTGTGATTGTAAAGCAGTAGCCCTCTTCCACTTGTTCGATTCTAAGCGAACTTTTGCGAGCTTCGAGTGCAACATTTAGTTTAGAAATAAGTGTGCGTAGCGTAGGTTCATCTACTTTTAATTTAGTTATAAGCGATTCACTCGACAAGGGTTTATTTTCTAAAAAAAGTATGGCTTCAAGTACTTGTAATTGCGTAGACATTGCTAGTTATGTACTCGAATAATATATATTTTTTTTGACTCTACGTGTTGGTAAAAGCTTACTACTTGATTTTTTGCAAGCTCAAGCACGGCTAAAATAGCACAAACAAGGGACATAATGTTAGAAGGAGAAAAAAGTTCTTCAAATTCAAACTTCTTTTGATTTGTGATTTTTTCATTTATTAGGCTTATCTTTTCTTGTACGGTTACGGGTTCGTATACATCTAGGTAGCGTATCGTTTTCTTTTTTTCCTTTAGTGCCTGTGTGTAACTCTTAAGCAAAAGTGCAGGATCGTGCTCGGACCATACTTTGTGTTCAAGTTGTAATGGTTCGTAAAGCATTTCATCTCTGATAAGAGTGTGTGGATTAGTGTGTTCGTCAAGTCGCTTTGATAAAAACCTAAACTTTTGGTATTCAATTACGATATCGATTAAGGTAGTATTTGTATCGTATTCTACTATTTCCCCTTCAATGTCTGTTTTTGATTGTGTATTATTGAGGGTCCTAGACTTCATAAAAATTAGAAGTGCAATCATGGCAAAAAAATGTGATAATTCTCCCAGTTTAATATCTTTTTTTGCATGTACTTCGGCAATATATTTTTGGGTGATTTCGCTGAGAGGAATATCGTATATGTCAAGCCTGTGTTGTCGTATTAGCGATAACAAGAGAATAAGAGGACCAGAAAATTCTTGAATAGACACATGAATTGATTCTTCTTCATATATAGTTTTGGTCATAGTGAGGTGTGTTTATATGACGAGATCTTCGTCTGTGTCTTCTATAAGCTCTTTTATTTCTGTTTGAACACTACTTTTAGTTTGTTCTTGAAATGCTTCTTTGCTACCTATGGCAGACGTGCTAGCGTTTTCTACAGTGTCTTTTTGTGTGTGTAATGTACTTTTCTCTTCTTTTGTAAGCAATTCTGCATTGGGAAAGATGTCTTTTATCAGGAGTGCTTCAAGCTCGGAAAAAATGTTGGCATTTTTTTCTAAAAATTCAACAGCGTTTTCTTTGCCTTGTCCAATTTTTTCATCTTTATACGAATACCAGCTACCGCTTTTTTTTATCAGGTCTTTTTCTACAGCTAACTCAAGCACATTTTCGTGAGCAGATATGCCTTTACCGTAGTAAATGTTAAATTCTGCATTTCTAAACGGAGGAGCAACCTTATTTTTTACTACCTTGACACGCGTTTTGTTACCGATATAGGTATCTGTACCCTGTTGAATTCTATCTATCCTTCTTACGTCAAGGCGCACTGATGCATAAAATTTGAGAGCATTGCCACCTGTGGTAGTTTCTGGGTTTCCAAACATAGTGCCAATTTTCATACGTATCTGATTAATAAATATCAAACATGTTGAGGTTTTGCTTATGATTCCTGCAAGTTTTCTTAAGGCTTTACTCATCAATCTTGCCTGCAATGCGACTTGAGTGTCAGCCATGAGCCCCGCTATCTCTGATTTGGGGGTGAGTGCAGCTACTGAGTCAATAACAACGATATCAACTGCACCAGAGCGAATGAGGTGTTCTGTAATTTCTAGGGCCTGTTCACCGTTATCGGGCTGTGATATCCAGAGGTTGTCTGTGTCTACGCCTAGATTTTTAGCATATACAGGATCAATTGCATGTTCTGCATCGACAAAGGCAGCCCTCCCCCCACTTTTCTGTGCCTCTGCAATTGCGTGTAATGCAAGTGTAGTTTTTCCACTAGATTCTGGACCATAGATTTCTACAATTCGTCCTCGAGGATAGCCACCGATGCCTATTGCACGGTCGATTAACAGTGAACCCGAACGAATAGCATGTATTTTTGCTACTTCGTTTGAACCAAGTCTAATGAGCGATCCTTTTCCAAACTGTTTTTCAATATTAGAAAGTGCGACATCAAAAGCCTGATTTTTGTCAGATTCTTGCTCTGTTGGTTTTTCAACGTTAGATTTTTTTGTTTTCAAACTCATATGTTCCTCTATCAATTATACTGGTATTATGCCATCTACGCTTCAAATTGTTGCAATGCCTTCTACTTTTGATTTTGCTCTAAAGGTTTATGAGGAGCTATGTACGTTCCCAGAATTTTATAGTAAGGAATATGTCATAAAAAAGCCCATAGCTGTAGAAACAAAAAAATTTGCTGATGGCGAAATAGAAATATATATTCCGCAGTCTATACGTGGTGTGCACGTGTTTTTCTTCGCTTCTTCAGGTCGAAATAGGTACAATAACTCACCTGCTGAATCCAAAATAGAGATGTACCATACCTTGGACGCGATTAAACGCTCACGTCCTTCTAAAATAATAATATTTGAACCATATTGTTCTCCTGCGCGTTCTGATCGAACAATGGGAAGAAATAGTGTTGGTTTTTGGATACACTATAAAACGCTTATGAACCTTGGAGTTGACACGATTATTACGTACCAGCTTCATTCTGAAAAAAGTAAAACCATAATTGATCCCAGTCTTTGTGATGCAGAAGACATACCAGTAACACCGATTTTAATGGAGTATATTACATCAAAATATATAAAAGATATAGATTATTTTAAGTCTGAAGTAAGTAATTCATGGGTATTCTGCTCTGTAGATTCAGGAAGTGAACGATTCGCCCACAAGTTTGCAAAGGCATTTCAAACACAGCTTGTAATTGCCTTTAAACAGAGAAATTATTCAACACTAAACAGTGTTAAGTCAATTAAACTACTTACTGCAACTTCGCTTGAAAATAAACAAGTATGGGTTGTAGATGATATGATTGACACTGGTAACTCCATATCTGCCCTATTGTATGAATTAGAAAAACAAAAGGTTGGAACAGTTAATATTGCAACGGTACACCCCGTTTTTTCCCCTCCTGCACTTGAAAAAATTGCCACTTTATACAAAAAAGGCTTGTTTGATAGGCTTCATGTGGTTGACACTATTTATGATATTACTGAGATAGCAAAACAATATCCTTTCATAGAAATTATTCCTTGTGCACAGCTAACCGCGCAAGTGCTATTACGCGTGTTTGAAAAGAAAAGCCTTGGTCCTTTTTTTGATGACTTTAATGTAATGCACCATCTTAAAAATCTCTCATATCGCACATTATGAAAGCACGAACTCCCTAGGAGAGCAACTGTGTTTTGTCATGCATATTTGTACAATACATCGCATAAAAGCTATGTTGGGCTTTCTTGCCTTGATTGAAAGACATTTATGGGACCGTCGACGAGTGATGCAATTTCCATATGTGAGCCAAATGTTCCTGCTTTAACGGCTAGCCATTCACGGCACACAGTGCATAGCAGAGAAAACAGTTTTTTTGCAGTAGAAAAGTCCATCGCATCTTCAAAATTCATTGAGTGTTTTCGTGGAGTGAGTGACAGGGTTACGCTTGGTATTAACATCAATCCGTGTTCACTACCATGTAGTGCATATTTTAGACGTCCTCGCGTGTCCGAAAATACTCGTATAGTGCTAATTTGTGAATAAGCCCAACGACACGTCTCTTCATTATCGTGTTTTTGAAACCCAATAAATGCTACCAAGCCCTTTGAAATGGAGGATGAAGTTTTCGAACACTCATTCTTATATACGTATACCGTAGCATGCTTAACTCGTTGTAATAAAATTCTCATCGATAGTCATTTCCTAAGGAGATACCTAAAAGAACGCACAACAAAGACAATACTATCGGGATCATCTCTGTTTTCAGGCTCTATTTGAAGATACAACTCTAGTTCATCACCGTTTTGTAGTTCAAAATTTGATGAAAAAACTATTGGGATGACTGTCGTTAGCTGGGCGTCATCTCCATAATAACCTACTAAAAATTCTCCTTTTCCTTTCTCGGAGGTTACATTTATGTTTGTGGTAGTACCCTTAAACTTGCTTGGCATCCCCCTGTATAGCAGAGGCTCTTGTAGAATTTCTTCTATGGTGGGCCATGGTAATGCTTGAGCATAGTCAGGTTCGGGAAGAAGTTGCACAATGTATTCTGTTTTTATTTTCTTTTCTAAGGATGCGTTTGAATATACTATTTTATTTGCAAATTTTCGAACGGCAATATCATTAAAAGCAAGAAAGGCATCCGATAGCTTTTGGTAGGTCTGCTCTATTTCTGTACCGGTCATATTGAGAAATATTGGGTAATGTGTTGTAGTGTTGCTTTGATCCAATAAGTCAATGTCTTGAGAAATAACCTGAATAAGTTGTGCCTCCCTTTTATCTAGAATTTCCTTTCGTTGACGTAGATCGCTACGGTAGTTTATAAGCGTTATTACTATAAAAGCTAGAGAAAATGCCAGCAAAACTAGAGGCAATCCAAGGTGTAGAATACGTTTTTTTCTTTTTTTATTAAACACGGGAACAATATGGTACTTAAATGGATCGCTAAACATCTTTGTGAGATCTTTGTCCTCCGCATTTTTTACCAGTTTTATTGCACGCATTGCGTATTTATTTTTATTTTTTTCTATTAATTCAAGCCAATATTTCATAGATAATGTAATATTGTAGTTATGGAGGTGGATCACGGCAATAAAAAGTTTTGCATCGTCGGCGTCTTCATGTATGCTAAGCGATTTACTAAAAAATTTTAATGAATTGCCAAAGTCTTTGGTAACAAAATAGGTGTACCCAATCAAAAAATAAAAATAATGATTGTCAGTGTTTGTGATTATTTCATCAAGTAACAGCTGCTGGGCTTGATTGTAGTCTGCTTTTGCTATGAGCTCCTCGGCGAGTTCGATTACGTTTTTATTCATGCCCACAGTATGTACGTACTCTCTGCCAAATATGCACTTATGAGAGCGTTCTTATTAAAGAAGTCTTATCTTCTTCACGAAAAAAAGCGCTTCCCATGACGACACAATCCCCACCTGCTTCTCTTATTTGTTTGCCATTAGAGGCATTTATTCCACCATCTACGGATATCGTAAATTTCAGGTCATTTTTTTGACGTAGTTCAGCTAATGTATGAATTTTTTTGTAGCTACTCTCTATAAATTTTTGGCCACCAAAGCCCGGCTCTACACTCATCACCAATATGATATCTATATATTCAATAAGGCATTCTAATACCGCTATAGGTGTTTGTGGATTAATTGCAATGCCTGCCAATAGACCTAGATTTTTAATGCGCTCTATCATACGATAGCTGTCATTAACAACCTCTATGTGGAATGTAATTGCATTTACTCCTATTGAAGCAAGCGTTTCCAAGTATTTTTCTGGTCGAATTACCATGAGATGAACATCAAAAAATAAGTCTGATATGGGACGGAGATGCGCAATAAAACTCTCACCAAAGCTTATTGGCGGTACAAAATTACCATCCATTACATCAAAGTGTAGTTGTTTTGCCCCCGCCTCTTTACATAATGCAAGTTCTCTTGAGAGTTGTGTCCAATCGGCAGCAAGTATAGATGGAGCGAGAGTCATACAATACTATTATAAACTACTCGTATTGTTGTAGAGGCACTACTTTGGGCTTCCCGGAATGTGGGCTAAACGTATGTGATATTCGATCGATTATGGTGGAAAAAAAACTTCGATCAATGTTTCTTTGTTTATAACGTATTGTTCCATCTATAAGTGGTACTTGCTTATAGCTCATAGTATAGTTACCGATCAAATCACCCTTCCTAATAGGAGCCCATAGCTCATCTTCTTCTATGAAAAATTGTGCCTTTGTTATCCAATCATTTGGAATGAGTATATCCGTATGTATAGCATAGACTAGTGTATCAACGGAACTTCCATACACTTGGGACGTATGTGTTACTGTTGGTACAGGAGAAAACGTTTCAAAAAAATATTTGACTAGTTTACGTGCTTCTATTTCACGCTTTTCGATTCCTTCTTGGTAGGTAGTACTCTTTATACCTAATAATCCAAAAAACATATCTATTCCTTCTCGCTCAACTCCGACAATAAAATTGAATCCGGCATCTTCCAAATAACCTGTTTTAATTCCATACACCCCACTGATATGATTATTACCAAGTAATGCATTAGTACTACTATACATTCGCGATTTCCAAACAAATGATGGCTTGAGAGAAAATTTTTTGTAGTGCGCCCCATAGTCGGACATAAGGTGTTGAGTGAGTTGCATGATTTCGTAGAGTGTTGAGCGATTTAGATTTGAAAGACCAGAGGGGTCGGCGTATATTGTGTTGTTAAGCTCCAAACGAGTAGCGTAGCTATTCATTAGAATTGTAAAATCTTCTACAGTACCTGCAATTATCAGTGCAAGCATAACAGCAGCGTCATTTGCAGATGCCACTATTGCTGCAGTGCACAGTTGCTCAACGCTGACTGTATCGCCTTCTTGTAGTCCCAGCAAAACTGCTCCATTAACAAACCTAATGTCTGCAAAAGATTGTGGGACACGAAACACGTGAGAATACTTAAGAATTCCTGACGTTATATAGTCAAATACAATGTACATGGTCATGAGTTTTACAAGTGACGCAGGAATATGCGGATCGTGTATATTTTTTTGATACACAATAGACAAAGAGTCTGCATGTATTATGGCGACTTTGTCTGCATAAATATGAGAGAATGACGGGTATTCAGGGTGACTAAGTAAAGGAGAAATTGAAAATTCAGCAAAAAGTTGAACAGAAACAAAAAAGAAAAGGCTAATTTTGCAAAATTTTGATTTCAACTCGCCTATTCCTTTTGCGCCCTTCCTGTGTGCTATTTGAGTCTATGGGCTTTTCAGCGCCATAGCCACGATAAAGTATTTCTTCATTATCTCTTTGTAGAATACGTTTCAAGAGATCGTGTACCACTTCTGCTCGCTCTATGCTGATCCTGCGTTGTTCGGCTGGAATTCCCGCGCGTGCGGCATGTCCTTCTACTAAGAGGCGTTTGTCAGAATACGTGCGGAGTATTTCTGCAATGCGTCGAATTTTTTCTTGTTCTGCTTTGAGTAATTCAGAAGAGTCTGGCATAAATTGTATGTTCTCTAGGGTAATGGTTATACCATCGTCTTTAACATCTACTCGTACATTGTCTAGTTTTTGAGTTAGCTCTTGTTGGAGACGGGCTTCATCGTTTTGGAATTCTCGATTTATAACAGGAAAAAGATGACCTTCTACCTGCCCTTCAATGATGAAGCGATCTCCTAAAAAACTTTCAAATATCAAAAAATAATCTTCTTTTTGAAAAAAAGGACGCTTGTTCTCTAGATGCCACCAAAAATCAATTAAGAATTCACCGTTTACTGACCATGAAATTCCCCTAGCATCTAAATACTGAAAATCGTCGTATCCATAGCGAGCTCGTATCTTAGGATAAGAATTTGTAAGTTCAAATTCACGATGGTATTTCTCGATACTTGTAAGTATTTCTTCTTTTGGTAGTTCGAAAAAACCAAGATACTCGTAGGAAACGCTTACTGGAACAATAAACTTACTGTTATCATTCGGAGAAATGATGGTGTCATAGGCCGATGCCTGCCAGCTATTGCCAAGAAAAAGCGTGTTGCTTGGAAACGTTGGGACTCCTCTTAGAGTTGGGGTTAAGAATTCGTCAGATATTTCAAGACGCCCACTCTGGTCTTGAAAATATTGGCTCTCAAGGCTTTGTAACAATTCACCATTACTTACTATTTCTGTATCAGAGCTTATATAATAGCTGTTGCCTTGTTCGGATATTTTGTACAATATATTATATGTGTTGACTTCATTAAAGGGGTCTGAACCTTGAAAACTTATAGTTTGGCGCTCTTTTGAAATAAGCCTATATTGATTTGAATCAAGATATCCCCAAGAAAGATTAATGCCTTCATCAAATACTTGGGCATGAACACTTTTTGAGATTCCAGTAAAAAAAGAATGCAAGTACGGATTAAAATTAACGAAAAAGATAATCAATAGATATGAAAAAAGTAATCTCATACAGTATTAAGTATAATAAAAGAGAGGAGACCAAAATATAACATGAAAAAAAACAATTTACCCTCCATTAAACATGAAGAACTAAAAATCAAGCTCGATGCAGTTTTACAAGAAGTATATGAGATAGAAAATCCTAAGCTAATTATGGAATACAAGAAATTCTTTAAAAAGCATGTCAAGATCTTTTCTAGGCTATTTGTTGCTGCATACTTATTAAAGAACTTTGTTGCACAGGATTCACGAACTTCTTATAACAAAAATGTATTAAAAGAAAGAAATAATAGAAAAAATAATAACAATAGAAGATCGCATCTTTCTCCAAAAAAAGGATATGAGCCAAGGAAAGTATCAGAAAGAAGACTAGAACAACCATCAGAAAAGATGTTGGGACAATCATGGGATAGCAAGGCCTCAAGCCATTCCAAGAAAACAATAAGATCTAGTTCACAATTTAATACACAACAGATACCCACCGGCGATACTCAGAAAATATGGATAAACCTAAATAAACGTGACATTGACTCAAAGACTCTTTATGAATTTTTGATTAATAAAGTTCCTAATGCGCAGGTGTCAGTCAAAATTTTTGATACAAAGAGTCTTATTATCGTTTCAAAAAATCATTTGGCACATATGCACGATAGTATTCAAGAATTAAGTGCACGAGGAAAAAGGGCAAAAATACTAAGTTAGTGCACTGAATTAATGCACAGCGCTAAGTGTTAACGCACTGAGTTAACTCATAGTGATAACCTACGTATTCTGCTACAATTGTAAAAGATGCCAAAAGAAGATGTAATCGAAGTTGAGGGTATTGTTAAAGAATCTCTCCCAAATACTATGTTTAGAGTTGAACTCACCAATGGGCATGCCATATTGGCCCATTTAAGTGGTAAAATGAGAAATCACTATATCAAGATAGTCCCCGGTGACTCTGTAAAGCTCGTTTTATCGCCGTATGACTTAACAAAGGGAAGAATAGTATATAGACAATAACTTTGACTATGCTACCAGTTTTTGTCATTATCCTGCGGGTCTGCTTGAACAGTTTTAATAATTGGTAGTTGTACGATTCTTCTTATACTAGTAATGTTTTCCGATGCAAGGTCGGGAACAGTGCTAGGTGCAGTTTCGGGTTTTGTCTGGATATTATTCCTTACAAGAAACGTAGCTAATTCTTTCTGTCTTTTTGTTAGCTTTTCTATTAGTTTAAAGTTTAAAAGTATTATTTGCATTTTTTCGTTAGAAATATTTGGTTTGGAAATAATATACGACCATAGATAATCTGCTAAGAATTCAAATTCGCGTGCTAAAAAGAAGTATTCTGAAAGTAACATAACTATTTGATATTGTTGTGATTCTAGCAAATGTGGTTGTTTAGATAATGTAAGGAGCATCTGCTTATCGGTAGCATTAAGTGGTCTTTTGCGTGAAAGTAGAGAAAGTGGAAAAGCAATATCAATATTTCTTTTTATTCTTGTTGATTCTAAAAAATCCATTGATGCAGATAAAGCTTTTTCTTTTGCCTCGTTATTCATAAGTCCAATTGAGTTTAATACTAGGTCAAATACTCGACTAGGTTGTGAGGGAAAGAAAAAATAGAATAAAACACTACACAGAAGAGAGAATAAAAGTAGCCTAGATATACGTATGTTCATGGTTTGTAAAGAAGCAAGTAGACGAGCAAATATACAAGAAGAATCACACTAAACAAAGTAGTAAGGCTTGAATACCGAACGAAAAATTGTCCTTGATTTGCTTGAATTTCTTTGGGATTTTTTATAATCTGGCCACCTATATTTTCTATCATATTTTTGACGAGTGACATGTTTGTCTCCGATAGTTCTGGAATCAACTTTTCGGATACCGTATTTTGATCGGTATATATGTATGCGCGCTGACCTCGTGCGTGTGAAGCTGGAACAAAGGCATATCCAGTATAGTCGTCAAAAAAATCTAGTATAGACTTGGAAGGAGCATCGTGGAATTCACCATCAGAAACAAATAGTATTTCATGCATGCTTTTTTGTTCGACAGAAGAGTGCAGATAAAACGACGCATCTCTTTGGATGCGCTCCATAGCTTGGCTTATATTTGTAGTTCCTAGTACGGGTGGTCGCATACGCAGTTGTGCAAGACCCTGAGATAAGAACTGTATGTCATCTGTTTCTGGAATCACAAGTGAAGGAATATCTGTAAAAACGATCAACGAGAATGTCTTGTTGGTATTTTGTACAAGGTACTCTTGTAGAAAGTCCACAACTTCATCTATGCGCCTGTAGCTTGGAGATCCAATATACATACTTAGTGAGATGTCTAGAATAAATGTAGTATGGGTGGCAATGTTATTATCCTCCGCGTCTGTAGTTTTAAAGCTTGGTTCAGAGAAAATTATAATCATACATGCAAATATTAAGGAATGATAGAGATACCGGTGTATTGAAACAAACCATAAGTTTTTGTTTTTTTTTCTCTTCATTTGTAGCTGGAGATATAAGGATTTATACCTCTTAAATTGTTGTTGCTTCCACCATAAGTATGGAGGAATAACAAGGAGAGCAAGCAAAACGTAAGGTGAACTAAAAGTCACAAACGCCTACCAATGAGGAACTCAGAAACAAGTATATAGAGCAAAAAGAAAGCTAGAGCATATACTTGAAACAATTTTTTCGAATGAGGCTCGCTAGAGCTTTCTTTGATAATGGTGAGATTTTCTTCTGGTTCAGAGATCAAAGATCCTAGCCGAGAAAAATCTTTTTGATTATTCAGGGTAAATATAGGAACATTTAGTTCTTGCATACTCGTTTCAAACTCAGTAAGCGCATTTGTAAGTGATGGCTTTGATGCCTTATAAATTGTTCCGTCTTGATCCTCAAAATATACAATATTAGAATTAATATCGCCAACTCGTAATAAAAAGATATCAAGATTCATTCTTGCATTTTTTATCTGATCTTTGGCATTGTTATCAAAAGATGATGCTTTTGTTTCAAGCCCATCGGTAATAATAACGATTTGACGTTTTGGGGTCTTTTTTTGAGACATATAAGATATTCCAAAAAGGAGTGCATCAGTTATCGCAGTAGAATCATTTCCTTGAGCTACCTCTATATTGTGTAATTGTTCTAGAAAGAATGCCTTATTTATTCCCATAGGCGATAAAGTTAAAAATGATTCAGAAAAAATACTAAGTTCTACTGGATGTGTATTGGATTGTTCAACAACAGTACTGACAAATTCTTTTGATATGTCTAGCAAGGTATTATCTTTATCAAAAAAAACGCCCATACTTGGGGAATTATCAAGGATTATAAGCATAGAACGGTTTTCAGAAATGGTAAAACTATCTCTACTATCGTTAGACTGTACAAGGTATAATACGACAAAGCTTATGCTAATAATCAACAACATACTTACAATTCCTCTTTTCACCATATGGTGTGGGCGCATCTTTGGTAGCGCTGTGTCGTCATCAATCAGAAATTTGGGAATATACAGTGTACTATCGCTTATGACGTACAAACAAATAAGAATGAGAAGTAGAAAGATAGAGATTAAAAATAGTAGTATAGGTTGAAAGTTCATGGTCAATTTTCGATATCTGATATGACAGTCGTTTTTGAAACTATACGCGTGTTAAACAATATTTGAGCGATAAGTTGCGTATCTTGACTTCTGTGATCTAGACCAATAAAGTCAGATCCATACATGACAATATTGTAAGTTCTAAAAAATTCAATTACCTTACTATCCATATCTCTTTGAACAAAGTTGTTCTTTTTTAGTAAGGCATACAGTTCCTGAGCAGTAAAGGCTTTTATTTCTTCACCAAAGATAAATACTAGTCTTTTTATTAAAATAGTATGGAGTTTTAAATAGTGATATAGACTAAGGTCACTTTGTTTTGTAGTATCTTCATGCTTCTTTATGAGCCTGTTTACTTTTTTACTTACTTGTAACAATAAAAAGTTACAAGATATAAAGTTTATGGAATTTGCCAACAGCCACAATACGTTTATAAATAATGTATTAGATCTGGCAAGAATAGTAAAAATATTTGCAGTGAGGATGCCAGCAAAACAAAAGAAAAAAGCAAGCCCAAGAAGTAAAAAGGAGTCGTTGTGCTGTCTACGAGCATTAAATTGTACAAGTCGTTCATCGCCAAAACCAAAAACAAAGAAGGCTGGAAACAGGAGTTTTTGTTCTCCAAAGAGTACTGGAGCAATTTGTATTGTCTCTGTGTTTCGCGGAAATATGATGAGAGTGAGTCGAAGCTCATCTCTTGAAGGTAGTGCAGTAAGCACATAGTCAACAATATGAAAGCTAGACGAAGGATCAATAATAATTTTTTGATTTGTCACTAACGAAGGAGTAATAGTAGAAATTATTGTAAGCTCTGTTATATCTGAGGCTAAGCCATGGTGTTCTACATCAATATGGACTTCGCTGAGTCTATAAAAAACATCAATGCTTAGTTCTTTTCCAATACTGGGTTCGCTATCCAACTCATAGTACAAAAAGTTAACAATATCCTCCCCTTTCACTGGTTGAACGTGTTGTGATACAACAAAATATGAGGTACAAAAAAAGAGCACAAAGCAAAAAAATCTAACGTGCATAGGTCTGAAAAAAACCGACAAGCGCAGAGGTGGCATTTTGATTATGTGCACATTCAATATAGGGGATTTTATTTCTATGGCAGAATATACGAAATTGGTTATTCAAAAACAACTGTCTTTCAATTAGTTCGTTTCGCATAGAACTTAGGTACACAGCACCGTGTTTGTGAGTTTCTGGGTCTTGATATTTAAAGTGCCCGTTATGCGCAATAAACTGCTCTAATAAGAGAGATACTCGTATGAAAATGAGATTATGGCTTTTTGAAAGACGTGAATAAAACATCTGGTATTCGTTGTTTAAGAAATCAGAAACTACTACAACAAGAGATCTTCTGTTAAGTATTTGTAGAATTGCACTTTCTAGCTTCTTAAAGTTGCAAGATGTTTGCTTGGGATAGAAATCGCATATATGGCTTGAGATTTTGTGTAAGGATTTTGTTGAATTAGAGGGATAAAAATATTTGTGATGAATGTCCGAAAAAAATAAAGCAGATACTTTATCTTTGTTCATGTATGCCCAATACAAGAAAAAAAGACCTAATTCCCCTCCTTTCTCTAAAAGAGTGTCAGGGTTGCCGAGTTGCATAGAACTCGATGTGTCTAAGACTAACAAGACATTTCTATTACGTTCTTCACGGTAGTATTTAGTATAGAGTTGTGAAAATTTTCCTGTAAGGTTCCAGTTAATACGCCTTGAGTCATCACCAAAAGAATATATGCTAGAGTCTATGTATTCTAAGCCATCGCTCTTAAAAAATGAGAGATAGTTTCCTATTGTAAGACCTTTGTTTAGGTTACGCAAATTGAGCTGTGCATGCTTTATAAGAGTGCGTGCCTTTTGTAAGTTTCTAAGTGACAGCGACATTTCGTAAGAGATTTTGTATGACGGTATCGGCAGTGAAACCGTTTACGGTAGCTTCGTAAGATAAAAGTAATCTGTGTCGCATGACATCAAAGGCAACATCTTTTACGTCCTCTGGGCTAATAAAAGACTTTTTATTGAGTAGCGCTGACATTTGTGCAGCACGTAATAAACTTATTGATGCACGAGGAGAAACTCCAAATTCTATGTATTCACTTCCTGCCAAGTTTGATGCATCTCTTGTGCTATTTACTAACCGTACAATATAGCTGAACATCTTTTCATCAACCATCACTTCTTTTGACATTTCGCCCAATTCTCGCAAATCATTAAATCCGTAGACACTCTTAACCTTTGTGTCAAGTATCTGATTTACTTTTTTTAATAGTTGTACTTCATTTTCTATGCTCGGATAGTCTACCAATAGCTTGAAAATAAATCTGTCAAGCTGTGCTTCAGGGAGCGTATAGGTACCTTCTTGGTCTATAGGATTTTGGGTGGCAAGAACAAAGAATGGGTGTGGGAGTTTGTGAGTTTCTTTTGCAAGTGTTACTTCTTTTTCTTCCATAGCCTGAAGCAAGGCGGAATGAACCTTTGGTGGGGCCCTGTTTATTTCATCAGCAAGTACAATATTTGCAAATATGGGACCTAGCATTGATTTCATTCTCCCTTCTTTTTGGTTGTAAATCATCGTACCAATAATATCAGCAGGAAGCATGTCGGGAGTAAATTGAATGCGTGAAAACTGAGATTTTGTAACTTGGGCAAAGGAATTGATGAGCGTGGTTTTTGCAAGGCCAGGCATACCTTCTAAGAGTACATGCCCCCCAAGGCACATTGCAATAAAAATTTTTTTTAATATTACATCGTTACCAATGACTTTTTTGTGAATTTCTTCTGAAATAATAGAATAAATAGACTCAACAAGGTCAAAATCAATTTTTGAAGGCATAATCTAAAGATAAATTATACTATATTTTATGAATATAACCAAAACCTTGTTGGCGACGTCAAAACAAGTTTCAAAGTTTGTATCAAACATCGACTATCCTTCAAATTTGTTTGTTTACAATGTATATTCCTACGCTTGGAAAGCATGGTGTTCCTATATAGACAAGTATTTTACAAGTACAAAAAAAACACTGATTTGTGGTATAAATCCTGGTCCTCATGGCATGGTACAAACAGGCATTCCTTTTGGAGCAGTTTCGCAAGTACAGTCATACTTGGGGATAAAAAACGGTGTTGTTCAACCACGGGTACAACACCCCAAAAGACCAATTAATGGATTTAAACATCATATTGAAGAAAAAAGTGGTACAAGATTTTGGCATGCTATTGCTAAAGTCTTTCCTTTAGCAGAGCACTTTTTTTACAATTTTGCAGTACTAAACTTTTGTCCCCTCGCCTTTCTTGATCAAAATGGAAAAAACTTGACACCAGATCAACTACCAACACGTGCTAAGCATTTGTTAGAGCAATATTGTGAAAACCATTTACTAACATATATTACATTGCTAAAAATTAACACTATATTGTGCATTGGACGTTATGCTGAGCACGTCATTAAAAAGATGGTGAACGCACACCATTATACAAACACAATACAGCTATATTACATTAGTCATCCAAGCCCACTCAATCCAAAACACAAGGAATTTGAAAACATGCTAAGGCCTCACTTACTACAATACCAGCTAATACCAGAGCGTGAGTTGTAGCGGAAGATGGTCAGAGAGTGAGCGTTCAAAGGGTACGCGTGAAATCGCAGCAGGGTCGCCAGCCTGAGTTACGAATGGTGGTAGGTTAAGTACTTTAATAGTGGATGAAAGTGAAAAATCATATAGGGCATTGCTTATGTATATTCCGTCTAGTCGTAGCCACGAATCCTGATACTTATAGGTTGCACACTGAATTGATGCATAACAGGAATAATGTTTGAGCTTAGAAAGCATATCAAATAGCAATATTGCATGGTCATCATTGTTAAAATCACCAGCGACAATGTAAATACCCCGACTATCTAATAGCTTGATTAAACTATTCATTTGATAGTTTTGAACTTTTTCAATGTCATCCTCATTTTTTCCACGTTTTGACTTAAAGTGAAGTCCAAACACACTCATAGGTTGTTCATTGGTTAATTTTGTTGTAATAACAACTTCTACAATTGATCTAAGATTGTATGGTTTTATATAAAAATTATGAATTTTAACTCTTTTGATAGGAAACTGTGTTAACACAACAATGCCCAAACCTTCTTCATATGCGCTAAATATGTGAGTTAGATGCGGAAGATAATACTTTTGCAGGTCATTAGCCGCGTTTTTTTCTATTTCAGACAAAACAAGCAGATTTATTTTGGGATATACATTTTTTAGTGCATTGCCAATATTTGAGAGTTTTCTCTCATACTTCTTCTGAGTCCAATGTTTATCTGAAAACTCTGGATATTCTACCCCTGTATAATATTCATCAAAAAAGTTATGCACATTATAGCTTACGACAACAAGACTTTCTTGTTTTGAAAGGTTAGAATTGCAAGAGATTAAAAATGCTATAGCGAACAATATAAACATATATCTTATTACTATCGCTATGCGTATTTTGATTGAGTTTTTTCAGTCTATTGCCCTGAATTTATAAATAATCAAGAAGAATGCAGAGAAGGCGCGAGATCTTTGCGTTTTTTTATTATTCTCTCACAAAGTCCGTAGTCAAGCGCAGCAGTAGCAGAGAGCCAAAAATCTCTATCGGTATCTGACGTGACTGTGCTTGTTTTTTTTCCTGTTTGTTTAGCGACTATTTCGTTAATGATCTTTTTTAATTCATCTAACTCTTTTGCATGAATTTCTAAGTCGCTTACCACCCCCTGCATACCAGACAACGGTTGATGCAACATAAACCGTGCATGGGAAAAACAAAACCTCTGTTTTTTTGGCACAGATACATATATTAATGCAGCAGCACTTGCAACTAAACCAGCGCCAATAATCACTACATTGGAAGTGACATATTGAATGGTATCAAAGATTAAAAATCCTGAATTTATTTCGCCTCCTGGGGAATTAATCATAACACAAATTGGCTTATGGTTTATTGAGTCAAGGTAGAGAAGCTCTTTACAGAATTGTTGAGCGCTCTGCATATCTATAGTTGCGTTTATAAATAGTATTCTTTGTTCATAGAGTATGTTTGTCATACGTGAAGAACTACTTTCTATACTGCTTTGATTATCTTTAGCAATAGTATTTATACGTGTGCTTGGTGTATTAGAAATGGTAATGTGCGCCATATACTTTCTATTATACAAACTTATAGAGTAAATCGTTATACTCATGTGTATAGTGTTAAGCGAAATTTCCACATTCTGTGGTACCGTAGCAGTAGTGGGGCTTCCATCAGTTGGTAAGTCAATGCTTGTAAACAGTTTGTGCAAGGCCTACGTATCAGGTATAAGTGATAAACCACAATTTACACAAAAAACGATAAGAGGAATTTGTACTAAAGAAAAAGTACAGGTAATTTTTTTAGATTCACCGGGTTTTGTAAAAGAAAACAGCGCATACCACACACATATTGCTAAAGCCTATGTTGAAAATATCAAAGAATGCGATTGCGTGCTTTTTGTATGCGATGCCTCTAAAGCCATGTCTGAGAATGAACTGGTGATTCTAAAAGAAATAGCACAAAATACTAAATCTCTTATAATCGCACTGAACAAACGAGACTTAGGTCTCCCTTGTATTGACTTGCTTTCGCAAATAAATCAACTACACTTAGATAATTCAATTGTTTTAGTTTCTGCAAAAACACGCAAAAATATACCTACGCTATTTAATGCAATCTCTGCCTATATGCCAAGAGGAATACACCACTATCCATCTGACTATTTTTCGGATCAGCATCCCACGCAAAGAATTTGTGAGTGTGTGCGTGAGTCTCTGTTTTTCTTTTTGAAAAAGGAGTTACCCTACGCAACATATGTGGAGGTAGCGCAAAGCACAGAAATCATAAATGGTAAACATCATGTCAGGGTTGCATTATATGTTGAAAAAAAATCGCAAATCCCAATACTCGTAGGAGAAAAAGGCATACTTTTGCAAAAAATTAGGATGCGTAGCGAACAAAAACTTGCATTGTTATTTCCAAAGCCAATATTTTTACATCTAACTGTCCAATTGCGTAAAAACTGGCGTAAAGATACTACTATTGTAAAAAAATACCTTAATCAGAATTAAGATTAAGCACATGTACGTCTGAATGTGAATAATGTATGATGGTGGGATGCAGGCTAGAAAAAATTCCCGTTTCAACTACCCCTACAATACATTTTAATTCTCTTTCTAATATTTTCCAATTACAATGTGCTGGATCAGCAAAGACTACATCCAATAAAAAATTTCCTTCGCGTGTGACGATCGGGCCTACCTTCCGTTCATCCATGCGTATGAGATGTGATTTCAGCATATACCTATGTTCTAAGATATTTCTAACTTTTTTTAATGCCATAGGAACCACCTCTAACGGAATCGGATGTTTGGTATTAAGAATGTTTGATTGTTTTGAATCATCAACCAGTAGAATAAATTTATCTGTTGAATAAGCAAGTATTTTTTCATATAAGAGGCAGGCTCCTCCTCCTTTTATCATTATTCCATCTAAGCTATACTCGTCAGCGCCGTCAAAAACCATATCTAGTTTTGAATTAGTTATGCTATTAAAATCACACAGGTTTATACCCATATTTTGGCATAGTAAATCTGTACCTGGGCCAGTTGAAACACACCGTATATTTTTTAATTTTCGTGTTTTAATTTTTTCAGCGAGTAGTGTTATAAACTCTGATACAGTCGTACCACTTCCTAAGCCTAGTGTTGTTCCGCTGTATACGTATTCAAGCGCTTTTTTAGAAACCTGAATTTTTTGCTCTCTTGTTGTAATAGATTTCACCTATGTATCTTCCATAATATTATTATTTACAAGGCTCGGTTTCATGAGAAAGCAGAATGTTTCTTTACCAATAATCATTAAAAATTTTGCAAGTTTTGGTCCTTTTTCTTTTCCAATGAGAAGATAATACATAGCACTAAAAAACTCTTGTGGTTTTTGTTCATAGAGACTACAAGTTTCGTATATTAAATTGTGTACACCTTCGTCATCAAAGTTATGCCATTCATCAACAAGTCTATGCGCAAAGCTATCGATAGCATGTACGAGTTTGGGAGCGTAAGAATGTATAGAAACTGGGGCATCTCGAAGACGAAATATAAAATCTTGTGGTGCATAGTTCTTTATCCATTGTTCGCAACAGATAATCCGCCTCTCAAGTTTATCAGTCATATCCTTCGTATTCTTAGATACTACATCGTTTTCATGCACGCTGTCTTTTAACAAACGTTCTAAGCAAAGTGCTTTGTCAAAGTTATATATTTGTAAGATATTAGCAATATGCCTAAAGGAAAACTGTAATAGTTGATCTTGATTTGATGAGAGTGTATAGTGTTCAGAAATTTGTGAAAGCGTATAGTTGCTTATCTCTTTTTGTTTTCGTTCTTGAGATACGTCCTCGAGTCCATGTGCAATCCTTTCACACTTATCGTAATCTTCGTATACCTTAATCACATCGAGGTCAAATGAAATCGCAAATTCAATATTTGGTCGCGTTGATGCAAAGATATATCTGAGTACTTCGGCTTGATATACACTCAGGGCTTCTTCTAAAGTAATCAGCTCTCCTTCGGACGCAGACATTTTTCCCTTTCCTCCTTTTATCCGCACAAAATCATATTTGAATGACACAGGGGCTTTGTAGTCGAAAATCTGAGAAGAGATACTTTTGCCAGTGTCAAAACTACCGCCTTTGCTGTGGTGATCCTTTCCTGCAGGTTCAAAACTTACCTTTTCATAGGCCCAGCGCATTGGCCAATCTATACGCCAGAGGAGCTTAATACAGTCAGTGTTTCTGAGGTCACACAATTCTTTTTGGTTAGTGTCTTTGCACAGATACGTGAGTGTCCATTCACCATCCCACGAAAGCACTTCAGTATTGTCGGTTCTTGTAAACTTGCTAAAAATACTTACCGGCCACCATTTTTCTGGAAGCTTTGTAGTTCGTTGCTGGTTGAGTATTTCTTTAATAGTCGCTCTATGTTTTAAGCAAGTACGTATCTCATGTGCATAGTCCCCATTCTTGTACTTTTGGGACTGATACAAATACATTGGTGAGATACCTACCCGCTTTAGCTCTGTCTCTAGTTTTTTTTCAAAGGATTGGGCATAGTTTTGATGATGTTTATCATGGCTAGGTATTTCTGTTATTGGATGACGTAAATAAGGCTCAAACTTAGCTTTGTTTTCTATAAAATCTGGTATTTTTCTAAAAACATCAAAGTCATCCCACGAAAAAATAAATCTACAATTCTTATGTTGGATCTTAATACAACGATAGACGAGGTCAACGCTCATTATTTCTCTAAAATTACCAATATGAACAAAACCCGAAGGCGTGATACCCGATGCGCATGTAATGGTATTCTGAGTTGATGTTTTTTCATGTGTTTCAATTACACGTTGTGCGTATTGCTCAGCCCAGTGTTTTGATATAGCCATTAATATCATTTTATAATATCAGTCAATGTCCGATAAAAGTTAGTGTATATGAGGCATTGTTTTCTTTTTCGTGTTGTATTTCGTCTTGTAGTTATAGTAATTTTTTTCTTTACTATTTTTTTCTTTACTACAATCAATAGTTTTATTGCATATTCACAGCAACATACGTCGCAAAATAATGGCATATATGATTCTGCCCCACAAAAGGTTCCGCCTACTGTCGTTCAAAAGCACAAGCAACTATTAGAACAAATACAGATAGATGGCACATATGCACTAGAGGGCGTTGCATCATACTATGCAGATAAATTTCATGGCAAGAAAACTGCAAACGGAGAAATTTTTGATATGCATCAGCTTACTGCTGCACATAAGTCATTACCATTTAACACTATAGTCCTAGTAACAAACCTGACAAATAAAAAGCAAGTGCGTGTTAGAATCAACGATCGCGGTCCCTATCTTAAAAAAAGAATAATTGACCTGTCGATGGCTGCAGCAAAACATATAGATATGATACAATCAGGTACCGCACCTGTACACGTACACATAGTAAAACTAGGAGACGGGAGATATGCTTCGGAAATGCATACACAACAAGAAAAAGTACACCAATACAATTATTTACAAGTTGCCAGTTTTAAGCAAAAAAACAGTGCAAAAACACTAGTATCGCAACTAACACAAAAAGGACTACAAGCACGTATAGAAACATTTGGTCAATTCCATAGAGTGCTCGTTAAAAACGAAAAAAAAAATCATGACATGGTAGTGTCAACTTTAGCGAGCATGGGCTTTGTTGATTTGCTATTCGTTAAAAAATAGACTAATTATTAAGATCTAGCTATTAAGACCCAGTTATTAAAAATAGTGAATTGTTCCGTGTCTTAATTGAGTTTGAAAATTTTTATAATAACTATTCTACTTTGCTCTCTTTTTTATTTCGTTTTAAAATAAGCGATTTGAGATATTTGGGTGTAGCAAATTGTAAGAAAGGGATAAAACGCCAGAAATGAGGTAAAAACACCTTCCTTTTTTTTTGGATGAAGCTCATAAGAATTGCATTACGTGCATGAGAAAGTTCAACGGTGCTTCTATCTTGGTGTTCGTGTTGCGAACGTACCGTAAGCGATTTTCCTTGTCCATCTATTGCATTTTTTCTTATATTGGTATCTTTAATCCATCCCGGAAGAATTTCAATGATGGTAAGCTCAGGTGTTTCTAGTTCAATAACTTTAAGAAATCCAGTGAGTGCGTGTTTTGCACTCACATAAGCCCCATGAAATTGCACTCCAATAATCGACTGAATAGAACTGATAACGCAGAGTTTTCCTTTTTTTTGACGCAGAGCAGGCAGAAGGTATTTATATAGATATACGAATGAATAAAAGTTACTTTCCATAAGCTCTTTAAATACGGATTCATTCGTGTGTTCAATTTCTTCAAACATGCTTACGCCCACTGAAAAAAGCACTATATCTGGTTCAACGGGTTTTCTTGCTCCATCTAGCGTAAGGCGAAGCGCTTCACTGTCTCTCAGATCACAGTCGTATGCTTCAATGCTCGCTTTACTAGTATCATGTATATGTGTTTTAGACTCAACAGCATTTCTCGAAAGCAAGATCAACCTACACGGAATCTCAGCTAGAAAGTGAGTAACCGCTGCGCCGATGCCCGAACTTGTACCTGCAATAAGCACGGTTTTGTTTTTAAAGAAATCATGTATGGATGCACATTGCTTCTGCGTAAGTGGCATCTTTATTAGCGGGCGTTGGCAAAATCAAACATCTTTCTCAAGATCCGGAGTATGATATTACCATATTCTGGATTACTTGACCATCTTCCAGTGAGTGATTTAACAGTGGGGGCACTCCCCAATAATCCAACGTTGTCTAAATATGTATAAGTATGGTCGACGAGCTCTCCTCGTAATATATCACTTGTTGCTAAGCCTTTAAGTTGTTGTATATGAGCACGTATTCCTATTGTCTCGGTTCTAAAAAACGTTGCTGTTTCTTGTCTATCAATTCCTTCAATGCGAGCAAAGGTATATTGTTCTCTATCTATGTCACCGAGAAAACGCAAAAAATCAGTTTCAAGTAGCATTTGAGCAACAACAATATCACTATTTATTTGTTCTCTATTGGATTCTTGCAAATATATACTAATGATTCTATCGGTGTATGTTTTTTTAAGTGTAGGTACATTAAAGCGTATAAATGATGATATTTCTTCTAATGTAAGAACGCCTTTACTAACTATTGGCATATCTGGCCATGGTTGTACTGTGTCAAAATATGTATCTCCAGTAAATGTAGTACTAGGAAACTCAGTCCTAGTCACCTCTTGAGAGGTGTTTTCAGGTGGAATACGTTGAAGACTCAATGAAGGAGGTTCGGTGCTATTATTCTGTTGGTAGAAAAAACTTGTGCGTTCTTGTTGCTTTGAAAAACCTGGATTTTGAGATGCGGGAATGGGGGGCGCATCATTAGTTATGCCGTCGGATACATTGCTGCTGACTGTGCTATTTCTAAGAAAAATGATCTCTACTCTTCTATTTTTCCACTTCTCATTTTGTATCTCTGACAACTGTTCAGATCCTCCTACTGATTCAATATTTATACGAGTTGTATTTATACCAGCTCTACGTAAGAACTCAAAAATGCGTAAGGCGCGTTGCTGAGAAAGCTCTAGGAGAGCTACCTGCTCTCGCTTTCTTTCTTCAAGCGAGTCACTAACAAAGGACGCATGACCACGGAGCAATATTGAACTACTAGGATATGTATTTTTTGATGCAAAAACAACTGCGTCAATTATGCTATTTATTTGTTCTGGCGGTTGTAATCGTGAGTCAAAATCTACTGAATTTCCTAAAAAAAACAAGGGAGGTGCTTGCCTATTTTGTATTACTGGATCAATAAACACTTCGCTTGCTTTTGTCTCTAGCAACTCTAGCGCTTCACTATAGTAGCTTACCGTTACAAGGTACCGTGTTCCTGGAAAAAGCAAAAGCGATGGAGGGGGTGACCAGCGATAGAGTAAGTTACGTGAAGACCTACTCACATTATCAAGAAGCAAGGCACCGTAGTACTCACTTAATGTGAGGTCATAGGAGTAACTTTCGACCATTGGTTCTACAGCAAGTACATACTCGGTAGAAAGGCTTTGTGACTCCTGTAAAGGTAAAAAATACGCCTGAGCTAAAGCGCTGTGTGTAATAATACACAAAATGCCTAACAAAGAAATAAAAAATTTTTGGTCCTTGAGAAAATTTTTGTTCTTGAAAAAATTGTTCTTGAGAAAAGTGGTAAACATCATATATAGTTGCATAATTTTTTTGAGTACACATACCTTCACCTTAATTTTGGTCGGTGAAGGTAGTGTAGTTTTACTACTGTATCCTATAGTATATAATACAATAAACAGACAGCCTTTAAAGTAAAAAACATATATTTATTTTTAAAAAAATGTTATTTTCATGTTAAAAAAATTTATAATTACCGCTGGAACTTTCTCTCCATTTGCATTTAGAGTTTTCTCATCTCTTTTTAGGCCTCCATTTAGGATTAGTCTCATTTTTTCTCAGTTTATTAAAATAGGACTTAATTCAATTTTAATTATTAGCCTCACGGGTGCTACTATGGGATTAATATTAACACAACAGATGTTGTTTGCACTGAGACAGTTTGGTGCCGTTGAATCGCTTTACATGATAGTAAGCAAAATGATTTCTACCGAACTTAGCCCTGTTGTTACTGCTCTCCTCCTCATAGCAAAAAATGGCTCTTCAATCACTTCAGAAATAGGCATAATGAAAACAACGAATCAACTCGATGTCTTGGAATCCATGAATATAGATCCAATTCAATATCTCGCACCATCAAGAATACTCGCGTGTACCTTCATGTTTCCACTACTCTGCGCCTATTCCATTATTGTTGGCATGGCAGCTTCTTTAGCACTTATTCCTATTATTACCGAGGTTGACCTCGCACAATCCATCAATTTTCTCATTCAAAGGTATGATGTACATGAACTTTTAGTTGGAATAATTAAATCATTTTTTTTTGGAATGTTTGTAGCTCTTATTTCCCTGTTTCATGGGTTTAATAGTACTCGTGGTGCCGAAGGTCTGAGCCTAGCTACAACCGAAGGCGTTGTGATGTCTAGTATAGCAATTATACTACTTGATTTTATTTTGGGGAAAATATATGTTGAAATTTTTTAATGAAACACCCCTTCTTCGCGTGAAAAATTTGTCAAAATCTTTTGGTAAAAATCATGTTTTACGAGACATTTCCATTAGCATACGTGAGGGTGAATCGGTATCCATTCTTGGCAAAAGCGGGGTAGGAAAAAGCGTATTCTTTAAATGCCTTATTGGCCTATTGTTGCCAGACAGTGGGCAGGTATATTTTAGAAACAAAGAAATTTACGACAAAACACAACTAAGAGTACATTGTGCTTATTTGTTTCAAGAACCGGCACTTTTCGACTCCATGAATATATTCGACAATATCGCATTTCCTCTCAGAGAAGTACGAAAAATCAAAGACAAGGCATACATACGCAATAAAGTCGCAGAATTGCTTGGTTGGGTTGGCTTAGAGGAAGCAGGATTGCAGATGCCACATGAATTGAGTGGTGGTATGCAAAAAAGAGCTAGCTTTGCCCGAACACTAGCCATGAGCCCTACCATACTCCTCTGTGACGAACCTACAACGGGGCTTGATCCTGTAACGGGTGACAAAATTATAAAACTTATACATAAGTCAAATAAAGAGCTCAATATTACCTGTATTACTATCACACACAATTTACAACAATCATTGCTTCATTCAGATAGAATTGTTATGCTCAACAATGGGGCATTTGAAGTTGTTGATATTCCAGATAATTTTTTGAAGAGCAACAATAATAGTGTACAATCATTTATAACGTTAAGTTCGCTACGCATATAGTTTTTATAATGAAGAAACAGAAGGTATCAATTTTTTTACTCGGACTATTCTCTATTGGGGTAATACTGTCTATACTATTAGTTGCTATCTTTATTGACAGAAGTTCCTTTGTGAGTGCTTATACACTGCGGGCCTATGTAGAAGATGCAACAGGGCTAGTCGAAAAGACTTCCGTTACTATTAATGGTGTTAACGTTGGTGAAATCAGTTCAATTGAATTAACCGATAAAAAAATATTGCTGACATTTAGGATTGAAAAAGGTGTGCTCATACGGAACACAGATGAACTCAGGATTATACCTGTAGGTCTATTAGGAGGAGTCGGAGTACAAATTCATACCAAATATGATAAAGACTCACGCATACTCAAAGATGGGGACTTCATTGAAAAAGTCCAATCACGTATAGATATAGGCTCAGTAATTAATTCTCTAAGTACCCTACTCTCTTCTGGTAAAAGCACAGGAAGCAATATTGAGTCTCTCAGTAATTCGATACAAGATCTTGTTGACAATCAAAAGCTACTAGAAAAAATTACAGAAATCATTGGCAATATAGAAAGCGTTACAAGAGATCTTTCTGTTTTTAGTGCAAATATTGCAGGCTTACAAGAAGAAAGTTTTTCGTCTATCGAAGCTATTATTACCTCGATTAAAGAAACTTCGCTTGTACTTCAAGATATAGTTGTATCTCAAAAAGGTCCCGATAGTGACCTTTCGCAGAGCCTAGAACGACTTAATCTTTCAATGGAGTATTTTGAGTCAATCATGAGACGTGTTTCAACATCAGAAGGAAGTGTCTTTAAATTTATAGAAAATCCCGAACTATATGATAATTTAAATCAAGCAGTTGCAAATATTAATGAGTTCACACAGGATACGGTAGGCCTCAATACCGAAGTGAATTATGACTTTAGAACCATTGTCAATGAAACACAAAACGATGCTCCTGTGCGATTTAAAAATAAGTTCAATCTCAATATTAAGCCAGAGAATGCGTCGCGCTATTACGTCGTCGGTATTTCAACAGGATTACCAAATGCAAGCCATGGATATCCTGTTTTGGGAAATTCAGATTTAAAGCTCAATGCACAAATAGCCCAGAGACTTGGATCACAATTTGTATTGAAAGGTGGCCTGTTTGAAAATTCTGCAGGCTTAGGACTTTCATACATTCCCCTTAACTGGCTAAAAATAAGCACCGAAGCTTACGATTTTGGTCGTAATTCAGGTGCATATCTAAATGCAAGCGCCGAACTCTATCCATTTTTTGATCCACAAGACACGTCAAATCCTCTTAGATGGCTGAGTATAGCATTGGGTGCAGACGATATCTTAAACAGCTACTCGCGGGGGTATTTTGTGTCTATAGGCTTGACGTTTAGAGATAAGTTTGTCAGAGACGTAATATCGCTTGTTCCTCTTGCAGGAACTGCATCGAGATTGCAGTAGCAATGCTAAGCTAATAAGAAGCCCTCGTTTCTATGGGTTTTTCTGGTTTTTTTGTAGCTTCCCGTGGGGTTTGGCGTATTGGTGAATTAATAGTTCGTCAATGGTTTAGTACAAAGGGTTTATAGTACAAATTTACCGTCAAGAATAATTGCTTCTTCGCTGTTTGAGCTTATTCCATATACGGTCAAGTCTTCTGAACCGAAGGTAAAATCTATATGAAAGTGATTTTCACTCACATTACACCCTATTTCTAGCAATGATTTGCTTGAATACGCTGATGTATCATGTATACCATAGCCAGATGGGTAGGCACTGCCCAATGCAAAATGTACCCCCGAATTCTCATCGAGAAGTATATTATTAAACACTAAACCGGATTTCCAAACGGGAGAGTCGCAATCTACTAACGCAATTTCTCCCATATATGAATTGCGTATATCAGCAGCAAAAAAATTCTCTAGGGCATTTTGACCTTTTTTTGCCTTAAAATCGACAATTTTTCCGTTTTCAAACCAAAACGTTATTCCCGACACAGTCATTCCCAACACTTCTAGTTCACGTGTTACTGTGACTTTTCCACGTACCTTACGACAGTCGGGAGTGGTATACACCTCTTCTGTTGGTACATTTGCTTGAAAATAGCGATTGTTTTTGCTCGTGTGTGCCCCGCCAAGCCATGTGCTCATTGGAGAGAGCGAAACCCATAAATCTGTGTGCTCGGAAACAAAATGTAATTCTTGATATTGTTTTGCATTAAGGTTTTTTTTTCGTTTGATGAGATTTTCTTGCTGTTTTTTCCATATTGCTCCTGGATCGTCGTGATCAAGTCTTAGGATAGATTGTAAAATCGTCCAAAGTTTTTTGTATCCTTCTTTGGGGGACAAGTCAGGAAACAAGTTATGTGCCCATTCTGTGGTTGGACATGCGCATACAATCCATGTAAAGGTGTCTTGGAGAATTTCTCTGCTAAAAAAACTTAGTGCTTTTCTTTTATTCTGCATCAGTTTTGAGAGATTGTCTTGATTAATGTTGCGTTCATGTGCCTTGCTTTGGGGGCTTCGTATACTAATCACGCAGGTATCGTTCTCTAAGTATTCTTTGTATTTTGAGATACTATAAGCCGGCAAAAAATTAGAATGTTTGGGGTTAAGAAAATGAGCTCTTGAGTAGTGTTCTATAGCGCTCTGTACATTGAGATCGACATACTTTGCTCCCATGGAATAACATACTTCACAAAGCGATTCTACTAATTCACGGTGAGCAAGATCAAAGTTTATTACTACAAAATCGTGCTTACGAAGAGCTACAAGCATAGTAATGAGCTCTGAATATGGCTTAAAAGTATCAGAAGTGTATATCATAGCCTTAGTCTAGCATAGTGTGTTATAACACATTATAAAACCGCATCTATTGAACAAATGTACCAAGGATTTCCATTTGTTCCTGTGTTCTTGTACCCTCTGTTCTTATGCTCTTACTAACATCCTTGCGAGTGCCTTCATGAAGACCTGACACAAGAAGTAAGTCTTGTATTATCATATTGACAAGGCTCAATGTAGCACTAAAGCCATTATTTTTCATATACGACCCATTTTGATCCATAAAGGCACGTTCTATGCCTTCAAGCATGTCGTCGTTATTATCTTCTTTGGTTTCTTTCGCATCTCTGTTTTTATTGGATTTTTTGGATTTATTGAATTTTTTGGCTGATGAACTGTCAAACGTATACAAGCCTTCATTTATATTGGTAATGGTGGATCGACTTTCTGCTTGCTCAAGTGAGTCAGTAGTCAATACTCCGAAAATTACGGGGATAATTCCGAGTAAATTGCATTCCGTTATACCGTGGGTAACACTTTGACATACATATTCAAAGTGTGCGCTTTCGCCTCTTACGACAGCTCCGAGAACTACAATACCTTGCAATGAGTACTCAGAAATATCTTTCATAGCATGAGGATTACTAGGCGATTCGCTTTGTAAGCGTAGTAAAAGACGTTTCGTCATATAGGTGAGTTCAACAGCTCCCGGAACGTGGTATACCTCAGTTTTTATGCCAAAAATCGAAGCAAGGGCCTGCGCCCCTTTTAGAAGATTGTGGGTAATGTTTGAATTAAAATTTGCACATACTATAGCAATGGTACAATTAGGGATTAGTGTTGTTATAAGATTGCGGTTATTTTTTAGGCACGGATCATTGTGGGGAGCAATGGGAAACGACCATGCCACCTTACTAGTTTTCATAATCTTTAAAGAGTTCTTCTATAGTAAACAATGAGAGGTTGAACTTGTCTACAAATTCACGCAATTCGACAATATTTGAAGAATTTCCCTCTTTATTTAATATCTCACAGATTGCGGCGCTGGGATAGGGGTCATACTGGGACGTAAGTGCTATCGCAGCTTCGGTGTGCCCCTTTCGTGCTTTTATGCCTTGTTCGTGCGCAATGATAGGAAATATATGACCTGGTCGTGCGAGTTGCTCAGGGCGCGATTGAGGATTTGATACGATGTGTATGGTATGAGCTCTATCTTTTGCAGTTACTCCGGTTGTGCATCCATTAGTCGCATCGACGCTCACGGTAAAGGCCGTGCTGTGTAATGACGTATTATATTCTGACTGAGGTCTCAACTGTAATTGCTTGGCATGTTGTGCTGTTATCGCTAGGCAGAGCAAGCCTTTTGCCTCACTAATAATAAGATTAACATCTTGTTCATCAAGCAATTTTGCATCAATGATTATGTCGGCTTCTGCTTCGCGGTGTTCATCAAAAAGAACAATCATTTTTCCTGACTGTAGTTCCTGAACAGCTTTTTTAAATCTAGAATTCATAGGTTTAGTTCTTGTTTGTTTGTTTGTTTTGCAATGCCTCGTAAATCAATATGTCGCATGTAACGGTTAATGTACTGTGCAAACATATCAAACTCAAGATTTATCTTAGATGGATAGGTATATTTTTTAAGATTAGTATGTTCAAGCGTATGAGCAATGATATTGCACCAAAATACCGTTTCTTCAAGCCTTGCTATGGTCAGACTTATACCATCTAGTGCAATAGAACCTTCAGGTATGAGGAGAGTTTCTGATCCAGAAGGGATAGAAACTTTTATATATGTGTTATCTTCTACAGACAGCAATTCTGCAACCGAAGTGCACGATACGTGTCCTTGAATAAAGTGACCACCGAGGACATCGTTAGCCTTGAGGGCTAATTCAAGATTGACTATGTCATCAATTTTAAGTTCTCCAATATTGGTCTTTTTTAGTGTTTCGTTATGTGCTTCTACAAAAAAACTGCTATCCTCCTGTGAGACGATAGTATGGCAAACTCCACTGATTGCCACTGAATCTCCTTCGTTCACTTGCAATTTTTTTTTTTCTATTTCGATGGTTTGATATTGTGGCGAATGTGAAATCGATCGTATGCGACCCACCGCTTGAACTAATCCTGTAAACACTATGACTCCCCTTGTAAAATGATATCCTCATTCTTAGCTACAGAAAGAACGCTTACTTGAGCAAAGGAATGCTCTATATTAAGGGTAAATCTCTGTACATCAGAAGTGTGCCATAGTTGTGGACTCATAATACTAGTCATTGTATCACACAAATCTTCTCTGATAAGATATCTTGTAAAATAGGGGCCTGCTTCTACCAACACGTGATATAGAGAGGCTTGCATAAGCTTAGAAAATATGACTCTAGTGTCTAGGCTACCATCAGTATTTGTTGGTACAGGTACACATAGCAAGGTATGGTGTTGTTCTAGCTTTTTACATGCCTTATACTTGGTACGATAGTAGTCTTGGTCACAAAAAAGCAAAACTCCTGGCGGTTTTCTTTTTGCTACGAGGCATTGTGACTTCCATGAGATTTTTAGTTTTCTATCAATAATGATCAGTGGTGGTGAATATTCAGCCTCTCGTATTGTATACAGTGGATTATCAATGTTAACAGTTTGTGCTGTGGTCAATAAGGCTAACGCATTTTTTCGCATGTTTTGTACGCGATCTTGAGATTTAGATGTACTAATCCATTCCTGCGCATGTCTGCGGGCCATTAAGCCATTAAGCGTCTGGGCAATTTTTACATGTATATAGGGTCGCTTTTTTTCTACTAAGACTCTGTAGTCCCTATTCATGCGTATTTCTTCACCTTGCAGTTTGCTGAGTTCTACAGTTTCAATACCGTGCAATCGCAAGTAATTAATTCCTTTTCCAGCGACACGTGGGTTTGGATCATAAGAGACAAAAAACACACGTGAGATCTGCCCTGATTGAACAATGCTTTCAGCACAGGGTGCTTGCTTTTTTTCTGCCCACGTACCTGTACATGGCTCTAATGTCACATACATATCACAACCGACAATATCTAAGGGTAAGCCCCGTAAGGCTTCAGATTCAGCGTGCTTTCCTCCGTAGATGCTGTGAAATCCTGTCGACACAATTATTCCGTTTTTAACAATAAGGCAACCTACTCGAGGATTGGGAAGGGTTGCCAGCTTGGCTCTCTTAGCAAGTGAAAACGCGATATGCATAAAGTGTATATGAAAGCATGATTTTTTTTTCATAATGAACTATTTAAACGGAAGAAAAACAATGCTATATCTACACTAAATCGTACTAAGATAATTCTTCAAAAATTTATACAATAGGCATAAAATAAAATACATTAATCCTTTAAACAATAATATCCGATTATCTTAGTATAATTATAGTAATAGCATGGAGCAAGTAATAACTCCTAACTTTATGCCCGATGATCCAAACTATATTCGCAAGTTAAGCAATTATCTTGGAATCAACGGAATGAAAGAAGACGAGTACATTCGAAATATCTGTAAACTCCAACGCGAGGTAATTCCGTTCCAACTTCTTTTAGAACGTTTACATACCACGCCAGACGACCAGATTCTTTATAGTCTTATTCGTCGATTTGAAAAAAATAACTTTGGTATCTTGCGTCACTCAATTGAGTCGGAAAGCCTTAATCCTGATTATTTTCGACTTTGCCAAGAAAGTTCTCAGATTTTTTTTACTGAATACGTAACTGAGCAAAATCTTAAATCGCATATTAGCCATGATTTTTTTCTTCCCTTTGCTAGTGAACTAGAAAAAATAGGTAAGGTAATACCAAATGAATACCTTACCCGCTTTACTCATGACGTAGGCGTTGGGCTATTCAAGGATTCCGAGCCAAACACTAATACCAATAAACGTATTTACTTCATTGAAGCCGGGTCAGATAAATTTTTTTTTACTCACCACTCTCTTAATGACGCTATAGAGGCCTTAACATCTCGGTGCCAACTCATAATGAGTCAAGCCTCTATCGCAGAAGTAGTTGCAAAGACAACAAATCAGAATATTTCTGAACTTAACGAAACTACGCAAAAACGTGATACCATAGCATGGAAAAACTTGATTGTGACCATCACGGAAAATATGTCTACAATAGAATCAAACCGACAAATTGTTTCACAAAAAGATTTTATAAAATTTGTCTTGGTTCTTGACTCATTATTAAAATCAAAGGTCACCCAACTTCAGCATGATTTCAAAATTCAAAACCTTCTCAATAGCTTTGGTTCAGAATTACAAGAAAAAATGATGGAAATAGAAGATGGACTTTCCGAGACTAATTTTAATTCACTTCAGGACTCCATTGGAGAAAGGCTAGAAATCGATAAAACTACGTTAGTTGGTATCAAAAAAAAATTTCATGAAAGCGAAGTTGTTTCAATAGAAAAATTGAGCAACGACAATTTTGGAAAAATTATTCAAATTGAAAATATTTTTTTGCATTCTGCGTCTGTCTCAAAGATTATTTCTACACGCTATATTGGGCTTACTCAAAAACTCAACGAATATTATAAGGATCTCTTGGTTCGTTTTTTTATGGATAAACTACCAATACGAGATAATGTGTTTTTTGGTGAAGAATCCCTTGAGGCTTCAGTCAGGCAACAAGTAAACGACTTAGACTATAGTTATTATCTCATACTAAGAAATCCAGTCTTGCTTGCTCTCGCAATCGTTAATCAAAACTCAAAAAAAAGCGCTGATGGAAAGTCTGAAACAAAAATAAGGCAAAAACTCGCTGCCTTTTTTGATACAAGAAACAAAGTGATGTTTCCTTGGTATACTATATTTAATATAGACAGCGTAAAATTAGCAGAAAAATCCTTTAAAAATCTCAACTTTTTTCGTAAAATTTGGCTTCTCATCACTGGAAAGTATAAAAGCGCACTCAGTACCTTTAAACGTATTTCACAAGTCAATCGCCAGATTGCTTCAAGTCAAACTGAAGGAAAATCAGGTAAGATACCCGGTCTTCGAACCATATATAATCTTTCAAAAGATAACTCTGCAACATAAGAAAATGTACACACTCTGCATTATAGGTGGGGGTATTCAAGGATCTTCTCTTTACGTTAATCTACCCCCTAAGATACAAGCGCGTACAATAGTGATCGACAAGCACCCCCAAGCTTTGCATATGTTTTTGCAATACTACTCACGACTGCAGTTTTATCGTCTACGTTCGCCGGGTACACACTCACTTTCTATTAATAGACGCAGTTTGCTTGAATATGCTAAGGATCATTCGTATCCTGACCTACCTTTCATTGGAAAATATATGCTTCCTCTCACCTCATTGTTTTTAGCTCATAGTCGTTCGCTGATTGAAGCACATAAGCTACATCACCGTTGGATGCAAGCTACTATTAAGGATATTAAACCTTCGCATTCACCTACCCCATACTACAAACTGTATTCTGATAATAATACACATATATGTTCTGCTCGATACGTTATCCTTGCCCTTGGTAATGACTCATTTAGCATACCTCCATCTGACTGTGATATTAGACATTGCCATATCTTAGATCGCCATTTTTCTTTACAAGGCACTGCATCTTTGCAAGATGGATTAACAATAGTGGGAGGAGGAATGAGCGCACATCAGGCAGCCGTTCACTATGGTCGATATTGCCGTTTTAATATTATTGCTCATAAAAAATCATATATTACACATTTTGATAGTGATCCTAGCTTTATAGGGCCTAAGGGCCTGTGTACGTATAGAAATATACATGCTTATAGCGAAAGAAAGCATGTATTAAAAAGCAGACGATATCCAGGATCAATAAATCGGGTTTTACAAGAGGAATTTGACTCTTTACCTATGCGCAAACACAGATCACAGTATATTGATCGCGTTGCTTACGTTCATTACACTAAAAAACAATCCCCCTACTATACACTTCTACTTGAGTCTGGAAAAAAAATTCAAACAAAAGATCTAATCCTTGCAACGGGTTTTGCACACCACCAAACTCCACATAAACAACTCATAAAGGCGATAGCTGATTCTTGTAATTTTTCTCTCTATAATGACGGATACCCCGTTGTTGACGAATATCTAAAATGGGGTGGAGGCATGTATGTTATTGGTGCACTAGGCGAAAGTTATTTAGGGCCAGTCGCACGTAATATTATTGGAGCACATCTTGCATTCAAGATACTAAACACATACCTATTTAGTACACTTTGTGAGCATCACTAAAGCATAGCCATAAAAATCTTTTATTTGTTTGTAATCATACTGTAGAGGTCGTCTTCACTTATAAGGTGTATACCTTGTGCACGTGCTTTTTTTGCCTTGCTTGACTGTGTATGTACGTCATTTACGAGCAGATACATCGTTGACTTCTTTACCGTAGCATCAAAAATACCCCCATTATCCTGTATTAGTTGTACTAGATCCTTGCGTGGTTTTGTGTGTTCTCCAGTAATACAAAATCGCTTTCCACTGAGGACGCCATTATCTATTCTCATCGTAGGTTTTTTGATAAGTACAAACTTCATTAGATCCATTACTTCTTCGTCAAAAAAAGCACACATCTCTTGGAGTTTTTTCGATGTTTTTTCTGCAAAATTCTCAATACTCATTATTTCTTTTACACTCGCCTGCCTCAGTTGTTGCCAACTATGGAAACCATGCTTTACTAGTTGTTCTGCGGTGAGCGTGGATATACCTTCTATCCCCAAGCCTGCTACAAGTTGTGTAAATTCGATTTCTTTTTTTGCATGAAGAGAAGTTAAGAGTTTTTTTGCGAGAACGTCACCGAACTTTGGGAGTTTTTGCAGGTCTTCTACTTTAAGCCTGTATAAGTCACCAATTCGGTGCACTATTTCGTAGTCTAACACTAGTTTGGAAAGCGTTTCATATCCCCAGTTGTCTATTTCTAGAGACGCAAACCACTTTTGTATCCTATACAAAATACGTTTTTTACAGTTAATATTGGGACAATACACTCTAAGGGCTTCTATGACAAGTTTTTCACTACATGTCTCGCATACTTTGGGAACAACAATTGCTTGTGCATCAGGTGGCGTATATATGCATTTTTCTACCTTTGGTATTATTTCTCCCCTTTTTACTACTTGCACTTCTGATCCGATACGCAAGCCCATTGTCTGTATCTCTTCAAGATGTACAAGATTAGCTCGTTTTACCGTAGTTCCCGCGATTTTTACCGGCTCTAACACAGCAACAGGAGTATAGTTATGTCCTGAAGACGACCAATGTATGTCGAGCAGTTTTGTTATAACGCGCTCTAAGGGAAATTTAACTGCAATCTGCAATTTGGGTTTAAGACTTTGCATGTCTTGAGTGATAGCTGTTTTTGATTTTAGTACGATACCGTCTATTTCAATGGGATACATGTTTCGTTTGTCTATGATGTGTCTTCTTGTTTGAACTATTTGCTCTGCGGTAGTGCATACATGATACTTAACACACAAAAAACCAAGTGACGAGAGTAATGTTAGTTTTTCTAGTTCTGTATATTCTTTATTTGCATTGGGTATCCATATATCATAGCAACATACCATAAGAAGATGATTAAATTCGCCATCTTTTCGTTTCATTATTCCATTTGCAGTGTTGCGAGGATTTGCTTTGCTATCGCTAAAATGAGTTTCAAATACATCTTTAGTAATCACTACTTCTCCACGTATTGCAATATCTCTACTTATTTCTGTGAGGTGCGTCTGGTATTTGGTAGGATTAATCTGTGTAAAAACACCCTGCATCTGGCGGGCATTGATGCGTATATCATCACCTATCTTACCATTACCACGTGTAACTGCATGTAGTAAACGCCCGTCTCTATACTGCAACTCGATACTGGCACCATCTAACTTGTGCTCTACAATATATTCATCGCTATGGTAAGCAGAAACCCACTCGTATATTTCATCTTCAGTGTGTAGTTTGTCTAGACTTCCCATTGGCATTATATGTTTGACTTTAGAGAATAAAGTACTTTGGTCTTCACCAAGGGTATGTATGAGCGGGTGTTCAGGAGCAATTCTTCTTAGTCTATCCCACAATGCATCAAATTCTTCATCCGTGATTTTGGGGGTTTTGTTGTAGTATTGCTCTTGGTGGTAGCGAATTATCTCTGCGAGACTTTCTATGCGTTTTTCTGTAACCCTTTTTTTAATAGACTGGTCTAGCGGTTTGTTTATGCTTTTTCTTTTGGTTTCTGTTGGGTTTTTTTGGACGGTTCTTTTTGTAGATGTACTCATATCATCTTTAGCTCCTAACCTATATCTTTAGATTAGGAGGATATACTATTATGGCTTTCAAATGATTGTGCTTGTTCACTAGCGTGATAACTTGAGCGAACAAGTGGGGCCGATTCACAGTGTGTAAAGCCAATGTCGTAAGCGCGTTCTTTTAATTCATCAAATATATGTGGTTTATAGTAACGTACCACAGGCAGATGTTGTTTGGTAGGCTGAAGATATTGACCTATATTAACTATGCGAACACCCGCGTGAAAAAGATCCACAAGTGTTTTAATTATTTCGCTCTGCGTCTCGCCTAAGCCGAGCATTATGCTAGACTTCAATGGGATATCTGATCGCGTGTGAAAGCAATACGCAAGCACGTCTAGGCTTCGCTGGTACACTGAGCGCGATCTTACAAAAGGCGTCAGTCGTTCTACTGTCTCTACATTGTGCGACATAATGTCGGGGTCAGACTGCAGAACAGTGTCTATAGAAGATTTTTTTCCCATGAAGTCAGAAGTAAGAAGCTCTATTTTTGTGTTTGGATTTTTGTTTCGTATCGCATGTACTGTCCGTGATACAATCTCTGCACCTCCATCGGGTAGTTCATCCCTGTTCACCATAGTAATTACTACAAATTCTAGCTTGAGTTGTTTGACAGAATCAGCAACACGCTTTGGCTCGCCTATATCTAAAGAAGCAGGAAGTCCCGTATCAACTGCACAAAACCGACACCTTCTTGTACACACACTTCCTAATATCATAAAGGTAGCAGTCTTGTGTTCACCCCAGCATTCGCCAATATTTGGACAGCGTGCCTCTTCACACACAGTTGCAAGCCTATTCGACTTTACTAGGTTCTTTATAAACGAATAATTATTACTGCTGTTAAGATGGGTGCGAAGCCATTCTGGTTTTTTTTTTGGTCTTTGTTCTGTATTTTCTTTTGGTTTTTCTTCTGGTTTTTTTTGTTGGGTAGCACTAAACGCATCTTGTTTAGTAGGACTAGACGATAACATTAACACTTTAATTATAATGGATAATAATGACCTACGAGCAGCTTATTCCCAAAATTGAAAGCGAACTCAATAAACTTTCTAATATAGAAGCAAAAGCTTCGGATGTACAGCTTGCTAAAAACCACAAAGCCTATCGTGAAACTATGCAGGCACTCACCCGTTTACACACAATAAAAGACATTAACAATAAATTCATAAAAACAAGCTCCGAAATTGAGGATTCTAAGGCATTGTTGCATTCTTCAGATAAAGAAATGCGCGCACTCGCAGAGCAAGAATTAGAAACACTAGAAGTAACGCAAAGCAACTTGCTCAACAAACTGAGAAAAGAACTCGTGCCTGTATCGCCTCTCGATAGTAAGCATGTGATTATTGAAATTAGAGCTGGAGCTGGAGGCGATGAAGCATCTCTTTTTGTAACAGATCTTATGCGTATGTATATGCGCTACGCTGAACAAATGGGATGGAATTTTGAGGTCTTAGATAGAAATGAAACAGAACTAGGCGGTCACAAAGAAGCGGTATTCTCTCTGTCGGGAGAATCATATGGAATACTTAGGTTTGAAAGTGGAGTCCATAGGGTACAACGCATCCCAACAACAGAAAGTAGTGGCAGAATACATACTTCTACTGTGACCGTTGCTGTCTTACCCGAGGTAGAAGAAACAGAAATAGAAATAAAAAATGAAGACTTGAGAATTGATGTATATAGATCTTCTGGGCCAGGTGGACAAAGCGTCAATACGACCGACTCTGCAGTGCGAATTACCCACATACCAACGGGATTAGTAGTCACCTGCCAAGACGAAAAGAGTCAACATAAAAATAAGGCAAAAGCCTTACGTGTGTTGCGAGCACACCTCACTGCCTTCGAAGAGGAGAAAAAAGAATCCGAACGCTCAGCAAACCGAAGAAGTCAAATTGGAACCGGAGATAGAAGTGAACGCATACGCACGTATAACTACCCTCAAAACCGAGTAACCGATCATCGGATCAATCTCACGCTCTACCAACTAGACAGGATAATGGAAGGAGCACTCGAACCACTTATCTCAGAAGTAAGAATACAACTTACCGAATTAGAACACATAACAAAAATGCATGCATCTTAGAATAGCAATTTTTGTTGACTTTCTTCTCCGCAAATATCAGTTACACCGCAGATGGAAGCAGAATCAGCGCACAAAACTGCTTCAAGTCATTGAAGCAGTCACGAACAGTAATATCTCGCAACAGTTGTTGTTTCAGAAACCTTGCATACAGTTTAACAGTACACAAATCGAGACTATCTTCCTAAGTTTAGATAAAATTAAGCATGGCTATCCCCTAGAATACCTAATAGGTCGTACAACATTCTACAGCTCTGAATTTATGCTTACTGAGCACGTACTCATTCCTCGAGTAGAAACAGAAGATCTTGTTCACCTTGCTCTGCAATATATAAAACACCAACAAATAAGTGATAGTGTGACACATATAATCGATGTCGGCACGGGAAGTGGCTGCCTTGGAATATCAGTAATTAAAAAACTACAAGAACAACAATATACAAGAGCAACGCAACGTATACCTACTCTTTTTCTTACAGATACGAGTAAAGAAGCACTGTCAGTTGCAGAACAAAATGCAAGGCGTCTTCTTGATTCTTCTTCATCCTTTGTGTGTATAGAATCTGACTTGCTTGAGTATTGTTTTGCTCCTCCTTTCTTAGAAAAGAAACAATCCCTTTGCCTCATTATTGCAAACCTACCTTACGTTCAAGATTGGTATATGCGTTTTACGTACAATACCTACGAACCAAGGCTTGCGCTTGATGGGGGAATACAAGGATTACAATGTATAGTACGTTTTATAGCACAATGCAAAAAATTATGTTTGCATTCCATTCCCCACATGCACGTAATTATTGAATGCGATCCCTTGCAAATCGATACACTGAGTTATTATATATGTGCACAAGGTGCACTTAAAATGTCTGTACACTATGATAGTTTTCACCAGCCACGATTTATTGCCTTTGATTTTGCGTCTGATTTACATACCCATCTGTAGCTCAACAAGTTTGTACACATGAGCACTTACGCGCAAGAAATCATATCACTAGGCTATACTGTATGTAGAGTATAGTCATGTCCCTAAACAAAGACACCGTTCTTCTTGCTGGATTAGGAAATCTTGGTTCAAAAATTGCACAGGTGCTAAACCAAGACACCCTACGGGTATTTACTCCCCAAAAGCGATATGAAAAAAAAGCCACTGTGCTTGGTAAAAAAGTTTTTAATCCTTCTAGGTTAGATGGCAACCCAGCCTCTGACTTTAAACCCAAAATTATTATTCTGTGTGTTAAACCACCTTCATGCGAACAACTTGCTATCAATTTATCGCCTTATGTACATGAAAGCACGCTTATTGTCTCTTGTATTGCAGGTCTCACTATCCAGACTCTTTCTTCCTATTTTGGAGGGCATATCAATATTGCCCGCATTATGCCAAACCTTGCGGTGGCAGTGCAAAAAAGCAATACCGCTTATTCTTTACATCCACAAGCATGTATGAGCGTTGAACAACAGGCATGTTTTTTTAACATGCTAAAAAAAATGGGAATTAGCTACGCTATACCTGAACACTTGTTTGATATCTTTACTGCTATTGCAGGTTCAGGAATTGCATATATTGCAACATTTATTGATGCCCTCGTAAAATCCGCAGTACAAGAAGGTTTCTCGTATGATCTAGCTTATCCACTGATACTCGACTGCATGCAATCGACTGCCTCTACTCTACAAAGCAGTACCTTTGATAGTACTCAAAAACTTTGTGATGCAGTTTCTTCACCTGGAGGCGTAACCCTTGAAGGCTTAAGAATTTTACGTTCTTCAGATTTTCAAAAAAATATTTTTGATACCATAGATGCAAGTGTAAAGAAGTCACATTCTATAACTCAGAACTATTTAAGAGAATAAACCATTTAAGAGAATATCCAACATCAATGCTAGACATAAAATACATACTCAACAACACAGAAAAAATAAAAAAATCAATAAAAGATAGAAATCTTTCGATAGATCTAGATTTATTCATAGATCTTCATGAAAAACGTAAGGCATCACTTCTTCAACTCGAAGCCTTGGCGCACGAAAGAAAAGCGCTATCAAAGATTCCACCACAGAACATTGATACCAAAATAGCAGCAGAAGGACGCCTTCTCAAAGAAAAAATACTAAAGCTAGAAGCATTACATAAAACGCTCGAAAAAGAATACCATAATCTTTTAGAGAGAATACCCAATCTCATACACCCCGATGTGCCCATTGGTAAGGAAGACAAAAATAATAGCATTCTGAAACATTGGGGTACGATACCTCAGTTTGATTTTACTCCCAAAAGCCATATAGAACTAGCTGAGATGCACAATTTAGTTGATTTTGAACAAGCCGCAAAGGTTACAGGACAAAAATTCTATTTCTTAAAAAATCAAGCGGTAGTTTTGGATCTTGCGCTACAGCAATTTGCACTTGATATATTGCAAAAAAAAGACTTCAAATTGTTTCAAACACCCGACCTTGCAAAGCCTGAAATTATCAAGGCTTTGGGATTTCATGCACGAGGGCCCGAAAGCAATGTCTACATGCTAGAAGATGGACTCGGCTTAATCGGAACTGCCGAAATCACTCTAGGGGGATACTTTTATCAAAAAAAACTATCTCAAAGTGAGCTACCTCTCAAAGTTGCAGGCTTATCACATTGTTTTCGTAAAGAAGCAGGCTCTGCTGGGCAATATTCTAAAGGTCTCTATCGTGTCCATCAATTTACAAAGATAGAAATGTTTATAGTCTGTGCACCAGAAGACTCTGAACAATATCATCATGAACTGTTAAAACTTGAAGAAGAAATATTTCAAAAACTAGAAATCCCTTATAGAGTTGTAGATACCTGCTCTGCTAGCCTTGGAAACCCCAGCTATCGTAAATTTGACATTGAAGCATGGCTACCCGGTCGTGGAGGTACGGGAGACTTTGGCGAAATCACAAGCACTTCTAACTGCCTTGATTATCAATCTAGAAGACTGCGACTCACCTACATCGACAAGAATGGCAACAAAATATTTCCACACCTTCTCAACGGAACGGCAATTGCAAATACAAGAACCATCCTTGCAATCATGGAAAATTGTCAACAGAAGGATGGTAGCATAGTATTACCTAAGGCCCTACAGCCCTACTGCGCTTTTGACACTATACCCTTTTCAAAAGGTTGAATGAGTACAAGTTTTTTACCTTTGCAAATAGACCAAAGCCCAAAAGCATCTCATTCACAAATGATACACAAAACCCCTAGGCTTTCAAAACATGAACAGCAATCCCATGTGTTTATTGCTGAACTCGGCTCAGGTTTCGAAAATTCGCTTTCACATGCAAAAGAACTTTCGCATGCAGCTATTGATTCGGGAGCACATATTATAAAAACTCAATGCCTTTTTGCTCGCGAACTCCTCTCAAAAAAAGCTGGAAAACTTGCGTTAGGAAAAAATAAGGTTACGCTATATCGCTACTTTAAACGACAGGAGAAAAAACTATGGTTTTATAAACAATTATCAGAATATGTACATACACAAGGTGCTCAGTTTCTTTCAAGCGTGTTTGGCTTAAAAAGCCTTGCACAGTATCTTTCACTAAAGCCACAAGCGATTAAAATTGCTTCACCAGAGATTAATCACCTGCATCTTCTACATGCGATTGCGGATACTCCACTCACTGTATACGTGTCACTGGGATTAGCACAAGATATAGATATAATTCGCTGTCTTGCACAACTCGCAAAGCCTGAGCGCACCATATATTTGATGCACTGTGTCACTGCATATCCTAGTCACGAATCTCAATACAATCTTGCGCGCATATCTTATCTTAAACACCAGTTCATGCATCCTGTAGGACTCTCCGACCACAGCACACACGAATTATTTATTCCTTCTTTAGCCCACGCTTTAGGAAGCAGAATCACGGAAAAACATTTTTACCTACGTTACAACCGTACAAAAATTGACAATAGCGTTAATTGTACTCCAGCACAATTTCGTGCGATGGTAAACTACATACAAAATTTAGAAACACAACCAAAGGATGAACATATGCGAATGCTCACACACGACTTTGGAAAAGAGCGCATACAAGTCGCTATTGGCTCAAATACACAACTAAACGCACTTCCTTCCTATGCAGATACCAGCAAGCGTAGTATCTGCTCCACAAGACATATTGCAAAAAATGGCATCTTCACCCCGAAAAACATAGACGTATTACGAGTCGAAAAAAATCTGAATCCTGGGCTAATACCACAGTACTTTGATCATATCCTTGGAACAAAAGCAGACCGAGCAATACCCGCAGGCACTCCTATTACCAAAGAATATCTGCGACAAGCGCTCCCAGCCATATCGAATAATACTAACAATTATTAAACAGAGATAGAATAAGTACTTTAAGATACATTCAGAACATTGTATACCACAGATCGATTGAACTAGTTGAGTATAGACATTGCAGCAAAGTATAATCACTCTTTTAAAAATTACCTGTGTATGCTGTGAGTATTATATGGTATGCCATAAAGTGTACGAGACAACTATATATATAGACAAGCTACACGATATAGTATAATTATGAAATAACATAATTTTTTAGTAGAGGTATTATGAAAATAATTCGTACACAATCAAATCATCGATTTTTAACACACTTGGCTCTTTTGAAATCGACAACAGGAGTCATACTCACACTTTTTTTTACACTCACTATTGTATCGTGTGCAAGTACAAAGGTTCGACGCGCAGAAACAGATACTGTAACAGATTTAAGCGGAAAATGGAACGACACAGACAGCCGCCTTGTATCAGAAGAAATGATTCGTGACATGTCCTCACGGCCTTGGCTAGACAATTTTGTTGCAGATAACAATAGAAACCCTGTCGTTATTGCGGGTTACATAAGAAATAATTCGTCAGAACACATAGAAACCACCGTATTTATCAAAGACATAGAACGATCAATGCTTAACTCAGGAAGAGTAGAGTTAGTTGCTAACGCCACTGAGAGACTACAAATTCGCGCAGAGCGAGACAATCAACAAGGGCAGGCCTCTGAAGAATCAGTCAAAGCTCTAGGCGAAGAACTTGGTGCCGATTTTATGCTCTTAGGCGTAATTAGTACACAGACTGACGCTCTCGATAAAACTACTGCCATTACATATCAAGTCGACATTGAGCTTATATCAATCGAAAGCAATAGAAAAACGTGGATTGGCAATAAAAAAATTAAGAAAATCATTAAGAAACGAGCGACCACATTTTAAGTTGACCTTACCTTTTTATTAAAGAATAGGATCAATTAAAGAAAATAAAGTCAAGCATTGGCCAGACTAAGAAACATATTTTTATTCTGTAGGAATAAATACTAAGGCTTCAGCATTCATACAGTAGCGTAGCCCTGTTGGCGGAGGACCATCCTCAAACACATGTCCAAGATGTGAGCCACTGAGACTATCAACTACTTCTATTCGTGTCCAGCCAAATTTTTTATCAATAACATAGCGAACCGCATCGGGATTTACTGGTTGCCAGAAACTTGGCCATCCAGTCATTGAGTCGTATTTGTGTTCACTTGAAAAAAGAGGTTGGTTTGTAGCTGCAGAATAATACATTCCCTTTTGCTTATTTGAGTGCAGAGGATTAGAATAGGCTCGCTCGGTTCCTTTGTTCCGCAGAACTTCATATTGTGTAGGACTCAGCAGTTTTTTCCATTCCTCTTCGCTTTTCTTAATTTGATAATCTTCGAAGTCTTCGGTGACAAATAAATCTTTTTGCAACCACTCAAGGGATGCTGATCCTGCTCTCCGTTCTACTTTTGCAAGCAACTTGTGCACATCATCTTTATCTTGCGAAAAAATTCCCATTACTACTAATCCTCCCATAAATAATACTACCATTAGTTTTCTCATACTAAAATAATACCATATGCCAATAAAAAAAACATCAGCACAAAGCATACCAATACAACAAAATGGTAAAAAAATACCCGTAACAAAGAAAAAAATGAGTTTTCAAAAAAAACAATTTATTACAAGTATCTCAGGATGGCGAAAAATTTTTTCTTATCAAGACAGTCTACATACGCATGATAAAAATTTAATTATAAAAATCGCGCTCAGCTGGGTGCATTACATGCACAAAGGCCCAACAAGACTCACCCTACTAGGGAGAGACAGTAGACCAAGCGGGGCTTTAATACAAGACATTTTTATGGAGTCCTTCTCGCAATATCACCTAGAATTTTTTGACCTTGGTATTATTGCCGGACCACACCTTATGGCTATTTCTCGTAACATAAATATGCCGTTTATATATATAACAGCAAGCCATAATCCCCCAGAATACAATGGTATTAAATTTGGATCAGCCCAAGGTGGAGTTCTCAAAGAAAAAGAATACAAAGAGTTATTAGATATATTTGAATCAATGCCATTACTTTTATCTGACGCACTCGCTACTTATACACATATACAAAACAAAAAAACTAAAGGCAATAAACTCAAAAACGCTCCAAAAATCCACAGCGACCAGCGTACAAAAGCATTCTACAGAAGCTTGATTAGCACAAAATACTATGACACACTCCTACAGACAGTATATTCAGGCATGGGAACATCAGCTCTCAAAATTAAAAAAGCCATACAGAAAACCCTCACAGATAAAGACTCATTGCATGTCATACTCGATGCAAATGGTGGTGCGCGAGCGTTAAACTTTGATTCGGATTTTTTGCAATCCTTAAAAATAAATGTTATTCAAATAAACACCTTATTAGGGATCTTTACACATCAAATAATACCAGAAGGCTCCGCACTCGTTCAGATAATACAAGAAATGAAAAAAAATCCACAGATAGCCCTAGGTATTACATTTGACTGTGATGGTGATAGGGGCAATATTGCTCTAAGGATTAATGATGCCGTAGCGCTTCTTGTACCTCAGGACTTGTTCTGCATGTGTGTACTCATCGAACTTAAATGGCGAAGAATTTTTGGTACAAAAGATAATCGGTACTGCCTTATCGTAAACGATGCGAGCACTATAGCTCTAGACGAAATTTGCACACGTGAAAAAATTTCTCTATTTCGTACAGAAGTAGGAGAAGCAAATGTAGTGAAGGCAATGGAGGAGGCACAAAAAAAAGGATACACAGTACTCCTTGCTGGTGAGGCGTCAAATGGTGGAGTCATTTTTTCGCCTTTTAGAGTGCGTGATCCCTTTGTAACCTTATTAATTCTCCTTAAAGCATTGTTGTGGCCACAAAAACTTGGTCTTGGAAACACTGCGCAAGAAAGTTTTGAGTATCTATTGAGCGCTATACCTCAAAAACAGATCACAAATACCGAAGATAAAAAAGCAAAAATATTATACCCCCAAGGCCTTGATTTTGCGAAATGTTACCAATCTCTCATCAGACATATCCAGCATCGCATTGAAGACATACAAGCAATGCTTATCCCAGAGACTATTACAAACAATCATCTATCAATAACTAAAAAAGGGCGCACCACAAATACTTTGAGCTCACAAAGCAATTCGCTAATCATGCAGTTTTTTATTTATAGTAATACAAAGAAGATAGCGGTTACACCACGTACATCAGTACACTCATATTCAAAAGGTGGGCTAAGCGTCATCATCAAAAACAAAAAAACAAATTCTCTTCTCGCTAAACTGTGGATACGACCTAGCGGAACCGAAGCACTTGTTCGAATCATAGTCGAAGTGCTTAATGGAAACAAAAAGCAATATACCACATTGCTTCAGTTGTGGCATGAAGCAGTCAATAAAGCCATACATGATACAAAATGAAGCGAAATAGTACATAAAAAGTATCATGCTACAAGGGCTAGCATCTAAATAACTGTAAACAAGGTCATGTCGTAAATGTCATGTAATGTTTTTTGTAGCCTTCTCTGTACCCCTCTCTGGAGCCTTCACTGTAGCCTTCTCTGTACCCCTCTCCGTAGCCTTCACTGTAGCCTTCACTGTACCCCTCTCCGTAGGCTGTTTTGTAGATTGCTCTGTAGACTGTTTTATAAATTATTCTGTAGTGTTTTCGGTTTTTTCTACAATACTCACGGCACTCCCTTTGTAGCTAAGTATTTTTTCCTTCACTAAACTCCTTATACTTTTCTCAAAAAATTCATCAAATACATCAACATATTCATCATCAGAGACCTTTTCCTTTACCGCTTCTTTGAGTCTCATCTCAGACATTGTATTGCATCGACATAGTACCTCCAATACACGCCCTCTGATCTTTCGTAGTGAACCCTTAAAATTTGACTGTTTTTTGTAACCTGCACTTTTCTGAGAAGGATTTATTACCTGTTTTCCTAGTAGAACTCCATAATCCATTAAAGCCCAGTACCACGTTCTATAATCATCCACATAATTAACAAGTTGTTCTAAAACACCATTAATTTGGTTGTCTGTAATACAAGATTCATTCTTAAAAAAGTGATAAATAATGACCTTGCGTATATTAGTCTCAAGCACAATGCTCTTTTTATTAAACGCAAAGGCACAAATTGCAGAGGCAGTATATATACCTATGCCCGGAAGTTGTATTAAATCAGCAATAGTGTCTGGTATACGTCCATCATGTTTATGAGAAAGCGACTTTGCTGTATCATGCAGATATTTTGCTCGTCGATTGTAACCGAGACCATTCCAATGTTGGAGAATGCCTCGAAAATTCTCCTTCGCAAGACTATCTATATTTGGCCATTGTTGAACAAAGACGTTAAAATAAGTCACTACTCGAGATACTTGCGTTTGCTGGAGCATAAATTCGGAAAGCAAGACAGAGTAAGGCGAACAGTCAATTCTCCACGGTAAATACTTTCTGGCACACATATCATAGCGTTTCCACACAAGGGCCATAAAGTCGTGTATCTTACGCTTGCTGAGTTGCTTGTCTTTACACACCGAGATTAAAAAAAACGTAGACCCATGCAATTACGTACATAAGAAATTGTTTCCATCGCCACAGTTTTCATACGCGATGTTCCATCGTACAATATCTGTTCTACCTGCCCTTCATCCTTAGCATACTGTTCCCTCTTTTCTCTTAGAGGTTCGAGGAACATATTGAGTGCTCTTGCAAGCTTTTGCTTTACTTCTACATCTCCGACCTTACCCTGCGAATACTTATCTTGCAACTCTTGAACCTCACGCTTATCGGTGTTAAATGCGCGATGATACACAAACACAGGATTTTTTTCTACTTCGCCAGGAATATCTGCTCGTGTTCTGTTTGGATCTGTATACATACGCATCACTTTTTTTTCTACTTCGCTAGAAGTATCAGAAAGATATATGGCATTATTGAGCGATTTTGACATCTTTGCTGCACCATCAGTGCCTACCAAGGTTTTTATGTCACCGATCATCGCCTCTGGTTCGGGAAGGCTAGCGTCATAGGTATTATTGAATTTTCTTACAATCTCGCGTGTCAGCTCTACGTGTGCTTCGTTGTCCTTACCAACTGGTACTAGATTTGCAAGAGACAGAAGAATATCAGCGCTCTGCAATACTGGGTACCCTAGGAGTCCGAAGGGAAGTTCTTGGATATGTGCATTCTCTGCCATTTCTTTGATACTCGGCAGGCGCTGTAAGCGTGGAATAGTTACGTAATTACCAAAATAAGCACTTAGCTCAAATACTTCTTTGACTTCGGACTGAATGTACATCACAGTCTTGGTAGGATTAATACCAACTGAGAGATAGTCAAGGACAATATTGGTAATATTATCCTTGATCATTGCAATATCTTTTTGCGTATTGTTAGTAGTGAGCATGTGTAAATCAGCAAGAAGAATAAAACAGGTGTTATGCTCCTGTAGTGCAACCCTTTGTTTGAGGGAACCTAAGTAATGACCAAGATGTAGTTTACCAGTTGGTCTATCACCTGTGAGCATGCGTTTTCCTGAAGGAATCGAAAAAGTACTCAAGTGGCGTCTTTTTTCTCCTTTTTTTTTCGATGCATCAGGGCAGATTTTACGCCCTTTGTATGCAAAAATAAATGTCCTAGCCACTGTAAGCGTTCAGTATTTACAAAGATAACTCTTGCTGTCACTGCAAAGGGGACCGCAAGAAGCATACCAGCTGATCCCCATACCCATCCCCAATATAACAAAGAAAGTAAAATAATAAAAGGGCTGAGATTGAGCCTATCACCAGTAAGATGTGGGTCAAGCACATTGCCAATTATCATTTGAAAAAGTGTCATTGAGATGAGTGTTGCAAAAAAAAGATTAAGATTAGGATAAAACTGTATGAGAGCAAAGACGCTAGTCATTACTGTAATAATAATTGATCCTATGCTTGGTATATAATTGAGCAAGACAGTGGCAATTCCCCAAAAAAGCGCAAGATCAACACCAATAATACTAAATGTGATATACACAAGCACTCCAGTAAAAAGGCTGAGGAGAGTTTTAATAAGAAGAAAAAAACTCACTTCCTTGTTTATCGTAACTATAATCTCACTTAATTCTCTAAAGCGTGCCTTATTTTTTCCTGTCATCAAAAATAATTTTTCTGGCAACATGTAGATTTCGAACAAAAACATAAACAGCACAAACACAACAATAAGATACTGACTTGAAAAACGTAAAAATCCACGAGATAAAGGCCCAAGCAACGAATCACGAATATAGTTGAACAATTGTTCCTGAAAATTTTGTAGTTGATTGTCTATCCTCAAGATAGGAATAGACGTTAAAAGCGAATTAATAGAATTTTGATATTTAGGAACTACCTCTGTAAGAGAAAGCAAAGATGTATACAACAGGCGTGAAAAAAGTGCACTTGCTACCAAAAAAAATAACACAATACAGATAATGCCCAAAAAGGCAGGTATTTTATATTTCTTACATAATTGCACCAAAGGCGAAAACATTAAACCCACAACCAAACCTATCGAAATAGGTATTAAAATAGTCTGCATTTCACGTAATAGCCACGTAAACGCCACCAAGCCCACAGCTATTGCCGAAAGTTGCGAAAGTATAACGAGAAAATTTTTACGTTTAAGTATATTTTCTTCCATGAACACTATTTGTGTATTGCCCAACCATCACTCTCTCGGGCCACTTCCATAACTGTTTCTGAAACGGTCGGATGAGCAAATATCATTTCTGCCACATCATTATTGAGCAGTTCTTTTGAAGAAGCAAGCAAGAGAATATGTATTATTTCTGTCGCATTATGTCCTACAATATGCGCTCCTAGTATCTCACCTGTATCTTGATGAGTAATGAGTTTTACAAAACCATCGGCCTTATCTATCGCAAGGGTTTTGCCAGCACCAACATAAGGAAATTCAGATACCTTCGCGGGTATCTTGTTTTGTTCAATCGCATGACTGTTATACCCAAAACTAGCTACCTCGGGCTGGCAGTATACAGCCGATGGTATTGCTAAGCGATCAATGCTATGTGGATGTTTACCACATATATGTTCTGCTGCTATTTCCCCTTCTTTGCTTGCTACGTGTGCTAGTTGTGGAGTTGTCCCAACTATGTCGCCTATGGCATAAATACCTTTGATATTAGTCATGCCATAATCATCCACTTGAACAAATCCCTTCTCCATCAAAACTCCCAACTTTTCTAGACCAATACCCGTGGTATTTGGCACTCGTCCAACACTGACTAACATAGCGTCTGCAACTAAAACCTCTGATGTTCCTTCTTTTTCTATTGTTAGGCGTAGACCTTTACCCTCTTTATCTAGCTTTGTCGCCTTTGTACCAAGATACAGATTGATACCCTTTTGGGTAAAGGATTTTTTCATAAAGGAGCTTATAGATTCATCTTCAAGTGGCAACACCCTATCGAGCATTTCCACTATTGTAACTTCTACACCAAAACTATTCATTACATAGGCAAATTCCATACCAATGGCGCCTGCTCCAAGAATGATAAGACTTTTTGGAATGGTTTGCATTTTCAAGATACCTGTTGAAGAAAGTACTTTTTCTTCATCAAATTCAAAATTTGGAATTTCTCGAGGCGAAGAACCCGTTGCAACTATTATATTGTCTGCCTCAATAATCAAATCATCTGATCTTGATTCACGTGAGTCAGTACTAGGCATGCCCTCACTAGCAGAACTATCTTCTGAACTTTTGCGTATCTGTAATGAATGAGGGCTGGTAAAACACGCTTCACCTCGTACATAGTCTATTTTGTTTTTTTTGAGCAAATTTGATACGCCACGAGTTATTTTTTCGGTAACTTTTCGCGATGATTTCTGTACAAGCTCATATTTAAAGTCTGTTGTATCAAGTTTTGCCCCAAATGCAGAAAGTTTTTTTGCTTCACAAAACACTTCTGCTTGATGGATGAGCGACTTAGAAGGTATACACCCCCAATTAAGACAGATCCCTCCTGGTTTATCTTTTTCAATAACAACGCATTTTTTCCCTAGCTGACTTGCCCTAATTGCTGATACATATCCACCAGGACCAGCACCTATAACTGCGACATCGTATTTCATGTTAACTCCTTATATTGCCATACTAACAAAATATAAAATATAAAATTCTTTCTTACTATCATTTTTACTCAAGACACAGACCTTTTTAAACAGAATTCTTTCCTAATTCTAGCCCTATCTATAAGAGTGCGAGCGAAGGATTCTCAACAAACGCTGCCAGTGTCCTAAAAAAAGCTGCAACAACGAGTCCATCTATAACCCGATGATCAGCACTGAGGGTAAGCGTTACCATGTGTTTAATTACAAAATTATCCTGCTCATCCACAACAACCTGTTTTTTCTTACTACCAATGCCTAATATTGCTGCTCCGGGAGGATTTACAATTGGATAAAACTCGTCTACATCAAACGAACCAAGGTTTGTAATAGTAAAACTTGGTTCAGCATATTCGTGAGGTTGGAGTGTCTTTTCACTTGCCTTTTGTATCAATAATTTTAAATCTTGGTCTATTTGTCGTACATTTTTGTGCGCTGCGTTTTTGACGATGGGTGTTGTTAATCCTGCCCCCACATCGACGGCAAGCCCGATATCAATACTTCCAAAGCGCACTATACAAGCCCCGTTTTCTGTATCTTGCCACCCAGCATTCACCTCACGATGATGTGATAATGCCTTTGCACATAGGAGAATAAAAAAAGCATTTAATGAAAGTTTTTTAGCATCTTTATCATGCATTGTCAACTCATTATTACAAAGCGATCTAAAAGCGAACAAAGGATCAATATTCACTGTTTTTTTTAGGTAAAAATGAGGCGAATCGTGTTTCGAAGAATGCAAGCGTTTTGCAATGACCGCGCGTATTCCACTCACTGGAATAATTTCGTTTTCAGTTGCTTGATTGGTAGGCACGCTGGTAAGGTTTGGTGCTAACGTAGCATGGGTAGTCGAATGTTGACCTTTAGCAATATTTTTTTCTAAGGCCTGTTCAACATCTTTTTTTATTATTCTCCCTTGCGGACCAGTGCCAGTGAGCGTAGCAAGATCTATAGTATGTTCTTCTGCTATTCTTTTTGCAAGTGGTGAAGCATATATCCTGTCTAGTCCGTCTTTTTGTTGGACTGGTGTCTGATCAATATTAGGCGCTACTACACTTTCTGGACTTTCTAGAGTAGCATCGGTAGCAGAGTTTGCTGTATTAGATGCAGATGAATCTAATAGAGATGCGTAATCTTCTCCTTTGTCACCAATGACACCTATTACATCCCCTACTTTTGCTGCCGTTCCTTCAGATACCTGTATTTTTAACAAGACTCCTGCAAAAGGCGACTCGTACTCCATGCTTGACTTATCCGTTTCTACTTCACAGATAATGTCACCTTCTCGGATATCATCACCTTCGGATTTATTCCATTTAAGTATCACCCCCTCTTCCATTGTTGGAGAGAGTGCCAACATTTGTATTAATTGTGCCATAGTTCCTCTATACAACTATTTTATCGTATATTGTTTATTGTGTACCACTTTCCCTATAGTATTTAGATATGTTTGTACCAAAACTGCTAGAGTATCTTGCGTATTGCTGAAATAATCTTTTGTGATGAAGGCTGTGCTGCGAGTTCTAAGCTGTGGTTGTAAGGCATTGGAACATCCTCAGAACTAATGAGTTGTACAGGTGCATCCAGAAAATCAAAGAGGTGACTGGAGATGTGGTGGCTGACATAACTACCCACGCTACACATTGGCCATGACTCGTCAACGACAACGGCTCTATTTGTCTTTCTGACCGTTTGTGCAATCGCGTCATAGTCAAGCGGGCGTAATGTTCGCAAATCCACTATTTCCACCATAATTCCTTCTTTTTCAAGAATATCCGCTGCCTCTACTGCATATTGAAGGGTTTTACTGTGACAGATGACACTGATATCGCTTCCTTCACGTTTGATATCTGCTTTTCCAATCTCTACAAGATATTCTTCTTCTGGAACCTCACCTTTCCAGTTGTAAGCAAGTTCAGATTCTAAAAAAATTACTGGATCATCGCTACGAATGGCAGATTTTAGTAAGCCTTTGTAGTCATAGGCAGTAGCTGGCGCAATAACTACCAAACCCGGACAATGAACAAAGTAACTCTGCAATGCTTGAGAGTGTTGCGATGACAGGTACTCTGCTGGACCATTTGGTCCTCTAAATACTATCGGACAGCTCAGTTGTCCACCAGACATATAACGAAGTTTTGCCGCATTGTTTACAACCTGGTCCATAGCCAAGAGCGCAAAATTAAATGTCATCCATTCTACCACTGGTCGTAGACCCGCGAGAGCTGCGCCTACACCAAGACCGGTAAACCCAAGTTCCGCAATAGGCGTATCAAGCACGCGCTCTTTGCCAAAAATATCAAGTAAGCCCTTACTCACCTTATAGGCGCCGTTATACTCTGCCACTTCTTCACCAATTAAGAATACGTTTTTATCACGCTTCATCTCTTCTTGGAGAGCTTGGTTAAGTGATTCACGAATAGTTATCTCAGGCATTTTTTATCCAATTACACAAAGATGCGCATGGTGCCTTGATTATAAAATGGGTATTAGGCAATGACATCGGTATACAACTCCTCTAACTTTGGATCGTGTGATTTACTTGCTTCTTCTTGTGCTTTTTTGATCTCTTCTGCAGTTTCTTTTTCCATAGCTTTAAATTCGTTCTCTGTTAACTGCTTGTCCTTTATCATTTTCTTTTTCATAGAGAATATTGGATCTTTTTCTTTGAAATCATCTAACTCTTTCTTGCTCCTGTAGTTTGCAGGATCACTCATGGAATGACCGTAGTAGCGGTATGTTTTTGCTTCTACAAGTACTGGCCTTGGATTTTTTCTTACTGACGCAACGATGCTGGCAAAGTAGTTATACGTCTCATAAAAATCCATACCATTAACACCACATCCCTCTATTTGATAAGGCGAACCTGCTGTATACAAATCTTCTACGCTAGAAGCGCGCTGTACTGCGGTTCCCATGCCATAGTAGTTGTTTTCAATGACATAAATGACAGGCAGGTTCCACAATTTTGATAAATTTAGCGATTCATGAAAAGCTCCTTGTTGCAACGCACCGTCTCCAAAATAACATAATGTAACCCCAGCGACATTCTTATATTTTTGTGCAAAAGCAACACCCGTTGCGATTGGTATTTGTGCTCCCACTATGCCATTTCCACCCAAAAAGTTATTTTCTACGCTAAACAAGTGCATAGATCCCCCTTTGCCCTTAGAACAGCCTTCAGCCTTTCCATATAGCTCTGCAAATATGCTTCTCGTACTTATTCCACAAGCAAGGGCATGCCCATGATCGCGGTATGATGTTAAGACATAGTCTTTAGTAAGATCAAGTGCCCCTATCGTTGCCGCACATACTGCTTCTTGACCTGCACAAAGATGGCAAAAACCACCAATTTTTCGTAGACGATAGTCATAGCCCGCTTTATCTTCTAGCTTACGTATACGCATCATCAGCCTTAGCTGCGAAAGAAGAAAATTTCTGCTTGCTTTTTTTGCAAAATCTTTATATTCTATGCTTCCTGCTATTTTTTTTACAGTAGTGTCGCGAGTTTTTTTCGTCTTGGGCGCTACACTATTAAGCACTGGTGTATTAGACTTTATATCGCTTACGACTTTTTCTTTTTGGGATAGTCGCATATTGAATGAAACACTATCAGTGCTAAACACAGAATTAAGAGACGAATTCATCAATGTTAAGTATATCATAGCAAAGCATGTAGCCATAACATACATAATATGCCCAGCATCGTATATATCGTAGCATCTAAGATACCTACTAAATAAAAATACCTAGCAAAAAAAGCAAAAAATCTATTCCCCTATAGAATGTTGTATAATGACATATAGATTTACCATTACTAAATTTTTTATTATTATATTAACTGGGAACACTACATGCCAAATACTAGTAATTCTATTTTTCAAAAACAGCCAATTATGCGAAGAGTGTGCTACGCAATCACACCTCTTCTTGCTTACTCGATATTTCTTTATGGCTTACGCCCATTATTGCAAGTCGCCATATCATTTATCGCAGGTATACTCGTAGAATATATTTTTGAGAAACAAAAACAAAAAAAAGTCTCAGAAGCAGTGCTTGTTACCTGTTATCTTTATGGACTTTCTTTACCCCCACTCTTACCCATATGGATGAATATAGTGGGAATTGCATTCTCAGTGTTTATCGGAAAGTGTGTATTTGGAGGCTTTGGAAGGAACGTATATAACCCCGCAATGACTGGGCGCTTATTTATTTACTTGAGTTTTCCCTCAGCATTAACAACACTATATTGGCGACAGCTCTCTCCTATAGGCAGGGCATTTTCAGAAACAATAGGCGGAGGAGACTACACAGCACAGGCAGTCGATGCGATTACTATAGCAACTCCACTTGTCTCGCTCAGAGATGGAATAATTCCCCCCCTGACAAATCTATTTCTTGGACTAAGAAGCGGTTCAATGGGAGAAGGTGCAATATTTCTTTTAGTCATTGCAGCAATATACATGATAGCTAATAAAACTGCCGATTTTAGGCTTATTGTATCTACTCTTATTGGAGCAGTACTGTTCCTCGTATTCTTTTATACCATCGGAGCGATGCCCGGATTTAAGGAAAACCTCAATCTAAGAGAAGGTCTACAGGTTATTCTTGCCTATTTAATGTCGGGATCACTACTGTATGTTGCCGTTTTTATGAGTACTGACCCCATTTCCGGACCAAACAAGCCACTTTCAAAATGGATTTATGGTTTCTTAATTGGCGCAGTTACCATACTCATACGACTTTTTAGTGGTTTTCCTGAAGGAGTGAGTTTTGCAGTAATGATAGGTAATACATTTGCGTGTTTGTTAGACGAAGTCACCCCTAAAGCAAAGAAAAAAGTACTAAAAAAGACACCCAAAGAAATACCTCAAAAAACACAAGATAGTTCAAAAGTGCCTGCCGGAAAAACCTCCTCTGCTGTGGCAACAGCCACCGCACTTATCTCACAAGAATCTGCGATAAATGTACTAGACACGAGTAACAATACAAATAAAAACAAAGGGACATCATGAAAAATACTTTCTTATACACCATTATTTTTACGTTTCTTGTTTGCTTTCTTTTTGTGATCTTTCTATCGTTTACAAACGCTGCAACTATTGATAAAATACAAAGCAACAAAGAAATAGCAGAGCAAAAGGCGATTTTGCAGGTTTTGGGTGCACCACAGGTCGCTACCAAACAAGAAGTACTATCTCAATTCAGTCAAATTGAGATAGTAACCATAAATGAAAGAACCTATTTTTCGGGCAATTTTGAAGAAAAACCTGCCATCGCTACAGCATTTGAAGGTCCTGGTCTTTGGGGAACGATTTATGGCTATATAGCCCTCTCTCCCGACATGTCAAAGATACTTGGCTTTACTGTTACCGACCAAAACGAGACTCCAGGACTTGGAGGACGCATTAGCGAAGACTGGTTCCAGAATCAGTTTAATGGAGAAACACTCATTAATGACTCTATTGTAATCAAAAAAGGTGGCACGGGCGATTCTGACTATACAAACGGTAGCGTTGATGGCATTACAGGTGCAACCCGTACAAGCGATAGCATACAAGCTATATTAGACACGTATATAGACATATTTAAAAAGGATATAGGAGGCTAATCATGTACAAACAAATACTAAAAGACAATATGTGGTCACAGAACCCAATATTTATGCAAATACTGGGAATATGTTCTGCTCTTGCGGTAACCAATTTATTGGTCAATACTGCAATCATGTCCTTGGGAGTTATTGGTGTTACGGGTATGAGCTGTCTTACCGTTTCGATAATAAAAGACCTTATTCCACGAAAAGTGAGAATGATTACTCAAGTCTTGATTATAGCCTTTTATACGGTCATTGTAGATCTTGTACTTAAGGCCTACGTGCCTGAAGTATCAAAAACCCTTGGACCATATGTTGGGCTTATAATTACAAACTGCATCATCATGGGACGCGCCGAAGCCTTTGCTCAATCAAATCCACCCCTACCCGCTCTTTGGGATGGAATTACAAGTGGACTAGGGTATATGGCAGTATTAATGATTGTTGCATTTTTTAGAGAATTACTTGGTTTTGGGTCTTTGTTTGGTATTCAAATCCTACCACAGTCATTTACGCCATGGACCATCATGGTATCACCTCCAAGCGCTTTTTTCATACTCGGTATACTGATTTGGGTAGGAAAGTCAATCATGGCACGCCAAGTGCCACAGGTAGCGCCACAACCCGCGACAGCGGTACCATCGGCCCCCGTAAAATAAAGGAGATTATATGGCACCATCAATAGGCATTATTTCATTATTTTTTGCTTCTATTTTTACGAGCAATATATTGCTTTCAAATTTTTTGGGAATGTGTTCATTCATAGCTATATCAAAAGATTTTAAATCATCATTTGGTCTTGGTATGGCTGTGACCTTTGTTTTGACCATTACCACTGTACTTAACTGGCTAATACTTGAATTTTTACTTAAACCCTTGGGTCTTGTATACCTTCAATATATCATTTTTATCATAGTTATCGCTGCTGTCGTGCAAATTCTCGAAATGGTAATCGATCGAGTATCCCAGCAATTATATATTACACTTGGTATATTTCTCCCACTTATCACAGTAAACTGTTCTATTTTAGGAGTTTCGCTGTTTATGGGAATACGGCAGTATAGCTTTCTACAAACGCTCATCTTTGCCTTTGGTTCAGGCATAGGTTGGTGGCTTGCAATTATGGCTCTTTCTGCTATGCGAAAGCAAAAGATTGATAAAGCACCTATTCCCGAAGGATTAAAAGGTGCAGGAATAGTTTTTATTACCATCGGACTTATGGCCATGGCCTTTACTGGCTTTTCCGGTATGATAAGCGTTCAATAGAAATATAGAGGAGTTTTTATGGATTACGGATTATTGCTTATTCCCCCACTTTCACTATCAATAGCAAGTGCAGTACTTGCCGCATTGATATACCTCACTGACAAGATAGTCAACAACTATGGCACCTGTACACTCGATATCAATGCTAGTAAAAAAGAATTGTCGGTAACAGGTGGATCACCCCTCATGTTTACGCTAGCAGAGCAAAAGATTTTTGTTCCATCAGCCTGTGGTGGTCGGGGAAGTTGTGGCGCTTGTAAAGTAAAAATTAAGTCTGATATTGGCCCTATACTTCCAACAGAACTTCCATATTTGACCAAAGAAGAAAAAGAGCAGAACATTAGACTTTCTTGTCAAATCAAAGTGAAACAAGATCTTCAACTAGAAATTCCCGAAGAAATTTTTAACGTCCAGCGATTAGAAGGCACCATTACAGGCATCAAAGATGTTACCTACGACATAAAAGAAGTGCAAGTTGAGATACCAGAGGCGATATCTTTTTTTCCAGGACAATACGAGCAATTTGAAACACCGAAGTACAAACATAATAAAAAAACACATGATACCACAATGCGCGCATATTCGCTCTCTTCGCCTGTACATGACTCAAAAAAATTAGAATTTCTCATACGATTAGTCCCCGATGGTATAGTCACGACCTACGTGCATGAGTATTTACAAGAAGGCCAAAAAATCAACGTGATCGGACCATTTGGTGACTTTTATGTACGCGATACTGATGCAAAAATGATATGTGTCGCTGGCGGATCAGGAATGGCACCGTTCAGAAGTATATTTAAAACCATGATAAAAAATGACACAATTACCAAGCGAGAAATTTGGTATTTTTTTGGTGCACGTGCTGTTCGTGACCTCTACTACGTCGACTGGCTTGAAGAACTTGATAAAAAATATGAGAATTTTCATTTTGTACCCGCACTTTCTGATCCACTGCCCGAAGATAATTGGAGTGGCCCTACAGGCTTGATTACAGAAATTTTAGACGGATACCTAAAAAAAGATATAAAGCGTGACAAAGAACTAGAAGGCTATTTATGTGGTAGCCCTGGCATGCTTGATGCGTGCATGGCAGTTATGGGTAAAAACAATATGTCTAGTGACAGGATCTTTTACGATAAATTTGCATAGTACATGCATACGAATAAATGTTAGTTGCGACACTCTACGCAAAGCGCGACACTTTGATAATATGGTAGTAAACATACAAACATTAGCATACGCAGTATATGTCGGGTAGTATATTTGGTTCTCACTTTAGAGTAGCTACTTTTGGTGAGTCGCATGGCGTTGGAGTCGGGCTCGTAATTGATGGAGTCCGTCCTCATTTAGAAATTACCCAAGAAGAAGTCCAAAAAGCTCTCGATAGGCGTAAACCAAACCAAGGAGAACTTACCACTCCAAGAAAAGAGCAAGATAAGATTACTCTTCTGTCAGGTGTTTTTGAGGGAAAGACCACCGGCACTCCTGTTGGTATGGTACTGTACAACCTTGATGCCGATCCTAGCGCATACCAAGAGATAAAAGACAAGTACCGACCAGGACACGCCGACTATTCTTACGAAAAAAAATATGGATTTAGAGACTGGCGTGGAAGTGGGCGCGCAAGCGGAAGAGAGACGGCAGCTCGTGTCGCGGCGGGAGCTTTTGCAATGAAATCTCTACAAAAAAGAGGTGTCAAGATATTGGCTTATACCATAGAAGCTGGTGGCATAGGAGTAACGCATATTGACTACTCTGTTATTGAAAAAAATTCGCTTCGTGCCCCAGATCTATTAGCTGCAGAAAAAATGCAAGCAAGAGGCTTGCAACTCAAAGAACAGCAAGACAGTATGGGAGGAATTATAGAGTGTGTAATCTCTGGTGTCAAGGCCGGAATAGGTGAACCAGTCTTTGATAAAATAGAAGCACTGCTTGCACATGCGGTTTTGTCTATTGGGGCAACAAAAGGGTTTGAAATTGGATCGGGCTTTGCTGCAACTCGTATGACTGGGAGTAGTCATAACGATGAGCTACGTAAAGGAGGTTTTCAGTCCAATAACGCTGGAGGAGTTATCGGAGGCATAAGTACAGGACAAGACATAGTTTTTAGGGTTGCAGTTAAGCCAGTATCATCCATTGCACAGACCCAGAAAACCATTACAACATCACATAAAGAAACTGAAATAAAGACCGAGGGGAGGCATGACGTCTGTATTTGCCCCCGTATAGTTCCGGTGGTAGAGGCAATGAGTGCAATAGTACTAGAGGATTTGTACCTTAGACAACTTGCAATGCAAGCATCTTAATCAAGGTGTTAACAACACCAGCTATTGCTAAACTACTCCTTTTACCATAAATATAATAAGGAAAAAGACAAACAATTTTGCTAACAAAACCTTATCATTCTCTATACCAGTACACATTATAAATTTTCCCTATTAGAAAAACAAATGCTTAAGAATATAGCATTTTTTGATCAACTTCTAGGATTTTAGCAATAAGTGCCTACTATTCGTATATTCGTAAAAATTTTACGTATATGACCTATCGATAACCTTAATATCAAATTGTTATTTTTTTTTTTGAGATCTTCTTTCCTGAGATTTTTTGAGGTTTCTTAAAATTTTCTTAGTAGCTTACTCTTCCTCAGGAACAAATTCATCTTTTGCTGCTCCGCAGAGCGGGCAAACCCAATCTTCTGGCAAATCAGCAAACTCTGTTCCAGGCTCAATACCACCATCTGGATCACCATCCTCTGGTGAATAAATATATCCACAAACATTACATATGTATTTCATAGCAAAAAACTGGTCTCCTTATGCGTTTTTATAAATCAATAAATCAAATCTTAGCACTTTGAGTACAAGATCTACTTATTATTATAGCACTCTATGTATATCTTATAAAACTCTATTCTTACTTGTAATGATAACAAGAGTTCCGTATTTATATATTACGCTAGGGCTTCTCCTCAGTGTGTTCTCTATTGGTAGTTGATACATTGTTGATAGTAGGTATATCGCTTAATTCTTGTATAAGTTTTGTAGGATCATCTGATACAGTGTCTGATGCAGTATCTTTCAGTTCTTGCTCAGCTTGTTTTATTTTGCTGTTTTCTTTGGTATCATTAGCCTTAGTCTCACTGCTACTTGTACCACTGGTATTGGCATCACTTGGTTTAGTTTTTTTCGGAGCTACTTTTTTTGCAATAGTATTTTTCTCCTCTTTTTGCGAGACGGGGGCATCCTCTTTCTCAGATACCTTTTTATTTAACAAGGCTTCTCGAATATTAAGCGTACCCCACATAACCAAAAGTAAGGGGGTAAACGTTATTAGCAACCTTGAAAAAGATATAGATTCTCTCATAGAAAATATTGCAACAAATGCAAGAAAAATCAATAATATCCCAGTCACTATATATGACTTTTTACTACGAGGCTTTTTTTTCTTACGAAAACCAAGAATGAGTGTTGTAATTCCAAAAACACCTATTATTACGACAATGAACCAACGTAAAAAAACCTGCGTCGACAATGCATCTCTGAGAATTCCACCTAGCAAAAATATAAAAAAAACTAGACCAATAAAAAAATATATTTTTTTTATCTTGGCAAAAAGGTATCCTAGAATTAAATATAGACTGGACACCAAAAAATATACCTGCGTTAGATCAGACGATAATCCCTGAGTACCAATATTGATAATAAAGATAAATACACCCGTATATATCCAAAAAATACCCAATAGTATCAATGAAAAAACACTTTTTTTATGCTTTGTATTTACTGTAGGTACACCACGATGATCTTCACGTGCTAATTTTTTCTTTTTACCATCCATAGCTAGATTATAGCTGATATTGTGTTACAATATCAAGTAAATGAGAAGCGTGGTAATATTTTTTACAATTCTGTTCTATTGTAGCTCGTGTGAATCAAATTTTTTTACGAGAGAATATGCGCTCCATTCAGATAAGCCAGAAATAGCACGTTATATCATAACATCGCTGGCGTATGAAGCTTCTCTCCAAGACTCGCGGTATTCTTTTTTGCAGTTATTAAGAACACATATAAAAACACAGCCTTCTGATCCCTACAACGGACTGTATCTCTACCTTATAGGCACGTTATACGACTCATTAGGTAGCACTCGCCTTGCACGTGACTATTTTGCTCGTTCACTGTATCATATAGGGTACTATCAGAGAGTAGCTTATAAAAACGATGCTTTGAAAAAACTTATTCGTGATGGTTCTGATAATTATAAAACATTGAAAATATTAGACGATTTTGCTCATACTAATGCTAGTCTCTCCCCCTCTGAATTAGATCATTTATATGGCTTGCTTTATGATGCAGTTGGACAATGGGACAAAGCCTATACACACTATGCGCAGTTGTTTTCTGATGACAAAAAAGACAGTGCACTTGACGCACTTTATATTCGACTTAGAAAAAAAAATGTGAATCATGCATCAGTGTATTTTGATACACACCAAGAACTAGCAAAAAATATCACTAACACGCTTGTAGCAAGAAACTACGCGCGCTTGCCACGCATACAAGGCAATCCTTTTTTTTCAAGAAGTTGGCAAATTCCAATACAAGATTCTAATGCTTGGATTCCAAACTTTAATCTTGCAACTGTGTTTGCAAGATCAAATGTAAGCATTTCGTCTACATACTCTCCCCTCTCAAATGACAATAATATCTATATAAAAACACAGGGATGGGATAGAGTATATGTATGGTACTTAGTCTTGAAAAAAATAGCGTATCCTGACACACCACTTATCAATGGTAAATGGGAATGGGGAGGTGTCATTATAGGGGAAGATAGCAATATTGATCGCGATTAATGATTTTTTTATGATTAAGTTTACTACTATATTTGTAATAGGCATTTTTTATCTTACACATCCTTGGCATATTGGAAGTCAGTCGATTAAGACGCCAGATAATAACTCAGAGTCTTATGCTATAGAAATTACAAAAGTTAGAGGTAGTATTGAATGGGAAACATTAAATTTTGAACTTGAGATAAGTTTGAAATGGAACAATAGCCCCGAACTGGCATATCAAATGCCTCAAGTCGGACGTAACTTTCTTGATTCACAAAAAAAGACAATTATTACTAATTTTGCAAAACGCGTACCCTATACTCAGGGCATGTCAGTTATGGACTATGCAACTAAAAACAATATAGCACTTGTATTTCTCAGATTTGTATATGATGAAGCACTCACAATACATTCAATTCCTACAAAAAACCTTATGGGATTTACTGAAATTATTCGCATCCCAATAGCAGAATCATTTCGCAGGGTGCTTCTTCCGCAATATGAAACATTGTCAATACCCACGGTACTAAATCCTTCAAAGAATGCAAATAGATACACGAGTCTCGTATTTTTTCTTGCCGAAAGCATGCCCCACGATGGTAGCGATTTATACTATATTCCAAAACTGTTTCCTACTGTGTATAGCGAACAAGGAACTTTAGTATATTCTCCTCGCTACGTGGATGAGGAAAAAGTTCCATACAAGTATATCGAAGCCCCAGACAGTAGCATGTTAGGAGCCGCGCCTCGTATTGTATATGCGGTAAATCTTGATTCTGATTTCTCTGGTGATCCAATTATTTTGAAGGAAGATGCTCAAGAAATATTGAGCAATGACTCATTAAGACAACATATAAAAATGGGAAATGTATTTTTTTGGGTTCATAGTACTGATGCTACGTTTGCACTACGAGGTGACAATGATTAAAAGGCATTCGTTTATACAATTTTCTTTATACTTACTTCTGTTTGTATCCATGCTATATTTTGCTAGCTGTTCTAGACAAAAATATTTTGCAATAATCATCAATGAAGAATTTAATAGTGCCGCATCTCCTATCACAGTCGAGAAAAGAGGTAAGACGTTTAATGTACTCAACGATAATACTATGCTACAACCAGAAAACAACAGCTATGACTCATATGACATAGAAATATTTGATACCTACCAAGAAGCTGTAACTGCTTCAAAAATGCTAGAACTAGTACATGGATTTATTTTGTACACAGAACATCAACTTCCCGTTCACGTTGAAAAATCCTTACACGCAAAGCGTCTTGGTTCTATACAGGAAAGAAGCATAGCTGACGTACTCAGTCCCATACAATTCTCAGAAGGCTTTGGATGGATACGGATACGTGAACACGACAGCGATTACAGGGGCTGGGTCCTAGTAACTGAATATGCATTTATTACCAATATGCTTGATGTCAATAATACGTTTACCTTAAAAAGATTTTATACTGAGTCCTTGCAAAACATAACCTGGAAAAACACAACGGGAGATACATTAAAATTTTCAAAATTATTGGACAACAACTTTTATATCGAAAGTATAATTGATTCAACGCAACACCATATTTCCATAAAGCATTCGTTTCCAATAGACTCACAACAATTGTACATCCCTTCTATCGATACTAAGATACAGTGGTCATCACAGAGTAATTTTGTATATTGGATAAATGATGTCTCAGAACTAGAACTAAAATTTAAGCCAGAAATCAGTAAATAAGGATTATCTAGTATAATAAATCTATGAAATTAGCGAGCTGGAATGTAAATGGAATAAGAGCAGTTGAACGAAAAGGTCTTTTGTCATATATTGCTGATACTACATATGACGTATACTGTCTTCAAGAAACAAAAGCAGATCCAGAACAACTTTCACAACAGCTCATCGCACCAGACGGCTATCAGAGCCTATGGGCAAGCTCGCAAATAAAAAGAGGATATAGTGGCGTAGCTGTGTATACTAGGCATAAGCCCCTCTCTGTATCAAATATGAACATAGATCAATTTGATCAAGAAGGTCGTTATATTCAGTTAGAATATCGTGATTTTTATTTAATAAATACCTATTTTCCCAATAGTCAGGATAAAGGAAAGCGACTTGACTATAAACTCGCATTTTGCCAGGCGCTATTCGAAAAATTACAAAAACTACGGTTAAAGAAAGACATTATACTCTGTGGTGACTATAATATTGCTCACAAAGAAATTGATCTTGCACGCCCAAAACAAAATCAAGAAACTGCAGGATTTCTTCCTGAAGAAAGGGCATGGATGACACATTTTTTATCGCATAAGTATGTAGATACCTTTCGGCATTTTTCTAACGAACCTCATAACTACTCTTGGTGGTCATATCGCTCCAATGCACGTGAAAAAAACATTGGTTGGAGAATAGACTACTTTTGTGTAAATGAGGAGGCAATATCAAAAGTAAGTAAGTCTGAAATTCACCCAGAGGTTCAAGGATCAGACCATTGTCCGGTTGTCTTAGAAATTGATATGCGTACTTAATGGGTATAGATCATTGATGGTAGTTTGCGTTACTCTTGGTAGCTCATTCAACAATTATTATGTGTTTTGATAGACTTAATGAAGAACACTATTTTATACATGGAGATCGTAGTTCAATAGGTAGAGCACCAGATTGTGGTTCTGGTTGTTGCGGGTTCAAGTCCCGTCGGTCTCCCTTGCGCTTGTAGCTCAGCCGGATAGAGCGTCGGACTTCGAATCCGCAGGTCGCAGGTTCGAATCCTGCCGGGCGCAATGGGCCGTTAGCTCAGTTGGTAGAGCAGCAGACTCTTAATCTGTTTGTCATAGGTTCGACCCCTATACGGCTCATAAAAATGCGAGAGTGGTGGAATGGTAGACACGCAAGATTTAGGATCTTGTGCCGAAAGGTGTGAGGGTTCAAGTCCCTCCTCTCGCAAAGTAACGTTATTCTATATTTGGCAAAAGCAAAATGATCATTCAACTAAAGTAAGTAATGTAGTAAGACTGCTATAAGCCCATCCTCCTTGCCTCACTAGCCTAATTTTTATGCTGATATATTAGCTCTAAATGAACTATCTTCTTAGCTTTGATTGTTTTTAGTTTTAGTAGTTTTTAACGCCACACTGTTCGTAAAGTTATTGAATCAACCTTAGCACGCGCCGTTACAAACTGCCCAACCAAGTAACCCTGTGCATTTGACATGTCGGGCAAGGTAAAACTATATGCAATATAGTATACATCATCAGAGGAACGAACAACTGATGGATACGTCCTTTTCAACTTGGATTCCGAATCACCCACGGTGATACCACTTAAAGTTTTCCATTTTTTGTTCTTGATGGTTATGGAGCTTACTAGGTTGCTATCATTATAGAGGTAAACATCCAATCCATCTCGTTCTATCAAACGAACACCATTGCGAGTGGTAGCCATATTATAATTTAAGCCGGCAATCCTACTAGGATCAAGAGAGTCACTAAGCCCTACCCTACTTGTTTCATCAGATGAAACAACGGTAAAAAGACCTGGATTACTTACATTTGCAGCAAGCTGGTATGGCCCTCTTTGACCATCTAGTTTGTAATACCGGTAATTGTTATCATCGACTGCTAACAGATTAAGATTTGAAAAAATAATTGAACCATCGTCCTGAACATAGGCAGCTACAAAGAATGGAATGCTTCCACTTGGTTCATATAATTCAAGTTTAAAAGCGTTTCTTCCTGCTTTCTCGATTTTTCTTACAAAAAAGTTACCGTAGTCTCTTGATCTAAGAAAAGGAACTCCAGCACCAAGTTCTATAGTAAGTGCAACAAGGGTTGGAGTTCTTACGCTACCATAAGAAAAACATGCAACGGTATCGACAGCCACATAAGGTGAAGTATCCCACACACCATTGAGATAACTAACATTTTGGTCAGGAAATACAGAAGAACCCAAGGATGGACGCATGGCTTTATCTTCTACAATGGATTGTGCATCAATTACTGTTGCTGATGAAATACTAGTAAAGTCACTGCTCTGGAGCACGTTGCTCTCAAAAATAACGTTGAATTCATCTTCTTCATCGTCTTGTTCACTATCTAGGGCATTGCCTGAGATATCATTTGACGTATTAGCAGGCGCATCTTCATTCAGAGGTTCCCCTATGCGTGGAGGAAGGTCGGTAGGAGTTGTCTCTATTTCTGCTACATTATTTAAAGATTGTTCTTCAGAAATAGTAGAATTTTCTACAGATTCATTAAGAACATTATTTTGATTGTTTGATTCATTATTAGATCTATTAGGTCCTTGGTTATTATTCTGGTTATTATTCTGGCCATTATTCTGGCCATTATTTTGGCCATTGCGTGCATCATCATTTACTGTCTTATCGTCTACAATGTCTCTCCTAGTCGTTTGTTGTGCTGGTTGCCGTCTAACATAGGGGCGTCCAGTCGGAGGATTTAAGTAGGGGCTAATACAGGTTGTTAAGAAAAAACCTGAATACAAAAATAATAATAAAATCTTTTCAAATTTCATTTCTTCACCAAATGTACCTTTATAGAACTGAGTTCACGTATAATTTTTGGAGCGGGATTTTGGGGGTTCCAAATTTCTTTTCCACGCGAGTTCGCAAGTCTTGCGTGTACATTACCATTTTCAGTCAGACCAATCAAGACAGCATACTGTGGGCGCGTCTTTCTTTTTACATTAATTTCTGCCTTTCTACGGGTTTCTCCCAAGCGGACAAGCGCATCATTTATTACGAGTTCAGGATAGAGCACCGTAAAATTTGAAATGATAATACCTTTCTGAATAAGTAAATCTATTGATCGCTCCTGTTTTGTAGGCGACAAGTTTACCCCTGTCCACTCTTCAGCAATTCTTTGATATGTTCTAAAAAGACTTGTAGAAGATACAGGCTCGACATTATCTACAACAAATGAGTCAAATGAATCAAGCGGACATACATTTGTGTTTTGCAAGGCATCATTAACTAAAAATTGTGTATTGCTTTGAGCAAATACAACAAATAGAAGTGAGAAAAATAAGAGCAGACCAGAGCAAAAAAATAAAATTCTATTCTTCATTTTTATTCCTATTACAATTTCATATTCATAGCTGTTTAAATCATTTTACTTACCATTATTTTAATGTTGATAAAGGCTAAACTTTATAAACAAAATGAACTAAAATTACGACATCTTTACTGATAATCTAATTATACACTGCCATTTTCTAATAAATAAACAAATATTATTGACAAAGCAATACATAAATTATACTATAAGAATATGGTAAGGAATTAAAAAAACCATTGCCATTTTGTTACATTTGCGAGAATAGCTCAGTGGTAGAGCGCCACCTTGCCAAGGTGGATGTCGCGGGTTCAAATCCCGTTTCTCGCTCTTAATATTTTTATGCAAGAAAAATGGTACACCTTTAAAACAAAAAAACAGCCTAACTCTACGGTACAACTAAGCATTCTTTTCTTTTCTAAAAAGATATCCGAAGTCTATAATGAACAATTGCACGAAATTCAAAAAAAAGCAATACTTAAAGGATTCAGGAAAGGTAAAGCTCCTTCTTCACTAATAGAAAAAAATTTTGGTAGTAATATCAAGTATGAGACCTTGAATAAGCTAGTTGAAATAACTCTTCCTGAGATTTTATCGCTTACAGAGGAAAAACCACTTCCTTATGCACAACCAGAAGCAGATTCCTCGCTCAATATTGACGATTTAGTTATTGGTAATGACTTTACTTTTACATGCCACTTTGATACCCATCCTACTGTCGTATTACCAACTGACTGGAGCACCATACACATAACTATACCCAACGTTGAACCACAACTAGAAGATATAAACCAAGAGCTACAAACACTTCAAGAACGCAATGCAATACACTTTAGTAAGCAAGAGGCTGTAACAGAAACAGATGAAATCCATCTTTCCTTGGTAGAACTAGATGCTAATGGAAATGAAATCTCAAACTCAAAACGCAGTGGTGTCAAAACAAAAATTGGAGAGTCAATTGCGGGCTATACGGTAAAAGAAACCTTAAAAGGGGTAAAAAAAGGAGAAACGCTTACGATGACTGTCGTCACAGATACTAATAAAAGCAATAGCCCTACTACCTTACAAGTGCACATAGAAGATATAAAAGGTATAGATATACCAGATATAGACGACGAATTTGCACAAGATGTCAGCGCTACATTTAAAAATGTGGCAGATCTCAAGCAAGATATTCAAAAAAAACTAGAAAAAAAGATTGTTCCCCTCATGGATGGCTTCATCCAAACTATGGCGCTAGAAGAGCTCTACAAGCGCGTTAGCGTCATTGTTCCTAAGTCAGCGATTACATATCAGCTACACCTTATGTGGAATAATTTTGTATCCCAGTTTGGTCAGTTAGGCAAAGGATCAGATAGTAAGAAGTTTTTACAAGACCTAGAAAAGAATAAAGATAAAATGCTAGAACACTGGCAACCCGAAGCGGAGAAAGAAGCAAAAAATCAGTTTATATTATATGAATTAAAAAAACAATTTTCTGTATCAATAGATGACAATGAACTTAAGACAAAGCTCTCAGAACATTATGACGCATCAAAGGTAGATGAGTTATACGATTTGTATAAAAATCAAGATATGCTTGATAGCCTCAGACAATCAGTAGAGGACACAGAGTCGATAAAGTTATTACAAGAAAAAATTACGGTAACAAAGAATAAGAACGAGCATTTATCAATTAAAAAATTCGAAGAGTATATTCAGCAAAAAAAGGAAAAAAGTACGCCAAATGAAACACCTTAAAGATATCCTAAATAATTCGCTCATACCCATGGTCGTCGAAAAAAGTGGCGCATACGAACGCGTATACGACATCTATTCAAGACTGCTCAAAGAGCGAATAGTATTTTTATCAGGAATTATTGATGACAATCTTTCAACTGTCATTGTTGCTCAGCTTCTGCTTCTTGACTCAGAAAGTATATCTAAACCCATACATGTATATATCAATACACCCGGTGGTTCGGTTACCGCAGGACTTGCCCTCTACGATACTATGCAACACATAAAATCACCCGTGTATACCTTTTGCACGGGTCAAGCCCTTTCTATGGGTGCTCTTTTGCTTTGCGCTGGAACAGCGGGAAAAAGAAAAATCTTACCCTCTTCGCGTGTAATGCTACACCAGCCATGGGGAGGTGTTGAGGGGCAAGCGAGCGACATAAGTATTCAAACAAAAGAATTTCAGAGAATAAAGGGACTTATTACAAGATATTTTGTAAAACACACAAAAAAGTCAGCACAAACAATAAAAAAAGACATAGAGCGTGATCTTTTTCTTTCAGCAGAAAAGGCCCTTGATTATGGACTAGTGGACGAAATACTCTACTAAACACCATGCTCTTTATCCCATTTCTTCATCTTATTACCGAATAATTCATTAGTACTGTCATTTTTTTCTGCTATATTGTAAATAGGATAATATAAATAATGAAAAGCACGACTTTAAAGAAAAAACTATACGTCTGTTCTTTTTGTGGACAGCGAGCTACAACAAATCGACTCCTCATTCAATCAAATGCAAGCGCAATTTGTCAACAATGTATAAATTTTACCTATAATTTACTGCAATCATCTCTCAAAGAAAATGACTTCAATACAGATGAATTTGCTTCGCCACCACCACCACAAGAAATAAAAGATTACCTCGACTTACACGTTGTTGGGCAGAACCAAGCAAAAAAAATTCTCTCGGTCGCTGCATTTAATCATTTCAATCGAATATATCTCAATAATGCCAATTCTACTACCCTGAATGATTCTCAGATAGAAAAGTCAAATGTACTACTCATTGGTCCTACAGGTACTGGAAAAACACTGCTTGCTAAGACTTTGTCACAATTCTTAAACGTTCCCTTTGCATCATCTGATGCAACTTCTCTCACTGAGGCAGGCTACGTTGGTGATGACGTTGAAAATATTTTGCTAAAACTATACCATGCAAGCGATGGTGATATTGAACGCGCATCCCATGGAATAGTGTTTATTGATGAGATTGACAAGATAACACGTAAAAGTAAAAACCCTTCAATTACGCGTGACGTGTCGGGTGAAGGCGTACAACAGGCACTCCTTAAAATAATTGAGGGCACGGTTGCATCCATTCCCCCGCAAGGTGGTCGAAAGCACCCACATCAGAAAACCATTAAGATGGACACACAAAATATACTCTTTATCTGCAGTGGCTCATTTGTAGGTCTTGATTCAATTATTGAAAACAGGCTCTCTCATGCTAATGTCGGCTTTGATGCAAAGAGAAAAGACGGAACAAAGGAATCACTCCTTGAAAAACTTATTCCTGATGATTTAATAAACTTTGGCTTCTTGCCCGAGTTTATTGGACGCCTTCCTGTTAATGCATACTTTGATAGCCATAGCGTTCATACTCTCTATCAAATACTAACTGAACCAAAAAATTCTATTGTGGCACAAATGCAAAAACTCTTTAAGCATATAGGCATAGAGTTAATTTTTGAAAAAGACGCTCTGCATTCTATAGCTGAGCTAAGTTTTGAGCGAAAAATTGGAGCTCGTGGATTAAGAACGATTATTGAAGATATACTACTAGAAACGATGTTTGAAGCTCCTTCAAACCCTACGATTAAGAAAGTCATAGTGAACAACGAAACAGTAAAACGAACATCAAAGCCTGAGTATGAATACGCTCAGCCTGCATAGTGTTTGTATATGGCTAGAAAGTTTAACCCATTTTTATCAATCACTAACGTAACAGTTGAAGACATAAAAAACATTCTTGCTGTTTCTTTTCTCTTAAAATACGATAGACATACCTCAGACCTAGACAAACTATCTGTGAGAAGCAAAGATAATACATTTGCTACACCAAAATCTTCTGCTATCTTAGCCAATACAGATCTTAGAGGAAAAAAAATCGCACTTCTTTTTGAAAAAAACTCTACTCGTACCAGAAGCGCCTTTGAAAGCGCAATAGTAAACGAAGGAGCTCACAGCGTATATATGAATGCAAAAGACTCTCATCTAGGAAGTAAGGAAAGTATTGAAGATACTGCACAGACATTGTCTTGCTATTTCGACTTACTAGTATATCGTGGCTACGAGCAATCAAGGATTGAACGTCTCCAAGAAGCTGCAAATATACCTGTCATCAACGCCCTCAGCAATGAACTACATCCTACACAGGTAGTAGCGGACACTATGACTATGATAGAAGCTTGCGTAGAGCAAGATATTTATAAAGATGTTGATATGAATTCTCTAGTACAAAAAGGACTCAAAACACTTGCACAAAAAAAAATTGTATACATAGGCAATGCGAATAATAATATAACAAATTCACTCATACATATATGTGCAACACTAAATCTTAGCCTTGTAATTCTTGCTCCTTCTAGCCATATGACAAAAACCAATATTTCATCTTATAAGCACATACATCATGTCACTGATATTAAGTCAGGGTTAGAAGGGGCCGATTTTGTATATACGGACGTATGGACGTCGATGGGTTTTGAGGTTTCCGAAGAAAACAATAATCAACAATTAAAGCCTTACGCAGTTACCAATAGTCTCATGTCCTATACAAATAAGGCGTATTTTTTACACTGCTTACCCGCAAAGCGTGGTTTTGAGGTGTATGATGATGTAATAGATGGTAAACAATCTCTTGTATGGTCTCAGGCTGAAAACAAAATGCATAGTGCCCGCGCAATAATGAAGTATTGTATGTCATCGCAATAGTAATTTTGTTATGTTTACAATAGCCTTATGCTGGTAACCTCCTATGTTAGCTTTATTGGTGTAACACATGTTCTTGTTTCAATTCGTGCTTTAACTCTCAAATTATCACAAGTCTATTGACAATAATAAATGTTTTAAGTACAATTATTCACTAATGAAAGCTTTATTTTTATATTTCAAAATAAATCCACCTAATAAAAAACAACGCCTCGCACTTGTTGGTATCGTAGTGGCAGTGGCGTTAAGTCAATTAATTTCATGTGTATCTAATGAAAAAACATATATTGTAGCTAGCATTCCTCCCATAGCAGAGCTTACTCAGCGACTAATTGGAGATGAAAGTGAAATCCTTAGTGTTGTACCATCAAATACCATTGTTGAATCATACGAACTAAAACCAAGTCAACTCTTACAACTTTCAGATGCAAGACTTTATATTGGATTGTCTGTTGAAGGAATAACCTTTGAGCGTAAGGTGCAAGAATGGCTAAATGATAACAACCCCTCAACTCGAGTATTATTATTTGGGGATTCCCTCCCTGTTCACATGACTTCGAGCAAAAATGCCAAACACGACGAACATGATGACGACGAACACCATGATGACGACGACAAACACCATGATGACGACAAACACCATGATGACGACAGACACCATGATGACGACAGACACCATGACGACGACAGACACCATGATGACGACGAACACCACGATGACGATGGACACCATGATGACGATGGACACCATGATGACGATGGACACCATGATGACGATGGACACCACGATGCCGACAGACACCATGATGACGACGAACACCACGATGACGATGGACACCATGATAACGATGGACACCATGATGACAACAGACACCATGATAACGATGGACACCACGATGCCGACGAACACCATGATGACGACGAACACCACGATGCCGACAAACACCATGATGACGACGAACACCATGATGACGACGGACACCATGATGACGAAAAACACCACGATGCCGACAAACACCATGATGACGAAAAACACCACGATGCCGACAAACACCATGATGACGAAAAACACCACGATGCCGACAAACACCATGATGACGATGGACACCACGATGACGACGGACACCATGATGACGATGGACACCACACACATGAACATGGTGACCCACATGTATGGATGAACATCCAAAACCTCATGTATATGTCTCAGCAAATTGCTGAACAACTTATAGAAATTTTTCCAAACAAAGAAGTAAAAATTATGGAACGATTAGAAACCCTGCTAGAAGACTTGAATGAGAGCCGTAAAAAGATAGCTACTGCACTAGAACCCCATAGGGGAAAATCAATTCTTGTATACCATCCTTTCCTTGGAATGCTACTTAACGAATATGAAATTGAACAAGTAATCGTTGAGCGTTTTGGTCGAGAACCCAGTACTCGTCATTTTCTTGAACTAGTTGAGTCTATTTCCAACAAGCAAATTGGCACTTATTTTGTACAAAGGGGAACCCCTGAACAAATGACAAAAAGGCTTAAGGAGGAGCTAGGGCTTAAAATAGTAGAAATCAATCCTATAAGCCAAAGTCACATCCAAAATCTAGCAAGCATTTCTACAAATATTAGTGAATCCTTCAAATGAGATACTATCAGGCAAAATGTTAAGAAATAGGTAGTTCTTATTAGGCATAAGCTACAAAGCAGGGTTTTCTACACAAACAGCAAAGAGAAGCAAAAACACAGTGTTCATGATGTGTGTTTATCAAAAAAAACTTTGATAACTTCTTTTGCTGTATGCGCGTTACACTCTAATGAGAACCCTGCTGCGGCCTTATGCCCCCCGCCATCAAACTTTTTGGCAATTTTTGATACGTCAACATTTCCTGTTGCTCTTAATCCTACTTTACAAAAAAAGGATTCACCTTTTTTTTGCTCTTGAATGTATACAATAATTTCAATTTTAACAACACCTTCTAAAAACCTGTATATTTCATAGGATTGAGGGATATCTTCACTATATTCATAATCTTCATAGTGTAGTATACACACAAGGACTTTGTTATCATTAAGCCTAAACATGCTGTTAAGAATTTTCGCAAGTACTAAGCGAGATTGATATCTATAACCAGAATTTATTTGATTGTAAATATCGAATGGTGACACACCAACTTGTATTAACTTAGAGGCTACATATAATGCTTCGCTGTCGTTTCCCTTCACAAAACGAAAAAATTGAGTATCGGTTATTAATCCCAGTAACATAAAACGTGCTTCATTTTTTGAGGGAATAATATTCAGTTCTTCAAAAAGACGATACACAAGTATGCAGTTTGCTACTGCTTTATGATCAACATATTGTAGCTGATGGTCGAGTTTTTCATCTTCTTCGGACGGCAAGTGATGGTCTATGACCGCACTGGGTAACCCTATTAATTCTTCAAAAGACTTACCAATTCTTGCAATAGTAGAGCAGTCAGCGAGAACTAAGGCTGAGTTAGGAACAAGCGATTCTTTGAGATTAGAACTGAACAGGCTTTCATAGGAACGTACGGAAACATCAAAAAAAGGTCCTTCAGAGAGAAGCGTTACACGCTTTCCCTTACGTTCCAACAAAGATCCTAACGCTAACTGTGATCCAATACAGTCACCATCAGGTGAAACGTGACCCGCTATATAGTAATGACTGTATGTATCAAAAAATGTTAGCAGATTCTTAATCATGTACTATATAGCTGCATGAGAAACTAAACTAGCGTATTAAAATAACAGGATTTTCAAATTGCGATTCATCGAGTGGATAAGGATATATAGGAATATCAATATTGAGGAAATCCTTTGTCAAGTACACTACTATTTCGTCTAATTTTTTGTTTGTGTATATCAACTTCATCGTGTGTGTATCTAAGTTTAAGAAAAGGTTTCTAAACTTTACCACTATCTCTCTATCGTCACCCGAAATCCAAGATCTAGGTAGATAGATTGTGTCTTTATACAAATTAGATGTCTTGTATTCAACTATATAACCATATTCAGAAACATAAATCTGCGATATAGGAACGGTTACTACCTCAATATCGGGTAGCTGCTGTGAGAATATTGTGGTACTCACAAAAAATGAACTTATAATCAATATGATGCATAGCAAGAGATTTTTTTTCATAATGTCTTCCTCACTATATTGTAAAGGAAAAAGAAATAATTATCAATACCAAAAATTTTATTTTACTAAGGTTTGATGATCTCACCTTAGAGATAGGGTTATCAGTGTTTTTCCGTAAGTAGGTTCGATTACAAATTCGCTATAGAATAAGTTGTAGCGTGTTGGAGCTTTAATAATTAGTCATGCCACAAATTACACATAAACAAATTACACATAAACAAATTACAACATAAATAGTACCCCCGTATATTGACAATATCAATATGCAGTAGCTACTTGTAGCTTTCTAGTATTTCAAAAGTTCCCTTATGATACCGTTTAACTCTACACTAAAAAGGTATTCTATTTCAATGTTTCGGGCTATATTGACATTATCTTATAACCACTGGCTCTTGTAGTCACTGGCTCTTGTAGTCACTGGCAATCTCTAATATTCCTTGGCATGCTATTCACACTATTTTTCTGTCAATTTTTTTGTCAATTTTTTTGTCAAATGTTTTTCTTCATTCGCCTGTGCTTTAGCAATGTATCACTAGCAATAACACCCAAAAAGACTATGAGAGTAAATGTAGCAATTACTGGGCTCGTTTGTACATCAATCCAAAAACTTAGCACAACACCTCCAAGAAGAAATACAAATTCAAAGAGTATAGATAACACGAGCAACATAGTATACTGTCCCTTAAAACGACTTGCAACAAGGGTTGGTACAGTTAATATTGTCACGAGCAATACTATTCCAACTGCTTGTAGTATTAATAAAATTGAAACCACGCAAATAAAAAGCTGAATGCGATGATAGAAAAGTGGTCTATAGCCTTCTACCTGCATTTCTTGATATAAGGGAAGGTATTTGAAATAATTATGAAACATAACCTGCAAGACTACTAGTATAAGTGCAAATAGCCACAACAAAACGATGGTCTTATTGTCTACAAGCAGTATTCTTCCAAAGAGCAGGCTTTCTAAGTTTATAAAACTTGGTATTAAAAAAATAATTAGCAGTCCAACACTCATACCAAGACTCCAGAGAATATTTATTCGGGCTTGACTCTGTTCGTCAAAGCTCTTGTTTTGAGAAGGTTTAAGTGGTATAAAAAAAATTAATGGCAGTACAAAAGGAAGCACAAGATACAAGAGTGGAATATTCAGTTTTGTAAGAAAATTAAATAGATACGCAAGACCAAAAGGACCAAAGAAAAAGTGTGCAACACCACCCGCAAGGCTATGATAGCCACGAATGTGAATATGCGTTCCTGCAATACCACTTAGAACCGAAAGCGGTACAAGTATAGAAAAAAAATAAAAAAAGAGATTCATAAATAATACGACCTAGTAGTGTATATGTTCAACCGTTACCGTTTTGTTTTTTTGCTGGAAATAAGTAATAAAATCGTGATACACAGAATCTTGATCCTTGCCAGTAAGGCAAATGATATTATCAGAATACGAGGGAAGATGGGAAAATTCATGGCTACATAGGATGATAGTAATATGTTTTTTTTGTTCTTCTTGAATTTTTGCATAGAGTTTATCTTTACCCAAAGAATCAAGGTAGACTGTCGGTTCATCAAGAAAAAAAATGTCAGCATCGTCTACAAATACTTGTGATAGATGCGCTCGTTTTAGCTGTCCCAATGACAGTGCTGACAACTGCTTATGGAGTATATCCTGTATATCAAAATGGCGCGCAATCCTTTCAATTTTATCGTTGACAGTAGATCGGTTGGTACGCATAAGTGGAAGGAGACGCAAAGAAATAAATTCCCCAACGCTAAGATACCACGCAGAATGAAAAAAGGTATCTTGCTTAAGGTAAGCTAGCCGTAGAGATTTTCTTTTTTCTGTAAAACGAATAAGGCCACGCTGGGGTTTTAAAAGTCCTAGCGCAAGTTTGAAAACAGTACTTTTTCCACTTCCATTATCACCAATAAAGAGTGTGGTCTTAGCCTTTGGTATTGAAAAACCTATATTGTTGAATAACGTATGCTTAGAAGAATACCTAAATTCTACCTCTGAAAAAGAAAACACTATTCATCATTGTACTATATGCATCTAATCGGCTATACTGCAAATATGCGCTCTCAACATTTGCAGGATATAGAAAAAAGATTTCGACTCTTGAGCCCGCTTGACAATAGATATTATTTTGCAAATCAGAGCCAATTTGAAGCACTTTCCTTGTATTTAAGCGAAGAAGCGCAGCTACAATACTGTGTCAAAGTAGAATTAGCCCTACTCAAAGAATTGGGAGCATATTTTACGGTTTCTCCTAATCTTATAGAAAAATCTATTGCAGAATGCTCACAGCTAAACATCTCTGAAATAATTGAAGTCGAAGAAAAAACGCATCACCAAATTCGTGCGCTTATTACGGTACTAAAAAAGCATGTAGATCCTAGCCTACGACACATGGTACACCTTGGAGCAACTTCTAGTGATATATTGGATACAGCACATTCGCTACGCATCAAACATTGTTTTGAAAACATAATTCTACCACAATGCATTCGTATGCAAGAAACCATCCTCACTCTCATTCGCACCCACGCACATACACCTCAGATTGGAAGAACACACGGACAATTTGCGGTTCCAATGACCTACGGTCACTTTTTTGCAGAATATGCAAGTAGATTGGGAAACAGCCTACAATCTCTTATCGATAGAAGTAAGGAGTTTGTGGGACAACTTTCAGGCGCGATCGGAACTTATACCGCTTTTTGTTTATTTCACGATGCACCGCGAGAACTAGAAACACGTGTCATTACGTCCTTAGGACTCAAAGTGTCTGAACATTCAACTCAAATCGCATCTCCTGAACCACTTGCTCGCTTTTTCTTAGAACTCAATATATATTTTTCTATACTTGCTAACCTTGTAGATGATATAAGAAACCTGCAACGCTCGGAGATAGGTGAATTATACGAATTTTTTGAAAGCGAACAAGATGGCTCTTCTGCCATGCCACATAAAAAAAATCCTTGGAATGCTGAGCACATAAAGAGCATGTTTAAATATTTTTCACCACATATCCAAGGTGTCTATTCAGATCTTATATCCGAACACCAGAGAGATCTGACAAATTCGGCTTCTAAACGATTTTATTCTGAATATATTGCAGGATTCTTTGATGCACTTATAAGAACACACAAATTACTTGAATCACTGCGTATTGACACTAACAACAGTGCACAGAACCTTGCTCTGGCCAGCGAACATGCTTATACAGAAGTATTTTATATCTTGCTCGCAGCAAGTGGGCATGAAAATGCGCACACCTTGATTAAAAAAGCATTCTTTGAAGCAAAAAAACAGCAGAAAAATTTTGTAGATTATCTTGAAGAATATGAACCTTCCCTACTCATAATAATAAATAAAACAATCGAGAGTTTTCCTGCAAAACATTATTTCCAAAACGCTAGAGACATACTCAAAAAAATAGCATCATATAGTGGATTATCTTCAACAAACAGCATGAAGATTGCTCAAAATCAACAAGAACAACTAGACATCATTAAACAGGAGTATACTATTACTAATGATGAAAACAAATAATCACCATTTAATAAACACTTGGAACAAGAAAAACACCTTTTTCGTCTTGGCTCTGCTTTACGTATTTTTTTGCAATGCACATCTTTATGCACGCGGAAACGGACCAATAAACTCGGCGCTGATACTTCCTAATCGTGTCTCGAGTCTTAATTTACAACTGGAGCGATCATTTTTAGATGAATTCTTTTTTGATGAAAAGATCAATATGCAGATCACAGACATAGGTTCTGATGATTCTCAATTTGAAGATATGTTTGTCTCTCTGCTACAAGGACGATATAAAATATTTTTATTATCACCACAAAATGAAACTCAATACGAGAGCCTTATAAAACGAGCTAAGGGAAGAAAAAACATAGCGGTCATACTCATAAATAACTTTTGGTCGAGTACAAAACGTAAAGAACTAGATCTATCACACCAAGCATACATGCAGTATAGCCTTGATGACATAGTCATAGCTTTTGAGGCCATGGAACTATCCGACAACACAAATATATACGTTTTAGGATATGAGAATACTACTGAACTATTATATGAGATAACAAAAAATTTGAAAAACACATTTGGAGATACCCGAGTGACTGCTAACGTACATAAAGAACAGCAGAGAATTCTTCTAGGGGAAAGCGATAATGCACCAGCGCTCATATTCTGCCTTGATCAATTGCTCGCCGTAGACATTGATAATCAGTTTACTGCCTCAAACACTACTACTATTCTTAGTCTAGGGGGTGGTGCAGAATTAAAAGCTCGGACATTATCCAATCAATCAAATATCAAGGGATATTTTGAGCCTGACTTTGTAGCCTTTGCTAAGACTGCAAAAAACCTTATTACTAACATCGTGTCGGATATAAACAAAAATACAACAGACGACACAACAGACGAAAATTCTCTCAGCGAAGAATCCTATACTATTTCTCTCAAATACCAAAAATTATAAAAATCAGAAACTAAACCATAAATACTGCTATTACACGACTCAAGAGTATATTGAGTTATACATGCCTTTTTTCTTTTTAGTTAGTTTCTTTTACTCTAACAAATAATTCAGAACTCTACCTTGAATAGCCTGAGAACAGCCCAGAAACAAACCAGAAAAAACCTGGTGTAAATAATGAATATCTCACTAACAAAGGAACTAGAGAGCTCCACTCATACTATCCTTGTATAATCAATATCTGCTATATGGGCAGTTAGACCGTTTTCTGTAGAATGACCTTTTATTTGATTACAAATCTCTATGAGAGCATTCTTCTCTGCATCGTTTTGTATATAGCTAAAGAACACAAAGTTTGTATCAGGCCATACTTCGTCACCATTTGCTTCGCCCTTATTTCCTTTTGCCTTTATAGATGGAATTACCGTATAATGCAGATTGGGTAAGTTAAGGTGTATATTATCTATCAACTCTTGCAAAAGAACAACGTTGCCAATAATCTCAATTTTTTTCATTTATGCTCCTCATATTTATTTGGCTTTCTGCTTTTTTGTTTCAATATTAGTGAGCTTATTCACTCTTTATTGTCCTTATTGGCTCTATAGCTATCTCTAATATAATACACATCATGCATTACGGTATTGGTTACTTTTTTTGTTTCAAATGGAACTATGTTATGCTTTTCATCAAGCCTTACAACATTGGGGTTGGGGTGATTGAGTTTTCTTGCTTCATTCTCAAGCAGTGTTTTTCCAATACCGAGTTTAAGCAAAAAGTTCTTTACTTTTATCGAAGACCTGTTAAATGAGAGATACAATACTGGGACAAAAAACAGAGAAAGAAATACAGAGCTAAACAAGCCTCCAACTACAGTAAGTGCGAGGGGCTTTATAAGTTCAGAACCAACTATATTGAGAAACGCAAGTGGCGTTAGCCCCATGATGGTGGTAAGACCTGTCATAAGGATGGGTTGAAGCCTTTCGTTAGCTCCCTGCAAGGTTGCGTCAAAAAGATTATGACCGCGCTTTCTCAGTACGTTCATATAGTCAACAAGTACTATTCCGTGATTAACCGCAACACCAACCAAAAGCACAACTCCCGCTACCGTAAATGCACTAAAGCTAGAACCAACAATAAAATACAATAAAAATACCCCTCCAATAACAAGTGGAATAGTAAAAAGAATAATGAAGGGATCAAGCAGAGATTCAAATTGACTTGCCATTATTACAAAAACGAACGCAACAGCAATAATCAAAATTGCAATCGCTGTATTTTGGCTACTCCTAATACTTTCGTATTCACCTTCAAATTTGTATGTCAATCCTTCTACATTTGGCAGGAGTTCTTGTAAGGGGTTTACTACATCAAGAATATCATAACCAGGCGCTATTCCAGCACTGATGGTTATCGTTTTTTGCAAATTTTTTCGTTTAATTTCAGACAAACCAACAGAACGCTCATCACGAACAAAATTGCTCATTGGAACTATGCCTCGTGGAGTACGTATGTCCAGTAATTCAACTATATCGGTGCGATTCCTATCTTCTTCCTGTAAGCGCAACTTTACCTGATAGTCTATACCATCTTCGACAAAGGAGGCAACTCGCTCACCTCTTAGAGCTGTGGTTAGCTCGTTCGTTACACTCGAAACATTTACCCCATTCCTACTAGCAAGTAGCCTATCAACAAAAAGAGAGACTTGAGGGTTACCCTCAGGAAAATCATTATCAAGCGAAACAAGCCCCTCTATATTTTCGTCAATGATGTCCATAACACTTTCTAGATTAGCCTGTAATATGTCAAGATCACTGGAACCAAGCACTAATTGAAAATCATTTCCGCCCTGCGGAGGACCTCCTCTTCCTTCACCGCCTACCCTCACCTTTAGACCTGGTAGTGTGGCAATAAAATCGTTGGCTTTTTTTGAAATATCTCGAAGTTCTCTGGTATCGACATCAGCTCCTTCACTCAGATAGTACGTGATAGATCCCGCACTTGCCCCAAGAAAAAAACTACCTGTCTCGGTAGCTTGCATGCCGACCTTATCGTATGCGGGAATATATTCACCTACGGTAAGTGAGATATCGTCCAGTTGCGCTAACATAGTATCCAAGCGACTTCCTGCTGGAAACTGTATGGTGAATACTACTTGACTGTTAGAAAAATCGGGTTGAAATTCAAAAGGTATATTTCTTGCTAATGGTAAGGGGCTAATAACGATTATAAAAATAATCAGGCTTGCAAGCTTTCTATGGCGAAGGCACCACGAAAGCACTGTATTATACACTTTATGTACAAAATCTAGCAGTATTTGGACCACTGAATTTATATATTTAAAAATAAATCGATGCCGTGGCTTATGAAGCGCTAAGAATTTACTAGAAAGAATAGGGATGAGCACTATGGCAGTAATATAAGAGGTTATGAGTGCAATGACAATGGTATATCCAAGCACAGAGAAGAACGCTCCTATAACGCCAAGTTCGTTTCTAAATATTACAATAGGAACGAAAACCGATATCGTCGTAAGCGTCGAAGCTAGGATAGGACGAGACATTTCTTTTGCACCATATTCCGAGGCTGACAATAGCCGTACCCCTTTCATACGTTTTTTATAAATATTCTCCAAAACAACAATGGAATTATCGACAAGCATTCCAACTCCAAGCGCCAAACCTGCCACACTCATGATGTTGAGCGACAATCCAAAAAAATTCATGAGCATAAGTGTTGCAACCACAGAAACAGGAATACTAAGCGCTATAGCAAACGATGCATTAAAATTCCTTAAGAACAGTATGATTACTATTACCGCTAATACAGCACCACCTAACACTCCTCGCGAAACGGCTGATAAACTTCCTTGAATAAATTCTGAGTTATCATCAAGTATTTCGTACCTAAAATCACTAGGAGATGCCGCAGGAATATCATATTCAAAGGCTTTTTTGATATTTGTTGCTACTTCTACAATATTTGCATCACTACGCTTAAAAAAGTACGCAGTGACAGTAGGAATTCCATCAAGCAAGTTGATTTCGGGAGAATCATCATATGCTTCATATACGTTTGCAACATCGCGCATAAGAATAGGAAAACTAGTATTAGTCTCTGAAGAACCAGAGCCAACCACTAAATTATTTATTTCTTCTATTGATTGAAATTTACCTTCTACAAGAAAACTAATATTCTGAACATCTGTTTCTACATTTCCGACGCCCGCACGGATACTGTTAAATAAGAGAACGTTTTTAAGGTCACCTAGATTCAAATTGTAGGCCTTGAGCCTGTTGAGTGATGCGTCAACAAAATAACGTCTGTCTGCCCCTCCTGATATAAAAACAAAGGTAACGCCATCTATACGCTCAAATTGCTTGGATACCGTATTGTTAACTATATTTCTTATTTCGTCTGCCGATCGATTAGCACTTATTGCCACCTCCATAATAGGTATATCAGATGGATTAAAACGAAAAATCAGGGGTTTATCCGCATCAGGGGGTAGTGCACCAGAGATGAGATCAAGATTTTCTCTTAGATTGTTCACGTTTATTTCTAGATCTGAGCCAAAGTCAAATTCTACCGTTATTTGACTTGTTCCAAAACTCGACGTCGAACTTATACTGTCTACCTTATCTATTGCACGAAAAGATTCTTCAAGTATGGATGTAACATTTTGCTCAACCTCTTCTGAACTTGCACCCGGATAGGCCGTGGTGACGGTTATAGTCGGAATCTCAACGCTCGGGAGTAAATCAATTGGGAGTTGCGTTGCAACAAATGTTCCAAAGCCCAGTAACAAGATAAAAAACAGAAGAACCGATAAGGGCTTTCTTATTAAATACGATAAAAAATTCACAATAGCCTACCTGCTTATCCTGATTTTTGCTCCACCACCGAGTACATTTTGTCCACGATTAACTATGTATGCACCTTCTAGTTGTGGATTTTCGACTCCTACAAGTGAATTTTGATTAACAAGACGATCTATTGCTACAAAAGACACTGTAGTTTGCTCCTTATCAGGTTCTGCAATCAAGAACACCCCTTCGGAGAGCACACCATCCTTGAGTTCTGAGACTATTTCTTGTTCTTGTAGTATTGTTACCTTGTCAAAGGTTCTTATCACAAGATCTACGGTACCATACATTCCTGCTTTTATAGCATCGTTGGGATTTAAGAATCGTAGTGTTGTTTTCATAGTTCTTGACTGAGTAGAAATAACGTTACTAAAATTATCGACGTAGACCTCGTATGCCTCGTCAGGATTGGCAAAAATATAGAACGATCCACGCACATCTTTGTTGATATTTCCTGCATAGCGCTCAGGTACTTGTACAGTTATCTCTAAGGTTCGTAAGTCCGATATGACAAAGATTGGCGCCTGTGGACCTACAGTACTTCCTACTTTTGAAATAATAGCACTTACCGTGCCACTAATAGAAGATTCTATTGGCGAAAGATTAAAATTACTGCCCGCTCGAGAAGGGTCTACGTAACCTAATATCTGCCCCTTACGTACCGTCTCGCCTTCTACCACTCGTACGGAGGCAATGGTACCTGATGTCTCTGGAAAAATCTGTGCTTCATTGATTGCAGCTACATCCGCACCGATGGTAAGCACTTCATTAAGTGTTCCTTTAGTGAGTTCTCGAATCTTAACCACATTGATAATTTCTTCCGGTGGACCTTGTGAAAAGGGATTACCACCACCTCTTTTCGAGGAGGTAGTATCATCATTGGTATCAGCTGGTGAGCTAGCATCATCATTGCTTGGCTTATTGCCAAAACAAGCGACTAATGTGCTTGTTGCTACAATGATAGCTACAAAATAGAAAAATAAATATAAATAAACACGCTTCATAGTAATTACGTCCCCATAGATTATTGTGATTCTGTTCTTGAACCAAGCAGTAAAGCAATGTCAAGCACTAATTCAATTATGTCATTTCTTGCTTGTAATACGCTGGTGTTAGCATTTAACAACTCAACTTCAGCATCATCAAATTCAGTAAATGATATGAGCCCTTCTTCGTACGCATCTTGAGCAAGCCTATACGATTTTTCTGCTACATTTTCTCTTCGCTCTGCGAGTTCTAGACCACTCTTTAGTTGCCGTAAATTTTCATGTAAAGACGTGAGTTGGCTATCGAGTATATTTTTAGTGGATTCCAGAGATTTGCGTTGTTTTTCAATCTCTAGTCTACTCTGCCTGAATGCTACAAAAGCTGGACTAAAGGGAAGTATGTTAGTTATGGACTGTGATATACCAATGCTAATTGTTCCATTCTGGTAACCCCAGTTGTTGCTATCAACAATGCTCGTGTCACTTACATCACCGTCAAGTCCAAATATATACGAAAAAGAAATGTTTAAAGAAGGTAGCAGACTAGAAAGGCTTAAAAGGCTGTTGGATCTGAGAATATCTAGGTATATAAGCTGTGATTTAAAGTCATAATTATTTTCGACACTTGCTTTTTCTAAGATCTCATCGATAAGAGCATTATCTATTGTTGGTAATTCATCCACAAAATTGAGTTCTGTAGATGGTTCATAGCCTAACAAAAGACTCAGGTTTCTGACTGCACTCTGTCGCTGGTTGTGTAGTGCATTTAGCGAAATTTCGGTCCCAAGACTTGCAAGCTCTGTCTGCAAGAAAACGTTTTCGTCAACAAGCCCTGAATCAAAAAGACTTTTTGTATCATTAAGCCTCAACCGAGAAACATTTTTTTGTTCTTCGGTAAGTAAGATTTGAGAATCTAATATCAAAATTTGATAGTAAGATTTACGCACAGCGTTACTTGTTTCTTGTATGAGTTTTTGGAGTTGTATCTCTCCAGATTGATACGAACGCAATGGTAACTGCATCGCAGGCACTAGCTGGAATGTAAGAGGAAGTGAAATAGTGTTACTATTGGTAAGAGTCTGAGTAGTTGGAGTAAAACTCTGTGTAACGGGTTGAAGCCCTCCCCCCGATGGCTCAAAACCTACTACTGTCGTCCTATCTTCCCCTGCGTTTGAATTTCTATCAATAAAACCCAAACTTAAGGATGTATTAACAAGAGGGATTAGCACATTCCATCGGTTGTTTTTAGCGATTTCTAGACGTCGTAACTCTAGTGTTTGAATATCTATAGAAAAATTATGTTCGATGGCGCGTTCTACCGCTTCTTCTACATTTATGGATATACTATCCTGACCAAAGCCTTGAACAGAACACAAAAAGATGGAGCTAAAAAAAACAAAAAAAACTGCTTTTTTTAATGAATACATTATTAACATTAAGTATAGCATACTGTTTTATTTCGAGGCTGTTCTATACATAATGCCTAAAAATGCATACACAAAATAAAGATATGTAGCATACTGATAGCTATTTATTGAGCAAATGTCATGTTAATTCTGTAGGCATAATTGGTCATATTAGTGATGGGTCGTAGTATTGTAAGGAATAGCTCGGTTTTAGAGGGTATCGTCTTGATAATCGGAAGCTCTACATCTGATATGAGGTTTGTAAGCTGTATTCGTGTCGTGATATCAAGATTCTTTTCTGAAAAATTTTGTAAAAAAAGCACGGTCACATTATCATAGGTCTCGCTACGAGTAGAAACCAAGGGATCGTCCTTTTTCTTGTTGCTTTCTAGCGATTGAGAAAAACGAGCAAAATCAGCGACCTTAAGGTCTGCACCAAATACTTCTTCAAATTCTTCTCCCTCTTTAAAGTACGAATAATAAAATTGTCCTTCAAATGGAACAACTAATTTTCCGTTTTTTCCTATAAACTTGAAAGGAATGCTTACAAGCGAACCAGTCTTGGTAGGCAAGAATACAACAAAGTGAAGATGTGGTCCTGAAGAATATCCAGTGTTTCCACTGTAACCAATCAGTTGATTAGCGACTACTATATCTCCTACTTCAACCTCAACTCCATCAAACTGAAGATGCGCGTAGTTTCCTAGAGTGCCATCTTCATGAAGAATAAATACGTAATTGGCATCATCCTTATAGCTACCACTAAGTCCCCCACGTTTCGAGTCTTCTTTTTTTGCGACTACGGTTCCTCCCCTTGCAGCGTACACTTTTTCTCCTTCTTTTAAGTCAAAATCAACAGCATACTGGTTAAGACCCGAATGCGTAAACGCGCCATCCCATCCTTGAACGAGTTGCTTTTTAGTCGCATGTCCGTACGGAAAATAATAATTGGTATCATCAGGCTTCGCGGTAAGTGGATTACTATAAGAAAAAAAATATCTTACCGTATATGCATGTCGCTTTGTTTCATTCTTGTCTTCTCCGCTGATATTTGCTTCGATTTGCAAACTAAAAAAATTCTTTTGTATGCCCGGAAAAATTTTTGCAACAAAGGGAAGCTCTTCTGAAGGCATAAGCCCTTGCAGTTTCGGGAAAAAAATATACACGTATACTGGCACTAGCTCATTGCTATCGGCATTAAAAACGTAGCCTTCTTCTGTTTGTTGAACGTCTATTGTTACATCTATCGCTTGGGCCTGTGCTGTATACGCCACGCCTATACTAAACAGTAGTAATTGCAGTAACATAGTGCTAACACGTTGTTCTGTACGCACTCTCATCATCTATTATTCTATCGTACACGAGGCCCTTATAAAAGAAAACAATTTGAATAACTACAGACTACTTATCCTGCACAGCTGGAGATCCAAAAAATGGGCATTTGACTAAATTACACGCCTCTATTATCTGTTTGTCATGGGTAGCAATAATTACGAGTGCCTTACGAGCAATCGGATCATTGCTAAGTAAGTTGTAGAGCTGTTTTTTTGATTCAAAATCCAAAAAACTATCGGGTTCATCCAATAGTAAGATCTGTGGTTTCTGTAACATGGCTTTTATCAACATTAGCTTTTGTAAGGTTCCTCCCGAAAGTGTATTTGGTTTGTGTAAAAGCATTTTTTCATTGATTGAGAAAAAGTCTAAGTAATATGCTAGTTTTTCTTGTACCTTTGACCATAAACCTGTAACATCACGTACATGAGCATAAATAGAAAGATATGGACTGAACGATTCATAGGGATTTTGATGAAGTAGGAATGAAATTTTTGCATTGGGCTTTGTACAATTGTTACCCATTCCTTGTTCTGATTCTCCATAAGTTGGAGACAAAACGGTACTGGTAATATTTGCTTGATCCTGTGTGCATATAATGCGTCCACGAATGGGGCGAATTATTCCATGTAGTAATTTAAGAAGTGTTGACTTACCACAACCTGATATTCCTGAAAGTGCATATTGACGTTCTTGAACAAAGGAATAATTTATATTGTTAAAAAGAAAGGAAGATGTATTAGACCACGAAAATCCAAGATCAATAATTTGAATAGATGAAACACTCACGCGATATAGCTTGTTACCTTGTTTTTTATTATCGTTTCAGGCAAGATAGCCAAATTTGTGGCCATACCAGCATAAAGAAGTAATCCATTTTCGACGCAAATATAGTGGGGGTTATCAATAGTATATTGAGCCATCCTATGCGTAACAATAACTACATTTGCAAAAAAGCTAAACGTGAAATTTATAATAAGATTGAGACTATGCATATCAAGCGAAGAATCGGGTTCATCTAGCAAAATCCAACAGTCGACCAAATGTGAAAGCAGTGGTTGTATGCCTCGTTGTGATACCTTTCCTAATAGAGAAAGAATAGTTAACACGTACATAACACGCTGAGACATGCCTACTGATAACTCAAAAGGATAGAGGGTAAGTACCCGTTTACTAAGTTCAAAGCGCTCTAACAATTCACTATACGAATATTCAAAATGGTACACCTTGAATAGCTCATTTATCATGTTTTTTACCATAATATGGGGATTGAGTCCTGCTCGTGCACCTTGCAATAGTATGCCCGATGGATAATGAGGACGTTGAATAACCCCCTTGCACTCAAGCGTGTGAGGCAGGACATCTTGCAAAACATGAAGTAAAGTAGATTTTCCACCCGAATTATTTCCCAATAAGAAATAGGTGGTATTGGGATGCAGTACAAGATTTTTAATATCAAGTAGTAAGAGAGCATTTGAATACACCCGTATGTTATTTAGTACGTATTGATTTACCATGACAGTTACAAATGATACGGAGCATAGACCGCGTCACACACGATAAACTGCTTTATTCTCCGATATATTGCATACTTCGGATTAGACATAGTTGCTAGCCCTTCTCTCAAAAATATAGCGCATGGCTTCCGAAACTTCTCTATATAAAAAAACAATGGCTCCAACAATCATCAATAAGGCAATGGCAAGCCTTCTTTCACGTGAGTGAGCTGCTAGTGCAGTGAGCGAACCTATACCCTGTATTCCTAAGATGTATTCTATGATGACAGAAGCTCCAAGTAAAAAAGAAAATTGTATGTGTGCAAAATGTAGTACATACGATACAATGTTGGGAAGTGCATGGCGTATTAAAATCCGACTATACTTGTACCCCAGAGAGCGCGCATATATGCAGTATGGACGAGTGACAACAGTGACAAGCTGTGTGCTAATCATTCGCCTATAATACGGGACTTGCAATAAAAAAAGCATAATAAACGCTAGGGCTTGCTTGTATCCACTATTTTGGAGATAGGTGATATACAAACCTAATTTTTGAAAAATAAACAACAGTAAAATTGTAAGCGTAAGTGGAGTAAAACTCAGCAAGAGTAATTCGATCCATGTATAGAAAGCAAGTGCTACTCGAGAAAACGTACTACTAGACTCAACTGATGCTTTAGCATGATAGACGCCAATCAAAGTAGAAATAAACAATGCGGACAACCAACTAAAAAAAGAGATTGTAAGCGTTACCATGAGACGCGAAAAAATTAACGGTGCGATGTCTTGACCCGTGCCTTCTGTCTTTCCCCACTGTCCTTGCACAAAGCCTATTATCCATGCTCCGTAGCGAAATTCTTCTCTATAGATCTCAACGTCATTATTTTTATTTTCTTCTTTTTGCGACGCATTCACTGATAAACCAAGTTGCAACTGTTTTAAAGAACCTGGCGTATATCTTATAGCTAAAAACCCAACATACGAAATAAGAAAGAAAAACAGAATAACATACATGACATGATGTAGTATGTAGTGCCCCAAACTTTTTGTATGCATATTCTTATACTATATCGCTAATGCTATAAACACCGCCTTAGAAATTGATAATGGTATTTTCTGATATTATTCTTGCTTAATTTCGCTGATAAATTTTCTTAGTGCGCATAGTCCACCTTCGTTGTACAAAAAGATAAGTTGCGAACCAATAACCACCGTATCAACATAGTGTTTTACCGAGCGTGCATCTTGTACACTTTTTATACCAAAGCCACCCAGCAAGGGTATGCCAATAGTCTGGCGTATTTTTAAGAAAAATTTTTCTAAGGTACCAGTCTTATGAGGAGCAGTTCCTGTCACTCCAACTTTGAAAGTACAATAAAGAAGGTAGTTTGCCACCGAGGAGAGCATTTTTAGTCGGTTTTCTTTTATATTTGGAGAAACTACAGGTATTGTTGGTAGTCTTCTCTCGGATGCAAGTGTGTATAAATTTTCGTGTAGCTCATCATAGGGCAAGTCAGGCACAATAATGGCTGAAACACCAGAGTTAATACAGTCGCATATAAAATTCCGATAACCATAACGATATGGGAGATTGCAGTAGGTCATCAGTATAATGGGAACAGTTATTTTTTTGCTCATGATGTTAATAAGTGAAAAACAATCTTTTATACTTATTCCCTGAGCGATAGCTTGTACACACGCGCTCATAATAATTTTTCCATCTCCAAGCGGATCAGAAAAAGGTAGCTGGATTTCAAGATAATCAGCACCCGCATCCACTTGTTGCAACATTATTTCCATTGACTTTTCTATTGTTGGATAGCCTAGCACGGCATGGGTCATCAAGTTCATCTGTGTATCTCGTCATTCAAAAATGAATGAAAATTATTCTTATCAAGTCTAGAAGCAAGAATAAATAAATCTTTATCACCCCTTCCTGATATATTAAATACTACGGAATCATCTATCCCGTAGTGTTCTGCAATATAATCGATTGCACCAAATACATGTGATGATTCAAGCGCAGGCAGTATGCCCTCTGTTCTTGCCACAAGCATTGAGTAATGCAGCGCCTTGTCATCATTGCAGCTAAGCATACGTATGCGTCCCTTGTCGTGATAATACGCAACTTGTGGCGAGACACCTGCATAGTCCAATCCCGCACTTATAGAGGATGTATCGCTTACCTGCCCGTCTTTTGTCTGAATAAAATACGACTTGTATCCTTGTATAATACCAAGGCACGCATTATCAGCAAAACGAATAGCGTTTTTTCCAATTTCTTTCCCCGTTCCTCCTGCCTCTACCCCAATTAGTTCTACAGAAGTTTTCTTGTATCTCTTTGACTCTAGGAATTCGGTAAATGCTCCAAGAGAGTTTGATCCGCCACCAACACATGAAACTATTGCTTTTGGAGTAAAGCCATATTCAAGACATTGCTGTGCTATTTCTTCACCGATGATTGACTGAAAATACTGTACAATCACAGGGTATGGAAATGGACCAACCGCTGATCCAATGACGTAGTGTGCATATTCAACTTTTTCTATCCAGTCCTTCATCGCAGCGTTGACTGCATTTTTGAGTGTGCGCGCTCCATCACATACTGGTATGACGTCTGCACCCATCTGCCTCATCAGAAAAACATTAGGGTACTGTCGTTGCATGTCTTTTTCTCCCATAAATATTCGGCAGTCAAATCCAAAACGTGCTGCGATAGATGCAACAGCAAGTCCATGTTGACCAGCGCCGGTTTCAGCGATAAGACATTTCTTACCCATACGTTTTGCAAATACCGCTTGTCCAAGCGCGTTATTAATTTTATGAGCGCCTGTGTAAGCGAGATATTCTTGCTTAAAATATATTTTTGAAAAACATGGATATTGTTTCTGGATAGTAGTCTCAAAATTTTTTGCACGGTACAAAGGAGTTGGTCGCCCTATATACTCTTTAAAGAGTATACGTAGTTCATTTTCAAAATCAGGGTTTTGTACGAGAGCAAAAAACTGGGCTTCGAGTTCAAGCAAGGGGTAAATAAGCATTTCAGGTACATAACAGCCACCAAAGATCCCTACATGCTTGTTTTCAAATTGGGTAAATTTCATAAAATAGTTTTTTTATATAAATTCGTGATCCTGCTTTCACGTGATTTTCATTCCCTGTGTTATATATCTTTCTAGAAGTATACTACACTTCACTTACCTCTGTTGTCATATTTTTTAAATGTTTGATATACATCTCTCATTTTGTGTATGTCTTTTTTACCAGGCGACTCTTCTATTCCACTACACATGTCAATTAATGTTATCATATTAATTTGCATGGCCTTAGCGAGGTTATGGGAATGTATACCGCCTGCAAGACCAAGCATAGTTTTACGAGGAATAAAGGAAAGGGGCTCTGCAAGCATGGACCAGTTAAAGCTAGTACCCGTCCCACCATAGGACTTATCCGAATGAGCATCAAGGAGGAGGAGATCAACCTCTTGTATCAACTTATTGTGTTTTTTTACCTCGTACTCAAACTGTGGTAGCGTTTTAATGTTAAGAGCAAGCCAAAAGGACGGAGAGTGGCGTAAAGAGTGACCCGGAGAAGTAAAAAGAGAAGCAAAATGAGAGTCCTGAGGAGAACTATGTCCTGAATTTTGATAGTGGCGCATAACTGCATGAAGGCAATCGGTATCATATATCTGCACAACATCAAGCAAACACGTGTCAATTATGTGTACAATTCTCTCTACGGATTCTTTTACAAACACCCCAACATAACGCGAAGCAGTATATCTTTTTTTTAGATCAACAAGCAGGGGAGCATAGGTGCGTGAGTCAATATAACGTGGTGAACTAGGATGAAATATGAGTCCAATATAGGGGATGCCAAGCTCAAGTGAAGTCCTTAGTGCGAGTTCTGAATTATGCCCACAATACTTTAGTTGTTTCATATAATTATCCTTCTTGGAAAGCCTATACAAAAAAGAATCATTACATATGGTAGTGATTCTATTGCCATCGCACTAATGTGAAAAAAATTCACGTAAATAGTCTTCATTGGATATATTTTCTAGTAAGCCATGCCCAATCAGTACACCGTTGAACGCAAGTTGTTTTATAAAGTTTAGATCGGCAATTGATTGTATACCCGACTCTGATATGCAGTGCATGGTCGCTGGAATATGAGCACGCAGATATTCACTCGTACGAAGATCTATTTTTAGGGTACTTAAATCTCTATTATTGATACCAATGAGATGCGCCCCTAGTTCTACGGCGCGAGTAAGTTCGTGTCGAGTATGCACCTCCGTTAATACATGCAATCCCACATTGCGTGCCGTATCGTACAGCATGCGATAATGTTGATCATCAAGTATTTTCATGATTAGCAATATATAATCTGCCCCATAGGCATAGGCATCAACCACTTGCTTAGGGTGAACAATAAAATCCTTTCTTAATATGGGGAGCGATACCGCTTTACGCACATCTCGTAAATCTGAAAGGGTGCCACCAAAATATTTTTCTTCTGTAAGGACAGATATACCTCTTGCTCCTAGTCGTCTGTATAATTTTGCGAATTCAGCCGGGTTGTAAGAGTCAACGATGGTTCCTGCAGAAGGAGAACGTTGCTTACATTCTGCAATGAGGCTCAGTTTCTTTTCTTTATGCCATTCAAACCTATGCGGTGTGTGTGCAAAACGAGTACTATCTGACTGTATTTCTGCAACAAGGGCCTGTGTATCTGTATGCGCTTTCTCCCATGCGTCCCATGTAGGCGCTTTTGTTTCTATAAGATCACATACAATCCTATAGAGCGTATTCTCTCTTGTACTCACACGCTGGTAACATAAGTCAATAATTTTTTTTACTAGGGGTAAGCGTGGCGTATTTTGGGTCTTAGTTTTATTGTAAGCTGTATCATTGGTCTGTGGTATGTTCTTCATCATCGGTACTATTACGAGTGTATAAGCGCTTGTAGATGCCTAGTTACACCATTGGATGCTATGCATGCCTTGGCGTCTTGTACACCCTGCTTTATTGTTTGTGTTTTGCCATATATATAAAGCCCCATACCGGCGTTCAAACACAGGGTATCAACTATTGCTTGCATATCTATCGCATTCATTCGTTCAAAATTTTCGCCATCAAGGGCATCATTATGGTGATTACCTGTTATTTTTAATGCATGTTGTAATATGAGTGCATTAAAAGTTGCGTTACCACCCACAAGAGCGCTGATAGGATATGTAGGCATTTCTAGCTCTTCTGGAGTAAGGCTGTATTCTTTACTGTGTTCTCCCTTAGCATCCCGATATATTTCAATTACACGATTTGGTCCACCGAGTGTGAGTTCGTCGGCATACTCTGAAGAACATACAATTGCCACACGATTAAAGTACAAGTTTTTGACGGCTTGTGCAAGCATGTCTTGAATATCATGTGCATATACCCCAAGAAGCATATGGCTTGGTCTTGCAGGATTAACAAGCGGCCCGAGTATGTTAAATATGGTAGAGATTTTCATCGATGCACGAACAGAAGCAATATGCTTAAGCGCGGGATGGTAAAGTGGTGCATATAAAAATGCAAAATTGTGCTTGCTATACGTATGATATGCTTCTTTGGGGCTCTTCATAATATCAAAGCCAAGAGCGGTAAGTACATCAGCACTACCTGACTTTGAAGAAACTGCTTTGTTGCCGTGCTTAATGATGGGAATTCCCATTGCAGAAAGGAGGAGAGCAACCCCCGTCGATATGTTTACCGTATTATGTCCGTCGCCTCCCGTTCCTACTATATCAAGCGCATTTTTATCATGCTCAATCGCGTCCTCATTATGACTGTGAGGAAAAAAGGGAATAGCGAGCTGATGCAAAACCTGCGCAAAACTGGATACCACAACACTACTCTCTCCTCTAATTTTTAAAGCAGTGAGTAATGTGGTCATGAGTACTTTATCAGAAGCAGGTTTGCTCATGTAATACATGCAGGAACTAGCTAGGTCAGCTGAAAGTCGTTGACCTTGAATGAGCATTCTTATTGCTTTTCTGATATCACCTTCTTGGTTGCTATCAGATGGCGTAACATCGGGAGCCTTTGAGTCATTTACACGGTCATGGGTAAAGGTAGCATCAACTGAACTGGTAGGCACATTGGTAGGTACATTGGTAGATATACTGGTAGGTGTCGTAGGTATATATGATGTAATAGAGTCTTTTCTACCGTCTCTCTTATAGTATTTTCTAAGTTCAAGCGAATTTTTTAATAGACGGGCTCCGTGTTCTGATGCTATAGACTCAGGGTGAAACTGCACCCCTTCAATTGGGAGGCTTTTGTGACGTATTGCCATTATTTCCCCCTCTTGAGTACGTGCGGTTATATCCAGACACTCAGGAAAAGCTTTGGATGCAATAAGCAAAGAATGATAACGAGTTTGCGCAAGTGGTGTGGGAAGTTGTGAAAATACGCCTTTCTCATAATGATGTATCTTTGAAACTTTTCCATGAAATACTTGTTCTGCACGTATTATATTTGCCCCAAAATGGTGAGCAATAAGTTGCGCACCAAGGCAAACACCAAAAATTGCAAAATTATGCGCATGTGTATCAAGGAACGCACGTAAAGTAGGAGTTTCTTCTGGACTTCTCGGACCTGGAGAAATTACTATGAGTGGATTTTCTTTGCGCAATTTTTCAAAATTATATGTAGCTAGTACATTATTACGCAGTACTTCGACCGAGTCAAGCCCGCGGTATATGTCAACGATGTTATAGGTAAACGAATCAAAGTTATCAATGACGACTATCACAAAATTCCTCCAAACATTTTGTAAGTGCAGAAAGCTTTAACTCCGTCTCGAGCCATTCCTTTTCACTCTGAGAATCGACTACTACGCCAGCACCTGCTTTCAGATATGCAGTCGTATTCATTATCACCATCGTACGTATGCATATACACGCATCAAAATAACCATCAAATCCATATATTCCTACAAGCCCCCCATATATTTTTCGTTTTGTAGGTTCAGTGTCTATTATATGTTGCAATGCTTCGACTTTTGGTGCACCACTCAATGTTCCTGCAGGAAAACAAGAGGCAATGACATCGTATGGCTTAAGCTCTTCTCGCTTCTTGCCCTTTACTTCTGACACAATGTGATGTACGTGAGAAAACGTCTCTACCTCAAAATATCGAGTGACGCGTACTGAATCAGTGCACGCAACCCTATTGAGATCATTACGTGCAAGATCAATTAGCATGAGGTGTTCGGCTTTTTCCTTTGGATCTTGCATAAGTTGTGCGATATTATCCATATCCTCTTTTTTTGTTTTTCCTCGTCGGATAGTACCCGCAATAGGACGTACAGTCATATCTCCATCTGGACTAAGAGTAAGCATGGTTTCGGGAGATGCACCAATAACAGAAAAATTATCAAACTTAATGTAATACATATATGGCGATGGATTTAAAGTACGTAAACTCATGTATATATCAAACTCTTTTTCTGGAAGAAGCGACACCACTTCGTCACGCGCCAGAACTACTTGTATCATGTTGCCTTTATTAAGAAGCTCAATTCCCTCTGATACAATACGCTCATACGCTTTTTTGTTTAATATATGCCTGCGATAATTTACAGAATTAGTATCCTCAAGGTTCTTGTTGTTCTTTTGCTTTTTGTCATCCATACCTATATCGACGCCTGATATATTGTGTAATCCCTGCGTCTTTACTAGATGCGCAGGATTGAGACTTGTATGTATGATTACATCTACAGCATTACGTATATGGTCAATGATTGCATCAGCGTCTTGTGCACGCTGTGTCTGGCTTTGTTCACATATCGAGCTAAGTAATCCTATTAGCCATAGCTTACGAGTAAGATGGTCAACAACGTAGTATAGCTTTGGCAAAAAAAATATGGAGTCCGGTATCTCAAGTTGAGGTTTTTTATCATTAATGTTTATAGGTTCAAAATAGCGGACGCATTCAAACCCCATATATCCGACAAGACCACCCCAAAATGGAGGAAGTGAATACAGCTGATCACGTGGAGTTTTATATTGTTCAAAATGAAGGAATATATCGCGTATTGGATTGTCAGATATCCTTATTTCGCGTTCGTGTTTGCTCAAACTGCCATAGTAGTCTATGGCGAGCATGTGAGCACCCTTATCTACAGTAACAGTATATTTGAGCAGGCTGTTTTTACCCATAAATGAATACCTTCCTACTTGTTGTGCACTTTCGGCCGACTCTAATAAAAAATCTGGATTTAATTTTGCAAAAACACCTAAACTAGTGTCAAAATTAAGCGGGATAGATACATGCAGTGGTATAATTGTATTAGCATGTGTAATTTTGAGTGCGCTTTTCTTTTGCTTGAGAAGGGTATCGTTATATTCCATAAGCATACTCTTATACGACTTAGTTTTATGCGGTTAATCTTAGTATATTGATATTCTAAAAAAAATACTCAATATTCTATCATATTTGTCTGATAATATATATATACGTTCAGTGTTGCGTCTTAAGGTCCCCTCCCAGTTCCCTTGCAATGCTGACGTACGGCCGGTTATTATTAATCGGCCTTTTTTTTATTGCCACAATAATTATTCATCGTGCCTTATACTTAGCAAATTGATGCCAAATAAATTCTGGTATAAACTGTAGTTATTGTAAGATGAAGGTTTGTTACAATGTAAAATATATGTGTCGTACACACATACCCTATGTATAGAACTAAACAAAAGATTTTAACGGTTGTACTCCTTGTTTATGGTATTGTGCTTACGCTTAGTGTTGGCATAATTTCAGGTATGGGTGGCGGAAGTGTCCAAAACATGGGCATTATCACTAGACAAGCATTATCAAGCGATGCAATACCCTCAGAGCTCTATGATAAAAACAATCGACTTATCACTACTTTTTTTTCAATAGAAAATAGGGAACTCATCAATTATGAGAATATTCCTAAGATTATTATTCAAGCCCTTATTACGAGAGAGGATCAATCCTACTTTATTCACCATGGTTTTAGTATCAAAGGAACTACCCGGGCTATATTCAACCTACTCGTTAATCGCTACGTATCGGGTGGTAGTACTATTACCCAGCAAGTAGCGGGGCTCGTATATGCAGATAGAACAGAGCGATCAATCAGACGAAAGCTAAAAGAACTATGGTGGGCCATGCAGCTAGAACGAAGTTGGTCAAAGTCAGAAATACTTGAAGCATATCTCAACAAAGTGTATTTTGGTCATGGCAACTATGGAATAGAAGCAGCAAGTAACTATTTTTATGGTCATGGAGCAAAAGACTTAAATGTAGCAGAATCAGCCCTCCTCGTGATACAACTCAACAATCCTGCAAGACATTCTCCTTATAACAACCCTAATATTGCAAAAAATAAGCAAAGAGAAATACTTACACAAATGGTTGACTTGGCATTCATTGACAAATACTCGGCAGACGCACAGTATTCGCACTATTGGAACAACTACGATTATACACGTGCTAATACATCCAGTGCTTTTTTAGAAAAAAACAATCTCGCTCCTCATTTTAGTGAGTACATCCGTATTAAATTAAAAGAAGACTATGGCTTTACCGATGATATGATAAACACTGGTGGATATAAAATATATTCCACCCTTGATCTCGATGTACAAAAAAAGGCAAACAAATACTTTCAAGAAGGGCTCGAACGCACAAATACTATATACAAGCGTAATCTACGACGCAGACAGAATACAGAATTCAAAATACTAAACGTAACGTCACTTGCAAGCATATTGTTCGATACAAACACAACTGCATTTGCAGGAAAAAGTATTCAAAATCTTAGGGCAAAAAATCAATTTCTTCGTACAATGCAATCTACAATTAGCCTTGTACAACTATTATACGGGGCAAGTACACCGGGGCTTGCAACGCAGGTAGTCCAAGACTCACGCCAACAAACACAAAGTCTGATTGAAGAACAAAACGTAGAGGGGGCACTGGTTGCCCTTGACAATACCCAACATCACATAGTAGCTATGATTGGCGGAAGTACATTTGATGCAAACAATCAATTTAATCGAGCTATGTATTCTCGCATACAACCAGGATCTTCGTTTAAACCATTGTATTATTCTGCAGGAATAGAACACGGAATCATAACTCCTTCTACCCTTATTCACGATGGACCTATTGTGTTTACTTACGATGATGGAACTCCTCCTTATATACCTCTGAATTTTTTGGGCAGATGGAAAGGAAAAGTAACTGTTCGACATGCATTATCTTCTTCTTTGAATGTGCCCGCAATCAAGGTACTTAACATGATAGGCTTTGATAAAGCCCTCAGCACTGCTGGATCGTTATTGGGTATACCCGAACGTGAGTGGGATGACTATGGTCTTGTTCCACGCTACCCCATTGGACTAGGGGTAGTAAGTGTAGCTCCCATACAGATGGCAAAGGCTTATTCAATAATACAAAACGGTGGACGTGATTTTGAAGTGCTCTCCTTGCTATACATAGAAGACAGAGATGGTAATATCATAGAAAATATTGAAGTCGACTCAGTTATCCGTCAAGCATCAAAGAAGCAAATTATTAGTCCACAGGCTGCACATATTATGGTTTCAATGCTACAGAGTACGGTAAGCACTGGGACTCTTCGATACGCTGGCTCACAAGCAGGTGGATTTACTCAACCTACTGCAGGAAAAACAGGAACAACCCAAAATTGGTCAGATGCATGGACGCTGGGATTTTCTCCTTATTATACCACGGCCGTATGGTTTGGGTTTGATAGAGGCAGTGAATCACTTGGAACAAATCAGACAGGCGCTATAACTACGGGACCCGTTTGGGGTAAGTTTATGGAAAGTATAACAAAGGACCTCCCGCGAAAAGAATTTCAAAAGCCTTCGGGACTGGTAACAAAAATAATTAATCCTCAGTTGAATCTTCTTTATACAAATCAGAGTTCTGCAAAACGTGCTGAGATATATATTGCAGGAACGGCTCCAAAAAAATATGACACTACACAAGCTACTCTACAAACTCAAGAAGAATTTATAGATAGGCTTGAAGGATCATTCTGGCATCTCGATATTGTTAGTTCCAGCCCATCACGACTCCAGAATAATAGCAGTGATATATATACCAATCCAAATTTAGGATTTTCTGAGCTCCTGTTTCAGAATCCTCAGGACGATGCTCCAGAAAATTCACTAGAGACTTCACCGGAACTCTCGCTGGAGGATTTTTCTTCAGAAATCTCGCCAGAAATCTCGCCAGAAATCTCACCAGAAATCTCACCAGAAATCTCACCGGAAATCTCACCGGAAATTTCGCCAGAAGCCTCGCCAGAAACCTCACCAGAAATTTCTTAGCATATAACGACGAAAATACTGTAACGAGTAAAACGAGGATATCAATGACATATTATATGAAACATCAAAAACAAGAAAAATGTAAGGGTTAAAACCTCAGTATCGAGATACTCAAGATCAAAAAAGTGCAGAGTCTCAACCTCAAAATGAGATTTCTTACATTAAGCGAATAGTATACGCTCTTTTTTTTCCGAGTTGTAGCAGTATCGTTGTAGCATTTATATTGACTCGCTGATCATAGCTAGAAGCAAGCACACCGTCAATTTTGACTCCTCTTTGGTCTATCAGGCGTCGTATTTCACTTGTGCTTTTGAGTACATTAGTAGCACGAATAAACGAAATCACCGAGTCGTCTTTTTCAAAGAGTTTTTTTTCAACCTTTATGGTTGGTAAGGCTTGGTGTATTGTACTGGAATGCGTCACCGACTTGGCAGCCTTGGATACAGATTCCGCAATTTCTTTACCATGTACGAGAGCAGTTACAGAGCGAGCGAGTTGCATTTTTGCGCTATTGATGTCTATAAGCATATTTTCTATTTTTTCAAAGTCCCAAAAAGAAAAAATATATATAAATCGTCTTGCATCTACGTCTGTTAGGTTACGCCAATACTGATAAAAATCAAAAGGACTGGTACGTTGGGCGTCGAGATAGATGGCGCCCTGTTCAGTTTTTCCCATTTTTACTCCATTGGATAGCGTCACAAGTGGTACCGTAAGCGCATGTACGGTTTGTTCTGTTTTTCGACGTATGATATCTACTCCAGCAATTATGTTTGCCCATTGGTCAGCACCACCAACTTGCAGAGTACAACCATAGGTCTTGTGTAGGTGTAAATAATCATAGGATTGGAGTAGCTGATAATTAAATTCGAGAAACGTTAGCCCCGTATTAAGGCGTCGCTTGTAGGTATCAAAACTTAGCATGCGACTTACAGAAAAATGAGGACCAATGTCTCGCAAGACATCTAAATACTTAAGATTTTTAAACCAAGAAAAATTATCGACGTATTCGACATGTACCCCCAAACGTTCAAATAAAACATCTGCCTGAATTTGTATTTTTTTTGCATTGTCCATCAGAACATCGGACTCTAGCATGGGACGTGGGGTGTTTTTTCCAGACGGATCACCTACATGAGCAGTTCCTGTACCAAATAGTGCTATTGCACGGTGTCCTCTTCGTGCAAAATGTGCAAGCATATATAATTGCACAAGGCTTCCTACATGTAAACTGCTAGCCGTCGGGTCAAATCCCAAATACATACACACTTTTTCGCGTTCTAGTAAGGCATCTAGTACTTTAGAATCAGTAGATTGATATACGAGACCTCGCTCATTCAGTTCTTGGTATAGTGTCACGACAGATCCTTGTTTTTATTATTTCTAACATAATCTAATAGTGCAGGTATTGGAATTCGTCGTTGTTGCATACTATCTCTGTCTCTCACGGTTACTGTATTATTTTCTTTGGATTCGTAGTCTACTGTAATACATAAGGGAGTACCAATTTCATCTTGACGTCTGTACCGCCTCCCTATAGCTCCGCCTTGATCGTAGTACACCATATGCTCTTTTTGTAGCTCATGAAATATTTTTTTTGCTCTATCAGCAAGACCGTCTTTTTTTTGTAAGGGTAGTACTGTCGCAGAATAGGGGGCTATCTGTGGGGGGAGCCTTAAAACACTTCGCACTTCGCCATTCTGAAGCGTTTCTTCATCTAATGACTCGCATAATACCATGAGCAGACAACGCGTAAGTCCTGATGAGGTTTCTATAATATAAGGAAAAAATTTTTCGTTATCTTCTCCTGTATAACTGAGATCTTTTCCTGAAAATTCGCTGTGACGCTTTAAATCATAGTCGCCTCTATTATGTATGCCTTCTAGTTCGCTAAACCCAAACGGAAATTTGTACTCTATATCGCAAGCTTCTTGCGCATAATGTGCAAGTTGATCGGCACCATGAATGTGAAAATTCAGATTATCTGGTGCTATATGTAAACCTTTGTAGTAATTAAGGCGAGCCGATTTCCAATGCTCATACCATTGCCCTGCTTCGTTGGGATGTACAAAATACTGCATTTCAAGCTGTTCAAACTCGCAAGTACGAAAAATAAAATTCTTCGTTACTATCTCGTTTCTAAAGGCTTTTCCAACTTGTGCTATTCCAAAAGGGAGCTTTAATCTCATCGTTTGGACAACATTTTTAAAGTTTACATAGATACCTTGTGCCGTTTCAGGTCGTAGGTAGATTTCATGACCTTTTTCTGTAGTGGAACCCATGCTCGTCTTAAACATAAGATTGAATTCTCTTGGCTTTGAAAGTGGGTTTCCTTTTGGTGATACACACGAACTCCGTTGTTCGGACGTCAGATGGTCAAATCGATAACGCTCATGTGTTACCGTGTCTTCTACCATGATATCAACAAAATTTTCTACATGACCACTTGCCTGCCAAACCTTGGGGTGCATAAAAATCGAAGAATCTAAGCCCACAATATTCTCATTAAATTGCACCATATGTTTCCACCAGTAGGCTTGTATATTTTTTTTGAGTTCAATCCCAAGCGGTCCATAATCCCAGACAGATTGTAAACCATTATATATCTCTGAAGATTGATAGATAAACCCTCTTCGCTTACAGAGAGAGACTAAGGCATCCATAGTTGCTGTGTACATTTTTTTACTCCATTACTACCTGTGTATTACGTGTTATTTGATATGCTTATCATTGGTTTGCAATGCTTCTTCTTTTAACTTCATAATGCGTCAATATAGTCTTTTGTTTTATTAATGGTATCTTTTACTCGTTTCTTTCCTAATAGTACAAGTATTGGAAGTATAGGAGGAGTATTACTACTGCCCGTGAGTACAATTCTCAAGGACATAAGAACTTTGCCAAAAGAGCATTGTCGCTCTTGGCAAAACCGTCGTAGTTCAGTTTCTACACGTTTTGCATATGCAAGCACTTCTTCATAGTCAGTTACAGCGCATTCTGGTAGCAATGATGAAACGATATCGTTAATCCCTTTATACTGCATCTTGACTAAATTTCTTGAAAATTTTTCTTGAAACATATCGATGCTGTGCTCAATATTAGGGATTTTAAAGAAAAAGTCTAATAAGGGGGAGATTTCCTGCACCGTGTGAATACGGCTACGTACTAACTCTGCGCAACTCTGTAAAAATTTTTCGTCTTGTGCCCAGCTAGAACCGATGAAAGACTTTCCATACTGTTGTTCGCACTGTTCGCGAATAAGCAATGCGAGTGCGCCTCTTTCCATCTCTTGTATATAGTGCTGGTTAAACCAGTCCAATTTTTTCATATTAAACACTGCTGGAGATTTGCTTATAGCTGAAACATCAAAAAGACGTATCAAATGTTCCATTGTAAAAAATTCGCTACGCTCATCGTATGACCAGCCCAGCAGTGCGATGGCATTGATGAGAGTTTGCGGTAAATATCCTTTTTTTAGTAGCTCGTGTACTCCCATTGCGCCATAACGCTTTGATAGTTTTTTTCCATCCTCGCCTAAGACTAAAGGGAGGTGATAATACTTGGGGGGAGTCCACTCAAATGCACTGTATAAAAAGAGGTGTATAGGGCTTGAAGAAAGCCATTCCTGCGATCGAAATACATCGGTAATGTTCATAAGATGATCGTCGACCACGTTTGCTAGGTGATACGTCGGCATACCGTCTTGCTTGAGCAATATAGGATCGGGTGAAACATCTTTATAGTTCCATTGAACCGTTTCCACTATACCATCGTGTAGTATACAGTTTCCTTCAAGTGGCATCTTAAGTCTTACTACTGGGCGCATATTTTTTTTACGATATTCTTCTTGGTATCGCTTGATTTCATCTTTACTCAAGTCGCGCGAACTTCTATCATAACCTAGACGAACATCACTATCTTCGTACTGACGATTTTGTGAAGTATAGCAATAATACGCCTTGTCTAAATCAAGAAGTTTTTGGCAATGATGTTGATATATATCAGTTCGTTGCGATTGAATATAGGGTGCATATGGCCCATCTTGGAGAAGTTCATCAAATGAAATCGAGAGCGCTTTTGCACAGGCAAGTATGTCATCAATATATTCTTGTTTTGAACGTGACGTATCGGTATCCTCTATACGTAGTACAATATTACCTTTGTTATGACGGGCAAAGAGATAATTAAACAATAGAGTTCGCATGCCCCCTATATGCTGGGTTCCCGTTGGCGAAGGAGCATAACGCAAGCGGTGTTTCATTAGATACTTCTAATTCTGCTATAGCCCTTACTATAACGAGGGCTATAACAAGGGCTAACACTACTATACACTACCATATAGGCCACAGTATGCACATTGTTATTAGACTTGCTTAGCATATCGTTTTTGTTCGTAAACAGTAGTCATAAATTCATCTAGCCGAGATATAGCTTCGTCAAGTACGGATAGTTCGGGCAAAAAAGCCATTCTGAAGGCATTCGTATGTGTATAATTGAATCCGTCACCTGGTACAAGCAAGATTTTTTGTGTTTCAAGAAAATCAAGCAAAAAGGATTCAACATCTAGTTCTGTATCAAATGCATCGTCAAATTCTGGAAAAATATAAAAGGCACCTCGTGGTTTAGTAACACTAAGTCCATCAATCTGATTCAATTTTTTATAAGCCAAGTTACGTTGTTCATAAAGACGTCCTCCTTGTGCTACTAAAGCATCCATTTCATGATACGTATCTATCATATGAGGAATAGCGTATTGAACAGCCACGTTACTACACAAACGCATACTACACGTTTTATCCAATGCAGACTTTATATCACGCAGTCTCTGGTGCGGATCTGAAATAAGCATCCATCCGCATCGATATCCTGGAGCCCTGAACACTTTCGAAAGACCAGAAAAACAAATTACAGGAAAATCATCTACAAGGTGTGCTATTGACAAGGGGCGAAGATCATCATAAACGATTCGATCGTAAATCTCATCGGATAGTATGAGTACATCGTTCTTTTTTGCTATCTCTGCAATTCGTTGCAATATTTCTGTAGAATATACTGCACCTGTAGGATTGTTAGGATTTATAAGCACTATGGCCTTAGTGCGTGCATTGATAAGTGACTCTATTTCATCTGGATCGGGTTGCCATGCATTTACGCTTTTACACTGATAATAGCGCGGTTCGCCTAGATTAATACGGCATACGGCTGTCCACAATGGATAGTCAGGAGAAGGAAGTAGTATTTCGTCACCAGGATCAAGAATAGTACTTAACAAAAGGTATATTAGCTCACTTACCCCATTGCCAATAAAGATATCATCAAGATTATAATTTAGCTTGTATACACGCTTATAGTAGTCTGCAAGGCATTCTCTCGAACTCAAAAGGCCTCTACTTTCAATGTATGCACTTGAGTTGTGCATATTATCAACAATGGCTTTGACTATGCTGTCTGGTGGATTAAACCCGAACAAGGGTACATTGCCTATGTTGAGTCTTATGATATTGTGTCCTTCACGCTCCATTTGTGTAGCCCTATCCAAGAGCGGACCTCTAATGTCGTAACTAATTAAGTCTATTTTTTTAGCAGTTTTCATAATATGTGTTGTGGATTCCAAGCTATATAGGGATACGTTTTATTATACTATTATACAGTATATGGGTAAAATTAATATTGGCTCCCTCACCGTAGGAAAAACCCCAAAACAAGCCTACTCCTTTGACTCAGATTCTTTCTTGGTATTTCCTAAGAATATACCTATTGATAAAGAATCGCTTAGCCTCTTTAGCAAACTAAAACTTATCGAATTAGAAACTACAGACAGTTTTGATTTATCTATAGATACAACAAAAAAAATAAAAAAAGACACCAAGAACATCGTTAAAGTACGTTCTGAAGGTGAGGTGTTATATGATCTCTATAATACCCCTAAGGCATTTGAAGCGTATACCGACATAATTAGAAAACTTGCACACATACTTGGTTCGAAAGAAGAGAACGACTCCATTGACTACAAACAGCTATTTGATTTTGTACAAACAGAGGTTGTAGAACTGTGTATGAATTATCGCAATTTTTATCTGGTGATACGAAACCTAAGAGTTTATGCTGAAAACCCCTATCTCTCTTATGGAGTAAGAGCACTCCTTTTTTACTTGAGTTTTACGTTTTGTGGAAATAGTGAAAAAAAGATATTAACTGAAATGTCAAAAACAGTAAATTACGGTATACTACTCTTGCTTACAATACGCTCGCTTGAACAAATATCATTGGTGCTACGTACTAAAGAAAAAACAGATGTTCAAGCGGTGTGTCGCGCGCTCTACAGGCTATGCTATATGTCAATTAAAAAAAATGATTTTCCACGTAGCTGCATAGACATTACAAGACAAATGATTCTGTATCTCAACGAAGACAAGCAGAAAAGCACCTTTCTAAACCACGATGCTTTTACGTTACATGTGAGCATACTATACTTACTATTTCAGACTGACCAATTACTGCCAACTCCAGCTTCTCCGATAGGAGCGCTCAAGTACATACAAGAAAAATTTGGCGAAAAAAAGTATCTCGCATCAATGAGCAGACTCAACCATATTTTGGGTGAGATGCCTCCAGGGACGTGGGTACAACTAAAAAATAAGGGCATAGGCATGATTGTAGAAAATAACAATACTGAACTTACCTCTGCTAATGTAATTTTGGTTATTGACTCATTTAAAAAAATACAAAAAAACTTTTCCGTAATTTCTACCCTTTCTAAGGATTTTGCAGTAGACGCAATTATACAAAACAGGGTTATATTAGAAAAACTGGAAAAAATCCTCTATTCATCCATCGTTTAACACTAGGTCAACGGTCGTTTAGCACTAGGCGCCTGTTTTTGATAAGTAATTTTTTTTCGTGTACATCTATTAAAATAGCGTGTTTGCTTTTCTTATGTGTACTCAAGTTGTTTATTTCCCTGCTTACTTTTTTGCTTGTCTTTGTGTCTGTTTCTGGAAACATAATCTTTGAGGAAATAAAATAGTGAGAAAGATGCTTGTAAAGATGATCCTTTATGGTACGTTCCATATGTCTTGCTCCGTAAGTAGCGGAAAACCCTCGAGTAGCCAACCACGTTATGATCGAATTTGTCCAGTCAAGATCGATGCCAAAGGCATGAAGTTTTAGCTTTAACTGTCGTAAATACTTTGTAATAATTTTCTTAGAATGGTGTGCCATAAGGGGATGAAACTCAATAAACCTGTCAAGCCTGTTGCGAAATTCTGGAGTAAACACTCTATTGAGTTCATCAATTACATGATGCGGACTTGGCGTTATTGCAGAGCTTGAGGCCTTATATACATCTGGCGTATCTGCAGTACGCTTTGTGTGTATAGTGTCCATAGTTGATGCAGTAGTTGTTAGAGTAGTCGCATCTGAAAAACCCACTGATTTTCCAAAATAGTGCGCACCGATGTTTGACGTCATGATTATAATGCAGTTCCTAAAATCTGCACTGCGACCTGTTGCATCAGTAATCGTCGCCCTATCCATAATCTGTAAAAACAAATTGTATATATCAGCATGAGCTTTTTCAAACTCATCTAATAATATAAGAGAATGTGGATGTTTTCTGACCTGATCTATGAGCAACCCACCATGCTCATGACCGACGTATCCGGGTGGTGCCCCTATGAATCTTGAGACCGAATGTTTTTCTTGATATTCACTCATATCGAAATGTAGCATATGAATTCCAAGATGAAGCGCAATTTGTTTTGAAAGTTCAGTCTTTCCTACCCCAGTCGGCCCTAAAAAGAAGAATGAAGCAACTGGCTTATGTTCATCTTTTAGTCCGAGTCTCGATTGCAGAAGAGTCTGGCAAATATACTCAATTGGTTTCTCCTGACCAAAAATCACCTTACCCAGACGTTTTTCGAGGCTTGCGAGCTGTTTTAACTCGCTTTGATTAATTTTTTCTAGGGGGAGTCCCGTTACTTTAGCCATATATTTTTCTACTTCTTCAAGACCAATATGTTTCTTTGTTTTTCTAGTGCGCGCTATATGCATCGCTCCGATAGCATCTAGGCATTCAATTGCTTTTTCGGGAAATCTTCGCTCTGCTAAATATTTTTCTGAGAGCTGCACTGTGCGCTGAATAGCTTCGGGTGTGTATATCACCCCATAAAAAGACTCATATTCATGCTTTCTATACTCAAGAATTTTTTGCGTATCGAGCATCGTATTTTCATATACCCGCACTTGTGTAAAGTTACGTAATATAGAAGGACTTTTTTCAAGAAACTTTAGGTTGATGGGATCGGTAATAGCAATCACTGGAATTTTTGTTTCTTGAAGAAGTGGCTTGACAAAAATAGAGTAGTCATTGTTTGCATTTGTTACACTGTTTCCTTGTACGAAGGCATAGAGATCATCTAGCAATAGGATTACGTTTTTATCATTCTCTAGACTAAGTAATAGTTGACTTACTCGATCTTCAAAGTCACCGCGATAGCGCGTTCCTGCGATGAGCGAAACTACACTAAGTCTAAGAATTTTCTTTTTCTTGAGTTGAGCAGGAATTTTATTATTAGCAATACGAAAGGCAAGTTCTTCTACTATAGCGTTTTTCCCTATTCCAGAATCGCCTACAATGAGAGGATTGTTTTTGTTCTTTTTGAGTAATATTTCTATAATATTGTGAATTTCTTTCTCTCTCAATATAACTCTATGTTTGTTGTTTGTACGAACTAAATCAGTGAGATCCTGAGTATGCTTTTTATATATTTCATCGTGATCTTTTTGATGCGCCTCTTCGAAAAATTCCTCTTGAAACTCAAGCCCATCCTCTGGTTCAAAATCAAAGTTATTAGCGATATCTTTAAAATTATCCCCTACGATTATTTGCATTAGATTTAACTCTAGGAGTTGTTTCTCAAAGGTTTTGACATTTATTTCACGACTTTTAAAGAAATACGTAGATTGTTGTTCCTCTATCTCTATAAGCGCAAGAATAATATCTTTTGAGCTCACTTCAGTTCGCCCATCTTTTATACAAGAAATACGTGCCTTTTCTAACATTTTTTCAAAACCAGGAGAATTTTCAATCTTTGCATGCTCATTGATCTGAAGATTTACTAAATAGTCTCGTACTTCATATTTCAGTTTAGGCACAGATATATGCATTTTTTTTAATATGTATTCTATGTGTTTAAACCGAATCGCTGTATGAAGTACGTGTTCTGGCGTCAGGAGTGTATGACCAAATGCTTTTGCTTCTTCATAGGCAGCATTGAGAATGAGTGTTACTACCTCATCAAATTTTAGTTTCAAAGCAGGTACCAACTATTGTGTAAGGAGACTAAACGTTACTCTCTGTTTTGTTGTTTTTTTTATCTTTTCAATTTTTTTACAAAGTGCAAGCCCCATATCTCGAGGAATATCAGATAGCAAAAATTCACCGTTTATCACTAAATAGTGTACAATTGCATATATTTCTGCCGGTGGATACGAAAAAAGACTTTCAAAAACAGTGACATAGTCTTTTATTGGTATATCCTTTGAATATGTTATTTTAAGCCCATAGAGTGAGTATTTTTGTTTTTGTGATTGTTTAGAACTAAAATTAATCATAGAATCTCCCCTCCTTTCTGTATCAGAAGCCTCTTAATATACGCTACTTCTTTTTCTTATTATAATATAATAAGAAAGTCATAAATACAAACGTCCGTTATTTATTTTTGAGTACTTTTCTAATGATCAGTCTATTGTATTTGAAAGCACATAGCCCGATAAATCTCTACCTGACCTCACAAAAAAGTTTGTTTGTATAGACAGAGAACGATATTCTTGCTGAATTGTACTCTTTCGAGGGCTCGTATACTGCAAGAGATAGGTGCCGGGTATGTGAGATTCAAAGGCGTCAACAAGTCGCTGAGTATCCGCCGTTTGCTCAAACGGAAATGTCATTATGCTTCCACCTGTATTAATTACCATTGTTTCAATCCATTCAAACAAGGAGTTCTCTGATTCTAGCTGGACCATGTCATTCGTCACAAGCCAAAACGTTCTTAGTTTATTGGTCACAACTATTTGTTCTAATTGTGCGAGTGTCTGTTCTTGAGCAGATTTAAGCGTAGGTCTAGGATTTCCTACAAAGAGAATATTTGGACGCCCTTGCGATTGAAGCAGGGTATTTACTGCACTCCGCATGCTAAGTATGTAGTTAGGATTAGCGGGGGCTTGCATGGCGTCTACTTTACGCGCAATAGACTCAATATTTCGTTCTTTATTACTAATAAATTTTGGTGGCGTTTCCTGGCTTACAACCCAAAAATTATAGGTCAGAATATCCTTGGTACTTTGTACATACGTCAATACTATATCAAGCGCATCGGATATAGCTTTTCGCTCTGCAAGGCTCTGCGTTTTTTCGAGCAGAGGAATGATCACTACATCGGTTTCTCTTATCAAAGATGAATCCTCCAGAACCTTATAGTTTACTATTTGATCTTTATTTTCAGTAATAGAAAAATTCCCCTCTCTCAGACCTCGTACTGACTGATTACGAGAGCTTGAGACATTTGCGCTTACTGTCACCGTGGGAAAATCATCTGTATTTACAGAACGTATGGTAAGATTAAGTCCTGTATAGGTCTCAAATAGCGGTATAAAGGCCTCAAGTTTGTTTCTTCCTCTATCAAGAACCCATAGAGTTGAATTTTCGTCTACAAAGGAAGAAGATAGCTTGACAAAATCAACATCCGAAAATACGTCGAGTATTCCTTCAGTTATGGGATCAAATAGTATCACGGTATCGTGTGTTGTTACAAGAATCGTGTTATTATAGGTTCGCAATCCTTCGATTGGACTCATTCCTATGCTAGTAGTTCGTAGGTAGGAGCCATTCTTATCAAAGAAAACGAGTTCATACCTTCCGTTATTGTTGTTCGCAACGCATACAGTATTATCGTATACTACAAGACTAAGTGGTTCATCTAAACCAGCAAAATTTCGCGTAGGGCTTCCTATCGTTTGTATATGTTCACCATCTCTGCTAAAAACCTCTATCAACTTAGAACCAAACATAGAAACATATATCTGCTCATTCTGTCCTACCGCAAGATATTGTGGGCCACGTATGATTGCATTGGTATCATTAAAAACACGAATTGTTCTGCCATCTACTCCCAAATGTCGTATCTTATTTGTGGCAAATTCTAATACAATGATAGACTTATCACCAAGCATTAATGCGTCTGTGGGAAAATCAAAGTCGTTAACTGTTCCTGCATACTCTTTCAAAATAGTTCCTGTCTGGGTTAGTGTAATAATTTTTTTAGCTCCCAGAGAAACAAGCATAAGGGTAGAATCATCGTCCCCCCGAATACTCACAGGGCTAGTATAACTAGGTACGTTGAGGTCAATACTTATCGAACGAACATACTGGGAAAAATCCAATGTCGGACGAAATTCATATGAACGCAACAAATCAATCTTTGCATTGAGATATGGCTCAAAAAAATTGCCTGCGATGAATTCTTCCCACAAACTCACCGCTACATCTTGTTGACCATAAAGGTAGTACATTTTTGATAGCCAAAATTTGAATAAGGTAGTACTTGGAGAAATAGAGAGAGCCCGCTGAAGTGCTACAAGCGCTTCAGGATAAAAAAACATATTAGCAAGTTCTACCCCCTGATAAAACTCAAATAAGGCTGAGCTGGGTATTACATCATCAATGAGACTTAGATAGGCATTGCTCTCTTGTGACCACCCGCGTGACTGGGGGTAGAGTACCAAAAAGAAAACAAAGCAAAATGAAATGCAGAGAACGACTGAGTGTTTTTTCTTATTTTCAGCTTGTGTAGCTCCAATGCTAATCATGCTTTTTCTTCTTTTCTAAGCATACTGAGATGGTCTTTGATAGTAGGATGTGGGTAGAGCCGATAGGCAAGACTAAGTACCTTACGGGCATGTGTTTCGAGTCCAAGATGCATGTAGACTACTCCCAGTGTATCGAGATATACTGGGTTTTGTGGGCTGGATTTTACGGCTTCTTGTATCATCTTAAGCGATCGTTTGCTATCTCGTTCGGCCAAGAGATAGGCATAAGAATTAAGTGCAGTGGGATTATGCACATCTATCGCCAATGATTTTATCAAACATTCCTCTGCTTCTTTTTCAAAGCCAAGAACAAACTCTACGTGGCCAAGCGCAGCGTATATCTTTGATGACTCATACCCCGCTGCAAGTAAATGTTTAAATTCATCCTTCGCTAGTTCGTTCTGCTCTAACTCTGTATAAATGTAGGCTTTTAGCATTCTACATTGGTATAAATATGGCAAATTAAGGTTAGAGCTTATAACTAAATCGAGTATTTCTAAGGCAAGAGGGTAATCTTTGATCTGTATAAGACAGAGCACCTGATAATAACGAGATTTTATTGTAACTTCAGGAGATAAATCTCCATGAGCTGCATTAATGTACGAAAGGGCTTCTCTAAATTTCTTTCTTGAGAAAAGTGCATATATAACACTGAGCTTCATAATTACTCCTTCTGCTCTTTTTGATTGTGTGAATAAAGACGAGTATGTACACGAGGCAGGGCTTCAAATATTGTATAGACGCTTTGTGCTCTTTCTATAAAATACCAGTCAGTATCTGCCATACAACGCGACATATCAAGTCCTTGAGCCTGCATGAATACAATGCGTTTATTGTCTCTGTGCGAAAATGAATAGGGGTAATAATGGCGAGTAGACAAGGGCGCTTCTATTATATCCGTAGATATCTCCTTACAGATATTGACCGAGACTATCGCCCCCCTGTGTTCGTATGCCTTTTCTGCCAAGTACATGAGATTTGCATCAAAAAAAACATTTAGTTTCTCCTCCAAAGATGCATCAAACGCATATGCGTCGACTGAGATAGATATCGTAGGAATACCAATTAAGGCTGCTTCGCGAGATGCTGCTATCGTCCCTGAATAGAGTACATCTTGTCCAAGATTTGTACCCAAGTTTGGACCCGAAATAACAAGTCCTATACGCTTGTACTTGAGTAAGACTTGATGAGCAATGATGACACAATCAGCAGGATATCCCTTCACGGCAAAGCTGTTTTTCTTTAATTCTGTAATTTCTATGCTACCTTTTATGCTTATCGCATGCGAGATAGCACTCATATTTTCCATAGGAGTAATGCTCAAAACATTGTACTGACTCCAGTTTTGTCTCATATATTTGCTAAAATAGTTAAACAGAGCACTTTGATGCCCGTCGTCGTTAGTAAGCACTACCGTATCATCTACATCAACTACACAATCACTAGACATTGCATGAACCTCTAGAGTACAAAAACAGAAAAAAACGTATAGACAATAATAAAGTCCCCCACTCTTATTGTATCAATTATGACTCCTATGTAAATAAATAAAATTGAAAAAATACTGCCTTACTCCCTTACTGCTTTCATACCACAGAATCAATAACTACTGTATGATTTTTATTTGTCGTATTGTATTATCTTTTTATTGCTCTGCTTTCGACCTGACTCATCGGATCAATACGTTAGTTTCGTTCTACAAGCTTATACAAAAAATCGACGTGTCAATATCATTTGTACTTTTGCTTATCTCCCGTTATACACTCGCTATGCCTCCACTTTACCTTTGTTATACTTCCACTACATTCTCGTTGTGCTTGTCTCAGTAGCCTATAATGTAGACATACTCATGATAAAACGTACAAATCTTATCGCATGTTTGGTCATACTTTCAGTTTGCCTTTTTACCCTTTCTTTTCCAAATTTTATCACTGGATACGGAATTCCTTTTTTATCATTTTTTGCATTAGTGCCTCTATTTATTGCTCTTGACTCGTGTACAAATCCACGAGTTGCAGGCCATCTTGGAGTGCTATTTGGAATGCTCTCAACAATAACCTCTTATTCATGGCTCTCAAGTTATGGAGAATTTTCAATATGGACATTGGGTGGTACTGCCTTTGTCTATATGCTGTATTATCGTCTACTGTTTTTGTATGTATGGAAACTCTATAAATCCTTTGGCGCTATTCGCGCAATAATACCCGTGAGTATGGCATGGATAGTATTTGAACATCTCAAATCAATAGGTTTTCTCGGCTTTCCGTGGAATCTCCTCGGACACAGCTTTCATCGCTGGACTGTGCTCATGCAGGTAGCAGATTTAGGAGGGGTATTACTCCTGAGTTTTATTTGTGTACTATGCAATGCTATTTTTGCCAGTTTGATGATACACTTATCCCACGACACTACACGCCTACCATGGATATACTACTGCCAAAACAAGTACAGGGTATGCTATACAAAACATGTGCATTCGCCTCTTGCACACTTACCATATTTTTTCGTAATTGTTGGATCTCTTGGATTTATCTTTCTTTATGGTACCATGCGGATTTCTTATATTACGCGTCACTACGAACATACAAATACCACTGTATCAGCGTTATTGGTGCAACAAAATCTCGATAGCTGGGCACGTGAGGATTTTTCTGTACTACTCGCAGATCTCGTAGTTCAGACTCGGCAAGCGCTTAAAAAATACAAGCATAAACCCGACATAATTGTATGGAGCGAAACCAGCCTCAGAATACCCTACCAACCACATCTGCTCTCCAGCAGTCGAATATTTTATCAAGACATGCCACTCGAAAATACCGGGGGTACGTTTTACGATTTTCTACGCGATATTGATACTCCACTGCTTACAGGATCACCACTCTATGATTCAAGTCTCACAAAAATATACAATGGTTCCGTTCTTATAGCTCCCGATGGCACAGTACTAGGCACAAACAAAAAGCGTCATTTGGTGCCTTTTGCCGAAATCTTACCATTCAAGTCGCTTCTAAGCTCATTTGTCAAGGACATTGTTGGCATAGGGGTGGGATGGGATGCTTCTACCGATTTTTTTCCCATTTCTATCCCCTTGAACGATTCTGATACATTTTCCTTTGCTGTCCCAATTTGCTTTGAAGACTCATTTAGCCAAGTAACAAGAAGGCTTGTTCTTCAAGGAAGTACCGCATTAATAAATCTTACCAATGTAAGCTGGGCACAATCCCCTCTACCGGCTAAACAACAAATTATTAGTTCTTTATTTAGAAGCGTAGAGACTCGTGTTCCAATCATTCGTGGCACTAATTCGGGTATCACCACGACTATAGACCCACTTGGTCGCAGAGGTATTGAGCTTGCGCAGTTCACAGAAGCAAGTTTGTTCGTGGAGGTGCCTGTACTTGACAGAACACCCGGATCGGTATTCCTTCGTTATGGTAACTGGTTTCCTTCAATGATACTGTGTTTTTGGAGTGTTACATTGATTATGCTTTTTTATAAGGAGTACACGCATAAAGAATACACGCCATGGGCGCATAAAAAGAAAGGAAGCACCTAGCATAAACCAGAGAAAATCAAAAAACTAAAATCCCAAATTACGCCTAATTTGCACCCAAATCACACAGATAAATATTATACCCAAATCACACAGACAAATTATTACACCTAAATTATACACAGGCAAACAATAGTACGAATCAAATTCACCTAGTTAGTAAAAAAACAGCCAGCTTAGGTGCAATACTAAGAATTGAGCTTGAAGCGCTTTTTAAATCGCTCTATACGCCCCGCAGTATCTACGAGTTTTTGTGTCCCAGTAAAAAATGGGTGCGAAGCACTACTAATTTCAAGCTCCACTAAAGGATACGTCTTTCCTTCAATCTCAATATTGCCTTTACCAGCAAGGGTTGAATGTGCAATAAACACATCGCCAGTAGACACGTCTTTAAATGCAATCTCTTTTGTTTGAGGGTGAATATCATTTTTCATAGTAGTCCTTATGTAATTCTTGTTTCTATTTATAGTATACCATGAGCTAGTAGCCCAAAGACTCGGTGTTGCTAGGTATTCATCGATTGTAAAAATTCTTCGTTTGTTCTTGTCTTATTCATTCTGTCGTAGAGTAGCTCCATTATTTCTGTATCTTCCATCGTACTGATGACCTTACGCAAGACCCACATCTTTTGCAATTCATTCTCGGTAAGGAGAAGGTCTTCTCGACGAGTACCCGATTTTTTTATATTCATCGCGGGATATATACGCCTATCAGCAATTTTTCTGTCAAGATTGACTTCCATATTACCAGTACCTTTAAATTCTTCAAAGATAACCTCATCCATCCTGCTTCCTGTTTCTATCAGAGCAGTAGCAACAATTGTGAGGCTTCCACCATCCTCGATATTTCGTGCAGCACCAAAAAAACGCTTGGGTTTATGGAGTGCATTGGAGTCAACACCGCCAGAAAGTATTTTTCCAGAAGCAGGAACGGTTTGATTATATGCTCGTGCGAGGCGTGTAATGGAGTCCAAAAGTATAACAACATCTTTGTTATGTTCAATAAGTCTTCTTGCTTTTTCTAGCACCATCTCTGCAACTTGAACATGGCGCGTCGCCTGTTCGTCAAATGTTGATGCGATTACTTCTGCTTTGACGTTTCGTTGCATATCGGTTACTTCTTCGGGTCGTTCATCAATGAGCAAAACTATAAGATACACTTCAGGATGATTCTTAGTAATACTGTTTGCAATCTTTTGGAGGAGTATGGTTTTTCCTGTTCTTGGCGGAGAAACAAGGAGCCCTCTCTGGCCTTTTCCAATAGGACAACAAAGGTTAATGATGCGTGTAGAGATATCACCGCTCGGAATTTCAAGATTTATTCTAGTATTTGGGTACAGGGGCGTAAGATTTTCAAAATGAATACGCTGGGTTGCCATATTTACCGGATCAAAGTTTACTTCTTCGACGTGCTTAAGAGCAAAAAAACGTTCACTTACCTTTGGAGGTCGTATAGGACCACAGACCGTGTCGCCAGTTTTTAGATTTGACTTTCTAATGAGTCCGGGAGCGACATAGATATCGCCTGGTCCGGGTAAATAAGAATTTTGTGATGATCGTAAAAACCCATAATTATCAGACATAATCTCAAGGGTGCCACGCGCATGTATATTTGCTCCTCGTTTGAGATATGCAGTGAGAATTTCGAATATTATTTCTTGTTTTTTTAGTGAAAGAATTTTTTGTGCATTGAGATCAAGACTTTGTGAAATCTTTCTGAGCTCAGCTATTGATTTTTCGGTAAGAAGATCGTGGTATATAGTCTCTTGAATCACAGGCTCTGCTATGTTTTCAGAAGAAGCATCCTGATCAAATGGTGAGTCCTTTGATTCATCGCTAGACGGGACATCCGACGTGGGATCTGCTACCGCGTTTGTATTTTTGTTTTTACTAGCACCCTCATCTCCATGCGACTTATGCGAACTATGAGACGATTTTGAACCAATTAAATCTGAGTTGGGTGAATTTAGTTCGGACAGCTTTGACTCTTGGGATCGTATATCAGGAGAATGTATTTCGGAAGAAACTGCCTCGGGCGATACTGCAACACCATTGTGTTCGCTTTCTTGATAGTGCGAAGAAGTAGCCTTAGTATTAATGAAAGAGGAAATATCATCTGCATCTCTTTCGCTCTCTTCTTTCTGCTGCGCATCTAATTCTGGAGTCCCACTAGCTTTCTTTTTAGAAAACGAGTCATGTTCATCTTGACTAGCGTCTTCTTTAGCAGAAGATGCATTTTCTTCGCTACTTCTTCTTGCCGTATTACTACTTTTTGGTGAGTTGTTACGCTTTACTTTAATTTTAAACTGCGTAATCTCTCCATCTGTATTCGACGGTCTTAGGTTTGTTGTTATTGATTCGTCGTCACTGGTTGCTATGACCGATTTAGCGTCGTCACCATGTGATGCACCATGTGATGATAGTGATGTTTTTTGTTTTGTCATGATTTTTTTTGAAAGACTTATTCATTATACATTTTTTTTAGCATTTTGTCAACTAGTAATTAATGAGAAAAGATATAAATTAAACCCCGAAGTGCACTATATGGCATAGGAAGAACAAAAAAAAGATACACTATACAGTAGGGTTATCGCATGAAATTAATTGGAATCAAGGAAATGTTTAAAGTGAGCATAGGTCCCTCCAGTTCTCATACCATGGGTCCTTGGGTTGCTGCTCGTCATTTTTGTCATAATAACACAACTATACTTATGTCCATACAAACGCTTACTGTGCGGTTGTGTGGTTCGCTTGCAAAGACTGGGCGTGGGCACAATACCCCAATGGGTATCCTCATGGGATTGATGGACAAAGACCCTGCACTTATTGACTCAGAAGAAATACCACTTCTTCTTAAGCAACAAGCAGAAGCAGGCACACTCAAACTCAGTGCAGAAACGACTATTGCCTTTGACCTCCATACTAATATCATCTTTGATAGGGATACCCCAACTCCCGTACATCCCAATACCCTTATCTTTGAAGCATTCCTAAAAGATAAAACCCTGCACTGCGAAACATACTATTCCGTAGGAGGTGGGTTTATAGAACATGCAAATGCTAACACTTCTTCCAAACAGACCTTGAGATCTCCCACACCAAAGACCAAGGCACCGCCACAAGACACCCTCCCGTTTCCCTTTACGAGGGCAACAGAGCTTGAGTCACATTTACAAAAAACAGAATTACAAATGCACGAACTCCTTCTAAGAAACGAAACAGCAGTGCGAAGCATCAAAGAAGTAGAGGCGCATGCACTCACTATATACGAAACCATGTGTGAATCAGTGTATAAAGGGTGCCACAGAAATGGCATACTACCAGGAGGCTTGCATGTAAATCGTCGCGCAGCACTCATGGCGCAAACTCTGTATAGAGGCGGTCCCTATGCAAACAAAGAAGAATGGTTTGCAAATATTCGAAAAACAGCAATCGATAAACATCAAGAAGTATCGCAGTGGGTCTCGTGCTTTGCGCTTGCAGTAAACGAAGAAAACGCAACCTATGGAAAAATCGTAACGGCGCCGACGAATGGCGCAGCGGGGGTTGTCCCCTCCATACTTTTATATTATCTCACCTTTGACCCAAGTGCCGATGTCGATCGAAAAGAAAAAATTCTAGAATTTCTGCTGATTGCATCGCACATTGGATATCTTTTTAAGGAAAACGCAACGATCTCTGCTGCTGCAGGAGGGTGTCAAGGAGAAATTGGAGTCTCGTCAGCAATGGCAGCAGCGGCTCTCACGTACATTCGTGGGGGTGATGCACGAAAAACCATGATGGCAAGCGAAATAGCAATGGAACACCACCTTGGACTCACCTGTGACCCCGTTAGAGGACTTGTGCAGGTACCTTGTATAGAGCGCAATGCAATGGGTGCAGTTAAGGCCATCACTGCCTCCCAGCTCGCTTTTTCTTCTGATCCCAATAAGGCAGTGGTCAACCTTGACCAAGTCATTGATACCATGTGGCAGACTGCAAAAGAGATGAGCCATAAGTATAAAGAAACAAGCGAAGGAGGGCTTGCGGTAAACGTTGGAATCAATTATTCTGAATGCTAAGCTCTTAGCAAAAACGCATCAAAGACTTAGATCTAAACGTAAAATGGCTTGTCAATGTTAACTTGGAATATTTTTCTGATATGCTAATATATTCATTTTCGATTAAGCGGAGCTAACCAAATATGGCTCTATTTTCTTCTCAAACACTATCGACAAGCTCGCCATCATCATGATTACGCTTGCTCTCATCAATGAGCCTCAATGGCCATGGCGGTAGTCCTTAACCCTCTGTTATCAAATGGCAATCTATTTTTCGTGCGTCTAATTTGACTTGATGGCTATGTGATCATCAGATCACATATAACTAAGGAAATCTAGATATATATCTTGGCAACCATTCTGCCATACTTCATCTTTGAGTATAGGTTATTTATTCAGTTATCTATATATAAAATATAAAGCAATAAAATTTTTACTCACACATGCGCGTAGCCTTAAAATACCCATGTACTTGTTAGTGCAAGTCTATGTCTGTGGGGCAAGACGGTAAATACGCCGTCGCGAGCACCAAATACCGTTCGGTAACCTACACTCAACTCTAACACTCGCTGCGCTAGCCATGAGACTTCTGCCTCAACCAAAAAGCTACCATCAAAAGGACTGTATATCAGCGATGTCTCTGCATCAATTCGTTCAGACCATAGCGATTCAAAGACATTCGCACGTGAGATCCTAAGAATCATATAGAGTGGTGCAAGTTGAAGTGGATCATAGGCACGGGCATAGTACCCAATGAGTCCTGCGTAGGCTTCTGACAGGGGGCGCAGGGATGCATCCAAAGACTGTAGCATCGCGTAGGTATCGATAACACGTTCAAGATTTTGTATTTGTGTGCTCCATTCATCCTTACTCAACCCCTTACCGTTATACGAGAGTTCAAATAAGAGAGTAAACAGATTTTGAGGAGTATAGCTCACACCCGCTATTCCAGAAATTATTTGTCCCATCTCTAATACATCAGATTTTTGAGATACAATGCTGTAGTGATCAAAACCAAGAGTAGGCCCGAGGAGCAGCGTACCATCAGTAACGATGAGAATTGATCGCGCCCCAAGATCAGCACTTAGTTCAGCTTGCAGGGTAATTTCGTTACCTATCCCATACGAAGCACTCATTCCTGCAAAAAAGGCATCATCATAATACAGGGTAAGCCCAAGTGTAAGGTCATTACCAAACTTGGGTAAAAATGTAAATTGATAACTGTGATTCTCACGATAAAACTCATGCAAAAACGTATCGAGTTTGGGCAGATAACTAAAATAGAATGATGCCCATGAAAAAAGCAATCCAAGTTCTAGTCTCCACTGCCCAACATCTCGGTTGCTCCCATGTAAATCACTGAACGTGTCGATGGCCTGTGCCGTCTGATAGCTAAACTGTGATGGATGGTTTCTCCATATGGACGAATGAGTATAGCGTGTAACTTCTGGGTCGGCAGGGTTATACAAGAAGGCTGTTGAAATAGAACGGCTAAATTTTCCTACTGTTAGGTGTGCTTTGCTGTCCCATATACGAAACCCTGCCTGCGCCTTGCTTATCTCTAAACCGAGAAAGGTATTCAAGCTATCAAGTTGTGTAAATTGCTCGGGTTCTTTGGCTTCAAGGTACACGCGAGGAATGACATGCAAATAGAACCAGCCTCCAGCATTTGCAAAATATACATCTGTCTGTATGCTATTACTCAGCTGGTACTGTGGAAAAAAAATAGGTGTATTATAGTCTTGTACAGTACAGGTATTTTTTGTGCATCGACTCAACAAAGAGGAATCTCTATTGAGCCAATGATAGCTGATAGTAAACATGTTTTCCGTACTTACTACGGTACGTGATTCGCGTGGATCATCTATTAGCTGTTCGTCTATCGTGTCGTATGCCTGTACGCCGTCTGTTGCATCAAGATGTTCGGCATTGTCATCATCCATACTCTCTTCTGCAAAGGATTCATCCAAAAAGCGATCCGTCTGTGTATCTGTAATTGCAGTCGCACTTTGAGTTGTGCTAGGAGCTATACTGGAATCTACACTGAAATTTACACTGGGGGACACTTCACTGGACACATCCGCTTCTTGTGTAAAAATGCTTTTCGTCCCTATCAAAAAAATTATGAGATACATAATTTTTTTCAAGCGTGTCGCTAACATATACGTTATAGGACAGTATCAACAAAAAGATCGTGGTCAAATGTTCTAATCGATAGGTTTTGGTACATAAAATTGAGTACTTGTATAATAGTTATCTTTTCTGAGTCTAAAGCATCTACAATCACCCATTCGGTACTCAACATTCTTTCGTATTGATCTGAGAATTTTCTAAAATACATACTTTTGAGTAGTCTGCCAGAACTCGTATAAAAATCAGCTTTTATAGGCTTGTTCTCTGCTTGAGAGATGTAATACTGTATGCTCTGATATGCAGCACCACTATTCTTTTTCTCTAATTCGATTTTGTAAGCCTCTGTTTTTCCTATAGTAGTTGCTTCTATTGCAGTTGGCGTATAATGCTCTCTAAAATTTGTTGACGATATATCGGCATATGAGGCGTTACCAAGCAATCTCTGTGCAGGAGAAATGCGTATTGCATTACGAGTGCCTGGCTTGTGTAACCACCAACGTCCCTCATTCTGCAAAAGCTTGGTGCCTTTTTGCGTACCTGCATCTCTAAACACTGATATAGATGCATATGGATCCTTGTTGTTTACATACACATCTAGCTTTGAACTGCGAACAGTTTCGTCTGACTTCATTTCTCTAACGTTCACTCTAAACGAAAATTGTCGATTAGGATCACCACGAAATTCATCAGCTCTACTCACGATATCAACTGCATCAGCAATGCTTGGCGCACGCGTTTGCGCCTCTGCTATAACCGCAGTTGTTTCTGTAAAAAGAGCTACCAGGATCAAGACAGACATGCAACTAAAAACAGTCAAGACACGATGCAGTGCCCCTGCATGTTGTCGCACACAGGCGTATCGAAACTTGATACACCTCACACCCAAATTAATAATTTTCACTTTCATAGTATGCCTCATTATTCATGGCTGTATAGTATCGGTGCTTGAAAAAACACACTATCAAGGTTATAGTATTCTCGCGCACGTGGCATAAATAAATGAACAATAATATCTTTAAGATCGTGTATAACCCATTCTCCCATGCGTTTTGCCTGGGCACGCTTGAGACAATACTGTACGTACTGCTTCTGCCCTGTCTGCTCTAACAATATGGGTAGTTTGTCAGTAATACCAGCCATATGCGTGAGCGATCGGGCATTTACGATACACACCACACGCGCATAGTCAAACACAGCATCTACATCATAGAGACGTATATGTGTACAATACTCGTCCCTAAGAAGTGTCGCGAAGTCTATAAACGTCGTATGCTGGGTTTTATCTAATGACGAAGTTTCCATCAAAGTCTCCTCCAAGTATGAGTGTTACGTCAGCGCCGTATCTGTCAAGCTGCGCTAGATCTGTAATGAGGTTTTCTGTGCCAATTCTTTTAGCGAGCAACTGCGCGCGCGCCACGTTTCCCGTACGATCAATAACCATAGTGTGCTTTATTGTGTCAACAAGTGCATTTCCCACAGCGATAACAGAATACCCTTCGCTTTGTAGGAATTCGCTTGTTTTTCCAGCAAGTCCATTCTGAACGGTCCCGTTGAGTATCGATATAGTAAATGAGCTGGGAGACACATCTTGTTGCGTCTTTTTGAGTGTTGTATGCATGCTCTCTAAGGTATCATGAAATTCGCGCTGCGAAAAAAAACTCTGGTACTCTGTATTGCTGAGTCTAATAGTACGAGTAAGTCCCGACATTTGCTGATATAGTTCATCAAGGCTTTGCGTACTCTGAATATAACTCAGTAGGCTATAAAAATTTCGCTTTGAGAGATTGGTATCTACGAGACCATATAGGCGCTGTCGAATATGTTTTTCTAGGAGAAGCGGTTCCTGTGCTAATTGATCTAATACTGCAAAAATAAACGCCTTCCGCTTTGAAGAAACAGAAAATTCTGATTCTGGAATATTAATAAGCGAAGCTACGTAGTTTTCAACATCAATTCCATCCATGTATACGTTTTCAGACTCTAGTTGTATGTATGCTTGACTGTTCTGCACCTCACGTGTTTGAGAAACAGGTTCTTTGTCCGATCCTGTCTCAAGTGAACCAGAAAACAGATCTGATAATTCACTATATACAAACATCTCTACTCCACCTAGTATATCGATCACTGTCACAAAATCTGGTTCTTGAATACGAATATAGGGAAGTTCTTCGAGTAGAAACGATTGTGTAATGGTTTCGACATAGGCCTTATACCCTCCTTGCTCGTATATATACGCGAGGGGAACCTTTGCCTGTATTTCTTGCGATACCATCGCAAGACTGAGAGGAATCTCTATTACTCCAATGCGCTTTGCTGAGACATTGCTTACCATCAAGTAACCAAGTAATTTTGATTCTGACTCAAATTCAACAACAAAAAGAAATACGAGTGGCGCGTCTGTCGTAAGGCGTTTTTCTACAAGACTGGGATTATACCTTTGAAAAAGCATATATCCTCCAAAAATCACCGCAAAAAAAATAAGCAATATAACAATGGTAGCAACAAGACGGGAGTGCTTCATATTCACTATGATAGAGGATTTTTGTATCTGTGCGCAAGATTTGCAAGCATTTCTTTAAAGAAGGATAGTACATCCGACTCTTGTAAGCTAGGGGTATCAGAATGGAGACCACTATCAGCATGGAGATATCGTGCTATATGAGACACGATTTCAAGAACATGCCTGCCTCGCTTAGGCTCTATGGCATCTGCAAGTTTTAGTACTATAGAAAAAAGATTCATATGGGGTGCTCCCAGTGTATGATGTGCTATAGCATCGGTAATGATAGAAGAGAGACCAAGAGTTTGTGAGAGCATATGTGCTGCACAGGGGCCATGTAACAGTACTGGTTTTTTTTTGAATAATGGATTAGATTCACAATACGAGATGAGGTAATAGTTACTATAATCAAGTAACCGTGCTGATGACCATTCCCGTGCTATATCGTGCAGAATCGCTGCCACATATATCGCTTTTGTTGATAGAATAAGCCCCCTTAAATGTAAGAGATGCGTAATATACACGCTTAGGCGTGCAACACGTAGACTGTGGGTAAAACGACGATGCGAAAGCCACTGTTTTGCAATACGAGTATAGGGTTTTGCATTGTATTCTACACGATGATATAGATGTGCAAAAGAAGAATCCACACTTGTTGTTTGAACTTGTTGATAAAGATAGAAAAATCTATATTTTTTTCTCTGTTTCTTTAACTGGCAAGACTGATTGTATGACTGGCTAGAAACACTTTTTTTACTATAAGTTTTACTGTAAGTTGGTAGTATATGGGAAAGCTCTGTAACAATAGTAAATCCTGCCTTCAGAAAAAATCGTGTTGCGGTACTAGAGTAATAGTGTAGATCTTGTGAGAATGCCATATCAGCACCGTGTCCACGATCAAATACGATAAAGTGTACAAGTTGAGCAAACTCTTTATATCTATGCCATCGCTCGACCTCTTGTTGTAGATCGCTCCCAATCACAAAGCCAATGGGAGGAGTAAGCCCGTACTTTTTTATGAGGGTGCTGATGTAATAATAAATGTATAGTGCTTGATTATCTTTTTTTAAAAGAGACCTAGCAATCCTTGAGTCAGTCCAACAACGTGAAATACCTCGTGTCATTAGGGTCACCATTCGTGTCCGAAGATTGAGAGAAAGGAGTGGTGTTTGCTTGTATGGATTGGATGCAATAGGAAGCACATATATTGGAATTCTTGGATAGCGATTACGTAGATAAACAAGTACGCTCTGATGTGCTCTGTGAGGGGGATCAAAACTGCCAGAAAAACAAATTGCCGATAAACTGTGTTCTTTATATTCATCGTTCTGCTGAATATGCTCATTATTTGAGTCTTTTATGTTCGAATTTTCTTTGTATTGTTTGTGTGTTGTTTTACTCATACCATTGGTACCCATGCAAGTACCCGTAAAATTATACGCCTGACGAAAGATGTTTGAGTAGCCACGCTCCTACTTCGGCTATATGATGTTTGTTGTGTATATCAAAATTCATGCTATCAACTTGATCAAAGTATTGTTCTAGCGTATAAAACAAATCATGAATTTCACTGGTTTTTTCTATTGTGGTTTTTTCTACTGTGGTTTTTTCTACTGTGGTTTGTTCTACTGTGGTTGGCATTCGTCTTTCCTGCTGTGAGGGCATTAAAACAAGAATTTTTGCCGGATGTTTCTGTGGTGTGGCAGACTGAATTCCGACTTGCGCTTCTGTAGCTGAACCTGTAAGAGTCGTAGACGATACTACATGCGCAATCATGGTGGGTATTTTTAGTGATTCAATGTATGAAGCAAGTTCACCAGGAGATAAGGAAGTCCTAGACTTATTGAGTGTATCACTAATAATATCGAGACGAAGTACTATAAGATTGCTATGTAGTGCATGATGAGTGTATGAATCAAGCGATGACTCAATGAGCGTATAATTATCAAATAAGGTCTCAAACGTTCCATAACGCAAAAAGGAACGCCCCACAACATCACTAGCTTTTATAGGTGCCTCTGTTTGTTTTTTGATGTTTTGTTCTGTTTTACCATCTATGGTATATTCTTGTTGGGTAGATGCGACATCTGCGTTCGCAAAATCTTTTGCATTGGTTAACTGGGCAATGAGCAGTGAGTCTACTGTGTTAAGAGGGCAAAATATAAGCGCATCAGCTTTTAGCGTAGTTTGTAAACGGACACGTAGAGAAACACCCGGTTCTCCTTCTTGAGAAAATCGAGGCGAGCGCAAACGAGAACTTGAAAAAAAAGCATTACCTTTGCCTCCTCTTCCTCCCTGCAACATGACGTATTCTTGTGCATCTTCGTCAAGCTGTGCAAGCAGGGTATTGTCAGTACTCAAAATTCTTGTATGCAAGGGAACCGCAAGGCGTAAATTTGCCCCTCTCTTACCAGATTTTTTCTTTGATGATCCCGGACTTCCTGACTCTGCAGTAAGATGTCGTCCATACACATAGCTTTGCAAGCTATGTATTTTTGCACTTGCATAAAACACAACATCTCCGCCTTTGCCCCCGTCTCCTCCATCTGCATTGCCACGTGCCTTGTATTTTTCACGCAAAAAGGAGACCGATCCTCTTCCTCCTTTTCCACTTTTTAAAAATATGACTACATCGGTGTGTATAGTTTGCTTGCTCACGTATCATACAAACAGCATTCGTTAGCACTACTGTCTTTTGCTCTTTTGTTAGATGATAAGTACAAGATACACCACGGGCTATATAAAAATATTTTCTTTATGATAACTTTTTATACAAAACGTTATAGTGGCACAACCGATACTATTTTTTTGCCCTGTTTTACCCCAAAGCATACTTTTCCTTTAGCCTTCGCAAACAGCGTATCGTCTCTTCCTTTTCCTACATTTATCCCTGGATGAAATCTTGTTCCTCTTTGACGCACAATAATCTCACCACCGTATACAAGTTGATTACCAAATAGTTTTACTCCAAGTCGCTTTGACTGTGAGTCTCTCCCATTTCTACTACTTCCTCCACCTTTTTTATGTGCCATGTGTACCTCTCATAAATAAATACATAGATATTCTAAGTATATCAGATAGTACGAGGCATACATATATCATATATTTATCCATATAAGGAAGTCTTAAAGTCTATTTTGATGTGCTTTGGATATATGTAGCTCAATTTACTGAGACCATTCATAAGCATATCAAGGGCCCCTTTAAAAGCTATTGCCTGATAGGAGTCAAGCTGAAAAAGCGAACCATCTTTTACCATTATTGTAAGATCTCCTGGACCTTTTGTATTCACATGTACTGATTGTGCAAGTTCATTCTGCGCTATATATTCGACAAAGGCAATACTAATTGCGCTGACTGCTGCACAACTGAGGCTGACACCCCGATTTTCCTCACGTGGTGCATGCCCAGTAATGTGAACAATATAAGGGATGGAATCGGATTTTATCTCATTAAATTTTGCGGTAACCCATATCATTTATCGAGTATACACTCCCGTAGTTATTACACTCTCTTAGAATTCTATTATTATACAGTGTTTTATGAACTTTGTAGCTTTAATAAGGTGTATTTTTGTCTAAATCCCCATGTATTGATATGTTGCTTTCTTCGTATATAAGTACGGGCCACTGTTTTTTTTGTTCGTCCGTGCGTGTGCACCCTAAACCTAAGGTTCGCCCCTTTTATATATGGGGTGCCTACCGTCTTGGAATCATCTTTTTGCATATACAATACCTTGTCACATACATAGGTATCTCCTTCGGCGAGTGTAGGAATACACGGTACACGGATGAGCGCGTCATCTTCTATTTCAAATTGTTTTCCTGAAATTTCTACTATTGCTTTCATACTATATATAGTCAGTATATCATACCGCTTGTGCTAATTGAGCATTCGCTACCTTTGTTGACTGCTGTTCTCTCAAATGTTCATGTATCGCCGCTGCAGCTTCTCTACCTTCATGTATTGCCCAAACAACAAGCGATTGACCACGGCGAGCATCTCCTGCAACAAACACATCCTGAATATTAGTACGATAGTCTTTTGGTGATGCCTCTATATTACCGCGATTATCTTGCTTAAGACTAAGATTTTCAATAAGTATTTGCTCAGGTCCAAGAAATCCAAGAGCGAGTAGCACAAAATCCGCTTTATATATCTCTTCGGTATTGGGAATTTCGACCATTTTTGGAGGACCTATTGGATTCGCTTTAGGTGATTGCTCTGATGCTGTTCTTTCCCATTTAACTCGTACGGTACGAATACCACTCACATGTTGACCATCATCACTAATAAATTCTTTACTGAGTATAGAGAATTCACGTGGATCTTTTCCAAAACACGATAGTGCTTCGGAATGTCCGTAGTCATGCTTCAATACCCGTGGGTAGAGTGGCCAAGGATGTTCGCTACTGCGTGAAAGCGGTGGCTTGGAAAGGAGTTCAAAATTTTTGAGCGAAGCACATCCATGTCGTAACGAAGTACCGATGCAGTCGTTTCCTGTATCACCGCCACCTATTACAATAACGTGTTTTCCTTTTGCGTCAATATAGGCACCATCGGTAAGATTACTATCGAGAAGACTACGCGTATTAGGACGCAAAAAGTCCATAGCAAAGTGTATTCCCTTAAGTTTACGACCGGGTATAGAAATATCTCGCGGGTTTGTGCTCCCTATACAAAGCAAAAGCGCATCATTCTTAGCTTTTAGCTCCTGAATATCAATATCTTTGCCTACCTCGACTCCCGTAATAAAGGAAACGCTTTCCTGACGCATGATATCAACTCGCTTTTCTACAAGAGACTTGTCCAGTTTCATATTAGGAATACCATACATAAGCAAGCCACCGATCCTATCATCACGCTCGTAAACAGTGACTGTGTATCCAAGTTGGTTGAGCTGGTCGGCCGCTGCGAGTCCCGCAGGACCACTCCCTACTATGGCAACGCGCATTCCATTACGAAATTTTGGAATCTGAGGGACGACCCAGCCCTTAGCATAGGCATGATTAATTATATCTACTTCGTTGTCCTTGATTGTGACAGGATCCGCATTGATTCCTAGTACGCAAGAAGTTTGACAGGGTGCGGGACACACACGTCCTGTAAACTCTGGAAAATTATTCGTTTTTCTAAGGCGTAAAAATGCATCCTTCCATCTCCCCTCATAAAGGAGATGATTCCATTCTGGTATAAGATTGTCAACGGGACATCCATAACTTGAATGGCAAAATGGTACTGCGCAGTCCATACAACGCCCCGCTTGTTCCTGACGTTGTTCAGGACTCAGAGGAAGATAAAATTCTTTAAAGTTTTTTAACCGTTCTTTTTCGGGAACATATGAGATAGTGAGTTGTGCACTATTAATAAAACCCTTAGGATTACCCATTGTTATACTCCTTGCTTAACTTACCTGTGAAAGTACTTTTTCATTCTGTAACTCTAGGATTGAGATATACTCTTGTGAGGTTATCTTAATAAATTTATTTTTTTGTCTAGCCCAGTCCTGTAGTATGGATGCAGCACGCAAAGACCCTGTGCGCTGATGATGCTCGTGTATCATTGCATGAAGGTATTGTTTATCATGCTCGGTTAGTTCAAAACGCCGAACGATTTCAAAATTAATATGGTTTTCAAACATGTTGTCACTTATCGTATTTTTTGCTGTATATTCTACTCTTCCTCGCGCTAAGCCATTTTTAAGAGAGTGCTGTGGTGAATGTGTGTGAGTGCTTTCTGGTATTTCTTCTGCCATTTCTTCTGCCTTTCCTTCTGGCATTTCATTTGCTACGTGTTCCCAGAGATATGCAATTCCACCGCTCATGCCTGCAGCAAAATTTTGACCTATTTCACCCAGTACAATCATGCGACCTCCAGTCATGTATTCACACCCATGCGCTCCCAGTCCTTCGACAACTATCTGTGCACCGCTGTTTCGTATTGCAAAACGCTCCGCTGCTCGACCATTAACAAACACCTTACCAAGCACAGAACCATAAAGACCAACATTTCCTACTATGATTTGCTTATGCGCATCTCTTGCTAGTGGCTTAGGGCTAATGAGACTGAGCACACCACCCGATAGACCTTTTCCAAAATAATCATTAGCATCACCAACTATACTCATATGTATACCATGAGCAAGAAACGCGCCAAAGCTTTGTCCTGCATGACCCGTACAAGCAATGTGTATCGTATCTTCTGGAAGACCCTTTATACCATAACGTAGTGCAATATGATTACTTACCATTGCACCGGTAGTTCTATCTGTGTTCTTAATATGCGTGTGAATAGTAATTTTTTTGCCTGTCTCTATGGCCTTTATAGAGTCCTTGAGGAGTGTTTTGTCAAGCACGTCCGAGAGCCCATGATCCTGAGAAATAGTGCATGACTGAATATACTCACTACTGGTCTGTTTATTGGCATTCGGATATAGCAGGGCATCAAGATTGAGAGTACGCGATTTCCATGTGAGCGCATCGTCGTTGATGGTGAGTATATGACTACATCCCACCATCTCTGCTATAGTTCTAAAACCAAGCCTTGCCATAATGTTTCGCACGTCTTCGGCAAGAAAATTCATAAGTCGCACAACATGTTCTGGACGTCCAGCAAACCGTTTTCTCAGTTGTTCATCTTGAGTCGCAACACCAACAGGACAGGTATTGAGTTCACACTTACGCATCATAATACATCCCATCGCAATAAGCGGAGCCGTCGCAAACCCAAATTCTTCTGCTCCAAGCAAGGCCGCCATGACAATATCACGCCCTGTCTTGAGTTGTCCATCTGTTTGTATCACTACCCTACTGCGTAGTTTATTTCGTACTAATACTTGGTGCGTTTCTGCTAGCCCTAGTTCCCAGGGAATTCCCGCATGCTTGATACTCGTGAGAGGTGATGCCCCTGTACCTCCATCATGTCCCGAGATAAGAATATGATCTGCCTTTCCTTTTGCTACTCCTGCTGCAATGACACCAACTCCTGCTTTTGAAACGAGTTTGACGCTTATGCGGGCCTTGGGATTTGCGTTTTTGAGGTCGTATATAAGCTGTGCGAGGTCTTCTATCGAATAAATATCATGGTGTGGTGGAGGACTGATGAGTCCAATTCCGGGTGTTGAATGGCGAGTTTTTGCAATGTCTTCTTGCACCTTGCGACCTGGCAACTCGCCTCCTTCGCCTGGTTTTGCGCCCTGCGCCATTTTAATCTGTATTTCATCAGAATTACTGAGATACTCTATGGTAACACCAAAACGACCCGAGGCAACTTGCTTGATTGCAGAGCGCTTTGAATCCCCATTTGAAAGAGGTGTAAACCTATTTGAAAGTTCTCCTCCCTCACCCGTGTTTGATTTTGCGCCTATTCTATTCATTGCAATCGCAAGAGTCTCGTGTGCCTCTAAGGATATTGAACCATAGCTCATTGCCCCTGTTGCAAAGCGTTTTACTATGTTTGACGCAGGTTCCACCTCACTCAGAGGTATGGGATTACGCTTGATAAAATCAAAGAGTCCACGTATTGTTGCGTATCTTGAACATTGAGCATCTTGGTGTTTTGCAAATGAGTCATAGGATTTCTGTGAATTATACCGTACCGCGTGTTGCAGTAGGGTAATTGACTCAGGATCCCACATATGGAGGTGCCCATCTTTACGCCACTGAAAACTACCGAGAGAGTATACATCTTCTCCTATAAGATTTCGCCATTCTGAAATACCCTCTTTATGACGTTCGATGGTTTCTCGCTCGAGGTGGGCGAAGCCAATACCACCAATACGAGAAATAGTTCCTTCAAAACATTCCTTGATGAGCTCCTCCCCAAGTCCTATGGCTTCAAATATCTGGGCACCTTTGTAGCTTTCCAATGTAGAGATACCCATCTTTGCCAGCACCTTGCATATACCGTAATCGACTGCCTTGCGGTAGTGTTGCTCTATATCATCGTCATCAAATTTCTGTGATAGTATACCGTTCTCACGCAATACATACGCGTTTTGATAGACGAGGTAAGGATAGATAGCATCAATACCGTAGCCCAGCAAGAGGCAATAGTGGTGTACTTCGCGTGGCTCTCCCGATTCTAGTACAAGCGCAATACGCGATCGCTTTGCTTTTTTTATAAGGTAATGATGTACGGTCGAAGTCACCAAAAGGCTACTGAGAGGAACATGTTGCTCTGACATTTGATCATCACTCAATATTATTATTTGATATCCTTGATCGCACGCCGCTTCTGCTTGTTCGCATATATGCGTAAGGTGCTTGCGTGTCTGTTCACCTTCTTTTGATGTTGTTTTTTGTGTACGATCGCTATAAGAAAAACATATGTCTATTGTTTTACTGCGCCAGCCTTCGATGTGGGCGTCTCTAATTGCAGAGAATTCTGAGGGAGTAAGTACAGGATTATCCAGCCAGAGCCGTTGGCAATGCGATTCTTTCATCTCGAGAAGGTTTCCTTCAGGACCGATATAGGTACCAAGGCTCATCATTACTCGCTCTCGTATAGAGTCGATGGGAGGATTTGTTACCTGAGCAAACCATTGCTTAAAGTAATCGTAAAGTAGACGTGGTTTCTCTGAGAGACATGCAAGTGCAACATCGTTTCCCATGGAGCCTATCGGTTCTTTCTTGAGCTCTACCATGGCTTTAATGAGGTAGAGTTTATCTTCTTCGGTATAACCGTAGAGGAGCGAACGTAATTTTGTGTGTTGGGTCGTTCTCTGTATTGATTTTGTGCTCTTTAATACAGTCGTATGTGCCTTTAGCCAATCTTGATAGGGATGCTCCTGTGCTATATGCGCCTTAAATTCTTGATCTTCTATAAGACGATGTTCGTGTGTATCGATAAGAAATATTTTTCCGGGTTGTATGCGATCTTTCTTGACTATATCCTTAGGATCGATATCAACCACCCCAAACTCACTGGCAAGAACAACAAGCCCATCTTTCGTCAGATAATAACGGCTGGGTCGTAATCCATTTCGGTCGACGACTGCCCCTACGTACCGACCGTCAAAAAACGTGATACACGCCGGTCCATCCCAAGGTTCCATGATGGTGCTGTACACCTCGTACATGGCTCTTAGCGACGGGGCTATGCGCGTATCGTGCTGCCAAGCTTGCGGAATCATCATACAGAGTGCCTGAGGAATGCTATACCCGTTATAATACAAAAATTCTAATACATTGTCAAAGGCACCGCTATCAGACATCTCAGGCTCTATGACAGGATAGAGCGATGCGAGCGCGTCTTTAAAGACGCGACTTTTCATAACTCCATGTCTAGCATTCATTTTGTGTATATTGCCATAGAGTGTATTTATCTCACCGTTATGACTCATAAAACGTTGTGGCTGCGCTCTCTCCCAGCTAGGAAAGGTATTTGTCGAAAATCGTGAATGCACGAGTGCTACGTGTGCCGTATAATCTGGGTCTTGCAAATCGAGATAAAATTGCTGTAGCTGTTCTGTGGTGAGCATGCCCTTATATACGATGGAGTATAATGAGGCCGAGCATATAAAAAATTGCTGACTTTTTGATCTGAGGACAGTGCTTGCCTGCTTTTGAACAAGGTAGATGCGTAGCTCAAAGCCAGCGAGATTATCAGACCTTAAAAAAAGCTGCATAATACGTGGCTGTGCCCGCTGCGCATCGCTTCCTATGTTTACGTTGTCTGTAGGGACCTCACGAATATGAAATACTTCTATGTTTTGTGCTTTGCACAGGGTTTGTATGTGGTTGAACTCTTGGGTATACTGTCGTTCATCTTGACTAAAAAACACCTGTGCAACAGCATATTCCCCTGGCTTTGGAAGTCGTTTATTTTTGATCGCCAGTTGTTTTGCAAAAAAATCGTGTGGCAAGGATGTCATGACTCCCACTCCATCACCCGTTTTGGGATCGGCTCCCCGTGCACCACGATGGTCTAGTCTAACGAGTACGGTCAGGGCTGATTCTACCAATGCTCTACTGGCAATCTGGTTAATATTGACAAGAAATCCCGTACCACAACTGTCGCGCTCGAGCGATATCTCGTGTAATCCTGCTGAGGCTATGTCATGAATAGCATGCGAAGTCGTGTGCGTATACATAGGTGGTAATTTCTATGATAATTATGCGGTCATTGGTTGTCAAATAGTACTTGTGAACGTGGACAAAGCTACATTTTGGTAGCCATTTTCTAATTTTCTTCTGATTTGTTTTTTTTTGTGATAAGGCATAAGCAATCTAATACCTGAGCAAAATGATACCCAGTCTCACATGCCTCCCCCTAGTTCAGTAATATGCTGACACAGTAGCATACGCATTGCTTGGTAACGTGCTGTACTCGTAATAACAAATAAAGCATAGCGCTAGACAGTCTAGGCAGTCTAATCCATAATAACTAACTTCTCTTATCATTCTGTGTTATACTTTTTGCTAGCTCTATTAACCCTAATATTGTACCTATATTTCTGAATCAAGAAAGTTACTCAAAAAAAACTTGATAAGTATATGCTAATATAGTATACTTATTCCTAGTAAAATTATAAGGTGTTACATGTCAGTTTGTAACAAAATTTATACATTACAATTGTATGGGGAGATACATACATGGATATACGCAAAGCACATCGTGCCAATGAACATAACACTGTAACATCGTGCACGAGTACTATACGCAATATATCCAGCTATGTAATACTATGCCTTTTCGTTATGATTAGCATAGTATCCTGTGGTCAAGATTCTAAATTTCTCAGTAATAGTTGCGACATAACTATAACAAAGACACCTACAACGAGTAAAGAACTTCAGGACCTAGTTGACATTACAATTACAGAAAAAGGTGATGCTGTTAGCCTTGACCATATAGACGTCTCAAATATAACAGACATGAGCAATTTGTTTAGAGGTAAGGCTAGCTTTAATGGAAGCATAAGATGTTGGGATGTCTCAAACGTCAATAATATGAACAATATGTTTAATGGAGCAACTGCATTCAATCAAGACATCAAAGGTTGGAATGTTTCACAGGTCGAGAATATGGCTGTTATGTTTGGGGGAGCAAGTTCATTCAACCAAGATATTAGTTCATGGAACGTTTCACAGGTCATGGATATGAGTAGTATGTTTGCTAGTGCAGTTTCCTTTAACCAAAATATCAATTCTTGGGATGTCTCAAACGTCATGTCTATGGATAGCATGTTTTTTAAGGCAGCTACATTCAACCAAAATATTAGCTCTTGGAATGTTTCAAATCTTACCACAATAAGCTATATGTTTCAACATGCAGCCTTGTTTTGCCAAGATATTTCTGATTGGGGTAAGAAACTACAATTAGAAGTAGCAAAAGTAGACATGTTTAACAATACTGGCACAGGGTGTGCGTCACAGTTTCGTGTACCCGACTGGTATTAAATTTAACAGCATACACACCTACAATATGACTAAAACTAAGCAATATTGTTTTTTTTATTGCAAGCTCTTTAGCATAAGTAAAGCTATTCCAAATGATCTAAGCAATCTTATTCTAAATTAAATAGCGACCACGTGTACGGTGACCGAGTAGTACTCAGTCGCTCTAAGGCGTGAGCATATATGTTTATTTGAACTATAGTATTTGACTATAAAAAGTATTGAGTAGCTCCTATAGTAGGCTATATACATACTACATGCTAGGTTTGACCAAACCTTTGATACTTCTTTTTATTGACAACTTATATTTCTGCTAAATATACTTACATTTCCACCAATTATACAGTTTATTGAATGATTTCTATATGCAAAAATAGCAATAAACAATAAATTGTACACAATTAGCAAAAATCAATACAAATTTTTTTGCGTATAATTAATTAATTACTATGTTATAATTGTAGGTAGCTTAAATATAATCATACCTGGAGAGTATATGAATAAACATATAAATCGTATAGTATTATGGTTCTGCACAGGCGTATTGAGTCTTGTGCTTGTAGGGGTAATGGTGTCATGTGATCCGGATGACGGAGGTTCTGGTGGATCTGGCACTGGTGGTGCTGGTGGTGGTGGTAACACTGTTACGTACTATGACGTGGGTGACGATTGTGGTGCCATAGAGGTAAGTAAACAGCACATACCAAAAGACACAGCAGAACTAAAACGACTCATACAAAGAGATATTACACAACAAGGTAATACCGTCAATCTTAACTATATCGATACCTCAGCAATTACTGACATGTCGAATTTGTTTGAAACTGAAGAAGGAGCGACCTTTAATGGTGCAATACACTGTTGGGACGTGAGCAAGGTGACTACTATGAGTGCCATGTTTAAGGGTGCAACAGCATTTAACCAAGATATCAAAGGCTGGGATGTAGGAGCAGTGACCACTATGCAGAGCATGTTTGAGGGTGCAGAGGCATTTGAGCAAGACCTCACCACATGGGGCGCGCATGTACCATCGGACGTAAATACAGCGTCTATGTTTGCTAATGCCCCCAAAGTGACTACCATACCCGACTGGAAAGAAGCGGGTGTGTGTTTTGACCCTAGCGCTCATGTAAACGTGATGAAAGACAGAGCAGAACTAAAACCAAAAGTCGACGCCGCAATAGCCAGCAATGCAAATGTCAACCTCAATTATTTAGAAGTCTGTAATGTCACCGATATGAGCGAGCTATTTAAAGATAAGACCACATTTACCGGTGACATTAGCCAGTGGGACGTGAGCAAAGTGACTGACATGCAAAAGATGTTTGATAATGCGCTTGTATTCAACCAAGATATCAGCAAGTGGAACGTGAGCAAGGTGAAAAAAATGAATGGTATGTTTGCTGCTGCGGCTAAATTCGACCAACCTATCGGAGGCTGGAATGTGGGCAATGTGGAAGATATGAGCTTTATGTTTTCTAATGCGCAGGTATTCGACCAGCCTATCGGAGACTGGACTGTGAGCAAGGTGACTACTATGCAGGCTATGTTCCGAGATACGGAAGCATTTAACCAAGATATCAGTAAATGGGATGTAGGCAAAGTGACTAATATGAGTTTTATGTTCCAGGAAGCGAAAGCATTTGACAAAGATCTCAGTGAGTGGCGTGCCTATGTATCATTGACGGTGGATACTGCGTCTATGTTTTTTAATGCCCCAAGGGCGCCCTTGCCAAACTGGACAAAAGGAGATGGAACAAGGGTGTGTTTTGTCCCTAGCACTCATGTAAACGTGATGAAAGACAGCGAAAAACTGAAAGAAATAGTCAACGCCGCAATAAACAGCAATCCAAATGTCGACCTCAATTACCTAGAAGTCTGTAATGTCACCGATCTGAGCGAGCTATTTAAAGATAAGGCCACATTTAATGGTGACGTTAGCCAGTGGAACGTGAGCAAAGTGACTAATTTGCAGAGTACGTTTGAGAAAGCCACAGTATTTAATCAAGACATTAGTAACTGGGATACTTCTAATGTCAAAAATATGAGTTTTACGTTTAAGGAAGCGAAAGCTTTCAATCAAGATTTTTCAAAATGGAGTGTTGACTCGCTTACTAATGTCTACCAAATGCTAGACGAAGCACTTAAAATTTGCAACAATTATGCTACTAATTGGCAAACAAAATTAGAGGCGAAGGGTCTTTCAAATGATCCCGCTACTGACTTTGATGAGACTGCGCACAGGGCAGGGAATGGGGGTTTAATTGGTTTACCATCTTGTTAGTTGGTAAACACACATCAAATAATACCAGAAGGCTCCGCACTCGGTCTAATTAGTTTACCGTCTTGTTAGTTGATAAACAGTATGCATTTGTTTGATCTTTTTCTGGCTCTTTTTCTGGCTCTTTTTCTGGCTTTTTTTCTGGCTTTTTTTCTGGCTCTTTTTCTGGCTCTTTTTCTGGCTCTTTTTCTGGCTCTTTTTCTGGCTTTGATCTGGTCTAACAAGACACTTGTTTATTACAGAAGTACAGAAAACATAAAGACTATAAAAAGATTTGACTTACTAATACTAATGGATTACACACTGCACAAAATTTGAATTTGTGCAGTGTAGTATTCAAACTCCCTATATATGTTTTGCTGTTAGTCTATTTTGCTGTTAGTCTATTTTGCAAGGATATTTCTGATTGGGATAAGAGACTACTACAATCAGGAGTAGCAAAAGTAGACATGTTTAACAATACTGGCACAGGCTGTGCGTCACAGTTTCGTGTACCCGACTGGTATTAAATTTAACAGCATACATACCTACAATATGACTAAAACTAAGCAATATTGTTTTTTTAATTGCAAGCTCTTTAGCATAAGTAAAGCTATTCCAAATGATCTAAGCAATCTTATTCTAAATTAAATAGCGACCACGTGTACGGTGACCGAGTAGTACTCAGTCGCTCTAAGGCGTGAGCATATATGTTTATTTGAACTATAGTATTTGACTATAAAAAATATTGAGTAGCTCCTATAGTAGGCTATATACATGCTACATGCTGGATTTGACCAAACGTTTGATACTTCTTTTTATTGACAACTTATATTTCTGCTAAATATACTTACATTTCCACCAATTATACAGTTTTTTGAATGATTTCTATATGCAAAAATAGCAATAAACAATAAATTGTACACTATTAGCAAAAATCAATACAAATTTTTTGCGTATAATTAATTAATTACTATGTTATAATTGTAGGTAGCTTAAATATAATCATACTTGGAGAGTATATGAATAAACATATAAATCGTATAGTATTATGGTTCTGCACAGGCGTATTGAGTCTTGTGCTTGTAGGGGTAATGGTGTCATGTGGCCTGGATTTCGGAGGTGGGGGCAATAATGGTGGGGGCAAATTTAGCGATATCACTGCTACGTACTATGACGTGGGCGATGATTGTGGTGCCATAGAGGAAATTTATCAGTACATACCAAAAGATCCAGTAGAACTAAAGCGACTCATACAAAGAGACATTACACAACAAGGTAATACCGTCAATCTTAATTATATAGATACCTCAGCAATTACTGACATGTCGAATTTGTTTAAAACTGAAGAAGGAGCGAGCTTTAATGGATCAATAAACTGCTGGGATGTGAGCAAAGTGGAAAATATGAGTAATATGTTTCTTAATGCGGAGGCATTCAACCAAGATATCAACTCCTGGAAAGTGGATAATGTAAAAAAAATGGATGGTATGTTTGCTGGTGCGCTTGCATTCAACAAAGATCTCAGCAATTGGAAGGTAGATAAGGTGGTGGACATGCAGGCTATGTTTTCTAATGCGGATTCATTCAATAAAGACATCAATAGTTGGAACGTGAGCAATGTAGCTACTATGAGGGCTATGTTCCGGAGTACGGAAACATTTAACCAAGATATCAGTGACTGGGATGTGGGCAAAGTGACTGATATGCGCGATATGTTTTTGTATGCGGCGGCATTTGATAAAAGCCTCACCGACTGGAAAGAACATGTACCATCGGACGTAAATACAGCGTCTATGTTTGCTAATGCCCCCAAGGTGACTGCCATACCCGACTGGAAAGAAGCGGGTGTGTGTTTTGACCCTAGCGCTCATGTAAACGTGATGAAAGACAGAGCAGAACTAAAACCAAAAGTCGACGCCGCAATAGCCAGCAATGCAAATGTCAACCTCAATTATTTAGAAGTCTGTAATGTCACCGATCTGTCCGGGTTGTTTAATGGTAAAACCACATTTAATGGTGACGTTAGCCAGTGGGACGTGAGCAAAGTGACTACTTTGCAGAGTACGTTTGAGGAAGCCAAAGCATTTAATCAAGACATTAGTAACTGGGATACTTCTAATGTCACAACTATGATGTTTACGTTTAAGAAAGCGGAAGCTTTCAATCAAAATTTTTCAAAATGGAGTGTTGACTCGCTTACTAATGTCTACCAAATGCTAGACCTAGCACTTAAAATTTGCAATAGTTATGTTACTGGTTGGCAAACAAAATTAGATACGAAGGGTCTTTCAAACGATCCCGCTAATGACTTTGATGAGACTGCGCACTGGGCAGGGAATAATGGTCAAATTACTTTACCATCTTGTTAGTTGATAAACACACATCAAATAATACCAGAAGGCTCCGCACTCGGTCTAATTAGTTTACCGTCTTGTTAGTTGATAAACAGTATGCATTTGTTTGGTCTTTTTCTGGCTCTTTTTCTGGCTTTTTTTCTGGCTTTTTTTCTGGCTTTGATCTGGTCTAACAAGATACTTGTTTATTACAGAAGTACAGAAAACATAAAGACTATAAAAAGATTTGACTTACTAATACTAATGGATTACACACCGCACAAAATCTGAATTTGTACAGTGTAATATTCACATCTCCCATACATGTTTTGCTATTAGTCTTACTTTGCTGTTAGTCTTATTTTGCAAGGATATTTCTGATTGGGGTAAAAGACTACCATTAGGAATGAAAAAGGTTATGTTATTTGAGCTATAGTATTTGACTATAAAAAAGTATTGAGTAGCTCCTATAGTAGGCTATATACATACTACATGCTAGGTTTGACCAAACCTTTGATACTTCTTTTTATTGACAGCTTATATTTCTGCTAAATATACTTACATTTCCACCAATTATACAGTTTATTGAATGATTTCTATATGCAAAAATAGCAATAAACAATAAATTGTACACAATTAGCAAAAATCAATACAAATTTTTCGTATAGCTTAAGCAATATTATGCTAAGATATAATTAACTTAAATATAATTACATTGGAGAACATATGAATAAGCATATAAATCATTTAGTATTGTGGCTCTGCACAGGCCTGTTGAGTCTTGTGCTTGTAGGGGCAATGTTATCGTGTGTAGCGGATCCCGATGATGGAGGGGGAGTAAGCGGTGACAAGACTCCTGGCGATCTCACTGCTACGTACTATGACGTGGGCGATGATTGTGGTGCCATAGAGGTAAGCAAAAAGTACATACCAAAAGACACAGCAGAACTAAAACGACTCATACAAAGAGATATTCAAAACCAAGGGGCTGATGTCAACCTTAACTATATTGATACCTCAGGCATCACCGATATGTCCAGTTTGTTTACAACTGAAGAAGGAGCGAGCTTTGATGGATCAATAAACTGCTGGGATGTGAGCAAAGTGGAAAATATGAGTAATATGTTTCTTAATGCGGAGGCATTCAACCAAGATATCAACTCCTGGAAAGTGGATAATGTAAAAAAAATGGATGGTATGTTTGCTGGTGCGCTTGCATTCAACCAAGATATCAGCAATTGGAAGGTAGACAAGGTGGTGGACATGCAGGCTATGTTTTCTAATACGGATTCATTCAATAAAGACATCAATAGTTGGAACGTGAGCAATGTAGCTACTATGAGGGCTATGTTTCGGGGTACGGAAACATTTAACCAAGATATCAGTGACTGGAATGTAGGAGCAGTGACCACTATGGAGAGCATGTTTGCTGGTGCTAAGGCATTTGATAAAAGCCTCACCGACTGGAACGAACATGTACCATCGGACGTAAATACAGCGTCTATGTTTGATAATGCCCCCAAAGTGACTGCCATACCCGACTGGAAAGAAGCGGGTGTGTGTTTTGACCCTAGCGCTCATGTAAACGTGATGAAAGACAGAACAGAACTGAAACAAATAGTCGACGCCTCTATAACAACAAGCACCCCAGCACCCAATCTCAACTATTTAGAAACCTGCAATGTCACGGATATGAGCGAGCTATTTAAAGATAAGACCACATTTACCGGTGACATTAGCCAGTGGGACGTGAGCAATGTGACTGACATGCAAAAGATGTTTGATACTGCCCAAAAATTCAACCGAGATCTCAGCAAGTGGAACGTGAGCAAGGTGAAAAAAATGAATGGTATGTTTGCTGCTGCGGCTACATTCGACCAACCTATCGGAGGCTGGACTGTGGGCAATGTGGAAGATATGAGCTTTATGTTTTCTGGTGCGAAGGTATTCGACCAGCCTATCGAAGACTGGACTGTGGGCAAGGTGACTACTATGCAGGCTATGTTCCGAGATACGGAAGCATTTAAACAAGATATCAGTAAATGGGATGTAGGCAAAGTGACTAATATGAGTTATATGTTCCAGGGAGCGATAGCATTTGACAAAGATCTCAGTGAGTGGAGTGATCATGTATCATTGACGGTGACTACTGTGTCTATGTTTTTTAATGCCCCCAAGGTGACTGCCATACCAAACTGGACAAAAGCAGATGGAACAAGGGTGTGTTTTGACCCTAGCGCTCATGTAAACGTGATGAGAAACAGAGCAGAACTGAAAGAAATAGTCGACGCCGCAATAGCCATCAATCAAAATGTCAACCTCAACTATTTAGAAACCTGTAATGTCACCGATATGAGCAAGCTATTTGAAGATAAGACCACATTTAACGGTGACGTTACCAAATGGGATACTTCTAAGGTCAAAAATATGGAAAGGATGTTTTGGGCAGCAAACGTGTTTAATCAAGATATTTCGGCATGGAGTGTTAACTCACTTACTAATGTCTATCAAATGCTAGGTGGAACACTTAAACTTTGCGGAAGTTTTGTTAATAGATGGAGAGAAAAAGTAAAGACGAGAGGTCTTCGGGGCAATGCAGCTAGTGACCAAGCAGGTTTTCCTTTTGGTCTAGCGAATTGCTAGTTGATAAACAGAATGCACCAGTTTGGTCTTTTTCTGGCTCTTTTTCTGGCTCTTTTTCTGGCTCTTTTTCTGGCTCTTTTTCTGGCTCTTTTTCTGGCTCTTTTTCTGGCTTTGATCTGGTCTAACAAGATACTTGTTTATTACAGAAGTACAGAAAACATAAGGACTATAAAAAGATTTGACTTACTAAGTCTAATGGATTACACACTGCACAAACTTAGGTTTGTGCAGTGTGGTATTCAAACTCCCTGATATATGTTTTGCTTTTAGTCTATGTTGCAAGGATATTTCTGATTGGGGTAAAAGACTACCATTAGGAAGTGACAAAAATAGACACGCTTAACAATACTGGCACAGGCTGTATGTCACAGTTTCGTATACACGACTGGCACTAAACTTAATAGCATACACACCTAAATATGACTAAAACTAAGCATAATATTTTTTTATTGCAAGCTCTTTAGCATAAGTAAAGTTATTCCAAATGATCTAAGCAATCTTATTCTAAATTAAATAGCGACCACGCACACGATAACCGAGTAGTACTCAGTCGCTCTAAGGCGTGAGCATATATGTTATTTGAGCTATAGTATTTGACTATAAAAAAGTATCGAGTAGCTCCTATAGTAGGCTATATACATGCTACATGCTAGGTCTGACCAAACCTTTGATACTTCTTTTTATTGACAACTTACACTTCTGCTAAATATATAGTTTTTTGAATGATTTATATACGCAAAAATAGCAATGAACAACAAATTGTACACTATTAGCAAAAATCAATACAAATTTTTTTGTAAATTTAATTAACGTTATGCTACAATATATTTAACTAAAATATAACTAATACCTTGGAGGGTATATGAATACACACATACATCATACTATATTATGGTTCTGCACATGCGTATTGAGTCTTGTACTCGCAGGAGTAACTATATCATGTGCAGCAGATACTGACAAAAATCCTACTTCCGTATATTATAACGCAGGTAATACTTGCAACGACATAGATACAAGTAAACAATATACACCAGAAGATGAAAAAGAGCTAAAGCAACTCATACAAAAAGATATAAATGAACGGACCGCTTATGCCAATCTTAATTATATTGATACTTCAGGTATCACCGATATGTCAAGTTTGTTTGAAACTGAAGAGGGAGCAACATTTAATGGTGCAATAAACTGCTGGGATGTGAGTGGAGTAACCACTATGAGGGCCATGTTTAAGGGTACAAAGGCATTTAACCAAGATATCAGTGATTGGAACATAGGATCGGTAGCTATGGAGAGTATGTTTGAAGGTGCAGAGGCATTTAATCAACCTATCGAAAACTGGAATGTAAGCGAGGTAACTACTATGAAAGCCATGTTTAAGGGTGCAACAGCATTTAACCAAGATATCAAAGGCTGGGATGTAGGAGCAGTGACCACTATGGAGAGCATGTTTGAGGGTGCAGGGGCATTTGACAGAAGCCTCGCAGACTGGAAAGAACATGTACAATCGACAGTAAACACAGCGTCTATGTTTGCTAATGCCCCCAAGGTAACTGCCATACCCGACTGGAAAGAAGCGGGTGTGTGTTTTGCTCCCACCGCTCATGCAACAGTGATAAAGGATGGAGCAGCACTGAAAGCAAAAATTGATGCCGAGATAACAGCAGATAAACCATCACCCAATCTCAACTATTTAGAAACCTGCAATGTCACCGATATGAGCGAGCTATTTATGGGTAAGACCACATTTAACGGTGACATTAGCCAGTGGGACGTGAGCAAAGTGACTACTATGCAATACATGTTTTATAATGCCCATGAATTCAACCAAGATATCAGCAATTGGAACGTGACGAATATGGAAATTATGGAAAATATGTTTACTAATGCGAAGAAATTCAACCAACCTATCGGAGGCTGGAATGTGAGTAATGTAAAAAATATGAAGTATATGTTTTCTGGTACGGAAGTATTCGACCAACCTATCGGAGACTGGAATGTAGGCAATGTGGAAGATATGAGTTTTATGTTTACTAAGGCGGAGGTATTCGACCAACCTATCGGAGACTGGAATGTGAGCAAGGTGACTACTATGGCGAACATGTTTGCTAGTACGCAAGCATTCAACCAAGACATCAGTAATTGGGATGTGAGCAACGTAACTACAATGGAACAAATGTTCATTAGCGCGAAAGCATTTGATATAGACCTTAAACCCTGGGGTGAACATGTATCATCGACGGTAAATACCGATCTAATGTTTACGTCTGCAGACAAGATAACCTCTATACCCGACTGGAAAAGTGCAGGTGTGTGTTTTGCTCCCACCGCTCATGCAACAGTGATAAAGGATGGAGCAGCACTGAAAGCAAAAGTTAGCGCCGAAATAATAAAAAATGCAAATGTCGACCTCAATTACCTAGAAACCTGCAATGTCACCAATATGAGCGGGATATTTTCAGGTCAGACCGCATTTAACGGATACATTGACCAATGGGATGTAAGTAATGTAACCAGTATGTACGCTATGTTTGATAACGCACACACGTTTAACCGGGATATTACTGGATGGGATACTTCTAATGTTACACATATGACTTTGATGTTCCAACAAAGCATTCAGCTTTAACCAAGATTTCTCGAACTGGAATATTAACTCACTTGGTAATGTCAATGGTATGCTACGTGGAGCAAGGGATAAAAATTTTAGTCTTTGTAATAGTATTGTTACAAGATGGAATGAAAAATTAGCAGCTAAAGGTATTACTGCTGACCACGATGGAGGTGTGTACTCTCCTTTAGCGAATTGCTAGTTGATAAACAGAATGTACGTCTGTCTGTCCTTTGACAAGACACTTGTTTATGATAGCAGTATAGAAACATAAGGACTATAAAAAGATTTGACTTACTAAGTCTAATGGATTACACACTGCACAAATTCAGATTTTGTGCAGTGTAGTATATCATTTTTTCAGATCATGTGATTAGCAAAATTTTATCTTAAGCGTAATAACAAGACAATATAGTTAGACACATACCATCATCAATACGCAAGCATACACTCGAGACTAACAGAGCGCTTCTTGTGGTGCCCGAGGAAACGCAATGCAATCACGTATATTTGCCATGCCAGTAACAAATTGTATAAGTCGCTCAAAACCGAGACCAAAGCCAGAGTGTGGAACTGTTCCGTAGCGCCGAAGATCCACATACCATGAAAGTTCTTCTTCTCGTAATTTTTTTTCGGTCAGAGCCATCCTGAGCTCCTTGAGGCGATATTCACGCTCGCTTCCTCCCACGAGTTCGCCCACACGAGGAAATATAATATCAATTCCTCTTACCGTGCGTTCATCGTCATTATGGTACATGTAGAATGGCTTTATTTCTTTGGGATAATTCATAATGGCTACCGGTACATTATTGGTATGGGTCATAAGCGCTTTTTCGTGTTCGGTAGCGAGATCCATCCCCCATTCAAGCGGAGGCATAGTATGCGTTTTGTTCTTATTGTTCTCGTTTCCTTTTAGCATTTTTAGCACTTCTGTATATTCCATTCTCTTAAAGGGAGTTTGCACAAAATATCCTAGCTCTGCAATTATTCCTTTATGGACATAGGTATCAAAAAGTTCAAGATCGGTGTGATTGTGTTCAAGTAGCGTTGAGACTGCATATTTTATGAGATTTTCAGCGAGGCTAATACAATCGTGATAGCTCAGCCATGCCCCTTCGGGCTCAAGCATCCAAAACTCCGAAAGGTGTTTGCGCGTATTGCTGTTATCCGCACGAAATATCGGTGCAAAAGAATACACACGAGACATTCCACAGGCATAGCTTTCCGCATTGAGCTGCCCGCTTACAGACAAATACGCGGGCTTTCCAAAAAAATGACGTTTTGATGAGTTGATATCAAAACCTACGGAAAACAGATCACCCGCACCCTCACAGTCGTTTGTAGTAATGGCAGGTACGTTGATCCAATGATAACCCTGTGAATGCAGATAATGATTGAGAGAACGATAAAGCGCACTGCGTATACGAGTAATAGTGGCAAAGGTATTAGTACGAACACGTAAATGTGGTATCATACGGGTCATTTCAAAACTATGACGTTTTTTTTGGAGTGGATACTCACTGTCATGGGGGCTGAGATAATGTATAACCTGCACATGTAGTTCTATGTGTTGCTTGGCGCCGGGAGATTTGTGTAGCTTTCCTTCTACCTCTATCGCAACCCCCGTCTTGAGTGCCAGAAAATCAATGGAAGCATTATTGTTTTCGTGTGAGAGTACTAACTGTAGATTTTCAAAACAAGAGCCGTCATTCAATGCAATAAAATGAACCTGTTGCTGTGCCCGTACACTGCGTATCCACCCGCGCACTCGAACAACTTGTTTGTGAACAGGGCTGTCATGGTCGGTAATCGACGTAGAGAGGATATCACGTATGAGGGAAAGCACATCGGAATACGGTATATACGCGGGTGTAGGAACGATAGGCGCCTGCATTACATTTTTTCTAAAAAGGGGATAACAAGAAGTCTCATACCCAACTTGAGCGTAGCAAGTATGCGCCGTATGAGCGCAACTATCCATTGCCGTCGATATTTGTTTTTTTCTTTTAGCAAAGAAAAACTTTGATACCAGCGCGCACTCGCACTGGCAAGTTGATAACAGTAATGTGCAAGTTGCGAGGGATCTTTTTTTTCTGCAGCGGAATAGACACTCGTGCTCAACTCGTCTAATAATAGCATAATTTCCCATTCCGTATCGTCTATAGATGCATCTTCTATAGGTAGTATATAGTCTGGATCAGCATCACCAGGCATCTCGTCTGGAAAAGCAGTGGCGTAACGTTCCAACAAACTACTGAGCCTTGCAGAGGTATATTGAAGATAGGGACCGGTATTTCCTTCAAAGGAGATTGACTTTTGCACGTCAAATACAAGGTCTCGTTTAGGATGCGTACGTAAGAGGTAATAGTGTATGGCTCCTACGGCTACCTTTTCTGCAACATGATCAATAAACTCAAGTTCGTACTCTTTTTCTCGAGCAATAATCTGTGTTTTCACGTCTTCTGCAACCCTATCAATAAGACCATCAGCATCAACTATAGTTCCTTCACGTGATTTCATACGTCCTTGTGGCAAATTCACCATGCCATAACTTAGATGCACAAGGGATTGTTGAAGAGCCGGGATAAAGCCCAAGGATGTTAGTATCGAAAAAAGTACTCTAAAATGATAATTTTGTTCATGCGCTACTACGTATATCATTTGGTCAAAGGGCCAATCCTCATAGCGTTTAAAGACCATGCCGAGATCTTGGGTAATGTACACACTGGTACCATCGGATCGCAATACAATTTTGTGTTCTGCGTTTTCTTTTGAAAGCGCATAGCGCATACTTCCATCCTCTGATTTAAAGAAGACCTTTTTGCGCAAACCACGCCCAACTACTTGTTTTCCTAGGGCATAGGTCTCACTTTCAAAGTAAATAGTATCAAAGTGAATATCTGTACGTGCATAGGTATTAAAAATACCCGCCAGTACCCATTCGTTGAGCTGTTGTTGCTGAGCTACTATACGCTCATCTCCGTTTTCCCAAGCCTGCAAAAGGCTTGTTGCTTTTTCTTGCGCGATGGGATGTTTTTTTGACCACTCATTGTATTTGACATAGTAGTTGCCAACAAAAACATCGGGTTTGATACCTTCACTTTTTGGGCTAGTACCATTTCCAAATTCTAAATATGCGGCAAGGGACTGACTTATATGTATGCCTCTGTCGTTTACTACTGCAACCTTATGCACTTGCGCTCCTGTCTCTGATAGTATTCGTGCGATACTTTCGCCCAGGACATTGTTTCTAAGATGTCCAAGATGTAATGGCTTGTTTGTGTTTGGTGAAGAAAATTCTATCATGATACGTGGGCTACTATGATCGGTATCTCGGTGGGAGTGGTTCTGTGGGGACAGGCCTGAGGTCTGCGTTATATTTGCACCTGCGGCATTGCTTTGGAGAATAGATGTTTCAGTAGGTTTGTCCAGAAGGGCGTCTAGTGATTTTGAATGCATCTGTTTTTTTGCAAAAAAACTACGATTGAGTACTATATTGAGGTATGGCCCCTTGGCTTGTAGCGATGTTATTGCTCCATGACGCGATAATATTGTTTCGTTGGAATGCTCTGCCATATGCGTGGGTCTGGTCTGCTCGGTGGACTGGGCGGTGGTCTGCTCGGTGGACTGGGCACTATGATGATCATAATGATAGGCATATTGATATAAGAGTTTAACAAATTCAGCTGGTTTCTTTGAACAATGATAGTGAGTTATAAAAAAGAATGAGACTGCAAGATCTGCAACAACATGTTCAGGCGCACGAATTATTCTAATATGATTAACCATCATTTGGTCAAGCATACTATTTTTGTCTTTGCTTTGTGATTTCGCTTTACTTGGTATGTTTCGGGATGCAGGATGAGCTATAGTTTGATTTTCTTCAGAAGGAGTGAGATGTCCATCATTTAGTGCACTAAGCATCAATTCCTTTATCAATGGCAACACGAGGGTCTCTTGCAACTTCACATGTTTAATTATAGCGACTTTTATTGGTGGCTTTCATTGGTGATTTTTTTGGTAGCTCTTGTGCGATAGTTATACTGTATGCAAAATAAAATCAGCATAATTACTAAATAAGACGAGTATGCAACAAGAGAGTAAGTATACAACAAAGGCAAATGAACTACTATTAATCTTTACTTACAAATAATCTTTACGAACAAACATTGTCTGTTTTGTTGAATAAACGAATATACACCTGTACTAGTCTGTTGTAGTTTCTGCCTTTAAGGCCGTATTAGCATCAAAAACATAGGTCTTGTCATTTGATTGTACACGAAATGCTGCTTCTTGTGAGTCCTCAATTGCATTATCACCCTCTAGTATCATTAAAATTTTAGAATCTGTAACAGTAATTCCCGCAACATGAAGATTCATATTAAACGGAATGCCCTGCATTGCCTGCTCATCTGTGTACCCGCTCACTTGTATTTTGGTATTATACTCGCCCGCGACTGCTGGTTCACTACATGTAAACGTTACTCCACCTACTTGAAATACTGGAGTTCCTCCCGAATCATCGGGACACCGTAAAGTAAGAGAAGATGAAGAAAATGAACGCATAACAGCATTACCATTAATTTGATACTCAACTATACTTACAAATGTATTGCCCAAGAAAGATAACAAGGCGTCGTCTCCCGATAAGTTGTGTACTCCCCACGCAAATGTCGCAGTATTGTTAGCAGTATCACGGGATAATAAGTTAAACTGATAGCGCATAGGGTCTACATACACTGTAGTGCTATAAACAGCTCCATTATTCAATGTCGCAGTAATTTCTACTTTTACATTCTCACCCGTCTCTTTTTCAATAAGTTCTGAGTATTGATAGTCAATAGTCAAACTATCTGTATCTTTATTTTCAGTGAAATGTTTGGTAGTAGCAATACCGTCAACACTCACCCCCCACGTAATGTCGGGATTTTTCAATAAGGGAATCGTGTAGGTTACCGAATCACCCGCTTGTGGGCTGTCATTATCCGCTTTGATAGATACTATCGGCTCGGTTTTATCATCAGCACAGGTTATAGATACAATACCAATAAACGCTATTAGAAGCCAAATCCAGTGAGTTGTGAGTTGTGAGTTGTTATTCATTACAATATCTCGTTACTTTATTATAAAATAAAGCATTACTATACATATAGAAAAAATCAATACAAGAACAAGAAAAATGCAACACTAAAGTACCGTTTTAACAACCCTTTACTTTTCAACCAAGTGTTGCACTTAGTCATTGAATCTTACGCTCGCTACAACAATGTTCTTGTACAAACCTCGTAATCGTGGTACACTAAATATATAAGAAGAATAGAAAATGGCACACACACAAATATATATATTCGACACAACCCTGCGTGACGGTGAACAATCCCCAGGTGCTGCTATGGAAGTTTCTCAAAAAGTAGAAATTGCCCTGAAACTAGAACATCTTGGTGTCGATGTTATTGAGGCAGGCTTTCCTTTTTCATCTGAACAGCAATATAAGGGAGTTAAAGAAATAGCATCCCAAGTAAAAAACAGTACCGTAACCGCGCTCGCTCGTGCACTTGAAAAAGACATAGATGTGGCTGCCGATGCAGTTAGGTCTGCTCAACGCCCTCGCATACACACGTTTCTTGCTACTTCTCCCATACATCGTGAGTTCAAGCTAAAGATGACAAAAGAACAAGTCTTGCAACAGATTGATAGGTCTGTTAGATATGCCCGATCAAAAATTGAAGAAGTAGAGTTTTCACCAGAAGATGCAGCACGAACTGAACTCGACTTTCTTGCCGAAGCTACAAGTGTTGCTATAGATGCAGGTGCACAAGTCGTTAATATCCCAGATACTGTTGGTTATATCACTCCCACCGAAATCAAGGATATTATGGAGTTTCTCTTTAAAAAAGTACACAATATTGACAAGGCTATTATTTCGGTACATTGCCATAATGATATGGGGCTCGCGCTTGCAAATACCCTTACCGCTCTCAAACACGGTGCGCGACAAGCAGAAGTAACCCTCAATGGTATTGGCGAACGCGCCGGCAATACGGCACTCGAAGAGCTTGCATGTGCGCTTCATGTACGCCGTGATTATTGGCAAATGAATTGTAATATCGATCTTTCAAAGCTCTACAAGACTTCTCTACACCTCAGCAAAACCATAGGATACTCCATATCACGTAATAAACCTATCATAGGCGAAAATGCATTTTCTCACGAAGCAGGAATACACCAAGACGGCGTCCTCAAAAACAAGCAAACGTATGAGATTCTTACGCCAGAACTTGTTGGCCGAGATGAGACAAAACTTGTATTAGGGCGACACTCAGGTACCCACGGTCTCAGAAACCGCCTTGCACATCTTGGTATTAAGGTAGAAGAAAGCAAATTTTCTGAGGTAAATAGACACTTTAAAGCACTTGCAGACAAAAAAAAGGAGGTTTATGACGAAGACCTCTTTATGCTTGTTTCTGACCTAGTAAGTGATGTTCCAAACATACTCAAACTTATTGACCTCACGACAAGTTTGAGTTCGTCAAACACATCGCAAGCAAGTGTTGTCTTGTCTCAGCACGAGAAACAATTTACTTCAGAGGCCGAAGGTGACGGTCCAATTGATGCTATACACAAGGCAATATGCAAAGCAATACATCTTGATGCTACACTACTGAATTTTGATATTCATGCCCTTACCCCGGGATCAGAGGCTATGGGCGACGCAAAAATAGTAATAAAAATTAATGACACAGAATATACGGGACGAGCGAGTTCCACCGATATTATTCGTGCAAGTACTGAATCGTTTATTTCTGCAATCAATCACTACTATATCCTTAGCTATTTTACTAATAAATAGCAATGCGTACCTCACCTACTTCTGCCAAAAAGTTTATTGAACTCTACGATACTACGCTTCGCGACGGTATGCAGGGAATGCTCATCAATTTTACTCTCAAAGATAAGCTCGCAATCTGCGAAGCTCTTGACGCATTTGGCATAGATTTTATCGAAGGTGGATTTCCTTACTCAAACCCAAAAGAGAAAGAATTTTTTGTACAGTCAAAATCACTCCCACTTACCCACAGCAAAATTGTCGCTTTCGGATCTACGTGTCTTCCTAATCGCAAAGCCACTCAAGACATGGGCATTATCTCTCTGCTTGATGCTGATACGGAATATATTACTATTGTGGTCAAATCATCTTTGAGCCACGTTACTCAGGTTCTAAAAACTACTCAAGACGAAAATCTTCGTATGCTTGAGGACAGCATCGCTACGCTAACAAAAGAGGGGCGTAAAGTCATAGTAGATTTTGAACACTTTTTTGATGGCTTTGCTGAGAATCCCGAGTATTCTCTTTCTGTTGTAAAACATGCGTACGACTGTGGCGCTGAAAAACTCGTTCTCTGCGATACAAACGGTGGCGTACTTCTACCGCAAATGACACATGCCCTGACAAGCGTACAAGGCTTATTAGCTGATACTACCACAAGACCCAGTTTGGATGCAAATAATAGCACGGGCAAGAGTATACATCCTGAGTCGAACGCTGGTGCAAGCGATAGCCCCGGTGCAAACCAGAAACCAAAACCTTCGCTCAGAACATCCATAGCCGGTATAGTGGGAGTACATTTTCATAACGATTGCGAGCTAGCAGTTGCTAACAGCATTCATTCACTCGAATATGGCGCCTCACATATTCAAGGCACAATTAACGGGTGGGGAGAACGCTCAGGAAACGCAAATCTTTGTAGCATCATTCCTAATTTAGGACTGAAAGACACGCGTTTTCAACTTTCTTGTACTTCTCATACCCCGCAGCTCACCTCTCTTTCGCGTTTTGTGGCAGAATGTGCAAATATTATTCCTGACCCACGCCTTCCATACGTAGGGCATGCCTCCTTTAGCCACAAGGCAGGACAGCATGCCGATGTCATAGAAAAAAAAGAGTCACTAATGGAGCATATTTCTCCACGCCTCGTCGGTAACGAACGACATATACTCATATCAGAACTCGCAGGTAAATCAACTATCATTCAAAAACTTTCAAAATATGGCGTCTTTACTAAGCAGTCAAAAGAAGTTACCAAACTCATCACCGTACTCAAAGAAAAAGAAAGTCTTGGATACGAATACGAAAATGCGGAAGCCTCGTTTGAGCTTGAGATGATGCGTGTACTCGGCATCTACACCCCACTCTTTACCCTCAAACAGTATCATATAGAGCTCTTTAAAACAAGTTCTACTGACACCAAAACAATCGCGCGAATCTTTCTTTATGATAAAAATGAGGAACATCTGGGGGCTGGGCTGGGTATCGGGCCTGTCGAAACACTGGATGCCGCCTTGCGGAGCGCTCTTGAATTACACTATCCGTTTATAAAGGATATTGAGCTCTCTGATTTTAAAGTTCGAGTTATTAATCCCGAGTCTAATACTTCTGCAAAAGTACGTGTCTTTATTTCTAGTACTGCTGGTCTGCACGACTGGAATACGGTAGGGGTACACCAAAATATTGTAGAGGCATCGTGGTTAGCGCTTGTTGACAGCTTTGAATACTATTATAATGTGCTCACTATTGAGAAAAAAAATCAAGAAAAAGCTAAGAAAAAGCTAAGAAAAAGCAAGTAATCGGGGTACGACTCCGACTGCCTTCCATTGCATAGCTCATATGGTATCTTTGCATCCTACGATATGTGATACATGGCGCTCATAATATGGTGTACTGTTAAGTGCTGTAAGCTACCATTTTTCCACGGTAAACCTATCTATATTAGCACTATCGACAAACAGTGGCCGCTTGGCATTTAGTAGTTGTGCACTATCTGTCATTACATATTCAGGTATATAAAATTCTTGTCCTTGCACAACCTTATCTGCTCCCTTTACTTTTATTTTAAAATATAGATAAATCTGCGCTCCTGTTAAAGCACCAAAAGTATCGGCTGAAATATTTTGAACAACATAGCCATCTGCTACATCGGTATCCAAGTAAGTAAATTGATAATGCAGTGTATTCGCTGTTTTCGCTAAGCCATTAAAATAATAGTTATTGAAATATTTCACTGAATTATCACTAAATTTTAGATAAACTATTCGTCGTGTAGCGTCAGCTACAGATCGTCCTGTATAATAATACATTCTAGTTATATCGCTACTGAACTTAGAGTACCAGTCTGATATATCTGCATGCTTAAATTGGTCAAAGATGAGAACAATCGTATTGCTATTATCGTCTATGCTACGCATTTTGAAATACCACTGCTTACCAATCTTTTGCTCTAAGGTGGTAGTACTTGTTATGGTGCCATCAGTGGATGTGCCTGTTACGGTGATAGCATACGGAATAGAGTCTGCAACCCAGTCAGATACACGATTATAGTATGCGACGAGTCCATTAGCATCATTAAAGCTATCATCTGAGTCTATATCTACGGGCATACCCTGACGAGTAACACTCCACTGCAAATTACCAAAGTCTTTGTCGGTATTTACAATATCTACACTATACTTTGTTTCTGTAAATGCCATTGGGTAATCGGGACTGCTTGTAATCTTTAAGTAATCATCGTCTTAATCAGATGAACTACTATTGTACATAAAGCATGTCGCATTGCCAAAACATAAACGTGATTTTTCTACTGGTTGTTACTACTGCTGATCTCTACTATGTGTTTAATGACTGTTTGTATAGGCCTCATCATCAAAGTCGATAACGGTACACCGCTCCTGATGTGTCTGCAGATATGCAATTCCCTCCACAGCACCTTTTAGCCCGGGAATAGTGGTGATATAAGGAATACGATGACGTACCGCAAGATTACGAAGAACGCGACCCTCATCCCTACTAGAAACCTTACGATGCTCTGGCACATTTATCATAAGGGCTATGTCGCCTTGCTCAATACGCTTATAGACATCTGCCTCTACCGGCTCGCATGCAATGCCCTGTGCTTTGAGCGCCTTGCACATGGCCTGATGAGCACAGTAAGAAAATCCGAGTCTATTGAGTTGAGCAAGCAAATAATAACTACGAGAGTCTCTTTCTCGAGGGTTGATAGAAACGTAGACAAGTCCTACAGTAGGAAGAAGACAATGAGCTGCAGCACTTGCCTTTGCAAAGGCCTCGCCATATTGTGTACCAAGACCAATTACCTCTCCCGTTGATTGCATTTGTGGACTGAGACGGGGATCAATATCTCCAAATCGATCAAAGCTAAACACTGATTCTTTTACCACCCACCCTACTTCAGAATGGGCTACTGCTATGTGGGGATGATTTTTGAGTTTGTAGCGTGCAAAACATGGCTGAGCAGCAAGCGTTTCACCGAGCCACACCCCTGCTGCGAGATCTATGAGATCGACCTTACTTGTTTTTGATACGAGGGGCATGGTACGCGAAGCACGAGGATTGACCTCGAGGATATATATAGTATCATTTTTGATGGCACACTGAATATTTACACAACCTCGAATATCAAGTGCCTGACAGATAGCATATACCGAACAATACAGGTCTTGCATAAGCGCCTGTGTAAGAACAAAAGGAGTGTATACCGAAGCAGAATCCCCCGAATGCACGCCGGCGTGCTCTATATGTCGTAATACCCCTCCAATAAACACAGAATCACTATCAGCAACTGCATCAATATCGTATTCTTCCGCTTGCTCAAGAAATTCATCTATCAGTATTGGATCATCACTCAAGATATGCCGATGACGTGCGATAAACAGGTCTATTTCGCGTTCAGAATACACGACTTCCATAGCCTGCCCCCCTATTACAAAAGACGGGCGTATGAGCACCGGAAACCCAAGCTTCTTTGCGTGTACTTTTAGCTCTTGCAGGGTATTAGCTATACGGTGCTTTGGTTGTGTAAGCCCAAGCGAGTGTATGCATTGAGAAAACTGCTCCCTGTCTTCTGCAGCGTTAATAGATGCAAAACTAGTACCCAGTAATGTAAGACCTCTATCTGTAAGGGTACGTGCAAGGTTGAGTGAGGTTTGTCCCCCAAGTTGGGCGACTATTTCTATGCCTGATGACATTGGGGCTACGGGTTTTGCATGTTTTGCATATTTTTGTTGCTTTGGATTTGATGCCCAATCATCTCCTTGCTCGTAGCGTAGGATTCTTTCTACATATTCAGGAAAAAGAGGTTCAAGATACAGTCTGTCTGACACGTTATAATCTGTAGAAACCGTCTCGGGATTGTTGTTAATAATAATGACCTTATGATTGCGTCTCTTAAAAGCGCGAATGGCCATGGTACAACAGGTATCAAACTCTAAGCCCTGCCCTATTCTATTGGGACCGCTCCCAAGTATCACTATGGGATAGCGATCTTCTTTTTTACTTTTGAGGGGTGCGAGTTCGTGGTGCGCTCTATAAGAAGAATACAAATAGGGTGTCTCTGCTTCGAATTCTGCTGCACAGGTATCTATGCTCGCGAGTCCCGACACAATGCCACAAACGCGTCGTGCACGAACAATCAGCTCTTCGTCTATACCGCTCCGCTTTGCAATAAGGCTGTCACACATGCCCGATTCTTTTGCTCGGATGAGTATTTGAGTGAGTATCGCCTGTGTACGCGCCTGCGCTTTGGCCTGCGTTTGGGTTTGCGCATGGTTTTGATCTGGTTTTTGACCTTGGTCTTGAGTAGAATAAGCGCCATCTACCAAGGATTGCAAATCTTCTTGAGAAAGTTCTTCTACAGCACATAAAAGCAGGGCATATTCGCATAAATGGTGTATAACCCACGTACTTATCGCTGTCTTTTTTACAATACGAGAGATATGAGACAAAAAAATCTCTGGATAGGGTACTGAGCTAAAAAAAGTATCAAAGACAGATCCACGATCACTGGTAGTCTTGTGGTTGGTAGTCTCGTTGTTGGTAGTCTCGTTGTTGGTAGCCTTGTGGTCATGAAGAGGAGCGTTTGCATCTAGATCTGTCTCGGTACCGCTGTTTTTGTGTGCAGGCACAGTATGCCCTGCAAAATACTCTTTGAAGAGCATATAAAAATAACTTACGATGGCGTGGCTACGCAGGGGATGCAGTTGTTTAATAATTGAGTCAAGCTCCTTAAGGCTATGATTCTTGAGTGGCTCAAATCCAATAAATCCACTTTCGGACGACAAAATCGCCTTGTTGAGTGCTTCTATAAAACTTCTTCCTATTGCGAGGGTTTCTCCGACAGAATGCATCTGCGTACCAAGATAGGCAATAGGAAATTTATCCATTTCAAAACGGGGTACCTTGACCGCACAGTAATCGAGGCTGGGCTCAAAGAACATCCTCGTTTTTCCTGTAATCTCATTAAGAATTTCATCGAGGGTACAGCCAACCGCAAGTTTTGCGGAACACCGTGCAATAGGAAACCCCGTCGCCTTGCTTGCAAGAGCAGAAGAACGTGAGACGCGAGGATTCATCTCTATGACAAGTTGGCGTTTTGTAGCGGGATGATAGGCAAACTGTACATTTGCCCCCCCGCAGTCTATGCCTATAGCTTCCATAACAGAAAGCGCCGCACTTCGCATAGTCTGGTAAGCATCATCACTCAATGTTTGGATGGGAGCAACGGTGATACTATCACCCGTATGTATTCCCATTGGATCAATATTCTCAATAGAGCACACTACAAGAGCATTAGAATCCTTGTCACGCATGAGTTCAAATTCAAATTCTTGATACGACAGAAGGCTTTCTTCGACGAGTGCGCTATGACTCGGAGAAGTCGCAAGTGCATGCGAGAGCAGAGTTCTTAGACTCTTTTCTGAACGTGCGATTCCGCCCCCTCTTCCCCCGAGCGTAAAACTAGGGCGTACGATCACAGGATAGCCAATACGGGTAGCAAGAGCAAGCCCCTCTTCTACCGTAGCTACTTGCTGAGAGAATGGGCATGCAAGACCAATACGTTCCATCAGTGCTTTAAATACTCCCCTATCCTCAGCCATAGTAATTTGTTCTGCCCGTGCACCGATAAGTTCTACCCCATATTCTTTTAAGACCCCCCTTTGTTCAAGTTCTAACGAAAGGTTCAGTGCACTTTGTCCGCCCATAGTGGTAAGTACTGCATCGGGACGGGTACGACGTATGACATCCCGTGCGTACTCACATAGCAAAGGATCAAAGGAGACTTGATCAGCAACACCAGAAATAGTCATCACAGTTGCAGGGTTGGGGTTATGGACAATAACGCGATAGCCTTCTTCCTTAAGTGCCCGCACTGCTTGGTTACCAGAATAATCAAATTCGCAAGCTTGCCCGACAACAATTGGACCTGATCCGATAATGAGTATGCTTTTTATGTCTCTTCGTGAGGGCATGGTTCGCTATTCTACTTTTGCGTGCCTAGCATTAGCTACACGCATGGGATGTGTGGACTGTTTGGAAACCTTGCAAAGCTCACAAAATCGTTCGAATATCCAACTAGTATCGCGGGGGCCTGGATGTGCTTCTGGATGAAACTGCACGCTAAAGATACGGTTCTCGTAGTCAAGAAATCCCTCTAGACTTCCGTCGTTGGTGTTTACAAACCATGGGGTCGCACTCTTAGGAAGACTCTCATATTCTATCGCAAAGCCGTGATTTTGGCTAGTGATATACAATTTGTTATCATTCAGATCTTTAACGGGGTGGTTTGAACCATGATGTCCAAACTTCATTTGATACGTACGCGCACCAAGACTAAGCGCAAGAAGTTGATGTCCAAGACATATACCACACAAGGGTATGGTGCCCTTGAGCATGCTAAGAAGCTCGACCTGAGGGGTGAGTGGCTGAGGATCGCCCGGACCATTTGACACGAGTACAAAATGAGGATTACATGCCTCTATTTGTTTGATGCTTGCAGAACTACTAAAGATCCACAGTTCGCTTACTAATGCCGAAAGTTGCTCAATAATAGATCGCTTGCACCCATATTCTAAAAGGACAAGACGAGCATCATAGAGCGCCTCTTGGTTCTTGATACATCGGGAGGTTTTTACGGTAGAAGGAAGTCGCGAAAGCATGTTAGTACCAAGCATTGATCCCTGTTTTTGTAATGTCGCGGTGATTGTGCGCAGTGAATGGGTATCGAGTTCTTCTGGTGTACATCTAATAATCGCTGCATGTTGTAGGCCCTTGTCACGTATATGTCGGGTAAGCGAACGCGTGTCTATCCCTTCCATGATTGTAATGTTTCTGCGCTTGGCCCATTCGCTTATGCTAATCATTCCTTTTTCGACTGGACCGTGATAGAGCGAAGATACTACCGCTGCACGTATGGGAATACTATGGCGAGCTACCGTTGTTTGATCCCACCGAGCGGATATACCATAGTTACCGATGAGCGGATACGTCATACACACAATTTGCCCTAAATAAGAAGGATCCGTGAACGTCTCTTGATACCCACTCATAGAGGTAGTAAATATGAGTTCACCCCAATTAGATAAGGCATCTATGTCACTATGTCCGCTTTGATCTAAGCCCCTGCTTGATACAGATTGTGCGCTACCAATATGGCTAAGCCAATTGTCAATAGTCGGAGCGACAGTAGAAAATGAACTAAACCCAAAACTGTGCCATCCATCAGCACATATGAGTACAAGCGAATGCATCTAGCCAGTAGGGGAATTGAACCCCTGTTTCAAGAATGAGAATCTCGCGTCCTAACCACTAGACGAACCGGCCTATACTTCCCGGGGAGGACTTGAACCCCCACACACAGAACCAGAATCTGTTGTGCTACCATTACACCACCGAGAATTATATAGAGCATAAGGGTACGTTGGTACTATATAGTTATAGTAATTATAGCAAGACGAGCATTATAGTACTATACTAGTTTGGCTATTTTGACTATTTTGTCTTAACCTTCACTGCTTAGCTTTTATTGGTGGTTTTTAATGCTAACTTTTAGTGGTAACTTTCATTCTTAGCTCAGGATCTACATTTAGTTGTAGAACAAGCCCATTCTTAAACAGTAAGATCTTAAACAGGGAGGATATTAAATAGTACAATTCTTTTGAAAAAAAGCGTCTCTTATTTATTCGCCTACTTTTTCAGAGCTATATGACACTATTGAATGAAGGGCATACTGGCTCAGCACGTCTTTGTATGGTAAAAAATCAAGGGCAATAATTGCCGCTATCTCATAAATCTGAGCCCCTTGCGACTCAAGGAGCATGCATGAAGCCTTTGCCGTTCCTCCTGTTGCTATCAAATCATCAAAAAGCACGACTGGCCCCTTAGGGATATCATCAGGATTTACCTCAACCGTCGCCTCTCCGTATTCGAGTTCATATGATTGTGAAATGGTAGGGCGCGGGAGTTTTCCTGTTTTACGTACAAGAATCAGAGGAAGACCAAGCGCATACGCAACTGGCGAAGCAAAAAGAAATCCTCTAGAATCTACCGCTACTATCGCGTGTACCTTACTGTCTTTATAGCGCTCCTTATAGTAGTCAATAAGAGTACAAAATACCTTTGGATTGATTAATATACCAGTTATATCATAGAAGAGAACACCGGGCTTTGGAAAATTCTCAACCTTAAAAATTGCATCGTCAACTAATTTTTGTATCACGAATGAAATTATATCATACCGACGACTTATAACCATACATAAACCTGGTTTCTTTCTTTGAAAAGAATGCTCATCACGTCATTCAATGTACGCAATGCTCTCACATTCTGCTTTTTTTCTCAGTTTTTTTTGTGAAAAGTGACTTGCTCAATCTATTTTCTGCCTTTTTGGCTTCGATAGGCTGGTACCCGTGCCTGCACACCAAAATCAAGATTCCAGTTTTTTTGTGACTGCGACTGATACATATAGCATCCAAGGCAAGCAATCATCGCAGCATTATCAACGCAATACTGCAGAGATGGAAACAAAACACTGACGCTATACTCCCGTGCGAGTATCTCCATCTCCTTTCTGAGGTTAGTATTTACCGCAACTCCTCCACCAAAGACAATGGTTTTTATTCCCTTTTTATGTTCTTTTTGTAATAACAGTCGTATTCTGTCTATAATCATCCCTATGGCAACATGGCTAAAACTCGCACATAGATGTTCGTGACTAAATTCAAATTCGCTATTCCAATGACGTGAACGATGTACGGTAGCAGCTGTTTTGAGCCCCGAAAAAGATATGTCATACGAATTTTTTGGAATTGGCATTTTTGAAAAACGCGCTGCTTTTGGGGAACCGTTTTGTGCAAGTCTATCAATGACAGGCCCGCCAGGATACCCCATATTATAAAATGTGGCGAGTTTGTCGAAAGCCTCACCACAGGCATCGTCAAGTGTTCTTCCGACAATTTCTATCCTTAGAGGATCGTGAGCAATACCAAAAAGAGTATGCCCGCCTGAGACTACGCACGCTATGGCTGGATATGCTTCGTCGTGCTCTATTCTATACGAAAAAAAATGTGCAAGTATATGATCGACCGGAATAACAGGAATGTTATACCCAAGGGCAAGCCCCTTTGCAAACTGCGTCCCGACCAATAAAGAACCACTTAAGCCCGGCCTATTTGTGACCGCAATAGCATCCAAATCGCGCCCCAAATCTATTCCACAGTCTAATGCCTTTTTCTGCAGATCCTTAAACATATGAAAAATTGCCTTACTATGATTTCGTGATGCAAGCTCGGGCACTATACCACGATAGTCTCGATGTACTCTGTGTTGCGAATCCAAGAGTAAAACGTGTACCTTTTGGTAACCCTGCACTAGTGATACCGAACAATCATCACAACTGGTCTCTATGCCTAGTATAAGTGGATTTTTTGAAAGGGCTGGCATATACAGGTTTTTTTATTGCATGTTAGCGTAAAAGTCAGAATAGACGCGCTTTAATGTCTCAAAACGTCCACCACGTTTGAGGATCTCTTTATGCCATTTTGCCAAAACTTGTGCTGTTTCTGGTTTTGTAACATGCCCAATCACACGTACGGATCCATGTTTTAATCCTATAATTAGGGCGCGTTCCAACTGAAACTCTATGTCAGCAATCTTGGTTGAATTATCTAAGAATACGTCACGTACTACTATTGGTATATCGTAGTCAGACGCAATCCTAGGTACAACGGTGTCTGGTGTTGTTTTACTATCCAAATATAAAAGCTTACGTGACTGCAAAAACCTAAGCACTACACTCATTGCCTCTATACGTTTGCTCACAGCACTCCCTGTATGGTTATTGAAACCAATCGCCTGAGGAAAGGGCAAGGAAAAACCCGAGGAAAAAGCCACATAAGAAGCCCGCGGTTGGTCATGAGAAATCCCAGTCGGTACACTCTGCGAAAAAAAATCTATTGCCGAACGTAACTTATCAGTAATCACGGTAGGCGTATCATCACTCATGATTTGAGCCTGATAATGCGTTGTTGCTATGGATGATTCCATAGGCATATGAATAATATACGGAATGTTGTTTTGCGCTAGTACCTGTACGGTGTCTTTGCTTGCAGGAAGAAAGGGTATGACTGCAACTGTATAAGAAAATGGTAATGTTAAGAATGGTTCCAGATGGGCTAGTTGTTCACCTGCATCGTCAAGGATAAGATATATAGTAAACGAAGGAAATACATAGTCTTGTGAAAATGTATAAGGACCGAGTACCGTGCTCGACATTTCTCCATTTTCAGAGACGCTATCTTTGAACGCTTTTTTAGCATTGGTTGAGTTACCTGCTATGCTACTAACAGTTTTTCCAATAATTTTGCTAGAAAAATTATTGGTAGCTTCGCCCCCCCAAAGTAACACAAGAGTAGTACAGACAATGACAAGCGATATAAGCAGGATACGTATTCGAGTATTCATACATATTGTTTATATTGCTCAATAATGATATCCGCTAATCCCAGAACACGCTCCTTAGCCATATCTTTAGAAAACTCATCGTACAGCATATCCTCAAATACATCCTGAGAAAATCCCCCATACAATATATCATTTTTCTTATCCAAAGTTTGTCTCATAGATTTGAACATCATCTTAATAAAAATTTCTTCAAAACCTTCCGCAGCCTCACGTAAACGTGTAGCATCTCTCGTTTGGGTATTGTCAGCAGATATTTTTGTAGTATCTACAGCATTGCGTGCAAGAAAAGAATTAGAACCTGTTGAATCCAGCGTCATCGTACCTTTACCTCTTTAGATTTGCAGCAATAGACAAGAGTTGATCCGATGTTTGTATCGCCTTTGAGTTAAACTCGTAGGCTCGTTGTGCAGTAATCATATTGACTAATTCAGTAGCTAAATCCACATTTGAAAGTTCCACAAAACCTTGACGTATAACTCCAACCCCCTGCGTGTTTGGTTGGGCAGGCTGTGATCTACCAGACGCAATGGTTTCAGTAAAATTATTACGCCCCTGTGCATCTAGACCTGCCGGATTGATAAAGCGGTACAAGATCATCTGCCCTACTAGACTTGGAACACGCTCACCTGGTAGCTGTATGCTTATTTCGCCAAATTCATCGATTTTGAGGGTACGAAGATCTCCGTTTCGCGGTATATAAATATCTGGTTGTACTCTATACCCGTCTTGTGTAACAAGTTGTCTATTACTATCAAGTTTGAACTGTCCGTTTCGGGTATATCCATAGCGTCCATCGGGGAGCTGTACCCTAAAAAAACCTTCTCCCTGTATGAGAACATCTGTTTTTACCTGCGTTTGTTGAGCTGATCCCTGACTAAATATTTTTGGCGATGTGGCAGCTCTCACCCCATGTCCGACATCCAAGCCAACCGGACTGAGCGTTTGCTCAGTTGCTGGAGTGCCCGCTCGACGTGCTTGGTGATAGAGTAAATCCTGAAATTCTGTTCGATTTTTTTTAAATCCAACGGTATTAATATTAGCAAGATTGTTCGAAATAGTGTCAATATTAAACTGTTGCCCGTGCATACCCGATGCAGCGGTCCATAATGAACGTATCATATCCGTGTCCCCCTATTATAGTATTTGATTTTCTCGTTTTTCATACTGAAAGTTGTTGCAATGCCTTTCTGTGCGTAGAATGCACCGCATATAGCATTAAGATTTTTTTGCACCATCATTAAGCCCTCACACTCAATAGTCTATTGGTCGACGAATCCTGTACCTGTATAGACTTTTGTCCCAATTCGTAAGCCCTGTTTACTTCTATCATTTCTACCATTTGGCTCACAGGCTCAACATTTGATGCCTCTAAAAATTTGTGCACTAAACGCGGTCGTTCCAATCCAGAAATTTCAACTGCAGGACCAGAATACTCAGTATCATAGTAAAGACTATCACCTTGCTTGTGCATATAACGTGGAAACTCAAAGTCGACTACTCTAAAACTATCTAATACGATTTCGCCACGCCAGTCATTTTCTCGTGGATCGATAAACGCGAGATCCTCCCTGAGATTAGCATTTACATAAATAGTTCCATCTTCTTCTATTCTAAAATTGTTTTCTTGTAATTGTATAACTCCCTTTTGTCCTAATACGGGATATCCTTCCTTTGTCATCAGGATATTTCCATTTCCAATGGTAAAATTACCATTACGGGTGTATCGCTCTCCGTAAGGGGTATCAACTACAAAAAAACCCTCACCCATGAGTGCCACGTCGGTGGGATTTTCAGTAAGTTTGAGCGCTCCTTGCTCAAGCACCGTAAAAATTTCGTTTTGCTCTACTCCTGTACCAAGCACCCCTACCGTAGTTGCCTTGTCGATAGAGCCCGTTGAATGACGTATTCGATACGGAAACTGTATTGTATCTACTTTCATTTTGCGTATCAACAACTCAGGAAAGGCCTTGTCTATGGAGTTATCACGCTTGTATGCAGTGGTCGTTATATTTGCAAGATTATTGCTTATTACACCTAATCTGTGTTGTTGGGCAAGCATTCCGCTCGCTGACGTATGTATTCCTCGTAACATGGTTCTACTTGTATATTCGTCAGCATGACTATCTGCTTAATGATTTGTTTTATGTTACATAAAAAATTTATGTTATATAAAGAATGGAATACTAAACGTATAGAGCGCGGTACTACTCGTTCGAATCCATGTGCCCGTAAAGTTCAAGTTGGCGAAGCAAGCCAGAAAGATCGTTGATATAAATCGTATGCTCGTAAAGACTTATAAAATTATTCTTTGTCAGATTCTTGAGTACCGATTTACATTCATTGACATCAAAATTAACCCATTTTGATATTTCTTCGGGATCAAATTCAACATAGGTCACAGACTCACCGCGTGAATTTTGACTCGTACGCCTGAGATTGAGAAGGCAGGCAATGATGCGGGCTGATGGGCTTTTGTAGGCAAAAATTCTGAGGCGTTGTCGTTGAGACCATATCCTATCAACAAAGGTCTTAATAAGTTTTAATACTAATTGTGGATTTTGCAAAAGAACGCCTTCAAAGTTTTCTCGAGAAAACCTAAGCAAGCGGACATCTCCCAATGCAATTGCTGTTGCTGAACGAGGCTCTGACTCTATTACTGCCATTTCACCAAAAAAAACTCCCGGTGACAGAACATCGATTATGTTTTCTGATCCCTCGTTTATTTTTATTAGTTTTACCTGACCAGATTGAATAAAGAAAAATTCATTACCCGGCTCAAATTCACAAAATATTATCTGCTTATCTCTGTAGTTCTGTTGAAAACGGTTTAAATCATTACTCATTTATTTAATGGACTCCAGCATTCGTTTTACATCTGCCACCCTTTCGTCTAAGGGATAATACTTTAAAAAGGTGTTGAGCACATAGGTGGCTTTATCGTATTCTTTCTTTTCAAAATAAGCTTTGCCATACGTATAGAGCCCCTGAAGGGGAGATACACTGACATTAACATCGAGAAGTTTTTGGGTTTTTTTATGTACTTGACGTAGTTCTTGTGACAACTTTTGCAAGAGTTTGAGAGACATACTTGAATTATTTATAACGAGCGATTCAAACTCTTTTACATCAAATATAGTCAACATGAGATCGGACTGCGAAATAGCATTTTCCTGTCGTGGGTAGTTTCCTATAGCTGAAAAAAGACCGAAGAATTCACCTTTACCGAGTAGCTTCTTTTTTTCTGAAACTTGTGTCCCCACCTCTTGAATGGCTACTGTACCTGCTTCTATATAATAGATTGAGTCAGAAAGTTCACCGGCAAAATAAATCACAGAATTTTTATTGTATTTGGTTTGCTCGCGCATATATCTCAATAGTAACAAAAACTTAAAATTATATCAAGTCTATACTAGAATATTGTACTATATAGCGCACTCTAGCTCACGTACATATCCCATTATTTTATCCAATATAACAACACTATATATGATTAGATTCCACTTAATTAGACAGCGTCAAATATATAAAATACACAAATTAGTCAAACGCTATCAAACCTGATCAAAGACACAAATAGTTATGCACACATAGGTTTCCTATACTATTAGTTCGTAACTCGGGTTTTTTTGTGTAAACATCTCTATAAAACCGTCTAAGGATGCAGTAGCAAGCACACAGAGTACCGAACCACCAAATCCACCCCCCATTATTCTACACGACTGCGCTCCCGCATCACGAACAGCTTGCACCAGCATTTCTATTTCTTGTGTTGATACTTGATAGTCCTCTGACAAAGAGGTATGACTTTGATTTATGAGATCAAATACTTTTTGCGTATTATGCTCCTTGAGTGCTATGACACAATCGCGAACACGTTGGTTTTCTGTGACAATGTGACGCAGACGTCTACAAAGGACATCATCATCCAAAAGACTGTAGTTTTTTTCGAGTTCAGATATTGTTATTTCATAAAAACGATTGTGCCCTATGCAACGTGCAATACGACTGCACTCTTGTACCCGCTGTGTATACCCGCTCTCTCCCGCTATTGTATGCGTAATACCAGAGGGTATGACTACAAATTTTAATGCATCGCTTACGGGTACTCGTTCACGCACCACTGGTCGCGAGGTAGAAAAATCTATATATAATGCCGCATGAACATCATTGTATGCAATAACAGTTTGATCCATAAGTCCGCAGGGAGAAGAAAGATACTCGTTTTCACATTTTTGTGCAAGTATGGCAAGATCATCAGGAGTAATATCCATCTCATATAGCCGATGAAGTACCCCCAACACTGCGACAAGTACAGCCGCAGAACTCGATATTCCTGCACCTGCATGAATAGTACTGGTAATGTGCAAGTCTATACCGTTAATCTGTATATTATAATGATGTTCAAAACAGCGAATAGCCGCAAAAGGATATCGTACGCGAGAATCAATAGCAAGGCTATCCAGCTGGGTAGCCCGGGTAAAAACATAGGGTTGGTTGTCCTCGTCAAAAAAACGATATTCTGACATACGCTCACGCAAAATCGCCCGAGCTTTTAAGTGCGGGGCAAGCAAAAATGGCAAAACCAGACCACCTGTATAATCCGTATGTTCGCCAATAATATTTGCCCGCGCATGCGTCACATAGCTACACGTACTATCATCATGCTTAGACCCCATACTGCCAGCATGCTTATACGAGTTAAAATACACATGATTTCTAAGGCTAGTAGTAAAAAGACGCATTGATTACCCTAAAAGTGACTATAATATATTATAATAAATGGATTTTGGAGAAATTGGTACTCTAATTGGCGAAGCTCTTGGAATCGTACAGGTAGCAGTACTGATTTTTGTGGCGTGGCTCAGTCATATATTAGTAAAAAAAATCGCACTCCCAGACGTTCTTGGATATATCCTTGCAGGAATACTCATAGGACCCTATGCACTCGGCTCTCTCTCTCTGGGATCAATACTTCCCTTAGGACTCTTTCCCTCTACCCCACAAGAAATCATCTCACCCCAGCTCCAGTTTTTATCTGCCATAGCGATAATAGTAATGTTATTCTACGCTGGACTAGAGACCGAAATTGATTTACTCTTGCGTTACGCCTTTCGCGGGAGCATGATAGGACTTGGTGGCCTCGTTTTTTCTTTTGGTGCTGGTTATCTCACTAGCGTCCTCTTTCATCCGCAACTACCCGGATTTCATCCCTATCATCTTCTGTTCGGCACGATTTTTGGAGCTACCTCGGTGGGGATCAGCGCCAGCATTCTCTCTCAAAAACGCGCCATGGGCACTCCCGAAGGGGTTACCATCATCAGCGCGGCTGTATTTGACGACGTGCTTGGCATAATCATACTTTCAATCACTACGAGCATAGCCATGCTCTTTCTTAACCCCACTACCGAAGGTACAAACGCAACTGCCACATCGATACCAGTTTTACAGCTAGTTATTACCAGTCTACGGGCGCTCGTGCTTTGGATAAGTTTTACTACCTTTGGCATACTGCTTTCAAACAAATTCAGTAATTCAATGAAAAAAATTGTAAAAGGAAGGACACAAATTGCGGTAATGTCTCTGTGCTTTGCCCTTCTCCTTGGAGGCGTTTTTGAAGCACTCGGTATCTCAATGGTCATTGGTGCTTATATTATTGGTCTTTCTCTCTCTCGTACAGATATTGCGTACTTGATTCAAGACAAACTAAGAGCAGTCAATATTTTTCTTGTACCTATATTCTTTATCACGAGTGGTATGCGTATTGACGTTATATCTTTGCTTTCTTGGAGAATTATGGGAATAGGGCTATTAGCAAGTATACTCGCCTTTGCCTCTAAATTTTTTGGAGCGGGAATACCTGCTCTTGGCTTTGGCTTTACCATAAGAGGGGCCACCCGCATAGGTCTTGGCATGACTCCAAGGGGCGAAGTCGCTCTAGTCGTAGCAGGAATCGGGCTGAGTCTCGGGATACTGAGCGCCGAGTTTTATAACGTTGCACTGATGGTGGTGCTGTTTACCTCTATTGTGACCCCCCCTCTTTTGTCGCTAAGCCTCAATAGTAAAAAACAGGGTACAAAAAAAGCCAAGCCTACAGGACAGGTACTAACGACAATCGCCTTAGAAGATAACCAAATATTCAAGACGATATTAGCCAAATTTTTTTCTATAATGGAAGAAGAGGGATTTTACATAAGCAAAATTAGGCAGTCTGGAAAAGAGATCTTCTACCTCCGTAAAGATCTTATTTTTCTTACACTTGAGCCCAAGGATACCGAACTGCAATTTCATTCTACCAAAGACAATATTCCTATTTTCAAAGCAGCATTACTAGAAAGCATCACTGATATTGCAGAAAGTGCCCATGCTATCAAAACTACTATATCACGTAAGACCTTCATCAATACTAGTAGCGAAATCAAAGACAAAACAAAAACGCTTCTTCACACGTTCTATGACGAGTCTCTCGTATGTCTTTCGCTCAAAGGCACAAACAAAAAAGAAGTTATGCACGAACTCATTGACCTTATCGATGCACATAGCCCCTTTACAGACAAAGATACCTTTACTCGTGACTTGATAGAACGGGAAAATACTATGTCTACTGGTTTGGAACACGGCATTGCAATACCACACGCAAAGTCAAAAGGATGCACTATCCCACGAATCGCAGTAGGTATTAAAAAAGAAGGGCTAGACTTTGACTCACTCGACGAGAAACCGAGTACTATAATTGTGCTCATTGCCTCGCCTATCGATGGAATGCACCTTGAAATCATCTCAAAGGTGAGTTCTATACTCAACAATGCAGAAAAGAGAAAAAAAATTCTCGATGCAACTACTACACAAGAAGTGTATAGGATACTCTTATAATATGCGTATATTTATATGTACTTATGCAATACTAATCGGGCTGTGTTCAACCATAGCAGGTGCATATCCCGAACTTATTAACCTAGATCAGGATACTCTGCGGGTGTATTTTCATGGTGATGGAACAGATGAGACACAGAGAGACTTTTTTGAATACATCATCAGAGTGGACGAAGATATTGTAAGCCTTGCAGAAAAAGTACAAACTTCGCTCGCAAGTATTGCAACACTAAATAACTATCCTCGTAGCTATCAATACCCTCCTCGGAGTTCGGTACTTATCCCACGTCGCTCAGGCATCTATATTCGTGAAAATCCCACAACAGATCTTCACTATGTACTGTGGAAACGGCTTGAACGCCGTATAGGCGAATCATCTATCATCTCAGTAAAACCTTCTTATGAACTCAAAGTTGAACGGTTTTATTTTTTTGATGGCGAAAGACTTACCGAACAAGAAAGAGCTCTTTTCTTATCAGATAATGAGTTTGATTCTCCTTTAATAGACTTTGTCATTAGTTCTCCCTATGGTGACAGAATCAATCCTATTTCAGGTAACCCTCAGTTCCACTACGGTATTGACCTTGTTGCATCTGCAGGAAGCCCTGTATTTTCTAGCGCAGATGGAATTGTGCAAGAGACGGGGTTTAGTTCTGCCTTTGGATTCTTCTTGTTTATCATGCATGAAAATGGCTATAGAACGCTCTATGCACATGTCTTGGATACCCTCTATAGCAAAGGTCAAAGGGTGCACAAAGGAGCACAGATTTCATATCTCGGCAATACTGGATATTCTACTGGAGACCATCTCCATTTTGAACTACACAGCGAAGGAAAACCCATAAACCCAATTGACTATATATCTTTACCTATATCTATAACGGCAGAGACTGAAACCACGCCATCAGACATATCTCAAAGCACATCTCTCAGTGAGTCCTCAAATGAAAACTCAGATGAAACTCCAAACGAAATTCCCGACGAAGTCTCAGATGAGACCCCAAACGAGATCTTAGATGAAAATTCAGATGAATCTTTTGATAATCTTTTAGATGAAAGCCTGTAGACTAATCATTTCACCCATGAACAAAGGCTGAGACAGGCGCTAACATGGTCAAGCTATATGGAGCGGTAGAAACAGGAGGGACAAAGTGCATATGCGCTGTTGGTTCAAACCCCGATGACCTTGCCGATATTGTACGCTTTCCTACTAGCACTCCCCAAAACACCATTGCTACCATTGTTGATTATTTTTCGTCACATCCTCGTAGACATTTGTTGCAGAGTATTGGTATTGCAAGTTTCGGTCCTCTTAATCTCGATAAAAATTCCCCCCACTATGGCTCAATTACTACCACACCAAAACCAAACTGGGCACATACACCGCTTACCCAAAGTATCTCAGAGCAGTTACAACTGCCAGTATATATTGATACGGATGTGAATAGCGCCGCGCTCTCAGAAGGAACTTGGGGAGCAGGAAAGGGGCTAGACACGTATACCTACATTACTATAGGAACAGGAATAGGCGTTGGTACCGTCGTACACGGAGCACCTATACATGGATTAATTCATCCGGAGGGCGGGCACATGCTACTGCCAAGTCATCCTCACGATCCTACCCCAAACGGCTTCTGCCCCTATCACAAGCATTGTTTTGAAGGCTTAGCAGCCGGCCCGACTATTACAAAACGATGGCGCAGATCCCCGTATCGCCTACCCGAAACGCATAAGGCTTGGGACATAGAAGCATTCTACATTGCACATGCCTTAGTCAACATTACGATGCTCCTCTCTCCACAAAAAATAATTATAGGAGGAGGACTCATGCACCGAACGTTTCTCTATCAAAAAATCAATACTATGTTTCAAACATTAGTAAATGGCTATATTGACGCACCAGCTATAAAAGAAACTCCGAACACCTATATTGTTGGGCCAAAACTCACCCATTACGGACTACTCGGTGCCATATTAATAGCCAAAGCAAACACCCATATATAAAAATTTTCTCTCTCCCCTTTCTCCCATACACACCGTAGCAATATAAGACGTATTTGTAACTTTTTTTCTTTGTTTTTTGAATCAAAGATACCGAAATTTTAGTAAAGACAAATGTATTAAGGGGGTAACGCATTCGAAAACTCAATGACGACACTAACAATAAAATTACTTGACTACAAGAACGATCTATGTTCGTTTGATGAAGTACTAAGCCTTACTCGTCAATTTGTATACGATTTTCCAAAAAAAATCAGCAAGCGCTACCATGAATATTCTGGATCATTTCTTATTTTTATGGATACAAGAATCCCATCACTCATTAATAGGTTTGAATATAGAAATCTTCCCTTTGAAGCCTATCTAAATACAACACTTCGGCTTCAGTTTTTAACTTTTTTGAAACAAGTAAACAAGACTTACGCCCAGCAGGCAATGATATCACAGAGAGAATATGCAACCGCTATTAATGTTGCTGAAGTACACGAACATGACCCTACTAGACTCATAACAAACGAGTCGACTATTCAACTAGTAAACTATCTCATATCGGGAAAAAACAAAAAAAGTAAATCATCAACCCACAAACATCGATTGTGGTGGTTTTTGCTAAAATACCGACCAGAGTATCCCGATCTTGATTACCTATATATAGGCAAGATGTTAAATCTTACAAAATTTGATGTCATACATGACTTGCGTACAACTGAAAAAGAAACCCTGCGCCTCAGCAAGAAAAAAGCGCTATACCAAGAACGAGCAAATGTTTGTTTTCATAAGGCAAAAACCTTTGAATTTACCATCAAGTACAAAATTTTATGCGAACAAGAACGCATACAAGCCATTCACTTAATGAAAGTCTACAAGTCACGCTACACAAGACTCGTAAAAAAAGCACGTGAATCATATCATATCTCAAATAAAACGCTCTCAACCCTCATAGGCGTTCCAAAGGGAACCCTTGATTCAGGTATCTTTTATCTTAAAAAGGATTTTGCTAGTTTGAAACGCAGGGCATATTTGCCCTACCATAGCTTTCTACAAAACGGTCGTCAAGCATACTACAGAATACAATAAAATTTAATACCCTTTACGATGCAATACAATTATAAGCATGAATAGCGTACGATGCCAAATCAAATTTCAATACAAAAAACTTTGCGTATATACCGTGTGTATCATATTACTTTTTTGTTACGTAGGTACCATCGCACAAGCCCAAACTCGTAGTCAGGTTAATGTTCAAGGCACATACGCCATCGGTGGCTATGATCCTGTTGCCTATTTTACAAAGGGTGAGCCCATACAAGGGATAGAATCTCTATACTATGAATATAAAGGAGCACGGTGGCTCTTTGCTTCTGAAGAACATCAAAGCCTGTTTATAACCAATCCTGAGCAATATGCTCCACAATACGGCGGGTACTGTGCATATGCAATTGCACGTGGTTATTTTGCGACCATAGACCCCTCCGCTTGGACAGTAGACAAGGATAAACTTTACCTCAACTTTAGCAGATCTATAAAACGACGTTGGGAACGTGAAATTAGCGAAAATATAGAAAAAGGAAATGCATACTGGACAATGTTATTTACAAAAAAAGATCACCAGTAAACGATATTGAAACGCAAAACATATAGTTTATCATAAAATTCAATACAATATGTAAAAATACTTACGCATAGCCTTTAATTTCCTACTTTGAACCTCTCCTCGCCCTCCTTATATGATATAATAAACAAATAAACTGATAGGAGGTTTTATGAAACAACAAGTTCAAAAGTTTGGTCGTTTTCTATCGTCCATGATCATGCCCAATATTGGGGCTTTTATTGCCTGGGGGCTTATCACAGCCTTTTTTATTCCTACAGGCTGGACACCAAACGAAAAATTGTCTTCTCTCGTTGGCCCAATGATTACATGGCTCTTGCCATTACTGATTGCTTATTCAGGTGGTTTTCTTGTAGCAAAGACGAGAGGTGCCGTTATAGGAACCATAGCAACTGCGGGTCTCATCGTAGGGGCTTCTGTACCTATGTTCCTCGGCGCTATGATAATGGGTCCGCTTGCCGCATGGCTGATTTCGGTCCTTGACAAGTCCTTACATGGAAAAATACGCGCAGGCTTTGAAATGCTTGTTGCAAATTTTTCGCTTGGTATCCTAGGATTTGCGCTTGCACTCATTAACGTGGCAGTCGTTGGAGGAATCATTGAAGGTTTCTCAAGTGCTTTAAGCGCAGGTGTAGGAGCAATAGTAAACGCAGGTCTTCTCCCTCTTGTATCAATCCTAGTAGAACCTGGAAAAATTCTTTTTCTTAACAATGCTATTAATCATGGAGTATTCACTCCGCTTGGTGCAGAACAGGTTGAGGCAGCAGGAAAATCAATACTCTTTTTGATAGAAACTAACCCAGGTCCTGGTATGGGTATTATCCTAGCGTATATGGTTGCTACAAAGGGAAGAATTCAACGTTCAACCTACGGTGCGAGTGTCATTCATTTTCTCGGAGGTATACATGAGATCTACTTTCCCTATGTGCTCATGCGCCCGATACTTGTTGTTGCAGTAATCCTTGGGGGTATGGGAGGCGTTATTACAAACACCATATTTGGTAACGGTCTTGTAGGTCCACCATCACCCGGTAGTATTTTTGCACTTTCTCTACTTTCTACGAAAGGAGTTGGTCTGTTGATTACATGGCTAAGTATTGCAGTTGCTGGTGTTATATCATTCTTAGTAGCTGTTCCGTTGTTAAGACGTAATAAGGCTGACCTTGACATAGGTGAATTTGAATCAGCGCAAAGCGAAATTAGTGGAATGAAGGCAGCATCAAAGGGTAAGAAAACCTTTGCTCAAGTAAAAAGCATTATTTTTGCTTGTGATGCAGGCATGGGTTCTTCGGCAGCAGGCGCAACGCTCCTCCAAAACTCGCTTAAAGAAGCAGGACTGTCGATTTCCGTAAGTCATGCGCAAGTATCGCAGATTCCACAAGATGCTGATCTTGTAGTGACACAGAATGCCTTTGCAAAGCAAGCGGAAGAAGCTGCTCCTAGCGCAATCATCGTAACCATAAATAACTTTATGGACAAAACTGAATTTGAGCCTCTGATAAAAAACCTAAAAAACAGTTAAGGCTTAACTATTTGGGGGTCAATGCATGCATTGACCCCTCATTGTATGAAAACAGCATTACACTTTGGCGCAGGAAACATTGGAAGAGGATTTATTGGCGTTCTGCTCAATACATCGGGCTTTCGTGTTTATTTTGTAGATGTAGCACAAACGCTCATTGACTCGCTTTCTTTTCATAAGAGCTATGCGGTGCGCGTTGTGGGTACAGAAGAATCGTCTATACTAGTGAATGATGTGGACGCCTTATTGCCAAACGACGCAGCACTGCCAAAGTTGTTTGTCCAGGCGGATATCGTTACCTGCGCAGTTGGTCCCTCTATACTAAAACACATCGCTCCTACCATCAAAACTGGAATTGAAGCCCGAAAAAAATCCGGCATTACTCAGATACTCCCCATCATTGCATGCGAAAACATGGTACGTGCTACGCACGCATTACGTCAATTGATAGAAGAAGATTCAGATAAAGAGTATAGAGCATATATGGAATCTTATGTCTCTTTTTTGGACTGTGCCGTAGATAGAATAGTGCCTACCCCCCCAGTAACATCGGTAACTTCAGTAACGACGGAGCAAACGGCTAATACTTCTACACGTCCAAAACCAGAGATGCTACCACCAGTAACCGTTGAATCGTTTTACGAGTGGATTATCGAGATACCGCATACTCCTGGTACGATCGTTCATCACGATAATACTACTAGCCCCGACACAATACACAAAACCCCTCATGCACGTCAAAACACGTCTCCCATGCTCAAATATGCGTCGGTACAGTCAATACAGGGCGTCACAATCGTTAATAATCTCATGCCTTATATTATGAGAAAACTGTTAACGGTTAACACTGCTCATACCTTTGTTGCGTGGTTAGGACAATACTACAAAAAACATACAATAGCAGACTGTATGAACGAACCACATATCTATAATAAAATACGCGCTATCTGTGAAGAAACCTCTGAGGTACTAGTAAAAGAATATGGCCTTGATGCACATGAACATTCACAGTATGTCTCAAAAATACTAGCTCGTTTTGCAAATCCTCATCTGCACGACAGCGTAGAACGTGTTGGCAGATCACCAAAACGAAAACTCTCGTACGATGAACGCTATGTATTACCCCTACGTCTTGCAATAAAATATAACACTACTCACGACATGCTCTTACTTGCCTGCGCACTTGGCTTACTCTTTAAGAACGCAGACGATCCCGAAGCACAATATATTGCAGATATAAAAAAAACCACGCCCATACAGACAATATTCATGGAACTGAGCGGAATAAAGGACAGATCGATCGCTAGTTCGGTTGAGGCTCTGTATCATTCGCTCTCTCATCAATCGGATCACCCTTAGACCATAACAAGTACGTAAAGGACAACCTATGAATTTTTTTAGGAAAAAGAAAAAAGTCACTCATACCCCCAACACCACCACAAGTAATTCTGAAAAAGAGCACGCAAAACACGAACAACATAGCTCTTTTGTACTCACAGAACAAGACATAGCCTTAAATCTCAAGGCGAAAGACAAGGCAGATGCAATACAACAATTAGGCGACTTTCTGATAGCCCGGGGCAAAGTCAGTCACGTATATAAGCAGGCTATGCTACAACGCGAACAAGAAGTCTCCACCTACCTCATTAACGGGGTTGCTATTCCTCATGGAGTGCGTGAGGCACTCGCTGACATAAAGAAAAACTCTATATTCGTAGGACAGTTTCCAGAAGGAGTCAAGTGGAACGATACCGATACCGTGTATCTTGCCTGTGCCCTTGCATCAAAATCGGATGAGCATCTCCACATCATTCAGAGACTTACCATGCTTATACAAGACAAAGCACAAATAGAACCATTGTTTACCACTACAAATAAACACACCATCCTTGACGCCTTACAAAAAGACACAAAAGATATAGAAGCAAAGTATAGTGCAGAAGAATTGCGTGGCATATACAAAACCATTATGTTTACTGGCGAAAACGGAATGCATGAACGCCCAGCAACGCTACTAGCAAAAATGGCACAGTCATATCCCAGTACTGTGCTTAAACTACACGCAAACAATAAAACAGCTGATATAAAAAGCATGCCATCACTACTCATACTTGGCATTTCTCCCAATACAGAACTCACCATAAGTGCAGAAGGACCTAAGCAAGATGAAGCACTTGAACACATTTTGCACTATATAGAAAACGAACTCAACCATGAAAAAGCAGTCACGACACCGACTGACCAAGAAGGACACTCGCCTCTTTTATCCGAACCCCTCGTCTTAACATCGAACAACAAGACCATCAAAGGAATCAATGTCTCCATAGGCATTGCCTGCAACCCCGTCCATATACTAGAATCAGAAACCTTTGTCATTACCAATGAAGCCGGAGACCGAGCATACGAACAAAAAGAATTTCAGCATGCTGTTGAATTGGTAACCGAAGAATTGCAAGAGATGAAAGATTCCTTTCTTGCACAGGGATTAAAGGATGAGTCTGCGATTGCAGATGCTCACCTCATGAAACTTACTGATTCGATAATACACAATGATATTAACTCTCTATTACTAGAGGGAAAAAGTGCCGTCTACGCAACGCACACAGTGTACCAAGTCCAGATAGAAGCCTTAGAGAAAGTTAATGATTCATTAATACAAGAACGCATTGCCGACACAAAAGATGTACGCGCACGCCTCCTACGCCACCTTGACAAGCATTATACCCCCCCAGCTCCACTGCCTAAAGACAAAGAGTATATACTCGTAGCCGAAGAACTAACTCCATCGCAAATGTCAACACTACACCATTACCCTGTTACTGCAATCTGTACTGTTCATGGTGGGCTCACCTCGCATATGTCTATACTTGCACGCGCATTGGGACTTCCCGCAATCGTAGGATTAGGAAGTGATCTGCTCACCCTAGAATCGGGACAAACAATCATTGCAGATGCACGTTCGGGTATTGTGATTTGCAATCCTAGCAAGGATCAGACAGAAAAAGCTCTTTCTATCCGCGAACAGGTACTGCATCTAAAAGAGCGAGAAGAGCAGAATATGCATAAAGAAGCAACCACCAAGGATGGCGTAAAGATAGAAGTCGTATGTAATATTGCCAACATCGATGATGCTAAGAACGTACAACCACGGGGAGGCGAAGGCGTAGGGCTTTTTAGAACAGAATTCATGTTTGAGTCTAGCCCCACCCCTCCTAGCGTTGACGAACAGTACGACTATCTATGCAAAGCTATCACTGCTTTGGGCAATGTACCACTCACAATACGTATGATGGATATTGGGGGGGATAAACCAGTTTCGTGGATACATATGGACAAAGAGGATAATCCTTTTTTGGGAATACGTGGTATACGATTGTTACTCAAACATAAAAAAATATTTACTACCCAGCTTGAGGCAATATATCGCGCTGCATTATGGCAACAAAACCAAGGATCTCCCGTTACGATAGAGATCATGTTTCCTATGATTACTCGTACTATTGAATTTGATGAAGCTCGTAGTATAGCAAAACAAGTACAAAAACAGATTGGTGCGCCAGATGTAAAATTAGGTGTCATGATAGAAACTCCCGCAGCGGTACTTATTGCTAATCATCTCGCACACGATGCGGACTTTTTCTCTATTGGAACTAACGACCTCATTCAGTATACCTTTGCCATGGACAGAACCCACCCAGAGCTGAGCAAAGAAGTCGATGGGCTTCATCCCAGCCTACTCAAACTCATAGATCTCAGCGTGCAAGGCGCAAAAGCACATAATATTCACCTTGCGGTATGCGGTGCAATGCCATCAAACCCCCTTATGCTTATATCACTCATTGCAATGGGAGTAAAAACGGTATCAGTCAGCCCAGCAAGCGTCCCAAGCGTAAAATACCTTATTAGATATATGGACACAAGAGATCTAGAAACGCTTCGCCCACTCCTTTTATCATGTACAAACGCAGCAGAGGCACACGCACTGTGTGACACATATTTTAGAGAAAAGCTATCACCAAATTTGTAAAAGATACGCATATAAGAAGATTCATCCGTAATAATTACACCTGTGAAAACCTAAATACAAAAAGCTAAGACTAAAAACCAAAACATAAAAACTGTCAGAACGAACGTTTGTATTGAGTAGTCTCTAGCACATACTCCTCTTGTAGGGCAAATTTTAGTACTGTAATCACAATAGTTTAATATGATAAACAGTTGCTTGATATAATTGATACTATACGTTCGGGCTGTAGCGCAGTTGGTTAGCGCACAAGTCTGGGGGACTTGGGGTCGCTGGTTCAAATCCAGTCAGCCCGATATCGATATATAGCGAACGTATACATATCTGAGTGACATGGATACAATTGTATTATGAATACAGCAAAAACACCCAACAAGGACATAGCAGACAAGAGCATAGCAGACGCAAAGACACCTCTCTACGTCTGCTCAATGCATCCAGAAGTACGCGAGCACAAGCCGGGTGTATGTCCACATTGTGGAATGACACTCCAGCAACTAATCACTACAGAAGAATCAGATCAAGAAGACCCACACGCAAAATCTATGAAACATCGTTTATGGATCGCTCTTAGTTTTTCTATTCCTCTTTTTATTATATCTATGGGCGACATGTTACCCCAAAGACCCATATCAAGCCTTTTATCAGAAAGACTACGCCTTCTGCTAGAACTCGCTCTCGCAATCCCTGTGTGTACGTGGTGCGCATTTCCATTTTTTGAACGTGCAATTTTATCTGTAAAAAATAAATCCTTAAACATGTTTAGTCTTATAAGTCTAGGCGTTCTGTCAGCCTTTGGATACGGTATTTTTATCGTAATAGCAGACCTTTTCTTTCCTCGGATCTTTGCAAGCCTTTCTGCATTTACTGGCGTATACTTTGAGGCAGCGGCAGTAACCGTTACTCTTATGCTCTTAGGACAAACAATAGAGTTGGGAGCTCAAAAGAAGACCAATGCAGCAGTGAGACAGCTCATAAAACTCAAGCCTCGATACGCACGAAAAGTCATAAGCGCGGGAGTTGAAAAAGATCTCCCCATAGAAAAAATACAGGTCGGAGACATTCTCAGGGTACGCCCTGGCGAAGCAATTCCCCTCGATGGAAAGGTAAGCGCTGGCACATCCTTTATCGATGAGTCCATGATTAGTGGCGAAGCTATGCCAGTGGAAAAGACTACTGGTGACTCTGTCATTGGAGCGACACTCAACGGACAAGGAGCCTTGCTCATTCAAGTTGAAAAAATAGAATCAGAAACACTCCTTTCTCGAATTATAAGCATGGTTAGCAGAGCTCACCTCAGTCAGATTCCAATACAAAGGCTTGCTGACAAAGTTGCAGAGATATTTGTACCGATAGTCATCGCCATCGCAGTAATAACGTTTATAGTGTGGAACATTATTGGTCCCTCCCCCCGAATAGCGCATGCGTTTATTACTACCATGTCTGTACTAATCATTGCTTGTCCCTGTGCTTTTGGTCTCGCAACTCCTATGTCAATTATGGTCTCTATAGGAAGATCGGCAACAATAGGGATACTATTTAAAAACGCATTGGCACTCGAAACACTGCAAAAAACAGATGTACTAGTTGTTGATAAAACTGGAACGCTCACAAAAGGAAAGCCAGAGCTCGTACATGTCGAATGTTCAGAAAAATTTTTGAACGAGTTTATCCGTATTGCTGCAAGTCTTGAGAATGCAAGCGAACATCCCTTAGCAAGGGCTGTCGTGCAATATGCCACAGAAAAAAACATAGACTTAACACAAGTTACTAATTTCAAAAACATAGCCGGAAAAGGTATCGAAGGATTGGTAGGCAAACAATCCGTATTGCTCGGTAACCTCGCCTTGCTTAAAGAACGCGGTATAGCACTACCACATTCTTCAGATGACGTTCGTGTAGAAAACCCCCAAAACACTCCGACACACCATACGACTATGTACATGGCAGTGGAAGGGCGTTATATTGGGCATATGAGTTTTACTGATACCATAAAAGAAACTACACCAAAGGCACTTGCTACCCTAAAACAATATGGAATGCATATCACCATGCTTACTGGTGACTCCTATGGTCCTGCCCAGCACATAGCTAGCCAACTTCCTATTGATACTATCATTGCGGGAGTACGCCCCGATCGCAAGGCAGAAGTAGTGCAGGATCTTAAAACAAAAGGACACTGTGTCGCAATGGCAGGCGACGGCATTAACGATGCTCCTGCACTGGCATACGCTGATGTAGCCATTGCTATGGGAACAGGAAGTGATATAGCCATAGAGAGCGCAGATCTGACTCTCATTAAGGGCGATTTGGACGGCATTGTAAAAGCAATGCGACTTAGCCATATTACAATAGCAAACATTAAACAAAATCTCTTTTTTGCTTTTGTGTACAATTGCATTGGCGTTGCAATTGCCACAGGTATACTCTATCCCTTAGGAATACTCATGAATCCCATGCTTGCAGCCGTGGCCATGAGTATTAGCTCTATTTCAGTAATAAGTAATGCTCTCAGAATCAATACAAAAAAACTATGATTATTACAAACATGAAGAGATAGTGTAGCATAGTAGGATATACTAAGCCAAAAAAACGGGCCAAAAAAACGGTCTAGAGAAAAAAGCCAGAAAAAAACAGACAAAAACAGAAAAATGGGAATTCTTGACTACAACAAGATTATACAATGCTACCTGCTATAGTATTTTTTTAAGTGCAATGCACAAGGATCACGCTCGGCAAAACGAGATTGCTACACAATGGTTTCTACCACAATAGGCTTACAGGCATCCCGTGCCTATGTCGACTAGCGTTTTAGAATATTCTCTATTTCTTGCATCTGGTTGCTTTCGAGTGGACCGCTATCGACTGCATCAATGAGTTCATTAACCTGTGACGCTGTTCTAAAACCTGGGATAGGCAAAAAATTATCACTTCGTGCCCAAAGCCATGCAAGAGCCCCTTGTACGAGAGTACGATTTTTTGAAGTAAGTATTTCGCGTATTGACTCTAACTTTTGCAAAAACTCAGGTCGGGCCTTTCCATCTTTAAAGTATTCCATCCATTCGGGGGCATTTTTTCCTCTAACATCGGAGTCTGAGGTAATAGAATGTGTTGAATATTTTCCTGAAAGAAGCCCCATAGCAAGTGGTCCCCGCAATATTCCGATGAGATGCTCTTGTTCTATGAGTGTAGTCATTGTTTTTTTATCGTCAAGCACATTTTGTTGAAATTGCACTGCCGAACAATGCATTCCTTGAGCAAACACTGTAGCCCTTTCTGGACTGTCTGTACTCCATGCGTAACTACGAATTTTTTGTTCGTGCACAAGTTCCTCGAGAGTGTCTCGCACTGGGACTGCTTGTTCAGGAGGATAGTCGCCAATATGAAATTGTAATATATCTATATAGTCCGTTTTAAGGCGACGAAGAGAATGTTCACAAGCATGTCTTATATATGCAGGGTCTGCATTCTGTCCCGTCACTTGCTTGCTTGTTTCATCAAAAACATTACCAAATTTGCTTGCAAGTATCAGTGATTCTCTATTAGTTGCAAGAACCTGGGACACGATTTTTTCGCTATGACCTGCACCGTACACATCGGCAGTATCAATAAAGTTTATTCCACGCTCAATTCCCGTTTGTAAAGCACTTAGTGATTCAGCGTCATCAACGTCACCCCAGCCAAGTGGAATGTTTCCGTCCCAAAATGGCCCTCCTATTGCCCAGCATCCAAGCCCAATACAACTTGGTCTCACAGGAAGAATAGCACGTAGTGTGTCATTTAGATAATTCATATCTTTTAAGTATATCAGCCTTGATGTATTATTGAACGCGCGTCAAACATTAAAAAAAAATTTATAGTATAATTGAATATACTTATGGGAAGCAACGCACTCAATCTCACGCAAGGCAATATACTCAAACATATACGAGCAATAGCTGTCCCTGCAATTATAGGCAGTATTTTTCAAACTCTGTACAACCTCACCGACACCTTTTGGGCCGGCCAACTTTCATCTAGTTCTCTTGCAGCAACAGGGCTCGTGTTTCCCTTGTTCTTAATCGCCATGTCAATATCCCAAGCTATTGCAGGCGGAACCATGGTACTCGTAAGCAACGCAATTGGAGCAAAACAAGAAAAAAAGGCTGCTCACTATCAGGAACAAGCTTTTAGCTTAGGAGTGGTATTTGGCACCATACTTGCGGTATTCACCTGGTATATAGTACAAACCTTCTTTTCTGCACAGAATGTTTCGGGTCAAGTTTTAGGAGACGCCATCGCATATGCTCGTGCAATTGGGGTCGGATTTCCTTTTATGGTAGTGCAAGCTGCGCTCGGTGTAGCGCTGATGAGTCGTGGCGATACAAAGTTTATGCGCAACGTCATGATACTGAATGCATTCATCAATGTTGGACTTGATCCACTGCTCATGTATGGCTGGAACATTGCTGGAATTGTTATTATCCCACGCATGGGTGTTGCGGGTATTGGACTTGCGACAAGTTTTGTGCAAGTATTAGGAACCATACTCCTGCTTAGAAAGGTGTATAAAGAACGGTATTTTGTTCCTAAAACGCTAAAAAGTCTCATACCCATATACAAAACTAGTCACGAAATATTTAAGTACGGGCTCCCTTCTTTTGTACAACTTGCATTAGTTGGTCTTGGCTTAGGAGTAGTAAACTACTTTCTTTACAATCTCAATGGTCCAAATGCAACTGCAGCCTATACTGTAGGACTACGAATAGAACAATTTGCACTTGTACCCACAATGGGGCTTAATATTGCACTTTCGGCCTTGGTAGGACAAAACAATGGCGCCCGTAGAATTGATAGGATACGCGAGTCATTTAGGCTCTGCTTGCTTTTGGCTCTTGCATTGCTTGGGCTCATGATACTGGTACGTATCTTTGCTCACTTTATTCTTATTCCCTTTACTCGTGACGCTGAGGTTATTATGATTGCTAAGCAGTACCTCACTTTCGCTGTCTTTATTTTCTATGCGTATCAACTCATGTTTCAAGCATCTGGTTTATTACAGGGGCTAAAACGTCCGCTTATCCCGATTATTATGGTCTCAGTGAGGCAGTTAGTATTCCCGTTTATCTTTATCCCCATTTTTGCCTATGCACTTGATTGGGGCTACTTGGGCGTATTTACCTCTGTTGCATGTTCCGCTTGGATTACTGCAATTGTATTATTTGTATTTGCACGCAAAAAGCTCCTTGCTCGAGAAATAGAATGTAAACAAGAGCCTCCCACAGAACCTGATATTCCCCCCACTCCACAGAAAATAAATAGTAGCATTATTTCAAAACCTGCCCTTTCTCCTGCCACCAGTACAAAAAAGAAGGTATAAAGAAAGAAACTTTTCATCTCTCTTATAACTTGACCCTGTTCAAGCCCTAAGACTCTGCTATCAACCCCAAAAAATCTGGGAAAGGAGTAGAAAAAAAACAGAGAGAAACCCTAGAAAAGCAGAGAAGAAAAAAAGCCAAAAAAAAACAGGAAAAAATAGGAAAAATAATAGTGTCGCAGATACAGCAGCACCAAAACAAACGCTATTCGATCATTTGTATACGCTTCCACACTCCCATCTTATAACGTATAAAAAATGCTATTCCCATAATCACATCAAACACAATAAACAAAACCCAGGCCTGAAGTGCTTCTCCTGAACCTACAACTACAAGCCAATAGAGTACGCCACCAAACACCACATACAAAATAATAGACATGATCATGGGAACACGCGTATCTCCTGCTCCACTTAGGGTAGCAGAAAATGTGAGTGTTGCAGCATCAGCAATAAGATATACACTTACTAAGCGAACAAATATCAATGCCGTTTCTATAACTTCACTACTATTCTTCATAGTCGGGGTAAACAACTGTATTAGCTGTGGCGTATATACTAACAAAAGAACGCTCATGATAACCGCATAGGAGCCCATCAGTGCAAATGACACTCGAACAACTTTTTTACTTTTTTCAATATCCTTTGCTCCTATAAACCGCCCAACGAGCGCCATTGTTGCATCAAAGGCACCAATCATCGGAAGTATAAATGTACCATCCCAATTCATGGCTATGGACACCGCTGCCCCAACAGTCGGACCATAGGAATACATAAAGAAAATAAACATAGTAAATACAATAGACCCAATTAGTTCGTGTATGGCATTTGGCACTCCGTATCGGATGAGTTTTTTTGAAATCTCCCAATTCCATCGTATATTTCGAGTCTCATATTTTTTATGTAGACTATGTCCCAAATACACAGAGAGTAACAGAATCGTAGCAATAAAGGTACTAAGCACGGTTGCGAAAGCAGCACCTCGCAGGCCTAATTCAGGAAAGGGTCCAAATCCAAAAATCAGGGAATAATTAAGCGGTATATTGATAAGCATTGCAATGAGACTTGCACTCATCACCAACTTTGTCCGTCCGAGTGCAGTAAAAAAAGCCGAAAGACCAGCCCGAAGCACAAAAGGAATGCCTCCGTATAAAAGGAGTATACGCGTATATTCGATTTCTAGCTTAAGTTGTTGTGCATCATGCCCAAAGAATCTAAAGATATCATCTACACAAAAGCTGAGTAGGACTATCAAAGGATACGCGCATATAGTGAGCACCACCAACTGCGAACCAACAGCCCCGCATTTTTTGTGTTCGCGAGCACCAAGATACTGAGAAGCAAGTGCATTGCCGTATTCTACCGTAACCATAAAGGCAGAGAATATCAAAAAACTCATAAGTCCACCAGAAAAGCTTGCATTAATGAGTAATTCACCCTGTCCCATTTGATAACGAGACAAGAATATCAAGTCAAAAAAAAGCAATACCTGCTCAGTAAACCGAGATATAATGATGGGCACAGAGAGGGTAAAAAATAAGAAAAAAATAGAGGGATCTTTCTGTGGATCCTTCTGGGTCTGTGGATGCGACGAGTCAGGAGAACGGGATATATCAGAATAAGGCGATACAGACTGACAGCCTAATGCTTTAGATGATACAAGAGAATCACCTTCCTGCTTCTCTTTATGAGCGCTCATTTTATCAATGTAATTTTTTTCCACTTGCCTGTAAGGTATCGTAAAAACAGACCTAATCCTAGCATGAAAGCAAAAAGAATAAAAATCAACCATACCTGGAGAGGATCAATTTTTTTAATAAATGCAAAATAATAGATCGCTGTGCCAAAGATAAGATAAATAATAATTACAATACACATTGCTGCCCGTGTATCCCCAGCGCCACGGAGAGCACCAGAAAATGTTAAATTAGCAGCATCAGCAAAAAGATACACACTGGCAAGACGTACAAAAAGCACCGCGAGCGCAGTAACCTCTGGTGTATGGTTCATTTGACTGGTAAAAATACGCACCATACTGGGAGCAAACATAAGAAAACACATCCCTAATATTAAGGCATAACTCGCCATCACCATGTATGATATTTTTGCAACACGCTGACTTTTTGCAAGATCTCCTTCGCCTATATACCGACCAAATAACGATGTCGTTGCTGCACTTACCCCCACCATGGGCATAAAAAACGTCGAATCCCAGTTTATCGCTATCGTCACGGCAGCTCCTACCGTTGTTCCATAAGAATTCATTACCAATATAAAAAAATTAAATACCATAGTACCTAAGAACACATCAACTGCACTAGGAGTACCAAAGGTAATTAGTTTTTTTCCTATGTTCCAGTTCCATTTTATAACTCGAGTCATATAGTCTCTATTAAGAGTATTACTCAGATATACTGCCAGCAGAATAGCAACTCCAATAAAAGCACTTATGACCGAAGCATACGCTGCCCCAGGCAACCCCAATTCTGGTAGTATTCCCACGCCAAATATGAGCGCGTAGTTGAGGGGAATATTTACTACCATAGCAATTAAGTTTGATATCATTACCACCTTAGTTTTTCCTAACCCAATAAATACGCCAGAAAGCCCCCCATTCAGTATAAAGGGGATACCCCCATATACCAATAGTATTCGTGCATACAGTGTTTCGAGAGCACGCTGTTCTTGACTATGTCCAAAGAATGAGAAAAAATCCCCAACAAAATAACTCAGAATAAGAACAATAGGATAGAACAAAAGTGTAAGAAAGAAGACCTGAGATCCAACCATTCCACACATGTATTGTTTTTTTGCCCCCAAATACTGCGCACAGATTGCATTACTATAGCTAACCGTTATCACAAAAAACGAGAGGGTAACAAAACTCGTTAAGCCACCCGCTAAACTTGAATTTATGAGCAGTTCACCTTGCCCACTACGATACCAGGATAAAAACAACAAGTCAAAAAATAATATGATTTTTTGAGTCGACTGCGAAATCATGACAGGCAGAGATAGTCTTAGAAAAAGAGTGAGTAAGGACGGTTCTTTACGCAAGATCAATGCTTCAGTGTTCATAAAAATATCTTACCTTTTTAGTAGTTATTACTAACAAAGGGTTCTCTATCAGAAATAGTTTAAATCTATATTCGCAGTACAAGACTTCTATATTTGCAGTACAAAACTATAGTATAAAAATCCCAATATAAAACAAATATAAAACAATAACGTACTACTCTTAGCATGTATGCTACAGATAATATTAGCAAAAAAGATGGATTCTATCAGGCTAGTCTGCCAATGCAGTACACATGTTGCCTATACGCCATATATATTCACGCTATTCCATATAATACACATCATATCCAGCAAGCCCCCCCCGCCGCACGTGGGCGCGATACAAGCAAAATGTAATGTGTGAGACAATTTTTCGCTACCCTACATACTCAGGTTAATGTAGCTATGCAACACCATGATGTCACCTAAAAAAAGCCCCTGTTCCTTTTAGCACTGTCCCTCCAAAGGTATAACCACCACCAAAAACGAGTACCATAATGTTTTTGTCATTGGGAAAGTAACCGTTTTCAATGAGTTCGGTTGTACAAATAGGCACAGTACTTGAAGAGCTGTTACCATGCCTCTCTATACTAGAGTAGAACAGTGAAGGAGCGAGTTTGAGGCGTTTCTGTACTGCATTAATAATTTTTTGGTTGGCTTGGTGAGCTATTACCATATCTATATCATCAGCACTCAGTCCATGCATATCAAGCAAACGATAGTACATGTTCATGAGTTCTGCGATAGCAGTTTTATACACATGAACACCATCCATAGAAATATATCCTTTATCTGGCACCACGAGCTTTTCTGAAGGCTCACCGCGGGTAAGCAATATTGGCTCAGTAACATTCGCAAATCCCTTAGATGCAAGTGGATGCTTTGCACCACATACGAGAGTGGCAGTCGCGGCATCAGAAAAGACTGCCGATGTCTGCCTATCGGTAACGTCTACAAAGGGCGAGAGTACCTCCGATGTCACCACTAATACTAACTCATTAGGGTGGAGTACAAGATGCTGATATACCTCTTTAAGAGCAAATACATAGCCCGAGCATGCAGCAGATACATCGTAGGCAAAATTATCCTCCTGATGAGTATCAAATTCTGTATTGAGCAAGTATTGCACATGTGCTGCGAGCGAAGGTGTTTTAGTCGTATGTGTACCCGTTGCACAGACAATACCAGACACCTCTCGAAAGGAAATATCAAGAGAATGTAAAACTTTGCGCGAAGCATCAAATGCCATTGTTATAGTGTTTTGCGCCTCACTTACCCAATGTCGATGCTTAATACCGGTGCTCTGAACAATCTGCTCCTCACTCCAGTCCGATATTATGTTGATAAGGTCGGCATTGGTGAGAATCTTTTCTCCTAATGAGATATCACTTCTTACAAGTTTAGGACAACGAGACATGTGTTCTATTGATCCAAACTCTGCTAACGAAGTCTCGTGATCATTATGCGTATCTGAAGGACTTCCCAATATTCCTGCGGAATCACTACTATCGTGCTTCTTTTTGAGGGGTGTAATAGTAACGAGGCCTAGTTCTTCACGTGTTAGGGTTTTAAAACTCGCCTCATCACTCGTAAGATGGGCAATGCTCGTTCCTACAGGTACAGTATCACCTTCTTCATACAATAATTTTTTTACTGTTCCTTTGACGGTAGTACTGAGTTCTATGGATGCTTTGTCAGCTTCAAGTTCTGCAATCACTTGCCCAACTTCGACCTCATCGTCTTCTTTTATCTTCCACTCAATAATTGTGACCGACTCGTCAGAAGGGCTTGATCCTATAGCAGATATAACATTGGTATTTTCTTCTGATTCTGAGATATCCTCAAACTGGACACTTGCTTCGCACATAGCTGCAATCGTCTCTATGGTGCCTTTAAGAGAAGGGAGAATCTCTAATTGATTTTCAAAATTAAAGGGAACAAAGGTGTCGCTCCGTGCATAGCGCCTCACCTGCACCCCTTCCGTATGTTCTGCAATACGCGCTACAATCTCTGCCCCAACACCAAGCGAGATATTGCCCTCGTGAATTACGAGTGCCTTTTTGGTCTTATTGACACTATTGTATATTGATTCATAGTCTACGGGACTTATGCTTCTAAGATCCAGTACTTCTAGTGAGATGCCTACTTTAGAAAAATAATCAGCAGCTGCTAACCCAAAATATACTGTATTTCCGTAGGCAATCACCGTAAGGTCCTTACCAGATGTTAGTACACGAAGGCTCGCTGGAGCTACATAGTGGGTCGCTATATCTCTTTTAGAAATAAGATACTGTTTGGTATTGAGCTGGTTCTTAGGATAAAAAAATATGCAGGGGCGCTCTGACTCAAATGCGGTGTTGAGAAGCCCCGCAGCGTCTTGTGCATTGGATGGTATATACACATCTAAGCCAGGTATATGCGATGAAAATCCCTCCATGGAAGCAGCATGAAAAGGCCCAAGACCTGGTCTATACCCACCATAGGTTGCCATGATAATGAGCGGGCAATTCCATTCACCGGCGGTACGCCAGTGAATACTTGCAAGCTCGCTGTATATCTGATTAAATGCTATAGGAAAAAAATCAGCAAACTGCAAAAAAGCAACAGGACGCTTGCCTACAAGCGCTTTTCCTATTGAACTCCCAAGAATGAGAGCTTCACTCAGGGGGCTGTTTTTAACTTTTCCAGGAAACTGGCTTGAAAGCCCTTTGGTAACCCCAAACACGTCACCCTTTGGATCTTCAAGGTCTTCTCCATAAAGCTCAACGTTCTTGTTTTTCTTGAGCCAGCTACGAAGTACTTCTCTTATAGCTTTTAGCATGGTGAGCGCATCGTCATCGTCCTTTGGCTCTTGCAATGTGGGTACACGTGCGAGCGTATCACTAAAACTGGGAGACAAGTCTCTACGAGCATGGAATGCCGGTTGTGGAGTACCCACACGCTGACTCTGGTGTGCAATGGGACGTAATTCTTTAATTTTTGCGGTAATTTTTTCAAAAAATAGCGTATCAACATCGGTATCGGGATAGAAAGACTGTATTGCAAAGCGTATGGGATCACTACCACTTTTTAAGTTTTCTATTTCTTCTTTGGAACGATATACAAGATGGTCATCAGCATTCGTATGACTTTCCAATCGCTGCGTATGATAGACAACTATCTCTGGTTCTCTTGTCGTGCGTATTGCGTCGACAGTCTGTGAAAACTGATTGTGAAGTCCTTCTATATCAGATCCCTTGACATGTCGTATTGTTTTGCCAAGCAATTCTTTTATCAAGCCATCTTGCGTATTATAAAATGTTTTTTTGACAGTAGAAGTAGAGATTGCAAATTCGTTGTCTTGTATAAGGAACAAGACTGGTAATTTTTCAAGTAGTGCATGGATAATAGCATTATGAAACTCAGCTTGTTGTGTTGCGCCTTCGCCCAAAGAACATAATACCAATGGGGCTTCTTTTTTCTGCTTTATCGCTTCTGCTATTCCAACAGCCTGAAGCGCATTATTACCAACGGGCGCCACCATACTCAGTATCCGAGCAGGTGCATAACTGACATGCGGATTCATCTGCCTTCCCTTTGATACTGAAGCGCTATTACTAAAAAGCGCATCAAAAAAGTGCTTGGGCGTCATTCCTCTTGCGAGTAGCAAAGCCTTGTCCCTGTAATGACAATGCAGGTAATCCTGCTTTATAAGGTAAGGCGCGAGAAACACATTGCTCTCATGACCCGCAGATGATACGTGAAAAAATGCTTCGCCACGTTGCGTATACTCCTTCTCCAAGAAGTCAATCGCACGGGTTGTTACCATATGGTCAAGCAAAGCAAGGTTTGTATTAGAAGAAATCTCTGACATAGTCTCTACAGTAATTATATCCTTTCTTCATATTACCTTGTACGGATAACACACAAAACCACCAAGCAGGATCGGTATTATTTTCTTATGTTCGGTTGGCGTGGGAGTACGATGGGTACTACTCTACCTTTTCAAAAATATAGCCCGATGGTGACTTAGTGTAAGCTATACCTCGCATTCTTTTTGTAATACTCGCTTTAGTAGGCGCAATTCCGCTCTTAGGAATGAGGTAGGTGTCTAAATTTGTGCTGGTAATGCTGAATATTGTATCTGTTCGCCTTGTATACACTGCAATTAGCCTATACGCGGTATCTAAGGATGCCATTGATGCATCTCCATGAGAATTGTTACATACGAGTAAGCCTCCTTTTTTTAAGGAATGCTTGACTGCCTGTCCAACAAATCCTGCATACTGCGAAATAACAAGGTCAAATGCTGAGATCAGGTCTGTAAGAGGTTCATAATAATCCTGCAAGTAAAATCGTATCGTGGGAGGAACCGTATATTCTTTATAAGCGCAAATAAACTGGTATACTTGTGGGTCATCAAAAAATTTTTTTGCTGTTTTATGCGAATCAAGATACATGACCTCTGGAAATACTATCGAAGGAGTAATGTGTACGTAAGATCCAGGATATAAGACCTTGATGTTCTCACCCCAGGTAGTACAAAGTAGTCGAAATAAGCCTATGGAGCTATAGTTTTTGTCAAGGTGATGGTATTGGTACAGTGAAGGAATCTTTATGCTATTGCACATAGTACATATGCTATTGCATATAGTATATGACTGTAGTCTTACATTGTAGTTTTATACTATGATTTCTATTTTTACATGTCCATCAAGCCCTTTTTCAACAATGTCGATTAGGGTTTTGATTTTTATATTATTTTCGGGATTTTTCTCAATGACAGAAATATAACTTTGTTTTTTTCCTATTTTCTCTGCAAGTTCGTGTTGTGTAAGATGTCGTTTTTTGCGAGCTTCTCTGAGCGATTTTCCTAAGTTAATATCTGATTTCCGCATATGCAACTTCGCTTTGCCAAGAGTCAAAATATATAGTTAATAACCAAAAATTGACAAAAACCTTACAAAAAGTAGTGAATTTTCTTTATTTATTATAATACATGTGTTGTCGAAAAGACCTATTTATGCAAATAAAGTAGTAAGTTTGAATTTTATTTATGCAAATTTAAAAGATTTTAATGCTATTTTTATATAACTACTTGCTTTTATAGTTGAGATTCCATCTCTACCATATATTCAATACAATTTAGCTCCATATAATCAAAACTTACAACAAAATTCCTATGTATTACCTCCTTGTACATATCAAGACTGGTGAATGTACTGACATGCACTCATAGTACATACAATATTACTACTCATAATGCATATTCGCTTCATTTATTTTTTACTAAATTCTTATCCGTGAATTGTAGCATTGCTACCCACGATCTTTCACCATGCTGATTGCTTGTACTCGTGATTCTTTTTCTGTAGCTTAGCTCGTTTTAATCTCTATATCTTCTTTGCTATAGCCAATATTCCATGTGTTGATTATTCTTCTTTAACCTTGCTCTATTGTTCTGCCCATACTGGTATTTCTGTAATACCTGACTCTTGAAACATCTCCTTCATATCTGTCACATTACTCACATCCCATTCCCCTATGTCTTGGTTAAACTTGCTTGCTTTATAGAACATATAACTCATATCTGCTACATTGCCCACATCCCATCCCCCTATATCTTGATCAAATTTACTCGCTCCACCAAACATTATTTTCATATCTGTCACATTACTCACATCCCATCCTCCTATGTCTTGATTAAACTCACTCGCTTCAAAAAACATAGCACTCATGTTTGTTACATTACTCACATCCCATCCCCCTATATCTTGGTTAAACTCACTCGCTTCAAAAAACATACCTCTCATATCTGCCACTTTGCTCACATTCCATCTCCTTATATCTTGGTTAAATTCACTCGCTCCACCAAACATATAACTCATCTTTGTCACTTTGCTCACATCCCATCCCCCTATATCTTGGTTAAACTCACTCGCTTCAAAAAACATACCTCTCATATCTGCCACTTTGCTCACATTCCATCTCCTTATATCTTGGTTAAATTCACTCGCTCCACCAAACATATAACTCATCTTTGTCACTTTGCTCACATCCCATCCTCCTATGTCTTGATTAAAGTCATCCGCTTCTTCAAACATCCTACTCATATCTGTCACGTTGTTTACATCCCATCTCCCTATGTCTTGGTTAAAGTCAAGCGCTTCGTCAAACATACTATTCATATTTGTAACCTTGCTCACATCCCATTCCCCTATATCTTGATTAAATTTACTTGCGACAAGAAACAACTTCTGCATATCTACTACGCTACTCACATCCCATCCTCCTATATCTTGATTAAACTCACTTGCTCCACCAAACATATAACTCATATCTGTCACGTTACTCACATCCCACCCCCCTATGTCTTGATCAAATGCACTTGCTTCTAAGAACATATAACTCATATCTATCACCTTGCTCACATCCCAGCTCCCTATGTATTGATTGAAGTCAAGCGCTTCATAGAACATATCAGCCATATCTATCACATTGCTCACATCCCATCCCCCTATGTCTTGATTAAATTTACTCGCTTTGCTGAACATCACACTCATATCTGTCACATTGCTCACATCCCAACCTCCTATGTCTTGATTAAACTCACTTGATCCACCAAACATTCCTCTCATATCTGTCACACTACTCACAGCCCATCTTCCTATGTCTTGGTTAAATGCACTCGCTTCAAAAAACATTATTCCCATATCTGTCACATTGCTCACATCCCAACCTCCTATGTCTTGATTAAACTCACTTGATTTAGCAAACATTCCTCTCATATCTTTTACATTACTCACATTCCATCCTCCTATGTCTTGATTAAAGTCATCCGCTTCTTCAAACATCCTACTCATATCTGTCACGTTGTTTACATCCCATCTCCCTATGTCTTGGTTAAAGTCAAGCGCTTCGTCAAACATTCTATTCATATTTGTAACCTTGCTCACATCCCATTCCCCTATATCTTGATTAAATTTACTTGCGACAATAAACAACTCCCGCATATCTACTACGCTACTCACATCCCATCCTCCTATGTCTTGATTAAACTCACTTGCTCCACCAAACATATAACTCATATCTGTCACGTTACTCACATCCCACCCCCCTATGTCTTGATTGAACACGATCGCTTCAATGAACATACTACGCATATTTACCACGTTACTCACATCCCACCCCCCTATGTCTTGATTGAACTCACTTGCTCCAGCAAACATATAACTCATATTTGTCACTTTGCTTACATCCCACCCCCCTATGTCTTGATTGAATCCTATCGCATCTTCAAACATACTGCTCATATTTTTCACACCACTCACATCCCAACATGAGATATCTCCGTTGAAATTCTCCTTACCTATAAACAATTCACTCATATCGGTAATTCTACTGGTGTCTATGCTATTTAAGTCTGCTGTCGAATCTTGTTTTATTAGCTCTTCTATGGCTACTTTTAATGATTCTTTATTATCTACTGTGGTTGTGGGAACAGGGCATGATCTTGCATCTGCTTTCTCACCTGTGAGTGCTTTGCTCTCCTGTGCTCTTGCTTCATTTGTACTCACTATCATTACTATTCCTAAAAACAATAGTGCTATGCTACTTTCTTTTTTGTATTGTATTTTCATGTATTAGTTTTCCTCCTTTTGTCTATGGTTCCTATACCCAATAATTAATATGAGAGAATTGCAATCTTACCATCCTGCATTTTTAGCCACTTACCTTATCTGTCCTGGTCTCCTCATCTCTTGCTTATCTTTATACATACACCATACCTTGATTAGTTTCATAGCTATGCTATTTTTTACTCTATCTCTGCTTTACTGTTCTACCCATGCAGGTATTTCTGTAATACCTGATCCTAGAAACATCTCCTCCACATCTGTCACCTTACTCACATCCCATTCCCCTATGTCTTGGTTAAATGCTAAGGCATAACGAAACATAGCCGTCATATCTATCACCTTACTCACATTCCATCCCCCTATGTCTTGATTAAAGTCAAGCGCTTCAATGAACATACCAGCCATATCTATCACCTTGCTCACGTCCCATCTCCCTATATCTTGGTTAAAATCACTCGTTCTATTAAACATATAACTCATATCTCTCACATTGCTCACATCCCATCCCCCTATATCTTGATTAAAGACTATCGCTTCCCTGAACATATAACTCATATTTGTCACCTTATTCACGTTCCATCTCCCTATGTCTTGATTAAAGTCTCTCGCTTGGTTGAGCATACTTTTCATATTTTTCACATTACTCACATCCCATCCCCCTATGTCTTGATCAAATTCACTTGCTTTTATGAACATATAACTCATATCTATCACATTGCTCACATCCCATCCCCCTATGTCTTGATTAAAGACTATCGCTTCCCTGAACATATAACTCATATTTGTCACCTTATTCACGTTCCATCTCCCTATGTCTTGATTAAAGTCTCTCGCTTCGTTTAGCATACTTTTCATATTTTTCACATTACTCACATCCCATCCCCCTATGTCTTGATTAAAGACTATCGCTTCCCTGAACATATAACTCATATTTGTCACCTTATTCACGTTCCATCTCCCTATGTCTTGATTAAAGTCTCTCGCTTCGTTTAGCATACTTTTCATATTTTTCACATTACTCACATCCCATCCCCCTATGTCTTGATCAAATTCACTTGCTTTTAAGAACATATAACTCATATCTATCACATTGCTCACATCCCATCCCCCTATGTCTTGATTAAAGACTATCGCTTCCCTGAACATATAACTCATATTTGTCACCTTATTCACGTTCCATCTCCCTATGTCTTGATTAAAGACTATCGCTTCATAGAACATACCCCTCATGTTTGTTACATTATTCACGTCCCATCCCCCTATATCTTGGTTAAATTTACTCGCTCCGCTGAACATATAACTCATATCTGCCACCTTGCTTACATCCCATCCCCCTATGTCTTGATTAAAGTCAAGCGCTTCAATGAACATACCCCTCATGTTTGTTACATTATTCACGTCCCATCCCCCTATATCTTGGTTAAATGCTCTCGCTCCGCTGAACATATAACTCATACCTGCCACCTTGCTCACGTTCCATCTCCCTATGTCTTGATTAAAGTCAAGCGCTTCAATGAACATTCCGCTCATATCTGTCACATTGCTCACATCCCATCTCCCTATGTCTTGATTAAAGACTATCGCTTCGTTGAGCATACTTTTCATATTTTTCACATTGCTCACATCCCATCCTCCTATATCTTGATTAAACATACTCGCTCCACTAAACATACTACTCATATCTGTCACCTTACTCACATCCCATCCCCCTATGTCCTGATTGAATTTACTTGCGAAGTAAAACATTTCATTCATATATCTTACATTGCTCACACCCCATCCTCCTATATCTTGATTAAATTCAAGCGCTTTATAGAACATACCACTCATTTTTCTCACGTTACTCACATCCCATCCCCCTATATCTTGGTTAAACTCACTCGCTCCTCTAAACATCTCCCGCATATCTCTCACATTACTCACATCCCATCCTCCTATGTCCTGATTAAAATCTCTCGCTCCTCTAAACATCTCCCGCATATCTCTCACATTACTCACATCCCATCCTCCTATGCCTTGATTAAATGCATTCGTTTCGCTGAACATCTTCCTCAAATTTTTCACACTACCCACATCCCACCCCCCTATATCTTGATTAAATACACTCGTCCCTCTAAACATCTCCCTCATATCTGTCACATTACTCACATCCCATCTCCCTATATCTTGGTTAAATTTTTCCGCTCCATTGAACATATAACTCATAGCTGTTACATTACTTACGTCCCATTCTTCTATATTTTGATTAAACGTACTCGCTCCTCTAAACATCTCCCTCATATCTGCCACCTTATTCACATTCCATCCCCCTATGTCTTGGTTAAACGCACCCGCTTCTCTAAACATACCACTCATATTTGTCACCTTGCTCACATCCCACTTTCCTATGTTTTGGTTAAATGCATTCGTTTCTCGGAACACACCCCACATATTTGTCACGTTACTTACATCCCATTCCCCTATATCTTGGTTAAATGCATTCGTTTCTTGGAATATCCCCCCCATATCCACCACGTTGCTCACATCCCATCCCCCTATGTCTTGGTTAAACTCACTTGCTCCTCTAAACATATAACTCATATCTACTACACTACTCACATTCCATTCTCCTATGTCTTGATTGAATTTACTTGCTTCACTGAACATATCACTCATATCTGTCACATTGCTCACATCCCATCCTCCTATATCTTGGCTAAACTCACTCGCATTTTCAAACATACCGCTCATATTTGTCACATTGCTCACATTCCAGCATGAGATGTCTCCGTTGAAGTATTCAATATCCATAAACAACTCACTCATATCGGTAATTCTACTGGTGTCTATGCTGTTTAAGTCTGCTCTCGTGTCTTGTTTTATTAGCTCTTCTATGGCTACTCTTAATGATTCTTTATTATCTACTGTGACTGTGGGTGTGGGTGTGGGACATGATCTTGTATCTGCTTTCTCACCTGTGAGCGCTTTACTCTCCTGTGCTCTTGCTTCATTTGCACTCACTATCATTACTATTCCTAAAAATAATAGTGCTATGATACTTTCTTTTTTGTATTGTCCTTTCATGTATTAATTATCCTCTTTTTATCCATGGTCTCTATAACCCAGAAATTTATGTGAGAGAATTGTAGCCTTGCCATCCTGCAACTATTAACTACATTCATCGACAACTACCCCTATTGAATTTTCTACCTCTTGCTTATCTTTGTACACACACGATACCTTGATTAGTTTCATAACTACACTATTTTTTAGCCTAACACTGTTCTACTGTTCTGCCCATGCAGGTATCTCTGTAATACCTGACCAAAGAAATATATAGCTCATATCTGTCACATTACTCACATCCCATCCCCCTATGCTTTGATTAAATTCATTCACGTCTGACCTCAATACTCTATTAGCACTACTAATAGTACTACCAAAAGTTACTCCAGAGAACATCCAGCCCATACTTATGACATTACTCACATTCCATCCTCCTATGTCTTGGTTAAACTCTCTTGCCACACTAAACATTCCATTCATATCTGTCACATTACTCACATCCCATCCCCCTATATCTTGATTAAATTCTTTCGCTTCACTGAACATTTCTGCCATATCTGTCACATTACTCACATCCCATCCCCCTATGTTTTGATTAAATTCTATCGCTCCGCTAAACATGCTACTCATATTTATTACCTCACTCACATCCCATCCCCCTATGTCTTGATTAAACGCACTCGCTCCTCTAAACATTCCGCTCATGTCTGTAACATTGCTCACATTCCACCCTCCTATGTCTTGATTAAATTCACTTACGCCTATCGTCCATTCTCTATATTTACTATGAAAGCTTACTCCAGAGAACATCCACTCCATACTTGTCACATTACTCACATTCCATCTCCCTATATCTTGATTAAATTCTCTCGCTCCGCTAAACATTCCACCCATATTTGTTACATTGCTCACATTCCACCCTCCTATGTCTTGATTAAATTCTCTCGCCCCACTGAACATGCTACTCATATTTGTTACCTCACTCACATCCCAACATGAAATATCTCCGTTAAAGTGCTCCATACCCATAAACAACTCACTCATATCGGTAATTCTACTGGTATCTATGCTGTTTAAATCTGCTATCAAGTAGTCTTGTTTTATTAGCTCTTCTATGTTTGCTTTTAATAATTCTTTGTTATCTACTGTGATTGTAGGAACAGGACATGATGTTATATCTGCTTTCTCATTTGTGAGTGCTTTACTCTCCTGTGCCATTGCTTCATTTGCACTCACTACCATTACCATTCCAAAAAACAATAGTGGTATGATGCCTTCTTTTTTGTATTGTCTTTTCATGTATTAGTTCTCCTCCTCTTATCTACGGTCTCTATACTCGGAGATTTCCGCTTTTAATCTCGTATAGTATAAGCATAGTTATTACTTCTTTGTTTTAGATTCTAAATAGTCTATTGTAGGTTTCCATAGGTTAAGAAGTTCACCTATTGTTGGATCTCGGTAATGTTTATTTGTCTCTGTTGCTCCAATTCGTTTCAAATTATATTTAGTATCATTCACGATTATATCTTCTACTTTTTTTGCAGTAATTGCAGCACGTACATGATTGCCGACTATTGTTCCTATAAATTCTCCCGCAACAACTGAATCTCCTTCTGTCAGTTCATCTTTAGGATTAATATATATGATAGACACTTGGGTACCATCATTTCCTGTAATATGTACTTTGTCGGTCTCTACAAATTTTACATATCCATTAATCATAGCACCTATTTTCTTTCCATGACTAGCGTTTATTTTTTCTTCTTCATCGGTTTTCATTCCTACACCATAAAAATAAATTGCTGTATCCGTTCCAAGATGACGGTGACGATTTTCTCTTGGCTCATGTGTGTGGTTATTTCCTACATAACTAGTAATTACAATGTTCCAGTTGTGAACCAAGCTAATGCTAGCAAGGTCTCTTGATTCTTTTTCATTGCTCACATCCCATTCCTCTATGTCTTGATTAAATTCTCTCGCTCCGCTAAACATTTTACTCATATCTCTCACATTACTCACATCCCACTTCCCTATTTTTTGATTGAATTCAATCGCTTCACTGAACATACCCTCCATATTTCTCACCTTACTCACATCCCATCTCACTATATCTTGGTTAAACACATTCGCTCCGCTAAACATTTTACTCATATCTCTCACATTACTCACATCCCACTTCCCTATGCTTTGATTAAATTCAATCGCTTCACTGAACATACCCTCCATATTTCTCACCTTACTCACATTCCATCCTCCTATGTCTTGATTAAATTCTATCGCTCCGCTAAACATATAGCTCATATCTATCACATTACTCACACCCCACTCTCCTATCCCTTGATTGAATTCAATCGCTTCTTCAAACATCCTACTCATATATCTCACGCTACTCACGCCCCATCTCCTTATGTCTTGATTAAATTCTTTCGCTCCGCCAAACATTTTACTCATATCTCTCACACTACTCACATCCCATCCCCCTATGTCTTGATTAAACTCATTCGATCCGCTAAACATTTTACTCATATCTCTCACATTTCTCACATCCCATCCTCCTATGTCTTGATTAAACTCATTCGATCCGCTAAACATTCCACTCATGTCTGTTATATTACTCACATCCCATCCCCCTATGTCTTGATTAAATGCATTCGCTTCTCTAAACATTCCACCCATGTCTCTTACATTGCTCACATCCCATCCTCCTATGTCTTGATTGAATTCACTCGTTCCACCTAACATCCAACTCATATTTGTCACGTTACTCACATCCCATCCCCCTATATCTTGATTAAACTCACTCGCTTCTCTAAACATTCCACTCATGTCTGTTACATTGCTCACGTCCCATCCCCCTATGTCTTGATTGAATTTACTCGTTCCACCTAACATCCAACTCATATTTGTCACGTTACTCACATCCCATCCCCCTATATCTTGGTTAAACTCACTCACTCCTCTAAACATCTCTCTCATATCTCTCACATTGCTCACATCCCATCCTCCTATGTCTTGATTAAATTTCCACGCACTACTAAACATACTGCTCATATCTGTCACATTGCTCACATCCCATCCCCCTATGTCTTGGTTAAAAGCGAAGGCGTAATGAAACATCTTTTCCATGTCTCGTACATTGCTCACATCCCATCCTCCTATGTCTTGATTAAAACGCATTCGCTTCTTCAAACATTCTACTCATATCTGTCACATGGCTCACATCCCATCCCCCTATCTCGTGATTAAATTCTTTCGCTCCGCTGAACATACTACTCATATCTGTCACATTGCTCACATCCCAACATGAGATATCTCCATTGAAGTTCTCCATATCCACAAATAACTCACTCATATCGGTAATTCTGCTGGTATCTATGCTGTTTAAATCTGCCGTTGAGCCTTGTTTTATTAGCTCTTCTATGGCTACTTTTAATGATTCTTTGTTATCTACTGTGGTTGTGGGGGTGGGGCATGATTTTGTATCTGCTTTTTCACCTGTGAGCGCTTTGCTCTCCTGTGCTCTTGTTTCATTTGCATTCACTATCATTACTATTCCTAAAAAAAATAGTGCTATGATGCCTTTGTTTTTGTATCGTATCTTCATGTATTAGTTTTCCTCCTTTTTGTCTATGGTCTCTATAACCAAATAATTAGAGTGAGAGCATTGTAGCCTTGCCATCCCGCAATTATTAACTACACTCATCGGCAACTACTCCTATTGAGTTTTCTACCTCCTTTTTGTTTTGTAGTTACACCATACCTTGATTAGTTTCATAGCTATGCTATTTTTTACTCTATCTCTGCTTTACTGTTCTGCCCACGAAGGTATTTCTGTAATACCTGACCCAAGAAACATCTTTTCCATGTCTCGTACATTGCTCACATCCCATCCCCCTATGTCTTGGTTAAAAGCGAAGGCGTAATGAAACATCTTTTCCATGTCTCGTACATTGCTCACATCCCATCCCCCTATGTCTTGGTTGAACGCAATCGCTTTGCTGAACATACCACCCATATATTTCACATTACTCACATCCCATCCTCCTATATCTTGGTTAAAATCACTCGCTCCGCTGAACATGCCCCCCATACCTCCCACATCACTCACGTTCCATCCTCCTATGTCTTGGTTGAACGCAATCGCTTTGCTGAACATAGCACCCATATCTATCACGTTGCTTACATCCCATCCTCCTATGTCTTGGTTAAATGTAATCGCTGCATAAAACATATAACTCATATCTGCTACGTTACTCACATCCCATCCCCCTATGTCTTGGTTAAATGCACTCGCTTCAATGAACATAGCACCCATATATTTCACATTACTCATATCCCATCCCCCTATGTCTTGGTTAAATTCTCTCGCATTTTTGAACATTCCTCTCGCATATATCACATTGCTCACATCCCATCTCCCTATGTCTTGATTAAAGTCAACCGCTCCGCTGAATATCCCACTTATAGCTGTCACGTTACTCACATCCCATCCCCCTATGTCTTGATTAAATGCACTCGCTTCGCTGAACATATCACTCATATTTGTCACATTACTCACATCCCATTCCCCTATATCTTGGTTAAATGTAATCGCATAAAGAAACATGTAACTCATATCTGTCACGTTACCCACATCCCACCCCCCTATGTCTTTATTAAACACGTATGCACCCCAGAACATACTACTCATATTTGTCACATTACTCACATCCCATCCCTCTATGTCTTGATTAAACTCTCTCGCTCCGCTGAACATTCCTTTCATACCTACCACATTGCTTACATCCCATCTCCCTATGTCTTGATTGAATCTTCTCGCTTCGTCGAACATACTACTCATATTTGTCACATTACTCACATCCCATCCCCCTATATCTTGATTAAATGTACTCGCTCCGCTGAACATGCCCTCCATAGATTCTACATTGCTCACATCCCATTCCCCTATGTCTTGATTAAATGCACTCGATACTGAAGTATAATATTCTCTCTCTTGAGCAAGATACCCCCTTCCAGAGAACAACCATCCCATATTTGTCACATTACTCACATCCCATCCCCCTATGTCTTGATTAAATGTACTCGCTTCAATGAACATACCGTTCATTGTTCTCACGTTACTCACATCCCAACCCCCTATGTCTTGGTTAAACGCATTCGCTTCTTCAAACATCCTACTCATATTTGTCACATTGCTCACGTCCCATCCCTCTACGTCTTGGTTAAATTCTCTCGCTTCATCAAACATCCCACTCATATCTGTCACACTACTCACGTCCCATACTCCTATATCTTGGTTAAATTCTCTCGCCCCGCTAAATATACCGCTCATATTTGTCACCTTACTCACATCCCACTCTCCTATGTCTTGGTTAAACGCATTCGCTTCTTCAAACATTCTACTCATATCTGTCACCTTACTCACATCCCATCCCCCTATGTCTCGATTAAATCTTCTCGCTTCACTGAACATACCTCTCATGTTTGTCACACTGCTTACATCCCAACATGAGACATTTCCGTTAAAGTATTCCTTACCCATAAACAACTCACTCATATCGGTAATTCTACTGGTATCTATGCTGTTTAAATCTGCTGTCAAGTAGTCTTGTTTTATTAGCTCTTCTATGGCTACTTTTAATGATTCTTTGTTATCTACTGTGGTTGTGGGAACAGGGCATGATCTTGTATCTGCTTTCTCACCTGCGAGCGCTTTGCTCTCCTGTGCTCTTGCTACATTTGCACTCACTATCATTATTATTCCTAAAAACAATAGTGCTATGATGCCTTTGTTTTTGTATCGAATCTTCATGTATTAGTTATCCTCCTTTTGTCTATGGGCTCTATAACCCAGAAATTTTTGCGTTCAATCTCGTATAGTGTAAACATAGTTACGGCTCCTTTGCTTTAGATCTCCATGAGTCTGTTGTGGGCTTCCATAAGTTAGAAAGCTCCTCTTTTGTTGGATCTCGGTACCATTTACGTGTCCAATCTTTTCCTGTTGGCTTCATATTATGTTTAGTATCTTTCACGATTACACCTCCTTCTGTTTTTGCAGTAATTTGTGTAGTATCTTCTTCTCTTTTTACAGCAATTGCAGCGTGTACGTGATCGCCGACTATTGTTCCTATAAATTCTCCCGGAACAACCCTAATTACTTCTACCGGTTTTTCTTGTAGTTTTTTTTCCCTTATTTCATACCATTTTTCTTTCATTCCCTCTTTAGGATTAATATGTATAGTAGGCACGTGGGTACACGATACCTTATACATAGCAATATCAACTCCACTACAAGACGCCATAACACGCCGTCCACGCTTTGTCGCATGAGGTTTTCACCCCTACGTATACGAGGTCAGTGGCGGACACGAACATACGAGATTGCGATCTCCCTGCACATCGTCTATACGCTCAACTGGAGGCCAATATTTAGCATAATTCTGTGTTTGTGCACTCGCAATACTGCGCGAGTATGGAAGTGAATACGTATCTGACATCACTGTTTCGATTGTATGAGGAGCATTTTTTAGTGGGTTGTTTGACTTGTCCCATTGTCCCTGCTCTATTAGGTCAATCTCTTTTCTAATATCGCGCAAGGCTGCTATAAAGCGATCAAGTTCTTGCCGTGGCTCTGATTCGGTCGGTTCAAGCATGAGGGTTCCTACAACGGGCCACGACATCGTAGGTGCATGAAACCCGTAATCGATGAGTCGTTTTGCAATGTCTTGTACCGTTACCCCGCTGGTTTCGCGAACGACTCGAGTATCGAGTACACATTCGTGTGCCACAAGTCCAGCGTTTCCTTTATACAAAACGGGAAAATATTCGTTAAGCAAACAAGAAAGATAGTTGGCATTCAATATAGCGTATTGCGTCGCTTCAGTAAGACCGTCACCACCGAGCAAACGAATATACATCCATGATATAGGGAGTATAGATGCAGAACCGTAGGGAGCCGAAGCAATACGCAGTTCCTTGGTTTCGTTTATCGATGAATCGTGTACGTTCTTTTCTCTTCTTGTATTTCCTATTTCTTCTCCTGTAGAAGGAAGAAATTCAGCCAGATGCGTCGCTACCCCTATTGGTCCGACGCCAGGACCACCACCCCCATGCGGTATACAAAATGTTTTATGAAGATTCATATGGCATACATCCGCTCCAATATCTGCTGGACGGGCGAGACCAACCATGGAATTGAGATTTGCCCCATCAAGGTATACCTGACCACCACAATCGTGTATAAGTTTACATATATCGACTATATCACTTTCAAATACTCCATGGGTAGAAGGATAGGTAATCATAAGCGCTGCAAGACGCTCCTTATGTTCTGTCGCTTTATTTCTGAGATCATCCAGTGATACATTGCCATGAGTATCGCATTTTACCACCATGATATCCATGCCTGCCATTTGTGCAGACGCAGGATTTGTTCCGTGTGCCGATTCGGGAATAAGGCAGAGCTTCCTATTTGTCTCCCCTTTTTGTGCAAAATAGGTCTTGATGGCAAGCAGACCTGCATATTCGCCCTGACTGCCAGAGTTGGGTTGAAAACTTACCTTACTAAACCCAGTAATTTCGCAAAGCCACTCTTCTAGCTGGCTAAGCATACGCATATAGCCCTTGCGGTACTTGCTCGGAGCAAAGGGATGTACGTTTGCTATCTGTGGCCAACTCACAGGAATCATCTCTACGGCTGCATTGAGTTTCATGGTACACGATCCCAAGGGAATCATACTACGGTCAAGGGCAAGGTCCTTGTTTACGAGCTCCCGCAAAAAACGCATAAAACTCGTTTCTGACTTATTGAGGTGAAAAGGTGCTTGAGATAAAAAATCCTCCCCACGCGCCCCATAGTTCAACATCGATCCGCCAGTACTATCAGTTATCTCATCACGAGCATAGTTTGCTACATCCTCGCTACCACGTATAGTTTCTTTAGTGGTTTCTTTGGTAGCCTCATTAGCTAGCTCCTGAGTAGGTGCTTGGGCAAGTGGTATCGAAAACACGTCGGCGAGCATCCTGAGTGTGTCTTGTGTGCATGTTTCATCAAAGCTAAGGGCTATGTTTTTCGGATCAATTACCCGTAGCAACAAACCAGTTTTTTCTGCTTTTTCTGCAATTGCATATGCATCAGCAACACGTACCGTGAGCGTATCAAAATAGTGTTGCGTAGCAATCTTATAAGCACCAGCCTCAAGGCTTCTCGCAAAACGTTTCGTTAGCGTGTGTATACGCTGTGCAATAGCAATGAGCCCCTTGGGTCCATGCCATATCGCGTAGGCTACTGCCATATTTGCGAGGAGTGCCTGAGCAGTACATATATTGGACGTTGCTTTTTCACGTCTGATATGCTGTTCTCGCGTCTGGAGTGTGAGTCTGTACGCAGGTCTACCATTGGCATCCCTTGACTGCCCAACCAAACGACCTGGCAATAAGCGTGCAAGCTCTTTATCAACAGCCATATACGCCGCATGTGGTCCACCATTTCCCATGGGTACGCCATATCGTTGCATACTTCCCACTACAATATCGGCACCCATGCGAGCAGGTGCGTCCATCAGGAGTAGTGACATAGGATCGGCAACGATAATAACGAGACAGCCCAAGCGTCGAGCGTTCTGTATGACATCGTCAAAGTTTTCTATCGCACCATAGGTATCGGGGCGTTGTATGACAATGGCTATTACCTCTTCGCTCAAGAGGGAGGGGTCATCGCTGAGTTCTAAACCTATCTGAGTACAACGAGTATTGAGTACCTGCACGTTTTGTGGATGCAAGGCGTTGACCGTCACTATCTTTGTACGACGCTCCCTATGTTTTCTAAATGCAAGCGTAACTGCCTCGGCTATTGCCGTTCCTTCGTCTAAAAGGGATGCATTTGCAATATCCAAGCCCGTGAGCTCACATACAAGCGTTTGATAGTAGAAAAGCAACTCCAGTCTTCCTTGGCTTATCTCAGACTGGTATGGAGTATACGATGTGTACCAACCGGGGTTTTCAAAGAGGTTTCTAAGAATAGCTGAAGGTACATACGTATTGTGATACCCTTGCCCTATGAGTGACTGCGCCTGCGGAACATCGCTAAACATGGATGAAAGTTCTTTTAGTGCTTGGTGCTCGTTTGTTCCTTCGGGAATCGTAAGGCTCTGCTTATATCGAATGACGTCGGGAACAGCATCATTTATAAGCGAATCCAACGATTCGTAACCTAAAAGCTTGAGCATTTCTTGTGCATCTTTGACACTAGGTCCTATATGCCTATGCGTAAATTTCTGCATTATTACTCCTCACTGTTTGTATGCCTGTTACGCAGAGTGCGTAAGTACATACACGTACACACATTTTTTCAGTCCAAAGTCTTCTTGTACTCTTCTTCGCTTAATAGCGAATCACACTCACTGGGATCTGACATATCGATTATTATAAACCACGAATCGCCTGACTCCCTATCATTGATTATAGAGGGGTCTTCGATAGCTTTGGTATTCAATTCTACCACTTTTCCAGAGACAGGTGCGTATACGTCGGATGCAGCCTTAACCGATTCTACTACGATAATGGCATCTCCTTTTTTGACTTCCTGATCTAATTTTGGAAGCTCTACATACACTACATCACCGAGCTCTTGTAAGGCGTGATCGGTAATGGTGAGCTTTGCTTTGTTGTTGTCAACCGCAATGCATTCATGGGTTTTTGCAAAATATTTATACATATATTCCTCCTGTATACGATGTTAATGTGATTTTATAATTTTCTTGTTTCTCATGGTGTGCTTCGTTCTTGGCTAAAGTATCTGATTTTTTTACATACTGGCTTATCATTATTCTGTTATATCTTTACCTATGTATTCATCTGGCATACCGTGGTGGAATAAAAGGTAACTTTACCACTTTTGCGGGAATTCTATTTGCTCTAACTGCCACCACAAGGTTCGTCTCAGTTTTTGCAAGTTCTTGAGGTACGTACGCCATTGCTATAGGATGTCCAAGACTAGGAGAAAACAAACCCGAACTCACAAATCCCACTGCTTCTTCACCCAAAAAAACCTCACTTCCTCGCCTTGCAGGAAGCCTTCCCTCTAAACTGAGCCCAACCCGTTTCTTGGGTACACGTTTTTCATTAATCTGAGCAAGTATAGCTTCTGCTCCCAAAAAAGCCCCACTTTGTCTTTGGTTTTTTCCAACAGCAAAACTGAGTCCCGCTTCTACAGGTGTTGTGTGCTCATCTATATCGTTACCATAGAGTGGCATCCCCGCTTCAAGTCTGAGCGAATCGCGCGCTCCCAATCCGACAGGGCGAACTCTTGTATCAGAAAGCAAATGTTCTGCAAGTGTAGTTGCATAGGATACAGGCACTGATATTTCAAAACCGTCTTCACCCGTATAACCCGAGCGACTTACAAAGCAAGGCTGCCCCTCTAGTTCAAATTGAGCGACCTGCATGAACACCATGTCTTTAACCTCAGGACATCTTTGCTCCATTACAGATACTGCTAAAGGCCCTTGAAACGCTAACAGAGCCCTATCATCACGAGGTACAAGTACCACAGTGTCACCGCAATATTTCCGCATATGCGCAAGGTCTACCGACTTGCGAGATGCATTTACCACTATGTGCAACTGTAGTGCACCCGCCTCATTTGCGTGAGCATGTGCCACCTCTTCTGAAAGTCGGGCAACCATACAGTCATCAACTATTCCTCCCTCTTCGTTTAGTAGAAGAGAGTATTTTTGGCTTCCTGCATCGAGATTCTGAATGTCAGAAGAAACTACACGCTCTAATGCCTTTGCTGCAATATCAAAAGAAGTAGCATGGACAGAGATTTGCCCCATATGTGACACGTCAAAAAGCCCTGCCGATGTACGAGTGTGGATATGTTCTTCTATAATGCCACTATACTGCAAGGGCATACTGTACCCTGCAAACTCTACCATCTTGGCTCCGAGTTTTACATGCAAATTATATAATGGAGTTTTTATTATGGGTTGATCCTTAGACATAGTACCTCATAAATCAAGTTTACTATCCCCCTCTGTCTTGTGACCTGAAAGTTTTACAGCATATTATTGCTGCTTGCCTCTTCGGTGCTCATGGCTCTCCAGAGTTTACTAAAAACAGCAGTCCTTTTGCCTGAGAGTTTCCGGGGAACGTTTCACCTTCGGCGATGCATAGTTAAGCCGAGAACCAAAAAAGCTATAAAGCAAAAATAATGATTCGGGACATACTAATACATGCTCTCCTGCTGTTTTTTGTAGCGAATTACTGCCATGTACAGTATAACACAATCGCCACGTGTAGTTATTGCTTATAATTACCAGCATGTGAGTATAGCGCACTTTCTCACCCATATATTGATACGATATTGACGATACGAGTACGGCTGAGAGCTATGCTAAAAAACCCATAAAAAACAAGCAAAGTTCTTGCTACACATAATTGGTGAATTAGGATAATATGCGATACTACAATGAGGTGAACGAAATGTGGTAACCAAACATCTTTTGTGCCACTTCTCCATCTGCATTAACTTAGCCATTTATCCTTTACTGGCTATGCTTGTTTGTTAATCTTATTGACTATGCCAGCTCGGTGGAATGAATGTTGTATCACAATTTGCACCAGTATCTCTAAACATATAAGTTTTCTTCACTCCTGTCCTTAGCTTTGATTCCCAGTTAGCTAGATCTTGGCAAAAGGAAGTAGCATTATAAAACATCCAAGACATATCGGTAACCTTTGAGACGCCCCAATTTTTAATGTCACTGTTAAATGCACTTGCATCACCAAACATATCGCTCATATCGGTAACCGCTGATACATTCCAGTCTTTTAGGTTGCTATTAAATACCGTTGCTTCTCTAAACATACTATTCATATTTGTGACCTTTTCTACGTTCCATTTACTAATGTCTTGGTTAAAAGCAAATGCTTTATAAAACATACGATCCATCTTAGTAACCGATGACACATCCCAGTCGCCTATGTTCTGGTTAAAAACACTTGCTCCAAAAAACATCCAATCAGTACTTTTAACCTTTCCTACCTTCCACTCGCTAATGTCTTGGTTAAAGTCTGTGGCATTATAAAACATACTGCTCATATCAGTGACTTCTGACACATCCCAGCCTTTAATGTCGCCATTAAAGGCTGTTGCATTATAAAACATATTAGACATATCGGTGACCGCTGATACATTCCAACTCCCTATGTTTTGGTCAAAGGCATTTGTATAACTAAACATAAAAGCTACATCTGTGACCTTTCCTACCTTCCATTTACTAATATCCTGGTTAAATACATGTGCAGTAGAAAACATACTGCTCATATCAGTGACCGCTGATACATTCCAGTTTCCTATGTCTTGGTTAAAGTCTGTTGCATTATAAAACATGCTAGTCATACCAGTGACCGCTGAAACATCCCAGCCTTTAATGTCGCCATTAAAGGCTGTTGCATTATAAAACATATTAGACATATCGGTGACCGCTGATACATCCCAGTCTTTAAGGTTGCTGTTAAATGCACGTGCTCCACTAAACATACTAACCATACTGGTGACCGCTGATACATTCCAACATGCTATACTGCCTTTGAATTCTGCTTTATCCTTAAACAATTCATCCATATTATCTATATTCGATGTATCTATGTAGTTGAGATCAGCCTTATCGTTGTTTAAAATAGTTCTATTGATCTCCGTAATAAGATCTTCTTTTATCTCAGGTGCTCTTGTAGTCCTTATAGTATCGCAGTCAATATTGCCAGTATTATTGCTGGTCTTATTATTGTCACTACTAAGACTACCGATGTCATCGGTACACGATACTATTGCCCCCATAAGCACAAAGCATACTCCCACAAGGGTATACCCATTATAAAGACGATTTGATATGGTACTATGGCTATTCATATGACACTCACACGTATTACTTATTTTTATTTTTGTTTTGAATTTCTGTAGTTACTATACCTTGCATTTACACTAGTAACAGATATATATATTATATAAAATCACTTAGTTACTTTACATAGTATACTATAATGCATCTGTGCTAATCTCAATGTCCAAAGTATAAAGCACATGCCCACCTTCTAAAATAGTAAACCTTATCGTATATAGTACTCTTTTTCATATGTTGATAATACACCCGCTAATAAAAATACTGACCTTTAAAATACAGACAGTCAAAATTATTTACCATACACCCTTTATACATCTGCTATCATAATCATGGAAGGAAAAAACGTGAAAGACCAACAAAAAGAACCCCAACAAGAAAAAAACAGAACAGATAAAAACAAGAGGCGCATATTAGTTGTAATAATGGTAGCCGCTATGTCGGCAACCATTATATATATGCTATGGGCATATAAGGCTTTTTAAAGCATCAAAAAACTAAAGACATTCACGACAGTTTTACTCATGCCTGCTCACGACATGCCTTGTGTGCATCAAGATATTCAATAATCTCTAGGGCTTTACAAAGGAAGACCCAGAAGAAAACACCAGAAGAAAACACCAGAATTTCCCCCTGAAACATCCACCGAAATCATAGTAATCAGATATCGCTACATACAACAAAGGCACACGATATACCAGCGCCTTGTGTCAAGTAAAATAAGGAATCATATCTCCATGAGCGAGCAATAGCTCGTCCACCATAGATACTATCGCATCAAGACTCAAACTAGCCGCAGTATGTGGATCAAGAAACGCTGCATGATAAACATGTTCTTTTTTGTTTGTCTTGATAGCCTCAACAGTCAGTTCTTGCACTAGCACATTAGTCGTCATGAGGGCTACAAGATGAGGCGGAATATTACCATAATGTACAGGACGGATTCCCTTAGCATCAACCACACATTCGGCCTCAACCAGCGCATTTTGCGAAAGATTTGATATTATTCCCTCATTAGGAACGTTTGCATACACCACCGTAGGCACATTATCCACAACTGCCTTGACAATTTGCACACCATATTCGACGCTTTTCTCAAAGCGAAAGGTATCTGAACTCAGGTCGTTATCTTGTAATAACTTCTTTTCAAAGGCTTTCCACTCCTCAATTTGCAATTCACATCGTCTCGGGTACTCATTGAGTGGAATATCAAACTGTTCTAAGAGACGTACATTATGGTTCTGAATAAACCACGGCACGTATTCACTAAAATGTTCGCTTGACTCAGTCACAAAATAGCCAAAATGCTTAAACACATTATACCGTACCCTATCAGCAAGATCTTTACCTAAGAGGGGACGACGTGGATCAAAAGAAGCATCGGAGAGTAACGCGCGCAAATCGGGATACATATCTCGACCTTGATACGTGAGGCTGAGAAAAAAAGCGAGATGATTGATGCCTGCCACCTTGTATTCGAGACTGTTGCGTGCAAGCCCTAAATCTTCCTCAAGCTGATGTGCAGTATGGGGTATGCTATGACAAAGACCGTAACTCTTTATTGAAGTGAGACTAGACATGGCAAGCTGGTTCATGGCCATAGGGTTGACATAGTTCAAAAACAGAGTCTGTGGGCAATGTTTTTCCATAAGTGCACAATACTCCAAGAGCACCGGAATCGTACGGAGCGCCCTCATGATTCCCCCAATACCAAGCGTATCGCCGATGGTTTGGCGCAGACCATATTTTTGTGGAATCTCAAAATCTATTACCGTCGACGGAGTATATCCCCCCACTTGAAACATAGAAAACACAAAATCTGCTCCTTCTAAGGCCCTTGTAATATCTCTATATGCAGAAATTTTCATGGGTAATTTTTTCTGTGTTCCCATTGACTGTGTTCCCATTGACTGTCTTTCCATTGACTGAGACCCAGATGAATGAGACCCAGAGCTATGCTGTGTAGCGTACAGTGACACAAGTTTTTCAGCTACCTGTGTCGAAGTCTTTAGTCGATGTTCATCAATATCATAGAGAGCTAGGTCTATGGATTCCCCTAGTTGCCACGCAAGCATATCGATAATAAGATTGCGAGCAAAAATTGTACTACCCGCACCTAAAAAAGTAATTTTTATACTCATAATTCTTGAATACAGTTGTAATGACTGCCCTTACTTATTGATTATACCCCACAATCACGCTACAGACCTGTGCTTACCAAATACTATAGCCCAGACTAAGTCTTTTCTTTCTTGCTCCGTTGCAAAAGGAATCATATAGTAACCATAGGAATAATAAGAATGCGGAAATAATCGGTATTTTGATAATGGAAGTGCTCCCCAGCTGTTATCGCCCCCCACACCAGTTTGCAGGTAATCAATATTTATATAGAGGGTGTCCTCAAATTCAAGTTCGTGTGAATGAAGTGGTCGCTTTGCATCGGCAGGATACTGGAGTTTTCGTTCAGTGTCCCATAGGTATTCTCCATTATCGAGCGAATGCGGATGAATGCGTTGTGCAGAACAAGAAATACTCCCATCTCCTACAAACAAGACGCCCATGCCACCATCATCACTCAAGGCCATCCAGCGAACATCAGATTTATTTCCTGTCTCTTGCGGTCTAAGATAGGGATACCATTGTTCGTCCACCGTACCTTCATAGCACCCGTACTTGACTCCTGACTTGCGATCAGGATATGACTCTATGGGACCGCGCCCTTCCCACGCCATATGTTTAAATGACGGTGACCCTATCAACATGCTACCAAAACGAGGCAAGTCCTCACACGCCATCGAGTTCCATCCACTCCTTGCATTTGATGCTCTGCTTGTAGTTTGTTCACCGCTATCACGCTCTCTATGCTTCTTGTACACATCTGTTTGCAAGGCTCTCTGTATTGCAATATAACTCGCCATACCACCATAGTCTACACGTACACCAATACAACCCATACTATAGCAGGTAAATCGCACGCGCACCAGAGGTGGCAAGGTATGATTGTAGGACAGTAGTTGCGGATAATACCCGTACAAAAGACTTGCTTTATCTTCATCCTTCTCCTGCTCCAGTAACTTGCATTGCAAAGAGGTGCTCGCTTCATACCAAAACCGTGAACGAAGAGGCAAGAGATTTCCAAAATCATTATCAACCGGGCTACGCCAAAAATTTGGAGAAAATCCCGATACTAGGGGTACTCCTTTGTATGTAAGCGACAAAAGAGAAGCTCCATCTACAGAAAACATTGCACTAGTATCATTCCGATTTGCCCTAAACAACAAGGCTTCTCCTTTCTTTACAAGAAGTTTATTTTGAGCATCTTCTTTAATGCTATCTACAGTGCCAGCCGTACTTCTTGAGCTACTTTGAGTCGAATTTTGTCTTATATCTCCTTTAGTGTCAACAAGATTTACCACGTTTTCTTCTATATAATCATTTGGTACTCTGCTTTGCAAAACATCAATAACCGCTGTTTTACTCAGAAAAAACTGCTCCCAGCATACCTCATACAGTTGTATAGCTTCGCCAAAAACCTCTTTAATCACAGAGTGGTCATCATACCTCAGTTGTGCCAGCTTGGGTGCATAGTTTTGTTCAACATCACAACACAGACTGAGCGTGAGCAAGTAAAAATCACGAGTCAAAATAGAACAATCAAGTTCTTTTGCAAAAGCGAGTCTCATCTCTGCGCTATAAATAGGAATATCAGAAAACATACCAGATAAAGACGCTGACAAAGAGAGATCATCCAAGGCGATAGAACCGGAGTTAATTTCGACAGTATGGTGAGTAAGTTTCCATCGTAACACATATCCCTTGAGACTAGAAGACTGCCGATAGGAAGTAATCCTTAAAATTACTTCTTTCTCAGAGAATCGCCTTAAGCCGAAGGTAATATCTTGATAGACTTTTTTTACCTCGTAGGCATGCGGATGAAGCGCACGATCGGATGCAACAATACCATTGAGGCAAAAGTTACCATCTATATTTGGTATGTTTTTATTTTGAAAATCGCCTCCATACCATATTCTACGCGCCTCGCCATGATGCTGATGCTCATCGCCGTGTAGTGCATCAACTGACTTCTTGATATTTTGATTACTATTTTGACTATTGTGGTGAACAGTAGCTTTTTTTCTATCTGCTCGTATCTCAAGACCGTACAAGCCCTCGTCTGCCCAGTCCCATATAAACCCACCTTGAAACTGTGAATACATTTTCACTTGATCCCAGTATTCCTTGATTCCTCCAAGCGAATTTCCCATGGCATGTGCGTATTCGCAAAGAATAAGTGGCTTATTACGAAACGCAGGGCCTGGCATATACGCCTCGCTTTGACTCTCAGTATACTGACTAAGATCGCCACCATGCATATACGAATGTATCTTATCGGATTCAAGATACATAGGACAATAGATATCACTATGCGCGCGCAATGCTCCTTGTTCGTATTGAACAGGTCGAGTAGCATCGAGCAGTTTAACTGCTTTGTAAGATTCTACAAAATTCTTACCATCGCCCGCTTCATTTCCGAGCGACCAAATAATAACACAAGGATGATAGGCATCGCGCTTTACCATGCGTATTGCTCTCTCTTTATGCATATTCAAGAACGCATTGTTATGTGCAAGGCTTTCTTTTCCGTAACCCATACCATGCGACTCAAGATTAGCCTCATCAACTACGTACATGCCAAAGAGATCGCAGAGATAATAAAAATACGGATCCCGTGGATAGTGACTCGTTCGAACTGCATTTATATTGAGTGATTTCATAAGAAGAATGTCTTTTATCATGGATGCGCGCGTTACACAATGCCCCCTGTCAGGAAGATGCTCGTGGCTGTTGACACCCCTAATCTCAATACGCCTCTTATTGAGAGTTAGTACTCCATCGCATATCGCAACTTCTCTAAATCCCACAGGAAGCACCGCACATTCCTGTACCTCTTTATGTGAGTCATACACGTAGACCGAAAGATAATAAAGACTGGGGCTCTCTGCATCCCAGGACTGTGCATTATCAACATACATCTCATAGCCATACGTAGTAGTACCACGTTCTAGGACACCAGCACTGCGTGATATGATATTACCATCTTTATCGTGTAGCATGAGTTCATACGATCCCTCTTCGTATGGCACTATGTCGTCGTCCCTGTCTTTTTCTTTTATTTTCCTCAAAGCACTAACATGGATAGCACCCCCTACTATTCCCTTAGCCTCGTCTACCACATAAGCAGCGTTAAATTGTATATCTTGAATATAAAGAGAAGGTCGCGTCACAATCCATACATCACGCTCAATTCCATGAAGCCTCCAAAAATCTTGACATTCAAGATATGATCCAGTACACCAGTGGTACACAACAATCACTAAGGTGTTTTGAGCATCAACATCAATTGCCTTACTCAAATCAAAAGTAGCAGCTAGCTTTGAATCTTCGCTATACCCAATGTATTGCCCATTAAGGTACACTGCACAGGCTGACCGCACCGCACCAAGCACGAGATGATATACCTGATCACGTCCCAAGTCAGGAAAAGCAGAACAATCAAATACCTTTCGATACACTCCAACAGGATTGTAGTCTTTTGGCAGAGACGGCGCTGGTGCTCCGTACAAGGGATAACCCTGAATATGTGCTGACTGTGCATCAGGACGCTGGTCAACAAAGTCGTAGGCAGTATTAAAGTATAACGGTACCCCATATCCCGCGAGCTCCCAGTTCTGTGGCACAGAAATATCTGACCACAAAAGTTCCGAATGCGTGTCCTTGTGCAATACTGGCTCTAAGGCTTGCACAGGTATATCATTGGGATGAGATACATACAAAAAATCCCAGTCACCATTAAGCAAAACGTAGCGACGCGAGAGGCCTACATCATGCGTATTCAACAGTTCTTTTGCCACGTGTTCTTGCTCTGCTGGCAAGAACCAACTATGGTCTTTTAATCTATGTTCCTGGCTTATACCTACATCATTATACGGAATCTGTGAAGGAGACTTGTCGATGAACATCACTCACCTTTTACAGCTCCTATGGTGAGCCCTTGTATAAATTGTTTCTGCAATATAAAAAACATAATTACAGGCGGAAGCGCTGCCACAATAGAACCGGCAGCTATGAGATTCCAGCTCGCTGTCCACTGACCACGTAGGGCTTGCAAGCCAACCGTAATCGTACGTGCCTTATCACTCTGCACCAAGGTCAGCGCCCAGAAAAAGTCATTCCATACAAAGGTAAAAACGAGAACGCCGAGTGCTGCTAAAGAAGGCTTAATAAGCGGTAATACGATTTTAAAATATATTCGCCATTCGGTTGCCCCTTCCATGCGCGCGTTTTCTATAAGCGAATACGGAAGCGTCACGATAAAATTTCTCAGAAAAAACGTGCAAAACCCCGACTGGAATGCAATATGAAAAAAAATAAGCGCATACCATGAGTCATAAAATCCCAAGTTTATCGTAAGCGTACGCACAGGTATCATCAATATTTGAAAGGGAATAAAATTACCAGCAATAAACATGGCAAAGAGGAGCATTCGTGCCTTAAACCTATGTACTGCAATAGTAAAAGCTGCCATAGAACTGATAAGTATCGAGAAAAACACAACAGGAAGCGTTACAATCATAGAGTTGATAAAGTACCGCAACATTGGAGATCTCAAAAATACCTGAGAGTAATTTTCCACGAAACTAAATTCTGTAGGCCAACCCCAGTAGTTTCCTGCATTTATATCACCGAGTGACCGTACCGAAGTTAGTAGTATTGCAATAAGCGGCATCAGCCAAAGAATGACTGCGACTACAAGCGCTACACGATAGCCGACTTGTATTATTGGTTTAGTATGTGCAATGGGAGTAGGAAACATATAGCTTAACGCTCCTGTTTAAAAATTCTATAAAGAAAGAATGCAATGTAAATATCCATGACCACAAATAGAACCGTCGCTATTGCTGCCGCATAGCCCATCTTAAAGTTAAACAAGGCTTCTTGGTACATATGTAAGGCAAGCACATAACTAGTACCCCAGGGCCCCCCATTGGTCATAATTGCGATCAAATCAAAGCTACGCAAGGCACCGATGATCGTAATAACAACGGCAATAAATGTCGCTGGACGCAACTGAGGCAAAACAATATACCGTAGCATTCCAACTCCCTTAGCGCCATCTATGCGCGCTGCTTCGACTACCTCAGAATCAACATTAGCAAGACCGGTGAGATAAAGTATAAGACAATATGCAGTTTGAGGCCAAAGAGCTGCTCCTATAATTGCAAACGTAGCAAGTTTAGGATCTGCTAAAAAAGGAATGGGTTTCCAACCCAGAAGCTTGAACAATTCGCCAAGCAAACCAAACTCTGGATTGTAGAACCATGAAAACACAAGACCAACAACCACAAGATTAATAACAAAGGGAAAGAAAAACAATGACTTTATAACACGCATTGAGCGTATTTGTTGATTGAGAAATAATGCAAGAGCCAAGCCAAACACTGGTGCAAGGAGCATGACCACGAGCCATATTACATTATTTTTCACACTCGTATTAAAACGAGTGTCTTTTACGAGCGAAAGAAAATTATCAAAGCCAATAAATACTTTTTCGCCAAAGCCATCCCAACTATGAAAACTCAACCAAAGGCTCTGAGCTATAGGCCAAAGTACATACAGCGAAAACATACATAGAGCTGGTAAAAGAAAACTCAGTATAATCCAAGGTGAATCAACTGCGAGCACATGCTTGCTTTTACGTTTTATCTGCGTTGTTGCCAAAATATATTCCTAAATATCGCCTATATATGCCCTAATTATTGATAGAAGACTTGCAAAAATAAAGAGAGCCGAACTTTATGCTCGGCTCTTTATAAGAAAGAATAACGTTATTTACCAAATATCCTTTTTCTTTCAGCATCCATAATTTGACGTGCTTCTTGTTCGATAGAAGTGTCAACCATGAATCTTTGGAATTGCTCCATACCCTTTGAGGCCATCTCTGGAGTAGTATCCCTGTCATAAAACTGTGCTACTCCTGCAGCATCAGCGAGCATTGCAGAACCTGCCTGTAAGAAACGATCGCTAGGAGCAGGTGAATCTTTGCTTGGAGAGAGGTTTCCTATGGCCTCAGCTATAGTGCCAATATTACTTGGATCTGCAAAAAATTTGAGAAAGAGTCTCGCGTTTGCTTTATTCTTTGCACCCGATGGAATATGCGCAGTATCGGTGGGGGCATCCTCATAAAAAGGAAGATCGGGATTGATTTTTGGAAATTGGAAGAATCCAATATTATCTACAACTCCTGCCGAATCGAGATCAGGAACGATAAAATTACCTATAAGATACATAGCAGCAGAACCATTGATGAGCGGTGCCTGCGCCTCTTGCCATGAATACGTAGCGTGGTTTTCTAAATAGTACCCATTATCTACCAACTTTGCCCATTCGTCAAAAACTTGGTCCAGTTCGGAGTCCAAATAACTCGCATCACCATCGGTAAGACTTAAATGATAGTCCAGTCCATTTATTCTTAGATTGAGATAGTCAAACCATCCCGCTGCCGTCCATAAAAATTTAGTGCCGATGGAAATTGGAGTTATCCCATTACTTTTGAGCGTTGCACATACTGCCAAAAACTCATCCCATGTTGTGGGAACACTGAGACCGTACTGATCAAATATGTCCTTACGATAATAAACACCCCATTGGTAGTAACCATAGGGAACTCCATATTGCTTGCCATCTATTGTCATAACAGAAAGCGTAGAAGCCATAGACTCCTTGAGTCCTGCTTCTTCCCATACGTCACTAACGTCTTCTAACAGTCCTTGGTCAACAAAAAATTTCATTCTATTGCCTGCAAACCAAAGTGCAATATCTGGGGGACTGGAAACAAGAAAATTTCTGATATTGGTCTTGTAAGCCTCATGATCAAAGGTATTAAACTGGACGTCAATATCGGGGTATGCCGCTTGAAAAGCATTTACTACCTGTTCCCACGCTGCCTTTGGTGCGGGATCAGAAGCGTTTGAGTTGATTATGAGTTCGCCGGAACCTGCTTCCTCAGAAGAACTTTCGACCTCAGCTGAAGAAATTAGCAGCACACCTGTTAATATGAGTGTGATGCTAAACACTAGAGAAAAAAATATTTTTTTCATTTATACCTCCTAAGTTGTATATAACTATTATACCAAAAATAACAATCTATACCAACTCTATACCAATCTATACCAAAAATGATTATTGCATATAGCAATACGCCTTGGCAACGGAGCTAGCAATTAGCCCATGCATGTATTGGGAATTGCGTACATGATTATTTTTATTTTGCAATATTCTCTTGTAGATTTCTCTTTTAGATTTTTGTACAAAGCGCTGTTACGTTCATGATCTGCACCTCTTTTTGCTATTAGGCAGTTGCTATCAGACAGTTACTATTAGGCAGTTGCCATTAGGCAGTTGCCATTAGGCAGTTGCTATCGGAGTCTATTTTCTACTTTTTTATGATTTATGGGAATTAATTAGTAGATGCGGAGTTTTTTAGATTCAAAAATTACAAAATTGTATGCAAGTTTTTAATTATATTATAAAAATATATACTATACTATGTAATATAAAGTTCAAAAGTATAAAATTTAAGGAGGAAGCTACACAGTTCTCTTGAATTATTATGTCAAAAGGATAACTAGTGTATGGTTTTATTGTATGGATAATAAACACAAACGCATATATAAGATAATAAAGTTGTACGATGCATTTCTTTACATAACATTTGAAATAAACCATGGACTAATAGGCCTTGATTTTTTCTCATTCTCTACACAAACCATAAGTAAAAAAGAAATTAGCACGTATTCAACACAGAGTGCCACATTAATAGACAAAGTTGTGACCTTAGTAGAGCGCTACGCAAATAGTAATGGAGACGAACTAAAAAGCCTTCAACCAGAATTAGTGAGTACTGGAAAAACACTTGTTAAACAGTACGAGAAAATTACTGCTGACTTTATTGTGCGTAGTTGGAAAAGGCTCCTTGAGCTACCCATAGGTAAGGTAACAAGCTATTTGGACATTGCCCAAAAACTAAAGCAACCCAAGGCCGTTCGCTCTGTAGGGCGTGTACTTGCACATAACCCTTTGTGTATAGTCGTACCATGTCACAGGATTGTACCCAAAATTTCTACCGATAGACTCAATAAAAAGCCAAACATTCCCCTGAGTCTTGAGGAAGTAGGTCACTATGGTGGTGGCAGGCATATAAAGTACAAACTCATCATGCATGAGGGACATGGAAGCACATAAAAACAAAGGCAAATAACTCAAACAAAGAAATAATAAGCTAATTAAAATAAGTTAGCGGGTAGGATCTTGCGCAATATTCTTCTTTTTTAAAGGTTCGTTTGCCTGTAACTCCATATCCCAAGGAAAGAGTAGCCATGTATGTTGCGATACTTCTGTAACGTAGGTATCAACTATTGCCTTGCCATCGGGTTTTGCGTATACCACAGCAAAATGTGCTTTAGGTACCCGTGATCGTACCACACGTGCCGTGGTGCTTGTATCAACAATATCATCGATGATGAGCCATGACTCACCATCACCCACAATAGATGTTTCTAGTTCCTTGAGTATCCTCACTTCTCCTATTTCTTCTTCTTCGTAAGCTGCAACAGAGATACACTCTATCGTACGAAGCTCTAGTTCGCGCGCAACAATCGAAGCGGGAATAAGCCCCCCGCGCGCTATGGCAATTATCCCTTTAAAGTTATACTTCATAAGTTTGTGCGAGAGTATACGTGCATCTCTATGAAAAACCTCCCATGCAATAGGGAGATATCGAGAGAATGGTGTTATATCATCAGAAGAATTAGTCATGTTTATACCTCAATAGTAAAATAGCATTTACAATAGTAACCCAAAAAGGATCCTAAAAGGACTCAAAAAGAACCCAGTCAAACAATACTGCCACCCACAATACGGTAAAACCAAGTAGTCCTTTACAAAAAGCAAATATAAATAATTTTATCATTAATAGTAGTCTAAGTGTCCCATAATGTAATTCTACGACGCAACACAGACGTCTCCATATACCACTGGTATGGATTCTTACTTATATGTATCGAATACATAGACTATCTATACGATAACCTTAGCATTCCTTTACTGGTACAGCGCTACTGTTTCCATTTTTTCCAACTATCCGCGCGTATCTGTATAATACAATGAAACACTATACCTTTACACTTGCTCCTTGGCGAGCACTGCTCTCTTTTATTGCATCTAGTATACGCATATTTGTGAGACTGTCACTGAGAGAAAGTGGTGTAGGCTTAGCATGCAAAACTGCGTCAGCAAAAGCCTCAACTTGATATTGGTATTGATCTGCGGGCTCTATTTCGATAGTCGACGCTTCTAAGTTTTTAAAGAGATGTATTTTTGTCGATGTAAAGTCAGGGGGATTAAATGGAAGATCGAGCTCTATTCGCCCTTCTCGACCAATAATTTGCACTTTTTGAAAAGGTTCAAGTGTTGTTGCACACATACACGAACTCGCCACTCCATTCCTATAATTGAGTTGAAACGATGCAAATGTATCAACACTAAATGACTCATCAATATTCAAACAGCCTGATACATATTCAATTTCGTCACCGAGAATAAAACGTGTAGACGATACCCCGTAGCATCCTATATCTAATAGCCCGCCTCCTCCTTCAACGTATTTGTTTCTTATGTTCTCAGGATCATAATTTTTATATGAAAAAAACACCTGCATTGCTCGCGGTTCTCCTATGATTCCTTCTTGTACCATCTCACGCACCCTTACCCATCGAGGATGGAACCGATACATAAAAGCCTCCATCACATGCACGCCAGGATGTGCATCACAGACGTCATGCAATTGCTGAAGTTGCCGTGCATCTACAGTAAGAGGTTTTTCGCATAATACGTGCACGCCTCGTTCTAGCGCCTTGACAGAATACTCGTAATGAAGGTGGTTAGGGAGTGGATTATAGATAGCGTCAACTCTACCAGACTCAATGAGTGCCTCATATGAGTCATACACATACGGTATATTGTGTGCAAGAGCAAACTGCTCAGCTTTTTCGTGAGAACGAGAGGCAAAGGCAACCAATTCTACGTTTCTTGATTTTTGTATAGCAGGAACAAGCCTCTCTATCGCAATTTTTGCGTGACCAATTATCCCACATCGTAATTTTGCCATATGTCTATTATAATACGAGCATATATACGTATACTACAGAGCTTTGTTTCGAGTACGAAGATCATACCATACCGCAAAAATAAGCACCAAGGCTTTAACAACAAACTGCCAGTGCGAAGCCAAGTTCATAAGAGACATTCCATTATTGATACCGCCCATGACAAGCCCCCCTGTAATAGCGCCAATGACCGTACCAATTCCGCCCGAAGCTGAAGCACCGCCAATAAACGAAGCAGCAATGGCCTCTAACTCAAAAAGCGTCCCTGCTTGAGGCAGGGCAGAATTGAGATATCCAGCAAAAACCATACCCGAAAGACCGGCAAGCCCTCCCATGATCACAAACACAAAAAACACAACACGCTCAGAATTTATTCCCGACAACTTAGCAGCTCGTGCATTTCCACCAACAGCGTATACCTCGCGTCCAAAAACAGTTCGATTAGTAATAAACACAAAAAGCGTAACAACTGCCGCAAGCAAGACAAACACCACCGGTATACCGCGATAAAAGGCAAATATAATACTCACCCCAATAATTGCCAAGAGAATAATAAGCATCTTTATCACCTGTAAGAACACAGGCAAGACCTCAAACAGATGTTTTATTTTTGTACGTCTAGAATACAACTCAAATACAATGTAGAAGATGCCAAAACTTACACCAAGAAGTACTGGTAAGTAGTCAAAGGCCCCCACTTTTTCAGTAGTATTAAAAAATCCCGAAGCGAGACGTTTAAATCCTACGTCGCGTAGCGAAATAGGAGTGACATTAGTAATAAGATACGTCAATCCCCTATAAAGCAACATTCCTGCGAGCGTAACAATAAATGAGGGTATTTTTAGAAACGCAATGAGGCTTCCTTGTACGCTCCCTATTACAAAACCAACAAGTATACTTACTACCAACGTAACCCATATGCCCACGCCCAAGTTATACACCATTGCTGATATTGCCCCAACAAAGGCAGCGATAGAACCTACAGAAAGATCAATATTGCCCGTTATAATAACCAGCACCATGCCCGTCGCAAGTATGAGTATGTAACTGTTCTGAATAAAAATATTTGAAAGATTTCGTGGAGTCATATTGATAAAACCAGTGAAAAATCCAAATACCAAAAATATCACTCCAAGAATGATGAACATGGAATAATTGCGAACATTGTTTTTTAATACATCGAGTACACGTTTTGCGTGCGGGTTATGGCTGGAAGTATCTGCTACCGATGCATCCTGAACAGAGTTACTATGCTGTTTTGAATATGTATTCATATTGCTTTCCTTTTGAGTTTATACAAACCCTTTTATTCTTCTGATTGGAATCAAATGGCAGGTGTATACCATGTACTGTTTCTTTGGTGATGTTATTGACATCACCGTATAGCTACCTCCATAATAGACTCTTCTGTGGCATCTCTAGCATTCATTTCTCCTTTGATGAGCCCCGAATTCATAATGTATATCCTGTCAGACATACCAAGCACCTCTATCAACTCTGATGAAATCATTATTATGCTTTTGCCTTGTGACACAAGCTCTCCTAATATCTGATAGATTTCGTACTTAGCCCCAACGTCTATGCCCCTCGTAGGCTCGTCAACAATTAATATGTCGGGAGAAGCATACAAGCATCGACTCAATACGACCTTTTGTTGATTACCACCGCTGAGATTATTCACGACAGTATGTACAGTAGGGGTACGAATTCTGAGTTTTTCTCGGTAGTTCAGTGCTGCTTTTTCTACCTTTGCACTCTTAAGCACACCAAAATCTGCACATGCATTAAAATTTGAATTTGTAATATTGGTTTTTACATCTTGAATTAACACCAATCCGAGATCTTTTCTATCCTCGGATACATAGGCGAGCCCTGCCTTAAAGGCATTTTTAGGCGTAGTAAGCGTCATACGTTTTCCGTGTATAAATAGCTCTCCCTCTTGGTGAGAACCGTAGGATCTCCCAAAAATACTCATCATGAGTTCTGTTCTTCCTGATCCCATCAATCCGCAAAGCCCCACTATTTCTCCACGCCTCACTTTTAACGATGCATCTTCGACTACCTTTTTATCTGAATACAGGGGGTGGTACACTGACCAATTTTTAACCTCTAGCACTACTTCGTCTTGTACGGTCGCAACGCGGTGTGGAAACCGATTTTCCATTTCTCTCCCCACCATATTTTTAATGATGAGTGCTTCGTCCACTGTGTCAACACTCGTATCAAAAAAGGCCACGGTCTTACCATCACGCAATACCGTAATACTATCCGCGATTTTGAGCACTTCTGCCAGCTTATGCGATATCATGATACACGTTATCCCCTGCTCTTTAAGTGACAATATGAGGTTTAGAAGATTATCACTTTCTTGATCATTGAGCGAAGCAGTAGGCTCATCAAAAATGATTATCTTTGATTCTTTTGATAGCGCTTTTGCTATCTCAACGAGTTGTTGTTTTCCAACTCCTACAGTATTTACAATGGTATTTGGATCTTCTTCAAGCCCAACTTTGAGCAAAAACCTCTTAGATTCATCATGTTGTTTAAACACGTTAATGGTTCCATAACGGCTATGTTGATGACCTAAGAAAATATTTTCAGCTATCGAAAGATAAGGGCTCAGCGCAAGTTCTTGGTGAATAATTGCAATGCCTTCATTCTCGCTATCTTTTACCGAAGTAAATTTGTTCTCTCTAGATTTGTACTGGACAGAACCAGTATACGTCCCATGTGGATACACGCCACTAATGATCTTCATCAGTGTGGATTTTCCTGCTCCGTTTTCACCTACAAGGCAATGAATCTCCCCTTCTTTTACAGAAAAATGCACATCATCAAGCGCCCTTACTCCTGGAAAATCCATAATGAGGTGATTGATTGATAATAGTTCCGATGACATCTATAAAAAAAAGGCGAAAGCACTAAACTTTCGCCTTTATTGAAAATCAGTCTAAATCTGACGCTTCGTAATATCCCGCATCTATGATGTCGGTATAATTATCTGAAGTAAGTACTTGTGGTTCTAGCAAGTATGCGTTAACCACCTTGAGCCCTGTATCATAACTCTCAGTATCAAGCCTTGCACCGGGAACCGAAGGCGTTTTGTCGTTCAACAGCGCATCAGCGAGTTCTATGGTTGCCTTTGCAAGATTACGAGTATCTTTAAACACCGTCATATTCTGTACGCCATCTCGTATTAACTTTATTGACGCTAGTTCACCATCTTGCCCTGTAACTACAGGAACATTGTTAGCATATTTTTCGTCAGTTAATAAGGCTTCTATGATTGCTCTTGCGAGCGTGTCATTGGGTGCAAGAACTGCATCAATAACTACATCACGTGCATCGTTTACCAGAAGGTTTTCAGCACGTGCTTTCGCAATGTCTGCTTTCCATCCCTCAGTCGTTATCTGAGTAAAACTTGGATCCGATGACGAAAGTGGTCCAGGTCCTACAACGCTAAGTACATCAGTCTGCACATAAGGCCTTAGCACATCAACTGCACCATCAAAAAAGAACTTGGCATTATTATCTGTAGGTGAACCTGCAAAAAACACTACGTTTTTTGCCTCACCATTATCGAGACTAAGCGCATCTACAATAGCACGTCCTTGAAACGATCCTACTTTATAGTTGTCAAAGGTAACATAGTAGTCGTAGTCATCAGAGTTGGTAATAAGCCTATCATAGGCTATTACAATGACGCCCTCTTCTGCGGCTTTTGCAACTGCTTCTGCGACACCATCATTGATGCCCCCTATAACCAATAAACGCGCCCCTTTGGTAACAAAGTCTTCGATTTGCTGGTTTTGCTTAGCCTGGTCAGCATCACCGTATGCAACTTCGGCTGTATATCCCTTGGCCTCTGCAAACTCCTTGAGACCAGCACCATCACGTTGCCATCGTTCAACATGTGTCTCAGGCATGGCGAGCCCTATGTCAAGAGATGACTTAGGCTGGCACGCAAAAAACAACAGCGATGCAACACATAATACAAACAAGATTAATATCTTTTTTGTCATAATATTAGAATTCCTCCTATATATTACAATTATACAATAATTTACGATCTATTTTCATACTTGTTTCGTTTTTTTTTCGATACCAAGCTAATCGATACCAAGCTAATCGTGGTATGATGTCAAACAACACAAATCAGAGATAGATCTCTATCGTAAAAACGATCATTAGCATACTATTGTAGTAAAGGGTGTAGTAAAGGGCTAAAATCATTTCGGTTTTTGTTATACATAATAAAACTACTACTATTATGTAGCTAATCTATATAATTATACGTATAGGAACCCATACAAGATATAAAATATCCATACACAAACATGGGAAAATACAAAATGGAGAGCTATATAAGATATGCATGAAAACAATATAAAAAAGCCATCAAACACTTTTAGAAAAACCAAAATAGTTGCAACCCTAGGTCCCGGATGCAATTCTGAAGCCATACTAAGCCAGATGATTCGCTCAGGCATGAACTGTGCACGCTTCAATTTTAGTCATGGAAGTCATAAAGAACACCTTACTCGCCTCACTATGGTGCGTAGAATGGAGAAAAAACTCACCATACCCATTGCGGTATTACTTGATACCAAAGGGCCAGAGATAAGAACAGCAATCAATGCCGAAGACATAGAGTACAATATCACGCGTGATACAGAGCTAATAATCTCTTGCGATGCGGAATACAGTACTAAGAATGTCATTGGAGTAAGTTATAAGACCTTGTATAGAGATGTAAAACCCGGGCAAATCTTTAAAATCGCAGATGGTAGCATCATACTGGAAGCAATAAAAGTGGATGGCACTAATATTCACTGTCATGTAAGAGATGGGGGGCGTCTTGGTTCACGCAAAAATTTTAATGTACCTGGAATAAAACTCAATATAGAATTTCTCAGTAATAAAGACAAGGAAGACATACAGTTTGCTATTACCCATCAATTTGACTTTATAGCACTCTCATTCGTAAGAAATGCAGAAGACGTATACTCTGTACAGAGCATACTAGACGAACATCAAAGTCCTATTAAGCTCATTGCAAAAATAGAAAATCAAGAAGGACTCGATAACATAGACAGCATATTGCAAATATGTTCGGGGGCAATGGTAGCACGTGGCGACCTTGCCGAACAAGTACAAGCAGAACACATCCCCATCATACAAAAACGGCTTATTGCCACGTGTAACAAAAATGCAAAAATTGCTATAACAGCGACACAGATGCTTCAATCAATGGAAGAAAGTCCCAGCCCTACCAGAGCAGAGCTCACCGACGTTGCCAATGCCATATTTGATGGAACGGATGCAGTAATGCTATCGGGAGAAACCGCAAAAGGCAACTACCCTGTAGAGGCTGTACAGACGCTCAACGACATATCACTCGCAGTAGAAAATTCTAAAGAATTTCGTGATCATTCACGAAGACGTTTTTTTGCAACTCCAAGCGATCTCTATGAGGAATCATCATCCGCCGAGTCTATCGTATCTGCGGCACAGATAGTCGCTGAAAAAAGCAATGCTTCTGTCTTTCTCTGCCCTACATGGACCGGAAATACTCCCCGACAGATTGCAAAACATCGCCCAACACAACCAATTTTTGCCACTACCAACAACACTGCAATATATAAACAACTCTTACTACTCTGGGGAGCGTATCCAAGCCTCGTCGATACCCCAACTTCTGACGACGAACTCATAGGAAGAGCAAGCACCATGGCAAAACAACGTGGGTTTCTCAAAAAGAACCAAAAATCGGTAGTAGTTGCTGGACTTCCTATCAACACCCCCATGATGATAAACGCAATACGAGTCGACTTTAACGGCACGCTATTGCTTCGAGCTCGTTTTGGACACGGTAGCGTTCTACAAGGAAAAGCACTCCACATACAAAGCCCTGCACAGCTCGAACAACATCTTGCTGATCATTCTGACCCATATATCTACATCATAGACAGACTCACCTATGACTATTTTCCACACCTTAAACACGTTAAGGGACTGATAGTAGTAAAACCACCCCAAGTACCGCTGCACGCATTGCAAAAAAATTCAAACCAGCTTACTTATCTCTGTCAAATAGACATACGTCTTGCTAGTGACCTGACAGATGGACAAGAAATCATTGTATCAGGAAATGAACTCATTGCCTATGCTCCTTGACAAAAAAACATCTCAAGACTATCTCGAAACACTCTACGAAGTTATCACTATTGTCATGCGGAACGAAAATACAGAAGAAGTTATACGTCCTGTCCTTCAACTCATTTATGACTTTTTAAGATGTGATGACCTTGCACTGACCATTTTTAACGAAGGAGATAAAGAGATCATCATTGATGAATCTATAGGATTTTCTCCTCGAGAAAAAAAACAAGGAGTTTACAAACCTGGCGAAGGAATTACAGGTGAAGTCGTGGCATCAGGAATGATGAGAATCATCGAAGATCTCTCAGTAGATGAGAGCTACTTAGGAAAAGCAAAAAAGCGTAATACATCACAAGTCTCATTTATCTGTGTTCCAATAAAGAAAAACGAAAAAATTGCTGGAAGCATCGGCGTTACCCTCAGCAAAGAAACACGCGAAACACTCAATAAAGTCGCCTTGTTCCTCTCAATCATATCTGGCATACTTTCACCACCACTATTCTTACGCAGACAATTGCGTAGCATGAATACCAAATTTAGAAACCTTAGCAATTCTACAATACGCGTCTCATCAATAATTGGAAACTCTTCATCGCTACGCAACCTCAATAAAGACCTCCAGCAGGCATACCAAGAGCCGGGGCCTGTCATCATTTATGGCGAACAGGGTACCGGAAAAACTTTTTTTTCACGCATCATACATAGCGAGTATTCTGGCATTGACTCCGAACTCGTATCGCTCAACTGCAAGCGGTATTCAGAAGAAGAATATCCTATTCGACTTTTTGGATTATCCCCCACAATCTCAGAGACTGAACAAGACACAAAAAACGATACAAAAACCACTCCCTGTCTACTTGAAGAAGCAAATAATCAATGTTTATTAATAGAAGACGCACAACTTCTTAATGAGGAGACCGTAGAACGTTTAAGAGAGATTGTACAAACAAAAGAAACGGTCATCAAAGGTACACTAACCCACCTCACTCCTAAGCTCATCTTCTCCTGTCCCTTTGCACGCTATACGCAATTAAAAAATTCTGTTTTGGCACCAATATTGGATATTCAAGAACATATAAGCCTTGTTATACCACCACTTCGAGAACGAAGAGATGATATCATGGCGCTCTTTGACCACTTTTTAGAGGAGGAAAGCAAAAAATCTCACAAAACCATACGTCGGGTATCGACATCGGCGATTGAGCTTCTTACACAATACAGTTGGCCTGGAAATATTAGTGAACTCAGGCACGTGGTTGCCTTCACAGTACGCAAGTGTGATATTAGCATCATTTACGCACATATGCTTCCCCCGAGCCTCCAGAGCCCCCACACTGCCGAAAATCCCAAAAAGCTAAGTCTCCTTACCACCCTTGACCGCATAGAAAATGACCTTATCATAGACGCTCTTAAACTCAATCACGGTTGCGTAGTCCGTGCAGCACATGACCTAAATATATCAGAACGTATCTTAGGCCTGCGCATCAGAAAATATAATGTTCACCCCAAAGAATATAAATAACAATACTAGCTAGACAGTGGACAATGGCTAATGGCTAATGGCTAACAATAGTAGCAACATAGACCGCAAGCACTATTACTGTTTAAGGCCCCTGCACACTTATACGACATTAGTGTGAGCATCTCTAGATCTACATAGACACTCTAGATATAGAGTCTTATAGACTACTCTAGTTTATCAATCTAAGATAAAGACTAGACATTATTTTTGTATACTGCTCTCGTGTAGAAGGTGATTTTATAAAAGGACCAAGACTGCGTAAGGACTCAAATAATACCTGAGAGTACGTATCTATGGTCACTTCTAGTTCATCCAAAATAATTGGTATGAGTAAGTTTATCGAACTCACCGGAAAAGGCTCTGTTGGTAGTTGGCGCATGAATACACTAATGTCATATACATACTTATCATAAATAAAGGGATAACTTCGAGCAAGCTGAGAATAGTATTCTATCGCTGCAATAATGATATCGGTATCAAGGCTCACATTAAGATATTTAGCATTGTAAAAAGAACGAAGTTTTGCAAGTTGATCAGAATTTTCGTTTGCAAACTGTACATTGATGAGCGTGAGTGCATAGAGTTTACTTTCAAGCACCAAAGAAGAAAGCTCTTGCTGATTATACGTGAGCGCAATCAGTTGCACAAAGCGTCCAAGTGGACTGTCTGCCTGAATTACATTTTTTCCATCTACTAAAAATTTGAGTATGGGATTTACCGTATAAAAGTAATCATTATTATTAAAACTAGTAAACGCTATTGTGCTTGAAGCAACATAGTCTCTTTCTGGACTACTTTCTTCTAGTTGATCTTCCGGTATTTCACCTGTTTCTCTAGTAGCAGGGTTAGTTTGTAATTCTTGATTTCTTGGAATGCGTTGCGTACTTTGGCTATATCCATATATAGACAAAGCATAGAGAAGAAGCGTACATGCTACAGTATAAAAAACCTGGTATTTCATGTTACACTAGTAGTTCCTTTAGTGGAAGTGTGCCCATAATCTGCTGTTTGTCAATACACTTAAGTAGTAGCTCTTTGCAGGCTCTTGCATCGTGCAAGGCTCTATGTGAATGAACAAGCTCTATTTCAAAGTATGCACAAAGAGCACCGAGCGAATATCTAACACCACGTATAAGACGTCGACATAGTGCGAGGGTATCAATAGAATACTTATGGGGCGCAAAGTCAATGTTCTGACTTATACTCGCCTCTCGAATAAACGAAAGATCAAATCGCAGATTATGTGCAACAAGCACACAGTTTTGCTGAAACATCAAAAAATCAGACAACACCCTTGAGAGCGGAGGAGCACTTGCTAACTGGCTTGCAGTAATGTTGTTGACTTCTTGTGCTTCTTTAGAAATTTCTTTGAGCGGTTTGCACAAAGAACTAAACTCATCTAGTTCACCATCAACGGTAAACTTTACCGCACCAAACTCAATAATTTCATGCTCACTGGGATTAATGCCCGTTGTTTCGAGATCAAACGCAACAAATGTGATCGTTTCAGTCGGAGTATCGGGGGTAAGATTTACGCTATCCACTGTTCTACCTCACGCGTGCCTTTCTCGATTCTTTTACCTACTTCTATCCTTTGTACAGCAAGATCCGCATCGTCTCTCTTCGCCCTAAAAAGCAGATAAAACTTTATTTTAGGCTCCGTTCCTGAAGGGCGAACACATAGTTTGTTATCGCCCTCAAGATGAAATATCAACACGTTTCCTTTGGGCATAGACAAATCTGTTTGTTCTCCTGTTCGTGTATCTACCATGCTTCCTTTCAAGAAATCAGAAATACCAAGCACTGCTTGCGTAGCAAACGTGCTAGGAGGGCTGTGACGCAACTGTATCATAATATCGTTGATTCGTTTTTTTCCTTCAACCCCCTCAAACACCCCGTTGATAGTATGCTCTTGGTGATATCCATGAGTCTTATAAAGAGTCTCAAGTTGATCAAGCAAACCAATACCTTTATTTTTTAGGGACATTGCTAACTCAATTATGAGCAGTGCAGAAGAAATACCATCCTTGTCTCTTACGCGTGTATCGGGTAAATACCCATAGCTTTCTTCTCCAGAAAACACAAATCCCTCTGTGCCTTTTTCTTCTATTGCAGTGGCAATATTCTTAAAACCAGTAAAAGTTTTAACTACTTCTACCCCCGCAGCTTGAGCGATTCTGTCTTGTAGCTCGGATGTAACTATTGTATTAATAAAATACGGTGTATAAATAAGATCAGTCCTTGTACCGAGCGCTGATTCTGCTGTTTTTTTTATATTCTTTTTGCGAATAATGAAATCAAGGAGTAAAGCACCTATTTGGTTGCCTGTAAGGAGCACAAAATCATCACCAAGCCTAGAAGCAATCCCTACTCTATCAGCATCAGGATCTGTGGCAATAACGATATCAGCCTGTGCCTTTTTTGCCGTCTCTAGCGCATTGACAAGTGCTTTTGGATCTTCAGGGTTAGGAAACGCGACCGTAGGAAAATCTCCATCAGGCTCGGATTGGCTTGGTTCAGCAATAAGGTTGAGCTTACACCTTGTAGCAAGCGCATGCATATGTGCATTACCAGTACCGTGTAGAGGAGTGTATACTATCTTGAGCAATGAACTATGCTCTTTAAGAAATGTAGTATTGACCTGTGAACATACGTAGTCACGAAATAACGAATCCTCCGCATCACCCATATCTATGAGCAAACCACGTTGTCTGCAAATATCAAGAGGCAGACGTGTAATAGGATAAACGCTCTCAGAAATACACTTAATTATCTCATTGTCATGCGGTGGTACCACTTGTTGTCCTTCAGACCAATAAATCTTTATACCATTGTATTGAGGAGGATTGTGGCTCGCTGTAATGACTGCACCTGAATGTGCTTTGATCTGCCTAATCGTATACGAGAGTTGTGGCGTGGGGCGAGGATGCGGATAGCAGTACACTGTGATTCCCTTTGCTACTAAGACTTCGGTGAGTGTATGCGCAAATTCTTGAGAAAAATGCCGTGAGTCATATGCCACTACTACTTTTGCCTTATCTCCATATTGTGAAATAAGATACCGCCCCCATCCGTCGGCGATACCCTCAACAATACAATTGTTGAGCCTGTTTGTACCCGGTCCAATAATGCCACGTATTCCTCCGGTTCCAAACTCTAGCGATTCTGTAAAACTCTCCTTGAGTTCATTGAGGTCGCCTCTTTGTATTAGTCCCGTAAGTCTATTCCTAAAATAGGCTGATGTTTCTCTTATTTGATATTCGTCTATTTTTGACTGGAGTTCATTAGGTATATTTGTTTCCATATATTTAGTTCCTTTTTAGCCAGCGACGCAAATCATCCGGACTTGTAAACTCTCGCTTTTTTGAATAGCTGTCATGTGCATCATAGTATCCCCACAATGCCCCTAAAAAATGTATACCTGCATTTTTTGCAGTTTCTAAATCTGCGTGAGAGTCGCCTACCATATATATCGGATACTCAGCACTATTAATTGTATATTTTTTGCTTGAATTTCTATCCATTGTTTGTGCGATATCATCGTCATGTACATGCCTAGTACTACGATGCTCGTTGATTATTGTATTGAGTACAGTAGGATCGGGCTTACGTGGAAAAGTCGGTAGATATCCCTTTACTGCAAAGAAAGGAACATGGGATAGAAGCTTAGTGCACACCTGCTTAACTAGCGCCTCATCTTTATTTGACAAAACAGCAAGCCCCCATCCTTTTTCTGTAAGATCACAGAGCAATTCATTGATACCTTGGTATACTTTTGTTTCTTTTACGGGATTGGCAAGATAGTAGGAGAGAGATTTTTTTTTGGCATCGTCAATGATTGCATCATCTATTGGCGCTTGATGTTTAGTAGCACTACGTGCATATTTATTGTTTATGCACCGTGTGACAGTATGTAAAAAGCCAAAACCAAGGGTGTTTTGTACTTCTTGGAGGCTTATCTGTCCAAGCCCTAGGATGTTAGATGCAATATTAACTGCAGTACAAATATCAGGAAGGCTATCTACTAACGTCCCGTCCAGATCAAATACAATAAGAGGTTTCATGTGTGTACTGCCGGAGACCGGACTTGAACCGGTATGGCATTACTGCCGCGGGATTTTAAGTCCCGTGTGTCTACCTATTCCACCACTCCGGCACACTACTATTAGTGTACACCAAACTCACAGCAAAGACAAACAAGCCACCGTAGTTGAGCCTACACAACTATCGCAAAGTAATCAATAAGAAATCGAGCAACCCCATCTTCGTTATTTGTGTATTCTGTTCGACTATATTCTGGCAAAAGATCGGCACTGGCATTCTTCATTACAAGAGGAAACGCCACCGCTTTGAGTAACGAAACATCATTAAACGAATCACCAAAGGCCATTGCATTCTTGGGCTCTAGATTCTCAAGCTCAAACACGTGTCGTAGGGCCCTACCTTTAGAACTCTCACTATTTATTACCTCCAAAAAATGAACATCACTAAAAATTGCATTAAACCCTTTATCTATGAGGAGCGTTTGCACATCCTTCAACTCATCGTGTGGATGAATAATCATTATTTTTGTTATTTCCTTTTGCTTAAGTTCTTCAAAAGAAGATACAATTCTAAACTTTAGCCCAGATCTTCGCTCGTATTCTGATACAAATGGACCGTCCCTATCTGTTACCAGTTCTTCTTGTACATATACATGTACGTGCATAGTAGGAAAATACGTCTCTCTCAATGAAAAAAACAAGGCCAGATCTGACCATTGAAACGACTTATCCCATACAAGTTGCATATCTTGTTGCTCTCGCTTGTAAAGGTGCACGCCATTCGCACATATTACATACGGAAACAAGGTACAATCAACAACGCTAGAAAGTGCAGAATAGGTTCTTCCTGTGGCCGGGATAAAGTGTATGTGATGTGCCTGTAAGGCCGTTATTACTCGTAAGGTTTGTTCACCAAAAACAAAGTTATCATTGAGCAAGGTCCCATCTACATCGGAGGCAATTAATTTTATAGCAGAAGTCTCTGGCAACTGTGGTAGCTGTGGCAACTGTGTCAACTGTGTCGAACTCATACATCAAGTATAATAAATCAATGGCACTCACACAAGCGCCTTCGTCCCTGCGTAAACAAGCCAACTGGTTCTTTTATTCGCCTGTACGCAGCCCCCCAGATACCACAGCATACACAAAACAGCACGCGGACACACTATCAAACCTCCCCAACATACCCCCAAACATGCTGATAGACACACACTGTCATCTAGCTCATGTTGTTAAATACTACCCGCATCTCATCTACGAATTACAGCACTATCCGCATCCTTTTATACTTGTAGACATTGGTTGTGAACCGAGTGATTTTACTAGTCGTAAGAAAAAATTTGGAAACATACAAGGAGTGTACCTTGCAATGGCAACTCATCCCGTGTATTGTAGGCAGTGGACACTCAAAGAAACCGAGTCCTATATTAGATTGCATGCAGACCACTACCACATTATTGGAGAAATAGGGCTAGACCTTAGCCCACAGTCAGCGCCTTACACATATCAAAGGGATTTTTTTGAACTACAACTTGCAATAGCACACGATATTCAGAAACCTGTTGTCATCCATTCTCGCAATGCAATGGATAAATGCATACAAGTACTACGCTCAATTCATGACCGTCCTCGTGGAATAGTTCACTGCTTTTCTGGAACTCTAGAGCATGCCTATGCACTCAAAGAACTCGGATTTCTTGTATCATTTACAGCAAACATCACGTACCCCAAAAACGAAGAATTACGCAGGGTAGTAAGATCGCTCGATCTCCAGGACTTTCTGCTAGAAACAGACGCTCCTTACATGCCCCCAGTCGCTCACCGTGGCAAAGCAAATCATCCCTTTCTTGTTGAATCACTCTATCACTTTGTTGCAGAACTCAAGGGAGTATCAGTCCAAGAAATAAAAAAAGCAGCCCTACATAACTGGGACTGCTTGTTTCTGCGTACACGCTAAAAGGACTATTAGAAACACACAACTCGCAACCTTTGTAGCTGGGATAAACTGAGCTATGCTAAACTTTGCTGGGCTACTCAGTTAATGCATACCCTATTTATCTCTACTTATAGCTTGGTTACTTATAGCTCGGTTTTTGTTTCTTCGGTTTTATTTTACCATCCGTCGGTAATATCATCGTCATCAATTATCGAATCAGCAATAAGGTCAGATACCGCACGAATATCATCAAAATAGGTATAATAGGTACCTTCGGCATCATAAAATTCTGTCTCAATTAAGAATGCAGTAAAATATAATCCGTATTGAAATCCCGTTTTATCTTGCTGATTGATATTGAGTGGAATATTAATCGAAAGTTGTCTCCACCCTGTGTAGTTCAATTCAGATACGGGTAATATAAATACCTGCCCGTCTAAATCTCTAAGCACAAGACGTAATTCATGATCTTTGCCACGACCTGCTACCCACACCGAAATAGACTTAACAATCCCAGGAATAAAAATGGGCTTATTTGCTTGTAAGGATAAAAAGAAATCATCTCTTCCATAAAATTCTGTCTTGAGACCAATAACATAGGTATCCTCAGGATTATATATAAGAAGTTCCGAACTCCTCAGGGGTTCTTTTCCAGATGGGTTTCCTTGAAGCCTTCTCATTGTAATAACTCCTTTGTCAAAAGGAATGAAAGGCGTCCATACAGTAGGATCATCCATGTTTTCTACTAAAATTGTTCGTAGCTGTTGCCTACCAGTATCAGTTTGAAAATTACTGAGCCCCGTCGTATTATCCAATTCTGATGTTGACGTACCTGTTTCAACTGGTGCTGGTGCATCTTCTTGTGCAATAAGACCAAATCCTAGCACTGCCGTTATAAAGCTAAAAATAAGTAACTTTTTCACCATATCCTCCTATTCTATTCCTCTTGAGACTGCCAATTAATGGCCTCAATTACATCGCTCGTCTCTAACTCGTATCCATCATAAAATGGTTTTGATATTGCAATAGAAAAGAATATCTCGTCAAAATACACAATAAAATCATCAACAGGATCGTCGGGAGTACTCCACAAAGTAAACTTTAATATTTTTGAAACAAATTTGTTATCTAAATCTTTAAAGACCTTATCATTCGAATAAATACGTGAGGGTATCGCACTCGATACGAGTTTCCATCCATTGTGTTCCGTAGTACCCAATGGTATAGTGACGACATCCCCCTTGGACGATTCAACATGCGCCTCAACGTCGTAAGGTCGACCGTTACCCCATACTGTCATTCCTATGCGTATTATGGGCTCTTGTATAAATACCCCTGGTAGAGGTTCGCCCGTAAGAGAGTCAAAGCGAATATACTGCCCGTCCCTGTCTATCTCGTATGGAACCATCTCAATGTAGTTGTACGTTTTGAGGTTGAATGCCCCCCTTACTCCCATAACTCTATAGGTCTTATCCGTATTGATGTCTATTCTTCCATATGTGTTTGGAAATGCTTCTACAAACCCTAGTTGAGGAAAGGGCTTTTCCTCTGTTCTAGTAATATATTGACTAGATTCAAGCCTCCACTGGATATTTATATCGCTTCCTTCAGGAATATCAAAGTCACTAAGTAATCTCGTGGAAGTATCTAACAAATCTGTAGTAGTATATGTCGTGTTGAACTGCGCATACACCGAGACTGAAAGCACTAGAGAGAATAGAGCAGTGCTCCATATCGTTAGTTTATTGTTCACTAAAACAACCTCCTAGTTTTGATTTTATCATAACAATTGTACCTCTAAATACATAAAATAGTAATCTACAATAATTTACGGCATAATTAAAAGTTTCTATAGAACTTTTTGTCATCCAATTCGCTAAATCCAGGCGCAATAACCAATAGCGCCCCTTCAATTTCAAACTCGGGAAAAGGATATTCGCTCACTAACACAATATACCCTTCCCTGTCGCGTAGGGTATCTCTAGTTTCTATCACTCTGGTTATTAGATTGGTACTCAGGATAAACTGTATATGTGTTTCGGAGACAGCGTCAATAATAGCACTTTCATCAGTATCCAAAGTATCTACTAGCTCAATGACAGGACGATGCTCTGTAAAATAGGCATATACTCCACGTACAATTCTTTGTGCAGTGATTTTTTCACTTGTTTCATACACGATGAGTATGCTTTCTACCGTGTTTGTTTTCTCAACAACGGTAAACAAGGCTTTCATTACATCCATAAATTTTGAACTAGTATCACCTTCATCGCTCAACATTGCACTCATCTTGTAGGCTATTACCTCCGCAGGTAGTAGTGCATTTTCTTCTCTAAGTAAATTTATTTCTTTTAACACTGGGAGTTCTGCTAGTAGCGGACTAATGTATAAGCGACGAGCATGAACAAATCGTGAGGGTAGTCCTACACTCTGTGGATCTATGCTCTGTGGCTCTTGTTTTCCCTCTTGTTTCTCCTCTTGTTTCCCCTTTTGTTTCCATAGTAACTCGAGTTCGTCCTCTGTCACCACGTACAAGAAAGACTCATACCCACTTTGAATCACTTTTTGATAAAATCCTTCTTGTATGCTTTTGCCATGAAACGCATAACGACTAGCAAAAAATTCATCCGATACCACCCCCCGCTCTGCTACTAAGTCAGCACATGAGTATAAAGTAACAAACATAAGGCCCAGCATTGCAGAGATTAGACACGAGGCTACATAACGAGCTCTGTGCCACCTTGATGCCCTATGCCGCCATACGCAACATAGCACAGGCTTAGCTTGATATATCGTATACATTGACCGTCACTATTTCCCTATGATACTTTCCGCTTGAATACAACATAATGGTCAGATACCCATAGCTAAGCACAACCTGAATTCCAATCAAAAGAATGGCAAGCCCTGTGTTGTTGCTAATAAAGTGCCATACTCCAAAAACATAGGTAAGAACTATACAACTTACAAGAGCTGTATGCATAAATTTTGAAGCGGTATTGACAATTGTTGCATATAAAAATACTTGTAAGCTAGTATGTAAGAATATTTTACTCACTGGTATGTACAAGAGATCATGATTCAGAATAAAGGGCTCTAATAATATCACACTAATACAATTAATTAATAATTCTGATATTCCTACCACAAAAAATAATGCCACAATAATCAAATGAGCATATTCGCGACCTTTATTCTCAAATAAATAATAGCTACGAGTACAAATAAACAGGCATATCCCTAGCACAAGCGGGAGCAATACATAGCTTACTGTAACAAAGAAAATTTGTTGCCCTCCCGTACTCAGCATAAAAGTGCTAAATAATACCCGTTGCACTAGACAGTAAAAAAATACAAAAGGTGTGGCAAGCAATACCGAGTTTTTTATAAGACTCGTGTATGTCTTAAGTGGAAGCGAGAAAAATAAACTTACGTAAAGCAAGAACAAGAGCGGACTAAGAATAACTAATACAAACATAACCTACATACAAAAAACCTTACCGTACAACACTAAAAGTATATTATAGTATTGAAAATTATCTTTTCTGCGATAATATATTGTATACTATACTCAACTTACCACAAAAACAAATAAGGAGAAACGAGGTCATCAAAAAAAACATACGAATCAACTCAAATATCGTGGCAGAACACGTCACGGTAATCGATAGCGAAGGTACAAAGATCGGAGTGCTTTCGCGTGATAAAGCAATACAATTTGCCGAGAATCAGAATCTTGATCTTGTTGAGGTCGCCCCACATGCTAATCCCCCAGTATGTAAGGTACTCGACTATGGCAAATATAACTACGAACTAAATAAAAAACAAAAAAACAATAAGCACAAACAATCCACGCTCAAAGAAGTGCGCATGCAGCCAAAGATCAGTCAACATGATCTCATGAACAAAACAAAAAACATACAGGAGTTTGTAACACACGGATACAAGGTAAAAGTATGCGTGAGATTTAGGGGAAGAGAGCTCGCTCATACACAACTAGGCGCGGTGCTTCTCCAAAAAGTAAAAGAGCTTATTACTGTACCGTATATTGTTGAACGAGAACCAACGATAGAAGGAAGAACAATGTATATGAGTGTTTCTCCAAGTTCTAAGGTAAAAAAAGCATCGTAAGTCTGGTAGGCCGCCTACCACCTAATAACACCTTCGCACACAAATATAGCAGAAACTTAATACGTCTCCTAGACAACACAGGTGTCAAGAATGGGAGCAAGGTCTACAATAGTAGAATTTAATATGTCCCTTAGACTTGTGCTCCTCCGCCAATCACTTCATCATCTACAATAGTAGAAATTTAATATGTCCCTTAGACAATGTATGTCCCGAGACTTTAATCTTATCTACAATAGTAGAAATTTAATATGTCCCTTAGACTCGGTAGAGGAAAAACAATCTTTCATATCTACAATAGTAGAAATTTAATATGTCCCTTAGACAGGAGGAAAAACGATGAAGATAAAAGCATCTACAATAGTAGAAATTTAATATGTCCCTTAGACCAGGTATGTCGTACATCCCTATGTTAAATCTACAATAGTAGAAATTTAATATGTCCCTTAGACCAGGTATGTCGTACATCCCTATGTTAAATCTACAATAGTAGAAATTTAATATGTCCCTTAGACTTGACCTTCGACGTGCACCACGAATAATCTACAATAGTAGAAATTTAATATGTCCCTTAGACCAAGTCATGTGTAAATGCGTCGGCACTGATCTACAATAGTAGAAATTTAATATGTCCCTTAGACTCGTTACTTCACAATTGTTTTTGAATATCTACAATAGTAGAAATTTAATATGTCCCTTAGACACAGAGACAAAGAAGTCTCTCTCAATTATCTACAATAGTAGAAATTTAATATGTCCCTTAGACCAAGTATCATCCGATAAGCGATATCATATCTACAATAGTAGAAATTTAATATGTCCCTTAGACATCTCTAAATACATCGGGATTATACTATCTACAATAGTAGAAATTTAATATGTCCCTTAGACTATCTTGGTCAAATTTCTTTGATTTAATCTACAATAGTAGAAATTTAATATGTCCCTTAGACGAAAATAAAGACAAACCTCACAGCATATCTACAATAGTAGAAATTTAATATGTCCCTTAGACAACCATGAACATTTATGACCGAGTCAATCTACAATAGTAGAAATTTAATATGTCCCTTAGACGTAGCTTTTTTGACCGTGTCAATTTTAATCTACAATAGTAGAAATTTAATATGTCCCTTAGACAGCTGTTAAGCCACCTCCTCCACTCGATCTACAATAGTAGAAATTTAATATGTCCCTTAGACTGAGGATAGCAAAAGGAATGTTGCAAATCTACAATAGTAGAAATTTAATATGTCCCTTAGACGAAGACGAACTAGGATTCTGATTTGTATCTACAATAGTAGAAATTTAATATGTCCCTTAGACAGCTGTTAAGCCACCTCCTCCACTCGATCTACAATAGTAGAAATTTAATATGTCCCTTAGACTGAGGATAGCAAAAGGAATGTTGCAAATCTACAATAGTAGAAATTTAATATGTCCCTTAGACATAATTATTAAGCTGATATACGTCCAATCTACAATAGTAGAAATTTAATATGTCCCTTAGACGCATGGGTATTGTATCGTTATTTTTTATCTACAATAGTAGAAATTTAATATGTCCCTTAGACTAAGTACTGAAATGAATTCGCACCTAATCTACAATAGTAGAAATTTAATATGTCCCTTAGACTGTGTGTTGAAGTATCAAGTATTTTTAATCTACAATAGTAGAAATTTAATATGTCCCTTAGACTTCTACCTATTCTGCACCACAAGATTAATCTACAATAGTAGAAATTTAATATGTCCCTTAGACACCTTTTTGTATGTGCTTGTATTGCATCTACAATAGTAGAAATTTAATATGTCCCTTAGACAGAAAACAAAACAGAAATAGCAAGCAAATCTACAATAGTAGAAATTTAATATGTCCCTTAGACAGCGATATGATATTCGACAAGCTTTTATCTACAATAGTAGAAATTTAATATGTCCCTTAGACAGATAAACCATAAATTGCAACAATTTTTCCTAAATTTGAGCAAAAAAATCCCAACTTTTTCAAAAAAAGCCAAGAATTACTCATCTTTAAGAGCATATTATTAACCAAAAAACAAATTACTGCCATAAAGACCAAGGTTTGCAAGTTTAACAGTACTAATACATACAGCTAGTAACGCTACAACCTAACATTATTGTATCATAATTAATTCTTCATTATCGTGAATTGCGTATCCATAACGTGTAATTTTGCACTGTTGACTGAGATTAAAAATCATTACACTATCAGTCTCAGAAAATTTTTTTTCAAACTTACCTTTTATCTCTAATTCAAGATTTTTTAAAAACCGTTCTGTATGTTTAACTTCAAAAATTGAATATTGAATCCTATGACCAAAGCGACTCAGATACTTAGCAAGTCTAGTTCGTAGTTTTGTATCACTAATATCATACGAAACGATAAGCATGCTATCCTATCCAAATTTATTAAACACAGGGTACTCGTGTATAGGCTTATCCCTCATAAACGCACGATAGTAGCCTTGAACAAAACGAAAAAGATGTTCTTTATACAATAGGATTTCTTCTAAGATCCAGCGAATATACGGTTCAGCTTTCTTTCCAAAGAGCCTATACTGACCTTGAACAATATCAAAATCACTTTCTTTCACTTGTCCGAGCGCATACCCTTTCTGAATCCTGCTGTCTACCATTGGTCTGAACGGCTCAACAAGATCGCACACAAGTGACTTTCGCTGATAAAACACACGGTGGTACACTCCTTGATATAAATCAAATCCATATTGATTAAGGAGCCCTTCAATAAAATTAAAAAGCAAAGTGTATCCGATATCGAGCAATGTATTAGTACTATCTTGCTTAGCTCTTGGTTTTCGCCCACGCCATGTATTATTGCTAAATAGCGCATTAAAATACACACGCGAAGAAACTCCTTCTATCCCTAAAAGATCTTGTAAGCCTTCTTGCTCACTAATTGATGACTTATACTTTTTTAGTTTTTCAATAGCGTTACGATGCTCGGAGGTCTTATTACGCTTATTATTGATGACTGCTAATTGTTGCGCAACTTTATTTTCTACAAGATATTGTGCAATAGTAAATCCAGAGTATGCATACTGTTTATGACGGAGTAACACATTGCCCTCAGTCTTTGCATTAAAGCAGGCATAAGGAACAAGCGAGTGTTTCATAAAAATCAAATTAAAATTAAATTTTACTGCTCTTTGTAATAGTCCCGAGGTAACAAGGCACTGCCCAACAACAAAGAGTGTGAATAGCTTGTAACACGTTGATTGATGTTTAATCTTGCCCTCTTTGTCTGTGATGATAATGTTATCATTCTTAAAACTTATTTTTTCGCCTCTGCTCAAAAATGCCACCGCGATTTGTTGATACTGAAAATCTGGAAAACTCATCATGGTAATATCACTAATCTACTAATGCGTAATCACATAAAGGACTATATATACATTTAGCACATTTACTCATATTAGGAAAAAACGGACTCTGCAAATCAAAGGATTGCATATCGTGTATTAGTTTTTCAAATTTATTGTTCATCTGCTTATCCTTCTCTGGAAGAGATAGTGCGTAGTTTTTATTATCGTCCATACTATGCAGTTTTATATGATTTACTGTATATCCCATTTCTATAAGGCAGTAATACTGAGCATACAACTGAAACACATAACCTTCGTAAATGACCTTTATTTTCTTTTTTCGCTCTGAAAGAATTTTTTTCTCACTATCATAGGTATCGATTTTTCCACATAATCGATACTTTTCACTAAATACATCTATACCTTGCAGTACTGCGGTTGATGTACTATACCCTTGTTCGTCAATACTTTTGTGTGAATTGAGACCCGCCGTCTGATAATGTGTATGATAAAATTTTGTAGAAGACGTAGCACATAGCTGATGAAAATAAATCGAACGTGGACAGAAAATAAAATCGTTTAATAAAGAGATTTGTATATAAGGTTCCATTACACCATTATTAACCCCATGTAATTACTATCGTTATACCCTCCTTTTATCTACAATATAAATTGATATATGGTAAATTGCAAACACACTTATTTTTTGGAAAAATAGTTATGATGGAACTGTAATAATGTTAAAAATTGAAATCATTCCAAATACCGAAGGTGAATTATAGAGAATATGAAGAGTCGGTGTATTATGGTGCATTATATAGGCACACTCAAAAAACTCCTTTTTTGAAGAGCGTATATAGTGCGGTATTAGTATGACTTTTTTACTTACTGTCTTCTAATTTTTTCGTGGTACTCTCTTCTTTTTGAGTCCGCATCTCTGTACATATCGCATAACTACTCTTTAGATAACTTTTTGTAGTCTTTCCATTTTTTTATTTCCTCGGGTTGTACGTGTTTTTTTGCTATGTTATACGCAGCCACTTTATCGGGGTCATCTAAATCTCTATAGAGAGAAAAGTCTTTTTCTGTCTTTAGTATTTGAGGATCACCTTCTAGTACTTTTTGTGTGCTATTAAAACGTGCTGTATCAAACCCACAAGAGTCCTCACTACCACAGGCAAAACGACTTCGTTCGTACTTTAATTTATTCTTTATTTTACGCCTCCAACTGGCAGGCTTTCCACAGCAAGGACAGTTTTGGCTCGTGTTACACTTATCAACAAAAACAAGCCCTCCAATTTGGAGCGAGACATTGTTTTTTGAATCTTCTGACTTATTTGATTTTTTGGATTGTTGGTGAAATACTTCACGTAATTCAATAATATCCTTAACATGTGGTGGTACGGTACCTAGGGTCTGCATCTTTTCGTACAAAGCATATTCTAATCGTCTCGAAATATTAATATGATGTCCCTGAAAGTGCTTATCTATCTCCTCTTTTTCTAAATCTTCTAGCATGATAATGCCTGGATATTTTTTTTGAAGATGAAAAATAACACCGACCATATTAGCCACTAATGCATTACGGAGATGATTGATTTTAGCTATGGTAGGAACATGCTCTCTGGCTTTTAGATATTGATCGTTAGCTTTGTTGGAACTGTACTTTTCTTTTAACAGATTTCTTAAAAAATTTTGTAAATAGTTTTTAATAACTTCTTTGGTATATACGCTCCCGTCACTCATTTCTAAACCGACAAGTCTTTTTGAAAAATCACCTTCAAAAAAATAAATAGGTCTTCCGTGACCTTTTTTGTTATTATTGACTCTTAGCGTTAGTTCGTCATTTTTTGCACTGACACCATGTTGCTGATTAGTTATTTTCCACTCTAAAGAGTAATTATTCTCTGTAATAGCTTTAGTCGCAACCTCTTCAAACAATATACGCTTAGCAGCCTCCTTTTTGAGTTTAAGAAATGTATACAAGTCACCATTGAGAACAATTTTATTGCGTATCACCTTGGCAGTTGTTAGATCAATGCAGGTACTTGTTTTTTCTATGAACCATTCGCAATCTTCTACTTTGTCAATAAAATAAGAAATATTACAAGCAATACGCCTTTCTTTTCGTTCGTGGAATGGCTTATTTTCTAGATTAGAAATTGCTTTATGATTATAGAATTCTTTCCTTAATTCATAGACTTTGATATCATCTCTTGCATTTGGAAAAAGAGGTTCTAAAGTGCCTTTACTATTTTTTGTATTACTGAATTTAACCAAACATAGCGTTGCTAATTCTTTTTGTCCACGGTCTATACCATAGCGCCATGCTTTGTGCCAGTGACATCTATTGAATTCTTGATTAAAGATATCAATTCTTTCTGCAATTTCTTCTGGTTTAGCAAACGCAAGTTGCGGATACTTGGTTCCTGCATTAAGCTCAAAGGTAAAAGTTGAAGTAAATTGGTCTTGTAAACGACGATGCCGAATTTTTTCAAGATCAAATCCTTTAAATTGCAGATATCTTTTTAACTCGTGATCAACTTCGCGGTACCGTATTGAGATCTCTGGATTTAATCTAATGGTAGGATCATCATTGCTCCAAAAACGATACCACAACTCTCTCGTATGTCTTTTCTGTTCACTTTCGGGAGTCTGATACGTATTCTTATTTCTACCCTCTAGATCGTAAGAGCATAATGCAAACCTAAGAATATTATATTCTTTAAGAAAAAAATTAAAGTCGTCCAGTGTAAGACTATGTGCCTGCTTACGATAACAAGCTTTTTCTAGCGCTGACTCAAAATCATTTAGAGTTTTCTCTTGATGTAGCTGAGTCAAATCAAAACTCTCTAAATCAAGCCGTTCAAGCGCATACTTATCGGCTAGCAGTTTTTTATAAAAGCATAGTTCTAATACTGCCTTTGATTTTTCACTTTGTTTTATCTTTTTTTCAATTGTGGTTGCTTGTTCTACACGCTGGCGCATATCACGTAGATATTCTGGCATCTCTTTATAGAAAGTACCTTGTTCTGAAAAACAAAGTTTGTGCAAAGCTCTTTTAGTAAGTGATGTAAAACTATAAATAAGATTATCATCAATAGCATCAGTAGTACATACTTTCTTTTGTAAAAATGCTTTGGCTCCTTCCCTATAATCTTGAGGAATACACAATAGTTGATATTCATTTTTGGTTTTATATATTACTGCCCAAAAACGATTGATCTGTGACTCTACCCTTTCTTTTTCAATACCTTTTTTTCGGGCGTTAGTCTCACCTCTTTTCGTTGCTTTGGCTTTATATTCTGAACAAAATTCATTCCACTTTTTAAACTTTGGACACTCGTTTTTTATACTAACAAAAAACATCGCCTTTTTTTTATTTAGACAGTCTTTTTTTTCTTTTAAAGTTTTAAAATCAGGTATAGTCTCTAAACTCTGCTGTTGTTGTACCCTGCGTAGATCTTCATCGGTAGAATTGATCTTTTTTTGTAGACAAATAAATTCTTTTAAGACTTCTTTGTCATCGCAAAACAAGTCCAGATCATTAATCTTACTTTCTTTGTTCTGAGCAATATACTCAAATAATTTTCTTTTTTGCTCCTTCTTCCTTCTCTTCATCTCATTGTACTCAGAATTTATTTTTTCATACTTACATATAAGCTTTCTATGCTCTTCTTCATAGCTCTTAGGAAATTTGTTGACAGTATAGTAATTAAGTACAGCCTTACACAACAAAAGCCCCGATCCCTGTGCGGGGGCATAATTAATCAGTGCTTGATCAAGTTTTGTCTTAAATTGTACTATCGCATCTTTGAATTTTCCGTTTGATTTATCCTTGTGTGTAGCATATTCTGCAAAATCATTAATTAACCTGAACCCGTTCTTTTTGCTTAATGCTTGTAAAGACTCAGCAATAAAAGCACGTCGTTTTCTACTGTGTTCAGCACTATTATTTGCTTCTTCGATGAACTTAAGATTTTCTTCCCATTCTTTCATCCAAGTAACAAGGTACTCTTTTGCATATATTATGGTATGTAACTGATACGTTGTAGCCTTCTTATTGTTTTGATAAAATTTGGTATTAAAATAAAGTTTTAACCACTTCTTATTTATTGTGATCCTACAATTAATCATGGGATTACCTGTGGAGTCTTTGATTACTTCATTGCCTTTATCGGTCTTCTTGCTAGCATATATAAAAGCCTGTAGTTCTTTAAGCAAAACTCTGCCAGCATCAATCATATCGCGAAGCATCGCTTCCTTCTCATTATCAGCAGTAGTCTTGTCTACCGAGAAAAGGCTTTTTATGTCCCCCGACATATGCTTAAGTTTTAGACGCATCGCCTTTGTATATGAATACTGCCCGTATTGACTTACTTGTTCCATCTTTACTTTATCCTATCTTTTACTGATCACTATGTACGACTCCATATTGTAAGAGTGGTTGTGTTTTGATAGTAAATTTATACTATTCACTATTTGTTATTGCCGGTTTTCGGAATTTTCTAGGGTTACTGCTCTATTCTTTTAATTACTTGAGACACCATAGTCCTTTGGAGGCAAGGTGGTACTGCCTAAATCTTTTATCATAAATGCAAAAGATCCTATAATTCTTATCAATAAAATACTCATGTCTACCCCCACTCTATCATGCACTTCGGCTTACTGCTTTTTGAAGTAACTTTCATCTGCTACATAAGAAACAGATGGCATAATAGAAAATAAATGTGCATATATACTACAGTATAGTATAGCATTTATACATATATACAATTTTGTAAAAAATATTTTTGTTATATATTTGTGTATTTATTGCTACAATATAAAATTATAATGATACTTATCACTCAAAATTCATGCCTTTTTACAATACACAAGCATAAGGTACCAAGAGTATTCTATTTTTCCTATAGTCTTCGTGCTACGACTACTCTTCTTTATACCAATCGGGTATGATATTATCTCTACTAACGCCAGATTCCTTAAAGGCATCTTTCATCGAAGTTTCGGGACTTATGCTCCACTCGTCCAGGTCTTGTGAAAATTTCTCTGCGACAAAAAACATTTCTACTATGTTAGTTATATTTTCTACGTTCCACCCAGAAATATCTTGGTTAAACTGTTTTGCATATGAGAACATTCCAGTCATAAGCTTAACTCTACCCACATTCCACTCAGAAATATTCTGATCAAATACATCTGTGCCATAAAACATCTCTGACATATTGGTCACATTATGCACATGCCAAGCAGAAATATTTTGGTCAAAGGAATCCGCATTTTTAAACATTTCGTCCATGCGACTTACATTACTTACATCCCAACAAGAGAGATCTCCATTAAAATCCGATTTGTTCATAAAGAGTTGGCTCATATCAATGATATCACTTACATCTATGTCATTGAGGTCAACCAGACCATCCTCGTCTACCATTTGACGTATAGTTGCTTTAAAGTCATTCTTTGGAATTTTTAACGTGGGTTCTGGACATGCATTAAATTCATCAGAATCGTTAAATTCATCAGCTTCAATTATTGGATTCACACAAGTAACCGCTATCAGAAAAAATGCTACTACTTTAATGAGAATTAAGTATAAACTTACAGTTAAGATATTTATCTTTCTACACATTTTCTCAAAATCCTATACTCTATAGTATATAGATTTTTTTTGCATATATCAAGAATTACTTATTCTATCATACAATATACTTTTTTTTTATATATTTCTTTATAATAATACATACACGAAGCGATATATACTATCAAAAAATGTATAAAAGTTACTATATTAGTACTAACAAGAAGCATAAATACAGCGCATATTCATCACTGTTCACCATTATTTCTTAAGTTTTTCTGTACATTCACGCTCTCGCTTATAGACTCATTTTAAGTAGACGCGTACATTAAACGCAATTACACCTTTCTAATCATCATTTCTAGATGGATATACCAGTTTTTCCGCACCATCATTTTTTTGTTTTATACATAAAAACACAGCTAATTACCTATTTTTTGCTAACTATAACAAAAAAAAACTTGATTTTTTATTCTTTTTAATCAAAATAATAACACATTTATGATAAAAATTGACACAGAAATAAATAAAAAAACTCAGTTCAAGCTATGGAATTTTACATCAAAAAAGACATATGCCTATATTCTCTGTCTTATAGGAATTGTATATGGAACACTTTTGTCCTGCGAACATACAACAGACGCACTTTCTCAAAATCATACCCCTACTATAACCGAAACCACCTTTCACGTTAATAATCAAGCCCATGTATCTAACAAAGAAGACATATACTCACATTCCTCTCCTAAACGAGTCAAAATAATAACTTATTCGCAGACCCAGCAATCAAGAACACAACGTATACATAATCATTGCCATGAAGAAAAAGAGAGTACCTGTAGTCTTTTTTTGGTAATGACTCCTAGTGCCTTTGGACAAGATTATTCAAACACACATCAAAGCAGAAACCAGCAATATAACCACAATCAAATTCAGCATGCGCATAATACCCACAGCCATACCCATACCCACGAAGATATTCACAACAATCAGTATATGCCCTTTGTACCAGAAGAAGACATAGCTACCGATGTATTAATCCAGCCCAGTCTAACTTTATTGAATGCTAAATATGACTCAACTCATGTAGCAATGAGCCAGCTAGCTCCACCCCCCGCAGAATACTATAGAAATTCAGTAAGTTATACCCCCCAAAGCGACCAAGATATGAGCATACAACTCGACACCCTTAGTACCGAACAGTTTATCGATCATACATCGTCATCACCGTTGACACATACCACAAAATTATTTGCAAAACAAAAAGCAATCATAGCCGAAAAAGAAATACGCACCCTTGTGTGGTGGAATATTCAATCGCGCAATGGTACTGCAATAACAGATCCTGATGTAATTGCTAAATATGACCATGTATTTGAAAATCTTGCGCAAGCACTGATTGCTCCGGCTCATGGCACAGCGATATATAGACTACTTTTTGACCTTATAGACGAACATCTTTGGACGCCAAAATCACCGAGTCTTGTCCCAAGCGACGAAAGCATTAATATAGTGTTTATGCCCTTAAAAAATAATATCTTAGGTTTTGTAAATTCAAGAACTTTTTACGCATCATCAGGTCTTGATAAAGAATTGAACGAAAAAAATGGTTTAAACATCTACTTAAGTACACGACTCATCGACGAAATTATATATGCGCATGATACTGATGTCACTTATGCTACTAATATGCTGTACCAAACCCTCGTCCATGAGCTACAACACATTTCCACATTTAATCAAAAAACATTTAAAGTGCAAAAAAATCCATCATACTATCCTCTGCGATGGCTTAATGAGCTGGCATCCATAGCCACTGAGTTCTTATTTGCAGTACCCATCGCTCGACTTGCCCTCTTACCTAAGACTAATGTGGATACAAAAGAGATTTATCACTTAGTTGAACGCTATTATAGTCAAACGGGTATGTTGTCACAACAATCACTGCAAGAACAGGTTGAGATGCTTCCCTCATCGCAGGTTAACAGTAGGCACTACAAAAATTGGCGTTTGTTTGCAAACTATTTAATGCAGCGTTATCCTTATGAATTTCTTAGTGAATTTATAAGAAATACGCATAGAAATTCCGAAAGTCTTGTTGCTGCCTCAAAGAAATTTGAATTTCCTGTTAATGACATAGACGAACTCTTACATGAATATGGTGTATCGCGTATAATCCCCTCAGATTTCATGACTAAGGGACCGTATCAAAATGCTCTTGGTACCCCTGACTCATTTTCTGGATACTATATCACAAACCCACAGAGTATCTATACCACTCAGACTCAAAGAATTGGTTCAAACGGTTTATACTACTACTGTCCACAAAAAGAAGAAATTTCGGGAAAGGAGCTTATTACATTTTTTCCACGCGTGCTTGACAAGGCTAATCCAGATTCTTACACCTACCTTACCCCTGTTTTACATAACCACCCAAACTGTAGAACTACGTCACTTTTTGAAAGACAAAAAAAATTTTTTACACCCCTATGGAATTCTATTGTTGATACAGGATCTGAACCAGTACGCTTAGGCTTTTTGGGAGAAACAGTCTTTACCTTTGATGCTCTTGTTGACTCATCTTTCGATCTGGTAATACAGCCGGGGAGTTCTGGAATTATTTCGCTCGGGGGATATGTAGGAGTTGCCAATGACATGAATCCTCATACACAAGAACTATATTTTGATGAAGAAAGTAGCTCACTCACGCTATACGTTCCGCAACATCTTGCGTTTAGTCTTGTAGTTCACTACTACTAAGCTAAAATTGCGTGAATTTTTTTGAATATGAAAAGAAGAAGATTTGAGAAAGATCTAACGCAGGTGTATAATTTTATACATATTTTTATATACTTTTATGAGAATTTTTTTTTTAAATTTTATTGAAAATTAGTGACTTGTGTGTTATAATTTAATGATGAAAAATATCTTAAGAAAGACAAAGAAACAACATTCTACATTTAGTGGTGTTTTTAGAATTAAGAGACAATATCTAAAGTCAATCATCAATATGATTGCATTTTGTATTCTTCTATTTTTCTTATCTTCGTGTGCTGAATTAACATCAAGTTGGGATGCGCTGTTTAATCAAAACAAAAAAACAGAGACTAACCATACGGATTTGGACATTGAACCTGGTACTACAGATCCTGATAAAACCACAGATCCTGATAAAACTACAGATCCTGATAAAACCACAGGTAGTAGCATAACCTCTGAGACAAGTTTTATACTAGGAACACATACTCCCACACTTGGGGCACATGAAAAATTCTATGCTAATACTCCTCCCTCACGTGTAGACGTGTATGGCTATGCAACATCAACAACAGAACAAAAATATACGTTTAAAAATTATTGTAAAGACAAAAAGGAAAACACGTGTGCTCAGTACCTCGTACTAACGCCCGCATCAGGTGGCGAAGCCTACACAAGCCCAACTCAGAGTTCTTACCATCCCTATCCGTCAAAACTTCAAACACAATTTAGTCAGAGTTCGCACCTTGCAGATCATGACCACAGTACTGATCATAGCGTTGATAGCCACACGCACAGAAGAGATATTTTTATTCCCCCTGTTTTATCAAAGATTAATAGAAATGTTATTGCCTACTCTACAACTGGCGAAATCAAAAAAAGCCCTTCACAATACTACGAAGAATCGGTAGCTTATCAGGCTGAGGCTGGTAAAAGTACAAAAACAATACTAGATGAAGTAACCACAAGAAATTTCCATGATATGACAAACTCAGCCAATACCGACTCCAATAAAACAAATGATGTAGAAACTACCGCCTATCTGTTTGCAAAAGAAAAAAAGACTATAGCCGAAAAAGAAATACGCACTATGGTTTGGTGGGCAGGAAAAGACAAAGAGAAAAATTCTATTGCAATGGATGCTATTGACTCATACGACACAATATTTGAGAATACAGCCCAGGACATGCTAGCACCAACTACTGGTACTGCAATATACCAAATGCTCTATGATCTCATTGAAGAGCACCTATGGACACCAAAATCTGATGCTCTCATCCCTGCAGATGAAACAATAAACATTGTATTCATCCCTTTCGAAATTATGGGAGTCGGAGGATTTGTTACTTCGAGTACACTCTTTAAAAGCTATGAAGGAGCGTATCCGGGCTTGGATGTGTACCTCAATACGTCTCTAATAGATTGGGTTATTGAGGCGACCGAAACAGAACGCAAAGCACGTAGCGTTCACTATATGTATGGAATTTTGCTACACGAGCTACAGCATTTATCAACATACAATCAAAAAATGTCTGTTACTCCTAACAGTGTTGTATACCCCGCTGCATGGCTTAACGAACTTATCTCTGTTATGACAGAAAATCTTTATGCAGTACCACTTGCAACACTTGCAAGCAAGCATGCCGGCACATTTACAAATGCTCAAATTTATAGTCTGGTAGATGCTTACTATTCTTCTTCGGGAATGTATACACAGGGTGAAAACTTAGAACAAATTCCTGTTGTCGTTTCTGGTTACGATATTACTGGACTACATTATACAGGCTGGGGAATGTTTTCAAACTATCTTATACAGCGATATCCAATTGATTTTGTTTCCCCACTAATTTCTAGTACATTGGGGAGTGGCGACTCCATCGTTGCCGCAACAAGTAACCTTCCATTCCCCGTTAAGTCTGTAGATGAACTACTACACGACTATGGAATATCTAGGATTACTCCTTCGGATACAAGCACGCCTCATCCCTACCAGCCCGCACTAGGAGACACTAATTCATTTACTGGCGACTATCTTACAAACCCCTATTATGCGCCCACTAACATTGACTCAACAGACGGTTGTAGAATCAAAACCGTTGCCCAATCTTCACAAAAACACGTTACCCTTTTTCCTCGTAAGCTAAAGGATAAAAATAATAATAGTTTTGTATATTTAACTCCCGTGCTACAAAATCGACCAAATTGTAGACTAGCAGTAAATCTTGCCCAAGAGGATAATAAAAACTTCTTTTCTGCCCTTTGGTCCACGGTAAAAATTAATGCTATAAACTTTTTACCATTGTACGGATATATGGGTGAAACTATTTTCTCTTATGACAATATCATCAACAACCCTTCGTTTAAAATAGAACCGGGAGCATCTGGAACTATATCACTGGGTGGCTATACTGGCATTGATGCGTTTGATAATCCTGCATATTTAAAAAAATATTTTGGTGAAAATTCAGAAATCTCCATCGATGTTCCGTCAAACATGAAAATGAGTGTGGTGGTGCACACGTTTGATGAATAATTGATAGAAAGATGAACAAATTATGCTCATATAGATTGTAGTGAGTAGAGCAAGACATTATTCAAAGTCAGGTATAATAACAGCATGAACGCACTCGGCCGTACAAGTATCATAAATAGTAGAAGACATTTCTTCTATTATAAAAGTCAGTTTATTCACCATATATATACTGGTGTTCTCGTTATATGCTTGTCAATGATAATAGGCGCCTGTTCGGCTGATATCGATAAAAACGTAGAGACTAGTACAACAACTAGCGTAGTCAATATTTCTGAGTCTTTGTCCAAGCTTGCAAAGACAGAACTGGACTATACTCTTTCTACTACGGGAATATCAAACTACTATAACACAGCTCCACATCAGTACCAGGTCATGTATATCGGAAAAGAAAAAAACGCGCATACGTATCGCATTACTAGCGATATATCGCGTACAGATCTCAATAGTATGGGAGTATTTGCAGTTATCACACCCGATTCACAAACTGATAACTACCCAACTTCCGTTGGTAATACTGACTATTCATCTAAGTCACACACACATCATACACCACAAACAATACACAACCACCATGACGAGCATTCCCAGCCGCATGACATACTCATACACACGACTCCAGACGAGATGAAAAATCACCCGCACCTTACTAGAGTAGTAGAAAAAGGAGCTCTTGCATACAACACAGGAGTAAAAGAAACAGAAATAGCAAGCTATTTTAATGCTGGTGTGGCATATTCTAGCCAAAGCAATAACGATCCGAGCGTAAAACACGTCTGGGAGAGAATTTCTACCATAAACAGCGATAAAGGAAGTGTAAATGTAGTATATGACGGCACAAAACTTAAACTCTATTCAAAGGCAGAGAAAACTATAGATAACAAACCGATTCGAACCATGGTATGGTGGGACGAAAAAGACATGGCTCATCGTGATCGCGATGATTATGATGCACTCTTTGAAAAATTTGCAACTGACTTTATAAAATCCGAAACAGGATTACCTGGGCTTTACAAACTTGTCTCAAGCCTTACAAAAGAACATGTCTGGAATCCCCCTTCATCAGGTACAGAAGGCCCTGTGCTCACCATAGGCGATCAACGATATCCGCTTGTCCCAAAAGAAGAAATAATACATTTGGTCTTTATGGATATGGACACTCTTGGCAACAACATCCTTGGCTATGTCAATGCTGGTAAGCTTTTTGATTATTCTTATACAGACGGCAGAGGAAACAGATACGATCCAGGGATATATATCCATATAAATTCAAGAATAGTTGAGGCGATCATTGACGCAAACGATGACATGCAGAAAGCACGAGAAATGCTCTACCTTTATATGACCATCGTACATGAACTACAACATATTTCTACTTTTTATCAGAAAAACTTTAAAAACCTCTCCGTAGATAGTTTTGCGTACCCAGATCGTTGGTTTAATGAATTTTTATCAGTAAGCGCAGAACTTCTCCTTGCCTACCCCACTGCTTCGTTAACCAACGCACACTATCCTTATGGTAATGGTGAATCCGCACTCTCACGTACAATAGATTATTACAAAAAAATTAATCTATATAGTCACGTAGCAAGTACGTTTAACAACGTTCTCGCACCTTCTAATCAAAGGGTTCAACGTGGAGTAGATTATAACGTGTGGCGATTATTTACTAACTACTTAGTGCAGAATTACCAAAACACTTTCTTCAACGAACTCTTTACTAATAAATACGGTGACTACACAAGTTTTAACACGATACTTGCATCAATGAGTGAGGGTCCAAAGAATTTTGAAGAACTTGCACATGCCTATGGCGTTTCAAAGATAATTCCTACTAATTTTCAAAACAAGGATTTTTATACTCAAAGCCATGCACCAACATCACTTACTCCGAATCAGTATCTCACAGAAGATCCTTTTTATACAGATGGATTTTGGGAACAATGTAATGAGGGTAACTGGAATGCATACTACTCAGGAAGTGCAAAGCGAGTAGATATTACAAGTGGGTCAACAACTAAGTTGATTAGTGCCTTGAGTCACAAGTACGAAGCATATGGGTATTTTTATGCCACTCCTGTGCTCCATAATATCTATAATTGCTTTGTGTCATATTTTACCACTGAATTCTACTCATTGAATGGGCTCGGTGTACCGCCATTGTGGAATTCAGTTTTAGTAAAAATTGGAAACCCCTTTGATTCTAACAAAAACCAATGGGAAACCACAAGTCAACTTGCGGTATACGGTCATACAGTATTTGGATATGACGCCTTTTACGGTAAGAACAATCTACAAACAGGTCCATTTTTCTATGCCCCGCAATACTCGGTGGGCGCTGGTAGTTCTGTACTCATTCACTTAGCTGGTAAAACAGGATTCTACGCCGACGTTCCAAGCCCCGATTACCTAAGAGAAAAAATTGATGATCTTGACTCAAGGTTTGTAGATGGTAAAATAGAATTAAAAGTACCTCCTGCAACATCTGTCAGTATCGTTGTTCACTATTACGAATAAGCAAATCAGAAGAAAACCAACTAGCTATTACATATACTAAATAAGCTCATAAGGCTTTTTAGTAAGAACTCACACAGATCCTGAGGTAAATGTGTTTACCTAAACTTTTGGTAGCGTAGCACTCACCGAGAATGCGTGGAAGCGTTTCTAGCGTCATCACGTATAACATCGCCTAGATAGGTTTTATAGATATCAAGCACACGTTCCTGCGCTTCGGCAGCCTGTGCTCTCTGTTCTTTTGTTGCACTGTATCTTTTAGCATTTGAAAAAACAAGTGCATCACGTACCGGGGCGATGTTATCTGTATATGTTGATAGTGTAGCGATGGTAGCCCCAAGCGATGCCCCTACGGCCCCTACGGCACAAATGTCTGTATTCCAGAATGCACTAATTCTGCTACATATTTCTACGGAATTACTCACTCCTCCGGTTACAACTAATGGTTCAGTAATGGTAAGATGTTTTTTGCTTAACCATGACATAAGTGCCAAGTTAGCATCAACACAAGCAGCGTACAAGCTTATATTTGACATAGAAGAACCAGCTCTATGTTGTACCACTTCTTTTACGCTTCCGTTTGCAGGCACTACAGGAAACGACTCCGCTAGGGGATGAAGTAAAAGCAAGTTTTCTGCGATGGGAGTCTGTGCAAGTGCATGCTCTGCCATGTCAAAATCCATATGGAGCATAGTGCGAAGTGCGTCAAATACCAAAGCCCCATTTGTTTTGCATGCACAAAGATACGGCTGTGCTGTTCCATCATACATTGCACTCACATACGGGTTGAGCTGGTCCTTATGAGAAAATGATGAAAGCATAATAAAACTAGTGCCAAAACTCAAAAGCGTGGAAGCACTCAGCGACTTTGTTTGTGGAGTATCGCCACTTCCTGCCAAGATACTACAACGTGACGAAAACCTATATTTTCTGCAAAAATATGGCGCAACTGTTCCGACCCTTTCTAAAGGCGAACAAAGCTGTGGTAAGAGTGACCGAAGAAATTCGATACCTCCTTCACGATCATGCGACACTGCTTCAAGCAGATTTGTACTCCATTTTTTTTCAAAAAAATCCATCATCGACATACCACTAGCATTTCCCCAATCCATGGCTACGTGCGGATCACCTGACAACACAGCTACTAAAAAACTATTTATTAAATGTATGGTGCGCGTTTTGGAATACTCGTGTACAAATTTAGCAGACACATATCGGATAATCGCTCCTGTAAAACGAGCTGGACTAAGCGAGCCACTGCATGCTAACATAGCATTATCACCAACAAATCTCCGCATTTCATCCGCCTCGGCTTGACTAGCGGATGTCAACCATATCGGCGCATAAGGAAGGGAAAAACTATCCTTGAAATGATTAACAAGGTTGTTCTCCAGCATCCTTCCACTCCTTGTAGTAGCGCTGCCCTGTAAAAAATTGGAGGTCTTTAAAGACTCGCATGCACGTGCAAACTCTTGGTTGCAGTATACGTGCCCATGTTGCTGAACAGAAAAATTGATGCATTCTATTAGCGACATTCTTTCTTTTAATTCAACTGATAGAAGTTCAAGACATTGTTCCATGAGCTCTAGCAGTAAAAGTGGCGATTGACAATAAAACCCGTGTGCGAGACCCCGTATTGTTGCAGTATGAGAATCTATAGAATATTTTTTTATAAGTTTGGGCTGGAATAGAGAGATGCTTTTTTGTGCAACTACCGCATAAGACTCAGAATCGACTACCACTCCTGTCATAGACTGAGTACTTGCATCAATGCTTAATACGTACACCCTGAATGCCCCTTATCACTATATTATTACCATTTATATGCACCCACAGTCTAGTGTATTCATGCAGACAAGCACCATTCAGAATTTGAACCACTGTTCACAAAAATTTAGCAAAGAAATCAACATTACCATAAACTATAAGAACCGATTGATATAATGCTCTAATAGTTCTTGCCTGCCAGAGGGGACTTCTTGTGTAGCGTTCTCGTGGGCATAGGTTTCTAGCTCCACAAATCCTGCACTTCCGTCAAGTATCTGCTTTCCAATTCCTTCTTTATAAGACGCATATCGTTCCTCAATCACGGCATCCATATAGCCATCATCAATAATCGCCTGTGCAATGAGCATTCCGCGAGCAAAATTATCTATGCCAGCAATATGACCATAGAACAAGTCATCGGGAGTATACGAGGGTCTTCGGAGCTTTGCATCAAAATTGAGTCCACCGGGTGCAATTCCATCGTTCTTAATAATCGACATGCATGCGTGCGTTATGGTATACAAATCGGTAGGAAACTGATCGGTATCCCATCCGAGCAACAGGTCTCCTTGGTTTGCATCTATACTTCCGAGCTTTTTTAAAGAACGTGCAAACTCTAATTCGTGTTGTAGCGTATGCCCTGCAAGGGTGGCGTGGTTTGTCTCAATATTAAATTTAAAGTAATCCGAAAGGCCATAAGCACGTAAAAATTCCATTGCACTCGCAACATCAAAGTCGTATTGATGCTTTGTAGGTTCTTTTGGCTTTGGTTCAATAAGAAGCTGCCCAGTAAACCCGAGTGCTTTAGCATAGTCAACTGCTTTTTGCAAAAAACTTGCTAGTGTATCGCGCTCGTGTTGCATATCAGTATTGAGCAGAGTTTCGTAACCTTCACGTCCACCCCAAAATACATAATTGGCACCCCCAAGCCTATGCGTAACCTCCATTGCCTTTTTGACTTGTGCTGCGGCATGCGCAAACACATGAGAAAATGGCGACGTTGCTGCACCGTGCATGTAGAGAGGATTGCTAAAAAGATTCGCAGTTCCCCATAGTACGCGTACAGGTGAATCAGCCATACGTGAAACAATGACATCCACAATAGCATCAAGATTTTTGTTGGTTTCTGAAAGCGTTTCACCCTCGGGAGCAATGTCACGATCATGAAAACAGAAAAAAGGGACCTTGAGTTTTTCAGCAAATTCAAACATAGCATGTACACGTAGCTCAGCTTTTTTCATAGGGGAATGTTCGTAGTCCCATGGACGGACAGCGGTCGGTAAGCCGAAAGGGTCGGCTCCCCCCGCAACAAGGGTATGCCAGTATGCAATCGAAAATCTCAGATATGCTTGCATGCTTGTATTACGAAAGGATGCTTGAGGATCGTAGTAGCGAAACGCTAGCGGATTTTTAGCATCGCTTCCTTCAAATTCGATGGAAGGAATTGCAAATAGGTCCATATATTAATTATAACTTGCCAAGGACATAGCCCAAAGATATAGCCAAAGATATAGCCAAAGATATAGCCCAAAGATATAGCCCAAAGATATAGCCCAAAGATATAGCCAGAGACATAACAAGAGACATAACCAAAGACATGTAAAATATGCTATAATCTCAGCATGAAACTAATACAGAAAAAACAGAACAAATTATACACGGTATTTTTTCTCATAGTGTACCTTTCCTTTATCTACATAAATAACCCTACAGTCCTTATGGCTCACAGTGATCCTACACAAGACACCGCTCAAAATGACCACACACAAGATAACAACAAAAGTACTAACGGTGAAATAGTCGTAGTAAACTCAGAACACTACACCCTGCACGTAAGCGAACGTGCAACTGATCTTGCTCATCCATGGTCACTGCTATTTTTGCCAGGCTACAATACCCCAAAAGGCAATGAGTACATGTTAGTCACCGAACGAAACGGCGATATCATCCTGATCGAAGACGATCGCTTTATACGCCTTAGCTTTTCTGAAGAAATAGAAGTATACCAACGAAACCAAGGCGGATGGCTTGACCTTGCGGCCTCTCCTCATTTTGGCGTCAGTAATACCACTATTTTTGTAAGTTTTTCTGAGGTCGGGAGCACCGCGCGACGAAATAGTACCACCGTTGCGAGTTTTGAACTACCAATGAGTCAAATCAATTCTGCCCGTTCAACGCTACGCATGGACATTGACCGCTTTGCTCGCATTTTTACTGCAAGCCCTGAGTTTCCATCCAGCAACCATTTTGGAAGCAGATTGAGTATTATCCATACAGAAGAAGGCGATAAAAATGAAGGAATATTAGCGGTGACTGTAGGAGAACGAGGAAAACCAGAAAATGCACAAGAAGATAATTTTTTAGGAAAAACAATTACCCTTCCTTATAAAGTAGCCGAATCGGAGGGCACGATATCGTACCTCTTTGAAGAACCAGAAATTTTATCACTCGGGCATAGAAACCCACAAGGTCTGACCTATGATGCACAAAGTGGTTTTTTGATTCTCAACGATCACGGTCCGCGTGGTGGTGACGAACTCAATGCTGTATTATGGCCTGCCCATGCAACAAGTGCTCCCGTACCTTTAAATTATGGATGGCCTATCATATCGTATGGGATAAACTATAATGGCACTAGGGTAGGAATAGGAACACAGGCAGAAGGATACGAAGAGCCCTCCTATTTTTGGGATCCCTCGATTGCACCATCTGGCTTGCTCGTCTATACAAAAAACGATGGAATCTACAACTTTGATGAATGGAATGATAATGTTTTTTTATGTTCTTTAAAATTTGGATTGCTTGTACGTCTTAAGGTTACATTTAACCCGAATGCATCAAGTCCTTCAAAAGCACTCATCGTAGAGCATGAAGAACAGTTATTTGCTGGAAAATTCGGTCGTTTGCGAGATGTACGTCAGGCTTCTGATGGATCGCTCTATCTCCTTACCGATAGCAAAGAAGGGCGTATTCTCCAAGTTACTCCTGCTTCTCCCCAGTAGACTGCACATAACATTCGCTCAAGAGACAGCAAAGAGATAGCAAAGAGATAGTAGATATACAATAGGTGTATGTAGTCATATAGCAGATAGATAACAATGAAAGTACTCATAATGGGTGTGAGTGGAATAGGAAAAACCTCAGTTGCAAAAAGTCTTGCACCCATCTTGTCTTATCCCTACATAGAAGCCGATGATTTTCATAGTTACCAAGCTCGCCTGCGCATGCGCCGTGGTATTGCATTACAAGACGGTGACAGAATACCTTGGCTTCGCACGCTTGCCCAACACTTAGCGGAACAAGAAAAATACAACCATGGATGGGTCTGTGCTTGCTCTGCCCTAAAAGCACAGTATCGGAGCCTCCTCTCATCTATATGCCCCTATACCCATCTTGTGCATCTCCACGCGCCTTACCCATATGTACGATCACGAATACTACGACAAAGACACTACCTCAGTGTGTCGACACATTTTATGCCTCTCAGTCTTTTAAAGAGCCAGTACGAAACCCTACAATGCCCAAGCATCCATAAGGCCATTATCGTCGATTCGACTAAGCCAATAGAGCGTGTTATCTCCTCTATTTGTTTTGCACTCGGCGTTTCACCCTTTTCGTAGTCGTGTTCATCCTAGCCTCGTATATTGACAAGAACGTTCTCTACTTAAAACTGCTTTGTAATATACCAGCGTTGGCATTCAAGTATTGGCATAATCAAAAACCGCCTTACCAGTACCTGCGCAACAGTATTTGATTGCCTTAGTCAGATATTTCCTGCACAAATGCATTAAATAGTCGTATCATATCATGAGAAGTAGAGTCAAGTCGCTCCTGCAATATCCCACACATTTTTTTGTATATACCCATACCAAATTCGGGGTATTGGGCGAGTATTGATTCAAATTTTTGATTATTGATGTATAGTAGTTGTGCATGCGTGTCAACAATGACCGTTGCAGTTCGCTTTCCATGTCCGATGAGGGACAATTCACCGATAAGTGGATAAAATTTTTCGTCTTTTTTACTTGTAATAAATGAGACCAAAAACAAGTCTCCAGAGAGCGTGTTTTTGTATATGCGCAATGCACCGCTTATAAGCACAAAAAACCCACGTCCAATTTCTTTTTCTTTTGTGAGAATTTTTCCTTTGGGAACGGAGATAATCTGTGATATGTCACCTATACTTTGAGCGCATTCAAGCGGAAGAAGTTCTTTAAAGAGAGAGGAGTGCCGCAGTATCTGCAGTATATATTCTGCCTGAGATTTTTGAGTTATTGAAAGCGCTCGTTTTATCATTGTTGTGTATTGTGGTCATTGCACAATATAATCGCCTTGCTATACCCATTCACCTTGTAGTCAGGAGAAGGAACAAATACTGGTTTATAAGGTATGAGATCTTTTACCTCACTAATGCGCTTTACCATTTTTGAAAAATTTGCGGTTTTTTGTGCTTCACGTATCGACGTATACTTTATTTCATCAAAATTACTAGTGTTCTCTAGTAGCCCTAGCATAATTTTGTTCTTTTGTAGTTCATAGTGCGCTTTTAGGAGTGAGTATTCTTTTCCAATAAATTTTTCTGGCACTGCTTCAAGCGTCAAAGAAGACGGTGAAAATCGTAAAAGTCCCATGAGTCCCGATATGACATTTCCAATACCGTTTTCATTGATAAACATCTGCAACATTTGGTTGTTTATACTTTGAGAGAATAGTATTTCATCACAGTTTGCATTCTTGAGATACATTTCAAAATTTCTTTCTATGAGTTGTGCAGACACATGTATGGCTTTATTTACATTCTTTATAGTAAACACCGTCATGACAGTACGCGAGTCAATTTCAAATACACTTAAATCTTTGCTTTGATCAGCAAGGACTATTACCTTCTTGGCCAAGGGAAGCCTCGCTTTCATAAGACCTTCTTTTTCTACATAGTTTGCTCTAATAAACTCTACTTTAAAGGGATAACTCATAGTAAAAAATTCATCTACCCAGGCTTGCGGAGGCTCTGCCACTATAACAATTTTCTCGTTTTGTATATGCTGAGAAGGCTTTAGCGCTGCGAGAAAACTGTGCATGTTTTTTCTCCATCCACAAATGATAGTATGATTTCTCGCTACTATGTGATTTACAAGCCCTTTCTGCATTGTCGACTGCCTACGCAAAAGCAAGGTCGCAAGACTGCCAGAGAGTATCGAACTTGCACTGATTCCCAAAAAAATTGCAATTATTGCAATCACCCTTCCTGTACCCGATTCTGGCACAATGTCTCCATATCCTGTTGTGCTCATAGTGATTATCGTCCACCATATCGCATCAAAAAAATCCAGCATTGGCTGCTTTGTAGTTATCTCCAACAAGAAGAAACATATACTTAAAAATAGTATACTCACGGTAAAAAAGATGAATGGGAGGGTAAGAGAACTACGATGGAGCAATCGCTTGTGTTTCATATTTTAGGTTTTATACTCTTTTTTACTCAAGTTGTATAGATCGATAATACCCTTATTGACGCGTAGCTATCTGTTGAAAAAAACAAGTTTTGCGTCCTGTATGGCAAGCAAGCCCCTTTCCCGCTACATCCACATATACTAAGAGACAGTCCTGATCGCAATCCACCAACATGGACTTTAGTGCAAACACGTTACCACTCTGTTTTCCCTTTTTCCAAAGAGCCTGACGTGATCTACTGTAGAACCATACGCACCTCTCTTGCATAGTGCGAGCAAAGGATTCTTGGTTCATATACCCGAGCATGAGCACCTCTTTGCTGTCATCAGCAACTATTATAGCGGGAATAAGACCTTGTTCGTTAAATTTGAGTTCGGGCGAATGCAATACTGTGTTCATCTACTGCTTTTTCTCAATGGGATCCGTTTGATCTGCCTCATCTCCCCATACCGCTATACGAAACTGATCCCGACCTGAACGACTTCTGTAGTACTTATATCGAAAAGCACTTTTTTTATAGTAATCTTGATGATAATCGTCAGCAGGATAGAAAGTGGTAAAAGGACGTATTACTGTTACTATAGGGCGAGAAAACCATCCCGATTCTTCAAGATTGCGCTTTGAGTCTTCGGCAATCTTTTTTTGTTCCTCGCTTGTATAAAATATTGCAGTGCTGTACTGATGACCTCTGTCGACAAATTGACCGCTGTCGTCAGTTGGGTCTATCTGTCTCCAAAAAATGTCAAGTATTTGAGCGTAGCTTATTTTGCTTGCGTCAAAACCAATCCTTACTACTTCCAAATAACGGGTATTTCCTCTCGCAACGTCTTCGTAACGTGGATCGGGTATTTCGCCACCAGAAAATCCAGACACGACCTCGTATACCCCTTCTTGACTCTCATAAGGTGGTTCTAGACACCAAAAACACCCTCCAGCTACGTATGCGTAATCCATAGATTCCGTATCTGCCATCACCTGTAATCCTCCTTTCGCTACTATAACACACTGCATACACAGGGCTATATAAAGTTTGAACCGTTTCATAAGAATAGTATACCATTATACTAGAAATGGGTAACAGCAATGAATCTTCTTATTGCAACAAATAATTTGCATAAACTCAGAGAATTTAAGGACATCATCAAGCGAGGACACACCCTATTTAGTTTTGACGACATTGGAATACAGAGTAAACCTCAAGAAACAGGAAAGTCTTTTTTAGAGAATGCCACCATAAAACTAGAACACGCACGAAAAAGCTTTGAGTATTTTACCAGCAAAAAATGGAAACACCCACACCGCAACCTTGTAATCGATGCTATTCTCGCCGAAGACTCGGGCTTTTGCGTAGAAGTCCTTAATGGCATGCCCGGTATATTTTCTTCACGATTAGGAAAAGAAAAATATAATCATTCAGCTATTTCTGACCAATTTGCAAGCCTTGCCCAATATCAATGCAGTCAAATTCTTACAAAACTAAGAGAGGTACAAAATAGAACCGCATGGTATACCTGTTGTATTATTGTACTTATGCGAACGGGAGAACTAATAGCAATGCAACATCATTGGCATGGAAGCGTTGTAGAAGAAAAACCAAGAGGCAACAAAGGGTTTGGTTATGATCCTATATTTTGGGTATCAGAATACTCACAAACCGCAGCAGAACTTTCACCACAAGTAAAAAATAGAATCTCACATCGAGCACTTTGCGCTAATCGAATTTTTTCACTTTTGTAATCAATGATATAGTAATACTATGACTAATAGTATCCGCATTCCAGAACGAAAAGAAATCACTCATAACCATACCTGGGACCTTGCGTCCTTGTTCAAAGATAAGGCTACCTTTGAGCAAGAACTGGCATCAACAAAAGAGGCCATCTCACATTTTACGCATTATCAAGAAAACATTAAACCAGTAAAGAGTAACCATACAAAAGATATGGATATTTTGCTCAGTGCCCTAGATGATTACTATTCACTCTCACGTCAAATAGATAAACTCATTAAATATGCCTATTTGTCTTATTCTTGCGATGGAACGAGCACAATAGCTCAAGAATTCATGGGGCACGCGACGTACCTCAAAGGAGAAGCGTCCAGTAAAACCGCTTTTTTTTCGCAAGAAATGAGTGAAATAGCTATTGATGTCTTGCATACCTGTTGTAAGGATCAGCGCTTTGCTGACTACCATGTCTATCTAAAAGAGATTATTAGGTCAAGACCACATATCCTGAGTTTAGAAGGTGAGCAAATTCTTGCCCAACAACAAGCGTATGATAATTCGTTTAATGATACCTTTGACGCATTGCTTGATATTGATATACACTTTGGAGATATAGAAACACCCGAAGGAAAAGTCGCTCTCACACAGGCATCGCTTGGCGTTTTGCTCGAACACCCAAAGCGAGATGTAAGACAAAAAGCCTATGAATCTTTTTTTTCTACTATCGACACATATCGACATACCCTTGCAAAACTCTATAGCTCTCACGTACTAAAGGACAAAGCAGAAAAAGACATACGTCATTACGATTCTACCCTCGGTAGAACATTGTTTTCTTATAATATTGATGTTCAGTTTTATACACAACTCTTAGACGTGGTCTCGTCGGCGCTCCCATCTTTGCATAGGTGGTACGCTACCCTCGCAGACGTATCAAAACTGAATGATTTTTCCGTCTATGATACCCGTGCTCCTTTCTTTTTTGCCCCTGAAAGTTATTCGCTTAGCTACGAATCTGCCGTAGAGGTGCTCGTAGCAGCGCTTGTTCCCCTAGGGCAAGAGTACTGCACCATTGCACGCAAGGCTCTTTTGGATAATCGGTGGGTGGATAGGTATGAAAACAAAGGAAAGCAGAGTGGGGCATTCTCTATGCCAATGTATGGTGAAAAACAATTTATCATGCTCAATTACAGAGATGACTCATTTGATCACCTTTTTACACTTGCACACGAACTAGGACATAGCATGCATTCCTACTTTTCTGCTCAGAATAATCCTTATCCTACGTTTCAATATACCATCTTTGAAGCAGAAGTTGCTTCAACAGTCAACGAAATGCTCCTCTACGACTACCTGCTCACACACCCCGAAGCCTTGTCACTCTCGGATGCAGAAACAAAAAAACTTGATGTTTATTTACAATGGCAACATATTCAAGACTTCTGTGGCACTTTCTTTAGGCAAATTATGTTTTCGGAGTTTGAATATCAGTCCCATAAGGCAGCACAAGAAGCCATTCCCCTCACCGTTGACTTTTTCTGCTCACTTTCTCAAGATCTCCAAAAAAAATACTATGGAGACAGGGTAGCACTTCCTGATTGTAGTCGCATTCTCGGCCTGCGTATACCACATTTTTATAGAAGTTTTTATGTCTATCAATACGCTACTGGAATCGCTTCAGCCATTGACATATCAACACGCATACTAGAAGCACGCTCATCCTCTTCTTTACCACAGGACAAAGACAATAGCCTCCCACACGATGTATCCCTGCGCGACTCCTATCTCGGTTATCTAAAAAATGGAGGAAAAAATTACCCGCTCGACTCGCTCAAAAAAACGGGTGTAGATTTTACAGACTATAAGACCATACATAACGCCCTAGCGTTCTTTGATAAAAAAGTTTCGCAATTCACTGCTAGTCTTCTCTAGTGTGTGTAGCTTAGTATGGCATCGGCTTTATACTTTCGCTTTATTGTATAGTAGTATGGATTTTTGTATTTAGGTGGGCTTTTGTATTTTAGCGTGATTTTCGACGAAGTTGATTTTTCTGCACATCGATAATTACCGCAACGACTATAATCACCCCACGGATAATCTGTTGCCAATACGCACTTACGTAGGTCAAATCAAGCCCATTACGTATTACCCCAATAATGAGCGATCCTATGAGTGCTCCCGGAATCGTGCCAATACCCGCGTTGAGACTAGTACCCCCTATCACCGTCGATGCAATTGCATCAAGCTCGTATAATACCCCTGCGGTTGGCTGACCACTGTTTGTTATGCCTGTGATCACGATACCCGAGATTCCTGCCAAAAATCCAGCGTAGACATAGACAGCAAATAGGTTTCTATTGGTATTAATTCCCGATACCTGTGCAGCCCTAATATTACCCCCTATCGCATACACGTGTCTTCCAAATTTCATATGTGAAAGCATGATGTACGAAAGAATCGTAACTGCTACTAAGATCCATATGGGAGTAGGAATACTCAATATGCTTCCTTGACCTATAAACTTATACGCAGGATGGAGACTCGACACTGTTTCTCCCTTAGTAAACATGAGCGCAAAGCCCCGCGCGGACGTTAGCATGCCCAAGGTTGCAATAAAAGGAAAAATTTTGGTTTTTGTAACAAAAAATCCATTTATAGCACCAGCAATCACGCCAATTCCGATTCCAGCAAGCGCAGGAATAATAAAAGGCATGGCAGGGAGCGACGGAAACACTTTGATACTTGCATCCTCAGTTTGAGCTAAGGATGCCGACACAATAGATGCCGCAGCAATCACCGATCCTAACGAAAGATCTATACCTCCGGAGATAATCACAAAGGTAACTCCTAACGCAATAATTGCAACAGGAGTAGTCTGCACCAAGATATTAACGATGTTTCGAGCCTTAATATTGACTCCGCCGGTAAAAAACGTGAATGCAAAAAATATCGCAAGCAAGATAAAAAATATCCCGTATTGATCAATAAATTTTGAGATTTTACTGCGCCTGTGTTCCATATCTATTTGTAATCCTCCTCTAAAAACGTGTCAAGGCTTGCGCCAGTTGCAAGGTGAAGAATTTTTTCTTGGCTAGCCTCAGAGCGTGATAGTTCGCCCGACTTCTTTCCTTCGTGCATTACTACAATTCTATCGGACATACCCAACACCTCTGGCAATTCCGAAGAAATCATGATAATACTTTTTCCTTGCTCGACTAAGGTACCCATCAGTTTGTGTATTTCTGCCTTTGCACCCACGTCAATTCCTCGCGTTGGTTCGTCGAGTATCAGAATCTCAGGGCTCGTTAAGAGCCAGCGTCCTACCAAGACTTTTTGTTGGTTACCACCACTGAGATTGTTTACTATTTGTCCAAGGCTTGGCGTCTTAATACTGAGTAGATTTTTTTGTGCATCGCCATCAGCAAGCATAAGGGCATCCTTGAGTAAGCCATACTTTCTGTATTTTTGTATGTTTGCCATTACAATATTGTCTAGCACAGACAGTACAAGATATAAGCCAGAAAGTTTTCTGTCTTCGGTTAAAAATGCAAGTCCATTTTTAATAGCATCGGTAGGAGTAGCGATAGTTGTCAACTTATCATGAAGGTATACCTTACCAGAGCTACGTTTTGTTACCCCAAAAAGACATTCAAGCACCTCTGTTCTTCCCGACCCTATAAGCCCTGCAAACCCTACTATCTCGCCCTTACGCACCTCAAAACTTACGTCCTCAAATACTCCTTCGCGACTCAAATGTTCTACTTTGAGCACCACGTCTTGTATTTTTACTTCTTTTTTAGGAAACAGAACCGAAATATCTCTCCCAACCATCATCTGAATAAGTTTTTCCCTATTAAGCTGGCTGGTAAGCTGGCTATCGATATAATGGCCATCTCTAAAGACTGTAACCTCATCGGTAATCTTAAATACCTCATCCATTTTATGAGTGATAAATATAATAGATATTTCCTTATCTTTGAGTTTTTTTATTATGCCAAAGAGATGTGCAACCTCTTTTTCGGTAATTGCACTCGTGGGTTCATCCATAATAATGAGATCAGCATTATACGATATTGCTTTGGCTATCTCTACCATTTGCATTTGAGCTATGCTAAGATCTATCATCTTGGAATCAGGGTTTAGACGAATGTCGAGACTGTCTAGCAAGTCCTTTGACTCTTTAAGCATGGCTTTATAATTGACCAAGCCAAGCGAATTTTTTATTTCCTTGCCTAGAAAAATATTTTCTGCAACACTCATGTGTAACACGGGATTAAGTTCTTGATGAATCATAGCAAGACCCCTATCAAGTGCTTCTCGCGTTGAACCAATGGTGTAGTCTTGCGCTTTAAATAGGATGCTACCTTCGTCTTTATGTTCCAGTCCAATGAGAATTTTCATCAGTGTTGATTTACCCGCACCATTTTCTCCCATAAGCGCGTGAACCGTACCACGTTTTACCCGTAATTGAACATCCTTGAGTGCTTGAACACCAGGATATGCTTTTGAAATCTTTTCTGCTTCTAATACATATTCTGTTGCTGTGCTGGTTTTCTCTTGATCTTTCTTTTGGGTTCTTTCTTGGGTCTTGTCTTGATCTTTTACTAGTTTTGTATTAGTTCTCTCTTTACTCATGTTTGGCCTTTACCAACACTTGTTGTTTACGTTGGTCTATTACTATTGCTATAACAATGATAAACCCGAGTATAATCTGTTGCCAATACACCGACACGTTAAGTATGTCCATACCATTACGAATAACTCCAATAAGCAAGGCGCCCACAACAGTACCTCCGACAGTACCGCGTCCTCCCGTAAAACTCGTACCACCAATTACTGCCGATGCTATTGCATACAACTCATAACTAGTGCCTAAGCCTGCCTGTCCCGATCCAATGCGAGAAGTAAGAATAATTGCTGACACTCCCGTCATCAAACCAGCAAACATGTATACAAAGATAAGCACGCGGTTTGTACGTATACCGGATACATACGCAGCATTTTTATTTGCCCCGACAGCGTATATATATCGTCCTAATTTGGTACGCCGCAGTATTACATAGGTGATAACACCACAGATAAAGAACAAAAGTACTGGATTAGAGATAATCCATACAGATCCCTGCCCTATTTGATTAAATTTCTCTGAGAGACTGCTAAGCGGTCTTCCGTTAGCATAGAGAAAGGCAGCGCCACGTGCAGCAGTAAACATACCGAGCGTGGGTATAAACGGGGGAATTTTTGTCCACGTAATAAGACCGCCGTTTATAAATCCAATACACGAGCCAACTAAGAGTCCCACGAGTACAGGCACGATAATGGGGAGATCGGGCAATCCCGGAAATTTAATAAATATACCCGTACCAGTATCTTGTTGTGCGAGACTTGCTACTATAACCGATATGAGTGCAAGCACGGCACCAGATGACAAATCAATACCTGCTGTAATAATTACGAGCGTTACACCAAAGGCAATAATTCCTATAATGCTTGATTGCCTAATAACGCTTTCAAGGTTACTGAGTTGTAAAAATGTTCCTCCTGAGGCAACAGCAAGCACAACGACAAATGCCAACAGTATAAAGTAGATGCTGTATTTGTTGAGGAGATTTTTGAGCATTCTAAAACACCATACTCATTAACTATCCATACCTTACACAAAAAAGGACAATGGCTTAGCATTGTCCTTTTTTGCAGTGATTATTTATTTATAATCTGATGCGTTTTCAGCAGTAACGGGTTCAAAGGGAATAACCACGTTTTGCTCAAAACTCTTTCCTGTTGCCATTAATTCAGCAACTTCTACCGAACCAGCGCCTTGCGCTGCACCATTTTGAAACATAGTCATATCTATATCACCTGCTTCAAGTGCCGCAATTCCATCGGGCGAGGCATCAACACCAACGATGATGATTTGATCTTTAAGCCCTTTCTCTTTTACCGCAATGGATGCTCCAATAGCCATTTCATCGTTATTTGCAAAGATGACGTCTATTTTATCACCCGCATTGAGCCAGTTTTCTACGACTGCAACTGCATCAGGTCTTTTCCAACTCGCTGTTTGCTTGCGGGTAATCTTGATTCCAGAAGCGTTTGCAGCAATATAGTCCTCTACGCCTTTTGTTCGACCGATTTGTGGAGAACTTCCTAAACCACCGAGCAATATCACTCCGTTTCCTGAACTCATAAGTCCTGCAACATAGGCTGCTTGACCTGCTCCTGCCTCTTCTTCTGGCGAAGCAACTACTGCTATCATCTCGCCTGCGGGCAAATTGCCTTCGCCGGGTGAACGATTCATGTATACCAAGGGTATACCTGCAGAAATGGCCTTTTCGTTGATTGTAGACGCAATATCAACGTTTATAACGTGTACGATAATAGCGTTAACACCCGTTGTCACAAAATTGTCTATTTGCTTTAGCTGTTCAGCGGGATCGCTTTTTCCGTCAGTCGTTACAATGTTTACACCAAGTTCATCACCTTTCTCGCGTACTGCGTCAAGTACACCTTGCATAAACACATCATCAAATGTTTCAATTGTTACTCCAAAGGTTAGCTGACCGGAGTCTGAACCACCACTTGCTAGAACAAGCATCGAAAAAATCACAGAGAGCCCAAGGGCAACTATGAGTAGTCTTTTCATATATTCCTCCTAAGAATTATATATAGTCACTATTTTAACAGAAATTGTAATTTTTGTAAAGAGGGTGTGATGAGGAAAATGTGAATTAAACCCTGAAGTGCGACAAAACCTGTAAGGGAGAACGCCTGTAAATGAGAACAATAGTCAAGGCACTTTCGCGGACGATTATTTAACTCTAATTGTATTTGATTGAGCCTCTCTGGAGCAGCGCGATGTAAAAGATGTCCCTTTGGGAAGATAGTGTCGTAGTAAGCCAATGGTGTTCTCTACTAAGCCCTTCTCCCAAGGACTGTGAGGATTACAAAAGTATGAATGACTCCTTCGTTCTGTATCTAATAATTGGTACAATGCGTTCTCCGAACCTCTATCAAAAGTAAACGATTGAGACAAAGAATAAGGGAATGTGCGGAGGATAAAGCGTATGCCATAGTACAGATGTTTAGCGTGTTTAGAGGGTAGTTTATGTAAGAACGTATAGCGTGAGTAGCGATCTATCATAACCATACCCTGTGCTTTTGAACGAGTACCCATGAGATCTACTTCCCAATGACCACATTCATTATCGTGAGAGAGACGCTGAGAAATATGATGAGTAGCGTTATGTAAACAAGAAGCACCATAGACTACACTATTAGTGCAGACGGCGCACTGCCGTACTTCGCAAATAAGTGCACCGTTGACTCCCGTTGCGCAGTTGCAGGATGCAGAATCCTGCAACACAGATCTATTATATTTTCTTTATGCTTATTTTGTTTGTGCGCCTACATCAAATATGAGTGTTATTATTTTTTAGTGAAAACAACAACAACATAGTTTCAAATAATAGTCCAAACAAGTAAATAGAAGAAGCTGTAAATAAAAGAGATTTATTGGGGATAAAAAATAATACAATGCCCGACAATACTAACCCTAATAAATTAAAAATTGATGATAAAGAAAAAGATGTCGTTTTACTAGAATAAAATAGCACTCCCTTAAAAAACTGTTTTAATAAAAATATAGAAATAATAAATAATATAACTATTCTTGTATCCATAAAAACATTAAGATTATTTATACCTTGAAATATATTAAAGTATAAATTCTTTCCCCATTGAGTTATATAAAAACCATAGTATATTGTTAGTCCTATCAAAAAAGGAATAGATAATACCTGATAGAATTTTTTTATTGGTATTTTATAATTTGCAGTAATATTCTCTATATCCATAAATATCCCTAAAAAGATACTTATAAATGAATATAATACAACCCAGTCACTTATACTTTTTCCTTCAAAAAGGATGCTTATAATATATATAACTATATAGTTCTGAATAGAATATACAATAGTAGGCATTGCTATATGTAAATATTTCACAGTATTTGAATATTCTGAAGAAATAGTTGGTTTATTTTGTTTATTAAAAATAAAAATCACAATATTCGATACGGTGTCAATAAGTGCCCCTAGTAATAGTATAGACATAGCAATGAACACACTAGATATGCGTTTAGGCAATAATACACAAAGTAATATAGTTACCACTACCCTCACGAATGAAGAAAACAAAATCCCCCAAGATCTTTCCTGGTAAATAAGTCCCCCTTGATATATTCTTCTTACAGCTACTAGAAATATTGCTAATAGTAAGAATACAAAAATGAATATATACGCAGGTATATGTAATACAATGTTATACCTATAAAATAGAATGAAAGACAAAAGTATAGCAGAGAATGTAGAAATACATACAGTATAAAACGATGTGTGTATCAACTTTATAGGATTTTCTCCTAAAGAAGTAGGAGTAGCAAGAGCTAAACAAATACCCGTAGATGCCACAATAACAGATAAAATAATTCCAAATGTTGAAGTGTCTTTATCAGCATCACTACTAAAAGATAAATAATATAAAATAAAAGGTATTTCTATTACCCTAAACCCAGAAGAGAATGCGGTATTAAACCAAGAAATATTAATATCATGAAAACGTTGATGCTTCATATTTGTAAATGTCTACAAACCTTACATTGCGTATCTAACTCATGTGAAACATGGTGTATATTCCATGTTTCAGTGTCAATTACTAAAGAATTTTTCAACAAAACAGTATCACTATATCCTGTAATAAATTTTGCTACTTCATGTACCAATATTCCTGATAAAACAGAAACTATTGGACCAGTCAATGGTGCTGCTAGGTGTTCTTTAATGGTATGAATTTCAGTTATACCTAAACATTGGGCGCATGGCGTAACACCTGGAATAGATATATAACCAACTCTACCACTCTTATCCGTTTGACCAATAGAAGCATAAGGTTTTTCCAACTCTATACAAGCGAGATTAAGCATTTCTAAAGATTTTCCCATAGGTTTATCAAATGCTTGAAATACAAAATCACAATCTTTTATGTGATCAACAATATCTTTATGAGAATTAAATTTATCTTTTTTAATAGATAAATTCAATGACCTATTTTGCCTTTTTAGTATTTTTTCCATTACTTCTATTTTGGGGGTTCCTATACACCATTCGTCTATATTGGAGTGTGTCGATAAATTCGATTCTACTACATCATCAAAATCTACAATATGTATATTCCCAAATCCTATAGCATTTAAGTGTCTTAATAATGTTGTACCTCCAGCACCTACACCTAAGACGGCTATTTTGGTCGACTGTAATTTCTTTTGGCTTTCTATGGATTTTTTGACAGAATTATTATATAAGCAAAAGTGAAATATTTGTCTTGAATATCTATTCATTTCATGGGTTTCATTGATTATTTCCTCATCTAAATTATTCCATTCTATAACTCCTGCTTTTTCTAATTTATCTATCCATTCTTTTGCTTTGGCATATTTCTTTTCCAAAAAATCTATGCTGTTCTTACCATTTACCTGTATTAAAAATTCTTCAAAACTACTATCTGGACTTTCTATAATAACTTTTTCCATACCTCTGCCTATATATATGGCCTCTTCACTCCCAAGCTTATATATTTGATGACAGACTCTTATTTTTGGATATTTCATTTTCTCCTTTTTCCCTTAAAATGTAAAATACACGCGGAGTTAAAAACTCCACTTGTGATTTAGTTATATTTGTTGACCATGCCATTCTTTGGGCAAACCAATTTTTTTTCTTTTTTGATAGACATTATGGACCTCCTTTAAATTATAAGTTGCTAGGTTGTTTATACTACACTGATAAGTCAAAGTCAAGGTGTGAATTAAACCCTGCCAACGTTCAATGACTAAGTGCAACAGTAAAGGATTCTAGTGGAGTACGATAAGAGTCTTGGCAGGGAGAACGACAAAAGAATCTGTTTCTGCCATCTAAGGGAGAATCTGTTCACGCGTTTTATTATGCTATTAGGCTTTCTGAACGTAAAAAATCAAAGAAACTATCTAAGATTTTTTTATTGCGATTGATTATTTGGGCTTCTCCAAATTCATCATAACCAATGAGTTCGGCTATTTCTGCGACTTTGCTTCGTGCTTTGTTTTTTCCACGACGCTGTTCACCCCCATAAATTTTCTTCTTATCTTCAAATTTGTAATCTGATGCTCTAGCGTTTATACTACTTTCAAGCAAAATTTTATTTCCTAATGAATCTATACTGTTTTCTGTCTTCAAATTATCCTCCATTTCTTGACGCTTTTTGGAGTAAATATGCTCTAAATGAATAGCTTCATTTAATTTAAATAGACATTGATTTGGAAAAGTAAAGGCATACCAAGTGATTATTGAGCGTGTCGCGCTTCGTATATTAGTGAAAATATAGTTATCAAAAGAGGCTCGTGCCTGACCCTCATTAAATTTGTAATTAGAAAACGCTACTTGACCGCTCTTTACGATGTTAACCATTTCATCGTATACCGGTGTTCGTAGGGCATTAACTCCGGGGTTAATAACAGCATAAGCAAAAATAAATGCCGTTATTTTATCTAAAAACTGACAGAATTTTTCATTATCTAATACCCATACATTTTCACTATTTTTGTTTTTGTTTTGCAAAAAATACACCGATGTTATGTTTTGCCACATTCCATTCGGGGCATAGTTCAGCACAAAGAGTTTCTTGAGTGCCCAATCTGAAAATCGGCTCTTATCTTGTTTGGCGACACTTTCCCAAAACAAAGCAAGATACTTTAACTCATCAATGGTATCAGCTTGTTTTAGATAGTAGTAGTTATCGCGTTCATAGAATTTTCTAAGCCCCTCTGTAGTTGTGTTTTTATTGCCTTCTTTTGCACGCAAGTAATACATATACCGAGCAAACAATTCATCCATAGGCGTGCCGTTTTTATTTGGCTTAATACCTACATTTGTGACTTCTTCTAATTTTTTCCAGTCAGTAATAAATTTATCTTTATTGTCCGAAGAACCATGGTATTTGTAGAATTGGGCTTTGAATATGTCTGCATCTGATAAAGGCAAGCCACGATCATTGAGTGTTGAAAAAATACGAAGTGCTGTGTCTTGTGATTCAGCTTCAATAGGAAGAAGAATGCAGTTGCCTAAAATACGAGCAGGCAAATAGGCAAAGTAAGTTGCATAGTCCCTCAAAAAGTCATCAATTTTTTTCTGAAGAAATTGGTAATTCAACACATACTGGCTTTTGTGTCCTTGTTTGACTTCTCCAGTACGAAGTAGGTCAAGAAATTCTTTTTTATCATTGTCAGTTGCTACTTCAGAGGCTATTTTTAGAGTGCTTTTATCAGCATTATCAAATTCGTCTGTTTTCCAAATACATCTTTCAATTTGTTTATAAATACCTTGGGATTTATCATCTTGCGGATTCGCAAACTTATCATAAAAGACTCGTAAAATCAACATAAGTGTTGTTAGTCGCTGTTGACCATCAATAACCTCTGATTTACCATCACCGTTTTTATAGGTAACAATAGACCCAAGAAAGTACTCTTCGTTTTTATCAAAATCATCACAATTATTATTAGGGAATGCAAACAAAAAAATGTCATCCCATAGCGTTTGGCATTGCTCTTCGTCCCAAGCATACGGACGCTGATAATCAGGAATAAGAAAATCAGCTTTTTTATCAGAAAGCAACTGAATAATTGTTTTTTGATCTACATGTAGTTTTGACATGGTTTTTCCTTACTCTTGGGATGCGCAATGATTAAACCTAAGGGTGGCAGGGGTGGCGTAGCCGTCCGCTGGAGTGCTTTATAATACATTTTATTTTTCCCATTCAATGTGCCCATTAACATCATTTTTTTCAAACACTTCTAAAATCTGAGCACAAAAATTCATTGTTTTAGTATCATCAATAGCTCTTGAAGCTTCATACAAATAAACATTTTTTTGCCTGTTTCGGTTTGTTGGTAATTCTTTTTTCTAAAATTATGCATTGCACAAAGCGTTTGTCCGTTTTTAATTGTCGCTTTGCCACCCTTATCTTTAGGTTTAATATGGTCTACTTGTAACTCGATGCCGTCCTTTAGTCCTTTACCACAAATAACACATCTGTGATTGTCTCTTTCTAAAATAATCTTTTTTTGCTGTTCTGAAAAATCTTCTAATTCATTGTTTGTTACAAGATCAGGATCGTATTTATAAACTCCTTTAGCAATTTTTATTAGCCGTCCTTCTTGATGAAATTTTCGTATTTGTCTGTCAGTCACGAAAGACTTCACCTGTTTTTTTTTGATATTCTCTTGTCGCCCAGTCTACAATTTCTGGATGTTCAATCTCTCTTTTAGGATTATTACGAAAAAACTCCATAATGATTTCTGCTTGTGTAATTTTTTTGCTCATACAAAAAGCATTCCAGATTCACTCAAAAGTCTTTCTTTAGAAAGTTGACAATATTTAGCATCAATATCCACTCCTACAGAACGCCTGTTACAACTTTGTGCTACTACTAAAGTCGTACCACTGCCAACAAAAGGATCAAATATAACATCATTTACATAACTAAATAATTTAATACTGCGGTTTTCCTTTGGTGCAGGATGTCCTATTTTCTTTTTGCTTTCACCATTAAACGTCCATAGTCCATTAGTCCAATCCATAAATTCTTTTTTACTAATATCGGATTGTTTGCTACCTTTTGTTTTTTTCCAACTTTCTTTGTATACAACGACAATAAGTTCAACGGGGGCTATAACATATGGCGCAGATGCTGAAAGCCAACTTCCCCAAGCTGTTCTACGAGAGATCATTCCAAACTATGGTAGCGTGGTATTTCCATCCAATATCTTGAGCAATTTTTGTTATATCTGAACCAACACTCTTATGTCCCCCTTTATTTTTATCTAGAGGAATATTTAATAACATTCTTGCTTGTGGCTTGCTCCACATAAAACAATTTCTTAGCCATGTTTCAGAAAAGAACAAATAGTCATCATAAGATAATGCATCATTATTTGATGAATAATCAATTCCTACATTGTAGGGTGGAGAGGTAACTATTAAGTCTATAAACTGATCTTCAAAGAGTCTTTTGTTCCTTACGTCTCCACAGATAATTGATGTTTTCTTATTGCTATAAAAAACTCCGCTTGTATCAGATTGACTTAATTCTTTTTCTATTATTTGCATCATACTCGTGTAATAGTTTGAAGCTAATGTCTAACGACCAAACTCAACTGCTACCTTTGGCAACTTGCTCACGTGCTTTGTTTAGTTTTGATGTTTTAATAAAAACATAATTCATAATATTCATTATATTCTATGTTCTCGACTTTCGGCGATTATCTTCTTTGCAGAGCACTTGACAGCTAGTGGCGATTGTCTATGCACTCCAATCGATATAACCAGCTAACCGATGGAATGTTTTATCATTCGCCATAGGCCATCTCTTGTTCAGGCAGTGCTCGGTACGTATTATGCTGATAACAGTTTTTGTTTCAGTGAGTAAACATGAAATTATTCTTTTCTGTCTGCCTTTGCACTTTTTAGCTCCTCAAACTTTACTGCCATTGTTGGATTTTTTTTTGTTAGTTTTTTTACCGTTAAGTCATCTGCTTTATTATTAGCAAGACTCAGGTTTTTTTCTGAGCCAAGGAGGGCATCCTTGGTTTTTTGAAGATGGTCGATTGTTTTATCAATTTCTGAGATTGCAGTTTTAAATTTTTCAGATGCTAGCTTGTAGTTGCGTGCAAATCCTTTTTTAAATGCATCAAGATCATCCTCAAAATTGGTGATATCAATATTTTGGGCTTTCACCATAGCCAGCTCTTGCTTGTACTGGAGTGAGTGTTGGGCAGCGTTACGTAACAATGTAATTATTGGAATGAAGAATTGCGGCCTTATAACATACATTTTTGTATAGCGGTACGATACATCCACAATGCCCGAGTTGTAAAGTTCGCTCTCTGGCTCAAGGAGAGATACCAGAACTGCATACTCGCAGTTCTTCTCATTTCTATCCTTATCTAGCTCCTTGAAAAAATCTTCATTCTTTTTTCTCGTGGCAGTTTTATCGCTCTCGTTTTTCATCTCAAACATAATTGAGACTGTTTCGATTTCATTATCATCTACATCCCGAAATATATAATCACCTTTGCTTCCTGTCTTGACATCATTGTCTTTCTCAAAGTAGGCTTTTGGAAAAGCCGTTGCTCTAATTCGGTTAAACTCGGTTTCGCAGTGTTGCTCGAGAGTTTCACCAAGCATCTTAGTAGATAGGCGGGCTTTCATGTCTTTGAGACGTTCAATTTCATCCTTAAGGTCATCGATTCGAGTTGTATATTTATCCTTTAGCGATTGTTCTGAAATCTTTTTTTCATTCTCTTTTGCATTGAGTTTGGCTTTTAGATCTTGTATTTCTGTGTCTTTTTGAGCTGATGCTTTTTGAAGTTGGTTTGCATGGTTGATCTCAGCCTTTTCTGTAGCAGCTTTACTATTTAACTCAGTTTGCATTAATTTACTGGCAAGTGTATCGCGTTCTTTCTCTATGTCTTTAACAGCTTTAGTAATAGCTAACTGCTTGGCAGTTTCTCCGGCATCTACCTTGGCTTTTAGATCTTGTATTTCTGCATCTTTGGTGGCGACATCTTTTTGTACCTCATTCTTGGTTTTCTGTTTAGCGATCTCGACGGCATCATTTTTTTCTTTTTCTGCGATCTTCAATCTCTCCTGCAACTGCTGATCAAATTCGCTATCACGAACCTGCTTTACGATATCCGCATATCCAGCTTCATCAATTTTGAATGCTTTTTTACACTCTGGGCAAATTATTTCTTGCATTATGGCGCTCCTTCTTTTTTGGCCTTTTTGGTCTTTGTTTCTGGATCTTGGCTTTTGGCCTTTGTTTTTGGCTTTTGTTTTTTGCTTTTGGTGACTAATTATTAGTATAGGCTATTAGTATTGGCTATTAACATAGGGCAAAGATGCCTTGTCGTTTTGTTATGCTAAGGGGGTGCAATCACCATCTTGTAGACCTTGATATTCTAGCCCTTTGAGTGCCTTGTTAGGGTTTGATTTTTTTTAATGCAATCAAATCTGCTTTTTTCTATTTTTCACTTTCCCGATTTTCGGCGGTTGCATTCTTTGCAGAGCATTTGGCAATTTTCATCAATGGTCTTGCCTCCTTCGTGCCAAGGGGTGATGTGATCGGCTTCCATTTCTGATAGCGCAAAATGCTCTTTGCAGATAGGGCAGATACCTTTTTGTTTTTCGTAGGTTTTCTGCTTCTGTGCGTCACTGAAAGTTCGAATGGAGAGATATTTTTCGTTTCGAGTGAGCATATAGGGATAGATACCGCTCTTGTTAGTAACGTCATCATCCTGTAGCAACATGGCAGTCTCTGCTTCAATCTTTGTTGTGACGTAAACGGTGTCTTTATACGTGTTGTACAATGTTCCCCAGTCTACTCCTTTCATAAACGTAGATCGTTTTGTTGTAAACGTGCCTTGTACCCACGTAATAACACTCTGAAAATATTGCCACAGAGCAAGGGCATTTGCATCGTGCTGATGTTTCGCCATATATATCTCAATAGACTTGTCTTCGGCAATCCACTTAATAGCGGTTTCAAGGTATTCCTGTCTTATTGCAACACCCTTTAAATAATCGCTTGCTAGTCCATGTGCTGGACAGCCATTTTTGCTAAAGTATTTTTTTGCATCAGTTACCCACGAACCGTGATACACCGCATTGCGTAATTCTTGATTAGTCAATTTTTCGCCTGCAATGTTGATGGTCTTAAACCATTCCAATTTCTCGCTATCCGTTCCACTACATTGATATATCATCAATGTATAATTCAAGATGCGTTGCTGTTCATCGTCTTGCAAATTGTGAAAGTACCTCCCCTTAAACGAAAATTCTCCCGTAACATACTGACATACAGAGATGGTTCTTTGTTGACCATCGATAATTTCAAAATTACCGTCTGTTCGCACTGCCCAATACATGACATTGAGAGGAAAGTTTTTTGTAATGGTATCTATCACCGCGTCGCGTTGTGCATCTTTGTAGATAAATTCTCGCTGATAGGGCGGGCGAATATCTAATTTGCCGTCATAGCCTATAACACCGCTTTCAGCATTATCTTGATAGCCCTCGGTGAGTTCTTTAATCGTAATTTCTTTGAGTTGAATGTTCATGTTTTGTTGTCCTGCTTATCTTTTTTTTGTCTGTCTTTTTTGGGTCTTTTTTGATGGTATGTTTAATCTTTATCATGGCTAGGTTTAGTTCTATTGTAGTCTCGCTACTGGTATCTTGGGCAAATTCTTGATTGAGAATATCGCCTATCAGCTCACCACTTTTTCGTGTGAGTGACTTTTGTTTTGCGCTGTTCTGTTTTTTGTCCTGTTCGCTTGCTAATGATTTTGCTACTCTGCTAAACTCTCTCACTTTAGCAAATGTTTCAATAATTTGTAGAGTCGCCTTAGTTGCCTGTTGAGATTTTAGAATAGTTGCCAGCATATATAAGCCTTTTTCGGTAAGGGCTTTGGGTAAGACTCTCGTTTTGGTTAACTTTGCGGTGGAAACATTCCACCGCAAATCTTCTAATTCATTTTTGGTTACTACAAAAACATAACCTTGGAGAAACTTAGCCAGATTATTTTTTACCGCTTGATTAATATCTCTTGTCTCTACGCCATAGATAGTTGCAACATCGCTATCTAAAATCACCTTTTGATTACGCAGGGTAATAATGAGCGATTCTATATTGTTGAGCGTATTAGGGTTCATTTTTGTATTTTTGTAAGCACTTGTTTTTGACTAGTATGCGTATTTGGACCTACATCCTTTGTTATTAACTTCTCTTTAATATGTTTGGCAAGTGTCTCTAGTAGGGGGTGATCATTTTCAAGCCCTTCCTTTGTTGGGCTAAAATTATCTGAAATTACTTTTTTAAATTCACTTAAAAAAGCAATGTTTTCTTCTTTTGCGTTGTTATTTTCTTTATTTAGAAACGTATTTATTTGCCCAATAAATGGTCTTTCTTTAATCAAGGAAAATGAGGGTTCTTTGTTGAATCTGTTTTTATAAAACTTTTTAAATTGCGCCTCTACAAATTCTTTACCTAATACATCTTCAATAGTTCCGCCTTCTTTAAAATTTCCTACTAAACCTCTAATGGTAAAAACATTATCCTTTGAAAAAACTCCACCAATTTTTATAATATCTTCTTTATCACGTCTACCAGCATTATCGTCATCTACTAAAATAAATACCGACACATCTCTATGGTTAAAGAGTGATGCTATTGATACAATATTATTCCCACACCCATTGGTAATGCTAATGTTCTCGTTGCTTTTAATGTTCTCGTTGCTTTTAATGTTCTCGTTGCTTTTAATGTTCTCGTTGCTTTTGTCGCTGGAGTTCAATAAGTTAAATGCGTTTTCTAATAAAACCTTGTCGGTACTGCCTTCTACGAGCATTCTATATGGGCTTAGTAAATCTCTAAATACATCTATACCAAAGGCTTCTTTCAGGACTTCATCGTTTTCAATATCTTGCTCTTCTCTAATCTCTAATGTTTCAGTTGCTGCACGATTGTTTTTTCTAATGATTATATTTCTTTTTTTATTTTTTCTATCTATTAAAAAAGGAGAATGGGTAGCAACAAACAAATAATTATTGTTGCCAATGTTTAATAATTCTTCTCCTAAAGCTCTGATTGCCGATGGATGTAGATGTGCTTCGGGCTCATCTATCAGTATCAGCCTTCTTGCTGTGCTTTTTGTTGTGTTTTTGCTCTCTATTGATAATGATAACAATAAAGAAATAAAATGCTTAAATCCTGCGCTTCTCACATTCATGGTATGTCTATCGTCTATATTGTCTTTGCCTTTATCTTTTATGAAAATTTTAAAATTTAACTCATCACTAATTTCTACTACAAATTCAGCGTTATGCTGCTTCCACTTGTTTTGGATGTACCTATTAACAGCGCCCTGTAAGATACTTACTAAGTTACTCCTCAAAGAATCATTATTTTTTATTTCTTCTATTTTTTCCTTTATTTTTTCATCTTTATCCAGCTCTGGCAAAGAAAAGATATTTTTTAAGGGAATATTACTGTTGGGATCATCCTTAAATTGCTCTAAATTGATGGGAGCAGAGATTAAATATTTTTCTGATGCTTGCCAAAAAGATACCTTGGGTAAGTTGTTTTGAAAAAATGCATCTAGTTTGTCACCAAAATATTTAATAATGTTTTCTTCAGTTAATTCTTCAAAAGAACCTGTTTCATCATTTGCTTGAGATAAAATATTTTGAGTCGCGTTAATCTGTTTTATAAATAAATTTTTTGGTAGGTTTTCAATATTGTAGGTGTATTCATATGCAAAACTATCACTACCTCTTTTTAAATAAATTATTTTAACAAGGTTGCCAATCTTAAACGTTAGTAAGTCTTTGTTTTCTGATATATCTTCTTGTAATAGGCTTAGATAATCGTCTTCATTTTCGAGTTCTAAATCAAAATAAATGTCAATAGATTCAGCCTGTTTTTCTTTTTGATTTCTCAACTCAGAAAATTTAAATGTGCCTTTTGGAGTATTGAGATATGACAATGCTTGTAAAATATTACTTTTACCCGACTCGTTGATGCCAAGGAGCATGGTAGTATAACTTTTGCCGTATTTCTTTACTTCAAGTTCAAGATGTTGGATAGATTTAAAGTTCTCAATGGTAATTTTTTTTATGTTCATAGTTGTTTGTTTTTGATGAGAATGCGTGCATAGGTTTTCTTACCATCTATATATGGATAGCCATAATTGAATTGATCTATTTTAGTAGTTGACATTTTTGCTAAAATCTCAAACTGTTCGGGGTTGTATTTGTCCAAAAAGGTAATGGGCACGCCCATTGCCCCTTTGTAGTCCATCGGTATTTCTTTGGTCTTGCTCACTTCTATGGCATCGTAGTTATCGTATGTGGGATACTCCTCAGGCTTGTAGCTTTTGTACAGAACTATATCTTCGTGGCGTTTTTTATGATCTAAGTTTGTGAACCATATAGATTGAGAACGTCCCTTAACCACCCCATCAATAATTCTGTAACTACTCCCTACTTTTTTATTTGATAGTAAAAAATCAGCTTCACTTTTGGGAATATCAAAAAGCAGATCTTGACTCATTGGTGTATTTCCAACCCACAGATTATTGTTTTTAATAAGTTTAAATATTTCTTTGTAGGTAATCGCATTTTTATTACCAATAATCACAAATTGCTTGCCGTACTCTACTAACTGTACTACATACTCCTGAAATAAAGAAAAAGGAGGATTGGTTACCACAATATCGGTTTGCTTTAGTAACTCAATGCATTCCTCACTCCTAAAATCACCATCGCCTTTGAGGTGGTGCACGCCTATCTCTTCGGGATCGGGAACACGATTGTCGTTTTTGTCGCCATAGTATTCCAGATACACCGCTTTTTCGGTATCGTGTTTGCTAAACAAGTCTATGTCTTGATTTTTATAGCAGGTGGTTATGAGTTTTTTTAGTCCTAGGTTTTCAAAATTATAAGAAAAATAATGAAAAAAATTACTCACTCGGGGATCATCACAATTACAATAAACCACCTTGCCTTTGAAATGCTTTTGATAATGCTTTAATTCATTTTCTATATCAACAAGCTGGGTATAAAACTCATCTTTTTTGGCGTTTTTTGCTTGATGTAGATTTTTGTTTGGCATGCTTTAATTATGACATATTATAGCACATAGCATGTTTTAAGTATTTTTAGGTATTCACAGGAATAATGTTTTCATTTTTTTTCTAGCTTAGTTAATCCTTTTGTATGTCTATCAAAATCAGAAACAAGTTTGTTACTTTCTACTTTTTTGTATTTTTCAAATTCAGTTTGTGCTTTTTGCATCGCTTCTGTATGACTAACCATACCAGAATTTTGTAGAATTTGTTTTTCACTGATTTTCAAAAAATCATCCAGTTTGCTAATCCAATCTTGCATCTTCATCGGTCGCCCATTAGTCGCTTGCAATTCAGCAAAATCAAGGTATAGGGTAACTATGAGGTTAAGCTGTTTTATTTCTTCTTCGTTAAGGTAGTTTTTTGCCACGCCTACATCTTGCTTGGTCAGATAATCTCCTTTCCAGTTACTCAATCCCATCGTAGGTTTCTGACTATCTACCCTTTGACTGATGAGTTCAGCTGCGGTATTGCCGTGTACGGCATAGTGCATCTTGTTTTGCACGGTGGCAAAAAATTGTTGTGTGATTTTTTCATCTATTTGGTAATCAATACTAGTGGCATAAATATCGGTTACTTTCTGATAAAAATTGCGCTCGCTAGCCCTGATATCACGAATGCGCTGTAAGAGTTCATCAAAATAGCGACTTCTGCCACTCTCTTGTTTTAAGCGATTATCATCCAGTGAAAACCCTTTGACGATATACTCCTTAATACGCTGAGTTGCCCACTGACGAAATTTGGTGCCCTGTGGTGATTTGACTCGATAGCCTACCGAGATAATGACATCTAAATTGTAATAGTTAGTGTCGTATGGCTTACCATCTGTGGCAGTTGTTCGGAATTTCCGAACAACTGATTTCTCTTCTAACTCACCTTCTACAAAAGTATTTTTAATATGTTCGCTAATTGTTGATTTTGCTTTGCCAAACAACTGGCACATTTGTTCTTGCGTAAGCCACACTGTCTCGTCTTGTAGTTTTACTTGGATTTGCAGCTCACCACTGGGTGAGTCATATAAGACAATTTCGGAATTCATAGTCGTTTGTTTTTGATGAGAATCCGTGCATAAATCTCTTTTCCGTTAATTCTAAAGCGACTTACTTTACCAGTAATTTTTTCTACTAACGGTCTATCAATACCAATAATCTCAAACTGTTCGGGGTTGTATTTGTCCAAAAAGGTAATGGGCACGCCCATCGCTCCCTTGTAATTCATCGGTATTTCTTTGGTTTTGCTCACTTCTATGGCATCGTAGTTATCGTACGTAGGGTACTCCTCGGGCTTGTAGCTTTTGTACAGAACTATATCTTCGTGGCGTTTTTTATGATCTAAGTTAGTTAACCACAAGCAATTATTAGAGGAAATGATTCTATTCCCATTATCATCAATCTTCGCTTCTGTGCCATAAAGCTCATAATGGTCTGGTACAATAAAGCCAGAAACACCTCTACCAAGATTAATACCTAACCATGCTTTATTTTCCTTTATCAATTTAAAAATCTCTTTGTATGTAATTGCATTAATATTACCAATAATCACAAATTGCTTGCCGTACTCTACTAACTGTGCTACATATTCCCTAAACAAAGAAAAGGGCGGATTGGTTACCACAATATCGGCTTGCTTTAATAACTTGATGCATTCCTCACTCCTAAAATCACCATCGCCTGTGAGGTGGTGCACGCCTATCTCCTCGGGATCGGGAACACGATTGTCATTTTTGTCACCATAGTACTCAAGATACACCGCCTTTTCGTTATCGTGTCTGCTGAACAGGTCTATATCTTGATTTTTATAGCAGGCAGTTATGAGTTTTTTTAGCCCTAAGTTTTCAAAATTATAAGAAAAATAATGAAAAAAATTGCTAATACGTGGATCGTCGCAGTTGCAGTACACGGTTTTGTTTTTAAAGTGGTCTTTATAATGCCTGAGTTCGTTTTCTATATCGGAGAGCTGGGTATAAAACTCATCTTTTTTGGCGTTTTTTGCCTGATGTAGAAACTTTTTGTTTGGCATTTTAACCTATTCTTTACTATCTAAGCAGTACTGGTACCCATACACAGTGACTGCAATATTACTACAGTATTACTACAGTATTACTGGCTTATTGCTCTCAAAGGATTTTTGTGCAGCAAATGCAAGTTCGACTGCTTTTTTTCCATCGTATATACTACATTCTGTCGTAGGGTTTTTTTGCTGTATCGCCTTAACAAAACCTTCTAGCTCGTTTTTATACGATTCTGCATATCGTTCAAGAAAAAAATAGTGAGGCTTAGGAGACTGGATTCCTTTTGTATCAGAGAGCAAAGCCCTATGAGGAGTCATGTTTTCTGTAGAACACATACCCTTGCTACCTAAGAGTTCCATGCGCTGATCGTAGCCATAGCTTGTTTCACGACAATTCTCGATATAAGCAAGTACACCGCTCGTAAACGTAAGTACCACCACGGCAGAATCTATATCCCCCACACTTGCTACCGCATCATCTACCAATACACCACCACTTGCATAGACCTCTCTTACCTCTTGGCCTAATAAAAAACGTGCCATATCAAAGTCGTGTATCATCATATCAAAGAACAGACCGCCTGACTGTTTTATATAGTCAAGGCTTGGCAGAGCGGGATCACGAGAAGTAATGCGCAACATACGCGGTGTGCCTACCTTGCCAGTATTAATAAGGCGTTTCATCTCCTGTGCGTTAGCATCAAAGCGTCTATTAAAACCGACTTGATAACACAGCTTTGACTCCTCGTACATCGCAATCATCTTTTGCATCTTTTTTATATTGCGCTCAAGCGGTTTTTCACAAAACACATGTAGACCCTTCTTAAACGCACTAAACGATAGTTCTGCGTGTGTTGTGGTTGGCGTGCATATGATAATCGCATCTATGTCTGATCGCGAAAACACAGAAGCCACATTAGCACTAATCTCTACCTCTGCGTCTATGCTACGGATCTGCTTGGTCATAGCGGGAGTAAGATAGGGATCTACTATGACGCGAGCCTGCGCGCCCGAAACAACTTGCAGGGACTGGAGATGTACTTGCCCAATTCTTCCTGCTCCAAGGATTGCAATAGTACACTGTTTTGCCATATACTATTGAGTATATCATTCTTGCATGCTTGCTACTGTGCATTTGTCGTCTCACTGTACGCCTGTATAGAAAAATTGGAGTGTAGCTGAGCTATAATATAAGGTATAATGAACAATAATTTTTCAAACATTGACGAATCTTTTTTTCAAGACTTAGTAAAAGAACATTATTATTCTCGCTTTGAATGGACAGGCAAGGAGCGAATAGTCACATCGCCTTATACAAACAAAGCAATAGCGCGTTTGCACGACACCCATCCTAACGACCTCCCTACCATTCTTCCCCAGATAAAAAAATCCCAAGCACAATGGGCATCACTCACTACAAAAAAACGTTGCCAAGTCTTATACGCATACCTTGAACTGCTACGCACACATAGAGACACCCTCGCATATATCTGTCATATGGAGAATGGTAAACTTATCACAGAAGCGCAAGCTGGCGTGGATAAAGCGATAGAAATCTGTGAATATGCCGCCTCACTTCCGCAGTTAATCTCTGGTTCAGTGCAAGAAGTAAGTGGTGGCATTGAATGCAAGGATGTCCGAAGACCTCTAGGAATTGTGGCTTCTATCACCCCCTTCAATTTTCCTGTCATGGTACCTCACTGGACAATGCCCTTGGCACTTGGTGCCGGAAACGCATTAGTGCTCAAGCCTTCAGAGCAAACGCCACTCTCTGCCATATACTGTGCAGGATTGTGGAAAAAAGCGGGACTCCCGCCTCACCTTTTGACCATTGTTATAGGCGAAAAAGAACTGGTAGAAGTTTTGTGTGACCATCCCGACTGCATGGCAGTTACCTTTGTTGGATCTACTCCTGTCGCGCGCACTGTCTATCAGCGTGCAAGTCAGAGTCTTAAGCGCGTGGTTGCCTGTGGTGGTGCAAAAAACTATCTCATTGTACACCCTGACGCGCATCCTAAGTCAGCAGATGATATAGTGAGTGCGTTTACAGGTATGAGCGGACAACGATGCATGGCTGCTTCGGTACTTGTATTGGTACAGCCAGACCACCCTCGTTGCAAGGAACTGCTTGATGCCATACTCCAAAAAACAAGAAGCATGGAGTACAAAACGCATATTCCGCCACTCATAAGCCCTCTCGCAGTACAAAAAGTACAAGACTACCTTAAGCGTGCCGAAGATGCGGGAGCACGCCTCATCCTCGATGGAAGAAAAAAACCAGTGCCAAATACAGAAGGAAACTATATCGGACCTTCGCTCATCGAATGGGGTAGCCAACACGATGTCATGCCAAAAGATGAAATATTTGGACCAACGCTTGAAATTCTCCATGCTGATACGCTTGATGAGGCTATTGCGTTCCAAAACGCTTCTCCCTATGGAAACGGAACGGGCATATTTACCCAAAATGGTGCCCACGCCTTTACCGCCGCTACTAAGTTGCGTGCAGGTATGGTAGGCGTCAATATAGGAATCCCTGTTCCACGAGAACCATTCAGTTTTGGAGGTATTAAAGCATCCCGATTTGGTCAAGGTGGCATCACCGGAGCTTCTCTTCTCGACTTTCTTACTGACACAATAAAGGTAACAACAAAATGGAACCCAGACGACAGAAAAGACTGGATGAGCTAATTGACGCCCAGTTTTATTGGCACAATTTCATCGGCATAATTGACGCCCAATTTCATCGGCACAATTCACGTCCAATTTCATTGAAACAATTCATCACAACCCAAAATAGTACCATATGGTAAGGAGTATATATGGCAAAATTACAAGAAACAAGTAAGAACTTTCCACAGACACTCTATTGGAACGACTCGTGTTCGCTCATAGAGCTAGCGTATGCAATAGAACGTGGTGGAGTCGGAGCGACAACAAACCCTGTTATCGTAAAGACCGTATTGGAAAACGAATTTGAAACCTACAAGGATGTATTAACAACGCGCATTACATCCCATCCCCACGATACTGAGGATGATCACACATGGTATATGATTGAATACGCTGCTCAAAAAGGAGCAGAATTGCTTCGCCCTCTCTTTGATCCTCGTACGGGCAAAGGGAGGCTTTCGATACAGACAAACACTAAGTACTATAAAAACGCAACTCTATTGATAGAACAAGCGATGCACTTTTTTACCCTTGCCCAAAACATACAGGTAAAATTACCCGCAACAAAGGCGGGCATTGTTGCTATCGAAGAGGTCACGTATCGTGGCGTGAGCATAAATGCAACAGTGAGTTTTAGTGTTTCGCAGGCACTTGCGGTCGCTGAGGCAGTCGAACGTGGACTACTCAGACGAAAAGAAGAGGGAAAATCAAACGAACATATCAACCCAGTATGCACAATCATGGTTGGTAGAATTGACGATTGGCTCAAACAACACGTTGACGCTCACAATATTATTCTCGATCCAGAATGCCTTGAGTTAGCAGGTGTTGCAGTAATGAAACATGCCTACACCCTTTACAATCAACACCACTATCGCACTACCTTGCTCGCTGCCGCTTATAGAAACCACTACCACTGGAGTCAATTTATTGGCGCAAACATGATACTCACAATTACACACAAGTGGCAAAAACGGCTTAATGATAGTTCTATCTCTGTGACATCACGCATAGATGATCCCCTACCCGATCATATACTTTCTCAATTACAAACACTGGACGAATTTGCAAAGGTCTACAATGCAGACGGAATGCAAGCCGAAGATTTTGAATACTATGGCGCTGCACGTAACACACTCCTGCAGTTTGCTCATGGCTACGATGATCTCGTAAAAATAATACGTGCAGAAATGCTAAGACGATAAAGCCCTAATATCCAAAATTATCGCGTACAAAGGCTCTCGCCTGTACAGCATAGTCTTTAGGATTAGCTTTTGCAGGATCTTGTTCGGCTTCTACCACGAGCCAACCATCGTACAACTGATTTTTTAGTATCGTAGCAATAGTCGTAAACATTGTGCGCATTGCACCATCACCTGGAACTGTAAACAAGCCTGCTTTTATCCCCTCCAAAAAACTCAGCCGTTCGCTTTTGACGCGTGATAATACCTCTGCCCGAACATCCTTGAGATGTACATGCGCCACACGGGTAACTACCTGTTGTAATGCTTCTATGGGATCTTGGTCTGCCGCAAAAAAATGACCACAATCGTAATTAACATAGACGTATTGCTCGTCTGTATTTTCAAGCAAGCGTACTAGCTCTTTGAGGTTTTGTACACAGGTACCGAGATGGTGATGATATGCGAGTTTGATTCCGTATTCTTCGTGTGCTATTTTTCCTAGAACATTGAGGGTTCTGCAAAGCGTGTTCCATTGATCACCAGTAAGGATGACGGGAGATTCAAATAAGGGAATGTCTATATTACTATGGATACTCGTACTCACCTCAGCTCCTCCCATAACTTGAGCACCACAGGACTGCAAAAATTCACACTGACTTCTAAAACACTGTTCTACTGACTCGTATTTTTTTGGTGTACCATCCAAGTAAAACAAATCATAACTCATCCACTTATTGCACACACAGAGATTAAGTGGAACAAGCGCTTTCTTCAGCACCTCCACATCGGTAGGAAATTTTGTGCCAACCTCACATCCAGCGTAACCCGACTGGCTCATCTCTCGTATACATTGCTCAAATGATATCTCTTTTCCTAAGTCAGGAAGATCATCATTGGTCCAGTTAATGGGGGCGATTCCTACCTTCATATTTATCATTATAGAAAAAAATGCATATGGATACGCTATCGGGCGGCAGTAGCTAAACGTGTCGCATGACTCTTATACGGTTTTGATGCTGTATTTATTTTTTGTGTTAAAGTGTAGAATTGCGCCTACACAGACAACGTAAATACACTGGAGAAAGTAGTATATAATGTGCTACTGTATGAGCCCAAATACAGTCACGAGCGTGGATAATAATACGGTACTTACGGTGATAAAGGTAAGAACAGTGTTAAAACGTTTGTTGACATCATCAAAGCGCTTGTTGACATCTTCAAAGCGCCTATTGACATCTTCAAAGCGCTCATTGACATCTTCAAAGCGCCTATTGACATCTTCAAAACGCTCATTAACATCTTCAAATCGCTTATTGACATCTTCAAAGCGCTCATTAACATCTTCAAATCGCTTATTGACATCTTCAAAGCGCTCATTGACATTTTCAAAGTGCCTGTTGACATCATCAAATCGCTTATTGACATCTGCAAAACGCTGGTTTGAGTCTTCTCGCATGTCTGCAAAACGCTGGTTTGAATCCTCTCGCATGTCTGCAAAACGCTGGTTTGAATCTTCTCGCATATCTGCAAAACGCTGGTTTGAGTCTTTTCTCATATCCTCCAGTCGCTTATTCGTTTCATCAAAGCGTCTGTTACTTTCTTCAAAACGAGTATGCATGTCTTCTCTAAGATACTTGAGTTCTTCTTCGACTCGTATTATTCTTTGAATCAGATCGAGAGCCGTGCGATCAATTTTTACGAAATAGCCATGAAAAAGCTGTTGTTGAGTAGAGTGCTTTTGAGAAGAAAGTTCTTGAAGAGATTCATTTTGAGAAAATGAATCTTGAGAAAGTTGATCTTGAGAAAGATCTTTATTTTTTTGTTCTTGTGTCATGATATTAGTATACCGCATATACTTTTTGTATCCCCTGGTTTGAATTAATTATTTTCATACATAAATACACTAGCTATTGTACATATTTACTTCAATTTTGGGATATGAGACATTGGAATTCTTTGGTATTTCGGCAGGTTTTGGAACCAAAATGTCATATTAGTAACATATTAGGAATAGCAGTATACAAACAAGTACATTTATGGTATACTGTATGACATATTCTCAAAAATCCAATAAAAATATTTAGGAGGTGTTTTATGAGAACAATATTAACCACCATCACATCCTGCGTCTTTCTGTTAGCGCTCATGCTATTTGTTGCTTCGGGCGATATGGAAAGCGAAGAAGGAGTAAATTTTATTGTGGCTAACGGTGCCGAACCAGAGTCAATCGATCCACACGTAATAAGCGGTACCGTTGAACACCGAATCTTTTTGGCATTGTTTGAGGCACTACTACGACCAGATGCAGAGACCGGTCTGGGAGTACCTGGCTTAGCTGAAAGTTGGACAATCTCTGATGACCAAACAGTATATACCATGAAAATACGAAAAGAGGCAAAATGGAGCGACGGTGTAGACATCACTGCAGAAACTGTTCGAGACTCTTGGTTTAGAGTACTTAATCCCGACACTGCAGCATCTTATGCGTGGTTTCCTGGTCTATTTATCAAGGGTGCAGCACAATATACCGAAACAGGATCAGCAGCAGACAAAGAAAACGTTGCAATACGAGCACTTGACGCTGATACATTTCAATTTGAAACGGTAGGACCTCTTCCGTATGCAATCAGCGCACTTTCGCACTATTCATTTGCAGTCGTTCCATTACACGTTATAGAAGAACACGGAAACGACTGGATATTACCTGAAAACTTTGTTGGAAACGGTCCTTTTGTATTAGACGAGTGGAGTCCACAAGAAATACTCAAGGCAAGAAAAAATGAAACCTACTGGGATGCTCAAAATGTCTTTATTGACACTATAGAATTTATTCCTGTAGAAGACAATAATACCGCATTCAATATGTACGAAAACCAAGAAGTCGATTGGTCAGCAAATTCGTTTCCTACAGGAAAATTTGACTCTATCAGAGGGCGAGAGGACGTAAAAGTAGCGCCAATCCTCGGAACGTATTATTATGAATTTAACCACAATCGCCCACCGCTGAACGATCCACGAGTACGCAAGGCGCTTGCGTTGACCATAAACCGCGACGGAATCACACAAGAGATAACAGGCGAAGGTCAGGTCAGTGCTTATAGCATGGTACCACCAATGCCCGGATACACTCAGATTGACTATGTAAAAGAAAACGAACAGATCGCAAGAGACTTGCTCGCAGAGGCAGGGTTTTCTGGAGGAGAAGGATTTCCTAACTTCACCATACTCTACAATACTAGCGAAGCTCATAAAAAAATAGCAGAGTATATACAACAACGCTGGCAAGAAGTACTGGGCATTACTGTCACGCTCGAAAATCAAGAGTGGAAAACCTATCTTACCTCTCGCGAAGAACACGAATTTGACATAGCACGTGGTGGCTGGATAGGCGACTATCCCGATCCCAATACCTTTCTCGATATGTTTGTAGCAGGAAATGCACTCAATCATGGTGATTATAATAGCTCAGAATATGATGCGCTGATTAAACAGGCCGCGACCTCTTCGGGCGAAGAGCGCTTTGCTTTGTTACGAAAGGCAGAAGAATTACTTATTAATACTGACTCTGCCCTTACACCAATTTATCATTACGTGAGTCAGGACCTCATTGATACAACAAAGTGGGAAGGTTGGCATACAAACCTCATGCAAACCCATCCTTACGTGGGATTACGCAGAAAGTAGAAAGTGGCATGCACAATCTGTACAAAACAGGATTGTGCATGCTATAAAAATCCTTAGGATTGTATGACGGAATTTTTGGAGATCAAGAGAAAACGTCGGAGAATTTTTTTTGGACATTCTCTTGTTTTTTCTGATCTCTGTTGTGCTTTTTGTTGTGCTTTTTGTTGTGCTTTCTATGGTTAGCGCTCTCTTTGGTTGGCGCTTCTCATTTTTCTCTTTGGGTTTTTTTGGGGGCTAGTTTCTCGGATTTTTCGAGGAGCATACCAAAGGATATAGTCAGTTAGGTCCGTAGTATATCGACCTAACTCGTGTTGACTATAGATAAGAATAACCTAGAGATAACTAGAGATAACTAGGGATAACTAGAGATACAGGATGATTATACATAATAGGTTTACGATTATCTGCGGGCTCACTGATAGGCTACGAGTTTTTATATGAAAGCATTCATTATACGTCGTTTTCTGGGAATAATTCCTACGTTATTGATTATTATTACGGTGAGTTTCTTTATTATACGCCTTGCCCCCGGTAGTCCTTTTACCCGAGAAAAAGACTTACCACCATCAGTTCGACAAAACTTAGAAGAAAAATATGGCTTAGATAAACCAATAGGTATACAGTATTTGCGATACCTTGGTGGTATAATTCGCGGAGACCTTGGCATTTCTATGCAATACGTGGATCGCGAAGTCTCGTATTTTATTATCAACAGCCTCCCCACGTCCTTGCTCCTTGCGACACTCGCCCTCACACTTGCTTTATTGCTTGGTTTATCGGGGGGCGTCATCAGCGCACTGAGGCAAAATACATGGCTTGACTATCTCATCATGTCGGGATCTGTTATTGGTATTTCCATTCCGCTATTCGTTATAGGCCCGATACTCATGTATGTATTTGCTATCAAGCTCGGGTGGTTACCAACGTCAGGATGGATTGGAGGAAGAACAGGCAATGCTGCTGTCATACTGCCTGTCATTACCCTGTCATTTCCTTATATCGCAAATATTGCACGTCTTACTCGTGCAAGCGTATTAGAAGTCATTCACAGCGACTACGTACGTACTGCCTATGCTAAGGGTCTGTCCCAGCTTAGAATAATACTCGTACATGTCTTACGTGGAGCGATTACTCCGGTAGTGAGTTATCTCGGACCTATTTTTGCTGGGGTCATTACCTTTAGCGTAGTAGTAGAGTCAATTTTTCGTGTACCCGGTTTAGGAGTGTTTTTTATACAATCGTCGTTTAACCGTGATTATACCTTTATCATGGGCATGGTTATTACCTATTCCATTATTCTAGTATTGATGAACTTTCTAGTTGACATACTTTACGTCGTGATAGACCCTCGCACACTCAAAAAGAAAACATGAACAAGCAATCAACCAAAGACGACCACATTCGCACTCCCTCTAGTACTAATCCTCCCCCACATGCTCATTCTCGCTCTCGTTTTTCTGGGGATTCTTTTGGGCATTCTTTTGGGCGTGATAATCCTTCTCCCGACAAAAAATTCGCTACTAAAAACCTTTTATCACTCCAAGACTTTGCCTCTGAAAAAAGCATTAGTCTTACAAAGGATGCAATACGTCGCCTCCTAAAAAACAAAATGGCTGTTCTCGCATTGGTCACTATCATATTCTATTTTACAATTACCCTCCTTGGCCCCGTACTCCCAATATATTCGTACCGATTCCAAGTGCTTGAACACCGCAATCTCCCCCCTACATGGAACAAGACAGCAGGACAGTTATGGTACGAACGAGAAAAAAACCTAACCGAAGCATATGCTCAACGTCAAAACCGTGAACTCAGCCCCCAAGAACACGCAGAACTCAAAGAAATTCTTTATAGAATAGAACACGACCGCATAAGCATAGAAGACGAAACGGTAAACCCGCATACACGACATTACCTCCTTGGCACCGATCAGCTTGGGCGTGACATACTGGCACGTACCATATTTGGGGGACGTATATCTATTGCTATTGGGCTCATTGGAGCATTGACCGCAGTAATCATTGGCATACTCGTTGGATCAATAGCAGGATTTTATGGTGGAAAAATAGACTATATCCTCATGCGTTTTGTAGATATTATGTATGGGCTTCCATACATGTTACTCGTTATTATCTTAATGACTCTACTCGGAAGGAATGTCATTAATTTGTATTTTGCGCTCGCTTTTATCAGTTGGCTCACGGTGTCGCGCGTAGTACGGGGGCAAATCATTAGCCTCAAGAATGCCGAATTTGTCGAGGCAGCGCGTACTATGGGGGCAAATACGGTACGAATTATTGCTATACACATGATTCCCAATACGCTTGGTGTCATCATAGTATTTACCACCCTAAGAATACCAGTGTTTATCATCACAGAGGCCTTTCTTTCATTCTTGGGATTGGGAGTATCAGCGCCTCTCGCATCTTGGGGCTCGCTCATAGGTGAATCGGTACCCTTGCTAGAAACTGCTCCATGGCAGTTGTTTGTTCCCTCTATAGCAATGACGTTTTTTCTCTTTGCAATGAATTTTCTTGGTGATGGTCTGCGGGACGCCTTTGATCCAAAAACTAAAGTAAGAAGGTAAGCCCCCCAAATGAATAAAGATAAAGATAAAAAAGTAATGAACGAAGTACATGCACCCCATACACAAGGCAAGGAACTTTTACTCGATGTAAAAAACTTGAGTACTCATTTTTTTACTCCCGATGGAATCGTCAAGGCAGTGGATGACATATCCTTTGTCTTACGCAAAGGTGAAGTACTTGGGCTCGTTGGAGAATCGGGCTGTGGGAAATCTGTCACCGTAATGTCACTGTTAAAACTCATTCCAAAACCTGGTCAAATAGTCTCTGGATCTGTCAATTATAAGGGTGTCGATCTCATAAAGTGCAATACGCGAACATTACAAAAGATTCGTGGCAATAATATTTCAATGATTTTTCAGGACCCTATGACGTCGCTTAACCCTTTTATGCGTATTTCGAGCCAGATAATGGAACCTCTTATGATTCACAGAGGCATGAAAAAAAAACAGGCCTTTGAGAAAGCAATAGACATACTCAAAATGGTAGGCATCTCTGATGCTGAACAAAGGATTCGCAACTATCCGCACGAATTTTCTGGGGGAATGCGACAGCGTGCAATGATAGCTATGGCACTTGCCTGTGAGCCCGATATACTTATTGCTGATGAACCAACTACCGCTCTTGATGTCAGTGTACAAATACAAATTCTAGAAACCATAAAAGAACTTGCCACAATGCTGGGCACGGCAGTAATATTTATTACCCATGATTTGGGCGTAGTCGCCAACATGTGCGATCGAGTACATGTTATGTATGCAGGACGAATAGTCGAAGAAGCACCCGTCACACGATTGTTTAAACACCCTGCCCATCCCTATACTCAAGGATTGATAGATTCGGTACAGCAACTTTTTGACGATACACAAGAACCACTTCGTGTTATCGAAGGGCACCCGCCCACATTAGTAAATATGCCCGATGCGTGCTTATTTTATCCTCGTTGTCCACACGCACATGAACTATGCACCAAAAAACGCCCCCCTCGCGTGCATCTCCATAGTACGCATATGGCAGAATGCTGGCTACATGCCACTCACCAACCCGATACCTTCAATACAAGCCCCCCTTTACCGCAACAAGCGAGTGACCATGAACAAAAAGAATAACGATACCACAGACGTGCTCCTCAATGTTAAAAATCTAAAAGTACATTTTCCTGTATCCTCAAGAAGCATATTTAACAAAAAAAGAAACGTAATTAAAGCCGTCGACGGCATATCCTTTAGTGTAAAAAAAGGAGAAACCTTTGGTCTCGTGGGTGAATCGGGCTGTGGAAAATCGACTACTGCCCGTACCATCGTCCGACTCAACAATCCAAGCGCAGGTAACATAGAATTTGAACATAAAGATATCGCACACGCACGCGGACAAGAACTACTACACATGCGACGAGATGTGCAGATGATATTTCAGGACCCCTATGCATCACTCAACCCGAGGATGACGGTCGGATCTCTTATCTCTGAGCCCCTCCGTATCCTAAGACATTACAAGATACTTTCGCTTAGTAATGCAGAGATAGAAGCACGCGTTGACAGACTGTTAGAACAGGTCGGGCTCAAACCTTCCATGAAAAAACGATTTCCTCACGAATTCTCTGGCGGGCAACGTCAACGTATTGGTATTGCCCGTTCCATTGTCACCTATCCAAAATTAGTGATAGCCGACGAGCCTATTAGTGCTTTGGACGTCTCTGTGCAAGCGCAGATAATCAACTTGATGAACAGCCTCCAAAAAGAATTTGGACTGACCTATATTTTTATCGCTCATGACCTTACCGTGGTCAATTATATCAGCGACAGAATCGCTGTCATGTATCTCGGTTCCATTGTAGAAAGCGCACCAGCTAATATTCTCAATAAAAATCCATTACATCCCTATACCCGTATGCTCTGGGACGCAATACTCGTTCCCCATCCCGATTCGACACGTTCTCTTGCTCATGCAAACGTAAAGGGAGAAGCATACGAAACGAGCGTCACGAGTGGATGCCCCTTTTACGATCGATGTCCCCTTAGAATGGAAAGGTGCAAAACACAAAATCCACCCCTAAAAGCTCTCGATAAGCATCATCACGTCGCCTGCTGGCTATACTGAATGCCATTGTCTAGTATTTGCACTGTATGTGCGCCTGTATGTGTGCCTGTATGTGCGCCTGTATGTGCGCCTGTATGTGCGCAAGCGCATCTTATCAACCCATGTAATAGTTAAAGTGTTTTATTACAAAATTTGCTATCATGAGAATGAGTGTGTATTATTTTCTTCTATAGCTGATTCTTGTGCTGTGCACGGACTCCTACACACCATTCACGAGAATCCTAGCATATTCCACACCCACAAACACTCGAGAGAGTACAGGACTAGCTTATGAACGTTAAAAACAATACTATCCAACTTACTGTAGCTCAAGCACTTTTAAAGTTTCTTGAAAACCAATACATCGCTATTGATGCTAAAGAACATCGTTTTGTTGATTATATATTTGGCATATTTGGGCACGGAAACGTAACGGGGCTTGGAGAAGCAATAGTCGAAGGAGGCTACGACATTAATTTTGTCCAGGGACACAACGAACAAGGAATGGCGCACAGTGCAATAGCCTATGCAAAACAATGGCGAAGGCTAAAAGTTTGTGGGGTTACTTCTTCAATCGGCCCGGGGGCAACTAATATGCTCACTGCAGCAGCAACTGCAACGAGCAATCGCATCCCTCTTCTCCTCCTTCCGGGTGATATCTTTGTTAGCCGTCAGCCCGACCCCGTACTACAACAAATTGAGCACGCACACAACCCAAGCATAAGTGTAAATGACGCCTTCAAACCTCTCTGCACATATTGGGATAGAATAAGTCGCCCTGAGCAGATCATGTCATCGCTTATAAACGCACTGCGAGTACTCACCGATCCAGCGCAGACAGGCGCTGTATGCATTTCGCTTCCGCAGGATATTCAGTCAGAAGCCTATAATTATCCCCTCTCATTTTTTGAAAAACGCATCCATCGTATAGCTCGTCTTTCGGCAGATTCTCATAGCATACAAGAAGCAGTGCAGCTCTTAAAACAGAGTACCCACCCCCTTATCGTATGTGGCGGCGGAGTAAAGTACTCTTTAGCAGAAGATACGCTGAGTACGTTTGCACAACGCCATTCAATACCCGTTGTAGATACGCAAGCTGGTAAAAGCGCGCTACTGTGGCAGGATGAGATGCTCCTCGGAGGAATCGGCGTTTGCGGCACAAAGGCTGCAAATATTTGTGCAAAAAAAGCCGACCTCGTCTTACACATAGGGACAAGACTCAACGATTTTACTACTGCTTCAAAATGGATATTTCAGAACAAACCTCATTTTATCGGCATTAATATTAATAGTTTTGACTCACATAAACTTGAAGCGCTCTCCTTGCACGGCGACGCAAAAACTATCATTCATCAGATCGATACATGTATGGAGGAGTCGTCAGTACAACTCACTCATGCATGGAGCGATGAACCACAGTCTCTTAAGCGAGAATGGAACCATATCACGCAAGATCTCTACGAACAGGCTGACATAGAAGAAAATGGGGTTTTATCCATGAGTCAAACGCGCGCCATAGGTATGCTAAATCAACATAGTGCCTCGGGCGATGTCGTACTATGTGCTGCAGGTAGTCTTCCGGGTGATTTACAACGCCTTTGGCAATCTCGTTCTCCCAATACCTACCACATGGAATATGCATTTAGTTGCATGGGCTACGAAGTCGGTGCAGCTCTGGGCGCAAAACTCGCTATGCAAGGAATCGCTGAGCAGGTACATAATGAGGTGTACTGCCTTGTAGGAGACGCTAGCTTTGTTATGCTACATAGCGAATTGCTTACCATACATCGAGAGGGGCTAAAGGTGATCTTTATTGTGTTTAATAATAAGGGCTGCCAGTGCATCGATAATCTCCAAACTAGTCAGGGTATTACTAGCTATGGTAATATTTGGCGTACCCGCGACTCGCACACGTCACTGCTCAAAGGGTCTCATCCACACGTTAGTATTAGCACAATAGCACAGGGATATGGAATTGCATCCGAATATGTCCAGTCCTCAGAGAATTTTTCTAAGGCACTCGATAAGGCAAAACAATCACAAACAAGCTATTTGATAGAAGTAGAGACAGCACAAAAATCCATGACCGGCGCTTACGAGTCATGGTGGCGAGTCGGGGTAGCTCAGACCTCAGCAAAAAAAGAGGTAGAAGAAGCAGCAAAGACCATGGAAGCCACGAGCAAAAATGCCCGTTCATATTAAGCCATATTGAACCATACTAGTCCATACATAGGACAGCGCCCTTTTTTATTGGCTCTTTTAGATATAAAAACCAAATATAAAAAACAGGTGCAGAAGCGCAGGTACCAAAACACAAACGAAAACACAGGTAATTCTCTAGGCTTTTTCTGCTTTTTCTTTTAGGGGGCAAGAGGCTTATTTGTATTGTTTTTTATGATAGGCTAAAACCCTTATATTGTCGGTTTAATATGACCAACTATACCTAGCTATACCTAGCATTCTAATACTTGACCTGCTATTCTAACTCTTGAATAATGGCACTTGAGTAATGGATTTGCTTCGTTTTTTTACAAGCATCCACGGAGATCAATAACTCTCCTCTCAAGAAGAAAACACAATATATATCAATATATAAAAGACAAGTACAAATGCGGTTGGAGGGACTTGAACCCTCACCCTGTTACCAGGACTAGCCCCTCAAGCTAGCGTGTCTACCATTCCACCACAACCGCTTTTATATGTATTCCAAGATCTACAGCACAGCACAAAACACACTCTAGTTTTTTATACGTCAAAATACATCAACACATGCGCATGTGCCAGAATGTACTCTCCGTACTACTCAGCACCCATGCATTAGGCGCTACACTGTAATACTCTACTGCATACTCGTACGTACACGTTTTATGGCATCTACTATTAAGTATACTAGGTTAATTTACACGGAGTGAATATTTTCTTTTGACTGTTGTATAGTTTCTGTTATGAGGATCCTGCATACTATTGACTAGTATGCCTCAGCGATTGCCTTACTTTGGATTTAGTCCGCACCCTTTGCCTTACTTCAGATTTAGTCCACTCCTTCATTACACAAAACCATTCAGTACCATCACTGCATAACGAGAACATGCTCTATGCGTATATCAGGGTGGAGTGATGCCTTCATCGAACAAAGTTGTTCGACTGCCAATTTTGCAAAAGTCTGGAGGGTAGTCTTTAGTTCTGACCTAGCTCCTATGACTACAAACCTTACGGTCATGTGTACAAAAGGCGACACACTCCCTTGTGTTTCTCGCTCCCCCGAAACCTCAACTACTAAGTCCTCTATATCGATATTCTGCTTATATAGCATAGCAGCAAAGTCCATGACTGCACAACTTCCTATAGACATAAGCAAAAGGTGGGCTGGGCGCATGCCCTTGTCTTGCCCTCCTATAGCTTCTTTTCCATCGATAGCGACGCTGTGTTTTCTTTCTTCTGTATATCCAAGAAAATGAACCTTCTCATTCTCTCGTTCAATAAATACTTTCATATACTGTTTATACTGCTAGAACAAAAGTTCATCAGGATTGGGACCCGTTCTCGTGTCGCTATTCAAGGCTGAGATAGTAAGCATATCTTGCTCGGTAAGAGTAAAGTCAAATATATCAATATTTTCTTCTATCCGCTCTTTATGCACAGATTTTGGTAGTGCTCGTATGCCCCTTTGGATTATCCAACGCAAAATAACCTGTGCTCTCGTCTTGCCATGGCGCGTTGCAATAGGCGCAAGTGCATCCAGCGTGCTAAACTTTCCCCGTACCAAAGGCCCCCATGACTCAAC